>CAYHPL010000016.1:0-95452 GCA_964358705.1 uncultured Chitinophagales bacterium
GGCAAGTGTTTTTTGATTTAGTTTTCTTCCATTGCCACTATCTTTAGATAGTGGATAAATGTTCTAATCAAGTTCTTTGGCTTTAGCCGAATATCAATGATGGATTTCAATTTTTTCTTTTGGCTGAAGCCAATTGTTGTTTTGTTCTCTCTCCACTACATAAATGTAGTGGCAAGTGTTTTTTGATTTAGTTTTCTTCCATTGCCACTATCTTCAGATAGTGGATAAATGTTCTAATCAAGTTCCTGGCTTTAGCCGAATTATCTTCTTTCTTTTGGCTGAAGCCAATTGTGTGTTGTTGTTCTTTTCTCCACTACATAAATGTAGTGGCAAACATAAATGTTGTGGCAATAGTGTTTAATAAATGCAGTGATAAGTAATTTTCTTTGTTTCTTCCATTGCCACTATCTTCAGATTATTGCCACTATCTTTAGATAGTGGATAAATGTTCTAATCAAGTTCTTTGGCTTTAGCCGAATATCAATGATGGATTTCAATTTTTTATTTGGCTAAAGCCAATTGGCGTTGTTGTTCTTTTCTCCACTACATAAATGTAGTGGCAAACATAAATGTAGTGGCAAACATAAATGTAGTGGCAATGTTTCCTACAAAAAAAAAATTTTAAAAGGGTAAAGTGTAAAAGGATAAAAGTATAAAGCGTTAATCCTCGACGACACGAAACCCGAAATCGTTGACACGACCGCCGGGGAAGCCGTTGAAGTAGCGAAACGCGACGCGGCTATAGTAACCGACGCCGCCGAACGAGCCGCCCCGTAACACACGATCCGAACCGCTTGTCGGTCCTTGCGGGTTACCCGATGGTGAACTTGAATAATATGTTGAACCATACCAGTCCCAGCACCATTCCCATACATTACCGCTCATATCATAAATACCAAGTTGGTTCGCTTGTTTTGTGCCGCCTACGTGGGTGTTATTACTTGAATTGGAATTATACCACGCTACTGCGTTCACATCATTACTCCCGCTGTAGGTGTAATTATCTCCGCTGTGTATCCCACCCCGCGCCGCGTATTCCCATTCCGCTTCTGTTGGTAATCTATAGCCGTTTGCGTTCCAATTTACATAGGCATTTTGCAAATCTGTATTTCCCGTTTTATATACAGTCGAAAAACCGCTGTTCGTATAATACACAGGCGTTCTTCCGCTTTTTTCCGAGAGCGCGTTGCACCACTTCATTATATCATACCAGTTTACTTCCGTTACGGGATGTGTGGAATCTCCCGTGTATCCTTTTCTTCCGCTCGGTAAATCCGTGTAACCGTTGTTAATGCCCCAATCTTTTACTTCGCTCCATTGCTTGTACGTTATTTCATACTTACTGATGGAAAAATTACTCAATGTAACCGAGTGAATTGGTTGCTCATCGCCGTTTGTATTGCTGCCCATCGAAAATGTCCCGCCGGTTACGGAGACCATTTCGTATGAGTCCGTAGCAGCAACGCTATCAAAGGTAACGCTGTCAACGGTGGATAAGGTGTACGGCGTTGCTGTCGTTCCCTGATGGATTATAAGTCTGTTCGGCTTTTGCGCAACGAGTAATTGCGTCGCACAAATCACCGCGAGTAAAAATAGTACGTTTTTCATAAGGGTGTGTGGGTTAATGGTTAGTTGGTTAACTTGTTAGTTGGTTTGTTTGTAATTAATAAAAAATCTTACCGGTATTTGTATCCTGTGAGTTATATTTTTGTTGTCGGTGTATTGTTTTGTTTGCGGTTTTGCAGCCAGTCCCATAATGCAATGAGTCCATAAAGGAGAGCAATACCAGTACTGAGAATTAATACATTATCCATCGTGGTTTCCTTTCTTCTTAAAAATGAGGGCAATAGTTAATAAAAAAGCATAGAGAAAAATTCCCCAAATAAATGAACTTACTTGCGTTGGTTCTTTTGAAAAGACAATCGTTGCAACAAGACCGCCAAACACAACGGTGCTTGTTTCACGTCCCGCATCTGCAAGAAGATTATATTGGCTTTTGGAGAATTTCATAGCAAATTTTTCGGTTCAAATGTACTAAAATTTAAACGAAACGAAAACTTGCGTTGCACAAATCACCGCGAGGAAAAATAGTAAGTTTTTCATAGGTGTGTGTGGGTTTGGTGGTGAGTTTGTTAGTTAGTTGGTTAGTTGGTTAATCACAGATAAACTTGCCGTTCCGTTTTATGTCTTTCATATATGTAACGTACGGTTCTTGTTTTAATTGCTCGGGAGTTATTTCAATTGCGCCAGAAGCAAGTAAATCCTGTTCCATTTCTTTTAATCCCCATTTTTTGGGATATGCTGGAACATTTATTTTATTTTTTTTTCTTCTTTCCACTGTAGATACCTTTCTTTATAAATAATGTAGTTTTGTTCAATATCTTTTTTCGCTTGGGTAAATGCCTTTGCATTATCAAGATGATAGAGCCATATTTTGTGTTTGGTCTCTCCATCCACATCGAGTACATCAATGTGGGGAATTCCATGCCCACTATCATATCGGAGAATTTCAACTTCTTTGCCATCAATAACAGAGAGCAGTTTCACAACAAATGCTGTTACAACACCACTTGTTGTTTTCATAATACACAAAAACTTCATTTTCTTCATTGAGCGCAATTCGATACTTTTTTCCGCATTCTATTTTACTTTTCTTATCAACACACAAATATTACAACGCAGCGAAAAACTACGTTATCAAATTTTGTTTTTAGTTTGTTTGTTTGTTGGTTAGTTGGTTAACTCGTTAGTCCCGGTAAGTCGGGATGTTCCATTTGTTAGTTAAACTTGTTTTAAAAATGTTGTTATACTTTTTTATCGTTTAAGGAGCGTTTCACCACATATAGCGATGTAAGTCCAAAAAGCAAAACTATAATCAGTGCAAAGAGAAATCCCATTTCCATAGTATTATCTTTCTTTATCGTTTAAATTGTTTTGGTTAGTTGGTTAGTTATTTCAGTACATCTAAAACTTGTTGCGGTGTCAGTCGTCCACGTGCAGTTTTATCAAAATCAGTATCAAAACTTACAATGTGCAAATCATATTTTTCTGCAACGGTGTATTGATACGCGTCGTCAAAATCGAGAGAGAAACGCTGTGCAACGGAGATGAGTTGCTCCGTATCTTCCTGATGGAGAGAGAGTAAAAGCATTCCCGCATCAACAATCATATCAAGTACAAACCGGTGAAATTTTTCAAATTTCTTTTTGTGAAATAAGGTAACTCCAATGGAGTGGTAAGCGAAATCGGTGATAAAAAAATCCATCTCATTCGCTTTGAACAATAACGTATTCGTTGACTGGGCTTTCTCTTGTTCCAAGAGAGATTCAAGAAAAATATTTGCATCAATGAGATATTTCACGGCTGCTTCATTCGTTCATTTAATATCTCATGCTGCAACTCAACCGATGTGTACTGGTCGCGAAATTCTTTTAACGCTCCCGCCCAATCTAATTTTGGTTTCTTTCTTTTTTCTCGCTGAGTTTTTTCCAGAAGAGATTGTACTATTTGTTCAACCTCTATTTGTAATTCAAGCGGAAGTTGTTGAATTTTTTTCTGTAATGTTGCTGTATCCATAATCATCGTGTCGTGGTATTGTGAGTTAAAAAAACTTGAGTAGAAAGTAAGAAATTATAGTTTCAAAGCAAATGCAATCTGCAAAGAAATTTCTCGTCGCTCAAATTAGATGTAGGACACTTTGAAAGTGTCCTACATCTAAGAGTAATATAGATTCCTGCTCGCGGCTGCGAGTCTTCGACTTTCGCGGGAATGACATAAGGTTTGCGGTTCATAACAATCTTTCTTAAACGCAGAGTCCGCAAAGGAAAGCGCAGAGTTACGCAAAGGAAGTGTTTAAAAAAAATCTAAAATCTCACTTCTAAAATCTAAAATACTCACGGCTCAACTACTCACCTACTCAATTACTTTTCAGAAAGCCATACATCAGACATTTCCCTCTTTGCGTACCTTTGCGATTGCCTTTGCGAACCTTTGCGGTTCATAACAATCTTTCTTAAACGCAGAGTCCGCAAAGGAAAGCGCAGAGTTACGCAAAGGAAGTGTTTAAAAAAATCTAAAATCTTACTTCTAAAATCTAAAATCTCCGTAACGCACATCGCATATCCCACATCGCATTTCCCACATCGCATCAAAAATTTACAGAATAGTCCTCAATATTTGTACCAATGCTTCACAGCGAGCAACTACCATTTTTACACAAATTTTAGTAGAGATGTTTGTGTCTTTATTCAGAAGCGAGAATTTGGGAAGAGTGTATTTGCTAAAAAGAGAAGTGTGCATTTAACCACCGCCCGCCTTTTACATTGGATAAGAATCTTTTTTATGTAAAAAATAATTCATCGCAAAGTATGGCACGAATGTTGAGATTATAAACAAGGCAGAATTCAACACCTATGCAGTTCTCAACATATCTCGGATTTAAATTATTCATCATACTCCTCGTAGTTATGCTTGGGGGAACGATGATTTTTACTTCTCTTACATTGCGATGGCACTCCGACCAGTATTTACTAAAAACTGTACACTCTGTCGGACGAATGAGCGATGTGCTGAATCGTTCTATGCACTACAGTATGCTCCTCAATCGCCGCGAAGATATTTTTCAAATCATAAAAACCGTTGGCAGCGAACCGGGAATTGAAGTGGCTCGCATTTACAATAAAAAAGGGACGATAACTTTTTCTTCCAAAGAAAAGGAAATTGGAACAACGGTGCATCTTAAAAATGAAGCGTGTACTGCATGCCATGCAAACGGTGCAACTATTGTATCCAGCCATCCCGCCGACCTCACACGCATTTTTAACTCTCCCTCCGGTGAGCGCATACTCGGCATGATTACGCCGATTAAAAATGAGGCATCGTGCTCTAATGCAGAGTGTCATGCGCATCCTGCTACACAAACTGTTCTCGGTGTACTCGATGTAATGGTGCCGCTGAAAGAACTTGACGAAAGTTTATCGGAACTGCGCAAAGAGCAATATATCAGCGCAACAATTTGGGTCGCTATCGTTGCTTCGTTTGCAGGAATTTTTATTTGGGTAATGGTAACAACGCCGGTGCGCAAACTTTCCTACGGGACGGAAGAAATACGCAAAGGAAATTTGCAGCATCGCATCGGCATTAATACCAATGATGAAATCGGACACCTTGCAAATTCATTTAATGAAATGTCCGATGAATTGCAACGCGCACGCAATGCACTCACAGAATGGACGCACACATTGGAGCAGCGCGTGAATGAAAAAACAGAAGAACTACGGCGCACGCAAGCGAATATGATTCAAATGGAAAAGATGATTTCGTTGGGAACACTTGCCGCCACTGTTGCGCACGAACTGAATAATCCGCTCGAAGGGGTGCTGACGTATGCAAAATTACTGCAACGAAAAATCCGCATCGGTACACTCACGGAAGAAGAACAGCAGGAAATTCTCAGCGAACTTTCCATCATTGCAAATGAAACATCGCGCTGCGGAAATATTGTAAAAAATCTTCTGCTCTTTTCACGACAGCGCATCGGTGCAATGAGTGAAGTACATGTACAGCAAATTGTCAAGCAAAGTTTGCTGCTGATTGACCATCATTTAAAGATGCACAACATTGCACTCGAAACACAGTTGCCCGATGTATCCCTCACCCTTCTTTGCGACCCGAATCAAATTGAACAAGCATTGATTGCAATAGAAATTAATGCCGTGGAAGCAATGCCCGATGGCGGCACACTGCGTATTTCCATTGCAGAAGATGCGACGAAAAAAAATATTAGCATACAAATTTGCGATACAGGAATTGGCATACAGCCCGATGATTTGCCGCATATCTTTGAACCTTTTTACACAACAAAGCACGATGGCAAAGGAACAGGTCTCGGACTTGCAGTAGTCTATGGCATTATTGAACGACACGGCGGCTCTGTTTCTGTTGCATCTGTACCGCAACAAGGTTCTGCTTTCACTATACTTCTGCCCAAAAACAACGCACAAGCAGAAGCAAATTTTTATACCTCATCACACAACAACACTTTTTAACTTATGCCTGAAAAAAATATTTACACACCACACATACTCATTGTTGACGATGAACTCGTTGTCCGCGATTCCCTTTCCAAGTGGTTTAAACAGGACGGCTACCACGTAGAAACAGCAGAAGATGCAACGCACGCACTTCGGCTGATGAATAAAGGACCGTGGGATATTATACTTCTTGATATTAAAATGCCGGGAATGAGCGGACTGGAATTGCAAAAGAAAATCAAAGAGATAGATAAAAATAGTACGGTCATAATGATTACCGCGTACGCATCGGTCGAAAGCGCAGTGCAGGCATTGAAAGAAGGCGCATTTGATTACGTAACAAAACCTGTTGACCCCGACCATCTGTCACACATTGTGCATAACGCACTGCAGCATAAAAAACTCTCCGAAGAAAATTTGCGATTGCATCAGCATATTTCCGAACTTTCCGGCGACGGTGAAATTATTGGAGAAAGCCCGCAATTAGAACGTGTGCTTGAACTCGCAAAAACAGTTGCGCAAACAGATACAACGGTTCTTATTCGCGGCGATAGCGGAACGGGAAAAGAACTTATTGCGCGATTTATTCACGCAAACAGCGAGCGAAAATTTTTTCCCATCATTTGCGTTAATTCCGGCGCAGTGCCGGAAACATTATTAGAAAGCGAACTCTTCGGACACGAGCGCGGCGCATTTACAGGAGCGCAATATCGCAGAAAAGGAAAGTTTGAAATGGCGCATGGCGGAACAATCTTCTTTGATGAAATCGGCACGATTACTCCCAAAATGCAGGTAGAACTTCTGCGTGTTATCGAAACAAAACAATTTGCCCGCGTTGGCGGCAATGAACCCATCACCAGTGATTTCCGCGTCATCTGTGCAACGAATCGCGATTTGGAAGCGGCGGTAAAAGATAAAACATTTCGTGAGGATTTATACTATCGCTTGAATGTGTTCTCCATTGTACTTCCTCCTCTGCGTGAACGTCGTTCTGATATTCCTGCGCTGGTAAATTATTTTATTGTAAAATATTCTGCGCAAATGAATAAAAATGTGCATAGCATTACGTCAGAAACAATGAATATTCTCCAGCAATATCATTGGCCCGGCAATATTCGTGAACTCGAAAATGTTATTGAGCGCGCAATGGTGCTTGCAGTTCCTCCCTCCATTTGTCTGAGCGATATTCCGTTTCAGTTTCTCGAAAAACAAAATGCGCCGGATAACGATACCCTTGATGCGATTGAGTGCACGCATATTCAGCAAATTCTTTCGCGCACAAACTGGAACATTACCCGCGCGGCGGAAGTGTTAGATATTGACCGTGTAACATTATACAATAAAATTGCAAAGTACGGATTAAAACGTCCCGCATAAATGTCGTCGCTGCTCATCATACCAATGCTTCCCATTGAACGGGAGATTATTGAAAAACTTTCCGCTCCTTTACAAAAAAGACTGCATCTGACTATTGATATACACGACGAGAATATCATTAGTCCAATGCACGCATTTGATTTTACACGCAATCAATACAATTCATCCGTCCTTCTTTCTCATATACTTGAGCAGTTTAAATATTACAATGGG
This sequence comes from uncultured Chitinophagales bacterium, assembly GCA_964358705.1. Classification (GTDB taxonomy): domain Bacteria; phylum Bacteroidota; class Ignavibacteria; order UBA10030; family F1-140-MAGs086; genus JBBTJF01. The sequence goes on from CAYHPL010000016.1 coordinate 7,623, forward strand.
AAAATTGTAGGAATTACCGGCGTGGATTTGTTCGTGCCTGTTCTGACGTATGTTTTTGGTGAAGCGCAACTCGATGGAAAAGCGGCAATGGTTTCTACGTTTCGGCTCGATGATGCTCTATACGGCTATCCACAAAATCAGAATTTATTTGAAGAAAGAATACTGAAAGAAATGGTGCACGAAATCGGACACACCTTCGGATTGTTGCATTGCGTTGATTACCAATGTGTGATGCACTCATCAACTTCCGTAGAAGAGATTGATGTGAAAGGAAATAATTTTTGTACCGAGTGCGGAGAAAATGTAATGAATATGCAGAAAAAAAATTGCTGAGTGTATTCACGACATTGAGAAGAAGCCAACTATTATTGCATAAAAAACAGAATGGAATAACAGAGCGAAACCAACTTTTTTAAAATGCACTTCTGATGAAAGCATAAACGTTCCGTAAATGCAATGCACATACAGCGGAACAAACGCAACAAGCACTCCCACAGAAATAATTGTATATGAAAATAAAACGGCGAGAAGTATTGCGGAAAAAATAACGTACGCTATAGTATATTTGCCGACAGAAATTTTTTCTGCAAGATTGCATTCATTTTTTTTGAGGGACACAGCAGATATTTTCATATGCACGTAAAAAACTGCTCCGCTGAAATAAAGAAAATGTATGCACCACAAAAGTATTGCCGTTGAGTACAACGTTTTTCCTGCGGCGTAATATCCCAGCGGCGCACTCAATGTTAATCCCGCTACGGCAAGTAAATCCCCAACTATCGTTTTGGGATGATGCATTGTCCACAAAAAATTTAATGCGAAAAAAACAGCGGCAATAATTCCGATGAATGCTATTTCCACATTTCCTTTCAAAATAATCGGCAGAAAAAAAATTATTCCCGCGCTCGCATATATTGTTGCCCAAAAAGCGGACTGAAAAATTTTTTCTCTTGTAAGGGATTTTTTGATAATACTTTTTAGCAAATACTGCATCGGCACATAAGCGAGAAAAAAAGAGAGCGATGCGAGCACAATAAAAATACTATCCATTGAGAACTGCTTCGCATAACTTACGCCGCAAATAAGCGGAATAAATAGTACTGCCCACGCCCCGTGTTCTTTTGGAAATATTGGGTTTGGAATTTTCATTTTATTTAAAACAAATTTTACAAAAAAAATGCGGACGAGGAATTCCCCGCCCGCATTTCTTATTCACATATTACTTCGATGTTCGTCGAAGACCTCTATCCCTTCACATTCTTTTTTTGTAAAATTCTTTTTACGAATTAATTTTAACTGCGAACATCCGCAGTATTTTCCATCATTTTAAAAACAATTTCTTTTTCCTGCTCGATAATTGAGCGGTCAATCATCGGATAAAGAATTTGTTCTTCTTTTTCGTTGTGCATACCGAGTGTGTTCAGCAGCATTTGTTCGTCATCATCTGTTGTAGTATTTCCGCTATTCACTTTTTCAAAAATCGCAACAAGATATTTTTCTATTGCGCGGTGTTCCATTTTCATTACGGCAGTCGGTCCGTTATTTTTCATTCCTGTTTTTTCTTCAAAAAGCGGAAACAGGATTTCTTCTTCCCAGCGGATATGTCGTTCCAAGCCTGTCTTAAACTGAAAAAAAAATTCCTTCGCTGTGTTAAATTCTGTTTTTTTCAACGACTGAAATTTTTTGAACAAATCATCAAGTCTGTCGTGGTCGTGTTCGTAGTACGATGTAATTGTTTCTTCGTGTGAATTAATTGGTGTCATTGAGTAAAAAAATACGTTACTGTTAAAATATTTCTCTTTTTAATGGAATGTTTTTCTCACTTCTGTAAAAAAATGAAACACTTTTTTTCAAAAATGAAATTTTTCTACACTGTGGTAATATTTATGCTTGTTCACTCAAAACCGGTTCGTGCTCATTCCCTTTCATTTTTAGCTCAAGAAGTTTACTGAACACATCCACACTCTTAGTCTGAATCGGAATACTTAATATTTCTTTCGCGTGCTTCCAGTAATCGTGAAGCGGGCAAGGATTATCCGAACTGCACGTATCAAAGCCAAGTACGCATCCTTCGAGAAAAACATCGCCATCAATAGCGCGTATTACTTCAATGAGCATAATCTTATTTGCAGGACGTTTCAGCGAAAACCCTCCGTTGATTCCTTTGTGAGATTCAACAACTCCGTGTTTAACAAGAAGTTGCAACACTTTTCCTAAAAAATGATACGGAATATGAAGCGCATGAGAAATCTCTTCAAGAGTTGTCTGATGCTCACGCGGCTCTGTTCCGAGATATAGTACCGCTTTGAGTGCATATTCACACGATTTGCTAAATAAAACTGACATAATATTTTCCTTTTTGAGACGAAAGGATACGAAAAACCGATAAACGCAATATATACTTCAATCTCTGTGCCAGAAAAGTCTCATTTTTTTGGAAATAAAAAAAGGCATACTGCAAATCTGCAATATGCCAATTTTTTGAGGAAAAAAGAGAGTTTTAAAAATCTCTCTCGTCGCTGAATAAATTCAGTTTTCCGTTGATGTGCTTTGAGGGATTAATAAAATTGAGATTTGCATCTACGACTGTTCCGTGACAAGCAAAACAAGAAGCTACTTGCGGGTGTGTTCCGCCGGGAAGCGCTCTTTCGGCAAGAGTTGGCTTTGAAATATTTCCATGGCAAGTTCCACATTCAGATTGCGAAGAGCTTGTGTCATTCCAAACAGGAGTGAATGTTGAATCGCCATTTTTAAAATATCCATGGCAATAAACATTGGAACACGAATTTGTGCTCTTTGTGAAAACAGGAGCAGGAGTAAATAAGGGTAATGACGAACTATAATTCAATGTAGTCGGCTCGTTCGTAATAACGCTTGCAAGCGAATCGTTGAATCGTACCTCTGCAATATTATTTCCATCCAAATGTCCCGTTGTAGAAAATAATGGCGGAACAGTATGACATTCTGCGCATGTAATTGCAGCGGAAATACTATGAGAAAGCAAATGCGATTGATGCGCTCCAACTCCTGCAGCGGACTGTGAAGTATCACCGGAAATTGCTTTCGGTGGCGCCCAACTTGCAATATCATTTTCCATCGCGCGAAAATTTCCGTGACACGTATTGCATGCGGTCGGAGGTTTTGCCATTCCCATATCATCTTCGTGGCAACCAGAAGACATACAACCTGGAGCAATTCCTCCATTGTAATCCGATGAATGACATTTTTGACAACTTTTCAAATCCCAATTATTATCCCGCAAAAACTTTCCGTGAAAATTTGTATTTGTCGAAATTGCCCAACCATCTGAATGAATTGCAGAGCCTGATTCAACCGGCGCAGGTAAATCATTATTCAACTTTGAACAACCGGAAATGAATAATGCAAAAACAAAAAATTTTATTGATACAAAAACTATTTTCATTTTAATATCCTCCCACCGCGGTGTGACACATTGCGCAAACCGGGTCGCTTCCTTCTACATCGTGGCAACTCATACAACTTTCTAAATCACGCTCCGCAAGTTTTGCGTGGATTCCGCCGCCCGTTCCTTGTCCCGGTAAATTGGCAAATCCTGCAACATTGTGTGATGCCGGTTTGAATTTTTGCTGATTAATGTTTCCACCTGCACCATGACACTCACTGCAAAATGTTTGTTGCTCATGACAACTTCCGCAATCAAGTAGTTTTGATTTAACATCAATACCGTGTGTAAAGCGGTAATTGAAATCATGCATTCGTGAAAGACGCATTGTATTCGGTGAAACTTTTAGCATTGTCTTCGATGATGGTTCTGTCATTAAATCTCTGCCTACGCCAAAATTATTTAACTCAATTCCACTATGGCAATCCTGACACGATGTTTCTGTATGACACACCGAACACTGCACATCGAACATTCCAACACGTGCAAATCCTTTGTGTTCTTTTTTGAAGTTCGCTACACGATGATTATCAGGAAGTAAATTCACAAAATCATTATGACATGTTTCGCAATTCGTGGAAACATTTTCTTTTGTATGACATGTTATACACATCGCCATTGTCGGCATATTCTGTTCCGTTGCAAATGTAACGGCTTCCATCCCTTTATGGCACGTTTCGCACGGAATATTTTTATCTGCTGCATGCTTTTCGTGTGAAAATGTAAATTCTCTTTCTTTATTCGTTATTGGCTGAATATCGTCAGGGTTTGTGTGGCAATACGCGCAATCATTATTAATCTGTTCTTCGTGGCATGTCTGACAATTTTCATGCGATGCCATTAAATTATCGGTCGCAAACTTACTCGTCATTGCCAGCGAATGACACGTGGAACAAGCAACACCGCGTTCTGAAATATGTGCGGTGTGAGAAAATTTAATTTTTTCTGAATTAGTTTCTTCATCGCGAGCAATATTGATACTTGGTTTTCGCATCGCAACAGAAACAACCATCACGACAATTGCCGCAAGAAGAAAAAGTGCATAACGTTTTATCATTGATTGCCTCCTTTCGTATCAAAGAAATGAAGATTGCCGTTGAAGAAATAATTCAAACGGACAAACAACCGAACATCGCTGTTGAGAATTTTATTTTTTATGTATTGCATTTGTATATCGCAGGAAAAAGATTGTATCGGTCGGATAGTTCCTCCAAATAATGCACCCAGTGCGTTTTCACTTTTTGTATTTTCATCAAATTTATAGGACGAATACAAAACTCCGAAAGTCGGAATAATTGTTTGCTCCATCAGTGGATACACACATTGTGCGGAAATTGTACTCATCGTTCCTGCAAATCCTGATGTCCCGGAATATGAAATACTTCCATAATTTGTAGTGACTCCGAAAGTAAAACGATTACTGTTATCGTCTTCCATTTGTACAAGTGCAAATTTTCCAAACGAACGTACGCCTGAAACGAACAGGTATTCTGCGCCTAACTCGTATTCCATTATTTCTTCCGGTTCAAACATTGTGAAAAATGAATTGAACGGAATTCGCGGGACACGATACAGCACATCACCGGTAAATGCTAATTGCGCATCGTAACTGTAACGTCCGTTCCATTGTGCACGGGAAAGCTGCTTTGCATTTAAATCGTAATCAACACGAATGTTGTCAGAATAAAATTCATTATTATCGTATCGAAAATCTAAGCCTACGAGTTGTTGATAACGCGAACCGGGTTTGACAAGAATCGTATCAGTACGGATGGCAAAATAATTTTTTCGTTCCATATTGCGATTAATGTAACTCACTCCGATTCTCGTATTGTGAAAATATGTAGAGAGAATTTGTCCTCCAATAAGAAAATTATTTTTCAATTCATTATTACTTTGGTGATACAACGCAGATGAAACATTTCTTCCGCCATAAATTGTTGCAGTAAAAATTTCATTGTGGTTTCCTTTTAGCATTACTCCATCCACAACACCATTTCCAACTCCTGCAAAAAAAGGAATTCGTCCAAAGCTGACATCGTGCGCGTGCATTACATTTTTCCATCGCACAAATAAATTACTCGCACGGATATTGCTTGCATCGCCAAATTTGTCAGATAGGTTTGCCGCTGCATTGATAAAAGAGTGGAACGAAAAATCTCCCTGCGTAATATCAAATCGAAGCGCCTGATTTCCCCGAATAACAGTTTTGGAAATATCTGCAGTATCAAATTTTTCCCACGCATACACAGAAGATGAAAAACGCGCGCTCACGAATTGTGAATACAGTATCTGCGGAGAGAACAACAACAGCAAAAAAATTCCGCACCACAGATTTTTGCTGAATATATTATAACAGTTCATATATGCTTTATTTCATTGTTTAATAATTTGCTTTTTTTTTGCGAATTAATTTTGGCGGCCAAATATAGTTTTTAATAGATAACGGCGCAACTGATGGAATATCTTAAATACATATTGCTTCAGAAATTGCCAAAACGCAAAGGCGACACAGAAATACCTGTATCGCCCTTACGCTTCAACTATTATTCACAAAATAATTTACTTCATTAATACCATCTTTTTCGATTGTACAAAATCACCGGCTTCTAACCGATAAATATATACACCTGTTGCAACGAGTAACCCGAAGCCATCGTGTCCGTTCCACGTTACTTCATATTTGCCTGCTTTATAATTTCCTGACATCAATGTTGTTACTTCTTTGCCATTGATGTTGTACACTTTCAAGCGAACAGTTTCATCTTTGGGCAAATCCACTTTTATAGATGTTGTGGGATTAAATGGATTCGGATAATTCTGCGAAATGTAATACGATTGCGGAACCGCAGATTGAGAAATTTCTTTTACTCCTGTCCAGCCCCATTGCTGCCAGTAATTCCAAAGTGTATCTGCAAGAGCAATATCTGTTGATTCATTCCATTTAGTAAACGTTGTATCGTTTGTAATGCCAAATGTTGGAACTGCAGCAGTTGATCCCGACGGATTGCGATGACATCCAGCGGCGCAGGAGTTTAACATTCCTTGTGTTGGCGAAGTTACGCTTGCATATTGTTTTGTTAAATATGGAGAAAGCACACCAAAGCGATGTGTATGAATGTCGTATGATTTTGCTGATGACGCTGTTGTTGTCATGTGGCATTTTGAACAGCGCCCGATGCCGCCTGTTGTAAATTGATTTGTCGGGTCATATAAGTTGTGGCGTGTATGCGCTTTTACTACTGCACCAATCGAGTCATTATACTGTACGGGATTCATTACCCACGCTTTTGCTATTCCTTCGAACGGTCCGTGAGTAGCGTGGCATGCAAGACAAAGAGTATTGTCATCATTACTCACTTTGAATCTCTCTGCGCCGACTGTTAACGAATCTGTAATCTGGTGTTTATTCGGCGTTGGCTTGTGTGAAACATGGCAAGTAAAGCAAGTAACCTCTACAAATGGATTATCATAATGTTTTGAGCCGAGAATATCCTGATATTGCTGATGGTGTTGCCTTGGGCTTACCAAATCCGGCCAAGTTCCCGGTCCGCCTGCTTGATTAGGAGGTGTTGCAAAGTTAACAAAATTCGCAAGAACATCTCCCGGTTTAAAATATGTATTATTTATTTCATCTTTTGGAAACTCATGCGTACCGACAAGTCCTGCTCCACGCCATGATGATGCGCGATTATGGCATTGTCCGCATACCTCCAATTTTCGTTCCTTATTTGGTAAGTTACGAGGGTTGACAGTTCCTGTTGGGCCTCCTGAATGCGTCGAACTCGGTCCGTGGCAACTTTCGCATCCCACAACGATATTATTGTGGCTGCTATTATTTGCCCATGTTCCTTTCCACGCGGTATCCGCACCAACAACGACTTGTTCAACTTTGCCACCTGTTACGTGGCAACCCATACAATTTTTATCCCATGATTTTTTCCGAAATGCATTATCAAATGGCTTTATTGTTCCGTCTGCATTAAACCAATTTCCAGGATTGTATGTTATCCACGTTCCTGAAGAATTGTCTAAATATTTATTCAGATTATATTGAATCGGAAGCATATAGTACGCAGTATCAATTTTTATGAGATAGCGCTGTTTATATCCATAGCCATACGTGTATGCTATTTTATATGTTGTTCCTCCTGTTCCAACTTGTGCAAAGAAATCGCTTCCTACTTTACTTAGAATAACAACTGCATTCGCATAACTTGCACCCATACTAATGGATTGACCTGTTACAAACGCGCTCAGTGGTCGCATTGAAGAATCATTGGGAAGCAGATGTATTTTATTGTGTAGTGTTTTGCTCCACTCTGTGTATTGTGTTCCTGCAATGGCTGAATTATCGTGGCAAATTTGACAGTACTGAGAGCCAGCATAATTCTGCGCTTGCGACGATATTATTACAAAAATTATTGCAGTGAGTAAGTAAAAAACGGTTTTCATAAATGTCCTTTTAAATTGTTGATTGTGTTTTGCGAATTTCTTCGGTAATTATACAAAGAATTTCTTTTTGAGAAAAATTGCAACAAAAGAAGAGAGCAGACGCTCAAAAAGAACGTCTGCTCTCATTTCTCTTACTTCATCATTAATAACTTATTCGTTGCAACAAAACCATCTGACTGCAATCGGCACAGATACATACCGCTTGCGACTTTCATATTGCTGCCATCATCTCCATTCCATAGTATAGAATGATTACCGGGCGAGTACTCCTGATTGACAAGAGTTTTTACGAGTCTGCCAAAAATATCGAATATATCAATCCGTACGTTGCTTTGTTTTGGTACAGCAAATCGGATAGAGGTGCTGGGATTGAAAGGATTCGGATAATTTTGACCGAGTGCATATTCTGTTGGAATTTTTTCTCCTTCATTTATTCCAAGAACAATAATATTTGTCTTTGCTATCGTTCCTCTGTTACCGGAGAAATCGAAGGCGCGCAACACATAATAATAACGTTTTCCTGTTTGAACATTTGCATCATTGAACGATAGCTCTGTTGTCGTTGCAAATGGTTCAATATTGTCGGGATTGGTTATTTCAACTGTATCACGATATAGTGCATAGTAATTAATATCAGGGTCTGCTGGCTGCATCCAAGTGAGACGAACAGTAGTTGCAACAACACTTGATGCAAAACTTCCGGGGGCAGTCGGGTGTAAATTATCCACAGAATAACCGCTATCTACATTCGACCACGCTAACGGAGTATAATCCGATGCATGTCCGGAAATTTTGAATTTCGTCCATTTCATACCTGCAACAATTGTTGAATCAAATATTGTCGCAACATCAAGACCATACATATCCATTCCTGAAACGGGTGTCCAGCCAACAAACGTCCATACATCGCTACCGACAACCACTGGTGAACCATTCTTCAAATCAGAGAGATACGGTGAAAGTTTATCAAATGATGGAACACGAATTGCTTTCGCAGCCAACGCTCCTTCATCCAATCTCCATACGCCATACTGCATAATCGGAACGATGAAAGATTCACCGGGGAATTTGTACCATCTAATCTGTACTTGTTTTCCTTGGTCATTTGGAATATCTTTAATAGAACCAACCTGACCGGAGCGACGTGCAAGTGTAAGCATTTCGAGAGATGTTCTCAGTAATGCTACAGAATATTTTGGATTGTGCCACGCTCTACCACTTGTAACAAAGTTTAAATCATAGAGCGCTCTTTTCATCACTAATGAATCAGGGCTACTTCTAATCAATTGCCAACTGATGCTATCAATTCCGTACGGAGGAAGCGCTTTTTTAACATTTGATTTCATTCCTTCAATTTCTTCTTCGAAAGAAGTTACTTCGCCATTTTCATCATAATCTGCGGTAGCAATAATATCTTCAAATGACTCGATCGTTCCATGACATTCAGCACATTTTGAAACATTGTCATGTTTATTTCCTTGAGCGTCTGTGTAAGCCATCGCCCACGTATGACCGCCAATATGGTTAAGTGCTAATGAATCTGTTGCATTTGAAAATTCCGGAGTTGCCATGTGACATCCTACGCAGGTATTTTCTACAAGAGTATGTCCCACGCTGCTTGGCATTTCAGTACCCCAGTCATATCCACTTTTTCCAAGTAACATATCGGCTTGATTATTGGGGTGAGGACCAAATCCTGTTGAACTAATTCTGGTAGAATCTATGTACCAAGGCACGCGGCGATGTTTATGACAATTCATACATAATCCTCCGAGTCCAACGTTTGCAGGAATTGCATAGCCATTTCTTAATGTATCAGCAGTTATTTTTCTCAAACTATATTCATTTTCTGAATCACCGTGAGGTTCATGACACATTGTACACGATTTTTTATTCAAATTATATGAGTACAAACTATCCGTTGCTGTTGTTAATCCTTTTGTGAGGTTAATAAATCCTTTTGCATCATGGCAACGTACGCAATTATCAAAATTATTCGTCATATAGTTCACATTGGGAGTACCATTACTGTTGAATGGTAACTGACGGAATGAATTAGTATAGTACGGAGTTGAGTGCATCGAATTTTCCCATTGAGTAACAATCGGGTGTTTCGATAAGGCATCGTGGCATTGTGCACAAACGCCCACTTCGATTGAATAATCAATCTTTGAGGGATTGCCATTATGGTCTTTTCCCGGTCCATGGCAGCTTTCACAACCAATATTTGCAACTTGTGCAAGTGCGGGATAATTTATTACAAGAGAATCAAAATTGGTTGATTGTAATGTCGTTGGGAATGTCCATCCAAGTGATTTTGCAACATCATCAAATCCACCATTTGTTGCAGTTGCCTGAGCATCATATCCCGTTGTATGGCATCGAATACAATTTGCGTTGTAACTTCCAAGTACGCCATTGATTCCATTTTTAAAATGGTTTGCATGTCCGGTTTCTTTCCATGGAGTAAATTTATCATCTAAACTTGGAAAAGTACCTGCATGACACATTGCACATTGACCAGCTGTTGCAGGGATTCCTCCAACCATACCGACACCTGCGTATGTTCCAGACATAATACTCATTACAGTATCGTCTGTTCCATTTGCAGTAGTAATTGTCAATTTAATTTGATATTGACCAGTAGTATCTGCTCGGAATGTTGTCCATTTTGTAGTTGTGCTGTCTAAAACGGCATTGGAACCAGCAGGTTTGCTGAACATTTCCCACGTTGCAGTGAGAACTGCTGCATTTGCACGCTCTTTTGCCGACATATAAACGACCGTACCTTTTGGTACAACATTTAACCCAGTCGAAGTATTGGATGTATATCCATGATCTTTCAAACCATCTGGAGACAATGCTTCCATCTTAACGACAGCGCGTTGACTCCATACACTTGAAGACATAAGGAAAAAAACTACCAGTACATTTAATATTCTATTTATAGTATTCACGGAATCCTCCGGATAAGTTGTTAATAAGAATTCAATTGTTATTTAAAAAAATGTTACACGTGCGTCGTGTAAACTTTTAACCATATAGAAACAACCATTGTGCCAAAGTGCGACAAATAATAAAAAATGTTATTTCATCTCTTTTTTCAAAAAAAACGTAAAATCATAAAACAGATATGGTTATCTTTTTAAAAAAAATGATTTGGCTTTCATTTTTGACAATTTGTTGAATAATTCTATTCAAAGTTGAGAGAGTGTAGAGTATGTTGACAGAAGGCTGAATCAGAAAAGAGTATTTTTCGTGTGAAGTTTTTTTGATGTAAGAACTAAATCTCTCGAATTCTCTTCGGAAAATTTTTCAAAAGTAAGCGAACCGTACTTTTGTATATCTGAAAAGCCGCATATGTACAATTGCTCATTTATATCTTCAAATCGCATCGGATTTAGCTCAATGCTTTCAAGAGTGTGCATCAATTGCTGGCTTGTTTTCTGAATTTTTAAAATATTAAAGTTGATTGTTCTGTTTCCAAAGTCATAAAAACGCACAAACGTCGTTCCGTCTATTTCTTTGATACTTTGAATCCGTTCCTTTTTAAAAAGAATTCTTTCATAATTTAAAAGTTGAATGAACAGCATTCCGTCTGGGTTCAACAAAGAATAAAAATTCTGCAAAGTTTCTTTTAATTCATCGGTTGAAAGAAGATGAGGTAATGAGTTTCCCAGACAAAAAACTGCATCAAATTCTCCCTCAATTTTATCTTTCAATTGTTGAAAAGATGATTGCACGGTTTGAACCTGCAATTGCATTTCATCCGCATTCCGATTTAACACCTGCAACATTTGCTCTGAAACATCAACAGCAGTTACTTCCACGCCAAGCGAAGCAAGAATGAGTGAGTGAAATCCTGTTCCGCAACCAGCATCTAAAACAGTACGAAGTTGATATTGTTCAACAATAGTATTAAAAACGGCTTGCTCGTTGGAAAATCGTTTATGAAATTCCGTCATTGTATCGTATGATGATGCAAGCGCGTTATAGAAACGCTCGATGTTGGTATTGCGTGCTATCGTTTTTGCGGTGTGAATTTTTGATGAATCTCATCGTGCCCTTCGATGGGTTCAAGATGTGTTATTATTTCTGTGGGCATGGGAAATGAATTATGAACGGATTGTTCTATCATTGTTGCTCTTTCGTGTGCCTGCACGATTGTAATTTCATTGGGAAACAGAAGATGAAATTCCACAAATAATTTTGCTCCTGCATTACGGTGTCGCACATCGTGAAATTTGATATTGTATTTTTCCGTTTCACTGTGCAGAATTTTTTTTAAACGCTCATCTACATCTTTATCTGTTTCATCCATCAATCCCCCTATGGAATGTCGCATCAGATTTCCTCCCGTCCATAAAATATTGCACGCTACACCGATTGCAAGTATTGGGTCAAAAGGCAACCAGCCGGTAATTTTTGTCAATACAAGCGCTACGATAACTCCAAGACTTGTCCAACTATCTGTAAGAACATGTTTTCCGTTTGCTTCCAGTACAAGTGAATGATATTTTTTTCCAAGCCGAACAAGATAAAATCCGAGAAGTCCGTTCACGGCAGTTGCAGTTGTTACAAAAAATGTTCCTGTATCAATATTTTCTATTTGCAATCCGTACATCCATTTATGAATGGATTCATAAATAATGAACAGCGCCGCAAGAATAATCATTGCACCTTCAAATCCTGCAGAAAAAAAACTTATTCTGTCGTGCCCATAAACGTGCGATTCGTCAGGAGGTTTCATACTTAACGAAAGACTGTACGCCGCAAACGATACTGCAAACACATGCACAACAGATTCTGCCGCATCAGATAAAATTGCCGCAGAACCCGTAATAATGTACGCATATCCCTTCATCAACAGCATTAAAATACCAATGCCAAGAGAAAGCCGCATCGCAAACTTCATCTGCGCAACTTCTTCTTTCGTGAATCCAATTGATATATCTTTCATAGTACCTCAGCAACTACAGCGAAATGATGTATTCGCAGTAGCATTTCCCTTCTTGTCAATACCATTATCCAACAACATGCAATGCGTGAGGCAGCTGTTTGTTCGAAATGAAATTTGCGTAAAATGCTTCACGCTCATTTGCAAGCACAATCAGTGTTTTTGCGCGGAGAACACCAAGTAATTTTTCCTGCGCGTCCCCCCACACATTATGCACCGGACACCACGTCCAGCGCTCACATTCATTGGGTCCGATTAAGCATTTGTTGAGAAAAATTGGTCCTTCAACTGCTTCAATAATATCAAGCATTGTAATTTGCAGAGGAGTACGCGCAAGCGCAATTCCGCCTCGTACGCCGCGTACTGAACGCAGCAATTTTGCTCGAATGAGTTGTTGAACAATTTTGCGAAGAAACGTTTCCGGCGTTTCTTCCGCTTTTGAAATTTCTGCAATAGAAATTGTATCATTAGTATTGCGCACCGCAAGATAAACCATTGCACGGATTGCATATTCGCCGCTGCGACTAAGTTGAAACATAGATTTTGTCCTTATATATTATTTCGTTAAACGATAAGAGAGATAATGTTAGTCTTAAATATTTTCATAAAAAATTTACGCGCCTGCAATAGATGTCTTCAATTGAAGTTCATCGGCGCATTGCTGATATTCATCAGTCGTAAGCAACCGAGCAGCCATCGGAAAGAGTATCGTATTTTCTTTTTCGATATGCGCTGTCAGAAATTCTACAATATACTTTGTCGTTTGTACCATTTCCTCGACTGTTCTTCCGTGAATATTTCCATCTTCCATATTTTTTATCAGTTGTTTTATCAGCGATATAACACGCCACAATTCTCTGTGTTCATTGCGCATTATCATCGGAGGACCGCTGATGTATTTTTCCAACTTTGGAAATAAATTATTTTCTTCGCTTTCTGTATGCAACCGAATATCTTTATCAATAAATCGGATTACGCGCACAATTTGTTCAAATGCCTCAACGGAAAATCCACTGATTTTAATGGAATTTGCCGCATTGCTCATTATCCGAAGTTGCTGAAGCAATTCTGCGTGCTCATTTTTTAATATTTCTACAGGGTCTGTCATTTCTGCATATAAACTGTTGTAACAAACGCAAATTCTGTACCAACTGCCGCTGCTTCTTTCGCAAATGCCAAATATTCACTGGAAAACAAGATAAAACCATTCCTTATTGAAATTTTCAGCAAATTTATTTTCATAGTTGAAAATTCTATCATTTCTTAATTTCAGTAATGAGAAGGATTACGCCTCATTTGTGTTTAAATTGTTCTCGAAAAAAGTGGTTTTTCTTTCTTTATTTTTTGCAAATATACATCAAAGCACATTGCAACATTTCGCAGTAGCAATCTTCCTGCATCTTTAATAATAATTTTTTCTGATGTATTTTCAACAAGTTCGTAGGAAATCAAATCATCAAGTTGGGCAATACTTTCTAAAAAATAATTATCAAAATCTATTCCGAATTTCTCTTCCGCATCTGTTTTTTTTATTTCTAAATCGCACATCAATCGCATTATAACATATTTCCGAATCGCATCATCATCCGTCATTCTGTATCCGACGTGCGTTGGAAAATTATTTTTATCAATTGCATGGTAATATTCTGCAATATTTTTTTCATTTTGCGCATAGACTGTTCCGAAATGAGAAATGGCAGACATTCCGAATCCAAATAAATCTGCGTCTGCTTTCGTTGAGTATCCCTGAAAATTACGATGAAGCGTTTTTTCTTTCTGTGCAATTGTTAATTCATCATCCGGCTTTGCAAAATGGTCCATTCCGATGTATTCGTAGCCGGCATTTGTCAGTGTTTCGATAGTAATTTTCAGTAATGCCAATTTCGTTTCTGCGTCTGGTAAATTCTCGGGATGAATTAATTTTTGATGCGGCTTCATCCACGGAACGTACGCAAAATTGAATACTGCAATACGATTCGGAGAAATGCGTACAATATTATCAAGCGTTTTCTGAAACGATGCTACCGTCTGCAATGGCAGTCCGTAAATTAAATCAATATTTATATTTTGAATTCCGACTTTGCGTGACCAGTCAATAACCTGCATAGTAATTTCTTCCGGTTGTAATCTGTTTACGGCGCGCTGTACTTCTTCATTACAATCCTGTACTCCTAAACTAATTCTGTTAAAGCCTGCATTTGCAAGTGCAACCATATGTTCGTATGTCAATCCGCGCGGGTCAATTTCAATACTGATTTCAGCATCTGGCGCAAAAGTAAATCTTGATTTTATAAATTCTGCAAGTTCCGTCATTTCTTTCGGCTCTAAATATGTTGGCGTTCCACCTCCCCAATGCATTTGCGTTACTCTTCTGTTGCGGTTAATATACGTTGCGGTCTGAGCAATTTCTTTTTTAATCATTTCAATGTAATGTGTCAGATGAGAACGATTGTTCGTTATCAATGTTGTACATCCGCAAAAATAACACAATGTATCGCAAAAAGGAATGTGTACATACAATGAAATCGGGTCGTAGTTTTCATCATTATTACGTATCAAATCCACTTCAAAAAGCTTTGCATTATATGCATCAGAAAAAACAGGCGCAGGAGGGTAACTTGTGTAGCGCGGTCCTGCTTTATCAAATTTTTTTAAAAGTTCGACATCAATAGTTGAAAATATGTTTTCCATAATAATTTTATAATTCAATGATGGTAAAGGGAAGAATCCAGATTTTGAAAATGCCGGAGATACTCTTGTTGTGAAATTCCGTTGTGCCAATAACCAAAAAGCATTGCACCAAAAATAATTGCAACAAATATTCCGATTACGAGCGAGCCAAACACCCAGCTCGGTACGGTCGTATTGGTAAAATTGCTGCGAAATTCAAGCGTATTTTTTACGGGACACACTTGCACACACTGTAAACACGCGGTACATTCATCGCTCCAAACCTTTGTTACATTGTGCACTTTTATATTTGAAGGACAAACTTTTGTACACAAATCGCAGTTGATACATAAATTTTTATTGCGTGCAATTTTTAGCGGACTTAAAAAACTTACAATGCCAAGCAATGCGCCATACGGACACAAAAATCGGCACCAGAAATTTTTTACGACAATTGAAAAAACAATCAGAATGACTATTGTCCACAATGCAAACGATGAAATATTTGCAAAGAACTGATACATTTTTATATCTGCAACTTTGTTGTACGGGCTGTAAATAAATCCTGCAAGAGTTATAACATCCATTCCAAGCACTGACGTAACAAAAAAGTACAGCAATAAATATTTCAGTGAACGAAGCGGATAATCCAACCAACGAGGAGTATGTAGATTTTTCCCGAATATTTTTTCCCCGAGCATCCAAAGCGATTCGCTGATTGTTCCAATCGGGCACATCCAACTGCAAAATGATTTTTTGAGCAAAAAACTTACCGCAACTATTCCAATAAAAATAAATAATCCCGATGGGTGAATTTCATTTATTATTCCGGTTTGCAGCCAATATTTCAAACTGATGAGTGCGCTAATGGGAAGAAATCCTTCTGCACCGGGCGGACGTGAAACGAATTGTTCTGTTCCGTTTGAAATTCCCCATCTCATAAAAAAGAAAAATTCAACGCCAATCCATACACAAACCAAAACAAATGATAATTGTACAACCGAACGGAAAAAGTGTGCATCGTTTTTTACACGAAAAAGAAAATTTTTAAGCCAATTTCCATCGTGCAAGATAGGGGTTTTCTTTTTTCGTAACTCCACAGGAATCTTCTTAATTCTTCTCGAGGAAGAATTTGGAGACGAGATACTGTTTTCAGTATATGTTGTTTGGGTTATATTTTCTTGCATAAGAGACACGACTATCCTTAATCAATGCGTGTGCCAAATTCCGAAAAATTGTTCGTTATCTTTAAAAATTTAAAAATTTAATTGAAAAGGGAGAATTTGTGCCCTGTTTTATGAAGGTGATTTCTCACAGTTTTTCAACTATGAGAAAATAGGCGGGTTCGGAGAAGTATTTTCTCTGCTTTTTGAGAAAATGAATACTGCTCTCTCTGAAAATTACAGAGAGAGCAGTATTTGGAGTGATTTATTTTTTTTCGACTACGGGAACGGGATGTTTAATTGATTTCCATCGTTCTGCAAATTTGAATTCTTTATACGTTGGACTTTTTTCGTTATGGCAAGTTTTACAAAGTGCTTCTATTTCTTTGTCATCCTTGAAAATTTTTAATCCTGCCGCAACTGCTTTTTCTTTATCCTTCATTATTGCTGGCGCTTTGTATGCAGAACCTGCGCCGTGACATAATTCGCACTGCACGCCTTCTTTCATATCGAATCCTTTGTCCAGCAATTTGGCATCTACGCCATTTGCTGCAACGTGACAAGATAAACATTCTGCTGTTTCAGACGGCGCTTTTTCAAGTTTCTTTTCCTTTGCGATTGCCAACGCTTTTTCTGAAAGCAATGTCTGATACGCTCCTGAATGTTTGCTTTTTTGCCAGATATCAAGTTGTTTGCCCTGCTTGTCCGTTTTATGACACATCGAGCACATTTTTACTCCGACAAATTTATTTTCGGGCGCTTTCTTTTCTTCTGCAATTCCAAAAGAAAAGAGAATGCAACACAGTACGAGACTGGCGAGTAGATTATGATTTTTCATTGTTTTATCCTCTTTGATTGTTGTTGATGTTGTGTTTGTTAAAAATATTTTCAAAATTTTCGCGTAAAAGATACTCTTTTTTTTATACAACTGAATAAGAGTTTTAAAATTATTTCTTCCGTTCAATTCTTCTGATGTACGCATACAACGACAATGCGACAATAGTAATAAGCAACGTAGAAACACCCAACCCCCAGCGACGATAATAATATTCATCGAGAATTACCGCTGCTTCGGAAGATACAAATTGTGTTACAGCAAATCCTTTTCCAACCACTTCCTTGAATTTATCTTCATTAAAAGAGTGTATTGCAGTTCGTGATTCGAGTCGCGCCTGATGTGCATCCCGCAATTTGAATTTTGCTTCGGAAATTTCCATTCCTTTTTGTTCTGCATCTTCAACAAGATGTGAGCCTCGCTTTGATTCTTTTTCCAAACTATCAATCAAAGCGCGCATCGTTTTTGCAACTGCGTATCCTTTTTGATTCTCTTTTTCTGAGTGACATTTGCTGCATACTGCATCGCTCGTTACGCCAAGCAATTTATCTGTTGCGTGTACTATTTCGTGATTGCTATGGCACGTTTCACACTCGGGAAGATTTTTTTCGTCGTATGCTTTTTTGTGCGGACTTTGTGAAAATAAATCTGCATTCAGTGCGTGACACGTTCCGCATACTTTTGATATAGAAGAAATTCCCGGCGGAGTTGCGCCGTGATTTCCATGACAATCGTTGCACGCGGGCGCAGATAAATCTTTTTTCTGCAACAATGCATTTCCATGAACACTGCGCGCGAATTTTTCCTGCTGGTTTGTCGGAATATTATACTCTTTCATATAAGCCGCGTCGCTGTGGCATTTTCCACACGTTGAGGGAATATTGGAAGCATATACTTTGGAGCGAATATCTGCTGATGATTGAATATCGTGGCTTCCGTGACAACTTGCACATTCTGCAACTTTTACATCGCCTTTTGCATTTTTCATTCCGTGGACACTCGTGCGGTATTTTTCCAACTGGTCAACAGAGAGCGATGGATTGTATGAACGCATATATTCTGCATTGCTATGACACTTTGCACAAGTATTTACAGCATTGGAAGGATGCACCGGAGATTTCGGGTCGTTCACTTTTGCAATTCCGTGAACGCCGTGACATGTTGTGCATTGCACGATTCGTTCTTTTCCGCTCGTTGCGAGTTTTCCGTGAACGCTTCCCAGCAACGAGTGCATTTGGTTTTGCGGCAATGAAGAATTATAACTTTTCATCTTATCATTGTTGGAATGACACGATGCGCATTGCTCAGAAATTTTATCTCCTTTGGGAATTCCAATAAATCCTTTCTTCACATCCATTGCCTGTTCCATATCTTCTGCATTTGCATCTCCTCCGTGGCAACCCGCGCACGAAATTCCTTTCTGATAATGAATATCGGATTTGTACATTGCAGAAAATTTATCGCCGAGAGCAGCATGGCACGTGTAGCATTGGTCAGTTGCCGCATACATTCCCGCGAATGAAACGAAGAAAACTATGGCAGTAATGAGAAATAATTTTTTCATACGAGTAACCCAATAACAGTGAATAAAATAATGTACATTACTGCAAACAACCCAATATAATTGACCAACTTGTTTTTTTCTCCGCGTGGCGATTTAGTATCCCAAAACGGAACGAGCATCCAGAACAATCCTGCTAATGAAAACATCAGTATGCCAAATACTTCGCCATCAATAAACCACAGTTTCGATGGAATGTATTTCAGTGTTTGAAACATAAAAAGAAAATACCATTCTGGCTTTATTCCCTCAGGAGCAGAAGCAAATGCATCGGCTTTCTTTCCCAACTCCCAGGGAAAAAATACAGCAAGAATTGCGAGCAGATTTAAAACAATAAGCCACAAGAGTAAATCACGCAAAATAAAATTGGGAAAGAAGGGCATTATTTTCTTTTCCGAAAGTGGAATATGTTCTGCGCCAATTGGCTCGCTCATTCCTTGCCGTTGCACGAGTAATAAATGAATGCCAAGCAACACAGTAAAAATTCCCGGAAACACTGCTACGTGAAAACCAAATAATCGCGTCAGTGTTGCGCCTGTTACATCTTCTCCTCCGCGAAGAAAAATCATAATCGGTTTTCCGATGAATGGAATCACTCCGGCGATATCCGTTCCGACTTTTGTTGCAAAAAATGCGACTTCATTCCAAGGAAGCAGATAGCCGCTGAATCCAAATCCCAGTGCGAGAAAAAACATCAGCATACCGGTGAGCCACGTTATTTCTCGCGGCTTGCGGTACGATTTTTCAAAATACACACTGAACATGTGAATGAATAATGCAAGCACAAATAAATTCGCCGTCCAACTATGCACAGAACGTACAAGCCAGCCAAACTGCACTTTCGACATTATATATTGAATGCTTTCAAATGCAAGTTCTTCGCTACCTTTGTAATACAGCAGCAATAGAATTCCCGTAACAACCTGAATAAGAAACAGAAATAATGATACGCCGCCAAAGTAATACCAGATGGTATTATGATTATCCGGCACATATTTTTTTCCCATATACTCAACAAGCGTATCAAGATGCACACGCTCATTGAAGTAGGAGTAGAGTTTTTTTAATAGTGGTTTCATACTTTTTTCGAAACAAAAACTTCGTCGTTTTGAATTATGACACGATATTCATCTAACGGTCTTGGCGGCGGACCGGAAATATTTTTTCCGTTCATATCGTATTTTCCATTATGGCACGCGCACCAAATTACGCCGAGTTCTTTCTTGAACTGCACCGTGCAATCCAGATGCGTGCACGTTGCGGAAAATGCACGAAACTCTCCACCTGCTGTGCGTACTAAAATTACCGGCTTATTGCCGAATCTGATGATTGTGCCGCTGTCTTTTTCAATATCATTTACCTTTCCTGCTTTTACACTCTTCACTTCCACTTCGCGCTGCTTTGGCGGCTTGAGGTATGCAAAAACCGGATAGAGAATTGATACAAGCCATGCAAGAATACTTCCTCCTAAAATAAATTTGAGGAAATCGCGTTTTGTATTGGGGGATGTATTTGTTGTATTTTTCATTTCATTACTATCATTTTCTTCATATCAGTAAAATTTCCTGCTGTAAGTTTATAAATATATATGCCGCTCGGTAAGTTTGTTGCATCAAATTGAACGGATTTGTATCCTGCTTCTTCAAATGTATTCACAAGCGATATAACTTCCTTACCAAGTATATCAAATATTTTCAGCGTAACAAAAGAATTTTCAGCGATTGCATAACGTATCGTAGTAACCGGATTGAACGGATTGGGGTAGTTTTGTTCGAGAGAAAATGATTTAGGTTTTTCTTGCTGTTGTTGCGATGAAGTGTTGTGTTCCGGTCTTAGCGGCGCAATACGTTCATATTTTCCCCGCGAAACAAAAATGAAGGAACGTTCTTTCCCGTCAATCAATGGCGGAGCGGTAAATTCCAATTCGAGCCATTCACCTGGCAGAAGTTCTGAATAATCATTGTCATTGTATAACAATCTCTCCAATACATTATCGTTTACACTATGACGCGCTTTCAGAAATTGCGCAGAGCGAACCGTAAACGGAAGTTGTAGGTGTTCACTTAATTCTGCATAATCAATTTCCACATCCTGCTTCCACTGAATATTGATATGTAACGCGCTCGTATCTGCTGCATTGACAAGCATCCACGTGTATGATGGTTTTCTTCTCAAACGAAATGAAGAAAAAGTTTCTGTACTGTTTGTTCCCTTCACCGATATACTACCTGCAATATTTTTCTTATTGGAATTCGGTTTATTGTTCGCGACAAGGAGAAATCCTTTTTCAAATGTTGCGCCGCCGTTTTGCGTAAATATCAGTTGCATCGAATCATCTTTTGCAGCATCGGCTTTCAGATAATCTAATTCATACAATTGTTTGAGAACATCTTCCGAATCAAGTTCTGCTGATGCAATGTACGCAGGTTTGGTAAATTGAATAACATTGCCGCTATCATCCACCGTAATCGTTGCTTCGGGTGAATGGTCAATAATCAACAATTTGAAATTATCAAAGCGGGAATGTTCCTCTTCAAATTCGCCAACAGCAAGTTTGTATCTCTCATCCACAAGAGTTGGCGCGGTAAAGAGTTTGTAGTAATCCGTTACGTCCTGTTCTTCATTGCCGGGAAGTTCTGTTTGGGGAAGGATGTTATTATCTTCGATGTATGTTTCTCCGTTCCACGTATAGACAAATGGACAACCTGAGCCGGTGCCGGATGTAACAAAAGACCATGCAGAAGACCATCCGGTTACGGCTTCTCCGTTTCTCCCGCGAATACTCCATTTATAACTCGTTCCCGGAGATAATCCATTTACTTCAATATTGGTAACTGATGAAGTTAGATAACTAGTACAAGAATCAAAATTATCGTATTGTGCTAATTTTACATTATAACTTGTAGCACCTTCAACGCCACTCCATTGTAACTTTGGTCGCGGGAGTGTAATGGAAATATTTTGTGCGCCATTGGATGGTGAAATTAATGATGGGGGATCGGCATTGAGAGGTAAATCTACGTGTAATGAAGACCATTTTTTATTTCCTAAACACAAATCGGTTGTCTGAACTTCCCACGTAAAACCAATATTTCCAATTCCACGGAGTGCAGATGAACCACTACCGTAATATACGAGTTCTGTTTCACCATCTTCTCGGAAGTACCAATCATTATAATATTGTCCAGTACCTCCGATAGAAGTAATTGTCCAAACATTGGAATATACAGAGCCAGAAATAGTTGAAGTAAGAGATGTAGGAATGTTGATGACGGAAGAATGTTTCTCGTACCAATCTACTGCATCATCTCCATAGTAATTATTATAGAATGGCAACACTTTAACGACAAGTATATAATCTCCCGGTAACCAACTCGAAGAATTTATATCATAAATATGTGGATATGCACCACTAACGATATTATCTTCCAACGTTGCAATAACCACACTACTACACCAAGTTGTTGCTTTGCGTTGTATGTACGCTTTTACATAACAAAGGTTCGTCGGTGTAAATTCTATATGCACATTAGAATTATTACTTTGTTTATTCGCTTGAATATTAACAGCATCTGCACCAGGGAAAAAAGCACGTAGTCCGGTTTCATCCGACCAGGGTTCTGCTGTATAGATATATTGACTACGATAAATATTATTATCTGTAAATAACCACGGAGATTTAGTTATTGTTTGGGGATGATTAAATCCACCCATCGAAGCGATATAGATACCATTAGTAGAAAATTTATGAATTTTATTCAACCCATCATCAGTTACCCACCATTCCCCTGTAAGATCCTGACCTATGCTTGTCAGATGAGAACCAATCATTGAAAATTTACTTACACCAACTGCATGAATAGTAAATGATAAAATGTTAATGGTTGTTGGATCTAACAAGATAAAAGAATTTCTTTCTTCATCAATTACGCCTATGTAAGGACTTTGAGAATAATTTTCTGCTGCGAGAATTTTTCGAGGTTTATTAAGTCGGAATGTTTCATTATTAAATGTATAATACGCTACCGTTCTTAATAAAGTCAAATCCATGTTGGTTTCAAATAATTTCCCTGATATGTCGTCAGCAATCCATATACGATTGTCATTACTACTATTTGGCTCACCATCTAACTTTACAGAAATATCTTGGGGATGAACTAATCCATTTACGAAATAACTTGATACAAGTTCAATTTCTTGGCTTGATGGATTAAAATGTAATTTTGTAATTTGTCTGTTATATGCATCGGCTACAAATAAATTACTTCTTGCATCACAAGTAATGCTGGTTAATTTCTCAAAATGTTTATCTCCCAGATTGTCCCCATACGATTTTATCCAATCTCCGCTTTTTTGAGTATAAACAATTCTTGTCCAATTTGAATCAAGGTAAAATCCAACAGCATCACTTGAATTTATATTCAGATATGATGCTTCCAAATCAATTTTGCTGTTATTACCAAAAAGCTTTCTATCCAATGATGAAACGGTATAATTACGATTGATAACACTAACATCATTTTGAAGCGGATGAAATATAGATAACAGCGCTTTATTACAATTAATAATATTGAGAATATTCTCATTAACTGAATAACTTGCTGGTATCGTTTGTAATTTTGTTATATACTTTACACAAAAGGGAGATTCTTTAATTTTCCAGTTTTCGCCAACTTTGGATAGTTTTATATAGGTATAATCACCTTTTGTTTTTATATCAGAAAAGATTTTACAACTTACTACTGCATTTGCATTTTGAACACTCACGTTGAGTATTTCAATAGTAAAATCAGATAATGAAATTTCTTCCTTAACGTCTGATGATTTTTTCTTTTCATTTTGTTTTGAAGAATATCCTGATGAAAGAAAATCCGACGTGAAATAATTATTCAATACTGCTTTATCATTATTACGAATTGTAAACATAACCTCCTGTAATCGCAATCTGATTTTTGTTTCTGTATCTACTATCGGGGAAGGAGATAACAATTGAGGAACACGTGCAAAGCCCGAGACATTGAGCAATACGATGAATAAAATAACTTTGTACATTATACTTATTGAATGTTTCATACTCTTATCCTTTATTTTATTTCGGATAATTTTCGTTTACAGTATTTGCCTATTTTGGTATTAGGGTATTTATTGCGTAATTCTTCCAACACATTCTTTTTCCCCTCCTCTATAAAGAGACTTGCACGATTGGAAAGTACTTTTACTGCTCCGCTGTTATTGGGGTGACTTTTCGCAAATTCTAAAGCCAAATCCGATGCTTTCGGGGAATTATTAAGTAATGAGTGTGTTAAAAAGATGAGATGCCTGTATACCTGAGGTATATACACACTCCATGAGTATTTTTGTCGTATTTCATCAAATAATGAAATACTTGTATTTTCAGGTTTGCCTAATTCACGTTTAAAGAGTTGTTCTGCATTGCTGAGTTCCTGTAAAACTATTCCTTCTTTTAATGAAGGTGTTGTTACAATAACAGAAACACTATTGGAATACAGTGTATCAAAGCCAGTGTATGTCCATACCTGTACAGAATACTTTCCCTCTGTCAGATAGTGTTCTGTCTTAAGAAATGACTCTGCTCTTTTAATTCCACTATTGCAAAAGTAATCAAGAATATTAAAACATTCTGTCAATGTGTCTTGAGGAACTATTTTCATTTTTTTATTGCTGAAAATATCCGTGATTGATTCATTTGTTGTAAGAAGGATTTTTCCTGCATTATCTTTAACGATAAAATGCACACCTGCAACAGATTCATCAAGTATCAATGGTTGAACTTCTTGTGTTCGATTGGTGGTATTGCAAAGAGAAACCTGCGACCAGATACTTTGTGCCCGTAAATAATGTGTTGTATCTAAACTCAGTTTCAATTCTAAATCTTTTGAAAATATCGTACCGTAAAAAAGTACGAACGTTAATTGTAATTTGATGAACGTATTCATACTCTTATCCTTTATTTTATTTCGGATAGTTTTCGTTTGCAGTATTTGCCTATTTTGGTATTAGGGTATTTATTTAGTAATTTTTCCAATTCACTCTTTCTACCTTGTTCTATAATAAAACTTGCATAACTCGAAAGTTTTTGTACCGTTCCGCTTTTATTGGGGTACTTTTTTGCATACTCAAGCACTAAATCCACGGTTCTTGGATAATTGCGCAATGTTGAGTATGTTGAAAAAATAAGTTCATCATAGACTTGAGATACATATTTACTCCATGGAAATTTTTGTCGTATTTCATCAAATAATAAAAGACTTGTTTTTTCTGGTTTTGCCAATTCAAGTTTATATTGATATTCTGCATAAGTTAATGCTTGTAAAACAATTTGTTCTTTTGGATGTGGTGGAATTATATTAATAGTGACGTAATTGGAATAAAGTGTGTCAATGCCAGAATATGTCCAAGCCCGAACGGAATACTTTCCTTCTTTAAGAAAGTGCTCTGTCTGAAGAAATAATTGCGGATTTTTTATGCCACTATTACAGAACCAGGTAATAATATCAAAATAATTTGTTACTGAATCCTTCGAAAATATCTTCATTTTTTCACTGCCGAAAATATCTGCAATTGATTCACTTGTAGGAAGTAACGTGTTACCAGATTCATCTTTAACAATAAAATGCACTCCTGCAACAGATTCATCAAGTATCAGCGGCTGAACTTCCACAATACGATTGCTGGTATTGCAAACGGAAACCTGTGTCCAGATACTTTGCGACCGTAAATAATGTGTTGTATCTAAACTCAGTTTCAATTCTAAATCTCTTGAAAATATCGTACCGTAAAAAAGTACGAACGTTAATTGTAATTTGATGAACGTATTCATTGTGTTACCTTTATTGATTAGTAAAAATAGTGTTCAGTAAAATTTGTTTATGACCTTCACAAAAGTGAAATGCGCTATCAGGATGAAAAATTAAATCTTTTCTGATTAATGCACAATAACGATATCGAAATTTTCCATTATGAGGATAAATACCTTGCGTGTCATTATCACCTAATGCATCATAATTTTCATCTTTTCCTCGTGCGTGGGCAAGTTCATGTATTGCTATTCTTGTTTTAGTAACTTTTCTTTCTTGCTCAGTATGAGACTGTAAATCTAAATCAATTTTCTGCAAAAAAACATAAGCGAAAGAGAGTTTAGGAGAATCTCCTGATGAAAACCATGTTCTGCCTAATGCATTCGTAGAATTATCCGAATAATTCTTGACTGAAAAAAGAATCACTTTGTTGGCGTTATGATTGTTACCATCCGTTGCGTGTAATGTTCCCCATTGCAACAAAGGTTCTCTTGAGATATCCTGAAAAATTTCGACGGAAATATTCGTTAGATTTGTATCAAATGTAACAGTAGTATGCGCTTCCTGAAAAGCATTTTTAACTTTACTTTCAAATTTATACCCCTGAGAAAAAATATCGTACGATTCATCATTATCACTCATATATGAATATTCTATATTATAGTCCCGATTCGAAATAATATCTATATATGCATCGGTAGAAAAAACTGTATCAGTAAAATCGTCTTTAGCTATTTGAAATATATAATATCCTTCGTCACTCCCCCGCACATCAATATAGGTTGTATAATAATTAGATTTAAAATATTTATTCTCGCCTTTTTCAATACGTCCAAACCCATAAAAAAATGAAGATTTTTTTACACGAACATGTATAAGTTGTTCTGAAGGAACTTTACCATAAACAAATACTCTTCTATCTTGTTCATTTGATAAAAAACGATACGTTGAGTATTCCGTTTTTATAGCAGCACTAATTTCGGGTAATATATATGCGTTTGTTGTATCATCGTTGGAAACAGGCGGCGTATTGTCATTGTGATCATCGGGTTTTTTAACACATGATATTAGAGAAAAAAACAATACAAATAGAATTGTTTTAAAAAATATTTTTAGTATCATAATATAAAATAATTTTCGTGGATTTATTTTTTAGTTTTAACTTTTCAATATTCCAAGTTTAATAACTAATCACGAATAGTTTTAAGCCTTTTCGCGTTCACCAAAAAAATTATTGGTGCAATATAGGGCAATTAGCAATTAGCATTTAGCGTTCAGCAGTCAGCAATCAGTATGTTAGTAGGTAGTAAGAAGTAAGAAGTAAGATGCAAGATGAATTTCTCTCTACTGCCTACTGTTTACTCCATACTCTCAACTCCACTACTCCACTACTCCACTACTCCCTTCTCCCCGCTTCCCGCTACACCATTTCCACTTCCCACCGTCCTTCATTGCTTGCATCCATATTTGTTACGTTGAGGAACATATTCACAATATTGCCTAAATCATCAACGCCGATTTGCTTCTCGGACATACCATCCACCAGAATAGCATTTTCACCGCACGCAATTCCTTCTGCAGGCGCAAGACAAAATGATAATTGCGCGCTGCCGGTATTGCGCAGCATCAATTGCGTGCCCGTTGCAAACGAACGCTCCACTATGGTTACCGTTGCGCTTGCATTGATATTCCCTTCCCAGAATGTTGCATTCCCGCTTGCATCCGGTTGTATAATGGTTTGGTCAAAAAACACATCCACCATTTCCGGATGACCCAAATATTCAATTGCGAGCGTCAGTACGTTAGTCATCAGTTGCTTCTCCACCACGTCGCGATTGGTGGATGTTTCCTGCCTGTCCTTATCCACATCGCTGATTTTCCCTAACTGCTGCCCGCGTACCGCATTGTAAGTACTGTACAACGTCTCAAAAATCTGTAGAAATTCACCGCCAAGTTGCGCTTCATATTCTGCGCCAAAATACGTAAAGCGCTGCATCAAAGTTTCAATATTCGCTTTCGTAACATTCGTATATTCCGACATTCCATACGGAAAAAATTTATTATAATCAGGAGAACCCTCATCGAGTTTCACGCTCAGAAGTCCTTCCTGCTTCTTTACCATTTTTTTAAACGTTTCAATTATTGCATCTACCGCCTGTGTTTTCGACTGCTGGTCAGAAAATTCAACATCCTCCTTCGAGATTGCCCCGAAGTAGGTTGTATATGCCGCTTGAATGGCGGTAATCATAGCGGTGTACTTGCCACCGGTATTATTTGCCGTTAAACGGAAAATGTGTGATTGTGTAAATTTTTTGATATTATCATCGCTGATAAGTCGTGTATCGAAATGTATCTTGAAGAAGGTTTTGAGATTAATCATTGTAGTTGTTCACTCCAATATTTGTTAGTAGAAATTAGTTGTAAGTAGTAAAAACTTTTAAAATTGGCTAAAATAAGGCATTTTTTATATGTATAGATTTCCATACTACTATCCTGAACGTTCAGCATCCATATATAGATTTCCATACTACCATCCTGAACGTTCAGCATCCATATATAGATTTCCATACTACCATCCTGAAACACTCAGTGCCTATGTATAGATTTCCATACTACCATCCTGAACGTTCAGTGCCTATGTATAGATTTCCATACTACCATCCTGAACGTTCAGTATCTATGTATGGATTTCCATACTGCCATCCTGAACGCTCAGTATCTATGTATGGATTTCCATACTGCCATCCTGAAACACTCAGCATCCATTTTTCATTTTTGAGAAAGCCATAAAACAGATACGGCACTCTTTTTTAATTTTTGTTATAAACCCTTTGATTCCAAATATTCTTGCATCTCGTATAATTCTCCCTCTTCTGCGTATTCGGAAGGACTGTATTCTCCATCGTCAAAACACTTGGTTGTCGTAATGGTATATGAGCCATAACTCGAAGTGGAGGAGAGTTCCATTTGGTCGCTGGTGAATTTTTTGTCAGCCCAATTGAATGATGTGTTTTCCACCAACGCCTTCACCAATTCCATATTATTATTTTCAATGGCATAGAAGATGGCAGTTTTGTTTTTCACGGTTGTTACACAACTTGTTTTAATATTGAACGAAAAACCAAACACCCCATTCGATGGCTTTGATTGCGGCAGCAAATAAGAAGCAATCTCTATTTTATTGAGCATAGCCGCGATTGTTAATGGGGTAAAACCCTTAACATATTGCATCGCATTTTGGTCATACTCATTCGTTTCAACATTCAAGTCTGCACCGGCTTCTACAATTGCTTTGACGATAGCAAAATTCCCTTTCCGTACTCCCAGATTTATTATTGTTCCCCATTTATCATCCACTTCATTCACGTTTGCTCCTGCTTTTATCAATGCTATTATTGCATCCGGGTCTGAAGCAGATATACCCTGATAACCCATTGCGGTCATCAACGGAGTTTTTTCACCAAATCCGGTGGTAATTTTTGTTGTAACATCACATCCTTTTGATGTTAAAATACTTAACACTTCGGACGGTGTCATAAATTTACTGTTATCTAATTTGGTGAACCAATCAGGAATTTTATATCCTCTGCCTTCAAGTCCTTTTGCGGATACAGTGATGTATGAGAGTAACACTTCGGGAGTTCTTACGGATAAAACAAACTTACCAATAGAGGTCTGTCCATCGTCGGCACGCACGTTAAAATTTGCATTTACTCTCACTAATTCATTGATAATTCCTTTATTGCTTGAACCTATCGCTGCAAAAAAGGGATACATTGTTGTCGTTATTTTTTGCGGAGCGCCGGCATCTTTCATCATCTTTTCATATACTCCGAGCATTGTTTCATTGGCATCATCGCCTTTCGCTTTTTCTGCATCCAATAATTTCTTATATGTTGCTGCCATATCAACGGTAGATGTAATGGTTACAGATTTGTTAATATCCGCCCCTTTTGCTAATAACAATTTGAATGTTTCCTCGCAATAAAATGTCCCTGCATTTTGCAATACTACAGAATTACTAATATCTGCGCCATTATCCATAAGATAGCCCACAATTTCAGACCAAAAGAACGAATGGCTTATCGGCGTATGACCTTCATTGTCAGTAGCATTTACACTTGCCCCCTGTGCTACTGCACTTTTCACTGCCTCGAAATCTCCTTGTTTACAGGCATTAAACAGGTCTTCATTCTTATCCGCATAAGCAGTAAGGACAGTAAAGAGCATCACTATTGAGTATGTAAATATTTTTTTCATCGCAAAGGTTTTGAGATTAATCATTGTAGTTGTTCACTCCAATATTTGTTAGTAGGAATTAATTGTAAATAGTAAAAACTTTTAAAATTTGTTAAAAAGGTGTTTAGTGCCATTCCTAATTTTTGGAATACAATAAAGTCAGAGACGGCTCTCTTTTTCATTTCTGAGAAAGCCATACATGAGACATTTCCTTCTTTGCGTACCTTTGCAATTTGCTTTGTGAACCTTTGCGGTGAATAACAATCTTTCTTCAACGCAGAGTTCGCAAAGGGAAATGCAGAGTTACGCAAAGGAAGTTGTACAAAACAATCTAAAATCTTACTTCTAAAATCTAAAATTCCCAGAACGCACATCGCATTTCGCTACGTTCAATCAGCAACTGCTTCTAATTCCTGACGCGGTGCAACATCCCACGGCGGAAATATTTTAAATAAAATCGCAAGAACAAAGAACGGCAATACCAGTAATAGCAATGCCATCAAAAATCCTTCTATACCGGTAAATTCCATTTTGTACGTTGTCAGTCCGCGAAAACTTTTGGAAAACATTTGTCCGCCAATCACCACGTTCCAGCGCGTTGCAAATATCCCAAGTTGGATAAGAATGACCGCAACAAAGTACAGGAGTTTTCGTAATTCCGCATCGAACTTCATCAACTTGATGCTAATCATCATGCCGAGCGGGACAATCATTCCCAGCAAAATCTGAATAATGATGAGACTGATAAAGAGTTTGTTCATCACGAGTTCGCCAAGAATTTTTATGGATTCTTCGCTTTCATACAGGCGGTGAATGAAGTCTAAAAATTCGAGGGAAAAATCTACAATCACTGCATAGAAAAGAAATGATGCCATTTTATCGAGGCATTTCATATCTATTTCTTCTCTGCGGAATGGTGTTAAGACCATATAGAGAAGTATGACGAGCGCAATACCGGAGACGATTGCGGAAAATAAGAACACAATCGGCATCAGTACACTGCTCCACCAGGGATTCGCCTTGATTGAACCAAATATAAATCCGACATACCCGTGCAGTAAAAATGCAGAGGGAATACCAATAATCGTAATTCCTTTTACTACTTTTTTATCGAAGAGCACTGCCTTCTCGCTTATATCGGTGGAAAATAATGTTACGACTTTGTGTACCCATTTCATCGGAAAGTGTTCGTATTCCGCGCGGAGAATTAAATCCTTGCGATACGTGAACCAAATTTCCAACAATAACACGACCATTAAATACCACGCATAGACAAAACCAAACATCGCCATTGCAGAAGTAAAATTCGGATTCAAAAATATTTCATACGAGCGTTCGGGGTGTCCCAGATGCAACAGCAACGGAAGCGGCGCAATAAGGAGAAATGCAAGCGCAGTGAGCAGCGAAAGTTTATACACCGATTGTAGTTCTTTCACATTGAACACTTTGACGAGCGATGCAAGAATAAATGCGCCGGCAACAAGTCCCGTAAGATACGGATATACCACAACGACGATTGACCAATGCACTTCAATCTCATTCGGGTAAATATAACCCGTTACTTGTTTGAGCATTTCATACATTTTTTCAGTAATAGGATTGAACATCAACATTATCGTACTTCTCCATCAAGTTCAGAATACATTACCTTCGGCTCGGTATTGAGCGATGGCTTTAACACGTGAATTTTATTCATTCGTTTGAATCTTGTCAGTGGACTTGCCGTGCTTCTCACATCGCCAAAAATTCTTGCCTGTGTCGGACATACTTCCACGCACGCTGGAAGTAATCCTTTTGTAATGCGATGATAACAGAAGGTGCATTTATCGGCGGTTTGTGTTTCGGGATGCAAATACCGCGCACCATACGGACATGCCTGAATGCAATACCGACAGCCGATACATCTCTTATCGTCAATCAGTACCACACCATCTTCGGTGCTAAATGTTGCGCCGACGGGACAGACTTGCACACATGGAGGATTATCGCACTGATTGCAAAGTTTTGGCACAAAGAAACTGCGGAGAATATCATTTTCATGCACGGTTTGCCCTTCATTATTAATGCGCGCATCAATGTTTTGCACAACCACTTCGCCATCTTTTTTAATCGTATATCGCTCCACCCACGTGCGGAAAAAGAATGGGTCTTTCGGAACATTGTTTTCTTCTTTGCATGCTTCCACACATCTTCCACATCCGATACATTTATCAACCTGAATTCCCATTCCATAATAGTGCTTCGATGCATCATAATCTTTTACTTCTTCTGCGGCGACTTTTAACCATTGCCCGAGAATAGTAAATGATGATGTAACGGCAATTGCTTTTGTAAAAAAATCTCTTCTGTCCATAATTATTCAACCTCCGGCATATGTGGATAATGACACTGCCAGCATAAATATTTTTCGCCGTGTGTCGTAAAATCTACTTTTGATGTTTCTTTAATATCCGATTGTGCATCGTGGCACTTTCCGCAAAAGTTTCTGTCCGAAGGCGTGGATGCTTTCACAGCGCGCGGTGTTACTTTATGTTCTTGCGGTACTTCGTGACATGTTGTACATTCAAGCAACGCGTGTGCAGAAATTGATTTTGTGCGCGCTATTTCTGCATGACATGCCTGACATTCTGTAGGAACAGTTGGAGGTTTCGGGTCGTGCGGATTGTGACAGGAAACGCAGGGTTTTAAAGGATTGTGTGCGACAGGATTTATTTGCGGAAATCCGGTGGGACGCGACGGGTCGTATGTATGACAACGTACGCAAAACTCTCTCATGCGAGGAAGAGCAGGTTTTATTTCCGTTGGATTTTCTGTGTGTTCTTTTGCGACTCCATGGCAGGTTTCGCACGAAAGGTTTTTGTGGTATCCGCCTTTTTTAACATTGTATTCTTCGTGACAATCAGCGCACGCTTCAGAACCGGCAAAGCGAACGGGAAGCGAAGTAACATTTTCAATAGTTGACACGCGGTGTATTTCTGTATCCTTCAGTTCAGAAGGAAGCAAAAAACGCAGTAGTAACATTCCACCAATAAGCACGGTAAATACAATAAGTACACGCACCAACTGTTCAGGAATTTTGTTGGAAAAAAATCTCATCATACTTTTATAGCAATTACATTTATCAAGATATGTTTATCTGAATTAGTTTATATAGTGCTATAAAACAACAATTACTGTGCCAAAACAAATTTTGCTTTTTTTTACACAAAAACGGAAATGGGACAAACTTATCTTCTCATTCATGAAAAACTATTGTTCTTTATGACATTCACTGCAATTCATCTCTTTCCATGCGTCTCCGATATCAACGGGGTGGCGGTATTCCACTCCATCCAATGATATTCTTACGGAATCATTTTCAAACTGCTGTGCAAGTATTGTATGGCACGTATTGCAATCACGTGAAAGCACTTTCCCGTCATCACTCACGTGTTTTCCATCGTGGCAACGGAAACATCCCGGCGTGTACATATGTCCGATATGATTGGGATAGTTTTTCCAGTTTACCTGCATTTCGGGAAAATAATTTCTGCTGTAAATTGTTTGTAAATGCTGTACTGCTTTTTCAATGTTGTCTTTCTTTGATGATGCGATAGCGGGATAGTTTGTTGTATAAAAATCCGTCATCACTGTTCGTATGCTGTCAAGCGCATGCTGATTGGTGGAGTACGGATATTCCAGCGCTTTTACAGCAATACTTTTCGCGGATGGAAGCGTCGGGTCAATCCAACCTGCATTCATTGCACTATTTACTGATTGTGCGGGATGATGATAAATATGCGTCGGGCGGTTATGGCAATCCACGCAATCCATTATGCGATGTTCTTTTGCTTTTAATTCTTCTTCGGTAACATCAATTTCTTTATTGCGATACACGGTAATTTTTCCATCAGGAGATTTCGATTGCACCCATGGAATCACTTCGCGTTCAGAATCGGTTGCAACGTATGTAACCTGATGCGCAATATTCATATGCCAGTGAATGCCGGAAGTTGGTCCTGCTTCTGAATTTCCACCGCCTATTTTTATCAATAAATTCAGCGTCCATTTGGTATTATGCTCATCAGAAAGAAAATAATTTTTCACCATTTGTTTTTCACTGAAAAAATGTTTCGGCCAATGACATTGTTCGCAGGTTTCCCGCGCAGGACGCAAATTTTCAATCGGGGTGGGAATCGGACGCGAATATTTATTAAATAATACAGAATACACCTGATATGCACCGGAAATTTTTGCCCGCACAAACCAATCCGCTCCGGGTCCAATATGACATTTTGCGCATCCAACACGCGCATGCGGAGAGAACTGATATGCAGTATATTCAGGGGACATAACCTTATGGCACATTTCTCCGCAAAACTCGTCGGAATCTGTATATTCGTACGCTTTGAAACTTCCGAACGCGGAGAACATCAATAACAATAGGGTTCCTACAGCAAAAATTGAAAATGCAGTGAGTTGCTTCGGATTATTTAAATCAATACGCGGAAAAGTATATTCCTTACTGATCCCCAACTGGATTCGACGATGTTGACGATATATTCCATACGCAATCAGCAATAGTCCGAAAATTAATACTGCTGGGATAATAACAAACGCAATGATTCCCATATACGGTTTTTGGTGCTCACTCATCATTTCTAAAATGATGAGAAAAACAATGAGTCCAAAACTTACCGACGCAATTGCTGCACCGGCAAACGTAATGGGATTATAAAATGATGAGGGGAGTCTTCTGTTCATATTTTTTCTTTTAACGATATGCAAAAATCATTGCGTAAATAATCCACACAATTATGCTGAACCCTATTGCCAATGCAGTCCACGCAAATACTTTTATCGCTCGAATAACTATCGGCGGATACGGTTCTGTGAAATATTTTTCCAGTTCACCTTTCTTCACTAAATCTTCATATTCTGCAGGGCGGTCTTCTTTAAATTCTTCCAATGTAAATCGTCCTGTAAAAATCACCAAATCCATCGGAAATTTTTCCGGACGCAAATGTGTGTTAAAAAAATGCACGGTAAAAATAAATCCTGTTGCAAGCAATGCTTCGTCGCTATGAATAATCGTTGCAACATTAATAAACCATCCGGGAACAAATCGCGTGAAAAATTCCGGAAACCACAGCATCATTCCTGTTGAACCGATAACAATCATTCCCCAAAAAACAGCAACGTAGTCAAATTTTTCCCAGTACGTCCATCTGCCGTATTGCGGACGCGGTCCTTTTCCGATAAACCATTTTATTGAATCAATAAAGTCGCGCCCGTCTTTTTTATTCGGCAACATTGAATCTTTTCCCAAAAGCAACGCGCCCCACGTTCCGAATTCCTTGCGTTTGCGAATAAATAAATCCACAATGTGCGTAACAAAAACAATTATCATTATTACTGCTGCAAACCGATGAATTGTTCCCGCCGATTCAAACCCTCCATAAAAGTGCGCCATAAAAACTGCCCACTTCGTATAGGAAAATTTCAGCGTCATACCTGTTAAAGCAAGACTGAGAAAACTCACAATCATCATTATGTGCAACATCCGATTCAATCGAGAAAAGCGCAGGATATATTTTTCTTCTGAATTATTCATAGAGTGTTCGCGATGTTCTTTTCTGTTGAATGTTCTTTTGATTTTCTCTTCCTGCGCATTTCCATCGCTCGTGGTATCCAAAGCAATGTATGAATTCCGGAAAGAGCAAATGTAACTACGAGAAGTCCCGTCATACCCCAAAATGTCCAGAACAGCCAAGGATATTTTTCCGGGTCGTGATGTGTTGCGTGTGTTAAATATCCTGCGAATTTTCTTGTCGCTCCTTCGTGGCATTTCTGACAAGTGCCAACAACATTATCATGGCTCAAATGAGAACGCGGGTCAGCAATCGGTAAAATATCGTGCGCTCCATGACAGTCATAACATTTTGCTGTTTTTGTGTAGCCAAGTTGCGTTACTTTTCCGTGATACGTATCGAAATATGTTTCTGTAATTTTTTCGTGACACTTTCCGCATTGCGACATTATCGTTAATTGAAATCCTTCTTCATCCGCGCGACGAATCTGATGCGCTGAATGACAATCATTACACACCGGAAGCCGCTTATCCGTTTTTGTTACCAAAGACGAATGTACACTCTTTTCAAATTTTTCTTCGATTCCGTGATGACATTTGCCGCACGTTGTCGGAAGATTTTTCGGATTCACTTTTGAAGAATCATTGCTTCCCGGTAATACACTATGTGCGGAATGACAATCTGTACACGTTGCAGTTACAGTCAATCCGCTTTTCAATAAACCTTTACCGTGAATACTTTCTCGATAATGCTCAATAATAGAGTGTTGGTCTCCGGTATAACGGATTGCTGCTCTTTGTCCTTCACGATGACACCGTGCGCATAGATTCGGAATATTTATTGCGAACGTAGGCGATCGCGGATTTTCTTTTCCTAATACGCCGTGTGTTCCATGACATTCTTTGCATGTCGGTGCATTCGGGTCATTCTTAGCATTAAATTCACCGTGTGTACTTTTATGATATTGCTGTCCCACTGCATCGTGACACGAAGAACAATCTACCTTCTTCGTAATCGTTTCACACGCACGCTTACGTGATGCATTCACTTCCGAATGACACTGACTGCACGAAATTTTCAAATGCTTTGAATGTCCAAGTATATTTTCATCTGCAAATAATGAACGTCCGTCAACTGAAGATTTCAGATTTTTATCACTATGGCAACGCATACAATCTGCATTCGACATTCCTTCGCTGTAAAAAACTTTCCGCACTTTATGCGGCTGATGGCAATCAATACACGCGGGAAGCACATTCGATTGCTTTTCCCATAATTCACCGCGGATAATTTTGCGATGCACAAGTTCTATTTCGGCATGACATTTCGTACACGTCTTTGCAATATTTTTTCTTGCAATGGAAGAGTTGGGATCGGTATGCGGAAGAATTGAATGCGGCGTATGACACGATGCACAATTCGGCGCAACAATCAAACCTTTTTTCAATAATCCTTCGCCATGAATACTCTCAGAAAAATTTTCTAAAATGTGGTCCTGGTGAATGGTGCGTTGTTTTTGCACCACAGAACCTTCCTGATGGCATTTACCGCAAAGGAAGGGAATTTTCATTGGCGATGTTACGGAGCGAAAATCTTTTGATGAAAGAATTTCGTGTGTGCCATGGCAATCTTTACATCGCGGCGCAAGCGGGTCATTACGGGAAATTGCTTTCCCGTGTAACGATTTCGCGTGTAATTCTTCTTCATCGGAATGACAACTTCCACATTGTACCTGCTGCAATTCTTCATCGTGTGGTAATTCTTTTCCGTTCAAATCTGCATGGCAATCAATGCATGCAAGCGCACCATGCACGGATTGTGGAAATTTTGCTTCATCAACAAAAACAGAAATTGTTCTTCCTTTGCGCTTTCCTGTAAGTGTATTATCGCTGTGGCAGGCAAAACAATCGCTGTTCTCCTGCGCATAAACCGGAGTGAACACACAACTGAATAGTACGCAATAGAATATCCAATCACGACGTAAATGTAAACTAAACTTTTTCTTCCACTCCATTTTGTTTTTTCTTTTTTTCAACCGGAACAGATACTTCAATAAAATTTTTATTGATTTCCTTCTTTCGCAGTTTTTCCAATTCAAGCGGATGTTCTTCTGCCATTTCTGATTCTGAAATTGTTCCTTTCCAAAACGCAAGATTTATCGGATACGCTTCAGGATTAAAGATGACAAAATAAAAATGCCAGACAATGATTGCAAGCGTTGCTAACCATGCTTCGTAGAAATGCACCGTGCGAGCAACATCCCAGCCAAGTTTGGTGAGTAAATTCATAAAATAGTTATCGAACCACATTATTACTCCCGTTGCTGCCATTACAAATGTTCCCCACACTAATGCCCAATATTCACTTTTCTCAACGTAACTGAAGCGTCCGAATTTTGGTTTGATATTTGAAAAACCAAAATTATATTTAACTGATGCAATAATATCTGTAACATCACTCCATCGCGGCAATAAATCAAAAATCAATTCTCGTCCGCGCTTTGTCATCGCAGCATATCCAACGTGATACAAACTTGCAACAATCATAATTACTCCGGCAATACGATGTAAAAGACTGCGCATATCAAAAACATTAACGCTCAGTTTTTGAATCCACCGCACCCACCACGCTTCCGGATAATGCAGCATAAATCCTGAAAGAACAAGCAGGGAAAAACTGATAAGCAACGCCGCGTGTTGCATTCTTTCGTTAAATGTCATACGAACATATAAACGATATCCAGTATGTTCTTCGGTAATTAGCCCTCGCCGAATCATCAATTTCCGTTTTGATTTTTTTACAAAATCTGCAATGTTGTGCACAAACATTCCGCCAATAGTAACAATGATGAGAAGGATATATATTGTTGCAATCCAATACAACATCGGCTCTTCTTTTTCCGCAAGAGTTACGTGAACGGAGCCCATCGCAAATCGTTCATTCGCTCCCGGGTGACATTTGCCGCAGGTTGTTGCTAAATGCGCTTTATTTATTGTGGATGATGGGTCATTCGGTTTTTTGATATTATGCGAGCCGTGACAACTTGCGCAATTTGCAACTTCAACACTTCCCGCGCGGCTTGCCATTCCATGATAACTATCAGCAAATGTTTTAAATCTATCTGTCGCAATGCCGTATTTTTCAGAGAGTTTTACTGAACTATGACAAGGCGAGCAAACCTGCGCAGAAACATTTGCAGATGCAACCCGTGAGCGCGGGTCATTGTGTTTGAAAATATTATGTTCACCATGGCAATCAGTACACACCGGCGCTTCGTTGTTACCATTCGCAACGGCAATGCCGTGAATACTTTCACTAAATGTTTGCGCAATGTCAGAATGACATTTTGAGCACGTTTCTACAACATGTTGTTTTCCAACTTTTGACGTTTGTTCAGCGCCTTTTTTCATTTCGTGGCTTCCATGACAATCAACACAATTCGCCGCTTTTCCTTTTCCTTTTAATAATGCAGAACCGTGCACACTTTTTTCATACGATGCAATAAATTTTGCTGTCGGGGAAGTACGCGATTTTACATCCGGATTATCAAGATGACACGACAGGCAAATTTTTTCCTGCCGAATTTTTATCTCTGCAAGAAGTGTATCATTCTCTTCTCCATTGCGGGTAATTGCGTTACTGTGGCATTGAATACAGTTTGGCGCTCCCTGAATGTTTTCTTTTACTGCTTTTCCATGAGCAGAAAGCAGAAATTTTTCTTTTACTTCGGAATGACATTCGCCGCACGATTCTGCGAGATTGGTTTTGTAAAATTTTGATGAAGGCGTTTTTGGAGAAATTACATAATGCGTTCCATGACAATGTTTGCAATTAACGTCAGGCGAAGTCTGATTACCATTTGCGCACAACAACTGCGGATGAAACGAATGTTTCAATGGCGCATCTTTATGGCAGTTCATACACCGTACAGGTTCAATATTTTCCTTGTGCGGAATATCTTCGGGATTAAATTTCGTATGGCAGGCAACGCACACCAATTTTGCATGGGTGGAATGTTGCAACGAAGAAGCATTGACAAAAAGTGGAACGGATTTTCCGTTTTTCTCCATTGTCAGCGTTTCATCGCTATGGCATAGCATACAATCACTTGAGGATTGGGCTTGCATTAGTGATAAATTCCCAAGCACAAAAATCAGCAATACAATATTTACTATGATAATTCGTTGTTTCATCGCGGGAGCAATTAAAATTAGTAGCTGAAAAATAACATTATGTAATTATAAAAAAAATAAACCGGCAATATCAATCGTGGGGTGAGGAGGTATTGCCGGCGGTCTTTTCGCGTTCAACATTTTACAATGGTGTGTTAATTGAAAACAGTGGACGCGAATTTTTATTTCTCTTTCTTTTTCTGGGGATACAACTGATGTTGTGTATGTAAAGGAGTTATTTTTTCAGAAGTATTATTGTTTGTCTCACATCTCGCGCTTTTGCACAGAGAAATTCTTTGTTGTGTTTCATTGGGCGCTGCAGAAAAAGCAAATGCAGTGCCAATCATTATTGTTAAAAATATTGCAAGAATGCTAATGAGAATAGATTTCATAATTATGTTATTCCAGTCTGTATTAATTCAAATGGAGTTGTTCGGTCTCGCTTGAATCGTGTAAAAATTTACGGTGCATTTCTTTGGGTTTAATAGTAAGCACCGGTACGGTTGAGTAACGCACTACTTTTTCTGCTACGCTTCCCAACAGTACGTGCGCTAATCCTGTATGCCCATGCGTTGCCATGACAACGAGGTCAATTTCATTTTCTTCGATAAACTGAATTATTGATTTAAAAGGATTGCCGCGTTGAACTGCAATTTTAATTTCCGCACAATTTTTAAAATATTCATCGCTTAAATGCGCAAGAATGTTTTGTGCTTTTGCTTCTGCATCGCGCAAAACAGTTTCTGAATGTGAATCCACAATCCGAAATGCAAGCGATGGCTCATCATCAATTACATTCAGAAAATATATTTTGGCATTGAATAATTCTGCAATAGTTTTTGCCATCTCTATCGCCGCAAGCGATAAATCGGAAAAATCCGTGGGCACCAAAATATTCTGTACCGTTTTCATTCTTTTGCTTTCGATAAAAAATTAACCGTTTACTTATTCTGCAAGATTTGTGCCGAAAATTTTTTCTTGTAAAAATAATCTACAATCGCTTTAGGAGGCAATTAAAGATAGAAAGGTATGATTTCCAAAATAGAGAGCATTACAGCATTTTCTCATTAAAGAATTCACTTTTAATAAAAAAAGCCACTTTTTTACGATGTATAAAGTGGCTTTTAATTATCAATTCAAATTTTCTTTTTTTTGCAGTCTTGAAAGGAGAGCGTTTATTATTCTCATATATGAAAATTATTTATCCTGTTCCTAAATCTTTAATTCTTCGATAAAGTGTTGGTAAACTTATCTTTAATTCCTCAGATGTTTTTTCTTTATTATGATTATTGCGTTTAAGCGAGTCAAAAATTACTTGCTTTTCGATAATATCCATTGCTTCTTTCAGCGAAGATGGCGGTGGTGGCGGCGGCGGCGGTGGTGGTTCAATTCTTTTTTGTAAAAAATCTGGAAAGTCTTTTACGGTAATAAATTCATCATTACAGAAAATAATGGCGCGCTCAATAATATTTTCCAATTCACGCACTTCGCCTCTCCATTCATGATTCATAAGTAAATGCATAGCTTCGTTATTTACTCCCTGAATATTTTTCGCCATTTCATTACGATACTTTTCTACAAAATGCTCCACTAAAAGTGGAATATCTTCTGTACGCTCCGAGAGAGTGGGAAGATGTATTTCTACAACATTGAATCGGTAAAGCAAATCTTCGCGAAATCGTCCCGCTTCAACTTCTTTATGCAACTCTCTGTTTGTTGCCGCAACAAAGCGAACATTAATGGGAATTGTCCGCGAAGTGCCAACAGGAATGATTTCTTTTTGTTCAATA
Organism: uncultured Chitinophagales bacterium; assembly: GCA_964358705.1. Lineage (GTDB taxonomy): Bacteria > Bacteroidota > Ignavibacteria > UBA10030 > F1-140-MAGs086 > JBBTJF01. The sequence continues at coordinate 49,277 of CAYHPL010000016.1, forward strand.
ACGCGCAGCAATCGGACTTGCAACGGCAACGGCATTTCACTTATTTCATCAAGAAATAATGTTCCGCCATCTGCGGCTTTAAAATATCCTTCTTTATCTGTCGTAGCGCCAGTGAATGAACCTTTTTTATGTCCGAATAATTCGCTTTCAATGAGCGTTTCGGGTATCGCGCCGCAATTAACGGCAATAAATGCTTTCGACCCACGCTTGCTGTTGTAATGAAGTGCGCGCGCTACAAGTTCCTTCCCCGTTCCGCTTTTTCCGGTTATAAGAACGGTACTTTCTGTCGGCGCGACTTTTTCGAGCATCGCAAAAACTTTTTTCATCGCCTGACTTTTTCCGATGAGATGCGCAAAATCATATTTACGGAACAATTCCTGCCGCAGAACTTTATTTTCAAGCGAAAGGCGGCGGTGTTCAAGTAAGCGATGAATTTTGACGAGCAATTCATCAAACTCAATCGGCTTTAAAATATAATCGCTTGCACCTTTACGCAACGCTTCAATCGCGGTTTCAATTGATGCGTGCGCAGTAATTATTACGACGAGCGTTTCGGGACTTACGTGCGTAATATTTTCCAGCAATTCTATGCCTTTCATTTCCGGCATTTCAATATCGCTTACAACAATATCAAACGGGTCTGCAAGAATTTTTTCGTATGCTTCCTGCCCGTTGGATGCTTCGGTTACATCATATCCTTCTTTTTTTAAAATGAAAGAAAGTGATTCGCGAATTATTTCTTCGTCATCTACAACTAATATTCTATCTGCCATATTTTTATGAAATTTTTTCCTGTTGAATTGGGAGCGAAATAGTGAATGTTGTGCCCTTGCCTTCTTTGCTCTTCACGGTAATTTCGCCCTGAAAACTTTTAATAATACCATAACTTACCCATAATCCCAAACCTGTTCCTTCGCCAACTTTCTTCGTTGTAAAAAAAGGTTCGAAAATTTTGTCAAGATGTTCCTGCGTAATTCCTTTGCCGCTATCTTGAATGAGTATTTGCACAATTTGTCCGTTGGTTCTTGTTACTACCGTTATTTCATCTTTAGAATCAAGTGGAGTGAGCAGGGTATTTTTTTTCGTGTTAATTGCGTCCACTGCATTGATGAGGATATTGATAAAAACCTGCAACAACTGGTCAGGAACAAGTGAAAGACGTGGAAGATTTTCATCGAGATTTGTACGCAAATTTATTCCCTTTGCTTTTTTTCCGACACGAACAATCTCAATAGATTCGCGTACGCCTTTATTTATATCAGTCAATTGCACTTCGTAAGTTGAACGTCGGGAAAAATCTACCAAATCGCGAAGTATGCGGGATATGCGCGTAATCTGGCTTTTCACCATATCCAATTTTTCTTTGGTAAAATCTTCTTGTGTTGTTCGTTGAATTATTTGCACAAGCGATGAAATAGAAGTGAGCGGATTGCCAACTTCGTGTGCAACTCCCGCCGCAAGTGTTCCGATACTTTCCATTTTTTGTGCATGGACAAGTTGTTGCTCCAAAAATTTTTGCTCTGTTACATCGTGATGTACACCAAGAAAACCGACAATTTGCTCTTCGTTGTCAAGAATCGGTGAGATGAGTAATTGCGCAAAAAACGGTTCGCCACTTTTTCTTCTGTTTTCAATTTCTCCCATCCAAACTTTTCCTGCGAGAATTGTTTCCCACACACGTTTCCAAAAACCCGGCGTATATTTCCCGCTGCTAAATACATTGGGATTCTTTCCGTATAATTCTTCTTTCCGATATCCGCATGCTTTTTCAAATGCTGGGTTAACGTAAATTATTTTTCCTTTGATGTCGGTAATTTCAATCGGATTGACAGTATAATGCACGACATTAGAAAAGCGTAGCAGATCTAATTCTTTTTGTTTTTTCTCAATAATATCGCGTGCAACAATTACGCAATAACGTTCTTTCGATTTTTTGCCGGGAGAAAATCTTGAAAGAAATAATTCCACGTCCATTGCAAAATCGCTTTCTGTTAATAACTGCGTTTCTATCGTTTGCAATTCTCCTGTTTCAAAACACGCAGCTACTGCTTCTTCTACTTTACTCCGCATCTCTTTCGGAATACGCGTGTAAAACGACTTACGCAAAAAAATGCTTTCTTTTTGCAGGAGCAAACTTTGCACAAGAGAATTCGTTACAAGTACAATTCCATCACTATTCAATATAAAACATGGGTCAGGAAATGCATTGAGAAATTCCGGCGAGAGAGAATTATTTTCGCCGCTTCCGGAAACTCCATTGCTGTTGTTTTTCAATGGCTTTGCAACGGCTGTTATATTATTTTTTTTCATCGGAAAAGATTACAACGCATTATGCTTTTGAAGCGCTTCACGAATTTTCTTTACTGCATCTTCCTGCGAGATATTCATCGTTACATTTGCAGATAGAATTGCTTCTTCCAGTGTTCCTTTTTTCTCCCGTAACCAGCGCCAGACGTGATATCCTAAGCGATTGACTGCATTCGGTTCTTGCGTAGGTATTGATTCAACGCTTTTGTAAGCAATTTTTTCAATTGATGTATCTGGATATGCATTAATTTGAGCGGGGGCTTGTGTGGACATTAAAAATTTACCTTTCAAAAAAAATCGGGAAAAAGATAGAAAAAAACGGAGTGAGCGGAAAATAGAATCGGAAAATATAAAGGCAAAATTTTAGAACGCCTTCTTACTAAAAACAATACTGATGTATTCTCTCTTGGAGAAGTTACAAGATATGAACACTTTTACCGATAATAAAAGAAAATCTTATTGGGCATTATTTTTTTATAATTTATCCACATTGCAAAATCTAAATACAATCCTTGTGATGCGATATCCACTATCTAAAAAAATATGCTTGTTTGTTTGAATTTAAAGTGATTTCTCACTAAATTTTAGTGCAAAAAGTAAACTCGAATATTACTCCGCAAGGAGTTCTCTGTAATAGTAATTGTAATAATTTTTTTATGTAATTTTTTTTAAATGTGAGGTCTTTATGAAACGTTGTTTCAAATTTTTATTGATACTCTTTATTTCACCGATTTTTATAAAATACAGTTTTGCGCAAGTCTCCCCAGGATGGCCTGCCCCTCCGGTATTTAATGGTAGTGGCTCTGGTCCGGATTATCCATCTGCGGTTGTCGTAGATGCGGCAGGCAATGTATTTGTAGGAGGCTCAGAGACTGAATTAGGCATTACTGATAAGAACTGGGTAATTATGAAATATGATGCCGCAGGACTTGAAGTTCCTGGCTGGCCCAAAAAATTTCCCAATAATGGAAACGATTCTCTAACTGCAATGAAAATTGATGGATTGGGAAATGTGTATGCAACCGGGCGTTATTATTTTGGTTCAAGCAGTGGCGGAAGGCAAGCGGAATATTTTACTGTAAAAATCAGCGGAACAACAGGAGCAATTTTATGGGGACGCCGTTACAGTTTAAAACCCGGCTCAGGTTTTGACCAAGCGCTGGCATTAGCGATAGATGCAGAAGGAAGTGTGTATGTAACAGGCGAAAGCGAAACAAGTGCGGGAACTTCCGATATCGTTACAATTAAATATCATCATAATAGCACTGGTATTGAAGAACCATCTGAACCACCAAATACAGCAGAGTGGGTTCAGAAATTTGATGGCAATAACAGCGATGGCAGCGACGGTGGAACATGTATTGCAATTGCATCTAACGGAGATGCAATCGTGGGAGGATACAGCGCAGGAGCGGGAACAAGTTTTGATTTTATCACTTTACGCATCGCATATAACAGTTCAACATCAAAGGCTGATACTGTATGGCAAATGCGTTTTAATAACACTCCAATAAACCTCATTGATAAAGTAGTTGGACTTGTCATTGATAAAAATAGCGATGTAATTGTAACTGGTGCAAGTAAAAGTTCCGCACAAAATGATTTCCGTACAATCAAGTACAGATTTTCTGACGGCACTCAGCAATGGAGTGTAAAATACAATTATTTTGGAAACGACGAACCTGCAGGCATCGTGGTAGATAAAAACAATTTTATCTATGTTACAGGAAAAAGTAACCGCGGAGACCAAAAAGATAACATTTTTACAATAAAATATAAACCTACAACAGGTGATACAGTCTGGACAAGATCTACGAATGGTCCGTCACTTTCTTCTGCAGATGCAGCAACCGGAATTTTACTCACCGATGCGCTTTTTGTTTCCGGAACTGTTACAGCAGATACAGCAAATGGAATGAAAAATTTTGTCATTGTAAAATACGATACAGGAACAGGTAGTGAAGTGTGGCGCTCCTACACAAATAATACGGCAGAATCTAATGATGATATTGCAACAGCGATGACAATTGATGCTGCCAACTCATTATACATAACCGGCACTTCAAAAACTTCAACCGGCGACATCAATTTCTTTACTCAAAAATATGTACAGTCAACTGCTATTGGCGGACAAATGTTTGATGATTACGACGGCGACACATTAACAAGCAGCGACCAGCTTCCATTGAATAACTGGAAAATAACACGGCTCACAACGGCAGGTGCATTTGTAGAAAGTACACGAACAAATGAATTTGGATTTTACAGTTTTAAAAACCTTGGATTCCAGCCCGTAACATTTGACATTGTATGCGATTCCGTTTCACCTTTTAATTATGCCGCTTCTCCGGGATTTGGGGGTGTCTCCTCTACTTCCATTGGCACCAGAAAAATAAGAGTGCAGATTGATACGAGCGGACAGCACGGCATTTCTCTTCTCAATAATTTTTATAATTTGCAAGACCCGCGCTTTTGTACTATTCCTCCGGAAAGTCTCGTGATTTCGATGGGTAGTACAAAAGGTGCAACAATTAAACCAGGAAAACCCGTTAAAGGTATTGTGAATTGGATAAATGTTCGTGATACTGCATGGGTTCGAACAGACCTCTCCGCATCGTTCGGAATGATAATAGGAATCCCCCAACCCGCAGGAAATACTACCTACGGTTGGGTATGGATTGAAAAGAAATACAAAAATGGTGTTACAAAAGATAAAAATGCAAAAAAAGTTCTTGGTTTCCTACCTTCAAAAAAGGAAATTTTATTAGAAACACATTTACTTCCTGAAGCCGCAGCTAAATGCTTTGCACTTTACGGCGGAAAACCATGGCCAATGTCAAAAGGCGGTTATGTAAAAAATCCAAAATGGAAAAAACATAAAAATCATCTTGCAATGGAACTTATCGGTCTTCGTTTTGGCATATGGGCAAGCGAAGCGGCAACTACTCCCGAGGGTTTAGGTGATTTAATGTATCTTGATACAGCATCAAACCAAACTGATTTATTTGACGGCGCAACTATTTATGAAATTGCAGATATGGCTGATTCTGCGTTAACATACTTCGATGGCGGATATAATTTAGATGCATTCGATTCAATGCTGACACTAATCAACACCACATTTAAAGGAAAAGTTGATACATTGAAAACAATTCCGCTTCGTGTTTTTGGAAATGTGCGCTTGAAAAACGTGGACATATTTACAAAAGTATTTGCAGGAAAAGAACGGAAAGGTTCTTCACAAACTTCGTTGCTGAATGTACCATCTCGTTACAGTCTGGAGCAAAATTATCCCAATCCATTTAACCCTGCGACAACGATTACATTTGAAACAGGCAATGCAACAAATGTTGATTTGAAAATTTATAACATTCTCGGACAAGAAGTAACTTCTCTGATTCATAATGTTGATATTGAAGAAGGTATCCACGAATTACAGTTTGATGCATCGCAGTTTTCTTCGGGAATGTATTTCTATCGTTTGTCAGGAAAAGATGAAAGTGGAAAAAAATTCTCCATCAGCAGAAAAATGATAATGTTGAAATAATTTTTAAATAAAAAAATTTCCAGTCCAAAAGGCGATTGAACAAATCAGTCGCCTTTTTTGTGCATTTTTTTTTCACGTTTTGTTTTCCCAAATTTTGCAGGTTTTTTTATACTCTATTGCATCCTTACGAAAAAAAATATTCCCGTTATAAGCAACTTGTAGAAAAGCGACTTGTTGCTGTAACACAGAAACGCAAACCTGCATCGCTGTTTGAACCGATTGCATACACTCTCAACGGCGGAGGAAAACGCATCCGACCGGTTTTGACAATGCTTGCGTGCGAATCTGTTCACGGAAAAATAACGACAGCAATTTCCGCCGCTTCTGCAATAGAAATACTTCACAACTTTACGCTTATCCACGACGATATAATGGATAATGCTGATATGCGTCGGGGTAGAAATTCTGTTCACAAACAATTTGATAGTAATACTGCGTTGCTTGCCGGTGATACAATGGTTGCGCTTGCGTACGAAGAATTGCTGAAAACGAAAACTTCTTCTCTGCAATTGCTTCATACAGTTTTTACCAATGGTTTTCGTAATGTTTGCGAAGGTCAGCAACTTGATAAAGAATGTCAGGGAAACAACAATATCTCGCTTGACGATTATTTTGCGATGATAGAAAAAAAAACAGCAACGTTATTTTCCACCGCAACAACGATGGGCGCAATAATCGGCAATGATAACTCACGCGAAATAAATGCGCTGAAAAAATTCGGAGCATATCTCGGCATCGCTTTTCAGATTCAGGATGATTATCTCGATGTGTATGCTACCGATATTGAATTTGGAAAACGCAGCGGCGGCGACATTGCGGAAGGGAAAAAAACTTTTCTCACTCTGCGTGCATTGCAAAAATTATCAGGAACAAAAAAAAATATTTTCCTTGCGTTACTCAGAACCGCACAGCAGCAACATAATAAAAAAGAATTTGCATTATATTTTTCTGAAATTAAGACAACGATGAATGCATTGCATATTCCGGAAGACACGCACAAAGAAATTACTCACTGGACAAACCGCTCCATCAAAGCGCTTGCTCCTTTACAGCACACCGAAGCAAAGAACATGCTCACACAAATTTCTTTGCAATTAGTTGAACGTACATTTTAACAATGATAGAACGAGAAATAACCATTGTCAATCGCGCAGGCGTGCATACAAGACCAGCCGCCGCAATTGTCAAAACAGCATCCCAATTTAAATCAGAATTTTTTATCAACAAAGACGGAATGGAAATCAACGGAAAAAGTATTATCGGCGTAATGACTCTTGCTGCCGAACAAGGTTCTTCGCTGATATTACGTTTTGAAGGAAGCGATGAAGCACTTGCCGCTGATGCGCTCGTAGAACTTTTTGCAAGCGGATTTGGAGAGCCCTCATAAAAAATATTTTTCACCTTTGTTTTGCACAATATGGATAGAGACCACCGACAACTTATTGAAACGACGTTAAAAGGTATTGCCGCATCACCGGGAATTGCCATCGGGAAGGTATGTCTTTTCTCTAAAGCGCTGCCAAAAGTTGTTGAAAAGAGTCTTGAGGAAAATGAAGTAGCGAGCGAAGTTCTCCGACTGCAAACCGCATTGCAACGTTCTCAAAAAGAATTGAGGAAAATTCTGCAATTTGCTGAGCCAAAGTTAGGCGACCGTACAAAAATTCTTGAAGCGCAGATAATGATTCTCGAAGACCCGATATTGATTGAGACGTTGAAGAAAAGAATTCAAAGTGAGAAAAAAAATGCTGAGTTGCTTGTGAGCAATGAAATTGAGAAATATCAAATGATGATGCTTGCTTCCGGTGATGATTATATGCACGAGCGAGCGCACGATATGGACGATTTAAAAAACAGAATCATTCGCAATCTGCAGGAAGAGAAACTCATTTCAAAATTAGAAACATCATGCATTATTATTTCGCACACACTCACGACTGCGGATGTAATTATTCTCAGCCGCAATGAAACTCTTGCGTATGCAACAGATAAAGGAGGAATTACTTCGCACGCTTCATTGCTGACACGCTCACTGCATATTCCCGCCGTTGTCGGCTTGCAGGAAATTTCACGCAATGTACAGTACGGAGATATCATTATTGTTGATGGATACACCGGCAATGTAATTCTGCATCCGCAAAAAGATACCATAGAAGAATACACAGAAAAAAAATTGCGCTACAAACAGCAGGATATCCAACTCGAAGGGTTGCGCGAATTACCTTCCAAAACAAGCGACGGAAAAACGGTAGAACTTGCTGCGAATATTGAGTTTGAAGAAGAAATTGAAATCGCAACGGTGCATAATGCAGATGGTGTTGGATTGTACCGCACGGAAAGTATGTTGTTCGGCGCAGATATTCCAGATGAAGAAGAGCAATACCAGAATTACAAGAAAATTGCTGAGCGAATGTATCCGCATAAAGTTATCATACGCACATTCGATGTTGGGGGCGATAAAATTGGACCGCAATCCATTGACGAAGCAAATCCATTTCTTGGATGGCGGGGAATTCGTGTTACGTTAGATGATGCGCAATTATTCCGCACGCAACTACGCGCGTTATTGCGGGCAAGCACAAAGAAAAATATCAATATACTTTTGCCAATGATTGCGAGCGTGGAAGAAATACGCGAATCGAAAGAAATGCTTAATAAAGCAAAAGAAGAATTACGCAAAGAACATATTCGCTTTGATAAAAATATTCGCGTTGGCGTAATGATTGAAGTGCCTTCTGCTGTTCTCCTTGCAGATGAAATGATAAAGGAAGCAGATTTTTTCAGTATCGGTACGAATGACTTAACGCAGTATATTCTTGCAGTTGACCGCGGGAATCCGTTCGTCGCAGATTTATATCACGAATTTCATCCTGCTGTACTGCGTGCAATAAAACTCACCGTTGATGCGGCGCATAATGTTGGAAAATGGGTTTCGCTTTGCGGCGAAATGGGAGGAAATTCTATGGCAATAATGCTGCTGGTCGGATTGGGGATTGATTCCATAAGCGTTATGCCCGGATTATTGCCCGAAGTGAAAAAAGTAATTCGCTCTATTTCTTACAAAGAAGCAAAGAGCATTGCAAATACTGCGCTTAATTTTACCACGTCAAAAGAAGTAGAAGAATTTCTTGCAGGAATGATGAAGAAAAAAGTACCATCAATACTGCAAAAGTGAAGAAGAATTTTTTTTAAACTACTATTTGGTTTCAATTCCTTCGGCAATGGTAACGTTTATTTTTTGCTTCTGAGATAGTTTGCCGTAACTCATCGTTATTGTGTACTCTCCCGGTTTTACAAATTTTTGTCCTTCTCCTCCGTATCCCGTAAGTAAATCACCGCTCCAACGCAAATCCCACGTTGAACGATTAAATCCAGGATTTCCTGCGCCGTTCACATTTGCAACAATATTTCCCGCAGAATCTGCAACAGTAAATTTCACTCCGTCGCCGGTATATTCTTTAATGTAATAATTCAAGTACGCGCCATCTGCAGGATTTGCGCCGCGAAATGTTCCGACGCCTGTCCATTCGACAAAACCGAATAGCGGTATTGTTCCGTGCTTTGGTGCGAGTGCAAAAAAATATGCATCTTTCTTTTGCACACTGTCAGCAAATGACTGCAAAGGAGAAATATCATCAATGATGTATAAACTTCTTCCGTGTGTTGCAATCACCACATCATTTTCTTGCGGCTGAATGACAATATCATCCACTGCAACCGTTGGCAACCCACCGAATTTTATCCATTCACTTCCGCGATTTGTTGAAAAGAACAGCGAGAATTCCGTTCCTGCAAAAAGCAAATTCTGATTTTTTAAGTCTTCACGAATTACTTTCGTTGGTCCATCATTCGGAAGATTGGAAGAAATACTTTGCCACGATTTTCCTTTATCGCTTGTGCGGAATAAAAACGGAGAATAATTTCCGCTACGGTGCGCATCAATTGCAAGATACGCTGTACTTGCATCAAAATGAGATGCTTCTATTCTGCTTATCCAGAATCCTTTCACATTTTTCGGCAAATTATCGGAGAGATCTTTCCACGATTCGCCTTCATTTTCTGTCAGCCATAATTTTCCGTCGTCTGTTCCCGCCCACAACATTCCGGAATGGAGCGGAGATTCACACAACGCATACACAACCCCGTAATTTTCTGCGCCGCTTCCTGTCGTTAAAATTTTATTTACTTCCCTCTTTGATAAATCAGCCGAAATTACTTTCCATTTTTCTCCTTTGTCCCACAATTTGAAAATGCGGTTTCCTGCAAGATACAATACACCTTTGTTGTGCATACTGCCGATAAGCGGCGAGTTCCAGTGAAAACGAAATGCTTCCTGTCCCTCTGCAGGTTCGGGACGCAATCCTTTTCCAAATCCTGTGTGCATATTAAAACTATACACATAACCGGATTGGGATTCTGCATACACAAGATTGGAATCATCCGGGTCAAACACGCAATAAAATCCATCCCCGCCGCCAATATCCGTCCAATGTGCATTCAAAATTCCATCGCGGGAATTTGTTTCGTTTGGACCAACCCAATTCTGATTATCCTGCAAACCTCCTGCAATTCTGTATGGCTTGCTGTTATCTACGGCAATGCGATAGTACTCTCCCGCTGCAAATGAATTAAGATGAATCCATCCTTTCCCGCTGCCAAAACTTTGATAGACGCCGCCATCAGTGCCGAGAAGCATTCGTTTTGGATTTTTTTCATCAATAATGAGCGCATGACAATCGGGATGAACTTTTTCAAAATAATCTTCGCGAAATGTTTTGCCGCCATCAAGCGAAACGTGAATCATATAGCCAAGCAAATATATTTTCTGCGAATCAACAGGGTCAATGCGGATTTGGCTGAAATAAAACGGTCGGGGATTTATAGCATTAACACGTGTCCAATGCTCTCCAGCATCTTCGCTTTTGAACACGCCTCCCGATTTGCTCATCACCTCGTCTATTGATGATGCGCCTCCATCATCGCTTTGTACGACAGCGAATAATATTTTCTGATTTTTTTTATACGAAGAAAGCCCAATGCGTTGCGTTTGTTGCGGAAGTCCAGTTCCCAATTTTCTCCACGACACGCCCGCGTCAGTGGATTTGAAAATTCCTCCTGCATCTTTTCCTTCTGTCAATGAAATTCCCTGTGCAAACGACCAAGGCGTTCTCTGCCGTGCGTACATTGCAGCATAAATTATTGTTTGTGAAGAATCGCTTGCATCAATAATTACATCGCCGCATCCTGTCCATTTATCGTGCGGAGGTTCTGCGGAAAGAATTTTTTTCCAGTTTTTTCCCGCGTCCGTTGTTTTATACAAGCCGCGTTCTCCTCCTTCACTCCACAAATCGCCCATCGCCGCAACAAATGCAGTTAAAGAATCTCTCGGATGAACAGCAATCCGAGCAATTGTTTTACTTGATTGTAAACCGGTATTTGTCCACGACCCGCCGCCATCGGTGGAGAGATACACACCGCTTCCCCAACTTGAACTGTTTCTGTCGTTTGCTTCGCCTGTTCCGACATATATATATTTTGCGTTTGAAGGAGCGACTGCAATTGCTCCGATGGATGCAACAGATTCGTGTTCAAAAATTGCATCGAATGTTACGCCGTTATTGGATGTTTTCATTATGCCGCCTGTTGCAAGTGCGACATAAAAAGAATACATATCGTCAGGGTCGAACGCAATATCGGAAACTCGTCCGCCCATAATTGCAGGACCGATACTGCGCGCAGAAAACGTGCGAAACATTTTTTCCAACCGCTTTTGCTCAATGGAATCTTTGGGAGACAGTTTTTCTTTTTCAGCAGAAAATGCGGTGGTAAAAAATACTATAATTGCGGTAATAATTCGGATATACATAATTAAAATACTAACGGATTGCCCTTCAACACTGTACAAAATGTTGCAATAAAAAACGGGAACAAAGTAAAAATTTTCGGATGAAAAGCAAATGAAAAAGTGAAAAATGCTTTAAATTGTTTTGGATGTTTTTTTCAGATATTATTTTTATAAAAAAAAAACGATACATCCTTTTTGATTGAATGTATCGCCTTTAAGTTGAGAAGATTTTTTTTTATTTCATCAACACCATCTTTTTCACATCTGTAAAATTTTCTGTTTGCAATTTGTAAAAATAGATACCGCTTGGTAATCCCTGCGGCTCCCAGCGGATTGCATATTCTCCAGCAGGCTTTTTCTCGCTCAGCAGCGTTGCAATTTCCTGTCCCGCAATATTGAATACAGTAAGTTGCACATTACTTTCCATCGCGAGCGCATAATGAAGTATTGTCGCGGGGTTAAACGGATTGGGAAAATTTTGTTTCAGTAAAAACTCTCTCGGAACACCGCCATTTTCTGTAACACCCGAGGGAGTAAACGCTCCGCTGTATCCAAAGAAAAACCCACCGCCTGCCTCATCCACGTTTGCGGGAATAAAAATAATGCTGTCAATATGTTGCCAGTTCGGAATTGATGCGCCGAGAGATAAATCCACATTAAACGATTTGTAATTGCGTGCGCTATCCGTAATTATTTTTCCTTTATACATTGAGCCGCTGATGTCATCAAAATGCAATTCAAATGTTCCTACCTGATGCGAACTGATAATTTTCAAATTGTACGCGCCAAAATGTTGCAATTGTGGCAACGCTTCATTCGTGGAATCAAACGGAACAGCAATAATGCGGCGAAGTATTTTTGTCTGCGGATAAATTGACGCTTCGGAATAATGAGCGTGCGAACTGTTTGCGCGATTTCCTGTAAAGTAATTCCACACGCAATATCCTGCATAGACATCGGCAAGAGTTGTTCCGTAGGAAGCCATTGCGCTATCCACAGCAATTGCCGCAGGAACCGCGCCAATTGTTTCTTCCCATATTTTTCGCACAGCATTTACACCGTAATTTTCGGAAATGTAATGATTGAAAAGGCAAGCGGAATATTCGTGCGCCCCGTTTTCTGTTTCCAGAGAAAGATGGGGTTGCTGAAACATTCCGGTACCGTCATTCAGATAAAAATAATAATCGTTGATAGCATCGTACGCAATATCTTCCATCCACGTTGCAGTAATTTCCATCAGCCACACGCCCGCATTTGCATTATAGACAAACTGCACAGCATGATGAAATTCGTGCGCGGCGGTAACTTTCATAGGCAATGTTCTATCGGGATAACCAAAACCATCGTACGCAGGGTCAACGTGAATATAACTTGTCCATCCGCCGCGACCTAAATAGCCGGAAATAAATGTTTCTGTGAATGTTACACCATACGCGCCGGAATTTTTGTGCAGATAAATATCATATCGGTTTGAACCGCCGCCCGCACTGCCATCAGGTGCAGGGGCATCGTATCCAAGCGTATCAATTTCAAATTTCCAGACGCGGTCAAAAATTTCTCCTGTGCGGTCAACATAATCAGGAACGCCATTCTGCGGATTTATATCCACGGTCGGCTGATACACTGAATGCGTTCCTGTGGTATCATAGTTAATACGTAATTTTCCGCCGGGTGTGTCGAAGAATTTTTGCTTCGAAGGACGCGCAAGAAATTTTGCGATTTCGTTTTGTACAAAAGGAGAAGCGGAATTTTTTTCATCACGCAGTTTTATTGCGGTAGATGTTCCGCATTTTTCCACACTGGAAATATTCTCTTGAAATTGCCTGTCAAGTTGTGTGCGGTCAGTGATGTTATAGAGAAGATGAAGAAGATATGCATCGTGGGAAAGTTGTCCTGCGATATGGGCTTCATCTATTGTTCCGCGAGCGGATGAACGGCGAATACTCTCCTGTGCGAACGAAGCGCTTCCGCATAAGAGAAAAAATAATGAGAGCAGATAAAAATTATGTTTCATAAAAATTATTGTTGTTGAAAATTTACTTAAGAATATTGCCGTTCGTATCGCAGAGAATTACTTTTCCAATATTGAGTTTTGCAAGCGGCTCCTGTATTGTTGCCTTATCGCCAACAACAACAATAACAAGTTGCGTTGGAAGCAGATATTTTTTTCCCGCTTCAAGAATATCGTTTTGCGAAACTGTTTTCAACCGCTCGACGTATGTATTAAAATATGTATCCGGAAAATTAAACAGTGCAAGTGTCGCAAGATTATCCGTGATTTGCGAAACCGTTTCAAACGAGCGCGGCAATCGCTGTATCACTGCTGTTTTGTACATTTGAAATTCTGAATCTGCAACTGTTTCTTCACGCATACGATTTATTTCAAATAAAAATTCAATGAGGGAACTATCGGTAACTTCACTTTTCACTGCGGCGGAAGCGATAAACGGACCTGCATTTTTTCTGTACGCAAAATTCGCATACGCGCCGTATGTGTATCCTTTTTCTTCACGCAGATTCAAAAACAACCGCCCGCTCGAACTGCCGAGAATATGCTGAAACAACATCAGTGTAAAATAATCGTTTGTTGTTCGGGTGGCACCGATTTGTCCGAGCCGTATTTCCGATTGCGGCGCATTCGGTTTATCTACGAGATAGATTGCCGTCTCGCTGATATTTTCTGCTGAATTGATTTTTACTGTTGGAATATTTTTCTTTTTCCACTTGCCAAAATATTTTTCTGCAAATAGCACAACTTCTTTCTTCGTAACATCGCCGACGACAATAAGCGTTGCATTATTCGGGGCATAAATTTTTTCGTAATAATTTTTCACATCATCCAGCGCAATTGCTTTCACGGTCGTTTCCACGCCTGCAACCTGAAATCCATACGGATTTTTTTCGCCGTATAAAATTTTACTGAACACATTTGCCGCAACGGAAGACGCGCGGTCTTTTTGCTGCGATAAACTGGTGAGCAATTCATCTTTGATGCGTTGAAATTCCGAATCGGGAAATGTTGGTGTAAGCAACACTTCGGAAAAAATCTGCACCGACTCATCGAGATGTTCTTTGAGCGAAAGCAATGTCAGATACGAGCCGTCATAGTTTGCTGATGCAGAAAATTGTGTGCCGAGAAAATCAAACGCATCGGCTATTTGCAACGACGATTTTGCGGGCGTTCCTTCATCAATCATATTTGACGTAAGGTTTGCAACTCCTGCTTTTCCCAATGGGTCTGCATCTGCGCCGGAATTGAATACAAGTTCCAGATTGACGATAGGAAGTTTGTGATGCTCCACCACCATAATTTTCAACCCGTTGGAAAGTTCTGCGCGTTGAATATGCGGCAAGGAAAGTGATGGAAGAGTTGCTGGCGACGGTTGAATCGTGCGGTCAAGTTGTGCGAACGTGGGTTTCGTCATTACAAATAAAAGTAATAAAAAATAAATGTGTTTCATAAAATTATCGTTGTGTTGAACGAGCGATGCAGTATAAATTACGGTTGCGCCTGTAATTCCAGTTTTCCTTTCGGAACAATGCTGAGAATTACACGCTTATCATTATCAAAAATTTTCTGCACGATAGAGTGGATTTTTTCTTTCGTTACGTTTTGGTACCGTTGCAAATCTTCATTGAAACGATTGGGATTGCCAAAAAATGTATTGTAGTGATTCAATTGGTCTGTCTTTCCTCCAAAGCCACCGAGCGATTGCAACTGGTACATAAAACTTGCGCGGATACTATTTTTGGAGCGCTGCAATTCACGGTCTTCAACGCCATCATTTTTTAATTTCTGAATTACGGTATCAACTGCGCGCTCCATATCTTTTAATGTGTATCCTTCTTTAGCGGTTACGATAATGCCAAACTCTCCCGCCAGCGCATTCCCGTCATTAAATGCAGAAACATCTTGCGCAATCTGCTGTTCGTACACTAACGATTTGTACAAGCGTGAATTTTTTCCATTCGAAAGAATATCCGAGAGAATTGCAAATGTTGCATCGTTCTCATCATACATTGCAACGGAATGCCAGAACATATAGAGACGGGGAAGTTGTACATTATCTTCCAACACCATGCGTTTTGTTTCTGATAAAGAAAATTGTTGCGGCACAGGTCTTGGAATTTCTTTCCCACGCGGGATTTCTCCGAAATATTTTTCAATCAGTTTTTTTGTTGCTGCAACATTGATGTCGCCACCAATGCAAAGACTTGCATTATTCGGCGCATAGTACAGACGGAAAAAATCTTTTACATCTTCAAGCGATGCGGCGGTTAAATCTTCCTGCGAACCAATTGGCAACCAGTTGTACGGAACGCCCGGCGGATACAACGCTTCAAATAATTTCATAAATGCCATTCCGTACGGCTGATTTTCGTAACTCTGTCTGCGTTCATTTTTTACAACATCGCGCTGTAAATCTAACCGCTCTTGTGTAATACCGGGGAGAAGAAAACCCATTCTATCTGATTCAAGCCATAGCACTGGCTCAAGATAATTTGACGGCACAACGCACCAGTAATTCGTGCGGTCAAATCCGGTCGAACCGTTATTTTGTCCGCCGGAACCATCAACAATCTGGTCGAACAAACCATCGCGCACGTGTTCGCTTCCTTCAAACATCAGATGCTCGAATAAATGCGCAAAACCCGTGCGTCCTTCTTTTTCATTTGCGCCGCCAACGTGATACCAAATATTTACGGCAACGATCGGTACCGTGTGGTCTTCATGCAAAATCACCTGCAAACCATTTGCAAGTTCATATTTTTCAAAAGAAATGTTGAGTTGGGAAAAAGAAGTGGACATGCTTCCGAGTAAAATTAAAAATGTGATGTGTAAAAATTTCATACAGTTGTAAGAATAACAAATTGATTTTATGGTTCAGGAATTATTCTTTTGTGCTCTAACATTGATTCCATCCAAAGTTTTTTTGCAACAAAAAGTTCCGCAATTGCTTCGTCCGGTGATTTGCCATCCGCCCAACATCCACGCAACAATGGAATTTCCGCAAACCATCCTCCGCCTTCTTTTTTAGAAAGCGGGCGCAGAACAATAGTGTATGAGAGGCGCAAGTAATATTTTAAATCTTTAACTGCGCCCTTGACATTGGCTGATGGCTTAATCTTTATCGTTGTTTTATTCAATTCCAAGTTCCTCTGAAAGGAAATTTCTGCACGCGCATTTCGTAGTTTTTCAATAACCGATTCATATTGTTGCCATTCCACTACCGATACGTGCGTAAAAAATCCAATCGCTTTTGTAATTTCGCTTTTGGCATTAAAAGTTTTTCTTTCCCGAATACTGCATCTTCCATTTTTGAAAAGACGAGTTCATATTCGTCACTCATAACAATTGCTTCTTCGGGACATGCTTCTTCGCAAAATCCACAGAAAATACAGCGCAGCATATTGATTTCAAATTTTACCGGATAACGTTCTTTGAGCAATTCTGTTTCATTCGCCTGCACTTCAATCGCAAGTGCGGGACAGACACGCGCACACAATCCGCACGCAACGCAGCGTTCTGTTCCATTCGTTTCCTGGACTAGAACAGGTCGCCCACGAAATGATGGCGGCGGATTCCATTTCTCTTCGGGATATTGCCGCGTGAATTTTTTCCGGAACATTTTTCCGAATGTGAGAATCATTCCTTTGAAAATTTCAGAGATATATATTTTCTGAAAAAAAGAGAGGTTCTTTTTACGTGTTTGTTGTATGCGTTCGTTGTTGTTCATAAAAAGTTATTTGTTATTCGTCATCACTATTTGCTTTGCCAAACTTCCGGATTGCGTTTTTGATGATAACATCCGGTAATTGCAATTATTTCTTCATGAACAATGTAAAAAAGAGCGTAAGGAAATCTCCGTAATAGAACTCTTCTTGTTTCTCCTTCAACTTTGGGAAACGCGCTTGAAAAACGTTCAACTGAAGCAATCGCAACGTCAACCGCTCGGAGAAATTCTGCACCAAGTCCAACGCTATGATTTTCGTACCACTGAAACGTTTCTGTAATTTCTCGTTGTGCATCAGAGCGTATTATACTTGTAAACGTCACTTGCTATTGAGAAGGTTTGTTTTTAACGTTTGCCAAGGAATTCCTTCATTCGGATTTTTATAAAATTCTTCTGCTCTTTTCGCAAGTTCTTTACGTTGGGCATCTGTTAGTCCAAATTCATCCGGAACTTCTCGAATACTATCCCAAATATCCTCGACGAGTTGAATGCGCTCAGAAACACTCAATTGTAAAATATCTGAAAATGAAATTGATGGTGTGTTCATAAAATTATAACAAAAATATTCCCGTTACTAAAATATTCGCAAGCGAAATCGGCAACATCACTTTCCAACCGAGATTCATCAACTGGTCATAGCGAAAACGCGGAACAGTCCAACGAATGAGAATAAAGAAGAAAAGCAATGCCGCAACTTTTGCCGCAAATGCTCCGACTTGCAACACACTTACAACGAAGGGAGAAAATCCGAACGATTCAACAAAAGGAAATTGCCAGCCGCCGAGATAGAGCGTTGTAATCACAGCGCTTGCAACAACCATATTTGCATATTCCGCGAGAAAAAATAATCCGAATTTTAATCCTGAATATTCTGTATGATAACCGCCGACGAGTTCCGGTTCTGCTTCAGGTAAATCAAACGGTGTACGGTTTGTTTCTGCAAATGATGCAACGAGAAACGTTATAAATCCCACGGGCTGCAGTACAATATTCCATTTCCATCCTGCCTGTGTTTTTACAATATCGTCTAGTTGCAACGAACCTGCAATCATTACAACGCCGATAATGGAAAGCCCCATCGAAAGTTCATACGAAATCATTTGCGCGGCAGAACGCATTCCGCCGAGAAGCGAGTATTTATTATTCGACGCCCATCCGCTCAGTGTAATGCCATACACAGCAATCGAACTGAGCGCAAGAATGTACAAAATACCAATATTCACATCTGCTATTTGCAACTGAATTGTGCGACCGTACATTTCAATCACATTGCCAAACGGAACAACGGCAATCGTACAAAGTGCAATCGAAACGGAAATAATCGGTGCAAGATGATGAATAAATTTATTTGCGCTTTTCGGGACAATATCTTCTTTGGTAACTAATTTTACAACATCTGCTAATGGCTGCATAACGCCCTGCCATCCTACACGATTAGGTCCGATGCGGTCTTGCACAAATGCGCTGATACGTCGTTCTGCAAGCACCATATACGCCGCAGTTGAGAGGAGAACAATGAGCACAAGAATTATTTTTATTACAGTGATTACTACAAATTCAAGCATACTTTTATTATTATTTTTTCGCCAGAAATGGCTGATAACAATTTACGAAATTTTTTCTGGTCCAATATTTTTTCCTGTCTTCATTCCCTTCTTCCCAATTTTTTTATACGACATTCCGGCAAAAAATGGATGCGATGTAACAATTTCATTAAATACATTTTCTGCTGTATCGTATTTCCATTTTGCCCCCATTGCATTGGCAACATTCATAATTATTTTCCACGACGGAAGTGCATTGCGCTTTTCACCTTTCATCCATCTGTCAAATTGCGAACCGAATTTATCAAGACGACTCATTGCTAACCCATCTGCGGCGCGGTCTTTCTCAAGTGTTGCAACGGCGGGACGAATCCGTTGCACAATGTCATCGCAATTGACAAACGTGCCGTGCTTTTCTGCAAATGTCGCAGAAGAAAAAACTACATCTGCTATTGCAGTTGTTTCATTATGATTTGAAGAGTGTACAACGAGCAAATCTAATTTCTGTAAAATTTTTGATACCTCTTCGCTTGATGCAATATTTTCTTCCAGTACATACAATGCTTTTATTGTCCCGCTGGAAATGGCTTGTAAAATACCGGCAAAATTCATTCCATCAGACGGAGCAACAACGCCGGTTTCTTTTGCGCCAATACTGTTTGGCGTTTTATCGGCGCGTATCAAAAAATTATCTTCATCCACTGCAACATGATGAGAAACAACATCAATATTTTTTGTTCCGAGAAATTGTTTTGCAAATTTTGCGAACAAAAAATTATCTTCATTCGTAGCATGCGCAGAACCGATGGCGGCAATTTCTGATTTTTTGAATTGCCGAAATTCGTTAACAGCTTTTGCAATTGCTTCATCCCAGCCGACTTCAATCAACGCTCCGTTCTTTTGTATCATCGGCGCTTTGATGCGTGCATTATTTACGGAGTGAAATGAATTTAATCGTCCATTGTCGCACATCCAGTAATGATTCACATCATTATTGAAACGCGGAGTGAGTCGCAGTATTTCGTTGTTGCGCACTCCGACTGTCGTATTGCATCCGCGTGAGCATCCGACACACACAGAATCGGTAAACGACATTTCCCACACGCGCGCTTTGAAACGAAAATCTTTACTCGTCAGTGCGCCGACAGGACATAAATCAATCGTGTTCATTGAATAATTATTGTCCAATTCTTTTCCGGGAAATGTTGTCAACTGCACATGGTCGCCTCGATTGCTAAATGTCAGTGATGGTTCTTTCACAATTTCATCGCAAAAGCGAATGCAACGAGAACACATAATACAACGTTCCGTATCGAGCAATACATTCGGTCCTAAATTCACACGTTTGGGTTTGCGGACTTTTTCAAATTCAAATCTGCTTTCACCAACGCTGTGTTTGTACGCATATTCCTGCAATTTACATTCACCTGCTTCATCGCAAATCGGACAATCGAGCGGATGATTGATGAGCAAAAATTCCATTACGGCTTCACGTGCATTGATGACTTTTTCAGATTTTGTCTGTACGACCATACCTTCTGCAACTTGTGTCTGACATGCAATTTGCAATTTTGGCGCATACATTATTATCGGATTTCCGTTTCCATCGCGCTCAATTTGTCCTTCGCGCGTTTTCTTTGGCATTCCGGAATCTACAAGACAAATTCTGCAATTGCCTGCAATGGATAATGCGGGATGCCAGCAAAAATGCGGAATCGCAACGCCGTTATCCCGCGCTGCCTGAATAATAGTTTTCGACGAATCCGTTTCGAGTTGCTGTCCGTCAACAGTAATTGTTACATTCATTTAAAGTCAATTAAAAATTCTAAGTTAAAAATGAAAAGTAGTTCTAAGCGGTAATGCGTTTCGTTGAACGTTGAGCAATTTTAGCAACGGCTCGTAACGTTTCATTTACCGAATCAGAATCGGGAAAAAACTTTGCAACATCAGGGGCGAGGAGGATAATATTTGTTCCTTGCTCATAGCGCGTGGCATACTTTCCCCGAACTCCTTTGCTGAAATCATATTCCGATAACATTTCTATTTCATTATTTTTCTTTTTCATTGTATTGTTTTCTTTCTTTTCTTGATGCAGGACGAGAACTAATGATTCTTATTTGCTTCCCGCGTTCTGTAAAAACGACAGTGATTAAACGATTCCTTTCTGAATGTCCAAGTATAATAAACCTCTTTTCGTAAATAGAATGGTTCGGGTCTTCAATTGTTACTGAGTTTGCATCTCCAAAAACGGTTGTAGCTTCTTCAAAGGAGATATTATGCTTTTCAAAATTCTTTAATGCCTTATGTATATCCCATTCGAAGACAAGTTTCATATCCATCATTCACTATCTAAATACAACGTATCGGGACACAAATCCTGTCCGTTCTTCCATTGAATACTTCCAAGAAACGGACGTACTGTTTTAAAAAGGGATTCGTCCTTCAATTCTCTAAAAATACCTTTATCCAAATATGGTTTTACATCGAAAACTTTCTTCTCTCCATTTTTAAAAGTAAGCAAGAGCGTATAGTCCTTCCTTGGTTTTACTTTGATTACATCGGGATTCATTGTCTTTTACTTTAAAGGTTCAATTTTAAAAATATTTTCCCCGTTAACAGCCAGTTCCCAATCTGCAAGCAGTTCATCTTTATGAATTTCAATCCACGCTTCAAGTAGTTTCAATTTATTTTTCGGTAATTTTCCTTGAATAATTTCTCCATTCGTCAGCGATACTATCGCTTTATTTTTTTGATATCGTACGTGAATGTGTGGTAAATGATGTTTCCGATTATCTAAATAGTACATCGAAACAATCAATCCATAAAACATTGAAATTACTGCCATAAAACTCTACTTCACTGGCTTCAATATTACCGTCGAAAAATTATCTTCTTCAAACATCTTTTGCGCAACTTCAAAAACACTTTCTACCGTTACTTCATCAATGCGTTGCGAAACGGTACTGAGTGATGTATGTTCACCAAAATACAATTCATCGCCGCCCAAACGCATCATTCTGTTGCTCATACTTTCGAGACTCAACATCATCGTTCCTTTCAATTGCGTTTTGGTCTGCTGCAATTCCTGTTTTGCAATCGTCTTGATGATGAGTTTTTTAAATTCTTTCTGAATCAATGCAAGCGATTTTTCGATATGCTTTTCATCCGTGGCAATGTACGCGCCGAAGGTACTTGTCTCGCTGAGAAAATTTAAAAACGAATATACGGAGTACGCAAATCCGTACTTCTCGCGTATGTTCTGAAATAAACGAGAACTCATTCCCTCGCCAAGCAATGTATGCAACACGAGCATTGCATAGCGCAACGGATGATGAATTCCCAATGACGTTGTTCCCGTACAAATGTGCGCCTGCATCATTGGTCGCTCTATGACATCGAATACCGGTTGCGCGCGCTTTTTTATGGGAATACGTTTGCGCAATTGTCCGTTTTTTGCGCTCAAAGGAAAATATTTTTGCGCAAGCGCAGTAATCCGTTCGTGCTGAATATTTCCCGCCGCAACAATAACGATGTTCGATGGAATATAAAATTGCGCAGAAAAATTTTTTAACTTTTCGCGTGAAAAATTCTGCACGCTTTCTTCTGTTCCGATTATCGGAACGCCAAGTTGCTGGTGCGGATATAAATTCTTTTCGAGCAATTCAAAAATCCAGTCTTCCGGGTCGTCTTCCACGCTTTTTAATTCTTCAAGCACAACTAATTTTTCTTTATGCAATTCTTTTTCGGGAAAAAGCGGATGCAATGCCAAATCCGCAAGGACAGCAATTGCATCTTCAATATATTCATCAAGTACGCGCGCAAGAAAACACGTATGCTCTTTCGTGGTAAAAGCATTCAGATATCCGCCCAGCGATTCCATACTTTTTGAAATCTGTTTTACGGAATAATTTTTTGTGCCTTTGAACACCATGTGCTCAAGAAAATGCGCAATACCGCTGTTTCCTGCGTTTTCATCACGAGCGCCGGCATTTATCCACACGCCGATTGAAGCAGAACGCACAGTCGGAATTGTTTCTGTAACGATGCGGATACCGTTTTCCAATACCGTTTTCCGGTATGCAGAATCAAGTTGCCGAAGCGAAAGAAGTGTCTGTTGCTGGGAGAGTTTATTCAAGGATTATCCAAAATTTTTGCGGGAAAATATACGGCTTTGGAGGGAGGGAAACAATTGGAAAAAGCTCTCCCCGAAAGTAGAAAATATATTGTTATTTATAAAAAAATGTGCAAATATCATTAATACAATATCTATCATCTCACTTCACCACCGTCATTTTCCTTCTTTCTGCAACATCGCCTGCTTTCAGTTCGTAAAAATATTCTCCGCTGGATAATTTTTGCGCATCGAATGGTACGGAATACGTTCCCGCTTCTTTCTTTTCATTGACAAGCGTTGCTACGAGTTTTCCTGCAATATCATACACTTTCAGCGTTGCAAATCGTGCTTCGTGCATCGTGAATAGTATTTCTGTTGTCGGATTAAACGGATTGGGATAATTTTGCTGCAGTAAAAATGTTTCCGGTATTTTTCCGCTTTCATCGCGTACAGAAACTTCTGGCTGAAATTTATAAATTCTTCCCGAACTGAATGTAAGCACGTACAATTCATTTTCTTCATCAACACCAAAGGATGAAATGCTGTACGGTGAATCAAGAAGCATTGTATCTTTTGTTACCGCTGTTCCATTGTAACGCAAAGCCCAAATGCGTCCGCTCACATAATCGCCATAAATATATAATCCTTTTAACGATGGAACACTTTGTCCGCGATATACGTAGCCACCTGTTACAGAATTGCCGACAGAATGTGTGTAATCTTTTATAGGAAACGTCAGTCCTGTTGTATCGCAGCCGGAAGAAGGACTGTAACACGCAATGCCCTCCATTGTATTCCATCCGTAATTTTTTCCTTTTTCAATAATATCAATTTCTTCACGTGCATTTTGTCCGACATCGGCGCAGTAGAGAATACCTGTTTCGCTATCGAAACTGAAACGCCACGGATTCCGCATTCCATACGTCCAGATTTCTTCGCGCCATCCTTGCGCATTGCCAACGTACGGATTATCAGCTGGAATTGAATATTGCAACGGCGATGTAGCAGAGTCAACATTGATGCGCAACATTTTTCCGAGCAGCGACTGACGGTTTTGTCCGTTTCCCTGCGGGTCGCCTCCACTTCCGCCATCTCCCATTCCTATGTATAAATAACTATCCGGACCAAAAATAATACAACCGCCGTTATGATTGGAGTACGGCTGATTTATTTGCAGTACAATATTTTCCGATGTTGTATCCGCAAGAGAAGAATCATTCGCGCTTACGCGAAAACGCGAGACAACTGTGCGGCGCGGACTTCCTGCGGTGTAATTCACAAAGAAATATTTATTTGTAGAAAATTGCGGATGAAATGCTAATCCGAGCAAGCCCATTTCATCGCCGGAATCATCTACGCGGTTTTCGATATTCATAAATAATGTTCGCGTAAAATTGCCATTGACTTTTTGCAGAATCCATATTCGCCCGCGTTGCTCTACGACAAAAATTCTGCCGCTGCCATCGCGCGGAGTCTGCATATCCACCGGACGTACAAAATTGGGAATGCCCGGAAATGCTTCGACAAGCGCGTACAGCGAAGTTGATTTTTGCAGCGACTGGCATTGCATTGAAGTGGTAAATAGTACAAGCGTAAAAAGTAAGCGGAGTGTTCGTTTCATAAAAAATATGTGTATAAGTAAAAAAGTTCGGAGAGAAATTACCATTTTCCCGCAACACAGAAAAAAAGCGATTCCTCTCCGTTCAAATTATATACCTAAAATCAACTATCATAAACTTCATCTCAATTGAAAAATCTTCAGAAAAAAAATCTTTTCACATTTTATTAAATTCTCTCGGAAGAATTTTATAGATTTTGACCGCAATTTGAAATAAGGCGGTTTGTACGGTTAATTTTTTTATTTAATTAGTAGGAAGGTATTAATTATGAAACTGAATAAAATTATTTTTACAACGTTCGTTCTGAATATTATCATTGTAAATATTCATCTGACTTATGCGCAGGTTTGGAGTTCTGTCGGAGGTGGAGTGAAAAATGGACATATCATTTCTCTTCACACATTCAACAACACACTTTATCTCGGTGGTGGTTTTGATTCTGTTGGGAATATGCCGGCGAAAGGTACTGCGAGTTGGAATGGCAATCAATGGGAGGCACTCGGCACGGGTATATATGGAGAGGTGCGGGCAATTACAAATTTTAACAGTGATTTATATGCAGCGGGGTCTTTTTCTGCGGCGGGAGGAGTTCTTGCAAATTGTATTGCACGATGGGATAATATTAATTGGTCACCATTGGGAAACGGCGTACCTCATCAAGTCAATGCATTGAAAGTATATAATAATGAACTCTATGTGGGAGGATGGTTTAGAAGAACGGGAAATATTGAAACAAATTTTATCGCAAAATGGAATTCTACCGGATGGATAGTTTTCCCCAATACGCTTAATAACCCTGTTCACGTTTTTGAAGAATACAATGGCGAGCTTTATATCGGTGGTTCTTTTGATAGTATCGGATTGCAACCATCAAAATATTTAGTTCGACTATCCGGAAATTCATGGATCCCTTCCGAAAATCATTTTAATGGCTACATTGAAGCAATGGCTGTTTATAACAACGAACTGTACGTTGGAGGACGTTTTACAAAAATAGATACATTACAAGTGAATCATATTGCCCGATGGAATGGCACGGAATGGAACGAAGTAGGAAACGGGATTAATCGGTCGCAAACACAGTCAACTGCGGTGCTTGCATTATCTGTTTTTAATAACGAACTTTATGTGGGGGATTTTTTGATTCCATCGGCGCAATACAATCAAAAAATATTGTAAAATGGAATGGTAATAATTGGGTAGCACTCGGCAATGAGATAGTTGGCGACGTAATGTCAATAGAAGAATATAACAACGAACTTTATATTGGAGGATTTTTTTTCGCATAATAATCCGGAATTGAACTATTTCGCAAAACTAAACAATTCTCCTCAATATGTTATAAATAATAATGATAAGAATCCTGCAAATGTTTCTCTACAACAAAACTATCCCAACCCATTTAATCCATTAACAACTATCGAATTTTCTGTTTCTCACATGCAAAGCGGCTCCCCTGTTGTTTTAAAGGTTTTTGATATTCTTGGAAATGAAATAACTACACTGGTTGATATTCCGGAAGCAATACCGGGAAATTATTCTACCGAGTGGAATGCATTTTCTCAACCAAGCGGTATCTATTTTCTGAAAATGATTTCACACAATTATACAGAAACAAAAAGAATGGTACTAACGAAATAATTCGATAAAACCCCGATGAAAAAAATAAGTCGGGGTTTTTCATTTTTCTTGCTTCTTGCTTCTTCCTTCTTCCTTCTTGCTTCTTGCTTCTTGCTTCTTGCTTCTTACTTCTTGCTTCTTCCTTCTGAATTATTGCGGCTTAAGCCAGAATAATCTCTGCATCATTTATCCGTTGCGGCAATACTCCCATCATTCGCAAATCTTCTTGCTTCTTCCTTCTTGCTTCTTACTTCTTACTTCTTGCTTCTTACTTCTTGCTTCTTACTTCTTGTTTCTTACTTCTTGTTTCTTACTTCTTGTTTCTTACTTCTTGTTTCTTACATCCCTGTGATTTCCCTCACCCATATTTCCAAAATCAAGTAAGTATATTTTGCCCGTTATTTGCACAATACGGTACGCTTCGGCAGAAGTTTTTATGTAAGAAATATGCAACGTTATGGCTTCGTTGAATACAACACATACTGTTTTCTGCATATTTTCGCACTTGTTACGTTTAACGGAATCCGCGAGCGGTCTCTCACAAACTCCGAGCGATAGCACGGGAACTCCGAGCGGTCTCTCGCAACTTCCGAGCGATAGCACGGGAACTCCGAGCGGTCTCTCACAAACTCCGAGCGGTGGCTCGCGGACTCCGTTAAACAACTCGAAAAAACTGTTCTTCTCTTCGGATAGTACAGCAAAATTTTTTCGTTGAAGTGTACAGTGCATTGCGCAACAGGCATATTTTTAAACAAATTATTTAATGAGCCTGTTGCCGAATAGGTTTTTCACAAATTTATCTATTGAAAACTGAATAAAAACAAAATGTTTTTTAACAAAAAGGTCATTCGGCAACACACTCTTAATAAGTATTGAAAGGGTAATCCCAATGTCAATGTATGATTACTTGCCCCGCGGCGAAGCACAACTTTCGCTGTGGTTAGAAAATTTTAGTGCAAAACTTCCCAACTATGCCGGTACGCTGGCATTAACAGGGGAGGATGTAGATAAAACGGAACAGCGCGCGAACATCGTAGGGAACAGTCGCGACTGTTCCCTACAAAGATAAAACCTTCGGCGGGAAACTGCAGGAGGTTTTTTTATTTACACTCATTGCCGTCTGATTGCTACAAATTATGTTCACTTTCCTCCTCAAAAACTTGTATATTCTCACCGCATTTTTCAAAGAAAATTGTTCCGTGAAAAAATTACTCTCCTGTTTTATATTTGTATGGCTTGCTTTTGTAACTGCTGTTGCGCAAGAGCATCCTACTGTTATCGCCATTCGCGCAAAACTGCTTATTGACGGCACGGGAAAACCGCCCGTCGAAAATCCCGTTATTCTTATCGAAGGAAATAAAATTATTTCTGTCGGAAGTAAAACGCTGATTTCCGCAAATGCAACCGTCATTGATTTGGGCGATGCGACAATTCTTCCCGGTTTGATTGATTGCCACACGCATCTTACGTGGCAGGCAGGAAATTACTGGGAAGATAAATTCAAGCGCACGCCGATTGACCGCGCAATTGAATCTCCTTCCTATGCAAAAAAAACTCTGCTTGCAGGATTCACCACGTGCCGCGATGTAGGCAGCAGCGAGTATGTTGATGTTTCGCTGCGCAACGCAATTGTAAAAGAAATTGTTGAAGGTCCGCGCCTGTTGGTTGCAACGCACAGTCTTACCACGACTGGCGGACACGGCGATAATGGCGGCGTTTCTCCGTACATTGAATTTCATTCAACGAACGGCGTTGTGGATGGAGTAAACGAAGCGGTAAAAAAAGTTCGTGAAAATTTTAAATACGGCGCAGACCTGATTAAAATTCACGCAACGGCGGGCGTACTTTCGGAAGAAGAAACAGTCGGCGCACAGCAATTTTCTTTTGAAGAAATGAAAGCAATTGTGGACGAAGCAACACGACACGGAAAAAAAGTTGCCGCACACGCGCACGGAACAGACGGAATAAAAGCCGCTGTCCGCGCAGGCGTAGCATCTATTGAGCACGGCAGTATGCTCGATGATGAAGCAATAAAAATGATGAAAGAACGTGGCACATATTACATTCCGACTTTGTACGTCGGCGATATGTTGATTAATGATGGCGCAAAACTTCAGCTGCCGGAAAAATTACTGCACAAAGCAAAATATATTGTTCCGAAAATGCGGGAGAGTTTTCGCAAAGCGATGCAGGCAGGAATTCATATTGCCTTCGGTACAGACGCAGGAGTATTTCCGCACGGAGAAAATGCAAAAGAATTTTCTGTAATGGTGAACGAAGGAATGACGCCGCTGCAAGCAATAACCTGCGCAACATCTTCCGCCGCAAAACTCATCGGTATTGAAAAAGAAACGGGAACAATTGAAAGTGGAAAATTCGCAGATATTATTGCTGTGCAGGGAAATCCGCTCGAAAAAATTTCCCTTCTTGAAAATGTGTTCTTTGTCATGAAAGAGGGAACAATTTATAAACATAATCTTGAAAAAAAATGAAAGAAAAACTCGCCATCGGCATTGACGTTGGGGGAACTTACATAAAAGCAGGGCTGGTAAACTCAGAAGGAGCCATTCTTGCGCAAACACACTGCGATTCGCATGCAGATATAAATCCGCTTTCGGTAATGGACCAAATGGCGCGGTGTGTTACAGAACTTCTGCAAGCGCATCCCGCTACAATAAAAGGAATTGGTGTCGGCTCGCCGGGAATTGTTGAGTGGGAAACAGGTATTGTAAAAAATCCTCCGAACTTTGCTAATTGGGATGTTATTAATTTAGAAAAAGAATTTTCTGCACGTATGGCTGTGCCGGTAAAAGTGGAAAATGATGCCAATGTTGCCGCGCTTGCCGAAGCAAAATTCGGCGCAGGAAAAGAAAAGAAGAATTTTATTTTTGTTACGTGGGGAACAGGAATTGGCGGCGGGATAATAATGAACGGCAATATTTATCGTGGAAGAAAAGGCGGCGCGGGCGAAATCGGACACGTTTCGATTGACTACAATGGCTTGCAATGCAATTGCGGTAATCGCGGTTGCATCGAGAGGTACA
The DNA here is from genome assembly GCA_964358705.1 of uncultured Chitinophagales bacterium. Taxonomy (GTDB): domain Bacteria; phylum Bacteroidota; class Ignavibacteria; order UBA10030; family F1-140-MAGs086; genus JBBTJF01. The sequence goes on from CAYHPL010000016.1 coordinate 78,649, forward strand.
TCGGACAAAAGTTCCTTTCATCAAAAGTACGCGAGCGTCTGGAAAAACTTCCGGAAGAAATTCTGTTGCAGCAAACAATGTATGAACTCGTTGATGGCAACCTGAAAGATTTGCAACTCTCCACCGTTGCTGCAGCCGCTCATCGCCGTGATGCGCTTGCGCACGAAATATTGATGGAAGCCGCAACGTTACTCGGTGTTGCACTTGCCTCGGCAGTGAACCTTCTTGATATTACGACAGTAATTCTTGGCGGTGGTGTTGCAGCGGCGGGCTCTCATCTCATCGAAGGCGTTGAGCGTTCATTGCGAGAACACGTATTGCAGCCGCACAAACAGGAGTGTTTCGTCATTTCTGCAACGCTGGAAAATAATGCAGGTATTCTAGGCGCCGCAAGTTTAGTGCTGGAGTGAATGGTTCCGTTTTCTGCGCCGAAGCGAAACATATTTTCGTGTCTTTGTAATTTTGCGGTGAATTGTAACTTTCACGGCACTATTAGAAAGGCACGTTTTTTTTTCTTTGCTCTTCTTTTTTCTTTCCCGCCGCTTTTTTCACAAACAAATGTTTCGGATTCCGTAACAGCGACAAGAGCAGATTCATCGCACGCCGATTCTCTTCAAAAGAAAGTAGAAAATGACAGCGGCATTGATACGCTTGTTACATATTGGGCGATGGATTCGATAACATTTAATCTGCGAGAAAACAGTATGCAGATGTATCGCAAAGGAGGCGTGCGTTATCGTCAGATTGAATTAAATGCGGATAGTATTATTGTGCAACTCGATTCATCGAATGTCCATGCGTTTGGCGGAGAAAAAAAAGATACTGCCACGCAACCGCAATCGAAGCAGGGAGAGCGACGCAAACTCAATCCGGGTGACAAAGCAAAACTCATTGATGGCGGAGAAGAATATTTCGGGAAGCAACTTGCGTATAATTTCAAATCGAAACGCGGACGCATTGTTCTTGCAGAAACTCAAATTGATAACGGCTACTACTACGGCAATAAAATAAAACGCATCTCGCCGGAAATTATGTTTGTCGCAGATGGACAGTACACAACCTGCGATAAAGATACGCCGCACTATTATTTTTTCAGCCCGAAGATGAAACTCGTTCCGCGCAATCGCATTGTAGCAGAGCCAATTTACCTGTACATAGCCGATGCACCGGTGTTTGCACTTCCGTTTGGCGTATTTCCGAACAGAGGCGGAAGGCGTTCCGGACTTATTGCGCCTGCGTACGGCGAAGATGCACGCTTTGGACGCTATCTCAGCCATCTCGGATATTACTGGGCAATGAATGATTATATGGATTTTGCGGCAACAGGAGATATTTACACGCGCGGAAGTTTTGCGCTAAATGCAAATTACAATTACGCGCTTCTGTATAATTTCGGAGGAAACTTACACGGTACGTATCGCCGCTATCGCTACAACGAACGCGCTGATAAAGATTTTCGAGTGGATGAGGCATACAATATTGGAATATTGCACAGGCAGACGATTAATCCGACATCAAAACTTGATGTAAATTTTCGTTTTGCAAGTAATAATTCATACGTCTTTACAAATAATCTCAACGACGCTTTGCAGCAATCAATAGAATCAAACGCATCATATTCAAAGCGTTGGGAAGGCTCACCGAACAGTTTTTCTGCAAGCATCACACGCTCACAAAACCTCCGCGACGGAAGCATTACAGAACTATTACCCGGTATTTTTTTTAATCGCAGTCTCACATTTCCGTTGCGCGGGAAAGGTGCATCTTCGGAATATGCGTGGTATGAAAATCTTGGCTACAATTACAACATCTCCGCATCCAACGGACACAGAAAATCTGCACAAAAAATAGATGGAGTGAAATTTTTTGAAAATAGTGATACGATATTTCGTACTGCAGATGTGTTCCAGCAAAACTATTCACAAAGTATTTCGCAGGGATTAGGATTTTCTTTTTCACCACCGAAGTTAGGATATTTTTCTCTCGTGCCTTCTCTATCGCTGCGCGAATCAAGAAGTTTTTCTACAACAATTCAGCCGATACGCAGTTATCGCGATAGTTCTCTTGCAGATACAACGTTACGGCAGCAATCTATTGCAGGATATTTGCAAGATGGTGTCTCTTTAAATACAAAACTGTATGGCATCATTCAACCAAATGCGTTGGGAATAGCGGCGTTGCGGCATACATTTTCTCCATCGCTTTCTCTTTCTCATGCAAAGCAAATCTATGGAGAGCGGGCGGGCAAAGCATCAATGACGCTCGGTTTCAATGTCGGGAATAATTTTGAAATGAAAACACTCACAAGCGATACAACGGAAAAGGAAAATAAAATTCAATTGATGAACATCAATGGCGGCGTTGGCTATAATTTTATGCTTGACAGTATGAATTTTTCTCCCGTCAATATCAGTTACCACACATCCATCGGCGATTTGCTGAGCATCGGCGGAAGCAGTACGTACAATCTCTATCAATATGATTACACTTCCCGCAAACGCATCAATCGTTTTTTATTGAGTAAAGAAAAACGTTTTGCAGATGTAACAAATATTTCTCTTTCGCTGCAAACGTCTCTTTCAGGCGAAAAAATAAAACGGCTGATTGAAACAGAACAGGATACAGCGCAACAGGGAATACTTCCGAACACCAATTCTGTTTCTGCTGGTAACATGCCTGATTTTACTATTCCGTGGCAAATAAGCCTGGGTTGGAATTTTTCGCAATCACAAAAGCAGGAAGGCAATCCCGCAATTTTCAGAAACTCATCAATGAATGGAAGCGTAAGTTTTAATCTTACACAGAACTGGAAATTTGATATGTCTGCAACGTATGATTTAATTCAAAAAGAATTAGCTGCGCCAAGCGTTTCCATCAGCAGAAATCTGCATTGCTGGATTATGAATTTCTCGTGGACGCCAATCGGAGAGTACAGGCAGTGGCGGCTGGAGATTCGCATCAACGATTCTACGTTGCAAGATGTAAAAGTAACAAAGTCGAGAAATCCGCGAGGGATTTACTAATACGCTTCATCATTTTTTCTGTGTGAAACCTGTGATGCAAAAAATTTTTTTTTCTGCAAAAGAATTATATTTTCACCCCGTAAAACAGAAGCAATACTCTGAAAAAACTCTTTAACGCTCACTAATTAATTTAAAAAGAAAAAAATGCCGCAACCAATGCAATCGAAAAAAACAGCTCTTATTACAGGCGCATCAGGTGGTATCGGATATGAACTCAGCAAACTATTTGCGGACAACGGATATAATCTCGTTCTCGTAGCACGCGATAGGAAAAAACTCCGCGAGGTACACACAGAAATAAATGTAAAATATGGCGTTGAAGTAAAAACAATAGTAAAAGATTTATCCGAACCTCTTGCACCGGATGAAATCTTTCAGGAATTGTGGGAGGAAAAAATAAATATTTCTGTGCTTGTCAATAATGCCGGCTATGCAACGTTCGGTCCGTTCACCGAAACAGATCTTGATGAAGAATTGAAAATGATGCACGTCAATATGATTGCGCTTGCACACCTCACCAAACTTTTTTTACCGTCAATGCTTGATAGTGAAGATGGGAAAATTCTCAACGTTGCGTCCACCGCAGCATTTCAACCCGGTCCGTTTATGGCTGTGTACTATGCAACAAAAGCATTTGTACTTTCATTTACCGAAGCAATAGCAAACGAACTGAAACACTCCGGCGTTACTGTTACAGCATTGTGTCCCGGTCCCACAAAAAGCGGATTTCAAAAAAGAGCGCACATGGAAAATTCAAAACTCATCGAAGGAAAAATAATGGACGCTGAATTAGTTGCAAAACTCGGATATAAAGGAATGATGAAAGGAAAAACGGTTGTGATTACGGGCGTGCGCAATAAAATACTCACGGAGACCATTCGCATTACACCGCGAAGAGTTGCAACAAATATTGTGCGGAGATTGCAAGAAAAGAGAAAGTAAAATTCTAATTGAATATCAATTGAAATGAGATAGAGCAGCACTCCTTTATGTGCTTCGCATAAGAATAAGTGTTAGACTTTTTTAGTATGTTTATGTGCCAAAATTTTGGAGGATTACAAAATGCAAACAACAATTTCAAATAAATACTATCAAATGTTATCTGCGAAAATATCATTATATGTTCTTATAGTGATGCAAATTTTTGCGCCGATAACATTATTTTCTCAAACGTGGTTTCCTGTAGGAAGCGGCGTGAATAATACGGTGAATGCAGTAATTTCATTTAATAACGAACTGTATGCAGCCGGAAAATTTACAACAGCCGGTGCAACAGATGTAAATCATATTGCGCGCTGGAACGGAACGCTTTGGCAATTAGCGGGTGCAGGATTAGATTCCGATGTTACAGCGCTTGCCGTGTACAATAACGAACTGTATGCGGGAGGAAAATTTCTTTCTTCCGGAGGAAATCCTGTTTCCCACATCGCAAAATGGAATGGTTTTTTCTGGTCAGATATAAGCGGTGGCATCAATGGCGATGTGAATGCGCTTGTTGTATTTGACGGAGAACTGTACGCCGGAGGAAATTTTTCTACTGCGGGAACGCGAGCGGTAAATAATATTGCGCGATGGAATGGAGGCGAATGGGAAGCAGTTGGAACAGGCATAAGCGGAGGCACAAGTTCTCAAATTTATGCAATGGCAGTGTACAACGATTCTTTAATTGTCGGAGGAGATTTTACAAGCGCGGGAGGTATTGCGGCACTGAACATTGCAAAATGGAATGGAAGCAGTTGGTCTGCACTTGGAGCAGGATTAGATAATTACGTCTATACACTTATCGAATTTTCGGATAATCTGTACGCAGGCGGCAGATTTACATCGTCTAATTCCTTTCCGATTTTTTTTATTGCAATGTGGAATAATTCTGTTTGGTCGTCCGTTGGTTTAGGAGTGAATAATGTTGTTCATTCATTTGGAAAGTACGGAGATAATCTTTACGTAGGAGGCGATTTTACTTCTGCCGCAGGATTACAAGCAAACCACGTTGCCCGTTGGAATGGTGATGACTGGACGTTGGTTGGTTCAGGCACGAATGGACGAGTGCAAACGTTTTGCAACCATCGCAATGAATTATATACGGCAGGAAATTTTACATTGAGCGGAGGTGTAGATGTGCATAATATTGCAAAACTCACATCGTTGCGAAAATTCCGAACGTTCCGCGCGGATACACTTCTCTCTTTCTCTCCCAAAAAATTGCGTGTGAAGCGAGGTACAATTTCCGGTTATCCGAATATAACAACTGCAGCAGCGAATGTGTTTTTCCACTTAGGAAAAAAGGGAGGCGTTTTTCTTGGTTACGAAAATAAAAGCAAGCATGCATGGATTGCGTATAAAAAAATTGCCGAATTGCAAAAGATGTTCACCGAATCTCACACCGGTCCTGCATACCCGATTGATACTTTGAGAAAAGATAAAAAGCGAAAACCGCTTACCGGTTTAGTGAAAGCAAAGCGCAAAGATTACAATAATGTCGCATGGGAACAGGGAATTATATTTAATCTCAACCTTTACGCAAGCGTTTATGGCGTTACACCAACGGGGTTTGATTCATTGGTCATAGATTCTTCTGCTTCTCTTGCCGGTCCTTATTTACGAGGGAAATCTCTGCGCGTTGTTGGCAAATATTTTGATAGTGTGATGACGTTTTATAACGCTTTCGGAATAAATAATCCAGCTGCATATGCTTTGTTGCAGACATTTGTTGATTCCGTTCTTCGTCCGATTAATCAGTCTTTTTATTCTCCCATAGATACGAGCGGTTCTGATTACAACATTAATGTCAATGAAATTACACAAGAAAAAAATTACTATGCAGTGTATTTAAATGGCGTGAAAACGACCGCAGAAGCTGGAGGATTAGTACACGAGGAAATTTCAAAAAAATCTTTTGATTTTTCTCCGCGTTCAGATGTTCACAGTACTATTCCTGAAACAGCAGAATTGCTGCATAATTTTCCGAATCCTTTTAATCCGACTACGACAATACGATTTACCCTTCCCGCACCGGATGCCGTATCGCTTATAATTTACAATGTACTCGGGCAGGAAATTGCAACATTATTGAACAATGAAGAGATGGATGAAGGTGAGCATGAAATAATGTTTGATGCAAGTGCGCTTTCGAGCGGATTGTATTTTTATCGCCTCGCAGCGGGAGCAATTTCAAAGACTAAAAAAATGATATTGCAAAAATAGGGGCGCAACAATGTTCTTTTTTGTGAAAATTTACGAATAAATGCGGATAGTTTGCTGTGTAATTATTTTCTGTATTTTCCATACAATTGCAATTCCACAATCGCAATTTCGATTTCGTCACATCACGACCAACGAAGGACTGTCACAGAATTCTGTACACGCCGTCTTTCAGGATAAAGAAGGATTTTTGTGGTTCGGAACACAGGACGGGTTAAATCGTTTTGATGGTATTTCGTTCAAAGTTTTTAAACACTCCAATAGCGATTCCACCTCAATCAGCGATAGTTATATTCTTTCGATAACAGAGGACAGCAGTAATAATTTATGGATTGGAACACGCAATGGCGCAAACCGTTTCAATAAAAAAACAGAAACATTTGCGCGCTATCTTTTTCCCGAAATGTTCAATTTCACTTTTCACCAAAAGATAAGTGAAATTTTTGTGGATAGAGATGGCAACGTCCTGATGATACTTCCGAAAGGATTGTACTCTTTTTCTCCACGCGATAATTTCTCAACTCCAACACTTCTCCAAGCATTTACTACCGGACTTACTGGCATTCAAATCGTGCAGGATGGGCAAAACAATTTCTGGATGACAACGCTTAATGGTGTTTATTGTTTTAATAACAAACGAGAAGAACATTTCTATCCTTTTTCGCGTCAATTAAAAATGGGAGGGTTACTTGCGCTTCGAGGAAGTGATTTGTGGATTTCATCTGCTTCGCAATTGATGACGTTTTCTGTTGTCTCACGAACGTTTGACCAATTTGCTCTCGCAAATAAAAAAGAAAATAATCTTCAAACTTTTTTAATTGATTCCCATAATAGAATTTGGGTTGCAACAGAAGAAAACATTATTCTACTTACTGAAATTTCTCCCGGAAATTTTCAACACACATTTATTCATTACAATGAAAAGGATAAGTTTAGTCTGAATGATGTAAACGCGCGCTGCATTATAGAAGATAACTCCGGATTATTTTGGATTGGAACGATGCACGGCGGCGTGAATGTGTACGACCCGCTGCAATCGCAATTCAAAACGATTGATGAATCAATGATGAAAACTCTTCCCACCGTATGGGCGGTGTGCGAAGATGCGAGAAAAATATTTTGGTTTGGTACTTCCAACGGGTTAGTAAAAGCAATACGAAAAGATACTTCACGAGTAGTAACTTCCTATTCATCCATCGAAGATGCTTTTTCTTCTTTTGAAATAATACAATTCAAAAACGTACGCCCACAAATTTCTACCATTGTTGAAGATGACGAGCATCAGTTGTGGCTTGGCATTCAGGGTGGCGGTGTTGTTCGGTTCAATGCAGAAAATAATACGTTCAAACAATATGTTCCTTCTGCAACGGATACAAACAGCATTACAACGAATTCCATTCTCTCTCTGCGAAAAAATTCAACCGGAGAAATCTGGATTTGCACTTTTAATGGTATTTCTGTCTTCAACATCAAAAAAAATACATTTTGGAATATTTATGAATCCCGCTATGATTCTGCAATGCTGAATTATACGATTGATGTTTGCGAAGCGAAAGATAAAACGATGTGGATTGCAACTTCAACGGGTGTTGCAAAGATGAATGTACAAGCAAATACAATGCGGGCGTATCAACACAGAGAAAATGACAAACGCAGTTTGAGTTACAATATTGTTACATCATGCTTTGAGGACGTGATGCATCAAATCTGGATTGCAACATTAGGAGGCGGACTGAATCTCTTTCATCCACACAATGAATCGTTTGAACATTTTACTTCTGCCGATGGATTACCGAATGATGTTGTATATGGGATTTGCAGTGATAAAGAAAATAATTTATGGCTAAGCACCAACGATGGCATTTCCCGATTCAATACACAAACAAATGCTTTTATCAATTTCGGCATCGAAGAAGGATTGCGTTTCAATGAATTTGCATTGAATTCTCATTTTCAAAATAAGGACGGAGAAATTTTCTTTGGCGGCGTTGGCGGTGTTCTTGCGTTTCATCCGGATAGCATTCGCGAAAATACTTTTATTCCTCCCGTTGTTCTCAGTGATATAAAAATTAATTACAAATCACTGGACAGCGTAAGCGCATCGCTGATTAGCGGTTCATACACGGTTCCGCAGGAAATTCATTTAAGTTATTTAGAAAAAACTCTTACGTTGGAATTTGTTGCACTGAATTTCCGCAACGCAGAAAAAAATTTATATCAATACAAACTCGAAGGATTTGATGATAACTGGATTACTCCTGAACGCAATCTGCGTGTTGCGCACTACACAAGTTTGCCATCGGGTGAATTTGCATTTGTTGCGCGCGCGGCAAACAACAGTGGTGTATGGAATGAAAATGGATTGCGAATAAAAATAATTGTATTTCCACCGTTCTGGGAAACGTGGTGGTTTCTTTCTTCGATGAGTATTGTGATATTGAGCGCAATTGTGTTTTCTGTACGCTCGTATTCGCATCGTAAATTGCAGAGGAAATTGCAAACGCTGGAAATGCAGCAAAAAGTACAGCACGAACGTGAACGTATATCCCGCGATTTACACGATAATGTCGGCTCGCAATTAGTGAACATCATTTCCGGACTGGATATTGCAGGAAGATTTTCTGCAACATCAAAAGAAAAAACACGAACGCTTCTTTCATCGTTACAGCAGGATGCGCGAACTTCGATGGCTCTTCTGCGGCAAACAATTTGGGCGTTGCAATCAAATTCACTTACGCTTGAACAGTTTTCCGATGAACTGGAACAGTATGCGCAAAAGCAATGCAATTACCACGAGGAAATTACATTATCGTACGAAAGAAATTTTGTCTCTTCCGTTACACTTTCGCCCGTTCAGGTACTGCATCTCTTCCGCATCACACAAGAAGCGCTCACAAACGCGCTCAAATATTCCGGTGCAAAAAATATTCGTCTCGCAATTTCCTTACGCGAGAACAAAGAACTCATTCTTATCATTCAGGATGATGGGATCGGATTGCAGGAGACAAAAAGTGGTTCGTTCGGTGGAAACGGAATTGTAAATATGGAACGCCGCGCAAATGAATTAAGCGGAACATTCCGTTGCATCAGTGGAAACGGTGTTACAATTGAAGTAAAAATTCCGCTATAAAACATAATGCACTCAAGAAATTTGATTTTTGATGTTCAATATTGGATTTCTTTTTTTACCCCAATTGAGGTATTGACTGCAAAAATTTTCCTCGCTATATTTCAGGTGAAATTATGATAAAAATTATACTTGTAGAAGACACACCATCTCTCCGCGAACGATTCACAGAGTTACTTTCGTTTTATGACGACATTGAACTCGTGGATACATTTGCAAGCGGCGAAGCGGTCGTCAATGCGATGAAACTCATTCCACCGAGCAGATTTCCTGATATCATATTGATGGATATTGAGCTCCCGAAAATTTCCGGAATCGAAGCAACGGCACTGATAAAAGAAGAATTTCCCGAAATAGAAATAATGATGCTCACCGTGTTTGAAGACGAAACAAAAATATTTAATGCAATTCAATCCGGCGCATCAGGATATATGCTGAAAGATGAAAGCGGCGATACTATTATCGAAGCAATCCGCGAATTGTATAACGGTGGCGCGCCAATGTCGCAATCCGTTGCCCGCAAAGTATTATCATTTCTTTCCGGAAAACCAAAAGGAGAACTTCGTGCATCCAAAATTTCTGCTCCATCAGAGTACAATCTTTCGGAGCGCGAATTGGAATTACTCAATGGATTAGTGCAAGGTAATTCTTACACAACTCTCGCAAAAAAACTATTTATTTCGCCACACACAGTAAAATCGCACTTCAAAAATATTTACAAAAAACTTCACGTTCATTCCAAAGCAACTGCTGTGCGTGTCGCGATTGATAACAATCTGGTGTAGTTATTCATTTGAAAAAACAAACATCAATGAGCGATTTTGCCTAAAAGCGAAATCTCTTTTTTGTATTGCACAAGAAAGACTTCCGCATTCAACTCAACCCAAATCTCAATTTACCCCAATTGTGGTATTGCCTTACGAAATGCAGTTGATTAGTTTTAAGTTGTATTTTTAAACAAAAACCAATACCATTTATCTGAAAGGTAATTTTATATGAAAACTCTTTTACTTTTGCTTCTGCTTGCGCAATTTGCATTCGGGCAAGTTTCGTCTGTTTCTCCGTCTTCAAATGCATTGAATGTTTCCTCCAATACAAACATTGAAATACAATTCTCGAATGCGATGAATACAAGTTCTTTTAATGATACAAGTTCTTTTATTGTTTCAGGAAATGTGAGCGGACGACATCGTGGTGTATTTTCATTCAGCGGCGAAAATGCAATTGCAACATTTACACCGACAACTGCTTTTGCAGGCGGAGAAATTGTTACAATCAATGCGACAGGCAACCTGAAAGATAATTCAAATGCGAACATTCAGCCGTTTACGTCGCAGTTTACTGTCGTAACAAACATAAGTTCTGCCGTATTCACGTCAACGGTAATTCAACAATCAGCCGCCGCAATCTATGCTGTTTCCATCGGTGATTTGGATGACGATGGCGATGGTGATATGGCTGTTCCCAACTATTATGCGAATACGGTTTCGGTTTCGCTCAATAACGGTGATGGAATGTTTGCCGCTACGGTTGATTATCCGACTGGAAGTTATCCGGTTTCTGTATCAATCGGAGATGTTGATGGCGATGGTGATGCCGACCTGTTGGTATCAAATGCAAACGGAAACACGAACACAGTTTCTATTTTAAAAAACAACGGCGATGGAACCTTTACTTACTCCGCAGATTACTTTACAGGAAATTTTTATCCGCGCTCGGGAATTCTTGGCGATATGGATGGAGACGGCGACGCAGATGTTGTTGTTGCAAATTGGGGTTCTCTTAACGTTGCGATTTTAAATAATAATGGCGACGGAACATTTACTGCGCCAACTCTCGTTGAATCAGGAACCAATCCTTGGTCTATCGTTATCGGAGATGTTGATAATGACGGCGACGGCGACCTTGTCGTTGCAAATTATGGCGATACATCTGTCTCTGTTCTGAAAAGCAACGGCGATGGAACGTTTGCTGCAACAGTGAAATATTATGTTGGTGAAAATCCTTATTCTGTTTCCTTCGGTGATATTGATGGTGATGGTGATGGTGATATTGCGGCGGCAAATCTGACATCCAATACGGTTTCTGTACTGAAAAATAATGGAGACGGAACTTATGCTGCAAAAACAGATTATGCAACAGGCGATAGCCCTCAATCTGTTTCTATTAGCGATATTGATGGCGATGGTGATGGCGACCTTGTTGTTGCAAATAATGTATCGAATACAGTTTCCATTTATAAAAACAATGGCAACGGTACATTTGCGCCAAAAGTGGATACGGAAACGGATGCTGGTCCATCAACACTTTATGTTGCAGATTTAAATGGTAACGGAAATATTGATATAGTCGTAGCAAATCCGGGTTCAAATTCAATTCAAAAATTAATGAACAATGGTCAATCAATTTCTGAAGATTTTGCAGGTTATTTAACCGGAGTTTCCAATAGCGCCGTAGATTGGGGCGATTATGATAACGACGGCGATTTAGACATTCTACTGACTGGAGATTCCGGAGGCGGAGTTGGAGTTTCAAAAATTTATCAGAACACAGGAAGCGGTTTCGCAGAAGTTTATTCAGGAACTTTAACGGGAGTTTTACAGGGTTCTGCTGATTGGGGCGACTATGATAGTGATGGCGATTTGGATATTCTCATTACCGGTTATCAACTCAATGGAGTTGCTGTTTCAAAAATTTATGAAAATACCGGAAGCGGATTTTCGGAAGTGTTTGTGGAAAGCATTACGGGAGTTGCAGGGAGTTCTGCTGATTGGGGAGATTTTGATAATGATGGCGATTTGGATATTCTGTTGATGGGATATTCTGCTACCGCAGGATATATTTCAAAAATTTATCAGAATACAGGAAATGGTTTTACCGAAGTATATGCAGGAAATTTGACGAGAACTGCAACCGGTTCAGCATCGTGGGGCGATTTTGATAATGACGGCGATTTAGATGTTTTGCTGACGGGATACTCCGGCGATATTGGTTTCAATTCTCAGGTGTATGAAAATACAGGAGATGGATTTGTATTATTCCATTCGTTTACGGGGCTTGCGTACAGTTCATCTGCGTGGGGAGATTATGATGAAGACGGAGACCTTGATATTGTAATGACGGGAAATACGACAATACTTTATCTTGTACAAGTGTACGAAAATACAGGAAATGATTTTAGCGAAGTTTTTGTAAATCAAATGAACGGTTTAAATTATAGTTCTGTTGCTTGGGGCGATTATGATAATGATGGGGATTTAGATATTCTTCTCAACGGATACAATAGTTTAGTTCCCAAATCTGTAATTTATCAAAACACCGGCAGTGGATTTACGAAAGTCTATGTCGGAAAATTTACGGACGCACATTCCGGTTCTGTTGCGTGGGGTGATTATGATAATGATAATGATTTGGATATTCTCATTACGGGAATAACAAACGCCGGTCCCATTTCAGAAATTTACAATAATTCAGGAACGACATTCAATACTGTTCCCACTCCACCGACAGGTTTGAGTTCTTCATCGTCTGGTGTTGAAGTAACACTGCGTTGGGATAGAGCAACGGATGCACAGACTTCTCAAAAGGGACTTACCTATAATCTTCGTATTGGTACAACACCAAATGGAATTAACACACAGCCACCGATGACAAATATCAATAATGGTTATCGCCGCGTTGTTCAGATTGGAAGCGTCAATCACGATACGGCATGGACGATGAAAAATCTTGCAAGCGGAACTTATTACTGGAGTGTGCAGGCAATTGATAATCATTTTAGTGGCTCTTTGTTTGGTCAGGAAGGAACGTTCACCTATGTTACATCATCTGTTTTCGCGATAACACCGTCACAAAATGCTCTCAATGTTTCCCCTTCTGCAACCATAGAAGTAACATTTACTGTTGCGATGAATACAAGTTCTTTTAATGACACGAGTTCATTTATTATTTCAGGAAGTTTGAGTGGAAGACATAGCGGTACATTTTTATTCAGCGGCGGTAATACGATTGTAACGTTTGACCCGACAACTGATTTTATTTACGGTGAAGTGGTAACAATTATCATTTCAAACAATCTCAAAGACTATACAGATACAAATATTCAACCTTTCGTAGCGCAATTTACCGTTGAAACATATTCCAGCACAGCTATTTTTACCGAGAGTACCGGCTACCCGACAGGTAGTGTTCCTGAAATTATTTTTGTCGCAGATATTGATGGAGATGGGGACGGTGACCTTGCTGTTCCAAATGCTCTTTCCAACTCTGTTTCCATCTACATGAATACTGGAGATGGAACATTTGCATCCTCTGTAGATTATCCGACAGCAGGTGAACCCGGGTCGGTTAATATCAGTGATATTGATGGAGACGGCGATGGCGACCTTATTGTTGCAACAACGACCGCTACGGTTTCTGTTTTGAGAAACAACGGAGACGGAACATTTGCACCGAAAGAAGATTATCCGAGCGGAGACGCATATACCGTAGTCGTCAGTGATGTAAATGGTGACGGAAACAGCGACATAGTTGTACCGAATTTTTGGGGCGGAGCAGTTTCTGTTTTGATGAATAACGGTGATGGAACTTTTGCGAGCGCAGTAGATTATGCGACAGGAAGTTATGCTCTATCCGTTTTTGTAAGTGATGTAGATATTGATGGCGATGGCGACATTACTATGACAAATTTTAATTCAAATACAATTTCCGTTTTAATGAACAATGGCGATGGAACATTTGCAGCGAGTGTAAATTATACAAGCGGCGTTAATCCCTATTTTTGCTATGTCAGCGATTTAGACGGAGATGGAGATGGAGACATTGCTGTTACGAATTATGGAGCAAATACTGTTTCCATTTTTATAAATGATGGTAACGGAATCTTTGCGTCAAAAGTAGATTATCCGACGGGAAATGTACCATCCGGTATCTTTATAAGCGATGTTGATGGAGATGGAGACGGTGATATTGCGGTGACGAACTTTAATGATGCGAGCGTTTCTATTCTTAGAAATAACGGCGATGGAACATTTGCAGCAAGAGATGATTATCCAACCGAAAATGGTCCTTATGGTATTTATGTCAGTGACTTGAATGGGAATGGTGAAATGGATATTGTTGTTTCAAATTACAGTTCCAATTCTATTTCCGTTATTTTAAACGGCAGTTGTGGCTCTATGCTTCCCGATACATTGCGTTCCGCAGGATTGCTTAACTACTACAACGAAATACTCACTATTCAATATGGAAGTTCTCCGTATAATTATGCGGTAACAAGTGGTGCACTTCCCAATGGAATCTCATTGTCTTCCGATGGGTATTTTAGCGGAGCGCCAACTTCTTTTGGTGCATACGCATTTTCTGTTACAGCCATGAACGGAAGCGGGTGTTCCGTGCAAAAGGATTACACGATGCAGATTGATTACACATCCGGCAGCGGGCTTGCATTGGATGGCACGAATGATTACGTAGAAATTGAAGATGCTGATGAATTTACCGATTCATCCATTACCGTGGAAGCATGGATTTATCCATATTTTATTGACGGAGCGCACTCCATTGTTTCAAAATATAATTCCAATGCAAACGATGTAAGTTGGACGCTACAAATGATTGATGGCAGATTGAATTTTATTGTATATGAACAAACGCTGATGTATCTTTCTGTTATTACAAGCACACCTGTTATTACTACCAGCAACTGGCAGCATGTGTGCGGAACGTACAATCGCAGCACGCAAACAATTTCATTATTCGTAAATGGCATTTTGCAGACCAGTGTTGAGCTTGACGGTTCAGGAATTTCTTCCATCTACAATGGAAATACACCTGTGTACATCGGTACAGCCACAAATATTGATGGAAATTTATCACAGTTCTTTTATGGTCAGATTGATGAAGTTCGCATCTGGAATACAGAAAGAACACCTTCAGAAATATATGCATCAATGTACTCTTCGCTTGCAGGCAACGACCCGATGCTTGTTGCATACTATCGTTTTGATGAACGATTCGGCAATTCATCATACGATGCATCCGGCAACGGGCGATATGCATTTCTTCAAAATGGCGCGGGCTGGACAAATTCATCTGCTCCGGTTGGTGCATTTACAATTGCAGTTTCTTCAAATGCAAATGGAACAGTTTCTCCATCAGGAAATGTCGCGGTAGTTCCCGGAACAAATAAATCATTTTCTATCGCTGCAAACGTTGGTTACCATATTGATAGTGTACTTGCTGATAATGTTTACCTCGGCGCAATTGCTTCAAAAACATTCACGAATGTAACATCAAATCATACGCTCCGCGTGGTGTTCACAATGAATGATACAACGCGATACCGTACTTTTTCTGCGGGAACAGATTTAAGTTTAAAAGCAAATAAATTAAACAAACGCGGAAAACCTGCAACGGCTCCCAACTCAGCAAACTGGCGCGATACCGTTATTGCGCGCAATGGTAAAAGCGGATTAGCGCTGGGTATTTTGCAAACAGATAAAACCCTCGCTAAAAATTTCGGATGGATTCGCTATAAAAAAGGCGCGGACTTTGCAAAATTTTATACTGCCATTGATACCGCAAATGCTTTCAACGCGCCGTTTGATTCAATACGAAAAGAAGGTTCTATTAAGCGAAAACGCTTAGTAAAAGAATTTGCTCCCAATAATAAAATCTACACAAATCCGCTTGCGCAATCGTTTGGCGTTTTCAAATTGAATCTGCTTTCCAGTCAAAAAGGAATTACGCCGAAAGGATTTGATTCGCTCGTGTATTTGAGCGACGGAAGTATGTGGGGTAATATGCCGCTCACGCGTATTGCAAATACTGTTGATTCCGTTCTTACATATTATAAGACCAAAAAATTTCCCAATGGCGATAGCGCAATAGTTGGCGCAAATATTTTGAAAAATCTGCGAACAATGTTGAACGACATCAATGGCGCGTTTGATACTTCCATTTCGCTTGCCGGCGGCGATTCAATTTCATCATCAGGATTGCAATTCAAAGGAAAAATAAAAGTTGGCGATGTATCATTTTTAAAACGTGTGCCCGGAATTAAATTTGCACCGATGCTTTCGTTGAATATAAACGAAGTTCCTCTTGCATACTCTCTGGAACAGAATTATCCCAATCCGTTTAATCCAACAACAGCAATTGGCTTTTCGCTGTTGGCTGTTGGGAATGTTACGTTGAAAATTTATGATATACTTGGAAGAGAAGTTGCAACATTGCTCAACAACGAAAAAATGGAAGCAGGCAGACACGAAATACAATTTGATGGAAGTACATTGACGAGCGGCGTGTATTTCTATCGGTTAAGTGTAGATGGTAAATTTTCTGAAACAAAGAAATTGGTGTTGATGAAATAGCGAAATAAACCTTCAAGGTTTTTATTACAAAGGCGATACAAAAATATTTACTTGTGTCGCCTTTTTTAATTCTTTTTCTGCAT
>CAYHPL010000017.1:0-39684 GCA_964358705.1 uncultured Chitinophagales bacterium
GAACGTTCAGGATGGCATTGTAAAAAGTTGCAATAGGGCAATGAACGTTCAGGATGGCATTGTAAAAAGTTGCAATAGGGCAATGAACGTTCAGGATAGCATTGTAAAAAGTTGCAATAGGGGTCTGAGCGTTCAGGATGGCATTGTAAAAAATTGCGATAAGACAAATATATTACAAGATGGGTTGAAAAAAATTACACGTTATACGATGTTTTATTTATTTTTTTTTCCAAAAAAAAGCGCTGCACATTGCCCAAATGCGCAGCGCTTTAAATGAACCAACAGCCAAAAGCCAAATTCTAATGGCTACTTCATCAATATCATTTTCTTTGATACAATGCTCGTTGTATTTTTCTCATCTGTTACGGCAAGCCGGTAAAAATACATTCCGCTGGCAAAACTTTCCGCATTCCATTCTACACTGTATTTTCCGGCTTCCATTTTTTTATGTACCAATACTGCAACTTCTCTTCCGAAAATATCATATACTTTCAATGTTACATTCCCAACAGCCAACAGCGAAAAGCCAATAGCCGTCTGTGGATTGAACGGATTGGGATAGTTTTGAGAAAGCGTAAATTCTGATACAGTATGTTGTTCATTGCCTACGCTTGTAGGGAGTAGTTTGTATTTTAGTGTAATATTATAACCAGTGTAAGAATATCTATTCCCTGTGCTATCGGTAAAACTTACATCATTATTTGCATCAGCAGTTATCCAACTTCCGTTAGACTTTCGTTCGTATAAAAAACTTATCATATTCCCGTTTGTGTCGTAAGCATAGATAGAGCGGAAAGAATCCAGCCATTGCCCGCCCGACCTTTCTTGTAGTAAAATAGAAATCAAATTCCCATTTATAATGTAAGTGTAAGTAGAAAGGTAGTGAAGAACCCATTGCCCGCCCCACCAAGACGCATCCAGTTTAGAGAGCAGATTTCCGTTAGCATCGTATGTGTGGGTAAAGCGCCAGTCATTCACCCATTGCCCGTTTGACCACCGCTCACTTGAGTTTGTAAGTCTATTTCCGTTTGCATCATACGTGTAGGTAGAGCGTTCGTAATTCACCCATTGTTCATTTTCCCAATTCTCACGTAACTCAGAAAGCTGGTTTCCGCTTATATCGTACATGTAAGTATAACGTTCGGAATTCACCCATTGAAGATTCGACCGATACTCAACTAACACAGAAAGTAAATTGCCATTTGCTTCATATGTGTAGGTAGAGCGTGAAAAATTCATCCAATTCCCGCTTACCCAAGAATCTTTTACTACAGAAAGCAAATCTCCGTTTATATCATATGAATAGGTATAACGATAGTTATTTCCCCATTGTTCATTTGACCATTTTTCTACTAATTCAGAAAATAAATTCCCGATTGCATCATAACCATAAGCATAACGATTGAAGTTCTTCCATTGCCCGTTCAACCAACGTTCAATCAAACGCAGAGTCATTCGTCCCTCCGTATTGTAAGAATAAATATACCGTGTCGTATCGGAAGTATTAAGTACAACAGCAGTATCTACAACATACAATTGTGCAGAAGAGGAAAATCGGATGGGTTGTCGTGGTGTGCGTAATAACTCTTCATCGTCAAATGCAACAGGAGTGTGCGGCGATGGTTGTTGTGGAGCAGAGTGGTAGAAACCGTTTATGTTGTTGCGTCCGTCATTGCGAAAATGTTGTTGTGCAATGCTATTGGTTACAAAACAAAAACAGAGAAGGAGGAAAAAAATGGTTGTGCGTTTCATCGTAAGTTACCTTTCATTTCATAAGTAAATAAAATAGAGAATGTGCATTACGTTAAAAAAAATGCAGGCGTAATTTACAACCCTTTTCAATTCTTTCCAAGTAATTTTTCAAAATATTTTTGCTTGGTGTTTCGACAGGTTTTGCCTGCTAAAATCTCTTCGCTTTCTGGTCATAAAAAACTTGTTTCCCTTTTTTCGCTTCGATATATTCACTCCGACCTTTTTACTGATTTTGTAATGAACTCCTGTAATTGTAATTTCCCGACCGCGGCAAAATGAGATACGTACGATGATTGTATTTCTGAGTATTGTTATTGTTGCGCTTCTTCTATGCGGCGCTACTGTTTCGCTCTTATTTATCGGTCCGAAGATTCTTCTGCGTCCGAAGCGTTCCACATCGCAAACATATAAAGAACACGGAGCGCTATCTCATCCTTCGGAATTGCAACTTCCGTGTGAAGAATTGTGGATACGAACAAGAGAACAATTCCATCTGCATTGCTGGCTCATTAAAAATCCGAACGCCATAAACGGCACCATCGTGTATCTGCACGGGATAGGGGATAATAAAGCGCTTGGTATTGCGCATGCACAGTTATTATTTAACCACGGATTCAATGTTGCAATGCTTGATTTCCGTGCGCATGGTTCGAGCGAAGGAACATACTGCACGTATGGCTATTATGAAAAATATGATGTGCAGCATTTTCTTGATGCGCTGAGTGCGCGCAAAGATTTTTCTTTGGGAAAATTCGGCGTGTACGGACTTTCGATGGGCGCGGCAATTGCATTACAGACGGCGAGTATTGATAAACGGATTTGCGCTGTTGTTGCGGAAAACTCTTTCGCAACACTTCGCACAATTTTTGATGATTACCAGAAGCGCATAATCAAACTGCCATTTCACTATCTGCGCAATCTTATTATCGCACGTTCAGAAAAACTTGCTGACTTTGATGCAAAAAAAGTTTCACCGCTCAACGCAGTGAAATTTATTGAAGCGCCCATTCTGTACATCGTGGGAAAAGATGATGAAAAAATTTCTCCGCAATATTCACAACAACTTTTTGATGCAACCCGCAGTACCAAAGAAATTTTTTTCGTTGCAAATGCCCACCATGCAAACGTCCGCGATGTTGCCGGAAAAACATACGATGACAAACTCATATCCTTTTTTACCCAACACCTTCAGCCATCTCGCCATACAAACTAATTAAATGTATATACAACGATTTTTATATTTTCTCTGCTCTCTCATTTTTATTCAACAGAGTAAAGCATTTCCTTCAGGTGATTTTTCACAGGAAAATGCTACGAAACTTCTCTACCATATTTCAGTACAAATCGGACCGCGACCGATGGGCTCTCCCGCTGAACATACTGCACTTGAATTTGCTGCGGAAAAATTTCGTGCCTATGGTTGCGATACATCTTATATAATGCCGATGACACGTACGAGCAGAGCAAATACGAATAGCGGTATTGCAATCGGCGTGAAGCATGGAAAATCAAATAAAATTATTCTCATCGGCGGACACATGGATTCTGTTACGCCGGAAGTTCCGGGAACAGATGACGATGGTTCCGGTTCCGCCTGCGTCATTGAACTGGCGCGTGTGTTTGGACAGCGCGATAATACTTCAACACTTGTCTTTTGCTGTTTCGGGGGTGAAGAAGAAGGATTGGAAGGCTCGCAATATTTCGTTGACCATTTTCCTGAAATTAACAATGTTGTTTTAATGTTGCAAATTGATATGGCAAACGGCTTGGGCATTATTGATATTGACGGAGAAACACACGGAGCAAGCGCGCCACAATGGTTAATGCAGGCAGGCATCGAAGAATTTTACAAACTCGGTTTTGATAATCTTCGCTACCCGACTCATTTTTTTTCGCTGAATTATTCTTTCCCAAGCGGCGGCGGTGGTTCTGACCATGAGCCATTCCTTGATAAGGGAATTCCCGCAATTGATTTAACTACCGATGTCAGCGGTCCGATGCACACGCCGCAGGACAGATGGAAAAATTTTGACCAGCGAGGATTGCGGCGTTCCGGATTAGTTGTGCAAAAATTAGTAGAGCGATTTGATAGCGGAGTGCCGCCGGAAAAAACAACGCAATACTGGTTGTATCAGATTGGTAAACGTTTTTATTTTTTTCCGCTGGAAAGTTTATTTGTCTTTGTCATTTGCTCGCTGGCGCTGAGTTTCTTTGCGTATTTCACTTTGCGGAACAGAGAAAAAATTGCGACTGATGAAGATATGATTGCAACGGAACATACTGCAACAGATAAAAAACGCTTTCGCTTTACTTTCTTTAAAATGCTCTTCGTTGCAGTTTTTGTTACTGCGCTTACATGGCTCATCCCAGATATTCTTGTGCTGATAAAAGGAGTACGCTATCCATGGTACACGCACATTCCGGAATATTTTTTACTGTGTTTTGTTTCCGCGCTGATTGCGTTATGGATTGCTTCGCAATGGACTCATCGGTTGCGGATGCATACAAATGCGCTTCCGTATTTTCGTATTGCGGCGGGATTATTGTTCATCGTAACAATTCTGCTGCTGTTTTTGAGCGTCAAAGTTGCGCTCTATCCTGCATGGATGCTTTTTCTTCTTTCGCTGGTAGTATTTATTCGCAGCAGTTTCGGGAAAATTACGCTTGTCATTGCGGGACACGTATGGATGGTGCGGAGTATTTTTTCGGAGTGGTTTGAATTTATTGCGCGTATGACTTCTGCGGTGGGAAATACTATCACAACATTTTCCACCGTTCTTATTGCGGACAGTATTGCAATAATTTTATTTACGCTTATTTCTCTTCCGTTTTTTTTCGGCATGGCAACAGTGTATCGCGATGCAAAAATTCTTGAATTGGTAATGGAAAAATTCCGCTCAAAGAAAACAGGAATTGCGCTTGCAGGAATTTTTATTGCTGTAGTAATTTTCGTCAGTTCATTGCCGAGTTATACTTCTCGTCTTATTGCTCACGTGCATATCGAGCAAAATTTTGATATAAAAAATTATAAGCAAACACACACGATACACAGTAACGATTTTCTGCATAATGTGAAATTGCGTTATGAAAACCGTGATACAATGTTTTCAGGGCAGATAAATACATTTGCATTGCCCGTTCGTACGCCGCTGCAAACACCATGGGTATCTGTTCAGCGCACCAAAGAAATTCATAAAAAGAATGATACAACAAATTTTCAGTTATCAATTCTTATTTCATCCACCAAGCGACCGTATCATATCGAAGTGAATTTTTATGGAAGTGAAAACGGCTTTCGTAATATTGAAACACCCTTGAAATACACAACGCGAAAAAACAAACTGAGTTTTTCTTTTTATTCTTTTCCCGATACTGCGGTAACGTTGCCTGTCTCGTTTCAATCCGTTGGTTGCGATAGCATAACGGAAAATACATCGGTAACTTTCTCCGAGCCGTTTCTTCCTGTTTTGCCGGAGCGGGAAAATACCGCATTTATTTACCGTTCACATTTTGTAGAAGAAACGGTGTACAAGCCGTAGCACAGAAAAAATACTTGCTCATAGTATTTCAAATATTCCGATAAAATTTTCTTGCTGTGTGAGCGCCTCACTCTGCTCGTCAATGTTGTTATATTCGTGCAGATGCTCGCGTCGAAAAAATTCATACTCTGCAATGGAATTCCAGTAATCCATTGTTACGAACCGAAGAGAATTTTCAACATCACGTAATAATTCTGTGCGCATAAATCCGTTCCCTTTTCTAAAAAACTGAACCCATACTCCTTCCGCATTGTATCTTTGTATAAATTGAACCTCACATTCTTTTTTTACAAGGAATTCCCAAATTATTATTACTCCCTTTTCTCCATTGTTACGTGCTATCATTTCGATGGTTGTTTTAAAATTATTTTATACTCCGATAAATAAGCCAAAAATTTGATAAACGCAAAAAGTTTTTTTTTCTATACAAAATTTCTAACTTCTCACCGTTTTTTACAATTATTTCCACACTCGTAAGACATATTCTATGAAAAATTTTCCCGGATTACTTGTTTGCTTGTTGATGTTTACATCGCTTACATTTGCGTTTGAGCAAGTGCAGGTGAAGTTTCAGCAATACACATTGAGCAACGGATTGACAGTTATTTTACACGAAGACCATTCTGCACCAGTTATTGCAACTGTTGTATGGTATCACGTTGGTTCAAAAAATGAAGAGCTGCATCGCACAGGTTTTGCGCATTTGTTTGAACACATGATGTTTCAGGGCTCGGAACACGTCGCAGATGACGAGCATTTTAAATTGTTGCAGGAAGTCGGCGCAAATATTAATGGCTCGACGACGGAAGACAGAACAAATTATTTTGAAGTTGTGCCAAGTAACTATTTGGAACTTGCACTGTATCTCGAATCTGACAGAATGGGTTTTCTGCTTCCCGCAATGACGCAGGCAAAACTTGATAATCAGCGGGATGTTGTAAAAAATGAACGCCGCCAGAGTTATGATAATCAGCCGTACGGAACAGCATCCGAAAAAATCAGCGCATTAATGTTTCCTGATGCGCATCCGTATCACTGGCCTGTTATCGGATATATGGAAGATTTGAGCGCCGCAACAATGGAAGATGTACAGAATTTTTTCCGAACATATTACGCGCCGAATAATGCAAGTCTCGTTATCGCGGGTGATTTTAATGAAAAAGAAGCGCGGAAATTGATTGAAAAATATTTTGGAGAAATTCCCCGCGGAAAATCTTTTGAGCGACCGAAACCTATTGCCGTTACTATTCCGCAGACACAGCGCGTAATGTTTGAAGATAAAGTAAAACTCCCGCGTTTATTTATTGACTGGTTAACAGCGCCGATGCAAACAAGAGACGATGCAGTTCTGGATGTAATCAGCGATATTTTATCATCTGGAAAAACTTCACGCTTGTATAAATCACTTGTATATGAAAAGCAGATTGCACAGAATGTCGGTGCATATCAAAGCGGAATGGAAATCGGCGGACAGTTTGAAATTGATGTTACCGCAAAACCGGGGAAAACACTTGTCGAAATTGAAACCGCAATCAATGAAGAAATAGAAAAATTGTTGAAAGATGGAGTTACACAGAAAGAGATTGATAATGCGTTGACATCAACAGAAGCAGGGCTTATCAATCGGCTTTCGACAGTGCTGGGAAAAGCAAACCAACTTTCTTCGTATCACATATTTACCGGCGATGCAGAAAATATCAATAAAGAAATGAAGCGTTTTGAAAATATTACACCTGATGAAGTGCGTAACATTGCTAAAAAATATTTATCAGGAAATACGATAGTGCTGAGCATCGTTCCGCAGGGAAAAGGGGAACTCGCAGCGCAAAATTCAACAATGTGGAAAGGAAATTAATACAATGAAAATAATTTTTGAAAAAAATATGATGATGAAAATTTTGGCAGTCGTGTTGCTGATTTGGATAACAGTAGATATAAGTTTTTCTTCTAAAACAGACCGCACTGTTCGCCCGGTAGGAAAACCTGCGCCGAAAGTATCTCTTCCTGCAATCCAGAAAGAAAAATTGAGCAACGGCTTGAATGTGTGGCTTGTGGAGCATCACGAACTTCCGACCGTCGCAATGAATCTTGTATTTCAATCGGGTGCAATGTATGATGGTGATAAACCCGGACTTGCTGCATTAACCGCCGACTTACTTGACGAAGGAACAACAACCCGCGATGCGCTTCAGCTATCTGATGAACTTGAATCCATTGGCGCAAATCTCGGAGTCAATGCAAGTTTTGATGCATCAAATGTTTCGCTTTCTACGTTGAAAAAACACCTCGATAAAGCGCTGGGAATTTTTGCTGATGTTATTCTTCATCCCACGTTTCCACAAAAAGATTTTGAGCGATTAAAAAATACACGACTCACATCATTAGCGCAACAGCGCGACCAACCGACCGCAATTGCAAATAATGCATTTAATTTTATTTTGTATGGCCGTGAACATCCCTATGGAAATAATATTACCGGCAATGAAACCTCACTGAATGGAATGACGCACGATGATATTCAGCGATTTTATACTATGCACTATCGCCCGAATAATGCAACGCTAATTGTCGTTGGCGATATTTCGATGAAAGAAATAAAGAAAGAAATTGAAGGCGCATTGAAGGAATGGAAACAAAGTGATGTAGCAATTGGAAAAATTGAATTTAATCCTAAGCCAACAATGCGCAAATTATATCTGATAGATAAACCCGGTGCGGCGCAATCAGAAATTCGTATCGGATATCCTGCGCTTGCCCGAAGCACTCCCGATTATTTTCCCGTAATAATAATGAACAGAATGTTAGGTGGACAATTTGCAAGCCGCATCAATATGAATCTGCGTGAAAAACATGGATATACTTATGGTGCACGTTCATCATTTTCTTTTCTAAAAAATGCAGGACCATTTTCTGCCGCCGCAGGAGTTACCACTGCGAAAACAGATAGTTCATTGATTGAATTCATGTATGAACTGAATAAAATGCACGATGAAGGATTAACACCCGACGAATTGAACTTTGTGAGAAAAGGTCTCATCGGTGGATTTGCTCTTGGCTTTGAAACTCCCTCGCAGATTGCTGGTTCGTTGCAAAGTATTGTTCTCTATGGATTGCCCGAGAATTATTTTGAAAATTATCTTTCCAATATTGAAGCGGTATCATTGAGTGATGTGCAAAATATCTCTAAAAAATATGTAGATACTTCTACGATGGCAGTTGTTGTTGTCGGTGATTTGTCTGTTATTAAAAATGGTGTTCTCGCACTGAATCTCGGCGATGTCGTTTATTGCGATGTTGATGGCAAACCAATAAAATAAAAAATTTGATTTTTCAATTTTCATTTTTAATGTATTGTAGATGGATATAGAGGCGGCACGAAGAACATTTGAGGAATATTTGCGCGAACAAAAATTTCGCGTAACACCGGAACGCTACGAAGTATTGGAAGCCGCAATGCACTTCGACGGACATTTTGATGCGGATGAATTGTTCAGTACGTTGTTTCTGAAAAAATCAAAAGTCTCTCGCGCGACAGTGTACAATACGCTCGAAGTGCTGGTAAAATGCGGATTAGTTTCCAAATACCGTTTTGATGAAAAACATTCTCGTTACGAACGCGCATTCGGAAGACCGCGCCACGACCATTTAATTTGCCTGACGTGCGGCGACATTATTGAATTTGTTGCTCCGAAATTAGAAAAACTGCAAAAGGAAATCTGTACCGAACAAAATTTCCAACCGCAAAATTCTACATTGCAGATATTCGGATTTTGCGGAAAGTGTAAAAAATAGAATATTTTCTCAAAAAAGAAGCATAAGCCAATATTAATAAAATATTGGCTTTTTTATTTTCAAAATACTTGACAGATTTGCAAATTCTTTTTATATTTATTTAGACTAAATCTAAATAAGAGCGATTTACAAATATGAAACAATCCAAAAATCTCTTTATTCTTGCAGAAATTCCTGCCGGAGAAGAAGTATTTATTGCAGAATTAAATTCTCAGCCCGAAATGTGCAACCGTTTACGTGAGATGGGATTTTGCGAAGATGCCCTCATCAAGTGCGTTGATAATAACGGTTCAATGCTTATTTGTCAAGTGTGTAATTCACGCATTGGCATTAATCAGACTCTTGCGAGACAGATTTCCGTTTCCAAAAATTAAATTTTAAATTTTTTTTTTGCCGAAAAAGGGGCGGCAAATAAATGACTGGTGAGTCATACAATGAAATCTGTTATCAATATACCGCATAGAGTTGCATTAATCGGAAATCCGAATTCTGGAAAAACCACTCTCTTTAATGCACTTACAGGATTAAAGCAAAAAGTCGGGAACTATCCTGGCGTAACAATCGAAAAAAAAGAAGGTAAAATTCTTTTTGAAAAACAGGAAATTACTCTTCTTGACCTTCCCGGAACATACAGCCTCACTCCGCACTCTCCCGATGAAAAAATTGCATGCAACATACTTTTAGGAAAAGAAAATTTTGATACACAACCGCAAGCAGTAATTTGTGTTGTTGATGCAAGCAATCTCGAAAGAAATTTGTTTCTCGCAACACAAATTATAGATATGCAAATTCCCGTTGTTATCGCGCTTACGATGACGGATGTCGCGGAAAATATGGGAGTAAAAGTCAATGCAAAATTTCTCTCTGATTTACTTGGCGTACCTGTTGTTGTAACACTTGTATCGCAGAAAAAAGGGCTAACAGAATTAACAAAATTAATGATGAACTTTTCTGAATTTTCCAAACCGTCTCGACGCTGGAGAATGCAGGAAGGTGTTGAAAATTCTATTGCAAAAATACAATCTGTTCTCGAAGCGAAATACACATTGCGCTCTCCGGTTGCTTTTTTAGAAGCATTACAAATTTGCACGACAGATGAGTGGAGAACAAACGGCTATGCTTCAATGGATGATGAGGGCATAAAAACCATTGAGGAAAATTTTCAGCGCATAAAATATTTAGGATTTGACAGGAGAAGAGTTGCTATTGATGCCCGCTATTCCTATATCCATTCTGTATGTTCGCAGGTTGTTGAAAAAGAAATAACCGGACAATCGTTAACAGATAAACTCGATAAAATTTTCACGCACAAATTTTTCGGATTTATTATTTTTTTTGGAATGATGGGTGGAATATTTCACGCAATTTTTTCTTTTTCTGAATACCCGATGAATCTCATTAATTTGGGAATTCAGCTTTTTGGAGAAAAGATTGCCAATATCATTCCGCACGGAGATTTTCAGGACTTATTAATCAATGGTGCATTATCAGGTGTCGGAGCAGTTATTACATTTCTACCGCAGATTTTGCTGCTTTTTTTCTTTCTGAGTTTGCTCGAAGATACGGGATATATGGCACGTGCGGCATTTATTATGGACAGAGTAATGGCAAAATTCGGATTGCACGGAAAATCATTTATTCCGTTGCTGAGTTCGTTTGGGTGCGCTGTTCCCGGAATAATGGCGACACGAACAATTGAAAATGAGCGCGACCGTATTGCAACAATTATGGTTGCACCGTTGATGAGTTGCAGCGCCCGGCTTCCTGTTTATACATTGTTAATTGCAGCATTTATTCCGCCGATTACCTTTTTTGGTTTTTTCCCGCTTACTGCTATTGTAATGTTTTCTCTGTACATTGTAGGAATTGTTGCTGCGCTGTGTATTGCAATAATTTTTAAGAAAACACTTTTAAAAGGAAAACCACCGTTGTTTTTAATGGAGCTTCCCTCGTATAAATTTCCATCGTGGAAAAGTATTTTTATACAAATGTGGGAGCGCTCAATTTTATTTTTAAAACGCGCAGGAACATTTATTCTCGGTGTTTCAATTATTTTATGGTTTCTTGCAACATATCCTAAATTAGAAAATCAAAATACGTCTCAATCAGAAAGATTGGAGCATAGTTTTGCAGGACGAGCGGGTCATCTCATCGAACCGATTATTGCGCCATTGGGCTTTGATTGGAAAATCGGCATTGGTTTAATTTCATCATTGTTGCAGCGCGAGGTGTTTGTCAGTACAATGGGGACGATATATAATATAGATGCGCATCGCGATGAAAATACTACTCTTATTGATAAAATGCGTAACGCAGTGAATTCTGAAACAGGAGAAAAAACATTTACTCCGTTAGTTGCAATTTCCTTGATGGTGTACTATGTTCTCGCAATGCAATGCTTTTCCACCGTTGCAGTAACAAAGCGCGAAACGAATAGTTGGAAGTGGGCAATGATACAGGTTGGCTATATGTCTGCTCTTGCATACATCTGTTCGCTGTTTATTTTTCAATTTGGTAAAATAGCAGGATTGGGTTGAAATGAATTTACAAGAAATACTCTCACTGGCTACGGTAATCGTGTCTGCATTTTTTATCGGACGACAGTACTTCCGAAAAAATACAAAACGTTCAAATAATTGTTGCTCAGATGTATGTGTAACAACAAAGAAACATCACATTTTTACAAAATAAAAAAAGTGTGTTATCCTTCCGCCAAGAAAACATAACACACTTTACAGAAAAGGATATTTTTTATAATCAACACATCGCGACTATGCACGACGGTTCCCTTTCTCACACAAAATATACGAAGAAAAGAATGTATGCAAATGTTTGCGGTGAATTACTCCATAAAAACAAAACAAACAATGAAACATTTACAAAAAATTATTGCCCTGTTACTTTTTATATCAGTAACTGTTACGCTATCCAAAGCGAACGAACGAAGATTTTCATACACGTATGAATCAGGCGTTCTTCCTTTCGGCGCGAAAGAATTTGAAATATGGAATACTTATCGCACCGGCAGAGACGCATTTTATCGCCGTCTTGACCAGCGGTTGGAATTTGAAATCGGGTTAGGAAGCAATGTGCAATCTTCAATATATTTGAACAACACATCGAAAATGGGAATTGGTAATCTTGGACAAAAAACTTCTTCATACGGCGTGAGTATTTCCAATGAATGGAAGTACAAAATTTCTGATCCGGTTGCGGATCCGTTTGGCTTTGCATTATACGGGGAATGGGCCCTTGGTCTTGATGAATTTGAATTAGAAGGCAAACTTATTTTTGATAAAAAAATAAATAACACACTCTTTGCCTTTAACGCAGTAATGGAAAAAGAATGGGAGACAGAAATAGAAAACGGCGAAGAAGAAATTAAAGCGGAGCAGATTTATGAATTTGATTTTGGCTGTTCATATCTTGCAACACCGAATTTTTCTTGTGGCATTGAATTACGTAATCATAATGAAATAATTGAAAGTGAATGGGAACATTCAGTATTGTTTGCAGGACCCGTTCTCTCGTATGCAACAGAAGAATGGTGGATAACATTGACGGTTCTTCCGCAACTCACTGCGCTTAAAGGCGAAACATCAGGAAAATTAAATTTGAGCGAGCACGAAAAAATTGAATCACGTTTGCTTTTCTCTTTCCATTTGTAATGAAGCGAAGCATTGTTATTTTTTTTTCTGCAATTAATTTCGCTTTGATTGGATGTTCAGGTTCATTGCCGCATCCGATGGAGAGCCATGTTTTAACTATTGCAAAGAAATTCCCTTCGATAACGTTGCCACATCTTGAAGAGGGGAGAGTATTGTATATTCAAAAATGCTCAGGTTGCCATACGCTACGATTGCCATCAGAATTTTCGGAAGAAAAATGGATGAGCATTATTCAAGAAATGAAAGCCGAAGCAAAATTAGAGGAAAGTGAAAGTCAGAAAGTGTTGCAATATATTATTGCAATAAAGGAATCAGAAACTACTCTGCAGAAATAATTTTTCTCTACAAAATAGAAATAGCCAACCTCGTTAAGAGACTGGCTATTTTTTTTATTTCATTTCGAAACTATTTTAGCAATACCATTTTATGTACATCACTGAAACTCTTTTGAGCATCGTAATCGCTCAAAGGTAATCCGGTCAGTCTGTAAAAATATACACCGGAAGAAAGCGATGAAGCATCAAAATTAAATTCATAATTTCCTTCACTAAATACTTCTTGAGAAAGAACAGACGCTACTTCCTGTCCAATGAGATTATACACTTTGAGTGAAACAATCGCAGGAAAATTCAATTGAAAAGATAACGTCGTTGAAGGATTAAATGGGTTTGGATAGTTTTGTTCTAAAGTAAAAACGGAAGGCTTATTTTTCAGTTGTTCCGTCCGAATTACAGCAGTTGATCGCTTAGTTGGCGGGTTCACAATTCCAACTTCTGTTGGGGTTTTTACACCAAGAAACGTAATTGCATATGGATTTTTTGTTTGGTTTATACCTTTTACTGCATTGGAATCCACGATATAATTTGTATCAGCAAGGTCTGCTGAGAATCCATTGTTTATAGGTTTAAGAGCCGTTTCTACAAAGATTCCTAGTGAATTAAAGGAACTTGAACTACGTACATTGTACAATTCATAGTATGTCATTACGCTGTCTAATGTAGTTCCAATCGTTGTCAGGTTTTCTCCCTTCATATTTCTTCCGGCAAGATAAGCGTCAATGTTTAATATGAGGTCGCCAAAATTTGGAGGTGTTAAATTATAATTGCTGGCTTTTAACCCCATATTGAATAAGACACCTTGTGCCCAAGCAGGATTGTCGTACTTATTTCTGCTTGCCTTAATTGCTTTAGAAAGTTTTTTATTTTTGCTTCCGGATATTCGGAAAGAATCTATCGGGTACGATTGTTGTGTATGTGGGCCACCAGTATAAAGTTTTCCCAATTCAGCTGCTTTTTTATACGCTAACCAAGCATATTGTTTTGCTAATGTTTTATCCGTCTGCTCTACTCCCAAGAATGGCTCTGTTCTTTTATTAAATTTTGCAAAAAGGTTTTCCATAAAAGTGCCAAAATTAGGAGCAGTTGTCATCTCACCGGTTTTACTGAATTTCATCTTATTCCCTTTTTGAGAAAGAGGAAGCCCTGTTCCAAATGAACGATAGCCATTTGAATCGGGGATAGCAAATTTAGATTCTACTGCGAACTGGGAGCCGGCATAATTATTATCAATTGACTGCACTGTCCAGAAATAATTCCCGATAGAAAGATTTTTAATAACCCAAGAAGTATCTTTGTTAACGTTTCCAACTGCAACTAAACCACGTAATCCTGTCGTATCATCAAAAGTACCAGATACAATATCATGACTTCTTGATGTGCTTCCCACTCTTATGTTATACGATAATCCTAATTTAGAAGTCTGTGTATCGGTTGCACTATTCCACTTGAGCGTTACACTATTGCCATCTATCGTTGCAGAAAGTCCGCTCGGAGTGTTTGGCGCAGTATTTGCGGAAGATAAATCTGCATTTGCATAAATTCTTGTAATGAATTTACTACTTGAAGTAGAATCACCGCTCACTAAAATATCAAGGTCGCCATCTTTATCGTAATCTGCCCATACTAATGAACCGCTGCTAACACCGGAAATGGTTGCATTTATATCAGAAAATACACCGCCTGTATTTCTGAATATTTTTGTTACGCGTGTTGTTGAGTCCTGCAAGCCGGCTATTGCAAGGTCAAGGTCTCCATCATTATCGCAATCACCCCATGTTGCAGAACTTTTTGCTAATCCGATAATTCCTGCAGAAATGTCTGCAAAAATTCCTGATGAATTTTGATATATCTTTGAGATGAAAGTAATTGAATCTTGATAGCCGCTAATTAATAAATCAAAATCGCCGTCATTATCGTAATCACCCCAAGTAGTTGTACCACTATTCACTCCTGTTAATCCTGCGCCAATATCTGCAAATGCACCATTTGTATTTTGATAAATAACAGATACATTACCGACAGATGTACTCAATCCGGAAACTACGAAATCCATATCGCCATCATTATCATAATCTGCAATTGTTACAGAACTTTTGGATGCGCCGACAAGAGAAATTCCTGCGTCTGAAAATACTCCCCCTGCATTAGTATAAATTTTTGTTACTGATGAATCAGCAGTAGCGCCAGCAATAAGTAAATCAAAATCTCCATCATTGTCAAAATCACCAAATGCTGCAGAACTATTACTCATACCGGAAATAGATGTACTTACTTCTTCAAATGAATTGTTGTTATTACGATACAATTTTGTAACGTACAGAGCTGCTGCGCCACCATATCCAGAAATAAGAATATCCAAATCTCCATCATTATCGTAATCACTCCAAACAGCAGTCCCTGAAGATAATCCAGTCAAATTGGATGCAACTGTGAAAACAACGGGAGAGCCACCGTCGTTACGATAAATTTTTGATGCTCTGTTTGAACCGGTAGAGCCAATAATTGCAACATCGAGGTCATTATCATTATCGTAATCGCCCCAAATTGCACTACTTGATCCAACAGCGGTAATTGTTGATGATGTTCCGGTAAATGTCTGCGATAAGGTTACGGATGTTATCGCTAACGTGCATAGAAAAATACTTAAGCTTCTCAATAAGAAATTAGTATAATTGGTCATAATTTATCCTTTCGTTAGGGTTGGGTTAAACACAAAAAATTCTCATTACAATTATCGGAAAAAAAAATTTAAAATTATAATGAGTGCGAGCATTTATTCAACAGTTTCTATATCGGTGATACTCATCACAAGCTGAAATGATGTGTATAAATTTTTTCTAATCGGTATATTCTCCAAAATAAATTTTGCTGTGAAAAAACAAATACTACATTTAACATACTTTGTTGTAATACTGATGCTTGGAAGTTGTGCTGGCCAGATTGCACCATCAGGAGGACCGAGAGATATCATTCCGCCAAGCATTATTTCGACTTATCCATCATCGAATGCTTTAAATTATTCTGATTCTTATTTCTCCTTCACATTTAGTGAATATGTGAGTTCGCGTAGTTTTGAAGAAGCAATATTTATATCTCCTCCGATTGGAAAACTGATATTTGACTGGAGTGGTACAACTGTTGATGTATATTTTTCTCAACAATTGAAGCCCAACGTAACTTATGTCATTACTCTTGGAACAGATATCGTTGATATTAATAACAACAATCAGTTGAAACAAACCTATTCGCTCGCTTTTTCGACGGGTGATAACATTGATTCTTCAAAAATATCCGGAAAAATTTTTGATACTAAACCATCAGGAGTTTTTATCTTCGCTTACAATTTAAATAACTATTTTTCGGATACATTATCTCCTAAAATTACACAACCAGAATACTTAACTCAGACAGGAACTGACGGGACTTTTTCATTGGAGCATCTTGCAATTGGTACATATCGTGTATTTGCAATCAGAGATAAAGAAAGAAATTTTCTTTATGATGAAGAAACAGATGCAATCGGAATTGCAACAGGCGATGTTATACTCCCGGATTCTGTTCCATTTGTATCGGAGATATATTTTCAACTGAGTAAAAGAGATTTAGCTGCTCCATTTATACTTTCTGCTCAAGCGCCACATTCTTCTGAGATAGTTATTACTCTGAGTGAACCGATTGATACTACATTCCTTCAACATAAAGTCACCATCGTAGATGCATTGACGAAAATTCCGTTGCAAGTGTTCAATGTGTTTCCGGATGTTCTCTCTCTCAATAAAATATTTTTGCAAACCGAGTTTCAGCAAAATAGTAAATATACAGTTGCATTTATCGCACTGAAAGATACAGCGGGAAATTCAATAAAAGATGAATTACGCGAAATAACTTTTGAAGGAAGTACTGCACAAGATACAGCTGTCCCACGGGTTATTTTTAGTTCGCTAAAAGACAGTGCGACCGAAATAGAATGTGATAAAAAACTGACGTTTATATTTAATACAACTATCAATACAGATTCTCTAAATGAGTGGTTTTCATTTAGAGATTCAGCCGATACAATTATTCAACTTGAGTATGAGTGGAAATCACCGCGTGCAATAATTTTTTCTCCGATTAAAAAATTATCTGGTGCAATGTATTATTCGTTCAATTTATTTTTGAATAAGATGATAGCCGCCAATGGAAATAAATTCAGTGACTCAATTGCGCAGTTTCATTTTAAAACAATGGATGAAAATATTTTTGGCATTCTCAAGGGAAAAATAATTCTCAATAATATTCAACGAGACTTTCATAAGATAATTGTACAGGCGAAAAACTTAGAAGTGCAAAAAGCGCTATTGAGAACAACATCCACAGATGTAAAGGGGGAATTTAGTTTTGAAAATCTTTTCCCGGGAAATCACATCCTCAGCGCATTTTATGATGAGGACGAAAATGGCAAATTTTCAGAAGGGGGAATTGTTCCCTTTATTCCATCTGAATTTTTTACTGTACACAGCGATACGGTAAAAGTTCGTTCGCGATGGAGTGTGGAAGGAGTAACGATAAAATTTAAATGATTATTCTTCTTTGTATTCCAACGAATCTGATGGAATGAATGGTTTTGGAGGAGGTGATTTTTGAATTGCTGTCGGAACAATCCACGCTTTTGCGTAACCCATCGCAATTAAGGTATTCATTATTTCCATTGCATCCGTTCTTGTGGCATAATCTCCCACGCGCACTTTGTAGAGCGGCGAATCAAATTCAAGATACACCCAATCATATTCTAACTTCACATTGATATCATCTTTTACTTTCATTGCTGAATCAATATTATCGGAAATATATATTTGCACGCGAAATCCCTGAGTTGTAAGAACTGTATCGCGCTGAAAATCTTGTTTCGTAAACAATTTTGCTTTCGGTAAGTTCTCTTCAAAATTTTCTTCCGCAAAATCAGCAGGAGTGAATTGTGCTTCATATTTTACAAGAAAAGATTTGCGCTCTTCTGCAAGTTCACGTCTGCGCAGTTCATCTGAATTTGTGCAACTTGAAATTGTAATGAATAAAAAAATATTCAAGGCAATAAAAACACTCTTGAGGGGATTCAATCTAAAATTCTTCATTATTTTCTGCGCCAATATTCTACTCTCTAATAAGTTCCTTTTTCTGATTTTTCACCGAGAACAATTTTCACGCTTGCACTTGCACCTATTCTATCCGCGCCGCTTTCTATCATAGTAAGTGCGTCTTCCTGTGTACGAACGCCGCCGCTCGCTTTAACTCCCAATGCGCTTCCTACTACATATCGCATCAAAGCAATATCTCCTGCTGTTGCGCCGCCTTTCGAAAATCCAGTGGAAGTTTTCACGAAATCTGCATTTGCTTTTTTGCAGAGAACACATGCAATAACTTTTTCTTCGTCAGTGAGCAAACATGTTTCCAAAATCACCTTCAACATTCCTCGCTTACGATGCGCAGTTTTTGCAACGGAAAAAATATCATTCTCCACGTATGCATAATCCTTGGATTTCAATCGTCCGACATTGAGAACCATATCCAATTCCTGTGCGCCGTCATCTACTGCTTGCATTGCTTCCGCGACCTTTGATTGCGTTGAAGTTGCACCGAGCGGAAAACCAATTACGGTGCAAACTTTTACTGGAGTGTCTTTTAAAAGTTTTGCGCACAAAGCAACATAACTTGGATTAATGCACACGCTTGCAAACGAATATTTTTTTGCTTCAGCGCAAAGTTTTTCAATTTCAGAAATTGTTCCTTCCGGTTTGAGCAACGTATGGTCAATCATTCGCGCAATGTCATTATCAACGCCGCCGCCTTCTTCTACTCCGATGCTTGCGGAAATTCGCGATGCGCCGCTTTTAACAATATTGCGAACGCCTTCTTTGTTATGCACTACGCACAAATAATTATTGCATACGCCATCTTTGCAGCAAAGATGTGAATTTGTTGCAGAGCGTTGCAATGCGGTTTGGACGAGAGAATCAATGGTGGACATATTAATTTGATTTTTCTTTTAGCAATATTTCTTTGAACTCATTAATTGTAATAACGTTGACTTTTGGGAAGTCAAGATTTTTCAAAATGTTAAAATCTTTGTCGTTTGTAACAAGATAGTTTGCATTGCTGACAATAGCGCAATCTGCGAATTTGTCGTCGTCAGCATCATTGACAATTAGTTGAAATTTGTAATATGGAACAATTGGCAAAACATTTTCTAATTCGACTAATGTTCGTACTACACTTTCTGCAGTAACTGCATTGAGCTTTTCACTAATCTTTTCTTCGTATTCCGAAAGTATCTCGTTCGTAATTGCGAGTTCATAATCATTCCGTATCAACGATTGATAAAGCCAATGGTATTTTGAATATTCGGAAACAGAAACAAGCAGTGCGTTTGTGTCGAGAACTACTCGTAGGTTATTTGCCATTTCCGTTTAACCATTCGTCCATTATTTCATTCGACAAACCTTTTTCCATCCATACTTTATTTGCGGAATCAATAGATTTCTTGGCGTAGAAATGTGCGAGTTGCTGTTTCAATTCTTGCAAATCATTTTCTTTGAGGTTTGTAGAAAAAATTTTCAAAAGTTCTAATTGAACATTGGAAAGTGGTTGTTTAAGGTGTTCCATAGTTTGTTAAAATTAAAATTGGATATTTTTGTTAGTAAAAATTTTCGTTTTGATAAAGTTGCAGTGCAGTTTGGACAAGAGAATCAATAGTTGTCATTTGTATTCTTTAAAATCATTATTCAAATTTTTTCCGTGCTAAATTTACCAACTTTTCTCACAAACTCACAATCTGCACATCTGCAACGCCGGAAATGTTCGACAAGTTACGCAAAACATATTCAGCAATCGGAGAATCAACGGTCATCACGGTTAATGCTTTTTCGCCAATGCCGGAGCGACCGAGGGAGACATTGCCGATATTTATTTTTGCATCGGCGAGAATTTTTGATGCAGTTGCTAACATTCCCGGTTGGTCAATATTGGAATAGAAAAGCAAATGCCCTTCAGGAATTACTTCAAAATAAAATTCGTCAATCTCAACAATCCGTAAGTTGGAATTTCCAAAAACCGTTCCGGCAAAACTTCGTTTCTCTTTATCGGTTTTAAATTCTACTTTTA
Source organism: uncultured Chitinophagales bacterium (assembly GCA_964358705.1). Taxonomy (GTDB): domain Bacteria; phylum Bacteroidota; class Ignavibacteria; order UBA10030; family F1-140-MAGs086; genus JBBTJF01. The sequence continues at coordinate 20,227 of CAYHPL010000017.1, forward strand.
GAAGTTGAGAATACGCATTGTGTTCCATTCCTTTTTTCTCAATGATTTCAATGCCGCGTTCTTTTGCAATGGAAATTGCATTGATGAAATTCACCGGCTCAGAAAGTAACACGTTGAATGTTCCTTTCAAAACTGCGGAAACAAAAATCGGAAGCGAATCATTGAGTTGCGAGCCATACGTGGAAACAGAAATCGAACGCAAGTTTCCTTTGAGCAATTGCGCAAAAAGTTTTCCGATTTTTTCTGCAAGTTCAATGAATGGTTTCGTTTCTTCTTTTTGCGCAAGTTGAATTGCGTCGCCGTTAATTGCTCCTGAGATTCCTCGTTCGTGCAAATAATCCGCGATTTGTTCAGCAATTTGTAATGCTACTTTTTCTTGCGCTTCTTCCGTTGATGCGCCGAGATGTGGAGTTGCAATTACGTTTGGATGTTTTAATAGCGGTGAATCTTTCGGCGGTTCGTTTTCAAACACATCAAGCGCCGCGCCGGCAACATTTCCGTTTTCCAAATGTTTCAACAAATCAATTTCGTTCACCAATCCACCGCGTGCGCAATTGATAATGCGAACTCCTTGTTTGCATTTTTTCAACGTCGCATCACTCAAAAGATTTTTTGTTTCATCGTTGAGCGGTGTGTGCAGTGTAATAAAATCCGAACGGCGATACAATTCTTCGAGTGAAACAAGTTGAATATTCATCTTCGCAGCAACATCGGGAGAAAGAACGGGGTCAAAACCGAGCACGTTCATTTCAAATGCTTGACAACGCTTTGCAACTTCGCGTCCGACTTTTCCTAAACCGACAACGCCGATTGTTTTTCCTTGCAATTCCGTTCCAAGAAATTTTTTGCGCTCCCATTCGTTGCGCAGTAAACTTGCATTTGCCTGCGGAATTTTTCTTGCAAGCGAAAGTAACAGCGACATTGTGTGTTCCGCAGTGGAAATCGTGTTGCCGCCGGGAGTATTCATCACCAAAATTCCTTTCCGTGTTGCGGCGTCCGCATCAATATTATCAACACCGGCGCCGGCGCGACCGATGACTTTCAAATTTTTTCCGGCAGAAATTATTTCGCTCGTAATCTGCGTTGCGCTGCGAACAACAACTGCATCAAATTCAGAAATTATTTTCAGTAGTTCTTCGCTGGAACATTTTGGTTTTTCTACAACATCAAAATTTTCCGAGCGAAGTTTTTGTCCGCACGTTGTTTCGATGGAATCGAGGAGGAGGATTTTCATTAATGAAAAATTAAAAGTTAAAAAGTGAAAATGGATTTGAGTTTGATTTCATAATTGATTCCATTCATCAATGGAAATTTCTTTTCCAAGGATTTCTTCAACTTCACGAATCATCATTCGAAATTGAGGAACAGAATATTCATCGTTTGAAGGAATCGTTAAACGATATTCTTGATACACCAAAAATTGATGACGACTCCCGGAGAAAGGTCCATCGAAACCAAGTTTACGAAGTCGCCGAATAAATTCTCTCCGCTTACACGGCTTCCATTGGCTCACGTTGTGGTTCTCTATTGAGGTCAATGGTATCAATAACCGGCAAAGGATGTTTCAATTTCAAGCCAACTAAGATCCAATCCTCTAATGTTGAGCGCAATTCGTTTTCTGCTTCGCGTAATGATGTACCAAATGCGATAACTCCTTTGCACGGAGGTATTTTTCCGCAATATGTTCCGTCTTCTAATTTGTCGTATTGCGCCTTTCCAATTGCCGCTTCAACGTATTCGCTAAGTACAAATTTTGGCATCATAAATCTATTTATTCTTTATTTCAATGTTTTTTAAAATTTACTTAAAATTTCTTCGTAGAACAACGCACATCTCAAATCGCACATCTTATCTCTTCCTAAACTCAACCTGCGCCGCCTTCACTCCGCTTCCGATTTCAAATTTCCAATCACATTCACGCAGAGAATTTTCTAATGCGGCAATCATTCCGAGCATATCAAATTCATCGTAGTAGCCGAGATGGGAAATGCGGAATATTTTTCCGTTGAGTTTATCCTGCCCTCCCGCAACGGTGATACCATAAGTATTTTTCAATGTTTTATTAAATAGTTTTGCTTTCTCATTGCCAATAAATTCTTCCGGAATACATACCGCAGTCATTGCGGATGAAGGCGCGTGTGAATACAATTTCAATCCGATAGCAGTGCATCCTGCACTTGTTGCTGCGGCAAGTCGTGAATGTCGAAGCCACATATTTTCGATGCCTTCGTTTTTCATCATTTGTAATGCTTTATCCAATCCGAGAAAAATGGTAATTGCGGGAGTCCACGGTGTTTCACCTTTTGCAAACGTACTTTTGTAGAATTTCAAATCAAAATAAAATTTCGGCAGTGTTGAAGCTTCTGTTGCTTTCCATGCGCGTTCACTTAATGCAATAAATGCAAGCCCCGGCGGCACCATCATTCCTTTTTGCGAGCCGGTTGCAACAACATCAATGCCCCACTCGTCCATTCGCATTTCAAGTGCGCCAATTGCAGAAATTCCATCTACAATTATCAACGCATCGGAATTATTTCTAATGATGGATGCAATTTCTTTCAATGGAATTGCGACGCCGGTTGACGTTTCATTGTGTGTGAGAAGTACTGCTTTTGCTTTCGGAAATTTCTTCAGCGCTTCAAGAATTGTTTCCGGTTGAACAGCGTATCCCCATTCGACTGGAATTTCATTTGTCTTCAATCCGTACGCATTGAGAATTTCTCCCCAACGCTCGCCGAATTTTCCACCGTTCACAAAGAGTACTTCATCGCCTGCTGAAAGTGTATTGACGATTGCAGTTTCCATAACGCCGGTGCCGGAACAGGTAAGAGTCCACACCATTTGCTTTGTCTGGAAAATGTATTGTAAATCTTCATTGACGCGATTGAACACTGCTTCAAATTCCGGATGGCGGTGATGAATCATTGGTTGCGCCATTTCAAGCATTACTACTTCTGGAACAGGTGTTGGTCCGGGTGTAAAAAGTCGTGATTTAAACATAGAGTATTTTCGATGTATAGTATAAAATTTGTACGAAAATATACCAAAAATTTGTGCTGATTTCTTTCTATTTTTGGGATGTAATTTTCTTATAAAAATATGAATCAATACCAATTTATACCGTATAGAAATTTATCAATGAGTTCGGAAGAACAATTAACGCGAGCGAATGATTTTTATAAACTTTGCAATGCTCGTCGCAGTGTGCGGCAATTTTCTGAAAAGAATTTTCCGCGCGAACTTCTCGAAATAATAGTTGCAACTGCAGGCACTGCGCCATCGGGAGCAAACAAACAGCCATGGAAATTTGTGATTGTGGATGACAAACAATTGAAAAAAGAAATTCGCATTGCCGCTGAGCAGGAAGAAAAAATCAGTTACGAAGGGAGAATGTCCGAAGAATGGTTGCAGGATTTGGAACCGCTCGGTACTGACTGGCACAAGGAATTTTTGGAAATTGCGCCGTATCTGATTGTAGTTTTTCGAGAAGAGTATGGACTGAATGAAGGAAAACAAAGCAAGCATTACTATGTTTCCGAATCAGTTGGTATCGCAGTGGGATTTTTGCTCGCCGCAATTCACAATGCAGGATTGGTAGCGCTTACGCATACGCCAAGTCCGATGAATTTTTTACAAACTATTTTGAAACGTCCCAAAAACGAGCGTCCGTATTTGCTTATTCCCGTTGGCTATCCTGCAGAGAATACGACTGTGCCTGATATTCACAGAAAAAAAATGGAAGAGATTATTGTATATAACAGAGAGGAATAACAGGAATATTATTTCTTTTTATTCGAAAGTTCCTGAATAAATGTTGAAATGAGTTTTGCGAATATTTTTTTCACACGGTTTCCTGTTTCAGTAACCTCTTCGTGCGAAAGTTTTGTCGGCGAAATTCCTGTTGCGAGGTTAGTAATGCATGAAAATCCAACGACTTTCATTCCATAGTAATTAGCGAGTGCAACTTCATTCACCGTTGACATTCCTACTGCATCTGCGCCCATTTTTTTGAACATCTGAATTTCCGAAGCAGTTTCGTATGTCGGACCGGTAACGCCGACATAAACTCCTTTTTGCAATTTTATTTTTTCCTGCAAAGCAATTTTTTCTGCAATACTGCATAACGAATTATCATAAAACGGATGGGATGTCGCGCGGATGTTGATTTTCTCTGCTGAAAGAAGAGTATTTGCAAATAGTGGATTTTGAAACGTAAGATTTATTTGGTCTGCAATCAGCATTAAATCTCCTGCAGAAAAATTTTTATTTATGCCGCCTGCCGCATTGGTAACAAGGAGAGTTTTTATGCCGAGCAAATGCGCTACGTGAATCGGATACAGTGTTTTTTCAATATTACCTGATTCATAAAAATGCACTCTTCCCTGAAATGCAAGAAGCGATACCGAATTTTGTTTTCCGAAAATCAGTTTTCCTTTATGTCCTTCAACCGTAGAAAGCGGATAGTTGGGAATATCGTGCGTATCAATAATTTTTTTGTGCGATAGATTCTCTGCAAAATCTCCCAAGCCGGAGCCAAGCACAACTGCAATTTTCGGGAGCAGCGTTGTTTGTTTTTTTATAAACGATACGGATTGTTCAATGTTGTTCTGAAAATTATTCATAAACTTTTTGCGTAGTTCTTTTTTCGCCATTTCATTATTCAATGAAAAGAATACCGCCGATTGTTGCGGTAAGTAAAGTTGAAAGCATTCCTCCGAGAACAGCACGCAATCCAAGAGCCGCAATATCTTTCCGTCGTTCCGGCGCCAAGGGAGAAATTCCTCCAATCTGTATTGCAATGGAGGAAAAATTTGCAAACCCGCATAATGCATACGTTGCCATCATCGTTGCCTTCTCGCCTATTTTTCCCGCTTGAATGAGATTTCCCAAATCAAGATATGCGACAAATTCATTCAATACGATTTTTGTACCGATTAAACTGCCGAACTGCAATGCATCATTCCACGGAACGCCAATTGCAACAGCAACAAATTGAAATACTAATCCGAACAGCAACTGCATACTCAGGGGCTGTCCAAATGTACTTTGAAAATATTCATTGACATTGATAACGCCGCCAAACCACGTCAGCATAGCATTCATCATTGTAATCAATGCAATAAATGCAAGCAACATTCCGGCGACATTCAGCGCGAGTTGCAATCCATCGCTTGCGCCGCCCGCCGCCGCTTCAACAACATTGGAAGCATTTTTTTCTACTTCAAGTTTCACGGTGCCTCGTGTTGCGGGCTCTTCCATTTCTGGATAAATAATTTTTGCAATTGCAAGTGAAGCAGGTGCCGCCATACAACTTGCGGCGAGAAGTTGTACCGCAAATTTTATCTGTGCAACATCGAGCGGGAGATTTTTTGCTGTTGCAAATGATTGTCCGAGCATTTGAATATACGCTGCCATTACTCCGCCGGCGATTGTTGCCATTCCACCAATCATAATCGTGAGCAATTCCGATTGTGTCATTGTTTTTATATACGGACGAATAAGCAACGGCGCTTCTGTTTGTCCCACAAAAATATTTGCCGTGTTGGAAAGAGATTCTGCTCCGCTTGTTCCCATAAGTTTTGCCATTGCCCACGCCATCCCGCTTACAACACGTTGTAAAATGCCAAGATAGTATAACACAGAAGTCAGCGATGAAACAAAAATGATTGTCGGCAAAACCTGAAAAGCAAAAAAGAAACCGAATGAGCCATTCGTTCCCGGGCTTAAAGAAAGCGTACCGAATACAAATTTTGAACCTTCAGTGGTATAGCCAAGCAATGCAACAACACCAGCGCCAATTCCCTCAATGATTGCTTTGGGCAAGCCGAAAAGGAAAAATATATTTTTCAGCGGTTCGCTCCACAAAATAAAAATTGCGAATACAAGTTGTATCAGCAATCCCATTCCGACGAGCCGCCAGTTAATATTTTTTTTATTATTGGAAAAAGCAAATGCGATGCCAAGTATGACAAGCACACCAAGGAGACCACGAAGAACGGATACGATAGACATATTTATTAAATTATTCTTTTGGTGGAATAAAACATTGTCTGCAACGTGCCTCATACATATCTTTTGCACCGACTAACACTCTGTCTTTCGATGTAACGACACGCTGTGTTCTATCTGCAGGATTGCCGCAGACAACACAGATAGCAAGAGTTTTCGTAATGTATTCTGCAACGCACAATAATTGTGGAATTGGCTCAAATGGTTTGCCGCGATAGTCTTGGTCAAGTCCTGCAACAATGATGCGCTTTCCCTGATTCGCAAGTTCTTCGCAGACGTCCACAATATTTGATTTGAAAAATTGCGCTTCATCAATACCGATAACATGCGCTTTTGTTGCGCGCCGTAAAATTTCAAATGCATCATCAACAACAACAGAAGGAAATGTCTGCTCGCTGTGAGAAACAATGTGTGTTGCACTATAGCGGTTGTCAATGCGCGGTTTGTAAATTTCGACAACTTGCTTTGCAATTTGTGCGCGTCGCAATCGTCTGATGAGTTCTTCTGTTTTGCCACTGTACATACAGCCGCAGATTACTTCTATCCAGCCGGTTTGTTGTGGCGTGTAGTGTTTGGAAACTTCCATTGTTTTATAAATTTAAAATTGAATATGCGTGTTTTTGATTTTATTTTTTCTTTGTTTTTTTCAGATTCTTATCCCCAAATGCAAGCGGAATGAGCGTCTTCGATTTCATTATTTTTGTTGCGCCATTCGATGATGTTAAAATCACATCAATATTGCCGGCAAGGTCAATTATTACCTGTCGGCATGAACCGCACGGCGAGGTGAATCCTATTTCATCTGTTGCAAGTGCAATTGCGGTAAATTGTCGTTCCCCTTCGGAAATTGCTTTAAACAGTGCCGTACGTTCTGCACAAATAGTAAGTGAATAGGAACTGTTTTCAATATTTGTTCCGGTAAAAATTTTTCCGTCTTTTGTCAATACAGCCGCACCTACACGAAAATGTGAATAGGGAGAAAAGGAAAATTCCTTTGCTTTCTTTGCCGCTTCTACGAGTGCTTTATATTTCATTCTCATTGTGATTTTGGGCGAAAAATATAGGAAAATTTCCCGTACATCAATAAGAAACGCAGGAGAAAGTTTGAGTAAACATTATTTTACTTCAAAGATGAAGAGCGTTTCAAAGAACATTTTCTTTTCTGCTGCAACATTTGTTTGAAAATGAAACCTGTGAAACAGCGAACAAATATACGGCACATCCACATCTGATGAAATGATAAAATATATTTTTCCATCCGGTGAGAGAAACTTCCGCGCATCATGAGCAAATGTTTGAATTACAACATAATTTTCGCCTGCATTCCATGCGTGTTGCGAGATATTCATCGGTTTTTGCGGATAAAAAGGAGGGTTGAAAAAAATATAATCAAATTGCTGCTCTGCACTATTTTCGAATGAAGAAAATAAATCACTGTGGAAAAAATTCATTCTCTCAGCGACATTATTCATCATTGCATTATGTTGTGCGCAAAATACCGCTTCTTCATTGATATCTGCTGCGACAACATTTGCTCCTTTCGCTGCGGCAATAATTCCCTGAATTCCCGAACCTGTTCCCATATCGAGTACAATTTTATTCTGCAATTGTAATCGTCCGATAAATTCACCAAAGAATTTACTGCTGAATATATAGCGCGGATGAAATACGCTTGGGCGAATAATCAATGAATAGTTGAGAATGGATGTTGTTCTTGTTTTTTGAGAATAAAATCTGATAAAAAATAAATGAAAAGGCAGCCATAGCAATTTGCGAAGAAAATTTTTCATTTGTGAAATCAAAAATTATTCAGCAATGCTGAAACAGGATTTACATTTAACGTACACACGCAGGTGGTGCACCGCTCTTCTCTGTAATTACGCACATCATTTCTTACTGCACGGATTTGCTTGTTGTTCACTGCTTGCGTGAGTGATTGCTCTCTGATATTTCCAAATGAAGAGAGAAAGAAGCACGGTTGGATATTTCCATTTGATGTAATAACTGCAGAAACATTTGGCGCATTGCAGTTGTTTTTTGGAAAAGAATTTTTACCGAGTAGGGCTTCAAAATACTGCACTCTGTTCAACAAACTTTGCGGTGAATCGGAGATAAATTTCGTTGCAAATTCTTCTTTATATTTTTCTATCATTGTTTGAATGTGTTCGCGGAATTGTTTTATTTCATCTTCACTTAAAATCAAATCCTCGTGTGCGAGCGCTGTTTCTTTACTGTACCGTCCGAAACTATCCGAGAGAATATCTACCGGCAAAAAGGAAATACGGTTTGCGTTGATTGATTGCGCAAAATCTACCATCTGCATTATCTGCATAAAATTTTTTTTCTGAATTACTGTTCGAATGGAAATTAGCGGTCGCGGTGTAAAAGCAGTAATTTTTTTTACTCCGCGAACAATTTGTTCAAATGCTTCAATGCCGCGAATTACATTATGAATTTCCGCCGTCGGTCCATCAAGAGAAATAATTATTTCCGAAAAATATTTTGCAATTTCATCAAATCGCTTCTCCAGCAACAATCCGTTTGTTAAAAGTGTTTGTTTGAGAGATAACTGCGAAAATATTTCAACAATTTTATGAAAATCTTTTCGCAACAATGGTTCGCCTCCTGAATACACAATATGTTGCAAACCGAGTTGTTTTAATTGCAAAGCGAGTTCTTTTATTTCCGAAAGCGAAAGTTCATTCGGAAGCGGCTCGCGGTAAGAACACATCACGCATTGTAAATTGCATCCTTCTGTAACGTAGAGAATGACTATCGGAAGCGTGTGCATACGAGAGGAAAGTGTGTTGAGAAAAGCGCGAAAGTTCATCGTTTACCAGTTCTCTTTTCCCATTATTTTATGACGCACAAAATCAATCATTTTTTTTTCAATCGGAAATTTGAAAAAATTATTCGTCATCCTGTGGCGTGCAAGTTTTTGCAAGGGTTTGATGAATGAGTTCGCATCAAGTTTTTCTGTTCCAAATTTTGTATAGAACTGAAATCGCTCGACAAATTGCTGCTCTTCTTTTTTCACCCAGTAACCCGCATACATCGTAAAATCAATATCGCTCCATTCATTCAGTGTTTGCGGCGTGTGAAATCCTTTTGCGATAATATAATTGTAGAGTTCCGTTCCGGGATAGGGCGTATAAAAGAAGATATTGAATTCAAATGACGGATTGATGCGTTTGATTTCTTTAATCAGCGAAAGTGTTTCCAGCGTTTGTGAAAAACTTTCCTCCGGAAATCCGACGATGAAATTAAATGCCGCACCAATTCCGTGTTTTGATAATTTTTCTGCGGAAATAATAGCATGTTCTGCGAGTGTATCTTTTTTCATAAAGTCAAGTAATTCCTGTGAACCGGATTCCGTACCAATCAAAACTTTTCGTAATTGCGCTTGTGCAACTTCTTTCAGAAATTCATCATCAAGCGGCGCAATCTGGTCTGCTCGCGATGTTGCCGCCCACGTAAATTTTCTTTCCTGCTGATTGACACCTTCGCAAAATTGCAGAACACGGTTTCTGTTTGCAAAAAAATTTTCATCCTGAAACAGCACATCATCAATGTTATATTTATGTACTGCTTCAAACACATCAAACAACATCCGCGAACTTTTTAATCCGCTCCAGCGGCGATTATAGACAAACGGGTCAGCGCAAAATGCACAGCGATACGGACATCCCTGCGATGAATAAAAATCAAGTTGCCGCATTCCTTTCAGTTTAAAATATGTTTCCAACGGAACTATATCGTAATTGTATGGCGGAAAATTATTGATGTCTATAAATTTTCGCTCTGCATTTTGAAAAAATTCATTGTTCTTTATATATGAAAGACCAAGAACATTTTCATAGCCGCTTTTTAATTCCATTGCTTCAAGTAATTCGAGAAAAGTAATTTCACCTTGTCCTGCGATGCAAAAATCTGCAAATCCTTCGCGGATGCATTGCTCAGGAAAAATACTTGGATGCCAGCCGCCCCATACAACAGGAACATTTGGTGCATTGTGTTTTACCAGTTGTGAAAGCGCAATGGAATCTTTGATGGGGGTTCCGGTAATAATTGAAACGCCGACACAAACAGCATTGGGAAGCAATTCTTTTACTTTTGCGTGTGCTGTTTCGACATTTTTTTCTATGCGTGCATCAATTATTTTTACATCGTATTTTTCTGTATCAACGACAGCCGCAAGCGCAAGGTATTGCAACGGAAGCGTATAATACGGCGCTTTGGGATTGTAGAAAATGATGGTAGGTTTCATTGATGATTTCAAAATCTGTATTTAACTAAAGGACGAATTGGTTCATTCCTATTTGGTTCGTGAATACGCAACATTATTATTCCGTTACTATCCTGTTTATTCCCAAATAAGTTTCCTTTAACGCTCTCAAATCATATGTAAGTTTTTCGATTATCAACATCTCACAATCTGGAGAAATATGTATTTCATTTGAAAGATATAAATCTGCCTGTACAGGATACGATTCAAGAAAATATTTTGAACAATAAAGAGTAATATTTTCTTTTGAACATCCTCCATAATTTACAAAAAGAGACAATTGATTTTCAACAATTTTGATTGAATCAATTGAAATTTCATCCGGAAATAATTGAATAGAATCGTTGACGTTAAACATAATAATTTTTCGTATAGAAGAAAGAGAATCAATATTCGTAGTGGCACTTTGACTAAAACATTGAATTTGAAATGCTAATACAAAGAAAAAAATATGTTTGTTCATTTGTTCTTTCAATCTAAAATGATTCATTCTTCGATGGCGTATTCAGCAACAATTTCAGCATCAATCGCAATTCGTACGCTCCTGTAAAAAATCTTGTTTTGTATCGCCACGCAGATAATATTTTCAGCACATCCAATTTCCATTGCGATACTATTTTATCATTTATTTTCGGATAGTAACTTTGATGTACGGCACGGAAATTCAAAATTTTATTGTACAATCTCTTCGTCAGCCATTTCGTGTGCGGATTTCTGCGCAGTGAGTACATTTCCCATTCGTGCGATGCCCATTCGTCGAGATTTTTCGGATAGTGCAAGCCGCCTTCCACTGCTTTGTCATAAATTGTTCCGAACGGAACGGGCGTGTAAATAAACGGATGCATCTGCGATTGCGGATTTATTTTTTCCAATTCGTACATCAGATGAATTGTCGCATCAATATCTTCTTCCGTGCGCGTTGGATGACTTCCCATTACAAATGAAAATTCTGATTGCACATTATACTTTTTGCACACTTCTGCAATCTCTTTTGTCTGTGCTACGGTTACACGCCCTTTATCCATCATTTGCAGTGTTTCATCCAGTCCTGATTCTGCGCCGAGAAAAATCATTTTCAATCCTGCGCGTTCCATCAGTTGCCACGTTTCTTTTTTGTAACGTAGCATTTCATCAATGCGTCCTTCACTCCACCATTTGATATTCAGCGGCAACATTTTTTCGCAAAATTCCACGACGCGCTCTTCAGAAATAAAAAAATCCGAATCGTGAAACTCAATGCCATCCATTCCGTAATTATCTTTTAAGTGTTTGACAATTTCAAATGTACGTTCAGGAGTTTCTGCTTTCCATCGCGAATGAAATACATCCACCACGCCGCAGAAGTTGCATTTATGCGGACATCCGACAGATGATTCGTGCGCAAAAGTTCTTTCTCCCACAAAAGTAGGAATTGCATACTCATCCATATTGATGCGATGATAGGGAAGAAGCGGGCGTTCATTCGGGTCGTAAATCGGCAGTTCGGGATTATGGTGAAATGTGTTTCCCTCTTTGTAAGAAATGTTCGGCACGGAAGTATAATTTTTTGCTCCGCGAATTTCTTCGAGCAATTTTGGGAATGCAATTTCTCCCTGTCCGCGTAGTACAAAATCCACGTACTCGCTGTTCAGAGTTGATTCCGTATGCATCGAAGGAAAATACCCGCCCCACACAATTTTTACGTGTGGAAATTTTTTTCGGATTTCTTTTGTGTGATGAATTGCGTTGAGCATTTGCGTCCCCGGCATCACCGAAACGGCAAGAATATCAACGGGATTTTTTTCTATTGCAGATAGAATAAACGGCAATGCATTTCGCTGCACATTGCCATCAACGAAAATGTATTCTTCTTTCCCTTCAAGCACTGCGGCGAGCGCAAGTGTTGAAAGCGGAAGGCGACCGAGTTTTGGCGGTGTGTTTTGCGGATAGTAAAAGAGGAGCATTAAAAAAAAGAGAGTTGTTAAGTGCAGTGTTATATGATTTCGTAATAACCTGCTTTATAATCAAGAGTCGTGCGAAAGTGTTTAAGAAAATTTAAGCCCAGTAATCCTTCGATTTCTGCAAATTCAGGAATATCATGACAGATTACATCTATTGAATTTGTTTCTGCATTTCCCAATTTTATTTTTTGAACACTAATTTTGGGTACAAAAATATTTCCGTTTGCGGTAATAATTTCTTGTTTTGTTCTTACAATTGCAGGATTATATCCTAAAGATTCTAATACAAACCATGAAAGGCAAGTAAATGCTGCTCCGGTATCTAATATTAAATCAATTTTTAGCGAACCGTCTGGACCAAAAATTTCAACATTTTTTGCTAATAAAGGAATACCGATTTGAAAACGACTCAATTGTTCCATTTAAAACATTATTGCCATGTCTTCAGGAACAGCAAGTCCATTATAAGTGATGTACACGTTAATAATTTTTTTCTCAAGTATTGCCTGATGAAATCGTCTTCTCTCTTTATGGTGATATATTATTTCACCATTTGGATTATCGCCTTCTTCAAGTTCCTTGAATGCCATCCATTCATTAGGAAATTTTGTTCGTGCTTCTTGGAGCGTCATATTTATAAAAATTATTGGTGGTTGGAAATTAAGTCGTGCAAAAAATACAGAAAAGCAATTCAACAAAAAATTATTGCAGCGCTTTGATAACTGCATCGTGCAACTGTGAGCGCGCATTCCGGATTTTTTTATTTTCACGTGTCGGAAACGTTCTGTTCGTTAAAAATATAACAAACAAATTTCTCTCTTTATCAGCCCAAACAGATGTGCCTGTAAATCCTGTATGTCCGAATGTATTTGCCGAAAATAAATTTCCCGCAGAACTGTAGCCATTTGTTGTTTTCCTATCCCATCCAAGCGCGCGCGAAGATTTTTCACTTTGCTCCGCAGTGAACAAATCAATCGTCTCTTTTTTCAAATACTGCTTGCCGCGATACATTCCACCGTTCAAAAGCATTTGCATAAAAATAGCCAAATCATTTGCGCTGGAAAACAATCCTGCATTTCCTGCAATACCATCAAGCATTGCGGCTGTTTCATCGTGCACTGTTCCCTGCACTAATTTTTTTCTCCATAGTGTGTCAATTTCTGTCGGAGCGCAATTTTCTTTTTCTTTTTTCGACGGCGTGAAAAATGTACGCTTCATTCCGAGCGGCACAAAGAAATTTTCATTGCAAAATGCACTAAGAGATTTACCTGAAATTTGCTCCACAATTTTTCCTAAAATTATAAATCCAAAATCACTATACACAGTTGAATCGTCTGTAGAATAAGCAAGTGGACAAGCATAAATGGAATCGAGAACTTCATTTGCCTTCATTTGTGGTTTTGAAATGTAAAATTGTTTGAATGCCGGTAGTCCGCTATTGTGTAAAAGCAAATTGCGAATGGTGATTTTTTCTTTTCCGTTCGCTCCAAATTGCGGAACAAATTTTACCACAGCATCATCGAGTTGAATTTTTGCATCGTCGTACAATTTCATTATTGCGGAGGTCGCTGCTATGACTTTCGTGAGCGATGCTACATCAAAAAGTGTGTGAGAATTTATTTCTGATGAATTGCGCTCGTATGTTTGTCGTCCGAAAGATTTTTGCGTAACGAGAATTCCATTTTTCACTATTGCAATTTGCGCAGCAGCAAAAGCAGAATCACGCATTGCACGCACAATAACAGAATCCACTTCATATAATTTTTCCTTTGCAAAATTTGCGGCGAGCGGAGAGTCTTTGCGTAAAACAGTTTGCGGCATTTCAATTCCTGCGCCGAATGAAAATGTTTTCGGAATTGTAACAGGCAATTTTCCCGAAGTCGCAGTTTCACCGCACAACACTTCGATAGCAGATTCGATTGATGGTTCAGCGTCGGAATACGTAGCAAGAAGCGCATCTGCGTTGTTGAGTTTTGAAAAAATATACGGATTGCCCAAGGAAATCATAACGATTGGAATTTCACGCTTTACCACTTTTTGCAACGCATTGAACACCGTTTCTGAAAGCCCAAATGTTTCAGTTCTGCTCGGACGCAAAAAGAGCGGACAAATAATCGCATCAAATTTCGGGAGAATTTTTAAAAGAGAATCAACATCGGTTTTATTTGTTCGCGCATCAAGTAAAAATGTTGTTACATTTGCAGCGCGTTTTTTTAACACTTCGCTCCAGTAAATTTCGTACCGTTCCGTTGATAACCTGCGCGTTGGACGGTGTACATCAATTCGATAATCGTCGCCCGTTGCAACTACGAGATTAAGAATTTTTTTATCATCAGAAAAATCCAGTGGAAGTACATTTTCATTTTTCAGTACTGTTATACTTTTTCTCGCAATTGTTTTTGCAACAAACTGATGCTCCGGCGTGTTCACATTGCTTCTTATTTTTTCAATTGTTGAAAATTTCTGTTGGTGAATATTCAGTCGTTCTTTTTGTCGCAACATTTTCAGAACGGAATTATTTATACGTGATTCTGCAATTCTTCCCGTTCGTACAGCCCACACAACGGAATCAATTGCAACATCGTCATCAACCGGTCCGAGTAAAATATCGCTTCCTGTTTCGATTGCGCGAATGCAGATTTCTCCGTCAGAAAAATTTTTGCGTATGCCGCTCATTTCCAAGCCGTCGGTAATGACGATGCCATCAAAATGCAACTGATTCTGCAAAACATTTTCTATAATATTGTGTGAAAGCGATGAGGGAATTTTTTTATTCGGCTCCAGAGAAGGAATTGCAAGATGCGCAATCATCATTGATTGCACGTTTGCCTCCACCGCATTTTTGAAAGGAACAAGTTCAAGAGAATCAAGACGAGCCAACGAAAATTTCAGTAAAGGCAAATCGAGATGCGAATCCACATCTGTATCGCCATGTCCGGGGAAATGTTTTGCTGTTGCGAGCATTCCGTTGTCTTGCATTCCGCGAATAAATGCGCCGCTCATTTCTGAAACGAGTTCTTTTGTTTCGCCGAATGAACGGTAACTTATGACAGGATTATTCGGATTGTTATTGACATCCACGACGGGCGCAAAATTCCAATGAACGCCGATTGCACGACCTTCTTCTGCAATAATTTTTCCCATTTGAAAAGCAAGCAAAGTATCGCGTGTTGCACCAAGCGCCATCTGATGCGGGAATGATGTGCCGCGACGAATTCTCATCGCAAGACCTGTTTCAAAATCCGATGCAACGAGCAACGGAACGTGTGCTTCCTTCTGCAATGCGTTGATGAGTGTTGCACATTCCATCAAATCACTTTGAAAAATTGCAATGCTTCCGATTTTTCTATCGCGCACAAGATGCAGCAGGCGCTCGTATTCATTCGTACCTTCAGCATAGTAATATGCGTACACTTTTGGCATTACAAGTTGCGCTACTTTTTCTTCGAGTGTCAGCGTGTGCAGTACGGAATCGCTCCACGTTTGTGCGGAAAGGGGAAGGGAAGGAAGGAAGAAGTAAGAAGGAAGAAGGAGGAAGTAAAAAGTAAGAATTTTTTTCATCGCTGATTATTTATTTTTTAACGCAAGAAGAATTGCCCCGTGCGCCGGAGAATATTTTGGTTCGGAAATTGTAAGATTGGGAAAATATTGTGCAATATTTTTTTTCACTAATTGTGAATAAAAATTATCGTTGTTCAATAATCCGCCGGATAATACAATAGGGATTTTTTTATCGTCAGGAAAATTACTCATCATTGCGTGCAATTGCTGCATAAGCGCATTGCAATGAAATTCCAAAACAAAGTTGCTTTGGAAATCATGTTGAGTTGCAAGTGCAATAACAACGGAAGCAAACGCAGCAATGTCTTTTTTCCCGAGTGCAATTTTCGATGGAAGGTCATTGATATTTTTTAAACGAAAATATTGTAAAACAGCTTTGGTAAGCATTGTGGTTTTGTTTCTTTCATAAGAATTCAGAACAGATTTCAATGCATCTTTTGCGATTGCAAATCCGCTGCCATCGTCGCCAAGTATTCTTCCCCAGCCGCCAATGCGAAATATTCTCGGCTCGTGAATTGTGACTCGTGGTTCGTGGTTCGTGGTTTGTGAATCGTGAAGTTTGCCAAGGAGTATTGAGCCGGTGCCGGCAATTACAATTATGCCGCTTTCACTTCCGAGCGCGCCTTCGAGTGTGATGTGCGCATCGGAAGTGATGAGAATTTTACTTCGCATTTTTTTCTCTGTGAACTTTTCCTGCAATATTTTTTTTATGCGCAATTGGTTTGCTTTGTTTCCTGCTCCCGCTGTTCCGATAACAATTTTTGAAATTTGTTTTATATCGCATTGTGCTTTTGTGCAAGATTCTGCAATCAGACGGAAACATTCTTTCGCAGCGTTTGCAAATCCGCTCACGTTGGGATTTGTTGCTGTGCCTTTGATGGTAGTGAGAATTTTTCCATTACGGTCAGAAAGCATTGCCGTGGATTTTGTTCCGCCGCCTTCGATGCCGATGAGTAGAGTCTGTGTTGGTTTCATATTGATAAAATTGCGGGAGAAGTTAAGAAAAAAAATTATTTTCAGTTACGGTTTTGGAAAGAGAAGGGAAAAAAAACAGGGGAATATCGTCTCTTTAATGTAAGTTTAATCCGCTGTTTTAAAATTGACAAAAGGTATTGATTCTATTAGATATTTTTTATATTGTGCCGTGAAAATTTAAGAAAAAATTGCTGACGGCTGTTATTTCTTTGAGAACGCGGAAAGATATTAAATTTTCAGTATTGCAATGAACAAGGTTGCTTATAAAGTATAGATGTTTCCACTATTATTTTTTGTTAAAAATAACACCGATGCCAACACCGTTCTCCTTTTGCATTTTTAGTTTGTAAGCAACAAAAAGATTAATATTTTCTCCACGAAATAAAACACAAATCATTATGGCAACAACATTACAAGAAAAAATTCAACAACTTTCGCCGGAGTTAGAACGGGAAGTTGAGCGTTTTATCGAATTTATATTACAAAAAGAAGTACTCCGGAAACCTGCTCAAAAACTGAAACAGGATTGGGGCGGAGCGCTTAAAGAATTTCGCGACCAATACACTGTTGCAGAAAAACATAACCTGCGCATCGTCAGTTTCGATACCGATTTTGATAAGACAGAACGCAAACGACTCACGCCGCAACAAGTATTACAAACACTGAAATAACGACTAAGAGCAAACGATTTTTATATAACAACTTACAACAAAACCACACAACAAGTTTTTTTAACTCACAGTATTCTATGCATTGTGACTCGACGACGAAGACGCACGATAAAACCGTTTGCAGATTTTACCCCCACCATCTCCAGCCGCTGCCACAGTGTTTTGTAACGTAAGTAAAGATTAGTATTTTCTCCCCAACAAAAAATGTAGAAGAATATGGAAACAGCAACTCTCGAATATAAAATAAAACAACTTTCTCCTCGCCACAAAGAGGAAGTAGAACGAGTCATTGAGCAATTATTGAACGAAGAAAAACCAACGACCAAGAAAAAATTCAAATTTGATTGGGAAGGCGCATTGCATGATATGAAAAACCAATACACTTCCGTTGAATTACAACACAAAGCATTAGAGTGGTGGGGTGATTAGTGTACCTTGTTGATACAAATATCTTTGTAGAGATTTTTCTTAAGCAAGAACGCAAAGAGGAAGCGAAAGAATTTTTAGACCGCGCCGCACCGAATAGTTTATCACTCACAGAGTTTTCTCTTTACTCGATTGGCATTATTCTCTTGCGGAGAAAGTGCATTGGCGATTACATACGCTTTCTTGATGATATGATATTTGATGGCAGCATACATTTGATACGTTTGCACTCCGATGAAATGAAAATGCTTGCAAGTATTTCTCAACGCTTTCATCTCGATTTTGACGACGCGTATCAATACACCGTTGCGGAAAAACATAACCTGCACATCGTCAGTTTTGATACCGATTTTGATAGAACTGAACGCAAACGACTCACGCCGCAACAAGTGTTACAAACACTGAAATAATATTTATACGAACAAATTTTTTATCACTATTATTTTCCCCAAAGGACATTTATTATGAAAAAAATATATTCTTTCTCAAAATACATTTTCTCATTCTTCCTTCTTCCTTCTCACTTTCCCAGCAGTACTCCTCCGACGCCAACACCGTTTTGCTTTTGCCGGATTATTTGTAACTTCTCCCCAACTATTTTTATAATGAAAGAAATTATATGACAGATGATATACTTAAGGAAATTTTAACTGAGCTCAAAGGGTTACGTCAGGAGTCCATTAATACCAACAAACATATTGACGAAACAAACACACGACTTGACGAAACAAACTTCGAAGTCAGGAAACTCAATGAAACATCCGGTGGAATGGCAATGGAACAGAGAGTATTGCGAGATGAAACCATCAAAACGAGACAACGGATAGATGAAACCAACAATCGGCTCGATGGACTTTCGGCAGATATGAAAGTATTAATAATCAGTTCCAATCAATTACGCGACGGGATGCATCTTTTACGCAAAGTCGTTTCTTCCAACGTTATCTGGCAAAATGATTCCATCGCCATTGAGATGACTGATGGCGCCACAATTAAAGGAACAATTCACAAAGTGTAAAGATTTTTGCAATGCGTAGTTTCCATAACATTTCACATACATAGCAATAATGTATATACACCATCTTCCTAAAAGGAATTTTTATATGAACAATATACACACCATAGCAACAGGTAGTACACCCCAAATACTTGCAAAACACTTTGGACGCGCCTTGCAAGTACCAAACAAGTTTTTCTCCCCACTATTTTTACAAAGGATATTTTCTATGAAAAAAACTCTCACTCTCTCGAAATCTCTTGCCCCGATTTTTAAATCGGGGATGATAATGTTAAAATCCTTTTTTGACTTTAGTCAAAGAAAGACAAATGCGTATGTGGCTGAAGCCAAAAGGAGTGTGGGTTTTTCTTTTCCCCGAACTGAAGTTCCGGGCAATAAAGTTCGTGGCAATAATTCCCGCAAAATTGTAGGACACTTTGAAAGTGTTCTGCAATTAACAAACAATCTTTTCTCACTATTATTTTCCCAAAGGACATTTATTATGAAAAAAACTCTCACTCTTTCAACCATTATTGCCACGATTTTTAAATCGGGGATAAAAATCAAATCTCTTTTTGACTTTAGTCAATGGAG
>CAYHPL010000017.1:39784-70435 GCA_964358705.1 uncultured Chitinophagales bacterium
TGGCTGAAGCCAAAAGGAGTGTGGGTTTTTCTTTTCCCCGAACTGAAGTTCCGGGAAATAAAGTTTTGCGCTACAATTTTTTTTCACCATTATTTTCCGAAAGAACAATTATTATGAAACGCATATTCACTCTCTCGAAATCTCTTGCCCCGATTTTTAAATCGGGGATAAAAATCAAATCTCTTTTTGACTTTAGTCAATGGAGAGGAAATGTGTATGTGGCTGAAGCCAAAAGGAGTGTGGGTTTTTCTTTTCCCCGAACTGAAGTTCCGGGCAATAAAGTTCGTGGCAATAATTCCCGCAAAATTGTAGGACACTTTGAAAGTGTTCTGCAATTAACAAACAATCTTTTCTCACTATTATTTTCCCAAAGGACATTTATTATGAAAAATCTCTTCTCTCTCTCAATATTCATTTTCTCATTCTTCCTTCTTCCTTCATCCTTCTTACTTGCCCAAGAGTACTTCACCGATGCCAACACCGTTCTCCTGTTGCATTGTAACGAGACGAGCGGCACAACTGCGTACGACTCCAGCGGTAATGCTAACAACGGCACTGCAACAGGCACTACTATTGTTGATGGCAAATTTGGGAAGGCGAGAAGTTTTAACGGTACGAGTGATAAAATCGTTGTTTCTGATGCTACGAGCCTTGATCTTTCATCTGCATTTACAGTTGAAGCATGGATCAAACTTAATTCGATTCCATCAGGTAGCCAAACATATAATATTATAGATAAAGGAAGCTCAGGAAACAGAAATTATCTTCTTGCTATTCGGCAATTCATCTCTGGTCAACCAACAGGATTTTCGTTGGCAACTAATAATTCTGGTGGTGAAATAAATCTTAATCCTGATTTCCCACTTGTTACATCGCAGTTTTATCATATCGCATTAGTTGCAGATGGTTCGAATCTAAAATTTTATGTAAATGGAAAACAGATAGCAAGCACAGTCGCAATTGGACCATACTCGAATTTTGGCGATATGGGAATAGGGTTTAGGCCTATTCAATCGGACGGCTTTTTTCACGGTCTCATTGACGAAATCCGCATCTCCAACATTGCGCGACAACCGAGTGAGTTTAATGTAATCAATGTTGCTTCCACTTCGCCAACACAAAACGTGCTGAATGTTTCTAAATCTTCCAACATCTCGGTTACGTTCACAAAAGATGTAAATCAATCTACGGTTACGAGTACATCGTTTATTGCGTATGGAAGTGTAAACGGAAGACATCTCGGCGCAATTTCTTTTTCCGATAGCAAAACTGCTTTGCTTAACCCCACGACTGATTTTAAGGAAGGCGAAGTTGTTACGGTAAATTTAACCAACGCAATTCTCTCCACAACAAATGATACACTAACGTATGGTTATCATTTTAGTTTTACGGTTGATGTGAGTACTGGCAATGGTAAATTTGTCGAAACAGCAACTTTGCCAACATACGTTCAACCGACAAGTATTACGTCCGCAGATTTCGATGCCGATGGAGATATTGACCTTGCTGTTACAAATTACGGCAGCGGAGGAACGGGAACACTGATAAAAATTTATAAAAATTCCGGGATTGGTGTTTTTACGGATACCGCAACTGTAACTGTTGGCAACGCTCCAAGAGGTATTACGCACGGCGACATTGATAATGACGGAGACGAAGATTTGATTGTGGCAAATAATCTCGGGAACAGTGTTTCCGTTGTAACGAATAATGGAAGCGGAAGTTTTACGGAAACAACGGTAATCAGTATTGGAAATCTCACGAATGATGTTGCCGTTGATGATATGAATGGCGACGGTGCGCTTGATATATTAGTTTCGATAGCGAGCACGTCTTCTGTTTTAGTGTACGCAAATAACGGTACAGGTGGTTTTCCATCAAGTCAATCTGTTTCGTGCGGTTCAACTCCCGATGCAATTACAACGGGAGATTTTGACGGTGATGGCGATATAGATTTTGTAGTATTAAACACCGGTGCAAGCAGCAGAACGATTGCTCTCAACAATGGTAATGGAACTTTTGCTACCTCCACTTCAAATATTGGCAATGTTCTTTGGGGAATTACAAACGGTGATTTTGACGGCGATTCCGACATTGATTTTATGATTACCAGTACGAATGAAAATCTTGCGGTTTTATCACCAAATGCGGCGGGTGTTTTTACTACCGGAAGTAATTTCGCGACCGGAATCACTCCACGTGAATTGGCTTCGAGCGATTTTGATAATGATAATGACCTTGATATTATTATCGCGAATGAAGGTTCTAATTCTGTTTCCGTTCTAAAAAACAACGGGAGCGGAAGTTTTACGGGTTCAACAATTTCGATAAATGGAACAGGCCCACGTGCTCTTACCGTTGCAGATTTAGACGGCGACGGCGATTTGGATTTTGCTGTTACTAATATAACTTCCAACATCGTTTCCATTCTCAAAAACATCAACGCAAAAGTTACTGCAATCTCTCCCGCACAAAACGCACTCAATGTTTCTCCATCGGCAAATGTGGAAGTTACGTTTAATACTGCGCTTACAACAAGTTCGCTCAATGATACAACTTCGTTTATTGTATCGGGAAGTGTGAGCGGAAGACACAGAGGTAGTTTTTCATTCAGCGGAGGAAACACCGTTGCAACATTTAATCCGACAAATGATTTTAAGAACGGCGAAGTTGTTACGGTAAATGTTTCAAGCAATGTAAAGGATAATACCAATACGAGTGTGCAGAGTTTTGTTTCGCAATTTACTATAATGAACGTTGCAAGCACAGGAAAGTTTGCAACGGAAGAGATTTACGCAACAGGATATGGTCCTAATTCATTGTTCGTGAGCGACATTGATGGCGATGGTGATGGTGATATTGCTGTAGCAAATTTATATGATGATACTCTTTCAATACTGATAAATAACGGCAATGGTACATTTGATGATAGGGTTAGTTATACGACAGGAACTCAGCCTCATACTATTTTTATTAGTGATATAGACGGCGATGGTGATGGCGACCTAATTGTAGCGAATGAACAAGCTGCTTCAGTTTCAATTTTTAAAAACAATGGTAACGGAACCTTAGCAGCAAAAGTGGATTATATAACAGGTGGACAACCTCAGGTTTTCGTCAGTGATGTTGATGGTGACGGCGATGGTGATATAGTTACTTCAAATTTTACTTCTAACAGTGTTTCGATATTAATGAACAACGGAGACGGAATCTTTGCGGTAAAAGTAGATTTTACCACAGGTGGGAATCCAGAAAGTCCTTTTATATGTGATATTGATAATGATGGAGATAATGATATTGCTACGTCCAATTGGAGTGGAAATAGTATTTCTATTTTGAAAAATAATGGAGATGGAACATTTGCCACGAAAATAGATTATCCGGCAGGAAATAATCCAACCGGTATGTATTTCAGTGATATTGACAGTGATGGTGATGCAGATATTGCTGTTGCTAGTTATGGGGATAATTTGATTTCAGTTTTTAAAAATAATGGTGATGGCTCCTTCGCTACAAAAGTTGACTATATTACTGACAGTGCTCCTGTTAAAACATTCTTAACTGATATTGATGGAGATGGTGATAATGATCTCATTGGAGCACTTCCCGAAGATTCTTCTGTCGCTATATATAAAAACACTGGTAATGGTACGTTTGAACCAAAAGTGAATTATCTTCAAGATAAAGCTCCGATTTGTTTATCAGTAGTTGATATAGATAATGATGGCGATGGTGATGTTGTTACAACATATAATCCTGGTTATGTTTCCATTCTCAAAAACATCAACGCAAAAGTTACCGCAATCTCTCCCACACAAAACGCGCTCAATGTTGCTCCATCGGCAAATGTGCAAGTTACGTTTAACACGGCGCTTACTACAAGTTCACTCAATGATACAAGTTCATTCATCGTTTCGGGCAGCGTAAGCGGAAGACACAGAGGAAGTTTTGCGTTTAGCGGAGGAAATACGATTGCAACATTTAACCCGACAATTGATTTTAAGAATGGCGAAGTTGTTACGGTAAATGTTTCGAGTAATGTAAAGGATGTTACCAATACGAGTGTGCAGAGCTTTGAGAGTGGGTTTACGATTGCAAGCACAACAAGCAGTGGCACATTTGCAACGAAACTTGATTATGGAACAGGAACGAATCCATTCTCCGTTTTTATCAGCGACATTGATAACGACGGAGACGGTGATATTGTGTTGGCAAATAATACTGACAGTGTTTCCATTTTGAAGAATAATGGTAACGGAACATTTGCAACAAAAGTAGATTACGAAGCCGGTAATCAAACTCAATCAGTTTTTGTGAGTGACATTGACGGAATCAATAATGGCGATGTTATTACTGCAAATTATCTTGCCAGTACTATTTCAGTTTTGAAAAATAACGGTGACGGCACGTTTGCAACAAAAACAGACTATGTAACGGGAACTAACCCCCAGAGTGTTTTTGTGGGAGATATTGACGGGGATGGTGATGGTGACGCGATTACAGCTAATTATAATGCAAATACCATTTCCGTCTTAAAAAACAATGGCAATGGAACATTTGGAACTAAAGTAGATTATGCTACGGGGAGTTCTCCGTTTTCAGTAATTCTCAATGATATTGACGATGATGGAGACGCAGATGCAGTAGTTACAAACCATCTTTCAAATACGATTTCTATTTTAACAAACAATGGGGATGGAACGTTTGCTACGAAAGTGGATTATGCAACGGGGGTTAATCCATTCTTCGTAACTTTTAGTGATATTGATGGTGATGGCGATGGTGATGCGGTAGTTGCAAATCAGTCTTCAAATACTATTTCCGTTCTGAAAAATAACGGCAATGGAACGTTTGCAACAAAAGTGGATTATACAACAGGGAGTGAGCCAATGTCAGTCTATGTAAGCGACTTCGACGGCGATGGTGACGGCGATGTTGTGGTAACGAATTTGCAATCGAATACAATTTCCGTTTTCAAAAACAACGGTAATGGAACATTCGGCGCAAAAGAGGATTATAGTACAGGCGTTTACCCACATTGCGTTTCGACAGGCGATATAGATGGCGATGGAGATGGTGATGTCGTTGTTTCAAATTATACTTCCAACACCATTTCCATTCTCAAAAACATCAACGCAAAAGTAAATACAATCTCTCCCACACAAAACGCGCTTGCAGTTTCTCCATCGGCGAATGTGCAAGTTACGTTTAATACTGCGCTTACAACAAGTTCACTCAATGATACAACTTCGTTTATTGTATCGGGAAGCGTAAGCGGAAGACACAGAGGAAGTTTTGCGTTTAGCGGAGGAAACACCATTGCAACATTTAATCCGACAACTGATTTTAAGAATGGTGAAGTTGTAACAGTAAATGTTTCGAGTAATGTAAAAGATAATACCAATACGAGTGTGCAGAGTTTTGTCTCACAGTTCACCATTGCAAACACCACAAGCACCGGCACATTTGCAACGAAAGTGGATTATGGAACGGCGAATCGTCCAAGTTCAGTATTCATTAGCGACCTTGATGGCGACGGTGATGCAGACATCGTTGTTGGATATGATGATGCTACTATAAGTTACATTTCAGTGTATAAAAATAACGGAGATGGAACATACGCGGCGAAAGTTGATTATGGAACAGGAACTAATCCGATCTCCGTATTTGTCAGCGATATTGACGGTGATGGCGACGGTGATATCACCGTGGTGAGTAATAATATTGGCAACATTTCTGTTTTGAAAAATAATGGCGACGGAACATTTGCGGCAAAAATAGATTATGCATCCGGAAGTAATAATGTGTTTGTCAGCGATATTGACGGTGACGGCGATAATGACATTGCTGCTACGAATTTTGGAGCCAATAGAGTTTCCATTATGAAAAATAATGGCGACGGAACATTTGCACAAGAAGTTGATTATCCAATATTTAATGCTGTTGCCCTATTTATAAGTGACTTAGATGGCGACGGAGACGGCGATTTAGCAGTAACGAATTTTACTGGTGTGGTTTCTATTCTGAAAAATAATGGCGACGGAACGTTTGCAACGAATGTAAATTATGGAACAGGAGCGCAACCATATTCAGTGTACATCAGTGATATTGATAACGACGGAGATGGCGATATGGTTGTTGCAAATTCGTCAACAAGTTCTAGTTCAGTTTCAGTTTTGAAAAATAATGGAAATGGAACATTTGCCTCAAAAGTAGATTACCCTACTGGCTCTAATCCTTATTCAGTTTTCATCAGCGATATTGATGGCGATGGAGACGGAGATATTGTTACAGCGTGTGGAAGTGCTGGCGATTCTATTGTTTCTGTATTGAAGAACAATGGGAATGGCACGTTTGCGACAAAAATAGATTATACGATTGGCGATGTTGCAATTTCCGTTTTCTTTGCTGATGTTGATAATGACGGTGATGGTGATATTGTTACTGCGAACAGTTATTCAAACACTATTTCCATTCTCAAAAACATCAATAATAATACGCTTGTTGCTTATTATCCTTTTTCAGGAAATGCAAACGATGGAAGCGGATACGGCAACAACGGCACAGTGAACGGTGCAACAATTACGAGCGATAGATTTGGTAATGCGAACAGCGCGTATAGTTTTGATGGAGTGAATGATAAAATTGGAACTAATAAAAAAGTGTTGAATACAACTGGTAATTTTTCAATCGAAGCGTGGATAAAATTAGATTCGTTAAATAAGCAGCAAGGCATAATTAGTGAAGTTGGCGAAGGAAATATAGGAGAATATCAACTTGTGGTTGAGTTTAATAATAAAATTGGTTTCATTCGACAGAATGGCGCACAGTGGAGTGTACTGCGAAGTAATCAAATAGTTCAAGCAAATAAAAATTACAATATTACTGCTGTATATGATGGTTCTCTTCAACTTTATATTAACGGAGCTGCAATCAGTGCAACACTCACAAATGAGAACAATGGAGTTTCCGGGATCACCGAAACAATTATCGGAGATGGGAATGTTGCTGGTGATTATCCTTTTTCCGGTATCATTGATGACATCCGCATTTACAATCGCGCACTTGATTCAACTGAAATAGATTCGCTGTATCATTTGGGAGGTTGGCCAATTGCAAATTCATCAGTTTCCGGTCAGGTTTATAACGATATGAATGGCAACGGCGCAAAAGATAATGGCGAGCCGGGCTTGCTTGGATGGAAAATAAAATTGGAACAAACCGCATTGCTTGCAAAACAACAGCACGAGAAAAAAGAAATTCGTTATTCAAAGTCGCAAAGGCAAGTTTCGGGAACGTACGCTGGCGAAACAGAGGTGCAGAAGCAAGTTCCGCTCGATGGTGGAATAAGCGAAGGAGAAAAATTCAATGCAATGTTCGATTCTACACTGACAGACGAAGATGGAAATTATGCTTTTACTTCTCTCATCGCAGGAATTTATACCTTGACTCAGGAGCATCAAAATGATTGGCTGCAAACGTACCCGATTTCCAACGGCGCAAATTTTATCGGGCTTGGAGAAAATATAGATATGACGGGAATTGATTTTGGCAATACATATACAAATGGACTTGTGGCATACTATCCTTTCAACAATAATACCGATGATGAAAGCGGCTATGAAAACAACGGCGCAAATAACGGTGCAACAATTACTACCGATAGATTTGGTAATGAAAATAGCGCGTATAGTTTTGATGGAAATGATTATGTGCGTGTATTTACGGGTGTTATTCCAAGTTTAAATAATTTTTCAGTTTCTTGTTGGGCTAATGCAGAATTTACCAATGAATTTCGGGAGATTTTATCACAGGGGAATACCGGTAATGCTTTTTATTTAGGGCACACATCAAGTGGTATGTTGCGTATAGGAGACAATTGGCAGGAAACTTCAATTTCTTATCCCTTTAATTCGTGGCATCATTTTATTGTCGTAAAAGGAAACGATAGTACTTATTTTTACTTGGATGGAATGAAATACGGAAGTACTTCGCTGATAAGCAACCCACTTCAAAATCCTGCATTTACCATTGGCAGACAGTGGAATGAAGATGAATATTGGCTTGGTTCAATAGACGACATCCGCATTTACAATCGCGCATTAAGCGCAGGAGAAATAGATTCGCTGTATCATCTCGGTGGTTGGGATCCGCTATCGAATGGACTTGTCGCATCGTATCCGTTTAATAATAATGCCAATGATGAAAGCGGCAATGGCAATAACGGCACAGTGAACGGCGCAACAATTACTACTGATAGGTTTGGTAATGCAAACAGCAGCTATCATTTTAATGGAGTTGATAATTATATTCAAGTTGATAATTTACCTATGATGAATATATATTTAACGTATTCAGCATGGATAAAAATAGATTTAGGAAGTACTCAGGGAGGCAATTTTGGAAGTTATGGATTACTTAATAACGTCTGTTGTTCGACCTGGGACTTTGGGTACAATCCAAGTGCGCCATATTTTGCTATTTGGGATGAAATAAATAACGAATGGTATGTGAATAGCCCTTACAGTTCTTCTTGGCAACACGCTGTTTTTGTTTACAACAATAATACAAGAGCACTTTATTTGAATGGCACCTTTATATCTTCTCAAACTATTACGCCTTTGACATCTACGGGTACAAATAAATATTTCAGAATAGGAATTCATACAAGTAGTATGACACAACAATTTTTAGGAAATATTGACGACATACGCATATATAACCGCGCATTAAGTGCAGGAGAAATAGATTCACTGTATCGCGAAGGAGGTTGGACTGATGCAATGCCTGAATTTTCTGTTGTGCCATCTGCACTTTCGTTTGGCAATGTTGCAATTACAGCAAGCAAAACAGATTCCCTGCTCATCACAAATACCGGCACCGATACGCTGAAAATAGATTCTGTATATTGCAGTGATGGAAATTTTTCTGTCAGTGATACCGCTATCAGTCTTGCGCCGGATGAACAGTTGCAATGCTATATTACGTTTTCACCAATAGCAGTCGGCGTAAAAAGCGGGAGCATAATTGTTCTGCATAATGCAGATGGCTCGCCTGCAAGTATTGCTGTTTCCGGAGTTGGCATTGCAAATGGTACGATGAGCGGAATGGTATTCAGCGATGTGAATGGCAACGGTCAAAAAGATGAAAGTGAAACCGGACTTTCCGGCTGGGTGGTAAAAATAGTCGGCGCAATTAGTGATTCGTTTGTAACAAGCAGCGGCGGCAATTATACATTTACTGATTTACCGAATGGTTCGTATAATGTGAGTGAAGTACAACAGACAGGATATGTGCAAACTTCTCCGAGCAGCGGTTCGTATCAGTTGCGTATAACTGCGAATGAAATATTTACGAATAAAAATTTTGGCAATACGCCTCCTGCAATAATTATTATTACTGCGCCGCCTGATAGCATTTTAAGTTGGACTGATTCAACAATCTGGTCAAATAATCAGGTGCCTGCGGATTCAGATTTTGTTGTGATTCCGGAAAGTATTACGGTAGAATTGGATATGGATGAAATTTCTGCGGAAAATGATACGATTGGTTCGCTCTCGGTTGCGGAGAGCGGACATTTACGTATTCGCGGCGGGCAGAAAATTCATATCAATGGACATTTGCTCGTAAAAGGAAATTGTGAAATAGAAGAGAATGATACACCAACGTTTGAAGTCGGCGGCGATGTGGAGTTTGATGGAAATTTTATACCCGGACATTCTACAATTGTTGCAACTGCGGAACGGGAGCAACACATACGAGCAGGAGTGTTTCACGATTTGCACATCGGCGGCAATCCATTCGAAAAAAATAATTTTGGCGCTCACATCAATTCTGAGCCGCCAAAAGTATTTACTGATGGCAATGTTTCCGTGAGCAACACTCTTCGAGTCAATGCAAACCTTGATGCAGAAGATGATACGCTCTTTATTATAAATGATGCGCCGAATGCAATTGCAGGCGAAGGAATTGTAACGAAAGGAACAATACAGCGTGCAATCCAACAAGGCGCAATGGAAAAATATCAGTTTGAAAATGAAAAAACGTATCTGAAGTTTGATGGCACCGGAACGTATCCTGCAAAAATGACGATGACGATATTTCCTGATTCGCTCGAAGAGGAATTTAGTAATCAGTGGAAGGTAATGCTTGGTACAGTGAATACAACAACGAATGTAGTAAGCACAGATTCGGTAACAAAATTTTCGCGCTGGACGATTGGTATTCCTCGCAAACAGCGATATACAATTGGAATTCCACGTGGGTATCGCTTTGCACATATCAGTAATGATGGCGGCGAGAATTTCCGTGCCGAACTTGCTTTGCGCTACGAAGATGCAGAATTAATGTCTGGCACAAATGAGGATTCGTTGGTATTGTTGCGTCATTCAGAAATTACATTTGAGCGGGATACAAATATGTTTCGCACGTTTTCTGTTTCAACGGATTTAAGCGGGAAACCAAACAAATTGAAGCCGAAAAAAGGAGCAGGTGCAGTACTTCCCAGTGTCGGCAACTGGCGCGATACGGTGCTGACACGCTTGGATGCAAAGAACGGAATGGTGCTTGGACTTGAGCAATCGAACAAAGATTCCGCAAAAAAATACGGCTGGATTCGTTTCAAAAAAGGCGCCGATATGGCAAAATTCTATACGACTGTTCAAACAAACAGCACATATAACGCGCCGTTTGATTCACTTCGGTACATTGGTTTGTCGAAGAAACCAAAACAGTTTATCAAAGAACTGAAACCGTCAGTGAAAACTTATACCAATCCGCTTGTGCAGGCATTTGGTGTGTTCAAACTCAATTTGTATTCCAGTATGCATGGAGTTACGCCAACAGGATTGGATTCCTTGACGTACATTAATGAAGAAAGTATGTGGCACGGAATGACATTGCCCAAGATTGCAAATACGGTAGATAGCATTATGACGTTCTATAAGAGAAAATTGTTGCCAAACGGCGATACGGCAAAACGTGGAATCGTTTCGCTGGAAATTCTGCGTGATATGCTGAATGAAGTGAATGATGCATTTACAGCGCCGATAGTTCTTGCAAACGGTGATTCACTTGAAACAAACGTAGGATTGCAATTTACAGGAATGGTGCGATTGGATTCCATTCCATTTCTTGCCCGTTTGCCAAATCTGAAAATAGAACAACTTAATACCGTTGCAATGAATTGGGAAGAGCCGGAAGAATTTACGTTGGAGCAGAATTATCCGAATCCATTTAATCCGCAAACGGCAATTGGCTTTTCGCTGTTGGCTGTTGGGAATGTTACATTGAAAATTTATGATATGCTTGGAAGAGAAGTCGTTACGTTATTGAATAACAATGTATTGGAAGCAGGCGAGCACGAAATTCAATTTGATGCAAGCGGACTTTCGAGCGGTGTGTATTTTTACAGAATGGTAATCAATGGGGGAGAATTTGCAAAGATGAAAAAATTAATGTTGTTGAAATAGCCGTTAGCAATTAGCATTAAAAGTGCTACGCATTTCTGAAATGCGTAGCACTTTTTTTTATGAGCTCGTTAGGAAATTATCGCCGTGCAAGTTGCAGCAATTCATCATCATTTTTGAATTTTTCAAAATCAAGGGCGAGTCGCAAGTATGCTTCATTAAAGTCCGGTGCCATCGTTTTTGCCTTTTGAAACCATTGCAGCGTTAAAGATTTGTTGCCAAGAATTGCATAAATCCGTGCAATGCCAATGGCATTATCGCTTGATGAGTCAATTGCAAATGCATTGTTTCCATAGCGTATCGCATCGTCGCCTTTTCCTAACCGTGCGTAAAATAACCCCGCAAAAAGGTATGGTTCACTGTACGATTTATTACGGTTGATTTCATTTAATGATTGATTGAGACCACGTGTAAAAGATGCTGTTGACTGCATTTTCTTCTTCATTATTTCCTGTACGATTCCCAATTCATAATAATAATTATAATGCGATGGCTCAAGCTGAATACCGGTAATGAGCAGTGATTCTGCGCGCGCATAAAACGACTGATAGATGAGAAGGGTTGCGAGGGATACTCTTGTTTGTGCGTTCAGAGGATTTGATGCTAATGAAGCGGAATAGGAAATGATTGCACTGTCATATTGAGAAATTGTTTCAAAAACCAAACCGAGATTTTGAAGTGACATATAGTCATCGGGTTTTAATACTAATGCTCTGCGAAATGTTCGGATGGCATCAAAATTATTATTCAGCATTGCATACCCAACGCCTAAGTTGGAAATAGTGAGTGCATTATTTGGTTCTAATTCAGCGGCATTGGTAAAATAATTGACTGCCTTCATCGGGTTGTTTAACTGAAACGCATATATTTTTCCCAGTGTAGAAAGCGAAGAAACATCGTTGGGATTTTGCTTTAACGATTGTTCAAGCAATCTTATGCCATCTTGGATATTGCCTTGCGCAATAAATATTCTGCCAAGTACGCCAAGCGCTCCGATTACATTCGAATCAATTGCAAGCGCTTTCATACAATTTTTTTCTGATTCAAGAATCCATTTTTCATCAATATCCCAATTCCACTCATTGAAGAATAATTGTGCATTTGCTAATTCAACGTATGCTTTTGCAAACAGCGAATCTTTTTCAATGGCATTGGAAAAATATGTTATCGCGGTGATGTTATTTTCTCTTTTCGATTTGCGGACTTCATACAAACCTCGCAAATATAAATCATTCACTTCGGAAGTAGTTTTCATTTCCGATTCATCTAATTCAAATTTCAAAAAAGATGCGATGCGGTGTGGTATATCGCTCTGAACCTGAAGAATTTCAGATTTTGTTATTTCATATTTTTCATTCCATAAAATTTTTTGCTTTACCCAGTCAGTCAGTTGCACGGAGATTTTTAATTGTTCGTTGTTAAATCGTACTGTGCCCGAAACAGTAAAACGCACATCAAGTTCTTTTGCTATTTGTTGTTCTGGTAATTGTTTTCCCTTGTAGAAAAAAGAACTGATACGAGAAATGACCATCGCTTGAGAACTTTTTGAAAGGCGCTCAATACATTCATCCGTTAAACCATCCACGATATATTCATTCTCATCTTTCGATGTACTTTCAAAAGGAATAACAGCAAGCGTTTTTGAAACAGGTGTGCGCGTATATTGCCACACTCCGAATACGGTTCCCAGCAATACTACAATGCTTCCGATGAGCGCCATCGTTCTTTTTCTTGTAATGATTGTTTTGAAAATCAGAATATCGGTAGAAATTCTTCCGCGTGTTTTTGCATCAGGGTCAACAATGATGTTAAAAACTTTTACCTGCTCTTTTATATTCTTCAATTGAGGAACACCGAGCGCAACAGTATGAATATCAAGTTTATTTTTCACTTGTTCCAATACGCTGCCGGTAATATTCACTCCGCCGGGTTCTGCAATGGATTGAATGCGCGATGCAATATTCACGCCGTCACCAAACACATCGCTTCCTTTAAAAATTACATCGCCGAGATGCACACCAATGCGCACAACAATTTTTTCTAACTCTGTCTTGCCTTTATTGTATAAGTGAAAATTTTGCTGCGCTTCTACTGCGCATTGTGTCGCATTGACAACACTTTCAAATGTAACAAGGAATGCATCACCAATGCGTTTGATGACATTGCCACCATGTTTTTCCACAACATTGCTCATCATTTCATCGTGCGTCTCGAGCATGTGCATTGCAGCAATTTCATTCTCCTGCATTTTTTTCGAAAAATCTTTTATGTCCGTGAACATCACTGCAAGGAGTTTACGTTGCTGCGAATAATCCGATGTGTTATGTTGCGTTTCGTTATTCATAAAAAATTTGGGCTATATGTAAGAAAATTTATTCATCTATTAAAATTTATTGCGTTGTTTACAATTCAAAAAGTAAAAACTGTAGTTCATAATGAAATCATATTTTTTTTCTTTTTAAAAATAAAAACAATTTTTTTGCTTCATTGTTGCTTCATTGAAGTTCATTTTTAAAAACCATTTGCTTTTTTTATTAAAATTTCGGCAATTTATTTGTTCCACATTTCAAAAATGATATATTTAGCCCGTTTTTTGAATGAATTTCGCAATATTTTATCTCTCCTTGAAAACCAAACAGCAAAAATCCCGTTTTCTGCACGGCAAACCCGTCGAACGTAAACCGATTCCCAAAAATATTTCTGTAACAGAATTAGTTGATAGTTTTTTCAACGCTTACAATGCTTCGCGTTTGCGCGAAGCGTGTCAGTTATTTGCGGAAAAAATGCTTGCGGATAATACGACAATTGGTTTAAGTCTTACCGGTGCACTCACTCCGGCAGGTCTCGGCGGTACGTGTGTTGTGCCTTTGATGAAAGCAGGTTTTGTGGATTGGATAGTTTCCACCGGAGCAAATATTTATCACGACACGCATTTTTCCATTGGACACTCGCTTCATCGTTCCACGCCATTTGCAGATGATACGTTGCTGAGAAAAAATGGCATTATCCGCATTTACGATATTGTATTTGATGAAGATGTTTTGTATTCCACAGATAAATTTTTTCGTGAATTGGTGAAACTGCCGGAATTTCAGAAAGAAATGCCGACGTCAGAATTGCATTATCTACTCGGAAAATACGTCGCAGAGAGAGAAAAAATTTTAGGAATCGAACATTCCAGTTTACTTGCCGCCGCATACAAATATGGCGTTCCAATTTATACATCATCGCCGGGAGATAGTTCACTCGGAATGAATATTGCCCGTGCCGCATTTGAAGGAAACGGAACACGCATTGATGTCTTGCTTGATGTCAATGAAACTGCCGCGATTGTACTTGATGCAAAACGGAGCGGCAATAACAGCGGCGTTTTTATACTCGGCGGCGGTTCTCCGAAAAATTTTGTGTTGCAAACAGAACCGCAAATTCAGGAAGTGTTTGGCATACCGGAAAAAGGACACGATTTCTTTTTGCAAATTACCGATGCGCGACCTGATACAGGCGGACTTTCCGGTGCGACACCAAGCGAAGCGGTCAGTTGGGGAAAAGTTGACCCGCTGAAACTTCCTGATACCGTTGTCGCGTATCTTGATTCCACTGTTGCATTGCCGATTATTACATCGTACGCATTGGCAAAAGCATCACCGCGTCCGTTGAAAAAATTATATCACAAGCGCGCAGAAATGCTTGAAGGATTGAAGCGCGCATCGCTCAAAGTTAAAAAAGGATAAAAAGTTTTTTTATTAATTAATCACATTATTTATTTGAAAGGATAACCCCCGAATGAATCGTCATCAAGAATTACTTGCACTCGTGCAAAGTTTTGAACCGGATTTTCACAAATTTTTTGATAAAGGAAATGCTTCTGCAGGAACACGTGTGCGCAAAGCAATGGCAGAATTGAAACGCAAAGCGCAGGAAATTCGCCAGGAAGTGCAGGATATGAAGAAAAATACAAAAGGCGAAACAGAGCCGACCACATAATTATTTATATTCTTTTGGGTGGGAAATCTAACAGGTTATTCGGGAGCGACCTGTAATTTTTTTACAAATGAAACGCTGGATTTCCGGTCTTCTCTTTTTTTTCTCTCTCGGATTCTCATTCGGTTTTTTTGCCGCGCGAGATTACCGTCAACTTCATTTCAATGCAATTGTTGCAGATACACACAATGATGTTTTGCAGCGTGCAATGAATGGGGAAGACCTTTCTGTGCGCACAGCAAAAGAACATTCTGATTTGGTGCGGATGAAAGAAGGAGGATTGGATATTGAAATATTTTCCATTTGGGCGCCGCCGGATAAAATTCCACATTCGTATGAGTACGCAAACACACTCATTGATTCGTTGGAATCTCTGGTGCGCAGAAATCCTGATAAAGTCGGAATGGCGTACAATTCGGAGCAGATACATACGCTTGTGCAAAATGGAAAACTTGCCGCTTTGATGGGAATGGAAGGCGCGCATCCTATAGAAGATTCTCTCGTTGACGAAGCGGAAGAATTAAAAGAATTGGAGCATTTTTACCAGCGCGGAATTCGTTATATAACATTGACGTGGAATAACAGCGTGAGTTGGGCTTCTTCTGCAAAAGATGAAACTGATACTGCAAAGCAAATTTCTTTTAAAGGCCTTACGCCTTTCGGAGAAAAAATTGTGCGGAGGATGAATGAACTTGGCATAATGGTGGACGTCTCGCACATTGGTGAAAAAACTTTTTCGGATGTTATGCGTGTAACTTCTCAACCTGTTATTGCATCCCATTCGAGCGTGTATAATATTTGTCCGCATCGCCGCAATTTAAAAGACGAACAAATACGAGCAATTGCAAAAAAAGGCGGAGTTATATTTATCAATTTTTACTCAGGTTTTCTTGACAGTACCTATTTCAAAAAAGAAAATGTATTAAGAAAAAAACAGCAGGCAGAAATGGATTCACTCAAAGAGCACACCGGTGAACACTGGACGGAACACGAACAAGAGATGAGTACAAAACATACACAGGAAATGGATGCAATCCGTCCGCCGCTTTCACTATTGATTGACCACATTGATTATGTTGCAAAACTTGTCGGTGTGGATTATGTTGGAATAGGTTCCGATTTTGATGGTGTCGGAAGTTTACCGAAGGAAATGGATGACATAACTTTTTTACCGAATATTACGCGCGAACTGTTGCATCGCGGCTATGCGGAACGTGATATCAAAAAAATTCTCGGGGAAAATTTTTTACGTGTATTTAAAGAAGTATGTCATTAGAAAACAGAATTTTTTTGAATGACAACGCAATAGTGCACAGTGGGAAATAATACAGCACCAACAAAAACAGAAAACGTCAATCGTACAATAATAATCTACAACATCAATTCCACAATCTAAAATTTTTACATGGGTCTTTTCTCACTTTTTTCACACGATCTCGCCATTGATTTAGGAACAGCCAATACACTTATCTATCTCAAAGGAAAAGGTATTGTTCTCAACGAACCATCTATTGCAGCGTTTGACCGTACAACTAAAAAAATTATTGCAATCGGTCATGAAGCGCGTGAAATGCTTGGTCGCACGCATGCAGATATTTGCGTCATTCGTCCGTTGCGCGATGGCGTTATTGCAGATTTTGAAATTGCAGAAGGAATGTTGCGGGAGTTTATTAAAAAAATTCTTTCCGGTGTAGTGCCAAGCCGCCGTGTTGTTGTCGCAGTGCCAAGCGGTGTAACAGAAGTTGAAAAACGCGCGGTGCGTGATAGTGCGGAACACGCAGGCGCTAAAGAAGTGCATCTTATCGAAGAGCCAATGGCTGCAGCAATTGGTGTCGGGCTTGATGTTGATGGACCGATGGGAAATATGATTGTTGATATCGGCGGCGGAACAACTGAAATCGCAGTCATTGCTCTTTCAGGAATTGTCGAAAAAGTTTCTATTCGCATTGCGGGTGATGAATTGAATAATGCTATCGTAAGAAATTTTCGCCAGAATCATAACCTCCTCATCGGTGAACGAACAGCGGAAGCAATAAAATGCGAAGTAGGAAGCGCAATGCCAATGAAAGAAGAAGTGGATATAGAAGTGAAGGGACGCGACCTCGTGAATGGAATTCCGAAAACAGTTGTTGGCACATCCGCAGAAATTCGCGAAGCAATGAGTGAAGGCGTGCAGGAAATTGTTGATGCTATCAGACAAACACTCGAACGCACACCCGCAGAACTTTCTGCAGATATACTCGACCATGGCATTGTACTTTCCGGAGGCGGGGCATTGATAAAAGGACTTGATGACAGAATCCGTCTTGAAACAAGTCTTCCTGTACATATTGCAGAAGACCCGTTAACTGCAGTGGTGCGCGGCACAGGAAAGGTACTGGAAGATTTAAACCACTATATGAAAGTGTGCATACGCAGCAGAAGATATTGATAACAGTGAATCGCCATTTTACTTTTCCAATATGTGAAAAGAAAAAATTGAGTATCAAATTCATAGTGTTCAAGTAATCTTATTTTCTCTCCTCGTTGTTACAACTTCTCCTTTATATTTTCTCCACATATCGTGCATACCTTGTATTCACGCTGTTGATTATTTTATCTGTTGCATTGATGACGTTGCAGGAAAATCGTCAGATGCATGCAGTGCGACAATTTGCGCTCGCTTCCGTTGGCACACTGCAGGAATTTTTTTCGTTCATACCCAATCCGATTACATTGCAACAGGAGCGCGACAAGCAACAGAACATCAATATCAAATTAAGCAAAGAAGTGAATGCGTTACGCAGTGCGCAATTAGAAAATGCAGAATTACGAAGACTGTTGGAATTAAAAGAGAATGTATCTTTTAATGTCGTAGCCGCAGAAGTGATAGGAAAAAGTATTCATCTTGCACGCAATACCATCACATTGAACAGCGGAGAAAATAATGGAATACAACGCAATATGCCTGTACTGACAGAAGAAGGATTAGTCGGAAGAGTAATTGCAACAAGCGAGCGATTTGCAATTGCACAAATTCTTTTTCATCGTGATTGCCGTGTGAGCGCAATGGTGGAACGCAGCGGTGTGAGTGGTATTGTTGCATGGGAAGGCGGATTAAATCTTGTTATGAAAAATGTTGTAAAATCGCTCGATATAAAAACCGGTGATAGAATTGTAACTTCGGAGTACAGCAGTGTCTATCCGAAAAATATTGAAGTGGGTATTGTCGCATCCACAACAGAACTACCGCAATCTATTTTCAAACAAGTTGTCATAACGCCGAGTGTTGATTTTTCCGGTCTGCAGCGCGTATTTGTTGCAACAGTGGTGGCGGATACTGAACGTGTCCGGCTTGAACAAACGGTGGTGAAATGAAATCACTCATTCGTTTTATTGCGTGGGGTGCGCTTCTTATTTTTTTACAAACAACCGTTGTTCCTCTTTTTGCAATTGAAGGAGTAATGCCCGACTTGCTGACGATATGGCTCGTGTTTGTTGCATTGCGTGAGGGACAAACAACGGCAACTATTGCAGGATTTTCTTCGGGATTACTGCTTGATTTTTTCAGCGGAGATTTTTTGGGAATTGGCGCGCTTGCAAAAACAGGCAGCGGTTTTGTTGCCGGATATTTTTATGATTCGTTTAAAACTGCGGAAACAATCGGAACGTATAGATTTTTCTTCGCAATGTTTTTTTCGTCGTTGCTTCATAATTTGCTGTTCTTTATTATTTACCTTGCAGGGACAGATATTCCGTTGCTACGCATTTTGTTGCAGTACGGCGCGGGGACAACTGCGTATTCTACTGCATTGAGTTTGATTCCGATGTACTGGATGACGAGGAAGTAATGAAACCGCAATCAGTCATTGGCAGTTCGCCGTTAGTATTTTTATTCCAATACTTTTTCATTGTTTCTTTATCTTTGTTTGAAAGTGAAATGAAACAATAGTAAATTTACTCCACATTTTTAATGAGAAAATAAATCCTATGCCGAAAGTAAAAGAACCAACACTGCAATACTCATCTGTGCAACACGCGCTGACTCCGGAATATGTTTTGAAAGAAATCGGGGAACTTTCTGATGATGCAATATGGGATGTAATAGCCTACATTAAAATGCTTCGCGAAAAACAAGTCGCCCCTTCAATGAATAGAAAAAAATTAAGTTCGTATGCGGGGACAGTGAGCCTTTCAATTGACCCAATCCGCTATCAAAAAAAAATACGTAATGAGTGGCAATAAAATCATTTTAGGAGTGTGTTGCCGAATGACCTTTTTGTTAAAAAACATTTTGTTTTTATTCAGTTTTCAATAGATAAATTTGTGAAAAACCTATTCGGCAACAGGCTCTTTAGATACGAATGCTGTTCTTCTTGCACTTGGTGGAAAACTTGATATGGAAAAAATTTCTGAAGGTCTGTTTCTCATTTCTTTTGTTACAGAACTGGAATTGCTATCGTATCCGCATTTGACCACAACAGAAGAAAAGGTCATTCGAAATTTTTTAAATGATATTACAATTGTTGACATCAATCCGGAAATAAAACTGCATACAATTTCTCTGCGAACAAAATACAAACTCAAACTTCCCGATGCCATTATTGCAGCAACCGCAATGTATAAAGATGCAGCACTCATCACCTTCGACATACAATTGAAAAAAGTAAAAGAAATAAATATGTTGATAATGAAATGACGGATGGAAATGTTTGTGAAAACTACCACATCAATAAAATTTGACACAGTGAATCTCTTACGAACCAGCTAACAAGCAAGCGCCTATGAAATATTTCCTTCCAATTCTCCTCCTTTGTGCTGCACACTCTCTCTTTGCGCAAAAAATCGAAAACGTGCAGGTACTCTTGCCAGGCAGTACCGTCGTTGTTACGTATGATATTACGGGCGGAAACAGCACGGATGAGTTTACGGTTGCACTTACGTACTCCTCCGATGGTGGAAATAATTTTAGCAAACCTCTCCGCAGTGTGAGCGGCGACGTGGGAGAAAAAATAAAACCCGGACGCGGGAAGAAAATTACATGGGATGTACTCAAAGATGTGAATGCACTGCTCGGAGAAGATTTTGTATTTAAAGTAGTTGCCAAAGGGAAGAACGGAGAAGCAGGAGAAATGATATTAGTGGAGGGCGGCACGTTTGATATGGGAGAAGGAAATGGAAAACATAGAGTAACACTTTAGCGCTTTAACCCTTTCTTTTTGCTTCTTCGCTGCTGCGAATCGCTGATTTTTCTTTTTTAAAGAAAAAGAAGAATTCGGAAAATAGGAAAAGATGTAGGACACTTTGGAAGTGTCCTACATCTTAAAAGCAGAATCGGTAGGACAGACATTCTTGTCTGTCAAGATCATTCAGGCAGGCAGGAATGCCTGTCCTACCTGAATGGTGTTTAAGATATGGACACATTGCCAAAATTTCCAAAATAATGGCAAAACTATGATAAATGCCGTTTTTGAGCCATTTACTACCTAAAAGCTTCGAAGCCGGAGGTAAAAGCAGCGAGTTCGGAGGTTTTTTGCTTCGAATTCGGAGGTAAATGCAGCGAAGATAGAACCAAAAATAAATTTTTAACTCTTAATTTTTAACTCTTTTATGCAGCTACCTGTTGAAACAAGCACAAACACAAGCCGCGTAATTTTTATAAGTGTAGTGGGAATTGTTTTTACAATTTTTTTTCTACGCCTGATACAATTGCAGTGGATTTACCATAAAGAATACGACCAGCAATCTTCGGAAAACAGTATTCGCCGCATCATCAGCGAACCGACGCGCGGATTAATTTACGATAGAAACGGTTTGCTTGTCTGCGATAATCGCCCGTCGTACACTGCTACAATTACGCCCGACCAATTCAACAAAAATTCTTTTGGTGTTCTCGCAACGTATTTGAACTCGCCGGAAGATTTTATCCGCAAACAATATCGCACAGCGGCAAAGTACAATCAGTTTGTTCCTTCACGATTAAAACGCGATATAGATTTTCCGACGCTTTCCGCATTAGAAGAGCATCGCGGCGATTTTCCCGGCGTGGATTTTCAGATGGAAACGAAACGGTATTACGTTACCAAAGCACGCGCT
Organism: uncultured Chitinophagales bacterium; assembly: GCA_964358705.1. Classification (GTDB taxonomy): domain Bacteria; phylum Bacteroidota; class Ignavibacteria; order UBA10030; family F1-140-MAGs086; genus JBBTJF01. Next base: position 61,309 of record CAYHPL010000017.1, read on the forward strand.
TCACATTTACTTGGCTACATCAAAGAAATTTCGGATAAGCAACTTGAAAAACAATCCACAATGTATCGTCAGGGAGACCTTATCGGCGCAACGGGATTGGAATCTGCGTACGAACCATTTCTGCGCGGATTGCCGGGCGTGGAACTGATTGCAATAAATGCGCACGGGCAATTTGTCGGCAAATTCAATGATGGAAAAAGCGATATTCCACCAAAAGAAGGAAGTGATTTATTGCTGGCTGTGGATTTTAAATTGCAGGAACTTGCGGAATCGCTGATGGCTGATAAACGTGGAGCAGTAGTAGCCATTGACCCGCGCGATGGAGGATTACTTGCATTAGTAAGTAAACCGGATTTTGATTTGCTTTCTATGGGAGGAAAAACAACGCAGGAGCAGTGGAACTTTTTAACAGAATCGGAAGAAAAACCACTCTTCAATCGCGCAACAATGACGCGCTATCCGCCGGGTTCTACGTATAAAATGCTTCTCGCAGCAGCGGCGCTCGAAGCGGAAATTATTGATATCAACTGGCGTGTACAATGTCGCGGCGCATTTACCTTTGGCAATCACGTATTTCACGATATGCATGTTCACGGCTCGACAAATGTTATTGAAGCAATTCAACGCTCGTGCAATGTTTTCTTTTATACGCTGATGTTAAAAAACGGATTGCCGCGTTGGACTGCTATGGGCGACCGTTTTGGTTTTGGAAAAAAGACAGGGATAGATATTGACGAAGAAAATGCAGGATTACTTCCATCGGAAGATTACTTTAATAGAATTTATGGTAAAAGAAAATGGACGCAGGGATATTTAGTGAGTCTTGGCATCGGACAAGGAGAAGTTGGAGTTTCTCCGATTCAAATGGCGAATTATGCTGCCGTATTAGGAAATGGAGGAACACTGTACCAACCGCACGCAGTAATGGGAATACGCGACAGAGCAAACGGAAAAATTCAAAAAATTCCTTTTAATAAAAAAGATGTCGGCGTGCCAAAAAATGTAATGGATATTATTCGTGAAGGAATGTTCCACGTAGTAATGACTCCGGGCGGAACTGCAGCAACAGCGCGGGTAAAAGGAATTAACGTTGCAGGAAAAACAGGCACAGCAGAAAATCCCCACGGAAATGACCACGCATGGTTCATTGGGTTTGCGCCGTATGAAAATCCGCAGATAGCAATTTGCGTGATGGTAGAAAACGGAGGAAAAGGAGGAGCCGCCGCTGCACCAATTGCAGGAAAATGTTTTGAATTATTTTTGCGTGATTACATAAAAAAAATTACGCCTGCTGAAACTGAAAAGAAAGTTGCGTTACTGCGCTGAGAGTTTCTTCTTCGCATCAATTCTGTCATAAACGTTACGGTAAATAATCAACGCAATTGCAGATGTAAAACCGATTACAGCGAAATAATACCAGATATAATTTGCATTGTCATACGCATGGAGAAGTTCCTCAGGGGAAAGTGTTTTGGGGTCGGGACAGTACATCGTCAGTAAATATCCCGAAATACCGAATCCAAGTAGCGAAGATAAAAATGAATGGAGATGACTAAAACCTAAATATAATCCTTCATCACCCTTTGGCGCCTGTAAAGAAAAATATTCCAGATAGCGCGGAGAAATAAAACATTCCGCAAGCCCCTGTACGGAAATTCCAAGTATCATCATAAGCGTAATCGGATGAATGGAAAATATTCCAAAAATGGAAATGAAACTTCCATCAGCGGAAGTAACCAAAGAACTTGATGCCATCACCATTGCAGAAAGCGGCATCAGAAACATTCCCACCATCATAGAAGTAACAGAGCGAACATTGCGCATTAAATGCGTGATGAACACAACGCACGTCATTACAACAAAAGGATTCACATTTGCAATCCATTCTGGTGAAGCATGTTCTCCAACTGTGCGCAAAACGTACTTTGGCATTGAAGCATATAATTGATGCTGAATAATCCAGAAACCCGTTACGATGAGAATTAAAATTACTAATCTTGGATTGCTGGATATTTTTAAAAAACTATTCCATACGTCCTTAATTGATTTTCCTTCCCCGTCTCTATTGATATTTTGATAAAAGAAATAGACAATGAGAAGAGCAATGAACGACATTGCGGCAGAATAATAATTGATAGATTCCAATCCCCATTGCAGTCGTAGTGGGAAGGCAAACGTTTTTCCCAAAAATGAACCGACATTGACCATACCATAAAAAATTGAAAACCCTTTTGCTCGTGTTTCTTCATTGGTTGTTTTAGCAACAGTTCCGGTAATGATGGATTTGATAAATGAACCGCCGAACATAAGAATGATAAGTGCAGGGAGAACCGTCTGTTTGTACGGTAAAAAACCTAACGTAAAATACCCAATCGTAAGTAATGAAAAAGCAAGAATGACTGCTCTGCGAAATCCGATTTTATCAGCAAATGCGCCAGTGAACGGCGGAAGAAAATACAATCCCGCAGAAAAAACACCGCTTATCCACGCAGACCAAATGTCGTTGAAGCCAACAACGCGGGAGAGATAAAGAGTTATTGCAATAAAGACTGCATAGTGAGCCGACCGCTCAAATAGTTCGACTATGTTTGCTGTCCAGAAGGTTTTTGGAAATTTTGCCATTACTATGTAACTGTTTTGTTTGGTAATATTTTGGCAAAGATAGGTATTTACGCAATTTGGATAAAAGTTTTTTTCAGAATTGAGTAATATTATTTGAGTGAAGGTTGATTTGCAGACTTTTCTTCAGTCCTTGCCCACCCTGAAATCTTTTTGTAAATTTAGCGCAAATTTTTACAAACTTAAGCAATCGCCACGTGCCAAAAAACATCAAAGGGTGTACTATTTCAGAACTGCAGGAATTCGCTGTTTCGCTTGGAGAAAAACCGTACAGAGGAACACAATTATTTCATGCGCTGTATAGAATGATGGTATTATCGTTTGAAGAAATTACAACAATGAGCAAACAGTTTCGCGCACAATTACAAGACGCCGCAACGATAGAAACACTTCACCTTGTCTCTGTGAATGCATCTCCTCAGGATAATACTACGAAATTTCTTTTCAAACTTTCTGATGAAAAGTACATCGAATCCGTGCTTATTCCTTCACAAACGTTTGAGTATGATGATGATGGCGAAGCAACACGACGTCCGCGATTAACATTGTGTATTTCTACACAAGTTGGTTGTCCGCTGGATTGTGTTTTTTGTGCGACAGGTACAATGGGTTTGCAGCGCAATTTAACAGCAGGAGAAATAGTTGAGCAGGTACTGTTTATTAAAAGGATGTTGCTTTCAGATAATGCAGAGCATTCTTTTAATTTGAATGAGGACAATAAAACTCTAACCAATGTTGTTTTTATGGGAATGGGAGAGCCGATGCTGAATTTTGAAAACGTGCAGAAAGCAGTAGAAATTCTTTCTACGGGAATAGAAATTTCTGCAAAGCGAATAACGATTTCAACAGCAGGAATACCGGAGAAAATAAAGCAGATGGCTGATGAGCAACCGCGAACAAAACTTGCCATTTCGCTGCACTCGCTTGATGAAGTAGTACGAGCGAAATTAATGCCGATAACAAATAAATATTCTCTTCACGAATTATTTTCTGCAGCAGAATATTATTATGCAAAAACAAAACAGCGTATCACATTTGAATATATTTTATTCGACGGTGTGAATGATACCGATGAGGATATTCATCGCATTGTCCGCATGTCAAAAAGAATTCCGTGTAAAATAAATATTATTCCGTTTCATCCAATTACATTTGCGAACCCTGCAAGTTACGGAGCAACACTGCGTGCAACTCCTTATGTGCGCACGGAAAAATTTATTGAACAATTGCGAGAGCGCAATGTTTCAGTATTTGTGCGAAGCAGTTCCGGCGAAGATATTCAGGCAGCGTGCGGACAACTTGTTACGGAATCCGCAAGAAGACGACAAACCATTTCAAAAAGAGAAGAACACAAAAAGTCAAATACCGTTTCAATTCCATCATTAGTTTTGCAATAAAATTATGCGATTTCCCCGATTACTTATTCTCTTCTTTCTCTGCTGCACAGGTGCAATCAATGCGCAGCAGATGAATTTTAAAAATGCTAAATTTTCACGTGAGCGCACCGTTGATATTCTGCATTATAAATTTGATATAGCAATCAGCGAAAAAGAGAAATCTATAGCGGGAAAAGTTACGGTGCAATTTATTCCTCTTCGTCCGAATTGCGAAGTAGTTGAATTGGAGCAGGAAGGATTGAATATCACATCCGCAAAAATCGCGGAAAATTCATTGCGCATTTATAAAGAAACAGGCAAAGTCATTCTTCCACTTGATAAACCGTATTCAATGAAAGATACCGTGAGCGTGGTAATTTTTTATAATGCGAAACCTAAAAAAGGATTGTATTTTATAGCGCCTGATTCACTACAGCCCAATCGCAACTGGCAGGTATGGTCGCATGGACAAGCCGAAGATAATCATTGGTGGTTTCCTTGCTACGATGCGCCAAATGATAAAGCAACAACGGAAATGATTGTAACCGTAAACGAAAAATTCACAGCGATTTCCAATGGGCAACTTCTCGAAGAAAAAATGAATGGCAATGGAACAAAGACATTTCATTTTTTTGAATCGCATCCGATTTCATCGTATCTGATTTCACTTGTTGCAGGAGAATATGTGAAGTTAAGTGATAATTCTGCTTCCGTACCGTGCGAATACTATGTGCGTCCTTCTCAAAAAGAGAAAGCGCAATTATCTTTTTCCCGCACGCCTGAAATGATTTCATACTATGAGAATTTTATCGGGATGAAATTTCCTTTTGAAAAATATGCGCAAACAGTTGTTACGGATTTTATGTACGGCGGTATGGAAAATGCGGGCGCAACAACATTGAATGAAACTACTATCCACGATGAGCGCGCACATCTTGACCCGCGCACGCGAAGCGATGGTTTGGTTGCGCACGAACTTGCACATCAGTGGTGGGGTGATGTCGTAACGCCGCGTGATTGGTCGCATGCGTGGTTGAGCGAAGGATTTGCTTCGTACTTTGATAATTTGTGGGTAGAACATTCTCTCGGCAAAGATGAAATGACGTGGGAAATGCTCGGCACAAAAATAGACGCTATGAATGCTGACCGCGATGAAAAGCGTCCGATGGTGTGGAATGGTTTTGAAAATCCGGAAGATATTTTTGACAGCCATATTTACGCAAAAGGTTCTGCAACGCTTGATATGCTGCGTTTTGTACTTGGTGATGAATTATTTCAAAAAGCAATCCGGTATTATATAGCAAAACACGCGTATCAAAATGTCGAAACGAATGATTTCAAAATTGCCATTGAAGAAGCAACGGGATACAATCTGCAATGGTTTTTTAACGAGTGGATGTACAAAGCAGGGTACCCTGAATTTGTTGTGCTGTCTGATTACGATGCAGAAAGAAATAAATTGAAAATCACAATTCGCCAAACGCAAGAGAATGATGATTTCACTGGATTATTTACAATGCCTGTTGATATTGAAATATTTACGGAAACAGGAAGCGAAGTGAAACACGTGTGGCTCAACAAACGTATGCACGAATTTGAATATGTGTACAATGACAAACCTCTTGCGATAGTGTTTGATAAAGGTGCAAAAATAATGAAGCGTGTTACATTCGACCGCACAACCGATGAATTGCTTTACCTCCTCGAACACGGAGATGTTTCCGCACGCATACAATCCATTGAACAATTAAAAACAAGATATTCTTCCGACGACAAACAGAAAGTACTCAACGCATTTATTCAACGTATTTCCACCGATGCATTTTGGGGTGTGCGCGTAAATGCAACAGAAGCATTGGGAGCAATAGGGGATGCAAGTATTGTCCCGACTGTACTTCCATTGCTGAATGAACAAAACACACGGTTGCGCATTGCTGCGTTACGTGTGCTGGAGCGATTTCCCAGCGATGGCGTTGTTTTTGCAGTGAAAAACATTTTTGAAAAAGATTCAAGTTACACCGTTGCAGCGCAGGCGCTCTCTTCACTCTGCCGTATTGATTCAGCAAATGCAAAAAAATATTGTCAGGCAGGATTGAAGCGCGAATCGCATCGTGAAGCAATACGCATTACTGCACTAAAGGAACTTACCAAGCGAAAAGATGGCGATGCGGTAAAACTTGCAAAGGATTTTTCAAATGCAGGAAATGCTACATCGTTGCGCACGGAAGCAATTGGCATTCTCGGTGGAGTGTGGAAGGATACTGCTTCTGTAGTAAAACAATTGATAAATTTATCAAGCGACCCGGTGTTTCATGTTCGTCGCGCCGCCATTCTTGCGTTGGAAAATTATGAACGAAAAGATGTTGTCGCTGCACTTAAAAAGAGAATGAATGTTGAACTTGATAACAGAATTCAAAAAGTACTCAGCGAGGTCGTGAAATCTCTCGAAGAAATTCTCGAGCCGGAAAATCAGGAATAAAAGAAAGGGAATATTTTTATGCGCATTATTTTACTTGGATCGCCGGGAGTTGGCAAAGGTACGCAGGCAAAACTGTTATCTTCGCATTATGATATCCCGCATATTTCAACAGGAGATTTGCTGCGAACAGCGATTGCACTGCAGACAGAACTTGGGAAAAAAGCAAAAACATTAATGGATGCAGGACAACTTGTTCCTGATGAAGTAATGATTGGCATCATTCGTGATGTCGTATTGAATGGTACAACATTCAACGGATTTATACTCGATGGATTTCCGCGCACTGTGCCGCAAGCATCTGCTCTTTCTCAATTATTGAAAGCGTGTGCAATTACCCTCAATGCAGTAATAAGTTTTGAAGTAAGTGATGATGAAATAATTCGCCGTTTGAAAGACCGATTAAGCTGTCCGCGTTGTGGTACAGTGTATAATGCTTCTTTCAATTTATTGGATATTGGTTCGCCGTGTGAAAAATGCGGAGAAAAATTAATTCATCGTGTTGACGATGACTTGGAAACTGTATTAAAGCGCCTGCACGTCTATTCCCAATCCACCGCTCCGCTTAAAGAATATTATCATAATGAAGGAAGTCTTGTAACGGTCAATGGTGTTGGTGATGTGCAAGAAATTTTTTCAGAAATTCTCCAACAACTTCGCAATCGCGGCGAAGTACACCATTCTTAAAATTATATGTTTGAATTAAAAAATCATCCGCTCGTTGTCGCGCACAGAGGCAGCTCCGGCACATTCCCGGAAAACAGTTTGCCTGCATTTAAACGCGCAATCGAAATCGGCGCTGATATGATTGAAATTGATATCCAGTGTTCGAGTGATGGCAAAGTCCTTGTCTTTCACGACCATCGTATCAATCGCACCACAAATGGCAGAGGGAAAGTAAGCAGTTTTACACTGAAGGAATTACAGGTGCTTGATTCCGGTTCGTGGTTTAACAAACGATTTTCCGGTGAAACAATTCCCTTGCTGCGCGATGTAATGAAGTTGTGTGCGCAAAAAATTCAATTGAATATTGAAATCAAATCGTATGGCAACGATGCAAAATATAATTTCATTGTGGAAAAAAGTATCAAACTTTCCAAAGAATTCGGCATGGAAAACGATGTAATATTTTCATCGTTCGACCATAATTTACTGCGCGAATTTTGGGAATACGACCCCAATCTCAATCTCGCTGTGCTGTATGATGCAAAACGCCATGCACGAAAAAGTCCTTCGCTATTGTGTCGGCTTGCATTTTCAAAGTTCTTTATTGCCGATATCAAGGTATTGAAAACTTCACTCGTTAAAGATGCGCACGATAATGATTTAGTAGTCGGCACATACACCATAGAAACCGAAGCAGAACTGGAGCGCGCGTTAAAATTTGGCGCAGATATTATTATGTCCGACCATCCTGAGCAAATACTGCGCTGGCTTGGTCGTTCTGTTCCGCGCGATATTGATTTGCTTGCATAGCAGGTAATTGCTCTTCTGGGTACACTCTTTTTGAAGGAAGAGTGTACAAATCAGTTCGTGAAAAAGAATTTTCTATCAACGCCGCATCACTCCGTAAGCAATCCTTTACTGCGCTCCTATCGTCATTTCCTCTCCATAGAAAAAAATCTCTCGCACAACACGCTCGCTTCCTATACTTTTGACATAGAGGAGTATTGCAATTTTCTTGCAGAACATCACTGCGCGCCGGAAACTGCAACACAGGAAATTGTACGACAGTTTATTGTCTCGCTTTCAGCCAAAAAACTTTCGACAAAAAGCATCGCAAGAAAAATTTCTGCATTGAAGGGATTGTATAAATTTTTACTCAGCGAAAAAATCCTTACTCACAACCCGACAATATTTACAGAAACACCGAAACTTGCACGCACATTGCCGGATGTGCTTCATCAGGATGAAATTGTACAAATACTGGAAGCCGCAAATGCATCGGTTCCCCATTTGAGAAACGGTGTTGCAATGTGGATTCGCGACAGAGCAATTCTTGAAACATTGTATGCAACCGGAATGCGCGTCTCCGAATTGCTCGGGCTCACACAAGCGGAATTATATACAGATGATGGATTTGTGCGTGTCTTTGGGAAAGGCGCGAAGGAGCGTTTTATTCCGATAGGAAGTTTTGCGTTGCAGTGGATTGCACGATATACAAAAGAAATTCGTCCACTGATTTCTTCTCCGCACGCAAACGATATAATATTTTTGAATGCGCGCGGAAAAAAACTTTCGCGTATGGCAATATGGAATATTGTAGATTCTTATGCGCAAGCCGCATTGCAGAGAAAAATTCATCCGCATACATTTCGCCATTCTTTTGCAACACACTTACTCGAAGGCGGCGCCGATTTACGAGTGGTACAGGAACTGCTCGGACACGTAAGCATCGCAACAACAGAAATCTACACACACATAGATAGAGCATTCCTGAAAGAAGTGCATCATAGTTTTCATCCAAGAGGGTGAGAAGTGATGTGTGATGTGAGATGTGCGATATGTGTTCTGGTATGTAGAATATGTCATTCCGATACGAAGTGAGGAATCTCCATAAATATTACACAAACATCTTCCTTCTTCCTTCTTGCTTCTTATTTCTTGCTTCTTATTTCTTGCTTCTTATTTCTTGCTTCTTATTTCTTGCTTCTTA
>CAYHPL010000017.1:70535-71539 GCA_964358705.1 uncultured Chitinophagales bacterium
TTTCTCTTGACAATCCAACAAAAGATTTGTAACTTTACGCCGCAATTTTTTTAATTCCGATTACAAATAAATAAAAAGGGTTTATGAGTATATCTCTCGCTGTCGTTGAAGATGATGTTGCAATGTGTGATACCATTGCGCTGCATTTAAAACATTCCGCAACAATTCATCTCGCAGGCATCTATCACAATGCAGAAGATGCGCTCGCGGATATAGTGCGATGCAATCCCGAAGTGCTTCTGATGGATATTTATTTACCCGGAATGGATGGTGTGGAATGTACGCGGCGTATAAAACTGCTTCTTCCCGAAGTAAAAATTCTGATATTCACCGGCAACGAAAGAGATGAGAGAGTCTTTGAGTCAATGCTTGTGGGCGCGAGTGGGTACGTGGAAAAAAGTTTTGGATTCCATGGTATTATGTCTGCGCTGCAATATCTCGCGTGGGGTGGAGTACCTATGCCAAAATCGGTAGCAGATAAAATTTGTGATTATATAAAAACAATAAATGATAATGCACAGAAAGAAAATATATTTACAAAACAGGAACGAAACATTCTCGAATACCTCAGTAAGAATTATACGTACAAAGAAATTTCTGAAAAATTAAATGTGAGTATTCCTACTGTCTCCGTGCATTCACATAATATTTATACGAAACTGCATGTCCATTCAAGAGAAGAAGCAATAAAAAAATTAGCAAGTAAGAAATTATAAAAACGAGAAAATTTTTTAAATAGAAATTGTCTTTCCTCCCGACTTGTCGGGAGGAATCTAAAAAAATGTTTGTAAGCCGTTTACGATTTGTTCGCAGACGGCTTTTTTTGTTATCAAGGACGAATCCCGTCATCATTGCTTATTTTTGCTTATTTTTCATTTTTTCGTCTTTTTTATTTTGCTTTAAATTTTAATTCATTTATTTTTTGCCCCAATAAATGTAATCGAATGTGAAATAAATAACACATTACTCAATGCAAAAGGGACTCTTACATATTGCAGGAACCG
>CAYHPL010000018.1:0-70700 GCA_964358705.1 uncultured Chitinophagales bacterium
CCTAAATTCTAAAATCTAAAATCCCCAAATCGCACATCCCAAATCCCAAATCAAAAAAAAAGTCCCTGACAAAAAAAAACAGGGACTAATATAATCGAAAGATGTTATTGAGAAAATTAATAGCGGTATGCTATTGTTGCAAAAATATTATGGGTGGTAATTTTTTCCTGAATCGTATAACCGGCATTGGGAGCATCAGTAAATGAGTTCCAATTGCCGTTCGCGTATGCAATATCAATAACGATGGATTCTTCGAGAGTAAAACTTGCGCCGAGCGTTATATATTTTTTATCGAACGAAGTAGGGTCGTTTTTATATGGAGAGGGGAGATACATATATCCGGCACGTGCGATGAGAGATGAAAAAGGCACGTAATATTCAATCCCAAAATGATACGTTAATGCGGGTTGATATTCTTCCTTAATTTTTCTGTTTAAATATTCGAGGTCAGGCGTAATGTTGGTAAACTCCATTTGCGTCCAATCAGTAAATTCAGAAGAAGCGGAGACGAGGAAATTTTCTATTTGATATGATGCGCCAAACGAAAAAATAAATGGCGTGTTCACTTCAAATTCTGTAAAATTTGCGGGGTCATCAATTTGCGGGTCATCGTACGTAGAGAAATCTCCATTATCGTATTGTACTTCGCGTAAAGTTCTGAAGTCGTCGCGTATAGAAAGATACGACGGTGTGTGCATAGAAATTCCAAATGCGCCCTCTTCATTGAAATTGTAAAACATTCCGAGAATCAAATTATATCCGCCAATATCTTCTTTTATTGTTTCCTCCATACGTAAGTAATCAAAATCAAACCCGGGCGTTAATGTGGATGAGTAATAATTTTTTGTGTCTTGCTCAATATATTCATTGCTGTAATTATATGTTCCGCGAATGATATTCAGCGTTGCGCCTAAAAATAGTGCTGGCGCTGCTTCAAATGATGCACTGACAGACCATAAATTTCTTCCGCCATCTTCGAGTAATGTTCCTTTTTGCACTACTCTGTTTTTAATAGGGCTTTCATAGTAATATTCGTAGGAACTTCCGACTAATGTTGATTCGACATCAGCAAGATACAGCCAATATGCAGGACTTGTGTTTGGAAAATAATTGAAGGTTTGTCCATCTTTTGCCCAATCCTGCACAATAGAGTTTTGTTCGTTAAAGCCGCTGTATTTTAATCCCGAAAGGTAATTATTCGTTTTGCTGTATCCGAGAGCCATTACAAAACTTCCCTGTGTAGTTGGGAAAGGAAAAATAAAGCCGACATTATCAAGACTTGAAGATGTGTTTTCGTAGGGGAGACTGTTTCCTAAATATGTGCTGTTATCGTTTGCAATGTTGTGAGAAAGTGAAAACGTCATTTCAGAATTTTCAATCATACCGATACCTGCAGGATTCCAGTACGTCGCAGAGTAATCATTCGCAACGCCGGTAAATGCGTTCCCCATACCTAAACTTCTGGCATTAAGGGAAAAACCCGGCAATGAAAGCCGAACTGCATCAGAAGTGTTCTGAGCATTTAATGACGCTATGGAAAAAATGAGAGTTGTAATTGATAAAAAGCGAATTAAGAAAGGTATTTTCATTGTAGAACTATGTTAAAATTGCTGAAACAAATGGAAGGCATTTTTTACTAATGCCTTCCATACATATTTTTTTCAACTTAATTATCGAGGTGGTCTTCGTGAAGAATTATCTGTTTCAGTGGTTCTATTTCCACCATTGTTTTGCGGCGGGGGAGATTGTGCCGACGGAGTACGAGGAGCAACGCTCGGTGTAGGCGCATTATTGGGAGAATCACTCTGTGGCGGTCGTCTTCCTTCCGTTCTTGTTGGGCGTCGTTCTTCTCTTGGTGTGCTTTGCGGCGTCTGCGGCTGATTTTGAATAGTGCCTCGCGGCGTTGTATTTACTTCCGGGTCTGCTGCATTTTCCTGATTAGTAGGACGCTTTACTGTTCTTTCTTTAATTATATCACGTTGAGGTTCTCTTCCGCGACCATTATTTCTATAACCATCTCTGCGAGTTCCATTTCCAATTATATTTCCATTTCCTCTTCGTCCGCTATTTTCTTTCGTACTTTTTCCATCACGCACAGAGCCGCCTATAATTTTTCCCCCTTCAATATCTAACGTCATTCCTCCTCCTCGAATATCCTGCACGCTTCCTGTTCTGCTTTCATCTCTTCTTCCTTGTGCGCCATCTCTTGTTCTTCCGAAATTGCGTGAAGTTTTTACTCCCGCATTATCATTGTTGGAATATCCGTAACCAGAACCGCCATACCATCCCCAATCCCAATAATATGGACTGTACCACCATGGATTATAGGCGACAAACATAGGACGATAGCACCAATCCCAATACCGCCAAGAATATTGCCTGATTGGAGTGTAGCAATAATAATCCCACGAATAGACAGGGTCGGAAAAATATCCATAAAAAGAAAGTGATGGAGAATAATAACCGGAATAAACTCTTTGATGAGGCCACCAATCAGCATCATCTACATAGTAATTATTAATTACAGTTCCTTCAGGATATTCTTCGTCAAAGGTTGAATAACTTTCTGATTCAGTTTCCTGATATTCCTTATTATCATTTTCAAAGGCATCAGCCATTTCAGCATCATCCTTTTCTTCCTTCTGAATTTTGATTTCCTTTTTCATCTTGTGCCTGTATTGCGGACGGTCAGTATTCATTGCGAGTTGTGTGTAACAACCGGTAAAAAAAACTCCGACAACAAAAAATAGTACTAAATTCGTAAGGGATGTTAAAGTATGCCATTTCATAACGAAATCCTTTATATAAAAAATTAAATTAAAATTCGTTGATTTGTGTAGTTTATGTAACACGATAGTATTGGAAAAAGTTTAATGAGTGGGTTAAAAAATATTTATGTATTCGACAAACATCGTCCTGCTGCCAATAGAAAATTTTTGTGTTTGAATATCTTTTAAGTTAATACCTGCCGCAAAACCGTTTCCAAAACTCCACCGAAATCCGGTATGGAAAAAGGTTCGGTGCTCTGTTAAAATACTTTTCTTTGAATCATTCACTGCAAAATCATATTCTGCCACAAACGATAAATCACTTCCAATAGTTTTTTCAATGCCTAAAAAAGTATTGATGTCATTATCTCGGTCGCTATTTTCTAACGAACGGTTCAATCCGGCGTGGACACTAAGAAATCCAAGCAGTTCGAGATTTTTACTTCCGACTATAAAAAAACCGGAAGATTTTACTGCATATCTGTTGAGTGTAGCAACATAATTTTCTTTTCCTTGTGAATCAAAACCTAATGCAATAGCAGGTACAGTTGCTGTTTCATCAAACAATCGGAATTTAATATTCACACCAGCGGATTTATTCCAATCAATTTTATTTGAGCCAACAATATTATTTCCGCCATAAGATACGCCAAAACTCAGTCGGTTCATTACTCCGGCATTAAGATTAACAACCAATCCTCCTTGTTGAAAAAAGTCAAGATTCATTCCAAAACTTCCTCGTTTCAACATTCCAGCCGTAGGTTTATCAATCAAAAAGCGCGGTTCGATGTCTCCATCGCTTCCGGCGATTATTTGTGCATTTCCAAATTCTGCAAGTATAAATACTTGAAGTAAAATAAGTATTAAATAGCGGGGAATTTTCCCAGTACAATTATCGTTCATAAGTGCAGGAAAATATAGGCAAAGAAGATGAAGTAATCAAAGCATTTTGTTTTCGTTTTTGCTATAAGTATCTTTTCCCTAAATAATTTTTTATAATCTTATAATTGTGAAATTGAATAACTCACGAACGTTTACGTATTATCTTGTTTCCGTAATTGCATTAAGCACGCTTTTATGGGGATGTGGCGGATTTTTCTCGAACAGGTTTCAGGATTTGAATGCTTATTTTAATACGTACTACAATGCATCAAAATCCTACGACGAAGGAATAAAACCGATTGAAGCAATTCTTGTAAAAGAGCGAAATCCCAATCGCTTCATAAAAATTCCAACGCCTGTAGATTCAAAAACAAAATTTGAATTAGTAGTAGAAAAATGTTCCAAACTCTTGCAGTACTATCCCAACAGTGTTTTTTTTGATGACGCATTGTTAATGATTGGCAATTCCTATTTTTATATGGGAGAATATTTTCGTGCGGAGCGAAAATATATTGAGTTAAGGCAGAATTTTCCTGATGGGAGTTTATTCTCAGAAGCAACGCTCGGGTTGGCAAAGACGTATTATTTGACAAAAAGATTTAAAGATGTTTTCACATTAATTGGCGATAGCAGCACGCTCGTTGCATTAAACGATGATGACTTCATCGCAGAGGGTTTTTTCTTGCAAGGACAAATTTATTTTGAACAGAAGGAGTACGACAATGCAGTTAAAAAATTTACCACAGCGCTCGAGTTTGCAAATGATAATCTTTTAAAAATGCAAATTTCATTTCAACTTGGACAGATGGAAGAATCGCGCCAGCAGTATCTTTCTGCTGCGTATGCGTATGCAACATTAGTTGATGAATCGAGTGATTATTTACTCGGGATACGTGGTAAAATTCGTTTTGCAGTAATGCTGAGCAATCTTGAAAAAGCAGAACAAGCGCTTACAATTTTAGAAGATTTGCGCGAGGACAGACGCAATAAAGAATTTTTATCGCAAATTGATTATGAAATTGGAATGGTGTTGAAGAATAATGGCGATATTGATTTGGCAGAAGAGCAGTTCTCTTTTGTTGATACTGCGTACAAGCGCACGGATGCTGCTGCAAAATCTGCATATCAGTTGGGAGTAATGAATGAAATTACGTTTAAAGATTATTATGCGGCGTTAGCAAACTATAACATTGCAAAAGGAGAATTTCCATCTTCGGAAGTTACAGCAGATGCAAAAAAGAAAGCAGATATTTTCACAAATTATTTTATACTTCGCACTGCCGCTACAAAATACGATTCGCTGTTAAATCTCAAATTACATCCTGAAATTATTGGTGTACTTGACAGCATTAGACGATATGAGCAAGCAATAAAGGACAGCATCACGAAATTCAAAGCAGATTCAGTTACAGCATACATTGCTGATTCATTACGAGAAGCAGGCATTGAACCAAGTCAATCAAATGGTACAGAAAATACAAAAGAACTTTCTAATGATACTTTAGCATTAGTTCCTCCTGTCGCTTCTCACTCTGATTCTTTGCTTTCATTAATTCAAAGCGATACTTCGCTAAATATTGTGAACAAACTCCTTGATTCAACAAATACGATTGCAAAAAGTGAGCCTCCTAAAAAAGAAAAAAATATTTGGGATGAAGGAGATGAAGAAGAAATTACGGATTCAGCAAGTTTAGCATTTAAAAATATTCCCGATGATTCACTCCAACAATCTGATTCGACTATTGCGAGTGGTCCTGCATGGCTCAAAGATACTATCAAAACTCCATTAAGCGAATTACTGGATAGTCTTTCAACAAAAGAATATGAATTAGGCGCAATCCTTGAAAACAAAATGGGATTGCGCGATTCTGCTATCTATTATTTTAATCAGTCGCTAACAACATCACCTCAATCATTCGTAATACCAAAAGTACTATATACACTTGCGGGATTATATCCAACCCAAAATGATTCACTTCAGCCAAGTGCAGAATCTCTCTATTTCAGAATTGTTGACGAATTTCCTCGTCATCCGGTTGCAAATGCCGCTCGAAAGATTTTAGGAATAGCATTGCAGGATACCATTTCTGTTGATTCGTTGCAACAGTTTTTCAATATTGCAGAAACCGAATTACAGCAAAAAAAATATGACGAGGCTTTTGAGAAATTTGAAATAATTTCTTTTTACGATTCAACATCAAAATTTACACCAAAGGCGTTATTTGCTATGGGATGGCTCTATGAGTACTACTATGAAAATTATGATTCCGCCGTCTCGTGTTATAAATTACTGCAATCAAAATATCCCTCTTCACCTTATGCGCAAAATGTTTCGAGAAAAGTTGCAGGATTTGAAGGAAAAGATTTGCCATATACTGCAAAAAAGAAATATCGAACAGATGAGCTCATGGTCAATATTAATTTTGAAAGAATTAACAACGACCAGCGCGGCACCGATTCACAACAGCAGCAACAAGGCTTAGAGAGAAGTGAGCCGGATTTTCCTGATTTTGAAGAGGAGTCTCGCGATGAAGAGGAATCAGCTCCGCCAGAAGATGAAGAACCGCCAGAATTTTGATATTACTTGAAATCATATAAAAGTACGGTTGAGTTTTTATTTTCTCTCCAGAACTTTGGCATTAAGTTAGGATTAGAAAATATTGAATCACTTCTGAATATATTTGGCAATCCTCATCGGCAATTTCCGAGTATTCATATTGCAGGTACAAATGGCAAGGGTTCAACAGCTGCTATGCTTTCTGCTGTACTCACTTGTGCAGGCTACAAAACCGGATTATACACTTCTCCTCACTTGTTCGATTTTCGAGAAAGAATCAGAATTAATGGTATCCAAATTCCCGAAAATAAATTAATTGGTTACACTCCTCAAATACAAAATTTTGTTAGCCAGAATCATATTACTTTCTTCGAGTGTACTACAGCAACTGCTTTTAAATATTTTGCAGATGAAAAAGTTGATATTGCTATCATTGAAACAGGATTGGGTGGCAGATTAGATGCAACGAATATTATATCTCCGCTGCTTTCAATAATTACCAATATTAGTATTGAACATCAGGAACATCTTGGAAACACAATTGAGAATATTGCTGCCGAAAAAGGAGGAATTATAAAAAAAAATGTTCCTTGTATAACAGGGTCTGAAAATACAATTGCAATTACAATTCTCAAGAAAATTTGTAAAGAAAAGAGAGCAAAATTTTATCAAGCACATTCAATTGTTAAAATTGCTGAGCGTCATATTGGAATCAATAAAAATATTTATGAAATAAAAAGTAAGCAATTTAATTCTAACAATTTACAAGTTTCTCTTGGTGGATTTTATCAGTCGAAAAATATTCCTGTTGTATTAAGTGCATTAAATGTTTTGAGTAAATCAAATAATAAAAGTGAATTCAAATTTAAAATTTCTGCAAATAATATTAATGAGGGATTAAATAATATTCAAGCATTTACCGGAATTTATGGAAGATTTGAAATAATGAGGAGGCAACCATTAATCGTTTGCGATGTCGCACATAATCCGGATGCAATTCTCAAACTCTCTTATTCTGTTCAGCAATTGTTTCCAAAACGCGGCATGGTAGTATTTGGCGTAATGAAAGATAAAAATATTGATGAAATGCTGTTGGTTTTGAAAAAATTAAATCTTCCGGTTATTGCTGTTCAACCAAAAACAGAAAGAGCCTTGTCTTCAAAAGAAATAGTTCATAAATGTCATTCTCTCGGAATTTCCTGCTTTCATGGAGGAGAAGTTCAAAACGGAGTTAATTTTGGACTGTCAAGAATTTCAAAAGATGAATTTTTGCTTGTTTGTGGGTCATTCTATGTAGCAGCAGAATTGAAGAAAATTTGATTGTGCCAGACGATTTGTTAATTCAACTACAATTTTCGATATTTCACATGCAATTTTTATAAAATTGCCAAATTTTCGCCCCTTAAAAATAAATTTTTATGCCCAAAAAATCAACTAAATCTCAAGAAAGCGTAACTGAACAGCCTGTTGCAAAAGTAGCACGCACGAAGCATGTTACACGGCATTGTGTCTATTGCGGTAAAGAAAGTAAAATGGCAATTGTAGGTGAAATGAACCCTGCTAATAGTAAAATATGGTATAAATGTACTCGTTGTCGCCACATGAGTTTATTAGAGCCATTGCAAAAAATATCAATGGAAGCTACTTTGTTAAATATTGATATTGGAAAATGCACACCTTATAAACCGGAATTAGTTTATGCTATCGGACAAATGATTTTTCATAATGATTTAAATGATGCTGGCAGAGTGATGTCGAAGCAAAAAACATCCAACGGAGGAAATGCCATTATTGTCGCGTTTAAAAATTCGGGTCAAAAAATTTTAGTAGAAAACATTCGCGGAAATTTTTCTGACGGATATAATTTCTAATGAAGAGAATCTGTATGGAAGGGGGTGTTGATGTTTGGTAGGCATTATTATTGCCGAGAATGAATCAATTGATAAAGCTTTACGACGTTTCAAGAAAAAATATGAACGCGCGGGAGTTTTAAAAGAAGTGAAAGCGCGTGGATTTTATGTGAAACCCTCTGTTGAGAAGCGGTTGTTGAAGTCACGGGCAGTTCGTCGTCAACAACGACAGTCGGCGGAACAAGAGTAATCTCGTTCTCAAAAAATAAAAAAGCAGAAGTTCTCTTCTGCTTTTTTATTTTCAGTGCATTATCCCTTAAGAAATTTTACTAAAAATTCCATCGCTTGCTCTTTGGGATATACATGTCGCACTCCGCTCTTTCTTTCTTTGATTTCAAGATTACCATTTTTAAGATTTCTTTCGCTTACAATTAATTGCAACGGCATTCCCAACAAATCAGCATCTTTAAATTTAAACCCCGGAGTTACGCCTTTTCTATCATCATAAATAACTTCAATATTGTTCTGCTTCAAAGTTTGATATAAATCATTTGCAGTCGTATTCACTAATTCATTTTCTGAATTTACTGCAATTAACTGCACATCGAACGGAGCGAGTGATTTATCCCAGCAAATTCCGTTTGCATCGTGATGTTGTTCAATATGACACGCAATAATTCGCTCGACACCAATTCCGTAACTTCCCATAATTATTGGAACTTCTTTTCCCTCTTCGGTTAATACACTTGCGCCCATTGCATCTGCATATTTTGTTCCGAGTTTAAAAATATGCCCAAGTTCAATTGCAGTTACCACACGTAAAGATTTTCCGCAATGAGTACACTGCTCTCCTTCTTCCACCAATCTCAAATCTGCATATTTTTCTATTTTAACATCGCGTTCCAAATCTATTCCGCCAATATGAAAATCATTTACATTCGCACCACTAATGAGATTATTTGCGCCTTCCAGTCTTTTATCTGCAATTATTCTGAAATTCTTTAATCCTATTGGTCCGATAGAACCTGCATCCGCTCCCGTTAATTCCTTCAATTCATCATCTGAATAAGCAGTTGCATCGCTTCCCAATTCGTTCAATAATTTTGTCTCATTCAGTTGGTCCGTGCCGCACATAAGTATTAAAACAGGTTTGCCTTCTACTTTATAAACTAATGATTTTGCAAGACGCTCTTTATTTATTTTTAAAAACTGTGCAAGTTGTACAATCGTTTTAATATTCGGCGTAAAGAGTTTTTCGTGCGATTTATTTTCTGTTTCTCTTTGAATGTTCTGCAGAGCGGAAACAGCTACTTCCATATTCGAAGCGTACCCGCAGCTATCGCATAGCACTGCAGAATCTTCACCGCCTTCTTTCGATTCCACAAGAAATTCCTGCGAGCGGCTTCCACCCATTGCGCCGCTTGATGCTCCGACAAGAAAATATTTCAATCCGCATCGCGAAAATATTTTTCTATATGCCTGTTCGTGTAAATCATAACTGATGTCAAGCCCTTCCCACGTTGCATCAAGCGAATACGCATCCTTCATCGTAAATTCTCTTCCACGCAATACACCTGAACGCGGACGCGGTTCATTTCTGAATTTCGTTTGTATCTGATACCAAATTTGCGGCAATTCCTTATACGATTTCACGTTGTTCTTTGCAATATGACAAATAATTTCTTCGTGTGTTGGTGCAAGTACAAGCGGACGATTTTTTACGTGAAATAACGTATCGCCAAATGCTTGCACACGACCCGTTTCTTCCCAAATTTCTATCGGATTTAATGCAGGAAGATGAAATTCCTGTCCGCCGATTGCATCCATTTCTTCGCGGATTATTCCGCATACTTTTTTGTGCACTCGATAACCAAAAGGAAGAAATGAATAAATGCCTGCACCAAGCGGACGAATCATTCCCGTTCGTAGCATTAATTGATGGCTTGTAATTTGCGCTTCCGATGGTATTTCTTTCAGCGTCGGAAAAAAACTTGTAGAGATTTTCATTGTATATATTCTTAATAAAAATGCGGGCGAAATATAATAAGAAATAAGAAGGAAGAAGTACGATTTAAGAAGTACAAGGACAGAAATTTTATAAATGCAAAGGCAGATAGTAATAGTAAAAATTTCCAAATACTTTCTTTTTTTTCCATAAATTTGCTCCGAATTTTTTAACCAAACAAAACAAAATGCTCGAACAAGATTTCCTTGACTTTGTAAAAATTGTCCAACAACTCCGCAAAGAATGTCCTTGGGACAGAGAACAAACACATCAATCCATCCGCCATGCATTGCTCGAAGAAGCGTATGAAACTATTGAAGCGATTGAACATCATAACAATCAGGAATTGAAAAAAGAACTTGGCGATTTAATGCTGCACATCGTTTTGCATTCCGTAATTGCAGAAGAAACAAATGAATTTACATTGAGCGAAGTGCTGAATTTTGTAAAAGAAAAACTCATTCGCCGCCATCCGCACGTATTTGGCGATGTGCAGGTCAGCGGCGTTGCAGAAATAAAGCAAAACTGGGAACGCTTTAAACTCGATGAAGGGCGCACATCCATTCTCGAGGGCGTACCAAAAGAATTACCTTCTTTGCAGCGTGGATTTCGCTTACAGGAAAAAGCTGCGAAAGTTGGCTTTGAATGGTCAAACAAAGAAGATGCTTGGAAAAAATTTGAAGAAGAATTGCAGGAATTTCAAAATGCCGTGCGCGAAGGAAACCACAAAGAAATGGAAGAGGAATTTGGTGATTTATTATTTACACTGATAAATTATGCGCGATATATAAATGTGCAGCCGGAAAATGCGCTACGCTATACTAACGAAAAATTTATCAGACGATTTCAATTCATAGAAGAAGAATTAAAAAAAATCGGAAAAGATGTGCATCAAAGTAATTTAGAAGAAATGGATGCGCTGTGGGACAAAGCAAAAGAAAAATTCCGCAATGAACAAAAAAAAATTTGAACGATTGAATTTTTTTATTTAGTAGTTATGTTATCAGCAATCTCTTTTATACTTGACGGAAAAATAGTAGCGCTTGATTTTCAAAATTCACATTTGAAACCAACGACTACGGTTTTAAATTATCTCCGCGATTTGCCCGCACACAAAGGCGTGAAAGAAGGCTGCGCCGAGGGTGATTGCGGTGCGTGTACTGTTGTACTTGGCGAAGTTGGTGATGATGGAAAAACAAAATATAAATCGGTTGATTCGTGTTTGGTGTTTCTGCCGATGTTGCACGGAAAACAACTTGTAACAGTAGAAAATTTAAAATCGGCGAACGGCGAACTTCATCCCGTTCAATCTGCAATGGTTGAAACGGGCGGCAGTCAATGTGGATTTTGTACACCGGGAATTGTGATGTCGTTGTTTTCATTGTACAAAAATAAAAACAATCCATCCAGAAGTGAAATTGATGATTCTCTTACTGGAAATTTATGTCGTTGCACTGGTTACAAGCCAATTATAGAAGCGGCAGCAAATTCGTGTGTGAATGAAATGAAAGACCATTTCACAAATAACGAACCACAAACTGCAAAACTTCTCATATCTATTTCGAGTGAATCAATTCAATTACAAACGGAAGAACAAAATTATTATCAGCCAATAAGTTTGAGAGAAGCGCTTGAATTTAAAAATAAATTTTCCGATGCAATTGTCATCAATGGCGCAACAGATATTGCACTGCGTGTAACAAAGAAGCACGAACTCCTGAAAGAAATTATTGATTTATCTCGTGTAGAAGAATTGAAAACATTTTCTGTCAATAAAAGTGAAACACGAATTGGTTCGGGAATTTGTTTAGAAGAAGTAAAACAAAAAATTGAAAACGATTTTCCCGCTTTGTTAGAAATGCTTTCCGTATTTGGTTCGCAACAAATAAGAAACCTTGCAACTCTTGGTGGAAATCTCGGAACTGCTTCCCCTATTGGCGATACACTTCCCGTGTTAATGGCATATAACGCGAAAATTGAATTGCAATGCGTGGACAAAAAACGCGAAGTTGCTCTCGACGATTATTTTATCGGCTACCGAAAAACATTACGGGAAGAAAATGAATTGATTACTTCGATAACAATTCCAAAACTGACAAATGGAGTGAGAGTAAAGTCATACAAAGTTTCTAAGCGAAAGGACTTGGATATTTCTACATTGAGCGGCGGATTTCGATTGGAATTAAATGGTAACAATGAAGTGGAAGAAATCAAACTTTGTTTTGGCGGAATGGCGGAACGAACAAAACGTGCAACAAACACCGAGCAATTTCTTCTCCATAAAAAATGGGAGAGAGATACTATTGAAAACGCAATGACAATTCTCGAAAAAGAATTTGCGCCAATCAGTGATGCAAGAGCAAGCAAAGAATTCAGAGCAATTGCAGCAAGAAATTTACTTTTAAAATTTTATATAGAAACACAAACAATGAATAATGAGGAATGAACAATGAAAAATAATTTTAATATACAACGATTCAATTCCCCCTTGTCAAAGTGGGCTTGGGGGATCTTACAATGTTTTTTATTTCTCTGTTTCTTTTCATGTTCAAAACTACCTGAGCAAAAAACGGAAGCAAACACAGTACAACAAGCCAACGAACAAACCAGCAAACCAATTAACGAACCAACAAAGCCAATTGACCCGACAACGTTAGCAGACACAGTTGAACTCACTACGTTAAAACAATGGCCCACACCGACACAGCAATTTCCTCCAGTCTATCCTGACGAAGCACGGATGAATGGAATAAAAGCCGAAGTAATGTTGAAAGTATTGATTGGTATTGACGGAAGACCGCGGGCAGCAGAAGTACAACGAGTGAATACGGGAAGCATTTATCATGACTCGACAAAATCAAATGTTGAAACATATCACGAGTTTGAAGAAATGTTTAAACAGCCATCTATTGATGCGGTAATGTCGTGGCAATTTACCAAGCCGCTGAAACACACAGGAGAACCTGCAAACGTGTGGGTAAATGTTCCGTTGCAGTATAATTTGACGAAGTGAATAATTAACCACGAATTACGCGGATGGTTCACGAATATTCACATATAAATTCGAGCAAATTCGTGTTTCATCCGTGTGATTCGCGGTGAATAAAAGCAAGTCTAATGAATTAAGTATATTACTCGCACAAAAAAAACATATTTATGAATTATCAAAATATAATAACAATAGAATCTGGTAAACGCGGAGGAAAACCATGTATTCGCGGTTTACGAATTACTGTATATGATGTTCTTGAGTATCTGGCATCCGGAATGACAAAGAAGCAAATCATCGAAGATTTTCCCGATTTGACTGAAGAGGATATTACTGCATGTTTGCGATTTGCCGCAGATAGAGAACGTCATTCGTTATTAGTGCATCATGAAACTTCTGCTTGATGTAAATATTTCTCATCGGTTAGCAGCAAACGTACAAGATATTTTCCCCGAAATAATTCACGTTAGGGAGAAAAATTTCCAACGCGCTGATGACCGTGAAATCTGGAACTATGCTCGTGAAAACGGATATACGATTGTTTCGAAAGATTCGGACTTTCACGAGCTGAGTTTATTGTTCGGCGTTCCACCAAAAGTTATTTGGATACGGCGAGGAAATTGTTCGACTCAAGAATTAGAAGATATTTTACGAACACAGAGACAAGAGATTACGCATTTTGAAAATGATGTTGATGCTGCTTGCTTAGTAATTTGGTAAAAATAAAATTTGAAAAAGCGACTCAGTGAAAAGTTTATAATCTATCGGGTTGATTTTTATGTTTTAAATGTTACCGAAAGCGTTGAAGTAAGGAAAGAACAACAGAGTTTAAAACCTTGGGGTCTTATGCCAAAGGCATTCCTTTGGGAGTGGTTTTATTTTTAAACACAAAGACACGAAGGCACAAAGAAAAATTTTATTTACATATACATATAACTAAATATGGAACAACACTTAAAAGAAAAACTTAAACAACTTGCACAAAAAACTAGAAGCGAAATCGGTGAACAGGAAAATAATGTGAAGTATAAATTCATCATTCCTTTTTTAGAAAGTTTCGGATATAAAGATTTTGACTTTGAACATTCAGCACAAGGAAATAGAATTGATATTTTCATACAATCAAATTCTGAACATAATATTCTTGTGGAGGCGAAAGGATACGACAAGAACCTTGATGATTATATTTATCAACTAAAAAAATATTGTGATGACAAGGGTCCTATACTTGCAATAATTTCGAGTGGTGAAGAAATAAGGTTTTATTCTCCTTTCTTACCAAAGCCAGATTTTTCTGATAGAATATTGTTTTCTTTTAAAAGGGAACATTTAACAAATGAAATAATTGTAAATAAAATTGAAAAGATTTTGTCTAAAGAAAACCTTGAAAACGAATTGATAGATGATTTTATAAGAGAGAGACAAAAAGAAATTAAAGAGGCAAACAAGGAAATCCAATCATTTCAAAATTTCAATCAAGAAAAAATTGCCAAAATTACAGCCTCAATAACAAATTTAAAAGAAGAAATAAAGAGAATAGAAGAAAACATTAAAGTAGAGGAAAATAAAGTCAAAGTATTTTTGGATGAGAGAATAGAGCAAATAGATGCAGTAAAGGTAAAATACTTTTTACCAAAGACAGAAAGCAAAATTAAACTTCGTAATGGCGGTAACAGCGAAGAAGAGGATGATGAAAACAAAAGAAAAAAAGCAAAGACTCCTTCACCGCAAGATTGGTTAAAAGATATTCCAGAATTGTCGAATATTAGAGGACTTTATAATTGGGCAGATATTTGTAAACATCTTAATATTGAAGTGGGTGCTGATTCCGCGAGAAGATCACTAGGTAAATGGATTAATAAGTGCAGACCCCTATGGAAACAAGTGCCAGATGTTGACTAGTTCTTGTATTTTAATCATATAATCATTTTTATCGCGTTATGCATTTCCCCCACGAATCCGCTTCTCTTCACGTTTCCGGCGAAGCAGCGTACATTGATGATATAAATGTTTGTGTAGGGAATGGTCGCGACCATTCCCTACAAAGATGACACGAAAAACAAAATGAATAACAATCATCCCGAACGGAAACGAACACGATTGCGCGGATATGACTATTCCGCTGCGGGATGTTATTTTGTTACTGTTTGCACGCAGAACAGAATAGAATGTCTTTGCACGATAGAAAATGAATTGGTAGTTCTCAATGAATACGGAGAAATCGTAAAGGAACAATGGTTGTGGTTAGAACAGCAATATGATTACGTGCAATTGGATGAATGGATAATAATGCCAAATCATTTTCACGGAATAATTGTAATTAAATCAAATGATGACGTAGGGAACGGTCGCGACCGTTCCCTACAATCGCAAACACCACAAAAGAAAATAAAACCGTTATCCGAAATCATCGGCGCATTTAAAACGACATCTTCAAAACGAATTCATCTTTCCGGATTGTTTGAATTTCGATGGCAAAAATCGTTTTACGACCACATTGTTCGTAATGAAGAATCATTGAATAAAATTCGAGAATATATAATTCGAAATCCCATTAAATGGGAAATGGAAAAGAATAATCCAGAAAATATTTTGATGTAATTATTATCAAACAAATATAATCGTAGGGAACGGTCGCGAACATTCCCTACAAGCCGATTTTATTTATGAACAAAACAATTCCCCACGAATCCGCAACTCTTCACGTTTCAGGTGAAGCAATTTACATTGATGATATGAATGTCATTGTAGGGAACAGTCGCGACTGTTCCCTACATGGTCGTGTTGTGTATTCGCCGCACGCGCACGCAAAAATAATTTCGTTTGATGTAAGCGAAGCAAAAAAAGTTTCGGGAGTTCACGCGGTGTTGTGTTACAAAGATATTCCCGGAAAAAATCAAATGGGACCGGTTGTTCACGATGAAGTTTGTCTTGCGGAGAATGAAGTCGTATGCGTTGGACAAGCAATGTTTCTCATCGCTGCAGAAACGGAAGAGCAATGTTTGGAAGCGGAGAAAAAAATAAAAGTGGGATACGAACTTCTCGAACCGATTCTTACAATCGAAGATGCGATGAGAAAAAGTTCTCTTCTTGGCGCTCCGATGAAAATTGAGCGAGGAGATTGTTTCGCAACTTTCCAAGTTGCGAAACATAAAATCAAAGGCGAATTACAAACCGGCGCGCAAGAGCATTGGTATCTCGAATCGCAAGTCTGTTTGTGCATTCCCGGCGAACATAATGAAATGAATGTTTTCAGCGGAACGCAGCATCCATCGGAAACACAAGCGTTGATTGCAGAAGTTTTGGGAATCGGAAAAAATGAAGTCGTTGTGGAAGTGCGAAGAATGGGTGGCGCATTCGGTGGAAAAGAAACGCAAGGCAATCACGTTGCGTGTTGGAGCGCGTTACTCGCAAACGCTACAAAACGTCCCGTAAAAATCCGTCTCTTCCGCGATGATGATATGATAATGACGGGCAAACGTCATCGCTTCATTTCCAACTACGAAGTCGGTTTTGATGACGAAGGTAAAATTCTCGGTGCAAACATTGAGTTGAATGAAGACGGTGGTTGCGCAACGGATTTATCATTTGCAATTTTACAACGTGCGATGCTGCACGTGGATAACGCGTATTACATTCCCAATCTGCGCGTTATCGGCAATGCGTGGAAAACGAATCTTCCCTCGAACACAGCGTTTCGTGGATTCGGTGGTCCGCAAGGAATGGCAGTGATTGAAAATATTATAGATAGAGTTGCGCGTTACTTGAAAAAAGATTCTGCGGAAATTCGTTTCAAAAATTTTTATGGCTCGAAAGAGTCCCCTCGGGAAATGGAAACGAACAACACAACACATTACGGAGAGGTTGTCGAGAACAATCATCTCTTTAGAATGTTTGAACAGTTAAAAGAATCTTCCGAGTATGAACAGCGAAGAAAAGAAGTGGATGGGTTCAATGTGCAGAATGAATTTTTCAAAAAAGGAATTGCCTTTACGCCGGTGAAGTTTGGAATTTCTTTCACGACTTCATTTCTCAATCAAGCCGGCGCGCTTGTGCTGGTATATAAAGATGGAACAATTCTCGTCAATCACGGCGGAACGGAAATGGGACAAGGGCTTCACACAAAAATGCAACAAGTTGCGGCGGCGGAATTTGGCGTGAGTTTATCGCGTGTGAAAGTGAATGCAACCAACACATCGAAAGTGCCGAACACTTCTGCGACTGCGGCTTCTGCTGGCGCGGATTTAAATGGAATGGCGGTAAAAAATGCAATTGATATTTTAAAAGAACGCATTGCAAACGAACTCGCAAAATATTGGAATGAAAAATACTGCGCTACTCCATCACTCCATCACTCCATTCGCTTTGAAAACGATTTTATCTTCGATGAAAAAAATCCCGAACGAAAAATAAAATTTGAAGAAGCAATGCTGTTGATGAATTTGCGACAAGTTTCTCTCAGCGCAACGGGATTTTACAAAACGCCGAATGTGCATTTCGATAAAGAAAAAGGAATCGGACGACCGTTTCATTATTTTGCGTTCGGAATGTGTGTGAGCGAAGTTCTCATTGATACATTCACGGGACGACACACGATTTTGCGTACGGATATTTTGCACGATGTCGGCGATTCACTCAATCCGCAAATTGATATCGGGCAAGTGGAAGGCGGTTACATTCAAGGAGTTGGCTGGTGCACAACGGAAGAAATAAAATGGGATGCGAAAGGAAATTTACTTACACACTCGCCGGACACGTATAAAATTCCCGGCGTGCAGGATATTCCGAAAGATTTCAGAACGCAACTGTTGCAGAACGCGCCGAATGAAAACACGATTCGTAAAAGTAAAGCAGTTGCCGAGCCGCCGTTTATGCTTGCGCTTGCAACGTGGCTCGCAATTAAAGACGCAATTTCCGCAGTTGCCAATCACGAGTATGAACCGGAATTTTCTTTACCCGCAACAAATGAAGTGATTGTGCTTTCGATAGAAAAATTGAAAGAGAAAATGCAAGAGAAACTTTTACACGAAAAAGAATTTGTGAATGAAGTGGAGTATTGGAATCCGAAGTGTTGAAGTTGAAAAAATATTTGCCTTTTATTCTTGAGAAAAATATAAAAATAAAACCCTCAATTGCAATTTGCATCCGAGGGTTTTTTATTTTACAAATTCAAAAAAAAAAAATTATTTCTGTAAAATAATTTTGCGGACTTCTGTATTTGATTTTGTTGTAAGTTTCATAAAATACATTCCGCTTGGTAGAGCGCTGCCATCGAAACGGATTTCGTAATTTCCAGCAGGACGAAATTCATTAACGATTGTTGTAATTTCTTTTCCCAACACATCAAATATTTTCAATGATACCGCAGATGCATTTGAAAGCGAATATTTTATTGTTGTGTAAGGATTAAACGGATTAGGATAATTTTGCGATAATTGCGTTTTGTGCGGAAAAGATTCTTCCGCCGATGGAACAGAAACAGGGGGGAGTATAGTACAGACATACGTTCCGGTTGAGCGGTCGGAGATAATTGCCTTTGTCCCGCTGACAAACCCAAAAATTCCCCATGCGCCATTATATCCGCCATCCGCGCCGGGATAACTATCGTACATTCCGATTGTTGTTACATTTGTCGGGTCGGAAATATTTGCAACGACAAGTCCCTGTGTATACCACGAAACAAATGCAAGTGAATCGCGCACTTGTACGTTGTGAACAATTGCCGCGGGATTCGGCGTGTATTCATCTATCATTGCATAATTTGGCAGATTGGAAATATCCCACACTTTTAGAGTCTTTGCAGTATTTCCTATTTCGTCAGTGCTGTAAAGATAGCGTCCGTCATCAGAAGTCCAGATATTGTGTGTGCCTGCACTTGGATACTGAATTTGCGCAATAGAAATTGGAGTTGTTTTATTGTGAATGTCCGCAATATAAATTCCAGCGCCGTAAATTGCTGCGCCAAAAATTGTATCGTTGCGTACAAATCCATCGTGAATATATTCGCTGTTTGGCTGCCACTCACCGACAAATTCCGGCGAAGTTGGGTTTGCCAAAGAAAAAATCAACGCGCCGGATGGTTGCCAATTTTGATTGCCGAATAAGTACATATAGCCATTTTCATCAATAAAAATTTCGTGCGAGCGTTTGATATTTTTATTGCCGCTTGCGTAGTTAAATTTTTTCACAAGAATTGCGGTGTCGGGTAATTGCGATAAATCAATTATATGCACGCCGGACATAGAATCAGGATTTGGCGATGCATCAATTACAACATACGCATAATGACTCCATGTTTTTGCTTCACGCCAGCCGCTTGGCGCACCGGGAATATATGCGACTTCTTGCACTGAATCTGCATTTGTAACATCAACGATTGAAGTGCCGTTGATACATCCGATAATTCCATACTCCCGATTGTCGTTTGGATTTGTCCAGCCCCAACATCCGCTGTAAAAATTTGTGTTGCCGCCATGCCGCTTATCAAGATGACCAAATAATTGTACACGTCCGCTTGCCTGAGCATAAGCAGAAAACGATGTACAAAACAAGTAAAGTAAAACGTAAAATAGATTTTTCATAGTTAATTGTAATAAGTAAATAAGAACGGGGACGAAAATACAAATTTTCTCTGTGGAGAAAAACTGAAAACAAATTTCTCGTATATTCTGCCTGTAAATTTTTAACTAATACAATATATATGAGAACACAATCTGCTATTATCACGATTTTATTTTCCACACTATTGTTATCGCAAACGTTTTTTGCAGGTGATTCGCTGCAGACGGAAAGCAAGAAAATAGATTCTACCAAGCAACATTCCAACGAAATTATTTTAGAACCATCCACAAAACCAATCAAAAAAATGTCGAAAGAAGAAAAGAAAACAGAAACATTCCCAGGAGAAACAACAACAACTGAAGTTGTAACGACTGCAACCGGTTTGCAATTTATTGATATGAAAGAAGGAACAGGAGCAATGCCGAATAAAGGGCAGACAATTTCTGTGCATTACACGGGGTATTTGATAGACGGAAAAAAATTCGATAGCAGTATTGATAGAGGAACACCATTTGAAACACAGATTGGTGTCGGGCAAGTAATAAAAGGATGGGACGAAGGAATGTTGACAATGAAAATCGGCGGCAAACGTAAACTGATAATTCCTTTTGAACTTGCTTATGGCGAAGATGGTTATCCGGGCGTAATTCCACCAAAAGCAACATTGGTTTTCGATGTGGAATTATTAGATGTAAAATAATTCAATAAGTAGAATACGAGCACAGTCTTTCCCGTTTTCATTTTCAAAGAGAACGGGAATTTTTTTGTTGAGTGTAATGCAAACAAATTTTATTCATAGAAAACCTGATGAAACATTTTGATGTAATAATAATCGGTTCTGGTCCGGCGGGAGAAAAAGCTGCCGCACAGGCAGCGTACATCGGGAAAAAAGTGATGATTATTGAAAAAGAATCTGTCGTAGGAGGCGCGTGCATAAATACAGGAACTATTCCGAGTAAAACGTTGCGTGAAACTTCGCTGTTCTTTTCAGGAAAAAAGCAACGCGGAATGTATGGCGTTGAATTGAAATTTGAGCGCGATATAACTGTGCAGGATTTGATGTATCGGAAAAATTATATCATCCGCAAAGAGATTGATATGATAAATGAAAATCTTGCAAAGCATAAGGTAGAACTTGTGCAGGGAAGTGCATTTTTTATTGATGAACACACTATCGGATTAACAGGAAGCGATGAAAAATATTTTGGCGATTTTATTGTCATCGCAACCGGTTCAAAACCGTTTCGTCCAAAAGCAATTCCATTTGAAGAAGAACGTGTTTATGACAGCGACGAAATTTTGCATTTGGTGAATATTCCCAAATCAATGGTAGTTGTTGGCGCAGGCGTAATTGGTTGTGAATATACGTGTATGTTTGCGGCGCTGGGAATTGATGTTACTTTGATTGACCCAAAAGATGTTCTGCTTCCTTTTCTTGATGGCGAAATTTCTCAATTGCTCGCTAATGAAATGCAGGAACTCGGTGTGAAATTTCTGTTCAATAATTCTGTAGAAAAAGTAGAAGTGAAAAATAATTTATGTGAAATTACATTAAGCAGCGGCAATACAATTTTTTCGGAAACGTTTCTTTATGCGGCAGGACGTTCGGGAAATACTTCTTCTCTGAAATTAGATACAATCGGATTATCTGCAAATAATCGCGGACAACTCGAGGTGAATGAAAATTATCAGACAGCACTTCCGCATATTTATGCAGTCGGCGATGTTGTCGGATTTCCTTCACTCGCTTCCACTTCGATGGAGCAGGGGAGAGTTGCAATGTGTCACGCATTTGATTTTCGCTACAAGGAACGGATTGCCCATTTACTCCCGTATGGAATTTACACCATTCCGGAAATTTCGATGGTGGGAATGACGGAAGAGGAGGCAAAGAAAAAATCCATAGCGTACGAGGTTGGGAAATCACGATACGCAGATAATCCGCGCGGGCAAATCATTGGCAATGAACGAGGACTGTTGAAACTTGTTTTTTCAAAGCCAGAAAAAAAATTGCTCGGTGTTCACGTTATTGGCGATAATGCGTCCGAACTTGTGCATACAGGAATGATGGTGATGCACTTTCATGGCACCATTGATACGTTTATCGAGAGCGTTTTTAATTATCCCACATTGTCTGATATTTACAAATACGCTACATACGATGGATTGGGAAATTTGAGTGGGAGAAAGATAAAGAAGTAACCGAAAAATAATTTTATCCGTTGGCACTATTTCTATATTTTCTTCCGTATTTTTGTTCACAATAATAATATTTTTACAATGAACACCGTTACAACACAAACAACAAAACTTCCACCCCCGCGATGGTTCCGGTGGATGGTTCTCGTCTTTATCAGCATTGCGATGTTTGGCAACTACTACGTGTACGATTGCATCAGTCCGCTTGCTGACGTACTTGCATCGCAATTGCATTTTAGCGACTCGGATATCGGATTATTGCAAGCGATTTACAGCATTCCTAATATATTTATGGTCTTGCTCGGCGGATTTGTAATTGATAGAATAGGAACAAAAAAATCCACATTACTTTTTGGTATTTTATGTCTGGCGGGTTCAATTGTAACTGCACTATCAAGCGAATTAACAATAATGGCTGTTGGGCGATTAATTTTCGGTCTTGGTGCAGAATCTTTGATAGTCGCCGTAACAACTGCAATTGCAAAATGGTTTAAAGGAAAAGAATTAAGTTTTGCGTTTGGTGTAAACCTTACTATTGCGCGGCTTGGTTCATTTGCGGCTCTCAACTCACCATCGTGGGCAAAAATGTATTATCAGGATTGGCAATATCCGCTCATCATTTCTGTCTTTTTCGGAACGGCATGCGTGGTCGGAGCGATTTTGTATTGGATTTTAGAATCGCGTTCTGAAAAGATTTATGAACTTGGTGATGCGGGCTCAACCGATAAAGTTTCATTCAGCGATATTTTTCATTTCGGAACTTCGTACTGGTACATTGTTGCGCTGTGCATTACGTTTTACTCAGCAATTTTTCCATTTCAAACTTTTGCCGTGAAATTTTTTCAAGATGCACATGGCGCATCAAGAGAACTTGGCGGATTTCTTTCGAGTATGCTTACATTATTTGCAATGGTTTTCACGCCGTTGTTTGGTTTACTTGTGGATAGAGTCGGCAAGCGTTCAATGTTTATGATGCTTGGTTCTATGCTTCTCATTCCTGTTTATCTCATAATGGCATATACACACATTTCTTTGTATGTTCCGATGGCAATGATGGGAATTGCATTTTCACTTATTCCTGCAATTATGTGGCCTTCCGTTGCGTATGTTGTTGACCAATCAAAACTTGGTACGGCATATGGTTTGATGACAATGATTCAAAATATCGGACTTGCTGGATTTAATTTGCTGATTGGCTGGGCAAATGATTCTTCATTGGCAAGCGGTACAAATCCCGGTGGCTATACACTTGGAATGTTGATATTTTCTGTCCTTGGATTTTTCGGACTTGCGTTTGCATTTTTATTAAAGCGAAGTGAAAGCGGACCGAATGCACACGGATTGGAAACGATAACGACACATCATCAGTAAAAAAATTATTTTTTGCATTTCATAATGAATATATCAATTGAACTTCTTTCTGCTTCTACCGTCGCTGTACGCGATTGTATGGGATTACAAAACAATGAACGTGTTTTAATCATCACTGATGAACCTTCACGATTATTGGGACACGCGCTTTTTCATGCAACAAAAGAACTCGGCAACGAAGTCATTCTTTCAGAAATTATTCCACGAAAATCAAACGGAGAAGAGCCGCCGAAAGAAATAGCCGAAATGATGTTGCAATTTGATGTTGTACTTTGTCCAACATCAAAATCATTAACGCACACTGATGCAAGACGAGCAGCAAGCGCAAAAGGCGTACGTGTTGCAACACTTCCCGGTGTGAATGAAGAAATAATGATTCGATGTATGAATGCCGATTACAATGCGATTGCGCATCGGACTTTTATTTTATGTGCTCTGATGGAAAAGGCAAAAATAATTCGTGTTACTGCTCCTTCGGGTACAGATATTTCAATGCCGATTGAAGGAAGAACGGCACATGCAAGTTCAGGTTTATTTCGCAAGAAAGGAGAATCCGGAAATTTGCCAACTGGAGAAGCATATCTCGCGCCAGTGGAAGGAGTTTCAAATGGAATAGTTGTCGTTGATGGTTCAATGGCGGGTGTCGGAATTGTGAAAGAGCCAATTCGCATTAAAGTAGAAAATGGATTTGCGACAGAAATTGATGGTGGAGAAGAAGCCAGAAAATTTATTGCACTCATTGAACCTTTTGGAAAAGATGCACGCACTGTTGCGGAATTTGGCATCGGAACAAATGATAAAGCAATTCTCACGGGAAAAATTATAGAAGATGAAAAAGTGATGGGAACAATCCATATTGCTTTTGGTGATAATAAATCAATGGGCGGCAGTGTACGTGTTGCAAGTCATCTTGACGGACTGGTGAAATCACCCACAGTGTGGTTTGATGATATGTTGATAATGCAAGAGGGAAAGTTTGTGATTGAGTTTTAGATTTTATATAGAAATTAGTGTAAAAATATAGTGCCAATCAATTCATTCAATTAGGTTATTATTTAACCACGTTCTGCTTTTCATCTTCATTTCATTTTTCCTCCGTAAATTGTAATCATCATTTCAAATTAATAAAACAAAAAAATGAGAATATTACTTATTGAAGATGATGCAAAAGTAGCAGCGGCAATTCAAAAAAATTTACAATCAGAAAGTTTTGCTGTTGATATTGCTCCCGATGGATTAGTCGGAGAAAATTATGCAAAAGTAAATGATTACGATGTTATTCTTCTCGATATAATGCTTCCCAAGCAAGACGGATGGACAACATGCGCTCATTTAAGGCGCGAAAATATTACCACTCCCATATTGCTTCTCACCGCAATTGATGACGTTACAGAAAAAATAAAAGGTCTTAATCTTGGCGGAGATGATTATTTAACAAAACCATTTCATATCGGTGAATTGATTGCGCGAATTCATTCGCTGATTCGAAGGAAAACCGAAGTACGAACGACAACTGTAGAACAGTTTGGATTACGGCTTGAAATACACACTCATCGTGCATTTCGGGAGGGAAAGGAAATTATGTTGTCAACAAAGGAATTTGCATTACTCGAATTATTTATGATGAACGCGAACAGAATTCTTTCGCGCGAAATGATTTCCGAACATTTGTGGGAAATGAGTTTTGAACCGCGCAGTAATGTTATCGAATCATTTGTAAAGTTTTTGCGTCAGAAAATTGATAAAGGATTTTCCAAACCGCTTATTCACACATTCCGCGGTTCGGGATACATGTTTTCAGATAAAGAACAGTAAATGCTTCCGATTCGCACGAAAATAATTATTACGTACACCATCAGTTTCGGATTGATGATTGCCGCATTTTCTTTTTTATTGTATCAAAACGCCGAAAAAGCAGAACTTGCGAAACTTGATACACTTTTAAAAGTCCACGGTGTGAAAGTGGAAATGGAAACAGAAGAGCAAGTAGAAGCAAATGAGTTTCCAAACGCAGTAATTTATAGTACTCTTACAACAGAAGGTTTGCAAAATGTCCGATTGCAACTTTATGATATGAGTGGAAAAATTGTTCTCGTTGATTCATTACTGTATCAATTTCAATTCTCAGCGTGGAGTAATGCACAAAGAAATGTTTCATTTTCGGAGTTTATTGATGTACATGAAATTGAGTATCGCTGCTTATGGCATCCTTTGAAATATTATGGTCAAATACAGTATATCGCACAGGTTGCCGTTCCTGTTTCTGTCCTTGATTCGGAATTGGCTTGGTTTAAAAAAATATTTGTATTGAGTATTCCAGTCGTATTAATACTCACGGGAATTATCGCATTTTTCATTACTAAAAAATCATTTCAACCGATAACATCAATGATTGAATCTGCACGATGGATCTCTGCAAGCAATTTATCAAAGCGATTACCACTACCCAAAGCGAAGGATGAAATTCATCTCCTTGGAGAAACACTCAATGCAATGTTTGAACGAATCGAAGTAGCATTTAACACACAAAAACAATTTGTCGCAGACGCATCACACGAAATTCGCACGCCTCTCACTATTATTCGTTCTGAACTGGAATTTGCAAATAAAATTATTATAGATGAATTAGCGAAAGCAAGCATTTCCATCTCACTTTCCGAAGTGGACAGGTTAGCGAATTTAACACAACAACTTTTATTGCTTGCAAAACTTGACTCAAAACAACTTCAACTTCGCATTGAAATAGTTCGCCTCGACGAACTGCTTATTGAATGTGTGCAACGAATGGATTCCATTGCTGCAGCAAAAAATATTTTTCTTTCACTTCATATTGAAGATGCATTTCAGTTGAAAGGGGATAGAGAAAAATTACAAAGCATTATCATTAATTTAATAGATAATGCGATAACGTATTCATCCAGTGCAAGTACGATATTTATTTCGTTGAAGAGGAGTGAATCAAATAATAGCAAGGTTGCTATCGAAGTGAAAGATAGCGGCATTGGTATTGCACAAGAAGATTTGCCGTTTATTTTTAAGCGTTCCTTCCGAACACAGGAGGGAAAAGTCCATGCTAATGGAAGTGGTTTGGGTTTAGCGATTACACAGGGTTTTGTAGAAATGCACAAAGGAACAATCGCTGTGCAAAGTGAAGAAGGAAAAGGTTCTTTATTTCGTGTTGAATTCCCCATTCGATAAAAAAATAATTTTTTGATTTTCATCTTCATTTCATCTATAAACTTTAAATTGTATATGCAGATTTTACAATCCTGCATCAAGACGAAGTTTATATAAATATATTAAATGATTGTTATCCTTGTTCTCATAATAATAGTCGCTGGTTTCGGAATACGTGAATTTCGCAATCATCAGAAAAACATTGATAAAGTTCCAGTTCGAATTTTAGTGAACGGAACACGTGGAAAATCTTCCGTTACACGTTTGATTACTGCCGGGTTGCAAAGTGGTGGAATCAGAGCTTTAGGAAAAACAACTGGTACTGCACCTCGTTTTATTTATCCGGATGGTTCCGAAATTCCCATTCATCGGATAGGGAAAGCAAACATTATCGAACAAGTAATGGTTTTCAGAAAAGCTGTCTCGTTGAAAATAAATGCGCTCGTTGCGGAATGTATGGCAGTCCTTCCCCCGAATCAAATCATAATGGAAAAGCAAATGGTGCATTCAACTGTCGGAGTTATTACGAATGTCCGTGCAGACCATCTTGATGAGATGGGTCCAACGATGGAAGATGTTGCGCGATGTTTAGGACAAACTATTCCGAAGAAACAAATACTTATCACTTGCGAAAAAAAGTATTTACCGATTTTGGAGGAAATTGCTCACGCAAGAGAAACAAAAATTATTGTTGCTGATGGGGAAACTGTAAGTGATGAAATGATGAGAGGGTTTTCTTACGTAGAACACAAAGATAATGTTGCACTTGCGTTAGATGTTTGCAATCATCTTGGAGTGTCAACCGAAGAAGCGTTGCACGGAATGTATAAGGCAAATCCAGACCCCGGTGTTCTTCGTATTTACAATATTCATTACTACGATAAGGAGATTGAATTTGTGAATGGGTTTGCTGCAAATGACCCCGATTCGTATCTCATTATTTGGTCGCTGCTCAAAAGTTTTTTTACAGAAGATAAAAAAATTATTGTGATTGTTAATTGCCGTCCCGATAGAATTCAACGCACAGAATCATTGGGAGATTTAATTGCACAAAAACTAATTGCAGATTACTTTATTCTTGTTGGGGATTTTACAGCTCCGTTATATAATAAAGCGATTGCATTAGGATTATCGAAATCGCGTATCTCAAATATGGGGAACGCAACAACAGATGATGTTTTTCAAAAAGTGCTATCAATAACGCACGAGGAATCAATTGTCATCGGCATCGGGAACATCGTTGGTTTCGGCGATGAACTTGCTAAAAATTTTATTAATCGAGGTAAAGAAATTGTATACTGACGCAGCAAAAGAAATTATAATACAAGCCGTTGGAATCGGCTTGTTACTCAGTTTATTTTTTTCAGAATCATTGGGGCTTGCAGCTGGTGGAATGGTTGTTCCCGGCTATGTTGCATTAATGATTCATCATCCGTTGAGAATTGCCGGTACGGTGTTGGTAAGCCTTGCGACATTTCTCGCGATGAAATATATTTCAAATTATGTTTTTCTTTACGGAAGAAGAAGAACCGTTTTAGTCATTCTGTTAGGTTTTGTTTTCGGATGGCTCTCTCGCGAACTTTTGTTCATTCAAACAAATTATGCAACGCTTGAACTTCAGACAATTGGTCTTATCATTCCCGGTTTGATTGCAAACTGGATGGAACGACAAGGCATTATTAAAACCGTAACAACAATGATTATTGCCGCTGTGTTTATCCGATTGCTGCTTATGGTCGTAACCGGCGGTGAAGTATTTTTGACGGAGGATTGGATTTTATGAAATGGAAAATTGAAAAACCGAAGAGCATAGAACTTTTTGTGCTTGCAATTATATCTATTGTAATTTTTATTACAGCAGAAAAAACAGCTGAACCTGAAAGACAGCCATATTTCGATAAAAAATTACAAGCCGCGAAACTTTCACTACTTGCGCGCGAGGCCGTAAAAAATTATTCTCAGAATTTGGGAATTAAAATTGATATACAAAATGACCCGTACAAAACAGGATTAATTGGGCAGGAACGCACACCGATTACTTCCGACAGAGGAATTGTTACATCAAAAATATTATCTACAAATCCGAATTTCGCTGCTGCATTTGTAGATTTACTTACAAAGGCAAAAGTAAAAAAGCACAGTATTGTTGCTGTTGGAATGACAGGCTCATTTCCGGGTTTAAATATTTCGTTTCTTGCCGCGTGTTCAGTGTTGGAATTGGAGCCGCTCATTATCACTTCGTCTGGTTCATCGGATTGGGGGGCAAATTTACCGCAGATAACATGGCTGGATATGGAACGAGTTGTGAATGAACGAGGAATCTTAAATTTCAAATCTATTGCTGCATCTGTTGGAGGAGGAGCAGATAATGGACGTGGATTATCTCCCGAAGGGCGCGGATTACTTCAGGAAGCTATTACGCGGAATAGTGTAAAGTTGATTGATGAACCAACGTTAGAAAAAAATATTATAAAGAGAATGGAAATCTATCAGCAAGAATGTAAGGGAAAACCGATTGCTTGTTATATCAATATTGGGGGCGGTGTTGCATCACTTGGAGGTTCACAAAATGCGCGTTTGATACCACCAGGATTATCGAAGCATTTAGCAGTAAAAAATTATCCTGTGCGCGCTGTGATAAATCGAATGTCGGAACAAGGAATTCCCGCAATCAATATTTTAAATGTTGAAAAAATTGCCGAAAAATTCGGACTACCAACGGAGATAGAGGATAAAGAACAAGAGTTGGGAGACGGACCATTATTTTTCAAAGAAAAGTATTCAATTTCAAACACAATTGTCCTGACCATCATTTTAGGATTTATTGTTTTTGTAGTGATTAAGATTGACTTCAAGTATTATTTATTTCAGAGAAAAACTACTATTTCAGAAACTGTATGAAAATAATTCATAAAATATTAACTGCAATTATGGGAACGATAGTTGTCATTTTCGCTGTAAACCTTCAGGTTTATTCTGCCGGAAAATCCATTTCAGTTATTCCGCTCAATGGGAAAAGCGTTCCGGTATTGATTAACGGCAAAGAGAAGACTTATTACTTACTTGCAAAAAATAATTCCATAAAAGTACAGATTGATGGACCGGGAACGCTCTACATCCGCACTCGTTTGAGCCTATTGAAAAATAGTGCAGAGCAAGAAAAATATTCTGTAAAAGTAATGGAGGGAAACAAAGAAATTAAAACTTATTCTACGCTTGCAGAAAAATCAAGCGCAACATTAAAAACTACAGGCAGCACTTTAGGTAAAAAGCGAAAATTTTCCGTGAAAGTACCGGATGGTACACATACATATGAATTTATTTTGGATAAGACATCATCGAAAGAAGCCGCAGTGAAATTTTCTTATACTGCGCCCAAAGGAAAACGAAAACTCGTTACACTTGAACCTCTTGCGTACGATAGAGTAGTAACTGCAATTGTGAAAGAAAAATTGATTTCCTATTATGTAAGTTCAAAAAAACATAATGTGCAGTTTCACGTTGTTGGTCCCACACGAGTAAA
This sequence comes from uncultured Chitinophagales bacterium, assembly GCA_964358705.1. Lineage (GTDB taxonomy): Bacteria > Bacteroidota > Ignavibacteria > UBA10030 > F1-140-MAGs086 > JBBTJF01. Next base: position 29,883 of record CAYHPL010000018.1, read on the forward strand.
GATAAGTACGCGATTGAATTATGATGCGACAATGAAAGGCGGACAGAAATACACCATAGTAATAATAGAAAATGGAAAAACTATAGTACGTAAACCGTTTTCAACGAGTAAATCAGTCGGAGTGATATACAAAGAGTGGAAGGATGTAGTTCCGGGAAAAGCAATTTCATTTTTTCTTGATGTTCCTGCCGGCGAACATAATTACAAATTTAACGTAGAGGAAACGATGGCATCTACCGTGTCGTTAAAATTTTCCATTCCTAAAAAGGATTTGAATAATGAGGAGTAATACAAAAAATAATTTTCAAAAATACATTCTTTTCATTTTCTTTGTTTTGCTTTTTATTCAGTCAGGACAGGCACAATCATTAGATTCTCTATTTTCCAAGCTTGATTTCAGCGGCAGTGTGAGTTTTTCACAAAACTATAATGATAATATTTTGGATTACTCTCCACGCGATATTGACTCACTCAACAGTGGCGTAACACAAAAGACAAGCGATAAATATTCCATTTCTGAACCATCTGACTATATCACTACGATAAAAGCAAAGGGAGGAATTATTGCACATTGGTTCAAGAAGAATCCAACAATATTCAATATTCGACTTTCGCATAATTTTTACGGCAATAGTCATATCAAAAATAACACAAGTTGGGGAATTGAATTCAAACAGACTGTTAAGAGAAAAAATTATGTCACTGTAGGCCTTAGCGGAGTTCCTAACAACTATTTGCGCAATCTTAAATTCCGACGCCCCAAAAAATCTATTGACCAGCGTTATATAGAAGTATTTTTAAACAAAAGGGGGTATTCATTTGAAGTAGGAAGAGAGATTGTTTCCAATACTATTGTTGATATGCAGTATAATTATTTTAGTACAGATTATACAACGGAATTTGATGAAAGAAATAATCATTCAAATGAAATTGTTTTGGAGGGACGGACTAAACTTTCGCGAGAAATAGAAATCAGTGGAGCTTACTTGTATGATGTTACAAAAGCAAATGGAAGTACTGCCATTCCTGATTCTGTCAGAGTAAGCGGCGTTACAAAATTAAAGTATAGAGACGATGTATCAAGTACGGTGCATCGAGGAAAAATTGGAATAGATTTTTCTTTTAAACAACGGTTTCAACTTCCTCTCAAATGGAGTACGGATTTTATTTATGAAAAGCAAGAATATAATACCACGCAGTCACTTAATAAGTATTATGGTAGAAAAGATTCGTATGTAAAAATAGCAACGGAGTTTTCGTTTCGCTTTGAAAAGAATTACGAATTATCGTTACAATATTACTGGGAAGAAAATACAAATAGCCAAAATATTTCAAACGATTTTGGCAGTTATCAAACACATCAGATTGGTTGTAGTTTTGAATATCATTTTTGATTGATGTGAATTAATGTGTGTCAAAAAAATTAAATTAGAATTATTAAATAGAGGTAAAAAAACTATGTTTTCAAATTACAAAATGAAGGGAATTCTGTATGTCGCTTTCTTTATTATTAGTCAGTACACAATTCAAACAATAAATGCACAAACGTGGAATAATGCCGGTTTGTCAAGTGCGAAGGTTGTCAATGCAGTATCGTTCTCTCCACAAAATACAAATATTCTCTATGCGGGAGCATTTGGCTGGGGAATTTACAAAAGTACTGATGGCGGAAGTTCGTGGACGAATTTGCGCAATGGATTAGCAAGTACGTATGTTCGTTCCGTCATCGCTGTTTCTACCGATACGGTATTTGCAGGAACAAATGATGGTATTTTTAAAACATATAATGGTGGTTTAAACTGGTCTCTCTCTTTATCAACACTGAATTCAATAAGGGATATAGTTTGCGATACAAAAACAAATTATCTCTATGCCGTAACGTATGGTTCAGGAATGTATAAAAGTACAAACAGGGGAATTTCATGGTCTTCGATTGTTGTCACGGATAATGTTTCTGCAAAAACAATGACTCATCTGCGAAGTGTTGCAGTATTCGGGAGAGATTCATTGTATGTCGGCGGTTCGATAAGTGATGTTTCTACGGGTGGAGCATTATTTAAAAGCACAAACGGCGGAACAAATTGGGTGCAGGTACAGCGCAGTATAGGAATTCGAAGCAGTGTGAAATCCATTGCAATAAGTCCAGGTACGCCGAAAACAAGTTTAATAATCGGAACTGCTTCGAAGGGTGTGTATAAATCCACAAATGCGGGCACAAATTGGACGGAAATTAATGGTGCAACTACACCCAATCCAATATACGATTTGAAAATAAATGCAGTTGCTTTTGGTTCATCGTATCGGTATGCAGGCTCTGATTCATTAGGAAAATTTTACTACCGTGCACTTGGTGATTCAACAGTTGGCTGGTTTTCGGGAAATGGTTTGCCTGGTTCTTCAGCCGTAATAAATTCAATTGAAATTAATCCGACAGTGTCGAGTACATTATTTCTGAATACTGAAGGAGGAGGTGTGTATAAAAGCACAAATTCCGGAATTGATTGGCAAGCACAAAACAATGGAATGACCGGCATCGGTGCAAAAATTTTACAACTCAACGGAAGCGGAAATATTTTTGTAGGAACTGAATTTGGTGATGGATTGTGGAATTCAACAAATTCCGGTGCATCATGGACAAAGTATAATCTTGCAACATCGAATACCATTACTTCCATTGGTGTTACAAATAGTACTCTGAAAACGTATGCAGGTGTGTATGGTACAGGAATATTTAAAACAATAAACGGCGGCGTTCAGTGGTTGATTACCGATACAACAATAATGAATACGTTCATACGATGTCTCGAGGTGGATTTATCGAATGATGATATAGTTTATACAGGAACGGGAAATGGCGTGTATAAAACAACGAATGGCGGAGTGTTGTGGTTTGCCGTCAATAGTGGAATTCCGAGCGGAACTTCCATTCGCACACTTTTACTTGACCATTCAAACTCAAGTATTCTCTACGCAGGAAGTGATTCCAATTATCTTTATAAAACTACAAACGCAGGAAATTCGTGGACGAATGTAACGAATGCAAATGGATTTCTTACTCAGGATAGATTTGTAAGAACTATTACTATTAACGGTACTATGACTACCAATCTTTATAGTGGAGCAGACAGTGGGAGAATTTACAAAAGTACAAACAGCGGTTCATCGTGGACGTTATTAATTCAACTACCAACTGTCAATTCCGTTAGAAGAATTCTTATTCATCCGCAATATCAGGACATTTTGTTTGCTGCAACTTTCGGCGGTGGAATTTTCATCAGTACTGACAGTGGCACAAATTGGTCGCAAATGAATAATGGCTTATCCGATTTAGAAATCTATTCTCTGGAAAGCGATAGTACAAACCCGCTGAATTTGTATGCCGGAACAGCATCGCATGGAGTGGAACATACTACATTTACCGTGTACACAATTTCAGCAAGTTCCGGAGTAAACGGTACAATATCGCCTTCGGGAACGATACCTGTTGTCGCGGGTGTAAATAAAACATTTAACATTACTCCCTCAACTTCAAGTTATCATATTGCTGACGTAGCTGTGGATGGATTAACTGTTGGAGCAGTTCCTTCGTACACTTTTACCACAGTAAATGCAAACCATACCATCAGCGCTTCATTTGCAATGAATACATATACATTAACTGTTTCTGCTACGAATGGTTCTGTTACAAAAAATCCTAATACTCCGGCTTATAATCAAGGAACATCGGTGCAATTAACTGCCGTACCAAACGTTGGTTATCATTTTACAAATTGGAGCGGAGATGCAAGTGGTTCGACGAATCCCATGTCCGTGGTTATGGATGGTAATAAAAATATAACTGCATCGTTTGCAATCAATACATATACTCTCAATGTCTCTGCAACGAATGGTTCCGTGACGAAAAATCCTGATTTATCCAATTACAATTACAGTACGATTGTACAATTATCTGCTGTCCCCAATTCGGGATTTCATTTTTTAAGTTGGAGCGGTGATACGAGTGGCTCGTCAAATCCGATTTCAGTGTTTATGAATGCAAATAAAAATATTACTGCATCCTTTACCAGTTCTCCTCTTTTCACCATTAATGCTTCATCCGGTGTAAATGGTGCTATTGTCCCTACTGGTGTAGTGAATGTTGCGCAGAACACGAATCAATTATTTACATTTACGCCAATCTCTCATTATCACATCTCCGATGTCCTTGTTGACGGTTCATCTATTGGAGCACCGCAGAGTTATTCATTTACAAATGTTACTCTCAATCACACCATTGCTGTTTCATTTTCTCTAAATACATATTCAATTATTGCCAGTGCAGGAGCAAATGGAACAATTTCTCCTTCGGGAACAATAACCGTTAATTATGGCATTGATACTGCTTTCACTATTGTTCCGAATACCGGATATCATATCAGCAGTGTGTTTATTGACGGGGAATTTTCCGCCGGGGCAGTTTCTACATATAAATTTACAACCGTTGCATCAAATCATTCTATTGCAGCATCATTTTCAATAGATGTCTTTACGCTTACAATATCAATGACAGGCAAAGGAACGGTGAACAAAAACCCAAACTTGACTCAATATGAAACCGGTACAAGCGTAACATTAACTGCAATTCCATTCGATAGTACATGGGCATTTACAGAATGGTCTGGCGATGCAAGCGGAATAACAAACCCATTGACAATCGTGATGGATGCTGCTAAAATTATAACTGCAAACTTTTCAGATGTGTCGCGATTCAGGACGTTGAAAGTACAAACGGCTCTTTCTGACAAACCAATAAAATTGAAAAAGAGAAAAGACGGAACATATCCTTTACCTAATATTGCAACGGTACGCGATACAATAATAAAGAGAATAGGCAAGTTGGTTGTTGGCAAAGAACAATTAAATAAGGATAGCGCAAAGATTTATGGATGGCTGGGAGGAAAAAAAGGTGCAGATGTTGGAAAGTTCTTTAAAGCATTACATTCTGGAGCGTGTTATCCGTTGGATTCAAATCGCAGCGGTAAAAAAGTAAAAGCATTTGTTAAAGCTGTAAAGTTTGACAGGAATAAATATAACAATCCATTAGCCGCTGAATTGACGGTGTTAAAAATGAATATTATCGCAAGTAAAGATTCAATATTTCCTTTTAATTTTGGAAATCTCGAACTCAACTTGCCAAGCAGTCCTTTTAATGGAATGCAATTAAAAACGCTTGCGGATACTTTAGATTTCGCAATGACGTATTGGCGGAAATTACCAATGTTAACGGATACTACGCAAGCGCGTGAAATAAAAAACTTACTGCAATCTATCAACGAAACGTTTTACGATACCTTAAATGAAGTTGGTGATATCGTTTCATATAATCCTCTTAAACTCAAAGGAATGAAACTGCTTTCCGAAGTTGCATTTTTAAGGAGAAGTGCAAAACACAATGTAGAATGGAATTGGAATCAGCCATCATCAGAAGAAATTCCTCAGGAAAACCAATTAATGCAAAATTATCCTAATCCGTTTAATCCGAAAACTATTATTGGCTATCAACTTTCCGCGCCAAGCGTTGTTACAATGAAAATTTATAACATTCTTGGACGCGAACTTGCTACATTATTGAACAATGAACAGATGGATGAAGGTCAGAATGAAATAGTGTTCGATGCAAGTGCATTAGCGAGCGGTGTTTATTTTTATCGTTTATCAGTTGCAAATGAAAGCGGTAACTTTGCTCTTACAAAAAAATTGATGCTGATGAAGTAAGAAAACAATATTTACTCAAACAAAGCGGTGAAGATTTCAAAATTGAAAATTCACCGTTTTTTTTTATAGAGTGAGAAATAAATCGTGTATTTGCACGAAAATATTTGAAGTACATCTTGGGAAGGGATACAATTGTTCATACATGCGAAAATTATAGTGCGAACAATTAAGCGGTTTTTACATTTACATGTCTAATGTCGCGTTGCAAAAAACCGCAATTCTTTAAAAGCGAATCAGGAAGAATAGAATTTCAGAGAGGCACAAATATTGAATTGAGCAGAGTGTTAATAAATAAAAAAACTACATTTATATAAATGAAAAAAATAATTTACATCGCCATTGTTTTGGCAGCCGTTTCTTTTGGAGCGTATTACTATTTTGGTAAGTCACAATCGGAAGAAATAAAATACCGCACGGAAAAAATTTCTCTCGGAAATATTACTGTGCAGGTACGTGCAACCGGTACAATAAATCCTAAACGTATTGTGCAGGTAGGAAGTCAGGTATCGGGAACAATTGCGCAACTGTTTGCAGATTTTAATTCCGAAGTGCATGAGGGACAAATCATCGCAATGATTGATTCGACTTTTTTGAATGCATCAGTGAAAGAAGCAGATGCAAATCTTGAGCGGACGCAAGCGCAGGTGAATGAAGCGAAACGAAGTGTTGCGCGCGTAAAAGGATTATTTGAAAAAGGTCTTGTCTCGCAGGCAGAATTGGACAAAGCACAAACTGATTTTGAAACTGCTTCTGCGCAGTTCAAGCAAACACAAGCCGCACTCGACCGCGCACGTGTGAATTTGCGCTACTCTGTCATTCGTGCGCCGATTGATGGCATTGTTATTTCGCGCGATGTGGATGTCGGACAGACTGTTGCCGCAAGTCTTCAGGCGCCAAAACTTTTTTCCATCGCAAACGATTTACAATTGATGCAAGTTGAAGCAAGTGTTGATGAAGCAGATATTGGACAAATTCAAGAAGGACAAAACGTAACGTTCACTGTTGATGCGTATCCCGAAGAAGAATTTCAGGGCGAAGTAACACAAGTACGCATTGCTCCTGTTACTGTTCAAAATGTAGTTACATACACCGTAATTATTGAAGTGCCGAATCCTGATTTGAAATTGCGCCCCGGAATGACTGCGACAGTGTCAATTCTTATTCAGGAAAAAGAAAACGTGCTGCGTATTCCTGCGTTGGCATTACGATTTCAGCCGCCGAAAGAAGTGATGGAAAAAATGAATTCCGAAGAAAAAACAGAACCGATGAATGAAAAAGAAGTTCCGGAACAAAAACCTGAAATGGCAGAAAAAAAAGAAGAACAACATTCTCCGCAAATGAAATCGGATGGCGAACAGAGGCGGGAAAGAAAGAAACGCGAAGATTGGAAAAATATGTCTGATGAAGAGCGGGAGAAATTTCGCAAACGCCGCGTGCAAGCAGGAGAGAATAGTGAGGAAAATTCTTCACAGGGAAATAGAGGCGGAGAAATGCATCGTCGCATGGGAAGTGAAGGGGGAGAGCGAAAGATGTTCAGAAAAAATATTGGCAAAGTGTGGGTAATGCGGAATGGAAAAAATTTGGTTTCGCTGCGTGTGAAAACGGGTATTACCGATTCGCGTTTTATTGAAATTATTTCTGATGAATTGAAAGACGGCGATGAAGTGATTGTCGGATTGGTCGGACCGGAAATGGGCGCGATGGGGAACGGACAAACACAAAATCCGTTTGCTCCACGAATGCCTGGTGGCGGTGGTGGCGGCGGACGTGGAAGAGGATTTTAAAAAAAATAAAAATTAAAAGTAAAAAATGAAAAATTATTTCATTTTCTCTTCACTTCAAACAAACTTTTTTATTTTACATTATAACTAATATGAGATTTTTTGAAATACTTCGTATTGCTTTTGATGCGTTGCTGCGCAATAAATTACGTTCGCTTCTTACTATGCTTGGCATTATTATAGGAGTCGGTGCAGTCATTGCAATGGTTGCTATTGGACAAGGTGCACAAACATCTGTTGAAGCGCAAATAAATTCTCTTGGAACAAATGTATTATTAATATTTCCCGGGCAAACAACACGAGGCGGCGTTTCATCCGGAGCAGGTTCTGCTACTACATTAACAGAAGAAGATGTAAAAGCAGTGAAAGAGCAATGCCCTGCTGTTTCGCTGACAAGTCCGATTATGAGAATCGGAGGTCAGGTTGTGTATGGGAATTTGAACTGGAGTTCGACAATGCAGGGAGGTTCAGTTGATTTTTTTTCGATTCGTGATTGGCGTGTAGATATCGGAGAATTTTTTACTGAACAGGATGTTCGTGCCGCAACGAAAGTATGTCTCATCGGACAAACCGTTGCAATGCAACTATTTGAAAACAGCAATCCGATTGGGCAGACAATTCGCATCAGAAATATTCCCTTCAAAGTCATCGGCACTCTGAAACCGAAAGGACAAAATGTTATGGGACAAGACCAGGATGACATTGTAATAATGCCTTACACTACATTATTTAAACGATTAATGGGAAGCCAATCGAGAGCATGGGGATTTATTGTCTCAGCAAAAAGCAAAAGTGAAATTACTGATGCTCAACAACAGATTACAGATTTGTTGAGATTGCGGCACAAACTTTCATTGATGGATGACAATGATTTTACCATTCGCACTCAAACGGATATTGCTGAAGCATCATCTGCGACATCGAAAATAATGACGCTGTTACTTGGAAGTATTGCTGGCGTTTCGTTGATTGTCGGTGGCATCGGGATTATGAATATTATGCTTGTTTCCGTAACAGAACGCACGCGCGAAATTGGTATTAGAAAAGCAATCGGTGCAAAGCGCAGTGATATTCTACAGCAGTTTTTAATCGAAGCGATTGTAATGGGAGTTGTCGGCGGTATTATCGGCGTGGGGTTGGGAGTCTCCGCATCGAAACTCATTGCAACTTTTGCACAGTGGCCCGTAGTCGTTTCTACCAATTCTATTTTTCTTGCCGTTTCATTTTCCGGAGCAGTGGGAGTATTTTTTGGTTTTTATCCTGCACGCAAAGCCGCCGGACTCAATCCCATCGAAGCATTGCGATACGAATAACAGAATCAGAATATTATTTTTTTTCAGAAATTCTAATTTGTCCCCTCATCGAATAATTTCAAATTCTCCTGACGCAGATTGTGTTTTTCGTAGGCATCAATAATTTCTTTGACTAACCGATGTCGTACAACATCGTTCTTATCAAAATACACGAACGAAACACCTGCGATATTTTTTAATATATGCTGAATCTCTACCAAGCCGGAAGTAGTGCGTTGCGGTAAATCTATTTGCGTTATATCGCCTGTAATAATAACACGCGAGTTCATTCCCAAACGAGTCAGACACATTTTCATTTGCATACTCGTTGCATTTTGCGCTTCGTCAAGAATGATAAAAGCATTATTGAGCGTACGTCCTCGCATGTATGCAAGCGGTGCAATTTCGATGACGCGCTTTTCCAAATATGTTTTTAATTTGTCTGCAGGTATCATATCATCCAGAGCATCGTATAGCGGACGCAAATACGGATTAACTTTTTCCTGCAAATCACCGGGTAGGAATCCCAAACTTTCTCCTGCTTCTACAGCGGGTCGTGCAAGTACAATCTTTGTAATTTCCTGATTTTTTAATGCGGCGACTGCAAACGCAACGGCAAGATATGTTTTTCCGGTTCCTGCAGGACCTATTGCAAATACTATATCGTTTTCACGAACGGTGCGAATATATTCCCGTTGTTTTGCAGTCTTTGCTTTTATTATACTGTTTCTTGTGTAAAGAATAATATTATCTGCATCTTCACCGGTAATTTGCGCTGCAATATTTTTTGGAATTGCAGCATCTCCGTTTACTAATACTAAATCAATGACTGTTTCAATATCGCTGGAATGTAGCGAGCCATTTTTTTTCAAAATATAAATCAGTTCTTTAAATACTTTTTCGATAGCATCATTTTCATGTTCATTGCCGTATATGGTAATCGTATCGCCGCGAGCAACAATATTAGCATCAAAACGATGTTCTATTGCTTTGACATTTGCATCGTTGATTCCTAATAATGCAAACATATCAGTATTTGGAAATTTTAGTTTCTTTTCAGACACAAATTTTTTGGTAAAAAATTGATTAAATCGAGGTAAAAACAGAAAACCCTCTTCCGCATTTAAAATGCAGAAAAGGGTTTTGTTTAATTATTTTACTTTGTAACAATTCTAAAGATTCTTGTTCTTTTTGCGATAATATTTACTCGCGGCTGATTTCTCTTCCTGTGTTAATGCATTTCCCTGTGGGATTTTTAATTTTTGTTTCGGATGAATCACATCAGGATTTTTAATTTGCTCGCGATTTCCCTGCCAGATTTTAGGCCACATCCACGCATTTGCATAAATATCAGGTTTCTTTGCAATGTTCCACAAGCAATCACGGTTTTTTGCCCATGTGCCAACGATATACGTTTTTTCATCAGCCATCGGCTGTGATGAACGCATCAAACTTGCAATGTTAGATTGCAGTGTACTGAGCCGTCCTGCAAAGCGGGGGAGTTGAGCAACTTTTAACACTGTCATTTCATCCACTCGCTTTTTCAAGCTCATAATTTCTTCGGCATATTTCATTAATTCTTCATCAGACATACGCATTAATTCCTGCACGCGCATTTCATGTTTTGCAAGTTCAGAAGCAAATGCTTCAACTTCTGCGCGCGTCATTCCGTACATTTGAAAAAGTTTGTCTTCTGCTGCTGCAATATCTTCGTCAAGTTTTTGGGATTGCGCATTGAGATTTGCAACATCCGCATTGAGTCCATCGAGTTGCTTTTGTAAGGCATCTCGCTTTTCAGTCAATTCTGTCATTTGCTTTTGCCATTCTTCTTTGGTCATTCCCTGCTCTTGTGCGGTGGCAAAAGTAAATGCAAAGAACACTAAAAAAAGAATAGTCAAATTGTTTGAGAGTAATTTCATTATTATGCTTCCTTATGTAAAAAATTATTATTTGCTTGATTCAGCTGCTTTTTGCTCGTCAAGAATTGACTGCAATTTTGCCTGCTTATTTTTTATTTGATTCTCCAAATCTTCTTTTTCCTTTTGTTTCGTTTCAATCTGGAGTTGAAGTGAATTCACTTCTGCTCGCAACGCGGCGAGTTGTCGGAGTTCATCTTCTGTTGGCTTGTTGCTGCAACTTGTCAGAGAAAGTGTGCCAGCAATTACTGCACCAAGCATTAAGTAACGCAATGATTTCATTGTATGTTTCATAGTAGTGTGTGAAATTTTGTTTAAAATTACGGTCAAAATCTACAAAAACATTCTTACGCTATCAAGTCTTTCTTCTAAATTCTTCGTTAAAAAATTGTTATAATAACGAACGATCTGCAAAACTTGTATATTGCTCGCCTGCAACGATAATATGGTCTTGAATACGTATATCAATCAGTTTTCCGGAATCTACCAGTTGTTTCGTGATACGCAAATCTTCAGTACTTGGTTCGGGGTTGCCGGATGGATGATTATGCACTAAAATAATACTTGCTGCTTTTTCCGTGATGGCTTCTTTAAATACTTCACGCGGATGGACAAGTGAAGCATTGAGAATTCCTTGCGTAACACGTATCGTCCTGATTTTAAAATTTCCGGAATCAAGTAATAAAATATGAAACTCTTCATGCGAGAGATGTGCAAGTAACGGATGGAACAGTTCAAATACGTGCTGAGGAGTCAGAAATTTTTTCTTTTCCGTAACAGAAGTTTCAAAACGTACTCTTCGTATCAAACTGAATGCGGCGGCTAACGTCATGCCTCTCGCAATGCCGAGCACCTGCACTTTTCCATTCTTTAACATTCCAATAGGCAAATTCTTTAATTCACTTGCAGACATTTTTGCAAGTTTCTCAAGTGTATTTTTTTGTACTAATTCTCTTGCAATATCCAGCGCAGTTTTTCCTCTTACGCCGCTTCTGAAAAGAATAGCGATGAGTTCTGCATTGGTGAGCGCTGTTTCACCTTTTTCAAGAAATTTTTCACGCGGGCGGTCTTCCTCTGCCCATTCTTTAATCGTCAGTCGTGCAATCTGTTCTGATGTATTATTCTCCGACAACGATGCCTCCGATTTTTTTCACTTCTCCATTATCAAATTCGAAGATGTGTACAAATTGATTATTCTGCTTGTTATTAAATTGAAATGAAGTCTGCAACCCTTCAAAAGTTTTCATTGAAAAGAGATAGTCAGCGAATTTTTCACGTGATGGCGCGTTTTCAATTGAATGAATTGCAAGTGCACACACATCATATCCATAAAAGAAATAACGCGAAGGGATTTTATTGTATTTTGCTTTTATCTTTTGCTTGAAAACATTCAGCGAAATTTCATTATCTGAATAATCAGAGCAATACACAACCCCGCTCACATCGCGCTTATTCATTTGCAGAAATTCAATATTATTCCACTCGCTATTGCCGTACATTTTCATGTCCAGATTGTGATATTTCAACTGTGCAGTAATTATAGTCATTTCAGATGCTTTCCCTAATGCAATATAAATACCATCAGTTTTTTTACCTTTAGTGCGTTGGCGCAATGATTTTATTTGTTCCTGAAAATCTGAAATGCCTGATGCAAAATACTCCACTGCAATTACTGTTCCTCCAAGTTTTCCAAGCTCGTCGGAAAATCCGCGCACACTCGAGTGAGCAAATTGTTCATTTGATGCAAGCACGACAAAATTTTTGTCCTTATTTTTTTGAAAAGCGAATTGCGCAACAGCTCTTCCCTGAGTTTCGTATGTTGGAGATGCCTGAAAAACATAATTTCCGATATATGCAATTTCATCAGCTACGGCAGTGGGTGAGAGAAGCGGGATTTTTTTCTCGTGTGCTGATTTGCCCGCAGAAAAAGTTTCATTGCTGAATAAAGGACCGATAATTGCAATACAATTTTCATTAGAAGCCATTTCTGCCACTTTCAATGATGCGGTTACTTCTTCGCGCTTTGTGTCTTCAATATCGAGTTCGATGCGGATTTTTTTGTTTTTGCTTTTCTTATACTCTTCAAAAGCAAACTGAATTCCGCTTAGCACATCATCTGCAATTTCTTTTGAATCTCCTGTTAATGGCAGAAGAACTCCAACAATGTGCAGCTTTTCTTTTTCCAGTGAAAAATTTTCTACGCGCGATTTTAATGTTGAATCAAGAGGTAATTTCTTCAGTGAATCAAGAAGTAGAACCGCCTTTTCTGTCTTTCCGTTCGTAGCGTACTGCTTTAATAAACAATAAAGTAAGAGCGGCTTTGTTTGAATCCAGAAAGAATTTTCTGTAACCATCTCCAACACATTTATTGAAACATTTTCCACAGAAATTTTTTCAATAAAGACCGTTGATTTTTTGATATACGCAGAGTTGCGCTCTTCCAGAATTGTTAAAAACGTGCGCAGCGCTTCGAGATAATTTTTATCATGCAAACAACTTTTGCCGTACAAAAAGCGCGCATCAGATAAAAATTTTGAATCAGGAAACTGTGTACTAAATTGCAGAAGTTTTTCTGACGCATCCCGAAATTTTTTGGTGCTATATAGTGACTTGCCCGCCATTATATATGATGCTGTCGTGCGTTGATTGAGAGGGAGCGTGGTAATAATGTAGTTGAATTTAATATACGCTTGCTCGAAATTTCTTTCCTGAAAAAGAGCAATTCCGCTATTAAATTTCTCATCTGCCTCGTGCAAAACGATAAATTGCTGTTGTGTAAAAACAAAAGAGTTCATCACACACGCCAAATAAACAGCGTAGTGATGAACTCGTAATATTTTTTTTATTATAGGATAAATCGCAGTACGGAAATTAAATTCGGATTTTCATTGCCATACCAAACGATACCTGATGAAAACCGCTGGGAACAAACATATAGGAAATATTTTCCGAACCGATATCAAGATTCCAGTAATAAAAATCGAAACCTAATCCAGCGCCAATACTGAATCTGTCTTTTCCGCCAAACGCTGTTCCCATGCGCAATGGCAAAAATGTCCACGGGCGATATTCAGCGCCAACTGAGAATCGCGGGCGCGTCGTATTTCCGGGAACATCATTAAACCCCTGTTTGTACTGTACGGCAAGTAAACAATTTCCGACATACGGAATTCCCTGCATCCACGCGGCGCCAAGATACAATGCAGTTGGTAAACTTGTTGTAACTGATGAAATTGTATCACCTTTAAAATCTTCCAAATCTTTTTGAATTCTATCTACAAATGCTTCAATAGAATCCCTGTCTTCCTGTGAATTTATGCTTGTAACTCCCGTGAGATGCGATTTTATTTTTCCTTCTACCACATTCTTTGTCCACTCAACAGAGCCAATATCTACCACACTTGCGCCAAAACGAACTCCGCTTAATGCTTCAAATGAAACGCCTATATCAAAACCAATTCCTTTTCCCGCATCGTGTGGAAATGGTGTAAATGATTTTCCGGAATCGAACAAACTTGCTTTTGAAGAAATAAAATGTAAATCGGCATCGCCATATATGGAAAGGTTTGTATAGCCATATTCATCACGTACTGCGCGTTCACCAACTTTTACATTGTATTTATCTACGTCAATGTACGCGAGCCCCTGTACATATTTTACAGAAATTCCAGCAGCAAAATTTGAGATATATTCATCTGCAACAGGAATCGGAAACTTATCAAAATTATAAGCATACGTTAACGCATATTCGCGTAAACTGATTGCATTAATTGTTGTACCATTGAAATCGTATTCAGAACCGAGACTATCAAGTCCGTACAGAGGAAAGCGAAGAAAATCTTTTGACAAATCAAAATTCATATTGAAGCGTTCTGACACAGAAAAACCGATGCTCCCAAATGAATTATTGTGCAAAGTAATACCGAATAATCGCGCTTCAAAATCGAGATGTGTTTCTGCAATTCCTGATGGAAAAATTGAGAGAACATCTTTTTTATCAGCATCAGAAAGACTTTTTCCGACTTTTTTTCCGTTCACTATTTCACCGGTGAAATATTTTGAATAGATATCGTAGTTAATTAAATCTGTTCCAAAATTTAAACTAAATGCCGGCAACAAGGAGAACGTAACATGTGGCAGTTCAGTGTAATCTTCATCAAGATGGTCGCCGTCTATGGGTCGTTCAAAACGAATTAACCGCGCAGGATTAATTCCGATTGCATCAAGTCCACCTGTATTTGCAACGACGGTATTTGCGAGAGAAAGCCCTTGAATTGAAGAACGCTCGCTTGCAAAACTTTGAGAAAGCAATAAAGACGTGAAGATAAAAATAAAAACAGTTTTCATAGTTGTAGTGTAAGTCGTGTTCATTAGTTATTTCCTCCTTTATTTTTTGTTGAAGAATAAATCGGAATAACTTTGGTTTGCGTTTCATTGTTCACGCGGTAACTGAGTTGTGCGGAAACTTCGACATCAATTTTATCATTAGCGTGAAACGTAACAACCGTATTTCCTGACGTTTCCATTTGTAAACTGAAGATGATAAAATCTCCTTTGACCACTGCATCAACGTCACTGTTTTGCAATCCGATTTTTGAAACAGAAACCGTTGAGTCCCCCGTAGAAAATCGAGCCGAATCAACAGCAAATTGTCGCTCAAAAATTGAACCGCTTGCCCCATTTGTATTAATATATAAACTGTCAACTAATTTTAAATTTAAAGCAACACGTAATGGCAGGCGATTTTTGAATTTAAACGTAATTGAACCAGAATTTACATCTTTGATATTGTCTCTGTCCAGAGTCGTTTCTACTTCTGAAGTATCTTTAAATTCTGCATTCAATATTCCAAGTTTCATAGGAATCTTAAAATCTGTTGTGCCATAAATTGACGTTGTATCCGCCATATATCCGTTTTGGTAATCAGGATTAAATTCAGCAGTTCCGGTAAAAATAAATTTATCAGGCAGATTCGGAAAAGTGAAACTTGAAAGGAAATCATCAATATTCAAATGAATTGCGTTGAGAACATTCGGATAAATAGAGCGCTCGCTTGTTGGAATGTCAATTGTATCGCGTGTTCCCGAAGGAGTATGAACGCCAACTATTTGCATATTCAAATCAGCACGAACTCCGCCGCCGATAAATAATCCGAGATTCACTTGAAATCCTGAAAACTGAATATTGCCGGTAAAGTGGGGGTCAATATCTGTTAAGTTGACTTCAAGAGTTTCTGCGACGGTTGTAGAGAATGGAGTAACTTTTCCCTC
Organism: uncultured Chitinophagales bacterium; assembly: GCA_964358705.1. GTDB lineage: Bacteria > Bacteroidota > Ignavibacteria > UBA10030 > F1-140-MAGs086 > JBBTJF01. Next base: position 45,896 of record CAYHPL010000018.1, read on the forward strand.
TGCTGATTCGAGAATGAACGTCGGGTCTGGACTGATTGTAGCACGAACATAATCTGTACTCAAAATTGTCCTATAAGAATCTGCAGAATCTAAATTTTTTATTTGTGCAACATAAGTAAAACTATTTGTTGCGCTTCCCTGGAAATTTACTTCATACTTGCTCATATCAATAGGAATGGTCATCATCCCGCCAGAAGGGCTGTTAAATCGCGCAATTGTAGTATCAATATCCAATGTATCTCCGGTAATTTTATCGCGGAATTCATTTATCTTCATTTTCAGTCCGATGTTCAAATCAACATGATTTTCAACAACGAAATTCATAAAGCCGCTTTTGAATCGTGCAAAATTAATTTTTGTCGGTTGTGGATTACTTGTCGAATCATCTGTAACAAATGGCGTTGAACCAGAAACTCCGCCAACATCTTGTTGTGGAACTTTTGCTCGTGCTGCAGATGCTTTTGCATTCAAAATATTCATTGTGAAGGTAACGAATTTAGGTCCCTGCGGCAGAAAAACGGTTGCAGTATCATTATGAATTTGTGCGGTAATACTCAATGAATTTCTCATCGTATCTCCATTTACTAAATTGAATGTTTGCGTTTGAGTAGAATTGGGCGGAATCGTAGAAAAATTCGTAAATGATGCTACTGTTTCACTTGTTCCAGTATTACTTATTGTTATTGAATTAGGAAGAATTGGAACCGGAAGATCATTGGTAATAGTCAATTCCATTGTTCCAGCAGAAAATTTTACAAATTCAAATTGAGAAATCTGATTTCCCAATGCAGCTGAAAAATTTGTATCTCGTTGCGGAATGGTAAAATAATTCGGAAGCGGAAAAGGTGGAAGGGGAATACTATCAATCAATTTAATTGTCTGCGTCTGACTTCCTGGTACTGCAACCTGAAATTCTCCAATTCTCATATTTATTGGCGCTGTAGCAATGGGATGAATTTGCAATCTGTCGCCGACAGTAGATGGAGTTGATTTTGATGATGTTGAATAAAATATTTCCTGCGTACTGTCAACGATTTGCACGGTAGAAGTATCGCGTGCAATCATATCCCGTAATCTGTAGCTGTCTTTCATCAGCGGTAATGCAAGTTGAACGTCATACGTTGGTGCAATGGGTTCATCAATTTTCGGTAAACACTGAAAACTGATAAACGCGATTGCAGAGAGTAAAAATATCCGAAGTGTATTTTTCATTGCTGTTTATATTTGTATGGTAAAAAATTGTGGTGAAAATATATTGTAATTGAACTGAAAAACAAAAGAGAAATACATCATTTCCACCATTGTAAATTTATATCGGGAAAAATGTCATCCCTTTTTTTACATTGTTGTAAAATAGTCAAATCATTTTCTGCGAGCATTTCTTCATTCACAAGTTTCGTGGCAATGCTCATCAGCGAAAAGAAATAATTAAAATGGACAAGCAATCTGCGGTGAGAGTAATCTGCTGCAGATTTTTGCGTTATAAGAAATTGCCAATCGGATGCTTCCATAATAAGCAATTCTCTTGCGGCTTGCTGAAGAACTTCAGTCAGCAAATCGCCTTCAACATCGCCAAAATTATGCAAGAATACCTGAAAAGATTGCTCGACTTCATACACAAGTTTCCATGTCCATTCTGTTTTCGGATTAAGCCAGACTTTATGATGTCCGCCTTCGCCCCACGAACCTTCGGGAAGTGAAATAACTTCTGCAGAAGTTCTGCGTTCCAATTCTTCACTTGCTGTTGTGAGAAGAATATCCTGTGCGTCCTCAAGTTTGCGTAATACTTTTTTAAGAAATCGCGGTCCCTCAAACCACCAATGACCAAAAAGTTCAGAATCATAAGGAGCGCAAATGATGCCCTCTGTTCCGAATTTTTCACGATGCTCATTTAACACTTTATTCACAAGTGAAACAAAATGTGTGGACTGATGCTCAAGACGCGCTTCAGTTTTTTCCGGTTCGTACAATTCTTTTTTTCCTAAATCAACTTTTGAATCAGTAACGCGCCAGTAACGATGTCCGCCGGGAAAATATTTTTTATGAAATTCCAGATATTGCGGGTCGCCGGGATAGCCCATTATTCCGCTCCACACCTGTGATGCAGTTTGCGGCTCGCGTGAAAATACTGCAACACGTTTTCCGCTTCCAAGTTGTGATTGTACCAAATACACATCACAAGGACTTTTCTCTCCACTGAATTGCACTGGATGTTCAATTTGTTCATTCTCGTTATTCCATAATTCGCGCAGCGTTCCGAAACGTTCTAAATATACGCCGACAGGAGTTCCGCCGGTAACAAGTGCAGAATCTGTAAAAAAGAAATTCAATCCAAAATCGTACAGCAATTCTTCAATACCGTCGCGTTCTTTTTCTTCAATAAAAGGAGCGAGGGAATTTTTCCAGCGATAATGCGGACGGTACGCACATTCAGGAATCCAAATGCCGCGAGGTTTTTTTCCAAAATGCTTTTCGTGTGTTTGGATTGCAAGTGCAAGTTGTGCGCGAATATTTTCATCATAGCCGAGTAAGGGAAAATATCCGTGCGTTGCTGCGCAGGTAATTATTTCCAATGCGCCTTCATCCTGCAAGCGACGAAATTGCTGGAGGATATTTTTTTCGTAATGATGGTGATAGAGATTTTTTATATGCTGAAAATGTTCTATCCAGAATTGCGCAGTATGTTGTCGTTGTACATCACTTTTTAAATGAAAATATTTTTCATCCTGACGTGCGGCGAGAATTCGCTGATTGAGATATTTTGCAAATGATTCGCGAAATGAAGGATGTGCTAACTGTTCAGCAAGGACAGGAGATATTCCTACGGTAATTTTTGGATGGTATCCTTCGTTACGCAATTCATCTAATACGGAAAGTAACGGAATGTACGTACCAAATGCCGCTTCGTGCAACCAATCCGCACCGTGAGGCCAAACGCCGTGATTAAGAACGTAGGGAAGATGAGAATGAAGCGTTAAACAGAAACTGCCGGGCAAAATTTTTATCGGACTATTTAATTAGTGAATACGCTCTGGTCCTGTTGGAGGTAAAAATCCGAAGCCGCCGGATTCATTTTCGCCGCCTACTTTAATTTCGCCAAAGCGATTTTCAAATTTTTCAATATTGTCAGTCAATGCGCGCAGTAAATATTTCGCGTGCTGCGGTGTCATTATAATACGTGCATGTACTTTTGCTTTGGGTACGCCGGGTAACATTCTTGTAAAATCTATGATAAACTCTGCATTGGAATGTGATATAATTGCAAGATTGGAATAGATGCCTTCTGCTTCTTTTTCTCCCAATTCAATTTGGATTTGCTGCGGTTGTGGTTGGTTTTTATTTTCTGCCATTGTGGTGTAGTTGAAATGTGTAATTAAAATTGTATTCGTTACAACAAAAAAAAGAAGTGAAGAAGTTATTGCTGTTCTTCACTTCTTTTCATTATTCTTGTTTTCGACTAATTATTTTTTATACAGCGCGTCTGCATTCTCGTAAGCAACTTTTCCACGCTTATCATTGCCATCTACGAGTACGAATCCTGTGCCTAAATTTGTCCATGCGCCGGGATTGTTTGGATTCTTTGCAGTATAGGACTGTAAATATTGTACTGATTTACGCACCGTTGATTTAAAAGTCGTATCGAGTACGGCATCCTTCTTCTTGCTTTCATTAAAAATCTTTCGCGCATCTTCCTGTTGTTTCATTCCCATTTTCAAATATGCCTCACCGGCGGCAAGCAAGCCATCTTCCCATTCCGGATCCGTTTGCAATGCAAAATCAAATTGCGTTACTGCATCCTGTGTTTTACCCGCACGCATCAGCAAGATTCCGTAATTCAAACGATAGACTTTATTGCTTGGGTCTTTCTGTACTGCGCTATTATATGATGCCATTGCAACTACTGTATCACCAAGTTCGAGATATGTTGTCAATAACAAGTCATCAACAACGGATTGCAATTGCACATTTTTAGGAATGTTCCACAACTGTATTTCTTTTATAAAATCTCTTGTACGGGTAAATTCTTTTTGTGCCTCATCTGCTTTGCCTGCATCGCGCATTACTACTGCTTTATTGTAATATTCACGCACTATTTCGTACGCAACATCAAAATTCTTTTCGATGCTCAATGCTTTTTGCAATGATGCGATAGCATTTGCAGGTTCATTCAATGCAAAATAGGCAATGGCAAGATTCCGATAGGTAACGACGCTATCAGGATTAATTATCAACGCATCATTAAAATGGCTAATGGCTTCCCGCTGATACATGCGGACAGAATCACCGATTGCTTTTGCCGCACTATTCAAATGATTTGCGCCCTCATTCAACAAACGCGCCCACATATTTATTTGCGTTACGCGGATTTCCTCGCTATGCACTTTCCCCGCCGCTGATGCAGAAGAAAATGCACTCTTCATTTCATTGTAGCGATTTTGTTCCGCAAACAATTTTCCCAACGTGAACCACGCATCCTCATTCTTCGGATTATTGTTCACTTCTTTTTTCAATAATTCTTCCGCGCGCGTATAATTTTTCTGTTGCAGCGCGAGTTTTGCTCCTTCCATTTCGGGAGAGCCACATTCAAATCCCATCAAAGGGAGTGTTACGATAAGTGTGATAAAGAGTAGTAAGTGTGTAATAGGTTGTTTCATTGATAATTCCAAAAAAAATATTCATATATCTATTTGAAAAGCGGGCAAAATATAGACAAACTCCCTTTGAGTAACAAGAAAAAGGAAGAAGTGAGAAATAAGAAGTAAGATTTCAGAAGTAAGAAGTAAGATTTCCAAAAAAAAATCTAAATTCTAAAATCTCAAATCTAAAATATTTCATTTCCTCACACATTTGCACTTTCCATTCCCATTTCCTATCTTTTTCCGCAAAAAATACTCCCGCTTCTTTACGGGACACTACATTTTACCAACTAAACACGTACAACTACAATGGCAATACCAAACAGAATCTCTACCGAAATAACCAGCGAAGTAAAAGAAGAAGTACTTCGCCGCATCAGCGAAGCACGCACACTCCTTCCATTTCTCATCGCGCTTTCAGATGACGAACGCAAAGCCCTTCGCGATATAGGGCAGCAAGGATTGATTTACACATTAGATACATTGGATGGAATGAACCAATTTCCAGAAACAATCCCCGCAACATTTGATAAAAATGAATTTACAAAAGATGTCGTTCTGCTCGATAGTCTTGATGACCTTATGGATGAAGTAATGTCGTTTTACGTCGCATTAAAAGACACGTACAATCAAGCCGGTTCCGAAGCAATGAAATCTGCCGATAAAGCATACGATTATCTCAAAAAAGGCGAAGATAACAACGTCAGTTTAAGAGAAGTTGTTGCAAAAATAGGCAAGCGTTTTGAAGGGCAAGGAAAGAAGAAACCACCAGTCAATCCCAACTAACCAAATCGCCCTAAATTTCGCTAAAAAGGGCATAAAGTTCGTGAAATCCACGAACTTTTTAGTAAAAAACACGAACTTATTACTGAAAATTACTAACCAGTTCCTAAATTTTACTAACGCGATACTGAAAATTACTAATTAGTTCGTGCTGGGACGAACTAATGAGTAAAATTCACGAACCAGATACTGAAATTCACTATCCGGTTACTGAATTTTGCGAACGTTTTTGTACAAAACACGAACATTTTTTTGCTTATAATGTCCATTTATTACGAGAGGGTAAACCGTCTCGCTGAACAAAGAAAGAATCATTAATGATTCTCATTTCAAATATCACGCGTGAGCGTGATTTCTTTGTATGTAGCACGACTATTTATGGTCGTGCGGATTCGGATACTGAATTCCACAGTATAGTTCGTACAAAACACGAACATTTTTCACTTATTTTAACAAGAAAATATAATGCCATTAGTGCCATCATACATTGCTTCGCTGGAAGCATACAAAGCCGGAAAACCAATTGCCGAAGTACAGAAAGAATTTGGTCTTTCGCGTGTCATTAAACTTGCTTCGAATGAAAATCCGCTGGGACCTTCTCCGAAAGCCATTGAGGAAATGAAGAAGGTAATGTGGGCTTCGAACTATTATCCCAATGGCGGTTTGGATTTACGCGAAGCATTGGCTAAGCGATTTAATCTGAAAGTAGGAAACGTTATTTGCGGCAGCGGTTCCGAGAGTATTATGGCAACTATCATCCGCACGTTTTTTTGTGATGATGATGAAGCAATTACTACCGAGGCGCCATTTATTGGATTCCGCGTATTGATTGATTCGCGCGGTATTAAAACAACGTACATACCGTATAATGATTTTCGCTACGATTTGCCTGCTATTGCGGATGCAATCAATGAGAAAACGAAACTGATTTATCTTGCCAATCCCAATAATCCTACGGGTACTTTTTTTACCCGCACGGAATTTGAAGAATTTTATCAACGAGTTCCCGAGCGTGTGCTCATCATTCTTGATGAAGCGTATTTTGAGTATGCGCAATTCTATCCGTACTATCCTGATTCGATGAAGTATCGCTATGATAATGTTATTACGTTGCGGACGTTTTCTAAATGTTACGGATTGGCGGGAATAAGAATCGGGTACGGGTTTGCGCACGAGGAATTAATTGCGAATCTGATGAAAGTGAAATTGCCTTTTGAACCGAGTACGTTGGCACAAGCCGCCGCAATCGGTGCATTGAACGATGAAGAGTTTCTTGCCGAAACACTTGCGATGAACGAAAATGGGCTGGGCTATTTGCAGTTTGCATTGAAGCAACTTGGGGTGAAGGTCATTCCGTCTGTTGCTAATTTTTTGTTGCTCGAGTTTGAATTGATTTCGGTTGCAAATACTATTTTTGAGAATTTACTCAGTCGAGGAGTTATTGTACGACCAATGGTTGGTTTCGGGTTGCCGCATTGCATTCGTGTAAGCACAGGTACAATGGAGGAGAATATTATATTTGTAGAAACGTTAGAAGAAATTTTAAAAAAAGAACTTATTGAAGTAGCGAGGCATATATGAAAATAATTATTCTTGGTGCACTTTTTTTTCTTGAAACAACATTTGCGCAGGAAATATGGACGTGGCAGAATCCATTGCCGCAAGCGAATGAAATTACTGCGGTGCATTGTATTGATTCCAATAAAATAATTGGCGCCGGTGATTTCGGTTTATCATTGAAAAGTGTGAACGGCGGAAATAATTGGCAGGCAGTATCGCTTACCAATAGTATTGCTGAAAAATTGAATGCGGTATCGTTTTCAAATAGTTCTAATGGATGGATTGTTGGGAACAAGGGAACGGTGTTGCGTACAATTAATCAAGGGTCGGGCTGGTCGGGTGTTCCAATTCCAACAATAAAACATCTGCGCGGCGTTTCGTTTGTAGATGCTGATACGGGCTACGTTGTCGGTGATTCGGGTTTGATAATGAAAACCACGAATCACGGAACGTCGTGGACGACATTAGACAGCGGTATTCCGGAAGATTTATTTGCGGTACATTTCTTCAATATAAAATCAGGAATTGCAGTTGGTTATAAACGCATTTTGAGAACAACGAATAACGGAAAGTCGTGGACGAAAGAAACGCCATCAGGATTTACTGATACATTGCGAGCAGTTGTAATGAGTACACAAAAACGCGGTTATGCAGTGGGAAGTAACGGCGCAATTTTAAAAACAACAAATGGCGGCGGGTCGTGGAGTGAACAAACAAGCGGAACAGTTCGTACGTTGTACGATGTTTTTGCATACGATTCGATAACGGTGTGGGCATCTGCAGCAGAAGGGCGCATTGTGAAAACAGTAGATGGCACTGCGTGGACAACGGTAACTACGCCGGTAACATTTTCATTAAAGAGTATTTCATTTGGTTCGAAATTAAAAGGATGGGCAGCTGGCAATAGTGGAATTATTCTTGTAACAACAAATAGCGGTTCGTCGTGGACTTCACAATTATCAGGAAGCAGCAGCACAATGTATGGCGTGAAATTTATTACACCGCTTACGGGATGGTCAATAGGTGAGAACGGAACAATTTTAAAGACGACAAACGGAGGAAGTTCTTTTACACAATTTATCGGGACGTTTTTTAATAGAATAAATTCTGTTGCGTTTGTAACATCGCCATCAACAAAAGGATTAGCGTGCGGCGATTCAGGATTGGTGATACGTACATCAAACAGCGGAGATTCGTGGTTGCCTACGTATTTGCCTTTATTTAAAAAAATGTACAGCGTGTCCTTTGCGAATGTGTTCACAGCGTTAGTCGTTGGCGACAGCGGTGTAATTTTTAAGACAACAAATTCAGGAGAGTTATGGAATGTATTAGATTTGGGAGCAGCGCGCGTTACAACATCATTGAACGGAGTAAGTTTTGTCGGCTCATCAATTCCGAAATATGCGTATGTTGTCGGTGATTCAAATACCATACTTGCAACAAATAGCGCCGGAGCAAACTGGACAAAGCAAACGACATCAAATGGAACGCATTTGTATTGTGTAACTTCGCTTGATACATTTCATTCGTTTGCGGGAGGCATTAGCGGGAAAATATTTAAAACAGAAAACGGAACAACGTGGACGGAAATGCCAATGGCAGGAAGAGGAACATCAACAATACGAAGTGTTCAGTTTCTCAATTCATCAACAGGATTTATTTGCGGAGATAATGGCTCGTTTTATCGAACCACAACAGGCGGTGAGAGTTGGCGTGCCGGTGGTCTTGTAACAAATGCGCGTCTGAATGGATTAAATTTTATAACGCCTGATACGGGTTGGGTGTGTGGCGAAGGCGGTATTGTTTTAAAAACAACAAATGGAGGAATTACCTTTGTGAATGAAGGAATTGCACAAACACTTCCTAAAAATTTTGAACTATTGCAAAACTTTCCCAATCCGTTTAATCCAAGTACAGTAATCAGCATTCAGCTTTCAGCAGTCAGCAATGTAACGTTGAAAGTTTATAATGTACTCGGGGAAGAAATTACAAACGTGTATTCCGGAATTCTCAATCCCGGCGAACATTCATTTTCATTCGATGGAAGTAAACTATCAAGTGGAATATATTTCTACACTCTTACGGTCGGAAATGTAACAGAAACGAAGAAGATGGTGCTGCTAAAATAATTATCAATTCATAATTCTCAATTAATAATAAATGGAAAAAGATTTTCTTCCTATTAACGGAACAGATTACATCGAATTTTATGTCGGCAATGCGAAACAATCATCGTATTACTATCGCACTGCATTCGGATTTCAACTTGTCGCATACGCGGGACTCGAAACCGGTGTTCGCGACAGAACTTCGTATGTTCTGCAACAAGGGAAAATACGATTTGTACTGACGACACCGCTTACTGATGAAAGTTTTATTGCGGAACATATAAAATTACACGGAGATGGCGTTCGCGATTTGGCATTGTGGGTAGATGATGCAGAATCTGCATTTATCGAAACAACAAAGCGCGGCGCAATTGCAGTGCAGGAACCTTGCGAAATGAAAGATGAATTTGGAATTGTTAAAAAATCTGCAATAAAAATTTACGGCGATACAATTCATTCTTTTATTGAGAGGAAAAACTACAACGGCATATTTCTTCCTGGTTACAAAAAAATGGAAAATGATACACTTGCGCAGCCCGTCGGTTTAAAATATGTTGACCATTGCGTTGGCAATGTCGGCTGGGGACAAATGAATACGTGGGTGAAATTTTATGAAGACGTAATGGGATTTAAAATGTTTCGGCATTTTGATGATAAAGATATTTCTACTGAATATTCTGCGCTGATGAGTAAAGTAATGTCCAACGGCAACGAGCGTATTAAATTTCCCATCAATGAGCCCGCTGTTGGAAAAAGAAAAAGTCAGATAGAAGAGTATCTGGATTATTACAAAAGCGCAGGCGTACAGCATATCGCAATGGCAACGGATAATATTTTGGAAACCGTTGCAATGCTGAAACAGCGCGGCATTGATTTTCTTACTGTTCCGACATCCTATTATGATGAATTACAATCGCGTGTCGGAAAAATTGATGAACCGATTGATGAATTGCAAAAACTCGGCATTCTCGTTGATAGAGATGACGAAGGATATTTGCTTCAACTTTTTTCAAAACCGGTGGAAGACAGACCAACATTATTTTTTGAAATCATTCAACGCAAGGGAAGCAGAAGTTTCGGTAAAGGAAATTTTAAAGCGCTGTTTGAAAGTATTGAAAGAGAGCAGGCGTTGAGAGGAAATCTTTAACTCAATAAAAAATTAAAATGGAAGAACGTTTTCCCTGTCCCGATTGCGGAACAATTATTTCCATAACACAAACTGAATGTCCGTTATGCGGTCGTTTGTTTGCAGGAGTTGAAAAACCAGAATCTCAGGAAGAGCAATATGATTGCGAATGTTCAGAATGTGGCGCACATTTAAAAGAGACGGATACAATTTGTCCCCAATGCGAAATTACGCTTGTTGATGATTCAGCAATTTGTTTTAATTGCGGGTCATCAATATCGCTTTCAGCGGAAGAATGTTCAAAGTGCGGAGAAAAATTTACAGTTAATAAATTCGCATGCCCTGATTGCAGAAAAGAAGTATTGGAACATGATACAAAGTGCCCGAATTGCGGATGCATTTTCTCTATTGAAGAAAAAGAAGTGAATATGAAGCAAAGTGATGAAGAGTTTGAATGTTCGGAATGTGGCAGAATAATTTCAAATAACGATAAGCAATGCCCTCATTGCAACGCAATAATAGTAGAAGATGAAATCGAAATTGACAAATTGGAAGAAGAAAAACTTCCAACAACTTCCTCTATTCACATACAAGAAAAATCTATTTCTAAAAATATTTCGCTTGCACTCCCTGCATTAACCATAACAAATAATCTTGAACTCAAACTCTTCGAACGCTCTGAATTGAAGAATATTATCAGAGAAATACTCAAATCGAATGAAGGTGATTTTCCTGTTGAATTATTCACAGAAAAAAAATCTCTCGAAAGTATTTTCAAACAATTAGAAAACGGAACTTCGCTGACATTCTCTGAAAAAGAAATCGCCGCATTTGAAAAAATCTTCGATTATATTCATTCTCAATCGGGTATGAATTCTACGCTCGCAGCACTTTACAAAAAATTTACTACTTCTATTTCCCAAGATACATTGAAAGGAAAATTTCATGTTTGAATCAATTCCCTCCGAACTCATCTGGTTTATTTTCGGATTACTCTTTATTTTTGCTGAACTCATCCTTCCCGGATTTGTCATAATATTTTTCGGTATCGGTGCATGGATTACTGCTCTCCTCGATTGGACAGGAGTTCTCCCATCGTTTACATCGCAACTGTTTATCTTCCTCATTGCATCTGTTTTATCGTTAATTTTATTCAGAAAAAAAGCAACGGGTGTGCTCCGCGGAAAAATTACAGGCAAACTTTCTTCTGATGAAGAACTTGATAATGTGCAAGGTCAAAAAGTAAAAGTAATTGCAGATATTCAACCCGACGGCAATGGCGGCAAAGTAGAATTATACGGAACTATCTGGAATGCCGAAGCAGAAACATTTATTCCCACCGGAACACTTGTTGAAATCGTGGAAAGAAAAAATTTATTACTCAAAGTAAAACTAATCACTAACTAAACATTTTAAATGAATAAGGAAAAATAATTATGGATATCAGTGTCGGAACGGTAATACTATTAGGACTTATATTGCTCACGTTCATTGTCGTGATAAAATCAGGAAGAGTTGTGCCGCAAAAAACAATATTTATTGTTGAGCGACTTGGAAAATATAACGAAACACTTGATGCGGGATTTCATATACTCATTCCGTTTATTGACAGAGTAGCATATCAACATTCGATGAAAGAAATTGCGATTGATGTACCGCCGCAGGGATGTATCACTAAAGATAATATTCAAGTGGAAGTGGATGGCATTTTATATTTTCAGATTATTGACCCTGTAAAAGCTTCGTACGGGATAAACAATTACGCATTTGCTTCGATACAACTTGCACAGACAACGCTCAGAAGTTTAGTAGGAAAAATAGAACTCGATAGAACTTTTGAAGAACGCGAAAAAATAAATGCTGAAGTAGTCACCGCAGTTGACCATGCCGCTGTTCCGTGGGGATTAAAAGTAACACGCTACGAAATTAAAAATATTGTGCCGCCATCCGGTATTCGTGATGCGATGGAAAAACAAATGCGTGCAGAAAGAGAAAAGCGGGCTTTGATAGCTGAATCCGAAGGAGACAAACAGGCAAAAATTAATCGCGCGGAAGGTGACAAGCAGGAAGCAATCGCAAAATCGGAAGGGGAAAAGATGAAACGTATTAATGAAGCAGAAGGGCGCGCTCAGGAAATTGAGCGGGTAGCATTTGCAACTGCAAAAGGAATTCGGGAAATTGCAACGGCGATTAATGAACAGGGAGGAATGAATGCAGTAAACCTTCGGATTGCGGAGCAATACTTAAACGAATTTGGTAAATTAGCGCAGAAAAACAATGCAATGATAATTCCTTCCAATCTTTCTGATGTGGCGGGAATGGTTGGAGCGGTGGGAAAAATATTTTCGACGATGAGCCAAAAACAGGAATAATGAACGTACTCTTCTTCATCTATCAGTTTTTTAGTTGCCGCATTGTTCAATTTTTAATCAAATTTGTTCAGTTTTTGAATTAATGAGTTTGATTTATGAAGTAAGTTAGTTCAATTTATAAACTAATGAGTTTGATTTTTGAACTAATTTGTTCAGTTTTTGAATTAATTAGTTTGATTTATGAAGTAAGTTAGTTCAATTTATAAACTAATTTGTTTGATTTATAAACTAATTTGTTTGATTTTTGAACTAATTTGTTAGATTTTTAAAGTAATTAGTTCAGTTTTTGAAGTAATTAGTTCAATTTTTAAAGTAATTAGTTCAGTTTTTGAAGTTATTAGTTCAATTTTTAAAGAAATTAGTTTGATTTTTGAAGAAAGAAGTTCAAATTTTAAAAAAAATAATCAGTATTCCTCATTATTCATTATCAATTCATAACCTATGCCAAAACACCAACTAAAAACACAAACCATTTACTGCGGCGATAATTTGAAAATGCTCGGAGAAATTCCCGATGAGAGCGTTGATTTAGTATATCTTGACCCGCCGTTTAACAGCAACAGAAACTACGAAGTATTTTGGGGAGATGCCGGAGAGAAACGCGCATTTGCTGATAGGTTTGGCGATGCAAAAGCATACATTGATTATATGCAGCCACGCATTGTGGAACTCTATCGCGTGTTAAAGAAAACCGGAAGTTTTTATTACCACTGCGATTGGCACGCAAGTCATTATGTAAAAGTTATGCTCGATAATATTTTTGGTTTCAATAATTTTCAAAATGAAATTATTTGGAAAAGAGTTACGTCTTCTAAAACTCAATCTAAAACATTTACTAAAGCACACGATACAATTTTTTTCTATACTAAGACTGATGATTTCTTTTTTAAAAAACCTTTTGGTGATTATGATGAAAAGTATATTGAATCATATTATAAGTTTACAGAAAAAGATGGAAGAAAATATGGGCGTTGGGATTTTACTCAAAGCGGAGAAGGACCTAAAAGATATTTTGGTAAAGAGATTGGTTGGCTTGAACCTCCGAAAGGAAAGCATTGGATTTGGTCGCAAGAAAAAATAGATGAAGGGCTAAAAAAAGACATGTTTTATTTTAGTAAAAATGGAATGCCCCGTGTTAAAAGGTATCTTGATGAAAAGCAAGGACAACCAATAGATAGTATGTGGTCAGATATTTATAACATACAAGGTTCATCAACAGAATCGCTCGGTTATCCAACACAAAAGCCATTAGAATTGCTTGAAAGAATAATTGAAGCGAGCAGTAATAAAAACGATATTGTTCTTGACCCTTTTTGTGGTTGTGGAACAACTTTAGTCGCCGCGCAAAAACTTGGAAGAAAATGGATTGGCATTGATATTTCTCCAACTGCTTGTCGTGTAATGTCGAAACGCTTATGGGATTTATACAAGTTAGATGAAGAAAAAGATTTTCGCGTTATCAGCATTTTCAAAACGGAAGATGATTTGCTCAAACTTCCACCGTTTGAGTTTCAGAATTGGGCGGTGATTGCATTAGGAGGAATTCCGAACAAAATAAAATCCGGCGATTACGGCATTGATGGAAAACTTTATCCGATAGATATGGAAAAGAAAAAGAAAACGGGAATAGATTTATTCGGCGAAACGGATATTTACTATCCGATACAAGTGAAACAAAAAGAGAAAGCGGGACGACCGGATATGGATTCGTTTGAAACTGCGATTCGCCGCGATGGAAGAAATCGCGGCTATTTTGTTTCGTTCGATTTTACTTCCGATGCAATTAAAGAAATAAAGCGACTTGATAAAGAAGGTGAAATAGAAATTATTCCGATTACGGTAAAAGAGTTGTTGAAGAAAGAACAGTTTGCGGCGTAATTTATATTTGAAATGACGGAAGAACTAAAGACAATAATCGAAAATGTCGAAAGTTACTATCGCACATTACCAAAGCCACAAAGCGGTGAAGAGAGTTTGAAAATGGCTTGTTCAATGTACGATACTGCCAAGGCATTAGTTCGCGCTAATATTCTTCAAAACAATCCCAATATTTCTTCGTCAGATTTGAAGAAAGAAATATTCCTTCGTTTTTACGGTTCAGATTTTTCGGAATTAGAAAAAGAAAAAATTATACAAGCACTGTTTTCTTAATATTAATTTCTCAATATCTCAACTACTCATATACTCATATACTCAACTACTCACTATGAAACTCTGTACATTTGAAATAAAAACAACACTTGGAAAATATAACCGACTTGGGGTTGTATTTTCTGACGGCGTTCTTGATTTGAATTTTGCGGCGGCGTACTATCTTTTGCAGATGGGAGAAATTCAGCCGTATCAGATTGCAAACACAATTGTGCCGTGCGATATGTTGCAATTTCTGCAAGCAGAAGGAACCGGAATGAAATTTGCGCGACTTACGTTGGAATATTTTCGTAAGGAATATGATGGCAAAGAATTTCCTTTGGGAGCGAATGAAGAAACTATTTTTTATAGAACATCGGAAGTAAAACTGATAGCGCCCTTGCAAAATCCAAATTCGTTTCGCGATTTTTATGCGTTTGAAAATCATGTAAAAAAAGGATTTGAAAAAAGGGGAGAGCCAATGCCGCAGGAGTGGTATGAAATTCCCGTCTATTACAAAGGGAACCACAATAATATTTTGGGACCGGATGAAGGTGTTTCAATTCCATCTTTTACGGAAAAATTTGATTATGAACTTGAACTGGGAATTATCATTGGCAAAACGGGAAAGAATATATCTGAAGAAAAAGCAATGGAGTACGTTGCAGGATTTACTGTTCTGAATGATTTTTCCGCACGCGATATGCAACGGAAGGAAATGAAAGTGCGACTCGGACCTGCAAAGGGAAAAGATTTTGCGACTGCGATTGGTCCTGTAATAGTTACTCGTGATGAAATTGGCGACATTTACAATTTAAAAATGACGGCAAAAGTAAACGGAGAACTCTGGAGCGAAGGAAACAGCGGAAGTATTTTCCACAAATACGAAAAGCTTATTTCATTTGCTTCGCTTGAAGAGACACTTTTTCCGGGAGATTTAATTGGTTCGGGAACGGTTGGAACGGGTTGTGGATTAGAACTTGATAAATGGGTCAAAGTTGGTGATATATTAGAATTGGAAATTGAAAAAATTGGTATATTGCGCACCGAAATTTTGAGAAAGAAGTAGAAAGTAGTTGAGTAGTTTAGTATGTTAGTATTTGCATTTTAAATAAATCTAAAATATTAAATCTAAAATCTAAAATATATTTTATGTTTCCATTAAACAAAGGAAAAACAACATCACAGGCGCACGTCGGAATTCCCGAAGGTACGTATGAAGAAGAACACGGAAGAAAAGGTTTCTTCGGAAAATCTGCGCATTTGTATCATCTCAATCCGCCAACGGGATGGATTCGCTTTGAAGGAAAATTACGCCCGCATTGTTTGGATTTGAATCTGGTAGAGCCATCCGATAAGAGTGATGCAAACGGAGCAGCGGTTTCTGTTCTTGGGAATAATGATGTCATGTTGTATGTTTCCCGACGTTCACAACCGATGCCGTTTTACTATCGCAATGCGGATGGTGATGAATTGTATTTTATTCATCGGGGCAATGGAAAAATTGAAACAGATTTCGGTGTGTTGGATTTTGAACGCGGTGATTATATCGTTATACCGCGTTCCGTTACGTATCGCATCATTCCAGCAACAACAGATAATTTTTTTCTTATTACAGAATCATGCGGAGAATTTAATATTCCAGATAAAGGAATGTTGGGGCAACACGCATTATTTGACCCGGGAGTAATACAAACACCTGAACCGCAGGCAATTATTGATAATAAAGAATGGGAAGTGCGCATAAAAAGTGATAATGAATTTTCATCTGTTTTTTATCCATACAATCCGATTGATGTTGTTGGGTGGAAAGGCGATTTAACAGTATGGAAATTGCCAATGCGTGATATTCGTCCGGTGATGAGCCATCGTGTACATCTTCCGCCATCTGCACATACAACATTTGTAACAAAAGGAGCAGTTGTTTGCAGTTTTCTTCCGCGTCCGCTTGAAGAAGAAGAAAATGCGTTGAAAGTGCCATTCTTTCATCGCAATACGGATTATGATGAAGTAATTTTTTATCACGATGGAAATTTTTTCAGCCGCGATAATATTACTGCGGGAATGTTAACGCTTCATCCACGCGGCATACATCACGGACCGCATCCAAAGGCGCTTGCAAATCAAAATACAAAAACACATACTGATGAATACGCAGTAATGCTCGATGGACTAAATCCACTGCATTTAACTTCTGACGGCGAAAAAGTTGAATGGAAAGAATATTGGGCAAGTTGGATGGAAAAGAAATAAAATATTCAATGATTGTACTTGACCCGCACACAGTGGACGCAAAAAATATTTACAAACTGCTGATTGGTTGCATCGTTCCTCGTCCTATTGCATTTGTTTCGACAAAAAGTTCAGAAGGAATTTTAAATCTTGCGCCGTTTAGTTTTTTTATGGGAGTGTGTGCAAATCCTCCCACACTTGCATTTTCTATTTCGCAAAAAGGAAGCGGCGGCGGTACAAAAGATACGTTGGCGAATATCAGAGAAACAAAAGAATTCGTCGTCAATGTTGTGTCAGAAGAAATGGGTGAACGAATGAATATTACTGCAGCAGAATTTCCCTCGCACATTGATGAATTTAAAGTTGCAGGATTTACACCGATTGCAAGCGATAAAATTTCAGTACCGCGTGTGAAGGAATCTCCTATTCAAATGGAATGCAGATTATCGCAAATTGTAGAAATCAATTCATCGCAGCCGTTAGGAGCATCGGTAGTTTTCGGAGAAATTATTTGCTTCCATCTTGCAGAAGAAATATACGACAACAATTTTCACATTGATATTGCTGCATTGCAACCGATTGGCAGACTGGCAGGCAACAGTTACAGCCGCACAAATGACAGATTTGATTTAGTGCGTCCGAAAATGGATGATATTTTATATAATCAAAAATAAGTTTTAAATCACATAACATTATGTTATCTCATCGTTAATTAACTCTATGAAACAAACTCTCTTCCTCTTCCTTATTTTTATACTTGCTTCGTGTTCGAAAGATACGACGACAACGCCAACTGCGAACGAACCTATTTTTTATATGAACGTTCCGTACAATGTTACTCCGCACTCTGTGGATTTAAGTTGGACAGGTTATGCAGAAACAGATTTTACCAAATATGAAGTGTTCGCTTCGCTTGTTGCAGGATTTAAATCTGACACAGCGCATGCGTTAAAAGTCATAACAGATAAAAAACTCACAAGCATAACCGTTGATAGTTTAATGGATGAAACAACATATTATTTTCGTGTGCGCGTTGTAAAAACCGACGGCACAAAAAAGTCATCCAAACAGGAAAGCGCAATTACGGCTGAAGAAGCTAAAATTACTGTTGGCAGTCCGTTTAACGTAACGTACCAATCCATTGATTTAATTTGGAAGAAATACACGAAGAGTGATTTCAACAGATATGAAGTACATCGCTCGCTCTCCAGCGGATTTGAACCGACAGCAGGAACATTATTTGATACGTATAATCAAAGTAAAGATTCTACGCGCATTGATAACTTAAGCCACAATACAAAATATTATTTCAAAGTGCGACTCGTTCTCGATGGAAATAAAACATACGATTCTGAAGAGCGTTCCGCAACAACATGGGCGCTTTTCTTCAATAGATTTGAAGATGCGCAGGGAGAAATTTATGATTCACTCATTCTCGTCCGCGACCCTGATGACCCACCGGATCCAACTGATTCTTCTTCCTATTTGCAGTCAAGCGGATTTACGTTCAACAGTTTAAATCTTTTAAATTTCAGAACGATTAAAGTTGAATTTACAATGAAAGCAAACACGACAATATATCAGGCAGTGAACAGAACGAGCGCAAATTTTTATACAGCGCCAGCAGATACGCTTCCATCTTCATCAGCCAAAAAATTTGTGAAATATATTTATGATTATCAGATGCTTTCTGCTGACCAAATGGATTTAACATTTGATTATGAAGCAGGATTAAGTGCAAGCGGCTATCTGTATATATATGAAGTTGCTGTCAGCGGAGAGCGACTCATCAATGGAAAGAAAGATGCGGGTGGAACAAATGATGCACCAAAACCGATTTTAGTTACAAAGAAAAAATCCGGTGGAAGATAGAATCGAAAATTCTGCAACACATAGTATAATTCTTCAAGAAAAAATTTCCAATGCACGTCGCATTGGAAATTTTTCTTTTTCAGGGTATGCTGTGCCTTTCAAAAATATTTTTGAACTGCTGCATACACAAGCAGAAAAGTATGCAGACAATACGTGGTGCATATTTTATCCGGATGATGAGGAAAGAAAGGAATTTTCTTATAGGAATTTTTTTCAGAAAGTACAACAAACAGCGAATTACCTTTTGCAGAATAATATTCAACGCAATGACCGAGTTGCGATTATCTCATTTAATCATTCGGATACCGTCATTCAACTGTTTGCAATCTGGAGCATTGGCGCAATTGCTGTTCCGATTAATGCCGGGGAAGACGACAGCCGCATAGCATTTATTCTGCAAAACTCTGCAACAAAATTATTTTTTGTACGCGAACATTACCTGCCGCGTATTGAAGCACTCACTCAGCAATCTTCCTTGTTTGAAATAAAAATTGTGCGTGTCGGCAATACGTTCTCTTCTTCACATTCACATTATGATGAATTTCATTCCGCAATTGCACAACAAAAAAGTGCAATTGTTTTAGATTCTCCTGCAACACTTGAAGATGAAGCGCTGATAGTTTATACATCAGGAACAACAGGAAATCCGAAAGGAGTTGTGCTCTCGCAATACAATCTGCTCATTGATGCGAAAGAAATTTCCCAATGGCACACGATGGAAGAAATGCAAACAATGATGTGCGTACTTCCGCTTCATCACGTCAATGGCATTATTGTTACGTTACTCACGCCCTTGTATTACGGCGGAACGGTTGTACTCAATCAGAAATTTCATTCATCGCAGTTTTTTGAAAGAATACAAAAAGAAAATGTCCGTGTCGTAAGCGTTGTGCCGACACTGTTGCAATTTCTTCTGCAACATTACAGCACAAATGAAATTTTACCAACACCATCATTGCGTCAAATTATTTGCGGCGCAGGACCATTAACCGTTGAACTTGCTTTGCAGTTTGAAGAGCGATTTCATATACCGATAATTCACGGCTATGGATTATCGGAAACGACGTGCTACTCATGTTTTCTGCCGATAGATGTATCACACGAAGAGCATACACATTGGCTCAAAGATTTTGGCTTTCCGTCCATTGGTGTTGCGCTTCCTTCAAATGAAATGGCGATACACAACAGCGAGGGAAAGGAACTTGCAGAAGGCGAGCGTGGTGAAATTGTTATGCGCGGACACAACGTGATGAAATATTATTTCCAAAATGCAGAAGCAAATGAAAACGCTTTTACGTTCGGATGGTTTCGCAGCGGTGATGAAGGTTTTTTCAACACTGATGCGCAGGGAAGAAAATATTTTTTCATAACCGGAAGAATTAAAGAACTGATTATTCGCGGCGGTATAAATATTTCTCCGTTTGCTCTCGATGAAATTCTGATGAATATTCCCGGCGTTGCTTCCGGGCTTGCTGTCGGTTTTGATAATGACTGGTACGGAGAGGAAATTGGCGCGTATATTACACTCAGCGAGGGAAGTACTCTGACGGAAAGCGAAATTCAATTGCATTGCAGAAAATATTTTTCATTTGCACATTCGCCGAAAGTTGTTGTGTTCGGCAATGAAATTCCCGTTACCTCCACTGGAAAATATCAGCGCAATAAATTGAAGCATCTTTTTGCGCAATGGAAATCTGTACAATTTAAAGAGAAAGAGCAATGAAATTTTTAGATGAGAATAAAAAGAAACTTGCTATCGGCTTAATGTCGGGAACATCTCTCGATGGAATTGATGCCGCTCTGGTTGAAATACAGGGGAAGGGAACGGCAACATCAGTGCGCACGATTGCCTTTGATACCTATCCGTATGAAAGCAACGTGCGTCAGTTTATTTTAAAAAATTCACAAAATGCAACTGCATCACTTGACGATATTTGCCGATTGAATTTTCTTCTTGGTGAATTATTTGCAGACGCAGTTGTGAAGATTGCCCGCAAGGGAAAGACAGTCCTTTCTGCAATTGATTTTATTGGTTCGCACGGACAAACGATTCATCATCTTTCTTCTCCGAAAAAAATATTTGAGAGAATTATTCGCTCTACTCTTCAGATTGGTGAACCATCCGTAATTGCGAAACGTACCGGCATACTTACCGTCGGAGATTTTCGCGTTGCAGATGTTGCGCTTGGTGGAACAGGCGCGCCGCTTGTTCCGTATGTGGATTATTGTCTGTTTCATTCGCAGAAAGTAAATCGCGTTTTGCTCAATATCGGCGGTATTGCAAACGTAACCGTGCTTCCGAAAAATGCAGACGCAAATACTATTATTGCGTTCGATACAGGTGCGGGCAATATGGTCGTGGATGCGTTGATGCAAAAATTTTACAGCAAGCAGTACGATGAAAATGGCAATACAAGTGCAAAGGGAAAAATTTCTCTTACATTGCTCAGACAAATGGAGAGTCATTTATATGTGAGAAAAACACTTCCCAAATCTGCGGGGAGAGAAGAATTTGGCGAGACGTTTGTTGAGAAAATTCTGCATATAAAAGAGAAACATACTATTTCCGAAATGGATTGCATCACGACTGCAACATATTTTACCGCGTGGGGGATTGCACATCAATTGCAACGATTTGTTGTGCAAGAGCATTTTCCTGAAGAAATAATTATCAGCGGCGGCGGAATGCATAATACAACTATGATGAAATTTTTACAGGAATTATTGCCATCGGTAGAAATTGTGCCGATAGATAATTTGGGAATTTCCGGCGATGCAAAAGAGGCAATTGCATTCGCTATTCTTGCAAATGAAACGCTTTGCGGAAACACTTCCAATCTTCCGTCTGTTACGGGCGCAACAAAAAAAACTCTGCTCGGCAAGATTTGTTTGCCATGAGGTGGTAAAATAAGATGTAGAACACTTTGAAAGCGTCCTCCATCTATATTGAGCTATGAGAAATTTCTTTGCAGATTGTATTTGCTTTGAAACTATAATTTCTTACTTTTTACCCAACATTTTTTACGACGCAGTGCATTGTGACTCGACATTGAAGACACGCGATAAAACCGCTCCGTAGATTTTACCCCCACCATCTCCTGCCGCTGCCACAGTGTTTGTAATGATGCTATTATAAAATGTAGTCCACGTAAATTATACGATGCGATTACATTTGAAATTTATACTATTGTTTTATAAACGTGGACTCCATTTATTTTACCGAAAGTTATTTATTATGCAACAGAATAATTTTAATATTGCACGGATACACTTATTTATTAATGCTACTATTGCCCCGATTTGAGGAGTCTGTGTGAAAATTCGGTACGGAAAATACCCGATGAGCGTTCAGGATGGCTTTCTAAAATTAGGCATAAGGCAAAACGACTAATGAAGACAAGAAAATGATATATAATGGTGTTTTTTGATGAAATTGATGAGTTTTTCAGTTAAATGAAAGAAGTAAACACAAAGATTTTATTGTACAATTATATTGCCACGACATTTATGTCGTGGAAGGAAATTGAGAAAATGCTTTTGGCTTTAGCCAAAGGAAAGAATGTATGATGCGGCTGAAGCCAAAAAGGGTTTGAGATATTTTTTATCCACGACTTGAAAGTCGTGGCAATGGAAAAAATATAAAAGCCGTTAGACACGAAGACAAAAAGGAATTTTTTCTCCCGCTCCTATGGAGTTGAATTTGTGTTGTAGCGGTTTGCTGCAGGAAACTATATTGCCACGGCATTTATGTCGTGGAAGGAAATTGAGAAAATGCTTTTGGCTTTAGCCAAAGGAAAGAATGTATGATGCGGCTGAAGCCAAAAAGGGTTTGAGATATTTTTTATCCACGACTTGAAAGTCGTGGCAATGGAAAAAATATAAAAGCCGTTAGACACGAAGACAAAAAGGAATTTTTTCTCCCGCTCCTATGGAGTTGAATTTGTGTTGTAGCGGTTTGCTGCAGGAAACTATATTGCCACGGCATTTATGTCGTGGAAGGAAATTGAGAAAATGTTTTTTGGCTTTAGCCAAAGAAAAGAATGTATGATGTGGCTGAAGCCAAAAAGGGTTTGAGATATTTTTTTTCCACGACTTGAAAGTCGTGGCAATGAAATAACAAAAATAATATAACGCCGTAGGCGTGCAATAGTAATAGAATGAAAAAGAAAAACAATTTTAGCTCCGTGAGGAGCGATATAATGATAACATTCTCCACGACCATAAATGGTCGTGCTGATAACAAAGAAACCCCGCTCAAGCGGGATACGACAATGAGAATCATTTATGATTCTTTCTTTGTTCAGCGAGACCATTGATGGTCTCGATACTCGATACTATGATTTTACACAATATTTTACACACACTATGAAAAAAAATGATATGATGAAAAATTTGTTGAACAACTTTCTAAGTTGTTTTACAGTGGACAACTTGGAAAGTTGTCTTACATTTACGACTATGAGAAATACATTTTTATTACTTGCAATGCTTATTTGCTTGAGCGGCGCGGCGTTTGCACAAGCACCCGACACCGCTTGGACAAAAACATTTGGTGGAAGTAATTCTGATGATGGTAATTCCGTTCAGCAAACAAGCGATGGGGGATATATAATTGCGGGTACTACTGAGTCTTTCGGCGCTGGTAATCGTGATGTCTATCTCATCAAAACCGATGCGAATGGCGATACACTTTTCACCAAAACGTTTGGCGGAAGTAATGTTGATGAAGGTTATTCAGTTCAGCAGACAAACGATGGTGGCTATATCGTTGTGGGTATAACAAGTTCTTTTGGTGCAGGAGGGATAGATGTATATCTAATTAAAACCGATGCGAACGGTGATACGCTCTTCACCAAAACGTTTGGCGGAAGTAATACTGATTTTGGTAAATCCGTTCAGCAAACGAGTGATGGCGGCTATATCATTACGGGTTATACAAATTCTTTCGGCGCTGGGAATGATGATGTCTATCTCATCAAAACCGATGCGAATGGGAATACGCTCTTCACCAAAACGTATGGCGGAAGTAGTATTGATAGGGGTTTTTCCGTTCAGCAAACAAGCGATGGCGGCTATATTATTACGGGTCTTACCTATTCATTTGGCGCTAGTAATGCCAAAGTCTATCTGATTAAAAGTGATGCTTTAGGTGATATTGTATTCACTAAAATGTTTGGCAGCAATAATGAAGATTATGGCTATTCCGTTCAGCAAACCAGCGATGGTGGTTATATCATTACGGGTGTGAAAAACTATACAGGTGGGAGTTCTGGCGATGTCTATCTTATTAAAACAGATACAAATGGAGATACGCTGTTCACAAAAACTTTTGGTGGGAGTGGAGAAGATATTGGTTATTCCGTTCAGCAAACAAGCGACGGCGGGTATATTATTGCGGGTCAAACATATTCTTTCGGCGCTGGTAATAATGATGTCTATCTCATCAAAACTGATGCAAATGGCGATTCGCTCTTTACGAAAACGTTTGGCGGAAGTGGTGTTGATTATAGTTATTCCGTTCAGCAAACAAGCGACGGCGGGTATATCATTGCTGGTTGGACATATTCTTTCGGCGCTGGTGGTTCTGATGTCTATCTCATCAAACTGAAACCAGAAAACAATCTCGTCGCCTACTATCCTTTCTCCAACGGAAGTTTGAATGACTCCAGCGGAAATGGAAATAATGCAACAAATAACGGCGCAACTGCTGTAACGGATAGATTTAGTAATGCAAACAGTGCGTATAGTTTTAACGGCGTCAATAATTATATGCGCGTAGAAAATAATGCTTCGCTCAATCCTACACAGCAAATGTCGGCAAGCGCGTGGTGTATGTGGGATGGAAGCGTAACGACCGATGGATTTATTTTATCGAAAGGGCAATCGCTTTCTTCCGAATCGCAGTATGAACTCACGAGAAGCGCAAACGGAAAATTTCGTCCGCATATTCATATCGCCGGTGTGCTGCGGTATTACGATGGCAAT
>CAYHPL010000019.1:0-64997 GCA_964358705.1 uncultured Chitinophagales bacterium
CCCAACCCCTTTACAATATATGATTTTGTCCCCATCGAGCCGGGAATAAAGCCATCGTCGCCTTT
Organism: uncultured Chitinophagales bacterium; assembly: GCA_964358705.1. Taxonomy (GTDB): domain Bacteria; phylum Bacteroidota; class Ignavibacteria; order UBA10030; family F1-140-MAGs086; genus JBBTJF01. The sequence goes on from CAYHPL010000019.1 coordinate 66, forward strand.
TTGCGCGCGTATCGCACCTTTTCTTGTTACCCAAACGCTTTGCCCGTAATGTTGTTCAAGTGCGACATAGTTATGATGACAATTGACCATTTGCACAATAGGAAATTGTTCTCCTTTATTTAATTCATAGCGCACATCTTTCATTGCCAGTTGCAACATAATATTTCTGTTCTCCAACGCATACGTCTGCGCCCAAAGTACATCGTGAAAATATTGTTTACATTCCTCTGTATCAATCGGCAAATAAGAAAGGTCGCGATGAGGAACTTCGATATGATATTTCTTCAATAATTCTTCTGCAACACCAATGTGAATATCCGCAAGTTCTTTACCAATATTTCTGCTGCCGCTGTGCAAAAGAATCCATACATTTTCTTCTCTGTCTAAACAAATTTCCAGAAAATGATTGCCGCCGCCAAGTGTCCCCAATTGATTCTGCGCTTTCTCAAAGAGTTTATGAATTTTCGGATGAAGGTTTTTAAAATTATTCCAACCGCTCCATTGCAACGATTGCTCCAATGGCTTGCGATGCTGATTGAATCCAACAGGAATTGAGCGCTCTAATGAATGGCGCAGTGTTGCAAGTTTGCCATCGAGTTGAAATGCTTTGAAAGGCGTTTGTACTGCTGCCATTCCGCAACCAATATCCACGCCGACTGCCGCAGGAATAATGGTATCTTTCGATGCGTACACGGTACCAATCGTAGAACCTTTTCCCGCATGCACATCAGCCATTACAGCAATGTGTTTAAATACAAACGGAAGCGAAGCAAGTTGCAGTAATTGTTGTTCTGCTTCCTGTTCAATATCATCCGTCCATATTTTGACCGGAACTTTTCCGGTATGTAATATTTTTTTTATCGGCAAACGTTATAATTTTTTATTGTTAAATCTGATGTTCATCTGTTGATGCGTTGCCTTCTTCAGCAGGTGCAGAGAGTTCAGCGGAATTGCCATCATCATTTCGCGCTGGTTTTTCTTTTGAATTATTTTTTAAAAAATTCAAAATGTCTTCTATTGCATAATAGAATTCTTCAATATCGCGGTCGGGAATAAGTATCGTATTCCGCTCGCGCGAAGTTTCATCAATGCGCTTTGATTCAGTAAGAATGAGATACCGGTCTCCTCTCTCATTTTCTTTCAAATCGAAAAAATATGTTCTGCGCCCTGCCGGAAGCATAGTAGAAAATAATTTCTTTTTTTCTGTATCCATCGTTGTTAAAATAAAGTGTTAAAATAGAATTAGTAAAATAAAAAACTAAAAATGTTATGGCGTAACAAAATTACCGTCTGCAATACGCAGTATGCGATTGCTTTTCTCCGCGAATAATTCACTGTGCGTAACAATCACAAATGCTTGGTTTCGCTCTTTGTTAAATTTTAAAAAAAGTTCTTGCAATTGCTCACTATTTTCTGAATCAAGATTTCCCGTCGGTTCATCAGCAAAAACGATATGCGGTTCATTGACAAGTGCGCGCGCTATTGCAACACGTTGCTGCTCGCCTCCGGAAAGTTCGTTCGGTGTATGAAACATTCGTTCCTCCAGACCTACTTCGCAAAGTAATTCTGTGGCGCGCTGTTTAGCGCGTTTCATTTGCTCGCCTGCTACCATTGATGGAAGCATTATGTTTTCCAATGCAGTAAATTCAGGAAGTAAATGATGGAACTGAAATACAAATCCAATTTCTCTGTTGCGCAGTTTCATTAACTCATCATCCCGCATTGATTGTACGTTCCTGTTTTTGTAATACACATTACCTGCGCTTGGTGTATCTAACGTTCCGAGAATATGCAGGAATGTGCTTTTTCCTGAACCCGACGCGCCGACAATAGAAACGATTTCTCCTTCGTACAACGTAAAATTAATTCCTTTCAGCACACGTATATTTTTTTTCTGCGTTGCATCCGGCGAAAATTCTTTATAAATATTTTCCGCGTGTAGGAGAGGAATATTTTCTACTCCCATCGTATTGCCTCCGATGGAATTATTTTTCCTGCCCGCTGCGAAGGAAAATAAGACGCAAGCGCTGTCAAAAATATTGCCGCAAACGAGACGGTCAAAAAATCCAGCCATCGCACTTCTACGGGAATAGCAGGAATGATATATACATTCGGGTCAAGCGGAAACAAGTGATAACGTTCTTGCAGAAATACTACAATTAAGCCAAGAGCAATTCCCGCAACGGTTCCAACGATACCAATAAAAATTCCTTCGAATAAAAATATTTTCTTCACGGAGAGTTGCGATACTCCCATCGAACGTAATATGCCAATATCTCTTTGCTTTTGAATTACCGTCATTGTAAGAGAACCAAATAGAGAAAAAACTGCAACGCCAATGATGCAGGAAAGTATAATGTATGCAACCCATCGTTCTATGTTCATTACGGAATATAAATCTTTGTGTAAATCATACCATGTTGAAAGGGTAAAATTATTTTGTAATGCAGCAGAGAGCTGTTCCTTAACTGCATTTGAATACTGTATGTCACTTAATCGAATATCTATTCCTGAACTTGCTTCTCGGTGAAATAATTTTTTTGCAATGGGGAGAGATACGAAAGCATATCCCGCATCATACTCCTGATTTTTTGATTCATAAATTCCCGCTATTCGAAATCGGTACGACTGCGGCGGTCGAAATCGTAATACATTTTCCATTTCATCAGGACTGATGACGGAAATAACATCTCCGACAACCACACCTAATTTATCTGCAAGGGAAAATCCTATAACCATTGTAGAAATTGAATCGGATGTTTTCAGTACAAATTTTCCGAGTACAATTTTTTCTTTCACGCCTGATACATTTCCCACTGTTTGTGCATCCACGCCCTTAACATATACAACTTGATTACCTTCACGTGATTGCAGAAGCGCTTTCTGTTCAATAAATGCTGAGTAAGAAATAATCGTTGGTATAATATTCAGTGCTGAAAATATTTTCTGCTCATCGGTAATTCCGGCTTTCCCTTTCCCTTCAATTTTTATGTGCGGGTCAAAGCCAACGAGAACATCTGTAACAACTGTATTAAATCCATTAAATACAGAAAGGATTGTTACCAATGCGGCAACACCAATACAAATACCAAGCATAGAGAGAAAAGAAATAATGCCGATAAAGTGTTTGCTTTTTGCGGCAAAAAAATAACGGCGTGCAATGAAAAATTCGTACTTCATTCCTGTTTATGCGAATCGAAGTGTATCAATAACACTAATGCGGGAAATCGCTCGTGATGGAATAAACGAGACAAGGAATGTTAATACAAACACGCAAACTGAAATCAGAGCAAAATTTTCCCACTGAATGAGAAATGGTATGTGCTTCATAAAATACACATCCGATGGCAATGTAAAGTAGTGAAAACGCTTTTCTATTAAACATAATGAGAGCGCAAGGATATTTCCAATGAGTACGCCGCAACAACCGATAAACATTCCATGAAATAAAAATATCTTCGTGATGCTGTTGCTGGTTGCGCCAAAAGATTTCAATATTCCGATTGTATGCGTTCGCTCAAGTACCATAATGAGCAATGCGCTGATAATATTGACTGCTGCGACGATTACAATGAGCGCGATAATTATAGGAATCGGTTTCTTTTGCAATTCAATCCACGAAAACAAATTGTGATACAATTCAAATACTGTCCGTGCGTAATGCGGATAAGAAAGCAATTGCTGAATTTCTTTTTTACGTTGCTCTATCATAGTAATATCGTTGAGCACAATATCATATCCCGAAACATTCTCCTGCATCAGAAATAATTGCTGTGCGCTTTTGAGAGAAGTAAATGCAAAAACATCATCATACTCAGCCATTCCTGTTGCAAAAATTTTTTCAACGACAAATTGCTTTGCTCGTGGTTGTGCTCCCACTCGCATATTTGGAACATCAAATGCAGTTACTTTTTCACCTGTTCGGACATTCAGTTTTTGTGCTAATTTTTCACCAAGTATTATATAATCCGATGTCTCGGATGAAGTACGGATATTTTCAATGATATATTTTCCAATCAATGTATTCTGTGCATGCTCATCAATTCCTTTCAGAAATACGCCATCAATATTTTCCTTTGAACGCAGTAATATTTCTTTTGATACATAAGGATAAATATGTTGCACATTGGAAATATTCTCTTGAATTTTTTTTATAGTTGAATCGGGATGTAAAAGCGGCTTGTTTTGAAATCCGCTGATTTGAATATGTGATGTAAAACTGATGACTTTTTCTTTCAGTTCTTTTTCAAAGCCGCCGAGTATTGTGAGTGTTATGATTAATGCAGCTGTACCGAATGCGATTCCAAGCATTGCAAAGTAATTGATAAAGTTCTGCGCTCCTTTTTTCCATTGCGTAAAAAGAAAACGTTTAGCCAAAAAGAATGTAAATGACATCATTGGAAAAATTTTTTTTACACAAATAAGAGAAAAACGCCCGTCAGTGTTATAACAAGACCGGCAAATGTGTGCGAATATTTTTCTGCGAACCTATGATTGATAAGTTGCATTCCTGCATATCCGAGAAAACTTTGCAACAACATCATAAGAAGTGTAATTCCGCCGAACAAAAGAGAAATCAACGCAATACCGCTCCACCCGAAACTTGAGCCGAGAAACATTAGTGGAATTAACGGCTCACAGGGACCAAGTACGAAAATTGCAAAGAGTGTCCACAGCGTTACAATTTTTTTATTATCAAAATCAAATGCGTGATGGTGATGGTGATGTGCATGCTTCAATCCCCAAAGCGCATACGCAATGCCAAAACCAATGAGCAAATATAATCCAATTTGTCCGCGTGTTGACTCAAATCCCTGGAGAATTTCCGATGCGAAACCCAGTGAAATGCCAATACTACCAAGCGCAATGGAAGAACCTACGTGTCCGATAGCCGCAACGGAAACATATAAAAACATTTTTTGTTTCGACCAGTTTTGCGCCTTGCCAATCATTACAAATGGAAGCCAGTGGTCAGGTGCGAAGGAGTGTACAATAGCGATGGAAACAGTAGAAAAGAGTAACAGTGAAAATGAATCCATTATTTAAATTCCAATAAATATCCTTTTATAAATGCATCAATATCACCATCCATAACTCCTGATATGCTGCTTGTTTCAACATTTGTGCGATGGTCCTTTACCAAATTGTACGGATGAAAAACGTATGAGCGGATTTGGCTTCCCCATTCGATTTTCTTTTTTGATTTTTCTATTGAATCAAGACGCGCTTCTTCATCTTCCTTTCGCTGTTGATATAATCTTGATTTAAGCATTTTCATTGCGCGCTCGCGATTTTGAAATTGTGAACGCTCCTGCTGACACGCTACAACAATTCCGGAAGGAACGTGGGTAATACGCACAGCAGTTTCTACCTTGTTAACATTTTGTCCTCCTTTTCCGCCAGCGCGATACGTATCTATTTTTAAATCCACAACATTAATTTCAATTTCTACATCATCTGCAATTTCGGGATACACAAAGACTGATGCGAATGATGTGTGCCTTCTCGCATTTGCATCGAAAGGTGAAATGCGCACAAGACGATGAACGCCGCTTTCTGCTTTTAAATATCCGTATGCATATTGTCCGACAACTTCAATTGTTGCGCTTTTTATTCCGGCGCCATCTCCCTCTAATTCATCAACTAACGAAACTTTATATCCGTGCCGTTCACACCAACGCAAATACATCCGCAATAACATTTCCGCCCAGTCCTGCGATTCTGTTCCGCCCGCCCCTGAATGAACGGTAAGAATTGCATTCTTTGTATCGTCTGTTCTGCTCAGCATACTTCGCAATTCTATATCTGCGAGATTTTTTTCAAAAGAAGAAATTTCTGATGCTAAATCATTTTCCAACGATTCATCGCCTGTTTCTGCAACAAGTTCTTCAAGTGCGCTTAAATCATCAAACTGATTTTTAATTTTTTTGAAATCATCCACCCATATTTTCAACTCACTAATTGTCTGCATCACTTTTTGAGCCGCTAAGTTATCATTCCAAAAATGTGGTGTTGACGATTGTGATTCCAGTTCTGCAATGTGTGTTTGCTTTCCTTCTACATCAAAGAAACCTCCGAAGCTGTTCTATGCGTTCAGAAAGTTGTTTGAGAAGAATTTCGGTATTTTGTATGTCAAGCATTTAATTGTTTGTATTGGATTTATGTAAAAATACGGGGTAAAGTTAGAAAATTACGGAAGGATGAAAAAATGAAGCTTCTGCAATTGGAATCTTAATTACGGAGAGTTCAATTCAATCTACAAGATTTCACCTTCCTGTCATTGAACTAAATTTAATGTGTTCTTTAAAGTAATCCTCACATAGAAATTTTCCAAACTTATCTTGTTTTTGAAATCCTTTTTCAATAAGTTTTCGCCGAATTTTTTATGCTCACCTCTACTCTACGACTCTTGGGAATGATTTTGCTCGTGTTGGTTATTCCCGCAATGATTTTAATTTGCATCCCGTTCGACTCAAAGAGAAAAATATATTTTTTCTTTATGAGATTGTTTGGAAAAAGTATCATTAAAATTGCAGGAGTATCTTTAAGTGTAAATGGAAAGGAGAACATTAATTTTACTCAGCCGCATATTTACATTTCCAATCACGCAAGTATGATGGATATTCCTTGCGTTCTTGCGGGGATACCGCAACTCGTTGGATTTGTTTATAAGAAAGAATTGCATTGGATTCCTTTCTTGGGCATTGCGCTTAAATGGGGAAAAATTCATATTCCTATTCATCGCCAGAAAGGAATGTCCGCAATGGAAAGTTTAGAACAAGCGGCAAGCGCAGTAAAAACAGGTCAATCGGTTTTGCTGTTTGCTGAGGGAACAAGAACAAAAGATGGAAATTTACAGCCATTTAAGCGTGGAGCATTTTATATGGCAGTTCGCGCAGGAGTTCCGGTTGTTCCTTTGACAATCAACGGAACATTCCCAATTCTACCGAAAAAATCACTGATGATTCAACCGGGAAACGTCTCATTGCACATCGGAAAACCAATTTATTTAAGCGGAGAAATCGGAAAAGAAGCAGAAAAAAAATTAATGAATGATGTTCGTACAGATATCGAATTACATTACAAGCAACAATAAAAATTTATATCAATCAATCCAATGGTAACAATAGAAGATGTTGAAAATATTGCGAAACTTGCGCATCTTGAAATTCCGGAAGGCGAAAAGGAAGCATTGACTAAAAAATTCAATGATATTCTTGCAATGATGGATAAATTGAATGAATTGGATACATCATCAGTAGAGCCGCTTACTCACGTAATACCACTCGAAAATGTTTTTCGTGAAGATATTCAGAAAGAAAGTTTTCCACGCAATGAAATATTACTAAATGCACCGGATGCAAACGGAGAATTTTTCAAAGTACCCAAAGTGATAAAGTAAAAAAGTGAAAAAAAACGAAGAGCGCATTATAGGAATTATTCCTGCGCGATACGGCTCAACACGACTTCCTGCAAAGCCATTAATAGATTTATGCGGTAAAAAAATGATACAGCGTGTGTACGAAGGTGCATCATCATCTGCCTTGCTTGAAAAAATAATCGTTGCAACAGATGATGAAAGAATTGCGGCAGAAGTAATGCGATTCGGAGGAAATGTTGCAATGACGCCCGAATCTCTTCAATCGGGAAGCGACCGTGTTGCATACGTTGCACGCAATTACCCCAGTGCTGAAATTGTTGCCAATATTCAGGGAGACGAACCTTTGCTTCGCGGAGAAATGGTGGATGAAAATATTATTCCGTTATTAAATGATAGTTCAATTCCCGTTTCAACTCCTATACGAAAAATATCCACTACTAAGGAATTGTATTCACCGGGAATCCCAAAAGTTATAGTGGATAAAAATTTCTTTGCGCTTTATTTTTCACGCTTACCAATCCCATTTGTTGTTAAAGAATTTCCGACAAGATTATTGTTTCAACACCTGACATTTTACAAACATATTGGTTTGTACGTATATCGCGCACAAGCATTACAGAAATTCAACTTGCTTCCGCGAACGGAATTAGAGCAAGCAGAAAGTCTTGAGCAACTGCGTATGCTGTTTAACGGTTGGAAGATAAAAACAGTCGTAACGGAATATGATACGTACTCCGTTGACACATTTGCTGACGCAGAACATATTCGCGAAGTATTGCGCAGTGAAAAGAAATGAATCAAAAATCACTTTTTGTACAAAAATACAATCAATCAGATAAAGTGTCTCTGCACTAAAAAATCGCCGACAAGGAATCGGCGATTTTTATTTTAAAAGAAAAAATAACTACATATAAAATTACAATGACTAAAACTTCCCATCAGACAAAATTTATTTTTATTTCCGGCGGTGTTGTTTCATCGCTTGGAAAAGGTGTTGCATCTGCCTCTCTTGCATTAATTCTCAAATGGCACGGTTTACGTGTAACAATTCAAAAATTTGACCCATACATCAATGTTGATGCAGGAACAATGAATCCTTTTCAACATGGAGAAGTATTTGTTACGAATGATGGAGCAGAAACGGATTTGGATTTGGGACACTATGAACGATTTCTTGATATGGATATGAGCATTGCGAACAGTACAACAACGGGACAAATTTATAATGAAGTTATTCAACGCGAGCGACGAGGCGATTATCTTGGCGCGACAGTGCAGGTAATTCCTCATATTACTGATGTAATAAAAGAGCGCATAAAACGACTTGCGCTAAGTAATAAATACGATATTGTGATTACAGAAGTCGGTGGAACTGTCGGTGATATTGAAGGACTTCCCTTTCTTGAAGCAATCCGGCAATTTACTTTGGAAGTTGGCAGAAAAAATGCTTTGAACATTCACGTTACACTCGTTCCATTTATAAAAACTGCAGGTGAGTTAAAAACTAAACCAACACAGCACAGCGTTAAAGAATTGCAGGAAATCGGGGTTCATCCGGATTTATTAATTTGCCGAACAGACCATCAGCTTGATGATGATATTAAAAAGAAAATTGCATTGTTTTGCAATGTAGAATTTGCAGATGTTATTGCAGGAAATGATGTCTCGTCAAGTTATCAGGTGCCGATTGCACTCAATGATGAAGGAATTGTTGAGCGTGTAATGGAAAAACTTCAGATTAAGCCAAAGTCATCGCCAAAAAAATATATCAGTGAGTGGAAACAATTTCTTGAAAGATTGCAGGCAGCAAAAAGAGTAAAAATTGCCGTATGTGGAAAATATACATCATCTCCTGATGCGTATAAAAGTATTATAGAAGCATTTATTCATGCAGGAGCGGCAAATAATGTTCAGGTGGATTTGAAATGGATACGCGCAGAAGATGTTGAGGAATTTGGAGCCGCAATCTATCTCAAAGATGTTGCAGGGTTACTTATTCCCGGCGGTTTCGGTGAGCGTGGAGTTGAAGGAAAAATTAAAGCGATTGAATATGCGCGAAAAAATAATTTACCTTTTCTTGGAATCTGTCTCGGATTGCAAACGGCGGTGATTGAATTTGCGCGTAATGTCTGCGGATTAACAAATGCACACAGTACTGAATTTAAAAAGACAAAAAATAACGTTATTGATTTTATTCCATCACAACGGGGATTAAAACAAAAAGGTGCGTCAATGAGATTGGGCGCATCAAAAATTACTATTAAAAAAGGAACACGCGCTGAACAGATTTACAATACAAATGTAGTCTATGAACGCCACCGCCATCGCTATGAAGTAAATAACGTATTCAGAAAAAGATTGGAACAAAAAGGAATAATATTCAGTGGAATATTTGAACAGGAGAATCTCGTGGAAATAGTAGAAATTCCTTCAAACAGATTTTTTATTGCCGGACAATTTCACTGTGAACTTCGCAGCCGTGCAATGAAACCACATCCGTTCTTTCGAGAATTTGTGAAAGCAGCAGTTGAACATCAAAAAGAAAAATAAAAAATGAGAAGTAAAAAGTAAGATTTAAGAAATCTTGTTTCCATTACGTTTTGATAATTTTATTTCAGATAACCAATCTCTTTCAATATTTCTTCCGTATGCTCGCCTAAAAGAGGCGCAGGTAAAACTGATTTATTTTCCATTAAAGAGAGTTTGATTGGATTTCCAACCATTTTTATTTTCCCTGCTTTCGGATGCGTTGTTTCGATAACCATTTCTCTTTCATTTACAACGTCAGAAATCAGCGCTTCATTGAGAGATTGAATTTTTCCAACAGGAACGTCTGCAAGTTGCAATAGTTCCATCCATTCATTATTTAGTTTACTTTTCAAAATTGGCGCAAGAGTATTAAATAATATTGAGCGGTTTTCTACTCTCTTTGCATTAACAGTAAAGCAAGTATCAACCAATAAATCAGTACGTTGAATTGCTTTGCAAAAATTTTTCCAGTGCGTTTCTGTCCCTATTGCAATATTGATGTAACCATCTTTCGTTTGGTATGTCTCGTAAGGAGTAATGGTCGGATGTTCGTTTCCTCTTCGCTGAATTTTTTTTCCCGTCATCAAAGCGATTTGTGATTGATAGGTGAACAGCGAAAGAAGTCCATCAAGCAAACTAATATCAACCATTTGCCCTTCGCCGGTTTTTTCTCGCTGAAACAATGCGAGTAAAATTCCCTCAAAAGCAAGCGTTCCAGCAGTAACATCAGCAAGTGAAATTCCTGCTTTTGTCGGCGCTCCATCGGGAAATCCTGTTGCTTCCATCAATCCTGATTCACCTTGTACCACTAAATCAAAACTCGGTTGATGACTCTTGCTGCTTGTTTGACCGTAACCGGAAATTGAACAATAGACAATACGTGGATTGATGTTCTTTACATTATCATAACCAAAGCCCATCTTTTGCATTACGCCAGCGCGAAAATTTTCTACAAGCACATCACATTTCAAAATCAATTTGTGTACAATTTCTTTTGCTTCAGAAGATTTTAAATCCAATGCGATACTTTTTTTATTGCGATTCACGCTAAGAAAATATGCGCTTTCACCGTTTACAAAAGGCGGTCCCCATTTTCTGGAGTCATCTCCTCCGTCCGGTTGTTCAATTTTTATAACTTTTGCTCCCATATCACCAAGTTTCATAGTGCAAAAAGGTCCTGATAAAATGCGTGTAAAATCAAGCACGCAAATTCCTTCAAGTGGTAATGGCATTAATTTCCTCCTCCTTCGCCAAGTCTGTCTGCAGTATCCGCGACTTTTAATTGTTCAAAAACATTATCTAATTCCCCGTCCACAATTCTATCAAGACTGTACAAAGTTAAACCGATGCGATGGTCAGTTATGCGATTCTGCGGAAAATTATACGTGCGGATTTTATCACTGCGGTCGCCACTTTTCACCATCAAACGACGTTGAGTACTAATGGAACTCATTTGTTTTTCCACTTCCATTTCGTGTAATTTTACTTTCAGCATTTTCATAGCACGTTCTCTGTTTTGAAATTGTGAACGTTCCTGCTGACATGCTACGATAAATCCACTTGGTCTGTGTGTAATACGAACAGCAGTTTCCACTTTGTTTACATTCTGTCCGCCTTTTCCTCCTGCACGATACGTATCAAAAATTAAATCCGCAGGATTAATTTCAATATTCACATCTTCAACTTCGGGAAGAACAGCAACGGTAGCAGCGGAAGTATGAACTCTCCCCTGCGCTTCTGTTTCGGGAACGCGCTGCACTCTGTGAACTCCGCTTTCAAATTTCATCATTCCGAAAGCATTATCACCGCTTACCTGAAAAATTATTTCCTTGAAACCTCCCAATCCGGTATCATTCCAATCAACAAGTTCTGTTTTCCACCCTTTGCGTTCTGCGTAGCGTGTGTACATACGATACAAATCTGCAACAAACAATGCGCTTTCATCTCCACCGGTTCCTGCACGAATTTCCACTATACAGTTTTTATCATCATTCGGGTCTTTTGGAATGAGCAATACTTTTAATTCTTCTTCAATTTTTATGAGCCGTTCTTTCAATGTCGTTTCTTCGAGCATTGCCAATTCAACAAACTCTCTATCCGTATTTGATCGTAAAATTTCCTGCGCCTGCTGAAGTTCATTGTCAAGTTTTTGCTGTTCTTCATACAATCTCACTATTTCCTCGAGCGAGCGATGTTCTTTGCTCATCTCTCTGAATTTATTCTGATTTGAAATTATTTCAGGCGAACTGAGCAGTTCGTTCAACTCTAAATATCTCTCCTGAATTTTTTTTAGTTTTTCATTCATATTTTTTTATAAAACAATCAAAGATGTTTTCAATTATTTATCTTCTTTGTATCTTTTGCACGAAAACTTGGACGATTAGCTCAGTTGGTTAGAGCGTACGGTTCACATCCGTAAGGTCGAAGGTTCGAGTCCCTCACCGTCCACAGTACAATGCTTCTCGTCATCGAGAAGCATTTTTTTTTGAAAATAAAAATGCGAACTCCATTTCACTATTCCAGTAAAATGAAGTTCGCATTCGTGCAACGCTATATTACATGCATTTTTTTACCGACAAACTCAAACACATTCAAAGCATCATCAATATCTCTTCTGGAAAGAGCGGCTGAAATTTGCGCTCGCAATCTTGCCTCGCCTTTTGGCACAACAGGAAACCACAACCCTTTAATGTACACGCCTTTTTTAAGCAACATTGCACTCATATCCTGCGCAATTGCGGCTTCTCCCAACATTATCGGCACTATCGGATGCTCTCCTTCAAGAATTGTAAAACCAAGATTTTTAATTTCTTTTCTGAAATAAGCTGTGTTCTCATGAAGTTTTGTAACAAGTGATGTATCTTTCATCAGTAATTCAAATGCTGCTTTTGCGCCAAAAATAATTGAAGGAGGCAGAGAATTTGAAAATGTGTACGGGCGGGATTTTTGTCGTAAATACGAAATCATTTGCTTTGAAGAACTGATGTATCCACCCGCCGCTCCGCCGATTGCTTTTCCAAGCGTTCCGGTGATGACATCAATTTTTTTCAAAACACCCTTTGCTTCCGGTGTTCCTCTCCCTGATTTTCCGCATACACCAATTGCATGCGAATCATCAACGAAAACCAACGCATTATATTTTCGTGCAAGTTCTACTATTTTCGAAAGGGGCGCTAAATCTCCTTCCATACTGAACACGCCATCTGTAACAATAAATTTAAAACGATAATTTATGTTTTTATCTGCATCAAGTAATTGTTCAAGATGGTTCATATCAGCATGATTGTATATTTTTTTATCTACAACTTCACTGCGACACAATCGTTGTCCGTCTATAATACTTGCGTGATTTAATTTATCACTGTACAAAACATCTTTGTACTCTTCAAATCCTAATTTCTCATTTATTACAGAAGCAAAAAAACCTTCATTTGCAGCAAAGCACGATGAAAATAAAATAGTGTCTTCTGTTCCGACAAATTTAGAAATTGTTTTTTCCAACTCAAAATGTATATCCTGCGTTCCGCAAAGAAATCGTACTGATGCAACTCCATAACCATAATTTTTTATGCCTTCTATTGCAGCTTTTTTTACCACCGGATGATTGGATAACCCGAGATAGTTGTTTGATGCAAGCATAACTACTTCTTTTCCCTTTACTCTCACCCGCCCTCCTTGCGGCGATTCAATAGCCGTTTCATATTTGAACGTTTTAGTTTCTTCGAGTCGTTGAAGTTCAGCAGAGATAATATTCATTACATTCATATTGTTGTCCTCGTTTATTCTGGTTGCAATAGTACTTTAATTCCATCACCACGACGAATTGCTGCAAAGGCTTCTTCAAATTGAGATACAGGAAATTTATGGGTTATAAAACCCGTTTTCATAAATTTTTTTGCCAAACCTTTTTTCAGAATTGTGCGCATCATATCCCACGTTTCAAATACTCGTCTTCCGATTATGCCGTGGATTGTTATTCCTTTAAATATAACATCTTTTGCAAAATCCATTTCCATTTTTCCAAACGGAAGTCCAAGCAACGAAATTGCGCCTCCGCTGCGAACTACTTTAAACGCATCTTCGTACGCTTTATAACTGCCGGACATTTCCAGAACTGCATCAGCGCCTGCATTTCCGGTTGCCTTTAAAACTGTTTCATAAAAACGTTCCTTCTCTTCTGGAATTGCAATATCGAAACAATCTTTTGCGCCGTACAATTTTGCAAGCCGAAAATGTTTTCCGAGAAGTTTTTCATGAGTAAATTCACCGTGCGAAGAATCTGTAACAAATACTTTTTTTGCACCCGCCATTTTTGCAACAGCAGTCGCCATCAATCCCTGTACACCGCAACCGGTTACGACGATAGTTTTTCCTTTCACTGGAACGGATTGCACTGTGTGTGTTGCATTACCGAGTGCATCCATAAACGCGATTATTTCGGGCGGAATTTCTCCCTTACGAAACAAAACAATATTTTCTACAGGAACAACAACGTAATTTGTAAATGCACCATCATCGTGCACACCTTTAATTACTGTTTTCTGGCAAACATGTTTTTCTCCCAATTTACATTGGTAGCACGTTCCATCGGTAATGTGCATTTCAGCAGAAGCATAAAATTCTGCTTCTAAAAATTTCGTAATTTCAATTTCTGCATTTTTTTGCTTTGCAATTCGTTGTAAAAACTTCTTTACAGTAGCATCTTTTCCATATTCATCACTGAGTTTTTTCAATAATATTGCTTGTGCTTTTTTTCCGGTTGCAATAATTTGTCCACAAAATTCATGCCCAATAATTGTATTCTCTTTTTTTACAACAGACATTTCTCGTCGGAGAGAATCTTTCGCGTTATATATACCAACGTCTGTACCGCATATAGCGCCAAATACCACACGCAATTTTACTCCGCGTGGTGAATTTACTATGGGCTCCTCTCTTTCTATGAGTTGAAGTCCTTTGTTCCACTCCTGACCGTGGACGGGTGTAGATTTAACAACTGCTTTCATAATTTATTAATGAGATATTTTCAAAATACGAGCCGCAAAACCACCGTCAATCTGGTGGCGATGCGGAAAAGTTTCAATACATAATTCTCTAGATACAACTTCTCGCGAAACATACTGCGCGGCATTTTCCAACATACAATCTGCACTGGAATCCAGAAGGGAACGAACGACAAGATAATTTTCATCGTATTCTATTGTGTTCGTTGCATAGAGAAGAATTCCATTTTGTTTGACAAACTGCAAATATAATTTGAGTTGCTTTTTTTGTTCCTTTGCAAATTCCTGAATGGTTTCTATTTCGTTGTTCCACTTTAATTCAGGTTTTGCACGCATTAATCCGTGCTCAGAAGAGTGTGATAAATAAAATATTCTGTCAAATAAAATTTTATGTTCGCTCAGCAATGCAAAGGTAGTAAAATGAATATTAGAAATATTCATTTGTTTACATTCAGATAAAAGATTATTTCTTTTCACGGAAAGTTCTTCAAGAATTGTAATCTCACCTGCTCCCTGCATTGTTTCGTGCAGGAATGAAATTGTCTCAAATGAAATTTCACCGCAAAGAAGAATGTTTTCATTTGCACGCGCTGAGAATAGTTGAAGCGCGAGAACAGAACTTTCCCGATGCTGAACGCAATATTTTTTTTCTATAAAGTTCTGAATTAAAGTGTGCCCGTTTTCATCAATATTATTTTTTATTACAACAACTGCTTCACAAAATTTTGATACAGAGAATGTGATGCTATTTGTTTTTAAAATGGAACAAAATTCAGAAACAGAAATGCGATTTTTATGCACACGTAACGATGACTCCGACACGTGGTTGTGGGATTCTAATAATTTTATAGTCTGGTCAAATCCAAATCTATCAAACCAGCGTTTTACCATCCATAAAGGAAATGAATAGGAAACAGAAAGTTGACGTACAGGGTCTTTACTTGATTCAAAGGAACGAATATTTTCTTGTTGTGTAATGATGTGTTTCAATAATTCAAGAACAGCAACGGAAGATTTTTCACCGCGAAGACGAAGTATAAAATTTTCTATGTCCCGAAATATTTCTTCCGCAGAATGTTCTTTTAAAATAAACAATTCACAAAGCGCAAGATGTAGTGTATTGCGAACAAAAACATCTGCTTTTCCGAGATTAGTGTGACAAAAGCCGTAAAGAATCCAATCAATATATCCTTGCCACTGCAATACATTCAGCACACATTGAGTTACAAATTTTTTTTCGCTAAAAGAGAGAGAAGAATTTTTTATCTCATCATCGAGTAATTTTTCAAGCGAAAAATCCGAGCGCTCTTCAATGCTTAAAATTTTTATTACTGTTCCGCGCGGAGAAGCAAAAAGGGATTGTGCCGGAGAATATTCAAACATTATTTTACACCTGCAGAGATTCTGTCATTTATCGTTTCATTAAAAACTTCCCGCATACGAATTTCATATTCGCGCGTCATTTCAATATTACGACGCTTCATCATAATTCGCGCAGTGGCAATACTTTTTTCAATCTCGTACTCTTCAAAATGCTCTGTGTTTCCCCAAGAAAAATCGGGAATGTATTTTGGAGGAATATTTGCTCCGTAAATATTGGAAGACGCGCCGATTGAAGTTCCTGTATCAAGCATAACGTTAATTCCGGTTTTAGAATGGTCGCCGATAATTGAGCCTAAAAACTGAACCTTCGTATTGATTATTTCTCCTCCCTGCTGAATGCGAATATTGCTATAATTATTTTTTAAATCACTTGTATTTGTATCTGCGCCAAGATTTACCCAACTTCCCAGATATGAATGTCCGAGAAATCCCTCGTGTTGCTTATTGGAATGTGATTGAATAATACTTGCCTCAATTTCTCCGCCAATTTTACTCCATTCACCGATTGAAGTTCCTCCATAAATTTTTGCTCCAACTTTTACGAGAGAATATTTGCCAATGAAAACGGGTCCGATAATTACAGCATTTGGTAAAATGGTAACATCATCGCCAATTATCACTGGACCATTCTCTGCATCTATAACGACGCCGGGCTTGATAGTAATATTTTTTCCAAGAATAATATTTTTTTTGTTGAGGAAGTGTGCGCCTTTAGTTTTTTGTGTAAATGATGCACTTTTATTTTTCTTAAGGAAATAAAAATCTTCTTCGAGTAAAGTCGAATTTTTATGAATAATATCCCACAAATAGGAGTACAACTTTGCTTCAACTTCAACTACGACAAATTCAGAAAATATTTTGTTCTCAAATTGATGGTTACTGAGGACATCGAAAACATTTATAAGCGGTTTGGAATTGCAATAGAGTGCAACGATATTTTCACCGCATACAAAGACTGTGTTTTGTTTTTTATTCTTATGAACTATTTTATGCAGTGCATCGGTAAATTGTACTCTTGCATTAATAAACAATACTTCAGAAAAAGTTGATGAGATACACTTTCTCTGTGATTGAATAAAATTATGAATGGTCGCTCTTGGAAGCACTTCGACAGTGACATTGGGAAAAAAATTGGTAATTCTCTCCCCTAAAGTACAAGCACCGGAGCGCAATTCATCAATCGCTCTGAAATGAACAAGCGGAAGAAAATTTTTTACAGTGTGGTCTTCAAAGAGACAAATTTTTTTCATTGTACTAAACAAAAAACGGAATGGACACACTCCATTCCGTTAAAATCAGGATACTATTATTCAGCTGAGAACTGTGTATTACGCTGATACAGTATTTTCTGTTTTTCTTCCATAACGCTTATAAAAACGTTCTACGCGTCCTTCCGTATCAACAATTTTTTGCTCTCCTGTAAAAAAAGGATGGCATGCAGAGCAAATTTCTACTTTTATGTTATCAATCGTAGAGCGTGTTGTAAATGTGTTTCCGCAGGAGCAAATAACTATTGCCGTTTTGTAATGCGGATGTATATTTTCTTTCATCAATGTACCTTTCTGTATTTATAAAATTAAACTTCCATTATTTCTTTTTCTTTGAGCGCAAGGAGTTTATCAATTTCAGCAATATATTTATCTGTCAATTGCTGTGCCTGTTGCTCGCCGCGTTTGCGTTCATCTTCGGAAAAATGTTCTTCTTTTTCCGATTTCTTTAAATGCTCAATTGCGTCCCGTCTGATATTACGGATAGAGACTTTTCCATCTTCGCCAAATTTTTTCGTCAATTTCACTAAATCTCTTCTTCGTTCCTCGTTGAGTGGTGGAATCGGAACACGGACAATTGTTCCATCGTTCGAAGGATTAAATCCAAGATTGGCTGCAATGATTGCCTTTTCAATTGGATGAAGCATCGTTTTTTCCCAAGGTTGAATTGCAATAGTATGCACATCCGGAATGGAAACGCTTGCAATCTGACTCAATGGTGTCATACTTCCGTAGTAATCTACTTTAATTCCATCAAGTAGTACCGTTGTCGCCTTTCCGCTGCGAATTTTAGAAAGTTCGCTGCGTACAACTTCTACGGCTTTTTTCATTTTTTCTTCGCCATCGTGAAGAATTGTTTTTACCATATGTAACCTCTCTAAAAATTAATGTGCCTGGTCATCAGAATATTCCTGTACATCAAGTTGAACGAGTGTTCCGATATTTTCACCTGCAACAGCACGTCGTAAATTTCCCGGAATATTCAGATTAAAAATAATGATGGGTAATTTATTTTCCCTGCAAAGAGTTATTGCAGTTAAATCCATCACTTCTAATTCACGTTTAATAACATCTATGTATGAAATTTCATTAAAGCGAAAAGCATTTGGATTTTTTTCAGGATCCATATCATACACACCGTCAACGCGGGTTCCTTTTAAAATAACGTCAGCGTTCACTTCAGCAGCACGTAAGGCAGCGGCAGTATCAGTTGTAAAAAAAGGACTGCCTGTTCCTGCTCCAAAAATGACTACTCGCTTTTTTTCCATATGTCGAATTGCTCTGCGACGTATATATGGCTCAGCAATTTTTTCCATATTTACTGCGCTCATAAGTCGTGTATATATTCCAACGTGTTCCAATGCACTTTGTAGTGCGAGCGCATTAATCATTGTTGCAAGCATTCCCATTGTGTCGCCTGTAACTTCATCAATGCCATCAGAAGAATTTCCAACGCCACGATAAATATTTCCTCCGCCAATTACGATGCTCAACTCTATTTTTTCATCGTGAATTGATTTAATTTCATTTGCGTAAAATGTTAAAATCTTCGAATCAATACCATATTTCTTATCTCCCATCAGCGACTCGCCGCTTAATTTGAGCAATACTCTTTTGTATTTCATCGAGGCATCATTCATACGTTGTTAATTGCTCTCTTCGCCTATTTGAAACCGATTAAAACGCTTTATTGAAATATTCTCACCGGTTTTTGCAATAACTTCTGTTACGACATCCTTTATCGTTTTACCCGGATCTTTTACGTATGATTGTTCCATCAGACAATAATCCTGATAAAATTTATCAAGTTTGCCAACGGATATTCTTTCAATTACTTGCTCAGGTTTTCCCTCAGCACGAGCTTGTGCGCGATAAATTTCTAATTCTTTTTCTATAACAGAAGTATCCACCTGCTCTCGTGTAATTGCATGAGGATTCATTGCAGCAATTTGCATCGCGACCTCTTTTGCTAATGCTCGGAAATCCTCTGTCTTTGCAACAAAATCTGTTTCGCAATTCAATTCTACAATTGTGCCAAGTCTTCCGCCAGCGTGAATGTACGCTTCGATAATACCTTGATTCGTGCTTCGACCTGAGCGTTTTTCTGCAGATGCTACTCCTCTTTTTCGCAATACTTCGATTGCCTTGTCAATGTCTCCGTTTACCTCTTCAAGCGCTTTACGGCAATCCATCATTCCGGCGCCTGTTCTATCTCTAAGAATTTTTACTTGTTCTGCTCCAATAGCCATTTAGTTTCCTTAATTATCTTTTGTTTGAAGTTTTACCGCGTTCAGCGACACGCTTGCGCTTTGGCTTTTGCATATCGTCCGTTGAATCTTTTGCTTCACGTTTTTCACGCGATTCTTTTTCATCTTCTTCATTGACAGTTTCAGCCGCATTTTTAATTGCATTTGCGCTCGCAACTTCTTTTCCTTCAATTACTGCGTCCGAAATTGTTTCTGCAATTAATTGAATTGATTTTGTTGCATCATCATTTGCGGGGATTGGAAAATCAATTTCAGTGGGGTCAGTATTTGTATCAACGAATGCAAAGACAGGAATACCTAATCTTCTTGCTTCACGAACAGCAATTGCTTCTTTTTTGATGTCAACAATAAATAACGCCCCAGGAAGTTTTGTCATATCAACTACGCCAGAAAGCGTGTTATCTAATTTCAATTTTTCGCGCATCAACTGAAGTTTTTCCTTTTTGGTAATTTTGTCGAAAGTACCATCGGTTTCCATTTTAACAATATTACTATATCGTTTAACGCTTTTTCGGATAGTTACAAAATTAGTTAATAAACCGCCAAGCCAACGATGCGTAACATAATGTTCATTGCATCTCATTGCTTCTGTCTGGAAAATTTTCTTTGCTTGTTTTTTTGTACCAACGAAAAGAACGCGCTTTCCTTGTGAAGTCAGTTGCGTAATTTCGTCGCACGCAACGTCAATTAAATCTTGCGTTTTGCGAAGGTCAAGAATGTGAATTCCATTTTTTTGGGTAAAAATAAATGGTTTCATTTTCGGATTCCATCTGCGGGTAATATGCCCAAAATGGGAACCTGCCTCGAGTAACTCAGAGAGTTCTACTCTTGCCATAAGATAAGTCCTTTAATAGTAGATGTGATTAGTTAATTCTGCTTACGCAGACCTCTACGTTTTATACACTCAATTTGCAATCTTGCAACGAAGCAAAACACTTACAAAAAGATAAAAACGTATGTGATTTAAAAAAATTAAAAAATTAGCGCTTCGAGAATTGGAATCTCTTGCGAGCACCGGGCTGACCGTATTTTTTTCGCTCAACCATTCTTGAATCGCGCGTTAATAATCCGTATGCACGAAGTTTGCTGCGAAGTTCCTCATTTTGAGCAACCAACGCACGAGCAATAGCCATTTTGGCTGCTTCCATTTGTCCTGTTACACCGCCTCCATTTACGTTCACATAAGCATTGTATTTTCCGGTATTTTCCGTAACTACAAAAGGTGTTGATACCGCTTGCTGCATAACCTCTAATGGAAAATATTGCTGCAATGGTTTGTCGTTAACAAAAATAGTACCATCCCCCTGAGTAATATAGGCGCGAGCTACGGACGTTTTTCTTCGTCCTACAAAAAGTTCATTTTTCATAAGTAGATTCTATTAAAATTTTAGTGGCTGTAGTTTTTGTGCTTGATGAGGATGCTCATTTCCAGCATATACCTTAAGTTTCATTCCTATTTTTTTCCCTAATTTTGTTTTGGGAATCATTCCTCTTATTGCGCTTTCCAGAATTCTTTCAGGATGAGTTTTCAGTAAATCTCTCGCTTTTTCAAATCTGTCTCCACCCGGATAACCGGTATAATGGAAATATTCTTTCTGGTCAAGGCGTTTCCCTGTGAATTTCACTTTTTCAGCATTGACTACAACGACAAAATCACCGCAATCTGCGTTTCTTGTAAATACTGGTTTATGCTTTCCACGTAAGACGGAAGCTATTTTGCTCGCGATACGTCCAAGTGTTTCTCCTGATGCATCTACGAGATACCATTTTTTTTCAACCTCTTCTGAGTTAAAAAAATGGGTTGTTCTTTGAGTTATTGACACGTTATACTTATTTTATTTGTGAACTGTACCGATTATTCTAAAAATTCGGCACAAAATTTAATTATTATTACTGAAACAGCAAAATACTTTTTGCTGTTTTTAAGAGAAAAATAGCATTTATTAAAAATAAAATTCAAAAATGGAGCAATGATCGAATTTTCACTTTCTCTTCGGTTGTTAAAAAATTTGCTAAATACAGCATAAGAGCGAAAAATAATATTGCAATAATTTTAAAAAATATCTGATATGGAAAGAACTTTATTACATATAAACTTGTAAAAGTAATCAATACCGCAATGCAAATTTTAAGTATTCTGTTAAATTCATATTGAATTGGATATATTTTGTTTACTCTATAATAGAGAATAACTGCCATAATAAAATAACTTAAAAATGTTGCCCATGCCGCTCCGTAAATTCCCAAATATGGAATAAATGCGAAGTTTCCAATGATGTTGATAGTTGCGCCCGCAAAAGTAATCGAAGGAAGCCATTTTGTTTTTTTTTCAATATAAATACCTGCAACCATATTATTTGAAACTCCTAAACACATATATCCCAATAAAATAATGGGAACAATTCCTAATCCACTCCAGTATTGAGAATGAATAATATTTCTTCCCCCAATTTTTAAAGTGATTATATCCTCAAGAAAAAAATTGGTGAACAGGAAAATTATTGACATAAAAAGAAAGAAGTATGTTAATACTTTTGAAAATATTTCTTTCGCATTTTTTTCTTTTGCATTAGCTAAAAAAAATGGACGCCATGCATAGTCAAACATCGAGACAACGAGCATCATAATTATTCCTAAACGATAATTCGCCTGATATATTCCAACGGTCGTATCATCTGTTAGCGCACGGAGAATTGGTCTATCTACCACTTGCACCATCATTGTCGCAATACCTGCTGGGATATACGGTAAACCAAATATTAGTAAATCACGATACAAATCTGAAAAAAATTCAAAAATAATATTTTTCCAAATGACAGGAATTAAAAATAGAAACGTTAATGCAGAAGAAAGCAAATTGCTCATAAATACTCCCTCTATCCCATAATGCCAGTACACAATAAAAATAATATTGAATATAACATTAGAAGCGATGTTGAGTATTTTTATGGAAGAAAATATTTTCGGTTTATTTTCAAGTCGAAGTGATGCAAAAGGCAGTATTGCCAACGCATCAAAGAATAAAATCCAAGCAGCATAGTCAACGATTGCGACATTGTTGGGAGAAATATCTGCAAGATTTGCAAGTGGAAATTTAAAAAATGAGATGAATAAAGAAAAGAACAGCGAAGTTAAAAGCAGCGAATAAAATGGCGTGGAAAAATTTTGCTTCTTCGTTCCGATTTCCATTGATGATGCATATCGAAAAAAGGCAGACTCCATTCCATAACTGTAAATTACATTGAAAAATGCAATGAGTGAAAATACATACGCAACAACTCCATATTCATTTGGTGGAAGTACATTTGTATAAAAAGGAACAAGTAAAAAATTTAAAAAACGACCGACAATAGTGCTGATACCATAGATTGCAGTATCAGACGCCAATCGTTGCAATTTTTTCAGCATTGAATAATAATGTACTTTTTCTATTGAACATTCAGCGCAATATCGAGCGCGGCAGGCGAATGTGTCAATGTACCGATTGAAATAAAATCAACTCCGGCTTCTGCAATTTCCCTTACGGTGGATAGCGTAACACCTCCGGATGCTTCAACTTCTACTTGTTTATTTATATACGCTGTTCCTTTTCTTAAATCATTTAGAGAAAAATTATCAAGCATTATTCTATGTATTGCATCTTTGTAATGTAATGCTTCATCAATTTCATTCAGGTTTTTAGTTTCAATTTCAATTTTGATAGACAAGTTGCGTAAAGAAATATACGAGAGACATTTTTCTATTGCAGTGGAAATCCCACCAACCGCTGCAATGTGATTATCTTTTATCAGTACCATATCATCCAATCCAAAACGATGATTCACACCTCCCCCGTATTGAACAGCTAATTTATCTAACATTCTCAATCCTGGAGCAGTTTTTCTTGTGTCAGTAATCTTAGCGTGTGTATGCTCAATTAATTTCACAAATCTTCTCGTCAGTGTTGCTATGCCGCTCATACGTTGAAGAAAATTCAGCACAGTTCTTTCTGATTTAAGTATTGATGGAAGTGAGCCCTCTACGTATGCAATTACAGTTCCACTTGCAACAGGCATACCATCGTGAACACATTTCTTAAATATTAATGCATCGTCAATAATCTGAAAAACAATTTCTGCTACATCAAGCCCGGCGATAACTCCATTTTCTTTTACAAGAATTTCTGCTCTTCCCTTTTCTGTAGATGAAATAATTGCATCTGTTGTAATATCACCGATTCCGATATCTTCAAAAAGTGCATTTTCTATAATGCTGGATATTCTATTGATGTTAAAATACTTTTCTTCCATTATTGAATCGGAGAAAATGTACGAAACGCATGCTCTATTTTTTTTATAAAATCATTTGGCGCGCGTGTTGGTTTTCCATTTGATGCATTGATGAAACAATGTTGAGTATAACCAGTTACCAAAATTAATTCTCTCTCTGAATTTTTTATTTCATATTCAATTCGAATTGTAGAAGATGGTAATTCTAGTAAAATTGTTTTCACAACAAGCAAATCGTCAAATCTTGCGGGATAAATATAATTTGCGTATGCCTCAATGGCAGGGAGAAATATTCCTTTTTTTTCAATCAAAGAATATGGCATATCAATTGAGCGCAATAAATCAGAACGTCCTTGTTCAAAGTATTCAAAATATTTTCCATAATACACCATTTGCATTTGGTCTGTATCAGCATAGCGTACACGTATTTTTGTTTCAGAAAAAAACACAGATTACTCTTCCCACACTCCCATTTTTGCAAATTTTTCTACACGCATATCTATAAGTTTTGTCGTGTGAATTTTAGAAAATTTTTCTAATTCGTCCACTAAAATTTTTCTTAAAAATTCTGCTGTCTGCTCCGGATTGTGATGCGCTCCTCCTAACGGCTCAGGAACAATTCTATCAATGACTTTCAGTTTCATTAAATCAGTTGCAGTCAATTTGAGCGCATCTGCAGCTTTTTCTTTAAATTCCCAACTACGCCACAAAATACTTGAGCAACTTTCAGGTGAGATAACTGAATACCACGTGTTTTCAAGCATTAAAACTCTATCGCCAACACCAATTCCCAATGCGCCTCCTGATGCGCCTTCTCCAACAACGACGATAATTATCGGAACACGAAGTCGCGACATTTCAAAAATATTTCTTGCAATTGCTTCTGCTTGGCCTCTTTCTTCAGCCTCCAATCCGGGAAATGCACCGGGTGTATCGAGAAAACTAACTATTGGTTTTTTAAATTTTTCTGCAAGTTTCATCAATCGGAGCGCTTTACGATATCCCGATGGATTTGGCATTCCAAAATTTCTATAGACGTTGGATTTTGTATCTCTTCCTTTTTGATGACCGACAAACATAACAGTGTTTCCGTCTCCCTTTCCAAAACCGGGAAGATTTCCAAATCCGCCAACTATTGCCTTATCATCAGCGCTTTGTCTGTCCCCGGCAAGTTCAATAAAATTTTTTGACATCATTCTGATATAATCCAGCGTATATGGTCTTTCAGGATGTCGCGCCAGCTGAACCCGCTGCCATGGTGTAACATGCGAATAAAGTTCTTCTCTCGCCGTAAGAAGTTTTTTTTCAAGTTTTTTAATTTCCTCAGAAACATCAATTTGTTCGGAATTTTTTTTCATCTCATCTATCTGATGTTCCAGTTCTGCTATAGGTTTTTCAAAATCTAATATTATTTTGGACATATTCATTTACGAAATAATTTTAAAAATGTTTTTACGAGAATTTCGAAATCAAGGAGTAGCGATTGGTTTTTTGCATAATACAAATTGTATTTCTCTACATCTTCTCCTGTCATCTCGTTTCTGTAATTTATTTGCGCTAATCCTGTCATTCCCTTTTTTCCCAAATACAAACCGGTCTGTCCGTTCATTCGTAAAGATGCAACGGAAAAAAAATATTCTGGTCTTCCGACAAAACTTTTTCTACCTGCGAATACTGCTGGCAGTTCACTCAACGCCATGCAAAAAGAACTACTGCTCTTTGCAAAAAATAATTTGTGCAATGGAAATATTGTAATCAATAAAAAGAATGAACAGACAATATCAAACAATCTTTTTGTGATGCGATTTATTGGCTTGTGCAAATTGTAATCAATTTCAACCAAAGGAATTGTTCCCAATTCGTCAATACTTGATTTTCCGAGAATGACATCCATACTGCTTGGAAATAATCTGAAGTTCACTCTTCGCTCGCGGCTTGTTGCAATTACGGATAAAATATCAGTGTATGCAAGCGCATCAGTGGAAAATATAACCTCAGAAATTTTTTCCTGCCGAATGACACGTCCGATATTTTCCACGCTTCCTAAAATTTCAACATTATTAATTTTTTCTCCAATGCGCCTGCTGGAAACATCAATGAATCCTACGACGTCATAATTTCTATCAATATCAGTGCGCAACTTTTTAACCAACTCTTCACCTGCAGTATTTGCTCCGACAATAAGCGACCGTCTTCCAATATGTTTTGTTTGTTTGATAAATTGAAAAACTATTCTCCATCCGGGTAAAAGTATAATTGAAA
Source organism: uncultured Chitinophagales bacterium (assembly GCA_964358705.1). Classification (GTDB taxonomy): domain Bacteria; phylum Bacteroidota; class Ignavibacteria; order UBA10030; family F1-140-MAGs086; genus JBBTJF01. The sequence continues at coordinate 26,427 of CAYHPL010000019.1, forward strand.
GTACACCTGACAGCAGTGTAACCATTCTGCTAAAACCAAATTCTTTAAAAAAGAATGTCAGCGCAGCAAGAAATATATATGCAGAAGTTACAGCAATTGCTGATGAAGATGGGATTGTTCTCTTCAATGATAGTGCATCCGTCATCAATTCACTGTACACTACAGCAAATGCCGCTACAAAATATATTGTCGGGTATGCATACGGTGGAAAAGAAAATAATCTTCCGCGCCACAATAGTTCACTGCAAATAACTGAAATAATTACTAAAGCGCTGTCAAATAACGCAGTGTATAAAATAGATTTATTCTTTGCGATGGATGCAATCCACGAACGCAAAACTATTCCCAATTGTAACAGTGGCAAAAAAATTAAAGCTGAACGAAAATGCTTTTTTACAAAAAGTTGCATTGATTGGTAAAAATATTTTATATCATCAATCGAACTGCGCTTGGTGCTTTCCCCTTTATAGTGAATTATTTGCGTAATCGGAATATAGTTAATTTTCCATCCTGCTTTTTGAATTCTGTAACACCAGTCTAAATCTTCGCCATACATAAAAAAATCTTCGTCAAGCCCGCCTATATTTTCATATACTTCTCTTCGCAACATCATAAAAGAACCACTCACTGCATCAACTTCCTGTATTTCATCTGCTGAAAGATAAGAGAGATTGTATTTTCCGAAAATTTTAGTTTGTGGAAATATATTACTGAGTCCTACGATTTTGGTAAATGCAACCCAAGGAGATGGAAAACTTCTCCTGCAGGCAAGTTGCAATGTTCCGTCAGGATTTAATACTTTGCAACCACCTAATCCTACGTTTGGATTTTCTTTAAAATAATTAAGCATTACGGAGAGTGTATCTTCCTGTACAATTGTATCCGGATTAATAAGCAAAATAAATTTACCGGAGGTATTTTTAAGAGCGAGATTGTTGGCTTTTGCAAATCCGAGATTTTTTTCGTTTTCTATTAAGTGCACTGATGAAAATTTATTTTTCAACATTTCCGCACTTCCATCATTGGATGCGTTATCTACAACAAATATTTCACCATCAATTCCGCTCATTGCTTTTTGTATGGAGATGAGCGCATTTTCTAAAAAAATGCGCACATTGTAGTTCACAATTATTACTGAAAGTTCCACGTGCAATTACAGTAGTCCGAACATTGCTTGCACTTTAAGTTTCCACACAAGAAATGCTGCTTCATAAATAATATTTTTCGACATCTTCGATTGCCCCGCAGTTCTATCCATAAAAATTATCGGATGTTCATAGATGCGAAAATTTTTAATCCATGCTTTATAATTCATTTCAATTTGAAACGCATATCCGTTAGATTTTACTTTATCAAGATTTATAGACTGCAAAACTTCTCTTCGAAAACATTTGAATCCGCCGGTTGCATCTTTTATAGGCATTCCGGTAATTACTCGTGTGTACACATTTGCTCCATAACTCAATATCAATCGTCGTATTGGCCAGTTCATTATTCGCACACCATTGATGTATCGCGAACCAAGCACCAGATCGTAATCTTTCATTTAGAAAGGAATACGGGCAATTCATTTGGACTGTGTGAGAAATCTGCATCCATTTCTACTACAAAATCATAATTGTTTTGAATCGCATATTTAAATCCTGCAACGTATGCTGTTCCTAATCCCATTTTTCTTGGGCGCTCAATTAAATGAACACGTGTATTTGTCTGCTGTATTGATTTTACAATTGATGCTGTTCCATCAGGAGAATTATCATCAACAATTAATATTTCCAGCGATTCATCTTGTTTTAAAACTTCATCAATGAGTTTTGAAACATTTTCTGATTCATTGTATGTTGGGGTAATAACTAAAGCACGTGACATAATTGGAAAATATTATCGGTAAAATTCTAAAACTGTTGATGCAATATATTCCTGCATTTCATAAGTAAGTTCTGTGTGCATTGGCAGGGAAATAACTTCTGTCGTCAGCTGCTCTGTTACAGGCAAACTGCAATCATCGTTCACAAAATGCGCGAATGCTTTTTGACGATGTAACGGCACCGGATAGTAAATGCCGAATGGAATATTTTTAATTTTTAAATATTCTGCAAACGCATCACGTTGTTCAACACGAATTGTGTATTGATGATAAATATGTGTTGAATATGAATTTTCTTTTGGAGTACGAACTGAACTATTGAGAAATAATTGATTGTACACTTGCGCACATTTTTTTCTTGTATTATTCCACTCATCTAAATATTTCAACTTCACATTAAGCAATGCTGCCTGAAGAGAATCCAGACGGCTGTTCACACCAAGCATTTCGTGATAGTAACGAATCTTTGAACCATGATTTATTATCATACGAATTTTTTCTGCAATCGCATCATCATTCGTCAACATCATTCCGCCATCTCCAAACGCGCCAAGATTTTTACTTGGGAAAAAACTTGTGCATCCAATATCACCGAATCCACCAACTTTTTTTCTTTTATAATCTGCACCAAATGACTGCGCTACATCTTCAATAACAAATAAATTATATTTCTTTGCAAGAGAAATTATTTCATCAATATTAGCAGGAAGACCGTACAGATGTACCGGAAGAATGGCTTTTGTTTTTGAAGTTATTGCCTGTTCAATTTTTGCTACATCCATATTAAACGAATCTTCTTCTATATCAACGTAAATCGGTGTTGCTCCGACAATCGCAATCGTCTCAACAGTTGCTACAAATGTAAATGAAGTTGTAATAACTTCATCTCCGGCGCCAATTCCCAATGCCATCAAAGCAATTTGCAAAGCGTCTGTTCCCGATGCGCATCCTATTGCATGTGCGGTACTAATATATTTTTTGCAATTATTTTCAAAATCTGAAACTTCTTTTCCCAGAATAAATTGCCCTGAATTAATAACGCGATGAATTGCGTCATCAATTTCATTTTGAATTTTTTTATATTGACCTACAACGTCAACAAGTTGAATACTGTTCAATTAATTTTCTGTTTTAATATTCAATGCGTACTTGCACTGTTAAATTATGAGTTGTTGAAATTTTGGAAATCCATGTTTCATTTTCTTTAACTGCCTCATATTGCATTAGAAGAAAATAATTAGGAACGGGTTCATAACTAAACTCAAATACCGCGCGCTGTTTCTTAAAAAGATTTCCATCAAGAAATGATGCAAATTCGCTATCAAACCATCTATGTCCTTCAAGTACATTTCCTCCAACATTTACAGTAGAATCTACTATATTGTAATTTGTTCCGTGTCGCTCTGTTACAACAGTAAACCACAATCGTAACTGCTCCAACGGACGATAATTAAAGCGTAAAAATAATTCGTCAGAATTTGGTTGTAAGTGATGACCCAAACTTACATCAGCGTGTGTGTAATTATTTCCCTGCACACGGTTACTATATACATACGGTTCAATTCTTGTGTATTCAAATACTGCGTCAAAATTATCAACGCCAAAAACATTTGTATGAAACACTCCAGCCTGCCATGCAAATTCATTTCCCCACCATCCGCTTCCGATGCGTTTAAAATCTATATCATCGAACATCCATGTTCCGTACATTTTAACATTATTCATCGGATAAATTTCAACATCACAACTAATTAACGAATTATCTCGGTCGCCAAGTGCGTGCTCAAGTGATTTATAAAAAGTGAACGGATTCAGATACGCCCACTCCGGTGCAAATCGCTGATAAGTTATCATCTCGCTGACACCAATTTGAAAAATATCAAAAAGCGGAAATTGCAAACGGTGCATTGCAAGGTATTTTGTTTCACGCTTATCTTCAACTATTGTCAAATCAGGAAATATAAATCTATCCTGCTCCAATCTTCCCTGTAAATAAAAAAAACGTACCGATTTATATTGCGCATCCAAACGAATCATATCAAAGAGTGCGGCATTATCAGATAATAAAAGCCTGCCAGAATATCCTGTGCCGATTTTGGTAAATTCCCTTCCGGCTTCCAATTGAAAAATATTCATATCTACGCGGATGTACCCTTCTGTAACATCAAAATAAGGTGTGTTCAGATTATTGAATTTAAAATTTTGCGTCAATTTTGGCTCAGTTAAAGCAAAATTTCTATCACCAAATACTGTTCCATTCGTTGATGCAATAAAATATCCTAAATATTTTTGAAATGTTCCACGCACTCTTCCTCCGTGTTGCTCAGCAGAATACGATGATGCTTTTTTTTCTAATCCAGATTTATGGCGAAACGAACTCAAAAATTCTACGTACAATGAAGTCGAGGAATCTGAATACTCATACAGATATTTTTCTGAACTTGATGTAATATCATTTATATATTTTCCAGCAGACGGCTCATCAGTGAACAAAACAGAATTTTTTTCTTCACTATTCATTTCACGGGAAAATTCTTTTTTGAATTTATTCAAATACTGTAAGTCCAATTCTGTAAACACATCTTTTTTTTTATCTATGCTCATCAGCAATTCACCAATTTCTCGTCGTGAAATCGGCAACACAGAATTAGAGTACTTGTCGAGTATTCCACGCACATTCATTCGGTCGAGAAATTCATATACTTGATTTTCAATGGGAACATTTTCAACTTGTGCAAATGTGTCTAAACTCAATGCAACCACAATGCAGGATGCGATTGTAAAATAAACAATATATAGTTTTGCTTTTTTCAATGTCCTTTTCCAAGCAATACGACAGAAATCGTATTGATTAATATTTTAATATCAAGACGTAAAGACATATTTTCGATGTAGTATAAATCGTACTCAAGTTTTTTCTTCACATCTTCAACTGATTCATCGTACTTATGTTTCACCTGCGCCCAACCTGTAACGCCGGGACGTACTTTTAATCGGCGAGAATATAGAGGAATTTCGTGAGATAATTTCTCTACGAAAAATGGACGCTCAGGACGTGGTCCAACTAAACTCATATCGCCTTCAAGCACATTAATCAATTGGGGAATTTCATCAATACGTGTCTTTCGTAGAAAATTTCCTATCAATGTTATGCGAGGGTCATTTTTTCCTGCCCAAACTGGACCTGTATTTTTTTCTGCATCTTCCCTCATTGTGCGAAATTTTATGATGCGAAAATGTTTTCCATCCTTTCCAACACGCTCTTGCATATAAAAAATATTGCCTCGGGAAGATAATTTTATTGCAATTGCAACAATCAAAGTCAATGGTAATGTAATCAGCAAAGTCAAAAATGCACCACTGATATCCAGCAATCGCTTAAAGAATATTTCCCACGGCTGCATTAATTGTGGCATTATTTCTATCAGTGGAAAACCATAAATCTGATTCGTTCTTGCCTGTCCGCTTATAATGTCATATAAATCCGGAATTATTTTCAATTGCACATCCGAAGAATTGCACGATGCAATAACATCAAGTAATTTATTATGTTCAGAAGAATCCAAAGCAACAAGGATTTCCTTTACTTTGTGTGTATTAATTATTGTTTCAATTGTTTGTAAATTCCCCAACAAAGGAATTCCATCATGTTCACTTTCTCTATTCTCATTATGGATTGTTACAAAGCCAATAACGTTAAAGCCAAGTGCAGGAAATTTTTTAATCGAATGATACAATTCTTTTGCTTTATCAGACCAGCCAACAATAACAGAACTTCTTCTTCCGATTCCTGACTCTAATAATTTTCTTTGAATAGAATGTACGATTAGCCGCCCAGAACCAACAAAAATATTGAGCATAAACCAGTATACAATAATAGACAAACGCGATTGTGTAGGTGAACCAACTCCTTTATCATCAATAAAAATCAGAAAAAAAAGCAACAGCACACCAAAAGAAAGTGTCTTGAACAAATCGGTCAATTCATCTAATCGTGACTGAGTGTACCACGAACGGTAAAGTCCGAAGAAAAAAAATAAAATAATCCAATACGCACACACAGCGAACATTGGCATCCAAAAATCAGGCAGAGAAACATCCGGAAAAATTCCACTCTTCATACGAAACCAATAATAGAGTGTCCACGAGAGATTAATACAAATAAAATCAAGTGCGAAAAGCAATAATTGTTCTGTACGTTTCAGCATTACTTTAGATGTGCTTGAAATACAGAAAGAATTTTTTCAGATGCTGTTCCGTCTCCGTACGGATTATTTTCAAAAGTGAATTTTGAAGGGGAAACAATCTGTTTCGCAACTGCATGAACAACTTTTTCAGTATCTGTACCGACAAGTTCTGCTATTCCTGCCAAAAGCGATTCAACTCTTTCCGTTACTTCACGCATCACAATACAATATTTTTTGAACGAAGGCGCTTCTTCCTGTATGCCGCCGGAGTCTGTGAGAACAAATTCACTGCGATTTAAAAGTGTAAGAAGTTTTAAATACGATACCGGTTCAATTAAAAACACATTTGAAATATTACCCAATAAATTCATTACCGGCGTGCGAACGTTTGGATTTAAATGTACAGGATAAATAAATTGAAAATGCGGAAATCTCTCTGCACAAATTTTTATTGCAGTGCAAATATTTTGAAATCCTTCACCAAAACTCTCGCGTCTGTGTGCAGTTATTAAAACAAATGGCGAACGTATCCTTTCATCTATTTCAGAAATAATATCCAACGAATGAAATTGTTGAATATATTCAAGAGCATCAACACTCGTATTGCCTGTTAAAAAAATTTTTTGTTTTGAAATGCCTTCATTCAGTAAGTTAACATGTGCAGACTGTGTCGGTGGAAAATGAAATGATGCAATACTGCCAATTATTTTTCTATTTGCTTCTTCCGGAAATGGTGCATCAAGATTAAAAGTGCGTAGTCCTGCTTCTATATGTGCAACGGGTATTTTTTGTTGAAATGCACAGACTGCGCTCATTGCGGCAGTAGTTGTATCGCCCTGAACAACTACAACATCAGGTGAAAATTGTTTTAATACATTCGGAAGTCGCTCAAACACAACTTGTGCAATATCATTGAGTGTTTGATTTGGTTTCATTATTTCCAGATTTGCATCGGGAGTAATACCAAATATTGAAAGCGCCTCATTTGCCATTGTATGATGTTGTCCGGTTAGACAAAGTTTTACATCGAAAAATTTTTGAAATGAAGTATTTTTCCAATGTAAAATAACTGGAGCAACCTTGATAATTTCCGGACGTGTGCCTGCGATGAGAAGGAGAGTTTTCATTTACTCTTGATTTGTTTCTAAAGGGAAAACAGAAGTGTTTGGTTCATTGTGTTGTCTTCGTATCCAATCTATATTTTTTTGAAGACCCTCTTTAATAGTGAAAGGCTGAACAAATTGAAGCGCTCTTATTTTATCGCTGCGATGAAAAGTTGGCGTCGCAAACTTTTTCATTCTTGCAGAAGTAATCGGAAAATCTTTACGTGTAATTTTTCCTGCAATATCAAATAATTGAGACACAACCACAGTTAACCAAAGCGGAATTGTAAATTTCGGAATAGAAACATTCGCTATTTCTGCTATTAACTCCACTAACTGCCTTGTAGTTAGTGGTGGTTCATCTGCATAATTAAATATTTCAATTCCCGGCTTCATTCGTTCAAGGAGAAAGTGCGTAGCTGCGACAAGGTTTTCAACGTATGCGATGGACTTTACATTATCACCTTTGCCAACAAAATAAAATTTACCGTCAATGACTCGTTTAATCAGGTTGAAAATATTGGCATGATTTCCAGCACCAAAAATCACAGTAGGTCGAATAATTATCACTTTGCGATCGGGATTTTGCTTTGCCCATTCTTGTATCAACACCTCAGCAGCAAGTTTTGATGCTCCGTAATGATTTATTGGTGAGGGCAACGTTTGTTCGTTTGAAGGTTGATTGTTTCCGTACACAGCGACAGAACTGAAAAAAATAAATTTATTGATATTAAATTCAGAAGCAATCTCTAATAAATTTTTCGTTCCTTGCTCATTTACTAAATAATATTGTTCTTTTGAAATACCGAAATCTTTGTGCTCTGCAGCAAGATGAATAATACACTCATAGTTTAATAAACATTTACGAAGAATTTCTTTATCAGTGATACTTCCGTTGAAATGTGTATGGTTAATATTGTGTGTCTCTGCAATATCAATACCGCTTATTTCAAAATCAAGTGCAGTTAAATATTTGCATAAATAATTTCCAATAAATCCGCTATCGCCGGTGATAAAAATCTTCATGCTTTCTGAGATAAATGAGGACAAGATGCATTAGCAAGTTGAATAAACTGTTTTGCTAGAACTTCCCACGTATATTTTTCTTTAACGATTTCAAAACCTTTACTTGCCTTTCTCAATGCTTCATCTCTATGAGTAGAGATATATTTAATTTGCTCAACAATTTCATCAACTGAATCTGCGAAATAAATAAAATCTTCATTTATTCTTTCCACTTCGCTCAATCTCGTGCTAATTATTGGTTTTTGGAAAGCAAGATACTCAAACAACTTCAATGGTGAAACGGCATGACTGACATTCGTTTTCTTGAATAAATTTAAACACAAATCCATTTTTTGTACCATTTTCATAGCTTCCTGATGAGATAATGCGCCGGTAAAAATTACATTGTCAAGATTCCGTCTTTTTACATCTTCTTTAATAGAAATAAAATCTCTTCCTGCACCAACTAATAAAAAATTAAAATGAGGAAGTTTTTCCGCTACATCAATAATTTGTTCTATAGCCATTGAATATTCAAATGCACCAACATAGCCTACAATATATTTACCCGAAATATTCTCATAGTCATTTTGAGATGCAAGTGAAAAAATATTTGTGCCATTGGGTAGAATAAATTTTTTTTCGTGTAAAATCTTGTTGTACAATGGTGCAGAAATACATATTACAAAATCTGACCTGTTTAATATCCATTGCAAGCAAAATTGTGCAAATTTATAAATAGGGTGGGAAGAAGTTATGGAAAGTTCGTTTTCCAGCATTCCTAATAAATCATCTGCAAAATCAAAAACTACTGAAGTACTATTTCTAAGTAAATAGAGCATCTGAGGAAGATTATAGATATACAATAAATCTATTTTTTTATTATGAATAATTTTTCTCAATAAGTACCATGATTTTAAAGTAAAATAAAATTTTTTAAAAAGTTTATCCAGAGGAAAATTTAAACTCCAAAACCATGCATTTATTGGTACCGTTATTACTTCAACATTTTTGTGAGATGGAAGTACAACATCAATATCATTTGCCTCTGGGGATTTCCTTGAAGGAGGCTGAACGACAATTATTTTGTGCCCATGCTCTGCAACTTTCATAAGTAAATGATAATATCTTGATGCATGCGCAGAACTCCATCGCGCCATATACGGGAAAAGGATTGTCATACTTATTTATTTTGAAATATTAAAAGATGAATTTTTTGGTGAAATCAGATTACGTAAATAAAATAGCATTACTTTTAATATACTGCTGCGGGTATTAACATCTTTTTTAATAATCAAAATATAAATCAAAGAAAAAACATAGCTCGGTAGAGACAAAATTATTAATGCCTGTACTTTTAAAAAAGAGTAATGCTTTTTAAAGAATAATAAAATTCCCTTATTTGCATGCTCCCACACAAATATATTATCAAATCCCTCATAATGTTCTCCTAAATGAATTGCAAAGTTTCTATTAACAACTACGATATTGTAGTTGATTTTTTTAATTTTAAAACATAAGTCAGCATCCTCTGTGTACATAAAATAATCTGTATCAAATCCCTGAACTAATAAGAATAGATCTCTTCTCATAAACAGAAAAGCCCCAGAAACAAAATCAACGGTAAAAATACTTGCTTTGTGTTGAAATCGTAATTCTGGGAATAAAAATAATATTAATTTTTTAATATTAGTTAATTGAAGAAACCGAAGCCACAATCGTGGGAATCTGTAATAAGATGGTTGAAGAGTGCCATCATTATTTAATAATTGACAACCTACAATACCAATATTTGGTTCTGTTCGTAATAATTTAACTAGTTCTGGAATAGGGTTTTCTAAAAGTATAATATCGCTATTGAGAAAAAGTATGTTTTCGGATGTAGCACTTTGTACACCAATATTGCATGCGGCACCAAATCCTACATTATGAGAGTTTTGAATTAATTGAATGTTGGGAAAATTCTTGTGAATCATTTCTGCATTGCCTGCAGTTGAAGCGTTATCAACTACAATGATTTCATATATGCACTCTCTGAGTTTATCGCTTATACTCGTGAGTGTTTTATATAATATTTGAGTGTTATTATAACTAACGATGATAATGGAAACATCAATATTTTGTGAAGTTTCATCCATTTTTAATATTTAATTAAACTATAGGAAATAATTTTGTCCAGTTGCGAAGAAAAAATATCGTGATTAAAGTTTTGCCTTACGAACTGATATCCATTCTCAGAAATTAAATTCCACAAATTTTCATTTTGTAAAAGTTTCAGAACATCATCCGTCAGCATCTCTGCATTTCCCACATCGAATAAAACCCCTGTAACGCCTGATTTGATAATTTCAGGAATACCTCCAATTTTTGAGGCAATAACAGGCGTTTTACATGCCATTGCTTCGATAAGAACCCTTCCAAAACTCTCGCGAAGTGAAGCATGGACAAGAATTTTAGATTGAAGCATAATATCCCGTACATTTGTTATAGAATTTAAAAATGTGATTCGGTGTTTCATTCCGGAATTTTCTATGTAATTTTTTACAAGTTCTTTGTATTCCGCATTGCAAAATGAGCCGGCAATTGCAACATTCAAAGAGATAGATTTTGCATGAAGTAGTTGAAGGGCTTGTAAAATAGTGTTAAAACCTTTTTCGGCTGATATAGTACCTACAATAAAAATATCGTTTGTTCGTTCTTCAAACGTCGTACAATTCTCACTTAAAATTTCAACACTGCTGTACAAAACATGTGACTTTAAATGAGAATTTTTTGTCTTCCACCAAGTTTGTGTATACAGTGAATTTGCAATTATTGTAGTACTGCACAATGTAGCAAAATGGGCATAACATTTCTGTACTAATTTAGAGCAGTGATAATATTCATGCAAGTGCCAAATAACCCTCGTATCGAAAAATATAGATGGTATAATTGCAAATCTTGATGAAAAAGAATTACAGTACACAATATTAGGACGTAATCGGTACAGTAAAAAAAATATGCTTATCTGTATCCACAAGTTTATGAAAATTCTTAAAATAAAACTCAAGAGAAAACCATACCTTCTTTTTGCTGTGTCACTCAGAAAAGCAATTGAATGCAATGCATATAATTTAGCGGAAATCTTCAAAAAATCATCGTGTAAAGTTCCACCTTTTGGACCAACTATGTAATTCTCAAAACGTGAATTTTCTTTAACGACTTCAAGCAGTGACAATGGTGCTCCAGTACGAGAAAACTCATGTGTTATATAAACAATTTTTATTCTGTTTCCTGTATTGTATGTTTGTGTACGTGCCATAAAAGCGAAGTCAAAAAACTCAACATCATCATTAGTTTAAAATTAAAAAAAACTGAGCCAGTCAAACTGACTACAACGAAAACTATCATCATACTTATGTAAGCATACGTATAGTTTCGCGAAAATTTATCTGTTGTTCGACGAAGAATATCTTTAATAATGAAGCGTATTTTATAAAAGAACCAAATGAAACAAATAAAACCCAATATTCCTGTCATTACTAAAATATCTAAAAAAAAGTTTTCAGCTGTCTCAAAGCCGCTGTAAAAGTAATTCATTCGCAACCCGACACCCAAAAACGGAAATCGCAAAAATGTCTCCACTCCGACTAACCATGCTGCCAAGCGGCTCGCTCCCGAAACCACATCAACACTATAACCACCCAAACCAAAATAATTAACATAATTCCAATCCAAGTGTCTTAAATTTATTGATGTAAAATATTTAAAAACACTACTATCTGATAAAACAATCCAAATACTTGTTAACCGGTCTAACCACCGAGGATTTAAAATAAATGTCCCAACAGAGAAAAGAAAAATAGCGGGAATAACAAATAATAATCTTCTTTCTAATACTGAACCTATATAAATAATACCAATAACTAATGCTACTAAACCACTTCTTGATGATGTTAAAAATAATGCAAACAAATTGATAAATGCTCCAGACAACAGTATGTTTTTTTTAATGCCATAATATAATTGACGAACCGATATTGACAAAAGGATTGAAACAGTAAGAAATGTACCCAATACATTTGGATTTCCTTGACGTTCACTTCTTAAGAATGAACCAAATAACGACGATATACGATAACTGTTTCCCTCTGTAACAGTATTGTGGAGAAAAATATATTCTATTATTCCAACAATACTGATAGTAAATGAACTTAAGAGAAATAAAAAAACTAAATTTTGTAAATTTTTCTTTTCAAACAGATACACAAAAACAAAAAGGGACATAAAACTCACCGTAAACATAATCCATGCGCCAATTCCCTGAAATATTTTTTCAAAACCAAGATTTAATCCGCTTAGAAGTAACGAAAAAAACGCAATGAGTAAAAATATAATGAGTGGAAGTAATATAATTGCTACAGAATTTTTTTTATTACTTTGATAATAAAAAAAGAAAAAAATGAATTGACTAACAAGTGGTATCAAAACATACTCAGGATAAAGAGCTAACTTACTCGACTTATCACCAAGAGGAATCATTTGCGAAAGTGGAAAAAAGAAGGCAAATAAATACGGGATAGCAGATTTTACAAAAGTAATAGGAATTATAATACAGATGCAAACAATAATTAAAAAAAGCCAATACATTTCGTAGAATACCGATGTTAGTAGCACTGTAGAAACGGCAAGAAAAGCGATTATAAGGAATGTTTTTTTCATTTTGAAATATTGCACTGTATAATATTTCTAATCATGAAATTGAATTGCGTGCTTATACAAATCTTCAATTTTCTCACCGTAAATATCCCATGTATGATTATTTCGAACATATGATGCAGCTTGTTGACCGATTTTCAATCTTAAGTCATCGTTGGCTAAAAGAGAAAAAATTGTTTGCGCTAAATCGTCAATAATTGATACATCCAATCCGGGATCTTCGAATGTTGAAGCAGCAAGATGGAATTTTACTAACATTCCGGTTTCACCGTGTTGAATAATCTCAGGCAATCCGCCAACATCGCTTGCAACAACAGGAATTCCGCAAGCCATTACTTCTAAACAAGCAATGCTTGTTGCTTCGGCAAGAGATGGAAACACTGCAATATCTGATGAAATTATATATTCATAAATTTTATCATTCGGCACATTTCCAGTAAATATGAAATTCTCTTCAATGTGCAATTCCTTGACAAGTTTAAATAATGCTTCCTTCTTTTCACCATCACCGCATATTAAAAACAGTACGGAAGAATTTTGTTGCAAAATTCTAACTGCAGCTTGAATTAGATAATGCACACCATTTTTGCGTGATAACCTTCTTAGTGATAAAACGACAGGGACATTTTGAGCAATATTTAAGTTTTTACGCGAGAATGCCTTATCAATTGTTGGGAAAAATCTTTTAGTATCGACTACATTCGAAAATCGAACTGTTCTTTCTTTATCCCCGCCAAAGAGAATGGAAAGTAATTTTAACTCCTCGCTAACTCCGATTATTTTCGCTGCGTTTTTGAAAATATTTCTTGTGAAATATTTACGTAATGCCGCATACGTTTTGTTCCTTCCAAATTCCATTATTTCATTTCCGTGTGAAGTAATGACATAATTTATACCTGTTATTAACTTTACAAATCGACAGGCAATACCCGACGGATATACACAATGTCCGTGAATTATATCAAATGATTCAGAGAAATTCTTCAAACAAATATTTATGCCATTTACGAATTCTGCAAGTTCATAAAATTCATATTTTCCAAAACTCACTGTTCCAATTGCTCGATGAATGTGAATACCATCTATCAACTCATATTCCTTATTAATTTTACTGCGATATTTTTTTACTCCAAAAATGTGAACTTCATGCCCTTGCCGCTGTAATTGTTTAGCGAGTTCAAAAATATGAACTTCCAGCCCTCCCATAACAGGTGGTAAAGCAATTCCAACTAATGCAATTTTCATAGTGCTAAATCAGTTTTTAAATTTCTTATTGTAATTAATGTATAAACAATAATTAATAGCTCTGCTCCAAAACGGGAAATTAACGTTGCGTACGCGGCACCATAAATTCCTGAAAATGGCACAAGGAATATTGCAGAAGCACTAATAAGTATCATACCAGCTACATTATCAATGACAAGAAGATGGGGTTTATTAAGAGAAAATGCCAAAACAGAAATTGGGGTAGCAAGCAAGCTCAGTGCAGTTGCAGAACTTAGTATTAAAAAAATAGTACTTGAATCTGAATACCCTGCTCCATAAAACATTTCAATAAAATATTTACCTGAAACAATAAAAACAATAATGAAGGGGAATAAATAGAGTATAAATTTTAAGGATTTTTTCTTGTAAGATGTTACTTGCCCAACACTTTTGAAATCACTTACTTTTGGTAATAAAAACGTCAAAAAAGAATTTTGAACTATTGTGATTGCTGATGCAAAAGTGTTTGCCAGTGCATACTGACCAATGAAGAATTCCTTTACTCTAAAATATCCAAGAAATAAAATATCAAGTTTTACAAAAAAAACATTCGCTATAGTATGAATAAAAAGCCACTTACTCCAAGAAAATATTTCTTTCATGCTATGCGTCAACAACTTCATCTGTAAGGATATTACATAATATTTTTTTGAAAAAAATAAATAAGTTACAACAAGAAGAGACGAGATGACAAACGAGCCAAATGCGGTAAAAATATTTAATGTATTTGCATTATAAAAGATTAGCAACAAAATCAAACGAAGAATTATAGGAATACTACCAACCAATGTATAATAATTAAATTTTTGGAATGCCTGCTCAATAGATAAAAAAAAACTCAGTAACGATTCACTTATAATTAAGAAACTTCCCATTATAATTATAGAGACAGGGACAGTTTCATTTGTAAAAAGGGGCGAAAGAAATCTGAAGAAAAATATTGTGAAGATAAAAAAACAAGCACTAATCAAAAGCCGGATGAGGAATACATTTTTTAAGAACATATCTGCCTCCAATTCATCTTGACTTTTTTTTTGTGTAAATAATCGAACAAAGGAAATATTTATTCCAAAATCACTGATTGCAGTTACAATGAGAAAAATACTCAGGAATATCGAAAATCTCCCAAATACTTCCGGACCAAGTTTTTGTGCTAACAGTGTAGTTGAAAAAAAACCTCCTAATACCTTAAAAATATTTCCGGATAAAATAATAATGGAATTTTTCTGGGTTTGTTGGCTTATCATTTAATATTTGTTGAAACGCTATTCTTTTTTTAATTGAGAGAGCGCTGTTGCATTAAATAGAAATTCATAAGTCATAATTCCGGAAAGTAGTACTACAAATCCTCCTAATAAAGACATTAGCACTATAAGCGAACGTTGCGGTTTAGATTTTTTTTCCGCTGGTTTCGCTTTATCAAGAACAAGCAAAATTGGCATATCCTTTTGTGCCGAAATCTTGGCTTGCTCGAACATTGGCACAAGATATTCATTAATTTTTTGCTGTATGATAACATCCCGATATAATCGAAATCCTTTTAAACCAACGTCAGGTAAACTAGATATTTTTTTGTCTATTTCTTCTATTTCGAGAGTAAGCAACTTTAGTGTCTCATTATCTGATGATAATGTTTTCATTAGTACTGCTACTTCGAGTTCTTTTTTGGATTTCATTCCATATAAATCTGCAATCGATTTTAAACTTGCTGATGCCTCATCCGGCAAAATTAAAGTTCCATTTTTCTCTTGAAATATTTTAAGATTTTCTTCCGCATCATATAGTGCTGTTTTATTTTCTACTAATCTTTTTTCTATAAAATCGCGGTTACTTGTTGCTTCTTTTGTTGCTAATTCTATACTCATCGTATTGAGAATTTCAACAAAATAATTTGCCATTTCAGCAGCCCTGTTTTTATTCTTGTCCAGAACTTCTATCGTGATGTAATCATCATCCTGCACTTCAAAATTGACATTTTCTCTCAATTCTTTGAGCGTTTCTTCTAATGATGAATCCTGTGTTTCGTAAACTTTTATTAAATTAAACCTTTGAATAACTAATTCCATTGCTGTTCTGCTCTTTAAAATAGCAAGGTAATTATAAACACCAACATTCTGATTCATCAGACCGAATTTTTGTAACCCATTGAGAGAACGCAAAACTGAAGTAGATGAAAACGAACTTAAAAAATCCTGTTGCTTGGGAGGAAGTATGGATGCAGTAGCTTTATACCAATTAGGTAAAATTAAACTTACAACCATTGAAATAGCGAGAATGAGTGTTAAAATAACGAAGATAAATTTTTTCCATTTCATGATTAATAAAATTATTTCATGAACAACATTGTTTGTTTCGTTCTTTGATAACTCATCAGAATAATTTTGACTGAATTGTGTCTGCATAGTGTAGTGAATTATTAATCTGAAATTAAACCTTTTACTTTATATTACTTACCACCACCGCTATCCCAACGACTACACTCAAAACACTTGCCACTTGGCTCATCACTGTCGCATAATATGCAAATGTTCTATCGGGAATTTTAGGAATCCAGATGTAATCTCCCTCTTCCACTGTTGTTTCTTCCGGTGCGAGCCATTGTTTTGTTTTTGATTTTATTATTCTGAGGTCTGCTTCACGTGCATTTTCTGTGTATCCGCCAACTTTCTGTATATAGTAATTCAAATCTTTACCTTCGATAAAGGGAATATTTCCCGGAGTTTCTACCTGCCCGAAGACATAAATTGTATTGCGAATAGATGGAATATTTATGACGTCATTTGTACGTAGCGTTACATCCTGTGATTTATCATCATCGTGAAATAATTTATTAAAATCAATCGTAACCACTTCTTTCCTAATACGTAAATTTGTTTCTACGACATAATATGCACTGTCTTCAATTGATACATTTCCACGCGCACTTAACAAACGTTCTAATTCGATTTCTTCGGGTTGAACTGAGCGTCTGATTATTTCTGCAGTTTTTAATGAGGAAAATTCTGTGAAACCGCCTGCTTGCTTGATAATTTCTGAAAGTGTTGTTTTCTCTTTTGTAATCGGATATTTGCCCGGAAATCGCACTTCACCTTTCACTTCAACAATATAATCTTCCCGCATTTCAATTTTTGGTTTCACAATTATCCTGTCGCCTGGCTGAAGAGGGGCATCATTTAGTTTACTTTCAAAAATTTCTTTTCCATTAAGAATTGTTGTCAATAGAGATTTTCCATTCTCAGCAAAGCGAGAATATTCTATACTATCAGCGATTGCACGTGGAGTAAATCCGTGTGCTATTTCTATCAAATCGTGTATACTGTCCCCTTCAACAAATTCATATCTGCCGGGAGTATTTACTTCTCCATATATGCCAACAACATTTTTGGTTTTATCTTTTCTTGGAATTATTATCACATCTCCTTCTCTTAAATATGGATTTGCTTCTTGCTCTTTTGTCGCATAAAATTTTGGTAGATCTACACGCACACGTGTCCCATCTTTTCTTTTTAAAACTATATTACGTGTAGATTGCTCATCCTGTATTTTTCTATACTCTTCTTTTACTTGCCAATCATTTTGCTGTACTGTTTGAATCTGATTTGCCTGTTGAATGATTTTATCCACTCTATCTGTTGCACGCGCTGTAAATGTGCCGGGATTCAAAATCGCTCCTGAAATTGTAACAACTATCGGTCGAGGAGTAATCAATGTTGCCGATATTTCACCCGAAATATATTTTTTCTTTATTGCAGTGATAATATTTTTTTTTGCTTCGACAAGTAACATATCTGCAACATGCAATTCCCCGACTGTAGGAATAATTAACGTTCCTTCAGGAGTTACTGTCAGTAAAAAATTGGCAGGCGGGCTTATCCAAATATTCACAGAAAGAACATCGGAAGCACCGATGGTGTAACTCATGGGGTCAATCACATCTTCTAATGCAATTCCTTGCGGCTGTGCAACCGTAGATTCTTTCGGTCTCTCTGAAAACATCTGCAGTGAAGATTTTTGCTTTTCATCCTGAGACAATGCAACAGAAAAGACGAAGCAACAATAAAAAATATTTTTAAGAATTATTTTCATTAACGTTCTGAATACATCGTGTGATAATATGATTGATACTCTCCTGAAATAATACGCTTCCACCACGACTGATTATTGAGATACCATTGAATAGTTTCTTCAATTCCGGTTTCAAAAGAATATCGCGGCTTCCATCCTAATTCATTTTCAATTTTCGAAGCATCAATTGCGTAGCGTAAATCATGTCCTGGGCGGTCTTTAACATACGTAATCAATTCTTCCGATTTTTCGAGTTTTTTTAAAAGCAATTTTACAATATCAATATTCTTCCATTCATTATTTCCTCCGATATTGTACATTTCTCCGGTTTTTCCTTTATGAAGAACAACATCAATTGCTTCACAATGGTCTTGAACGTGGAGCCAATCGCGAACATTTGTTCCCTTTCCGTACACAGGCAGCGGCTTGTCATTCAACGCATTTGCAATCATCAGCGGAATCAGTTTCTCCGGAAATTGAAATGGTCCGTAATTATTGGAGCAGCGTGTTATAACAACAGGAAGATGAAACGTATGTTCGTAAGCGAGGACGAACAAATCTGCGCTTGTTTTACTTGCTGAATACGGTGAATTAGGATGTAATGGCGTTTCTTCTGTAAATTTACCTGTTTCTCCAAGTGAACCATACACTTCGTCCGTTGAAACCTGCAAAAATTTTTCAATAGAAAATTTTTTGGCAGCATCAAGCAGAACCTGCGTTCCGCCAACATTTGTTTGTACAAATTCCGATGCGCCAAGAATACTTCTATCCACGTGTGATTCTGCGGCAAAATTTACAATCGCATCAATAGAATATTTTTCCATTATTTCATTGATGCGCGAACTATTGCAAATATCTCCTTTTTCGAAATTGTAATGTGAAGAATGTTGGACTTCCTCAAGATTCTCCAGATTTCCTGCGTAAGTCAGTTTATCGTAATTAACTATTCGATATTCGGGATGACCTGCTATCATCATCCGAATAAAATTTGAACCGATAAATCCTGCGCCGCCGGTAACGAGTATATTTTTCATCCGTAATTAATCTATTTGAAAAATTGTATTTTGGTCATCTTCGTGTCGGATTTCATCAATTTTTTCCTTTTTTTCTTTTCCTGCAAAAAGTTGATTAGGATAATTCGCAACCATACCAAGCTTGCCTCCAACGTTTTTATAAGCATGTACAACTCCCGGGGGAATAAGTACGCTTTTTGGTGAATCTTCACCTGCAAAAACCACCATTTTGTTTCCAAAAGTTTGAGAATTACTTCTATTATCCCAAAGATAAATTTTGAAATTAGATGGTCCGAGAAAACCAAAAATATCTGTTTGGTTGATATGCTCATGTGGTCCGCGAACTATTTCCGGCTGAGTCATTGATATATAACTCATTACAGGGTAAAACTGTTCTTCTAATTCATCATTGCGAAAAATTTCAGATAACCAACCGCGCTCGTCAATAAATTTTTTAATGTCGCGGACTACGACACCTTCAATAACACCTTTTTTGAACATTTGAGAGGAGATTTTAGTTCTTTTTTTAAATTTTGCGGCAAAAATTACGAAATATTAAAAGCATACACAAAGAAAAAAACACTTCACTTTTCAATTGTTTCGTCAGAAGTATCAAGCATGAGTTTTGCTTTCTCTTTTTCTTTTAATAGTTCGCGTAATTTTCGAACGGCGGAAACGTGGTCAGTATAATTTGAAGTAAACGTATGCCCGCCTGTTCCACTTGCAACAAAAAAAATATATTTTGAAATTTTTGGATTCAAGACTGCAATGATTGATTTTTTCCCGGGATTATTTATTGGACCCGGAGGCAAACCATAATGAAGATAAGTATTAAACGGAGAGCGAAATTTATAATCGCTTACTTTCAGTCGTCGCGGTCCGTTTGGAATTACGTATTGAATTGTCGGGTCTGCCTGCAAAGGCATATTTTTTCTTAGACGATTTATATATACTCCCGCAATTACTGCTCTTTCGGAATCAATGCGCGTCTCCCCTTCTACAATTGAAGCAAGAGTGAGAACATTGTGCAAAGTGAGATCCATTCTCTTTGCACGTTTTTCAATCTGAAATTCAGAAAATATTTTATTCGATGTCTCCATTTGCTTAGCGATAATTTCTTCTTCATTCATTTGCCATGCAAATTGATATGTAGAAGGAAATAAATATCCTTCCATTGTTGAAGCATCAATTTCATAGTGTTGTAAAATAGATTTTTCCTTTGTTAAACTGACATAGCGCGCAGAATCAATTCCCAGTTCACGTTTTAATATTCGCGCTATCATTCGTATTCGCAATCCTTCGGGAATGGTAACTTCAATAGGGATTATTGCGCGTCCTGTATTGAAAATATTGATGAGTTCCCTGTTCGTCAGTCCGCTTTTTAATTGATATTTTCCTACAAGAAACGTTGTATCTGCGTGCAGCAACCAAACTGTAATATCAAAAAAATGTCTTCGTTTTAATACACCAAAATGAACTAATTTTTTTACGAGGTCATCATACTTCATTCCCTTGTTGATGTAAATGATTTTATCTTTTCCTTCGGGAAAAGTATTTCCTGCAAAAAGCGCTTCGTACAAAACAAATACTATTCCTGCGGCAATAATGAAAACAAAAATCAGAACAATTTTAAGAAATGTTTTCACTTTCCCGTTCAAATTGTAGTTGTGGAATTTTATTAATATCCATTTGGCACGGGAACTAATGTATAATCTGATACTATATTTAACTTGAATTTCATTGCGCCGACCAAAGCAATCATTGCAGCATTGTCAGTACAATATTCAAATTTCGGGATGTGAAGACTGAATTTGTTTTCTTCACACAATTGCTTCATTTTTTCTCTCAGTCCACTGTTTGCGGAAACACCACCAGCAATAGATATTCCGCCTACTCCAAATTTTTTGGCAGCAGTAATTGTTTTGGAAGTTAATATATCAACAACTGCTTCCTGAAAACTTGCGCAAATATCCGCAAGTATTTCATCGTCAATTTTGGATGATTCATCGCTTGGTAGTAAACTATTATCACGCAGATAATACAGCACCGCAGTTTTCAATCCGCTGAATGAAAAATCAAATGTTTCACTATTTTTCATTGAACGCGGAAAGTGAATTGCATTGGGATTCCCTTTTTTGGCAAGTTTATCAATGATTGGTCCACCGGGATAACCAATATTCAACATCTTTGCAACTTTGTCAAATGCTTCTCCTGCCGCATCATCAAGTGTTTCACCGATAATTTCATGCTCAAACGATGCACGAATCAATATTAATCTCGTGTGTCCGCCTGAAACAATTAACGAAAGAAAAGGAAATTCAGGAACGGGTGAAGTAAAAAATGTAGAATAAATATGTCCATCAATATGATTTACACCGATAAGTGGAATTTTTAATCCCAGAGAAAGGGCTTTCGCAAAATTTACTCCTACAAGCAGAGAGCCCATCAAGCCGGGAGAAAAACTTACCGCAACTCCCTCAACGTCATTTTTGGAAATATGCGCACGCGAAAATGCTTCTTCAATTACAGGAATAATCATTTGTAAATGCGCCCGTGAAGCAAGTTCAGGGACAACACCACCATATTTCTGATGAATTAACTGCGATGAAATTACATTAGAACGGACAAAATCATCCACTACTATTGCGGCTGAAGTTTCATCACAGGAAGATTCAATGCCAAGAATTGTCATTAAAATTCAAATATTTATTTTATTGATAAAAAAAATGCACAAGTAGTATTTGTACCTGTGCATAATTTGTCGGGGTGACAGGATTTGAACCTGCGGCTTCTTGCTCCCAAAACAAGCGCTCCACCGGGCTGAGCTACACCCCGAAATGGGAAATAAAATTTTTGCGGCACAAATATACAGTTTTTAGATTCGCTGACAAATATAAAGGTAAAAACATCGCATTTTCTCTATTATACTCGCGGAAATTTCCGTATTTTTTTCTCCGATTTTTGAATGAATACACCAGCACAATCTTCTAAAAAACCTCTCTATCTTGCCATTTTGTGGCATCAGCATCAACCGCTTTATATTGATGCTGAAAAAGAATGTCTGCTCGCACCTTGGGTTCGCACACATAGCACAAAAGATTATTACGATATGGCGGCGATATTGAAAGATTATCCGAGTGTGCATTGCACATTCAATCTTACAACCTCGTTGCTTTTACAATTGCAGGAATATTATTTGAAAGGACTTTCAGCAATTATTGACGAAAGAACATACTCGTTTCGAGCAAATAATTTTCCGAAATCAACCCATACAGATATATGGATAGATTTGATGTTGAAACCAACTTCTTCTTATACAGAAGAAGAAAAGGATTTTTTATTCAGAAATACATGGAGCGCTTTAACAATAAGCGAAGTCCAGATTGCATTTTTTCCTGAATATGAAGCGTTGCAATCGAAAATGAAAAAATCTCTGCTGGGAAAAGCAGAAAATTTTTCAAACGAGGAATTACTTGCTTTGAAATTCTGGTTCTTTCTTGCAAATTTTGATGCGGAATTTTTGGAGAATGCAATTATCTTGCACGATGGATGCGTTTGCGATTTGTCAGATATTGTCGGAAAAAGTTTTGATGGAAAATATTATTTACGAAAAAAAATAACAGAAGAAGATTGCCAGCGATTGATAATTGAAACGTTTAAAATAATGAATAATATAATTCCAATTCACCACGCAATGCAATTGGATTTGAACAATGGCACAGGACAAATCGAATTGACAACAACGCCATACACACATCCGATATTGCCTTTATTATACAATTCTGATATTGCAAAGATTTGTCAACCCAATGATTTGTTGCCGGAGCAATTCTGCTTTCCGGAAGATGTGGATACGCATATTCAGTTAGCGATAAAAAAATTTAAAACAATATTTGGGAATGAACCAAAAGGAATGTGGCCAAGTGAAGGAGCAGTTTCCCATGAAATTTTACCGGGTTTTATAAAAAATAAAATCAATTGGATTGCGACAGATGAAAAAATTCTTGCACATTCACATCCCGAACACCAATTGGCGAACCAACCATATCGTGTAAATTTCGGTGAAGAGAATATTGCAATGTTTTTTCGCAATACCCGACTCTCAGATAAAATCGGTTTCGATTATCAGTCATGGAATCCGGAAGATGCAGCGAATGATTTTATTCATCATTTGCTTTCACATTCTTCTGAAGAAGAGCAACTTATCACCGTAATTTTAGATGGAGAAAATGCGTGGGAATGGTATCGCACAAATTTAGATGGAAAAGAATTTCTTCGCGCGTTATATAAAAAATTAGAACTGATGCAGCGCGAAGGAAAAATAATTTCTCTAACTCCGTCCGAATACATTGAAGGAAATCCTGCGAGAGGAATTTCTCCACATCCTGTTGCAGGTATGAAAAAAATCGAATGGCTGTATCCCGGCTCGTGGATAAATGCAAGTTTTGATACGTGGATTGGTGAAGAGGAAGAAAATACTGCGTGGGAATATTTACGCATTGCAAGAAACGATTTAAAAAAGAGCGGATTATCTCCCAATACAGAAAACATATTTGCGCAAAAAGCATTTGAATCGCTTTATGCGGCGGAAGGTTCTGATTGGTTTTGGTGGTACGGTACAGACCAGACTGCTCCCGGCGGTGATGAGCCGTTTGATAAAGCGTTTTTGCTGTACTTGCACAATATTTATTTCTATGCAAATAAAGCGGGAGCAAATCTTGATGTTCCTGATTTTCAACCAATATTAAAAACAAATTCCTCGCGGATAAAATCACAGGGAACGATGGCACGCAGCAAAGAGGAATAAATTATTTCACTATGAAAACGCATACAGAATATTTAACATTTAACACCCGACAGCGAAAAGAACTCATTAATATTACGCGCAATCTTGATGAAATAGTTGTTGCATCAAAAATTCAGGAAGGAATGTGCCTCGTTTCTGCAATGCACATCACTTCTGCAATTTGGGTAAATGACGAGGAAGACGGATTGAAGCAAGACGTGATGGAGTGGCTAGAACATCTTGCGCCGGTAAAGAAAGAATATCGTCATCATCGCACTGGCGAAGATAATGCAGACGCACATTTGAAGCGCACATTAATTCATCATCAGGTAATTCTTCCCATTACAAAAGGACAACTTGATTTAGGTCCTTGGGAACAGGTTTTTTACGCGGAGTTTGATGGATTGCGAAAAAAAAGAGTGGTAATTAAAATACTCGGTGAATAATGATGAAATATATCCTTCCATTTTTATTTTTTTGTGCTGGAACTTTTGCACAGCAACCATTGCAACTCAGTGTAAGTTATTCCAGTTTTCGTTTCGATAGTGCGAAGAGTTATATGGAAGTTTATTTTGCATTATCAAACCAAATGCTTTCTTATAAAGCAGAAGCGAGCGCAATTTCCGGTGGCGTTTCTATTGCATTGACAGTTGAACAAAATGATTCAACTGAAATTGTAAAACAATGGATAATGCAACACACCGTAACAGATTCCACAGAATTAACATCAGAAATATTTTTAATGGATGCGGTCGGGCTTGCAATTATTCCGGGCAACCATACAATGAAAATTCTTGCTTCCGATGTACACAAAACAGAGCGTATTGATAGTTTAACCTTTGCATTGCATGTTCCTGACTTTTCAAAGACTAAAATTTTACTCAGCGAAATTGAATTGTGCTCGAATATTATTGAAGCAACATCGGAACAGGAAAAACTTTCTCCTTTCTTCAAGGGAAAGAATCTCGTGTATCCGAATCCAAACGAAATGTATGGCGAGCATTTACCCGTTCTCTTTTACTATTTGGAATGTTACAATCTTCTGCTCAACACCTCTTTGCAAAATTATACGCTCGTTACATCCGTTTTTAATACATTGAAAGAAGAAATTATTCACAAAGAAAAAAGTAAACTACGCACAGTGAATGATGCGGTGGAAATCGGAACAGTCAATATTTCAAAATTAAAGTCTGGCTCGTACACGTTTGTCATTACCTATCACGATTCGCTGACATCAGCGCAAGCATCGAAAAGGTTTTTTATTTACAATCCCAAACAGGGAATGGATTCCGCAATGGTCAACATCAATGCAACAACGACAAACGAATACGAAATAATGTCGAACGAGGCATTGCATGAGCAATTTTCTATGGCGCATTATATTGCAACGCAGCAGGAACTTGAGCAATATGGTAAGATTTCTACTGTTGAAGGGAAGCGAAAATTCCTTCACAATTTTTGGCAGCAACGCGGCAGTGAATATAAAGCAGAATACTTCAAACGTATTGATGAAGCAAATGAACTTTACTCCACAGCGAGAAAGACTAAATTTGCAAAAGCAGGATGGAAATCGGATAAGGGGCGCGTCAGAATTCTCTTTGGCGTACCGGAAGAAATTAAAAGCCGTGCAAGTTCACCGCAAGTTACTACGTATGAAATCTGGAATTACAATACATCGCAGGGACTGATTGTTTTTTATTTCATTGATGAATTCAATACCAACCAATGGCGATTAGTGCACTCCAATGCGCGCGGGGAAATATTTGATAAAGAGTGGGAGCGCAAAATTGAAACATACGAAAATGACAGACTCAATAATTTTAAATAATTTTATACAATAAACATAATAAAAATCAACCCTCACCTATGGCAGTACTTTCTGAAAAAATAATTCCTGTTGATATCGAAGCAGAGATGAAAAGTTCCTACATTGATTATGCGATGAGCACAATAGTTGCGCGCGCGCTTCCCGATGTACGCGATGGATTCAAACCTGTGCATCGCAGAATTCTCTTTGCTATGAATGAACTTGGACTCGCAAGCAATCGTGCATATAAAAAATCCGCGCGCATCGTTGGAGAAGTGCTGGGAAAATATCATCCGCACGGTGATACGGCAGTGTACGACACAATGGTACGTATGGCACAGGAATTTTCACTGCGCTATCCGCTTGTGGATGGACAAGGAAACTTCGGCAGTATTGATGGCGATTCTCCTGCCGCAATGCGTTACACAGAAGTGCGATTATCAAAAATAGCAGAAGAAGCGTTACGCGATATTGATAAAAATACCGTAAACTTTTCTCCGAATTTTGATGACACATTACAGGAACCAACGGTACTACCAACGGTAATGCCGAATTTGTTGCTCAACGGCGCTTCAGGAATTGCAGTAGGAATGGCGACAAATATTCCGCCGCATAATTTGCGTGAAGTTGTTGATGGATTAATTGCAGTTATTGAAAATCCTGAATTGCCTGACGAAAAGCTTATCAAACTTATAAAAGCGCCTGATTTTCCAACCGGTGGATTAATTTACGGCTATCAGGGAGTGAAAGATGCATTTCTGACAGGACGAGGAAAAATTCAGATACGTGCGCGCGCAAATATAGAAACAGGAAAAAACGACCGACAGAGCATTGTCGTTACGGAATTGCCGTATCAGGTAAATAAGATTACACTTATTGAACAAATCGCACGACTTGTCAATGAAAAAAGAATTGAAGACATTTCCAACGTGAATGATGAATCAGACCGTGATGGTATCCGTCTTGTTATAGATTTAAAACGCGATGCAAATGCGAGCGTGGTTATGAACAATCTCTTTCAGCATACACAACTGCAAGTAACATTTGGCGTCATCAATCTTTCATTAGTTGATGGACGACCAAAGGTTCTGACTTTGAAACAAACATTGCAATACTTTATTGACTTCCGTAACGAAGTTGTTGTACGTCGTACTAAATTCGATTTGGAAGAAGCAGAAAAGCGTGCGCATATACTTGAAGGATTTATCATTGCATTAGATAATATTGATGAAGTTATTGAACTCATTAAGAAATCAAAAGATGTTGAAACCGCACGGGAAGGGTTGATGAAGAAATTCAAACTGTCGGAAATTCAGGCACGCGCTATTTTGGAAATGCGTTTGCAGCGATTAACCGGTTTGGAACGGAAGAAAATTCAGGATGAATACAAAGAAGTCATAAAACTCATCGAACAATTACGCGCAATTCTCAACAACAGACAATTGCAGATGCAAATAATAAAAGATGAATTACTTGCCATCAAAGAAAAATACGGCGATGACAGGCGTACAGAAATCGTCTTTGATACAACGGAGTTCCGTGTAGAAGATTTAATTGCGCAGGAGGAAGTTGTCGTTACAATTTCCTACAGCGGATTTATCAAACGATTCCCTGTTTCCGGATATCGCAGACAGGCACGCGGTGGTAAAGGCGTAACTGGTGCATCAACAAAAGAAGATGATTTTCTCGAAAAAATGTTCGTTGCAAGTACGCACGATTATTTGCTCTTCTTTACTACACAA
This sequence comes from uncultured Chitinophagales bacterium, assembly GCA_964358705.1. Classification (GTDB taxonomy): domain Bacteria; phylum Bacteroidota; class Ignavibacteria; order UBA10030; family F1-140-MAGs086; genus JBBTJF01. The sequence continues at coordinate 53,966 of CAYHPL010000019.1, forward strand.
GGACGCTGTTACTGGAAAAAAGTGCACGAAATTCCCGAAGCAGGACGCGCCGCACGCGGAAAAGCAATTGTGAATCTCATTGCGAAACAATCGGATGAAAAAATTGCTTCTGTTCTAAATGTAAAAGAATTCAATGACGACCAGTTTATTTTAATGGTTTCCAAATACGGCATCATCAAGAAAACTTCTCTCGGGGAATTCAGCAATCCACGTTCGACAGGAATAATTGCAATGGGACTTGATGAAAAAGATACCGTAGTAGATGTGAAACTTACCGACGGCTCACACGATGTAATAATGGGAACGCACGAAGGGATTGCAATTCGTTTCCACGAAAACGAAGTGCGTTCGATGGGAAGGGCGGCATCCGGTGTGCGTGGCATTAAACTGGAAAAAAGTGATTACGTCATTGGCATCGTTGCTACCAAACGCAGTTCGACAACGATTCTCGTTGCAACAGAAAAAGGCAATGGAAAGAGAACGGAATTGGAAGATTATCGCGTCAGTCATCGCGGCGGCAAAGGAATTTACACACTAAAAGCGACCGATAAAACCGGAATGATGGTAGCAATTAAAGAAGCGTTGGATAATGATGATATCGTCGTTGTAACTGCCGATGGAATGATTATACGCCAACACGCATCCGATGTCCGTGTCACCGGACGAAATACACAAGGTGTTCGCTTAATTCGACTTGATGAAAAGGATTCTATCACGTCGCTTGCAATTGTTCCTTCTGAAGACATAGATGAAAAAGAAAATGGCGACGCAATTGAGCAAACAGAATTGAAATTGTAAAAAGGAAGTGGAATATTTTAATTTAAGATGTGCGATGTGCGTTACTGGGATTTTAGATTTTAGAAGTAAGATTTTAGATTGATTTGTACAACATCCTTTGCGTACCCCTGCGCTCTCCTTTGCGTTTTCTGCGTTTAAGAAAGATTGTAATGAACCGCAAAGGCACGCAAAGTACTTCACAAAGGTACGCAAAGAGGGAAATGTCTGATGTATGACTTTCTCAAAAATGAAAAAAGAGCGCGGTATCTGTTTTATAGTAGTATAAAAAGTTATACATAGGCAAAACAGTTGTTTTATGGCAGTATAAAAAGTTATACATACGCAAAACAGTTGTTTTATGGCAGTATAAAAAGTTATACATACGCAAAACAGTTGTTTTATGATACCTCCAAAATTGTAGGAAACATAAAACACCATTTTTAGCGAAATTTCAGGGTTTCTATTCTTTACAACTAATTCCTTCTAACAAATACTGAAGAATGAAACTATAATGATTAAATTAAATACGGTTTTTTTTGAACAACTACTCAGTGAGTAAATGAAAATTACCCAACTCAAAACAATTGGAGAACTGCGCGCAGCAAATTATACACCGCTTCCCGTTAAGGATGAATTGCGCAAAAATCTGATTGCAAAAATCCGCAACAGAGAAATTCTCTTCCCGCAAATAATCGGCTATGATGACACGGTTATTCCATCTGTGGTAAATGCGTTGCTCGCAAAACACGATATAATTTTACTTGGGTTACGCGGACAGGCGAAATCACGATTACTGCGCGAACTTCCAACGTTGCTTGATGAATACATTCCGTACATTTCCGGTTGCGAAATAAACGATAATCCATTCCATCCTGTTTGTAAACACTGCGTGGATATAGTAAATGAGTTTGGCGATGAAACAGAAATCTCTTGGTTACAACGAGAGCAACGATTCAATGAAAAACTCGCAACACCTGATGTAACCATTGCAGATTTAATCGGCGATATTGACCCCATTAAAGCCGCAAATTTACGATTACATTATGCGCACGAAGGGGCAATTCATTTCGGTATAATACCACGCACCAATCGCGGTATCTTTGCAATCAATGAACTTCCCGATTTACAGCCGCGAATTCAGGTGGGATTGTTCAATATTATGGAAGAAAAATTTGTGCAGATTCGCGGATTCAGTATTCGCATCCCGCTCGATGTGATGATGGTATTCACTGCGAATCCCGAAGATTATACCAATCGCGGCAATATCATTACACCGCTGAAAGACCGCATTGATTCGCAGATTATTACGCACTATCCGCGCACCATTGAAGATTCCATTACTATAACGACGCAGGAAGCATGGATTCAACGGGACGGAAAGGAAATTGTTCTCCCCCATTATTTTAAACAAATTATAGAGGCGATTGCTTTTGAAGCGCGCAAGAGCGAATACGTTGACCAGAAATCCGGTGTGAGCGCACGACTGACAATTTCTGCAATGGAAAATTTAATTTCCAATGCAGAACGGCGTGCAATACTTCTCGATGAACCGGGTATTGTTCCGCGTGTGTGCGATTTGCATAATGTACTCCCCGCACTGACAGGAAAAATTGAACTGGTGTTTGAAGGCGAACAGGAAGGTTCATTTAAAGTGAGCAAAGCATTGATTGGAAAAGCAGTGCGTGGCGTATTCCGTACATATTTTCCTGACCCGCTGTTGAAGAAGCATGAAAAAAATCTCCCGCAGCATTTACAACAGGAATTGCGTACCACTTCTGCGCCCACAGAATACGATGCTATTATTCGTTGGTTTGAAAAAGGAAATCATTTGGAAATTGGCGATGATATGCCGACCACACAATACTTTCGACTTCTTGATAAAGTAACCGGCTTGCGTGATGTAACAAAAAATTATATGAAACTCAGCGATAGCGATGTCGCTTCACTTTCTTCCGCAATGGAATTTGTTCTTGACGGATTGCATCAGTTTTCTAAAATTGCGAAAGATGAAGTTGACCATCGCATTTCCTACAAAGATATGATAGGGAGTATATTTGTGCCTGGCGAGGCGGAGGATTAAGTGAATATTGCATTGGAACAACACATTATCGAACAATTGCAAATACACAAAGTATCACTCGTGTATTTGTTCGGCTCGTATGCAGAAGAGACAGCACAACCAATGAGTGATATTGACATCGGAGTGGTTTTTTCTGAAGAAATATCTCCAAACAGTTTGGGCATATACTATAATGCAATGTACAACATTTTAGCGGATGTATTTCCCGAACACTCCATTGACATAGTTTTTCTTCAAATGACAAGTCTCGAACTTTGCTTTGATGTTATACGTCATGGAAAAATTCTCTACGCACATTCCAACGACGAACGATATAATTTTGAGGAAAAGACTCAAATACTCTACGCCGATTTTAAACCATTGCTCGATGAATTTGACTCTGCTATTATAGAAAGGATCCAATGACATTTGTAATTAAACGACAATCTCTCTTACCGCGCATTGATGGCATTCAGCGCGATAAAGAAAAGTTACAGCAACTTTCAGAAAAATCACTTATCGAATTTGAACAGGAAGAAAATTTTATACTTGCGCAATTTTATTTGCGACGCGCACTGGAAGGGGTATTTCATATCGGTGGACATATTCTCTCAAGAGTTTTCGGCGGACGGGCAACTCAATACAAAGAAATCGCTATCAAATTAGGTGAGGCAGGAATTGTTGAACGTTCATTCGCAATGAATGAATTGAAAAATATGGCGGGCTACCGCAACAGGTTAACACATTTTTACGCAGATATCACGCCAACTGAAATTCATTCTATTCTCACTAATCATCTTAAAGATTTCGATATTTTTTTACTTGCAATAAAAAATTTAATAGAACATCCTGAAAAATTCAACGTTACGATAGAATAATTAACGATGAATTTTCTCTATTCCCAATGGACTCCGCAGTCAATGACAGACGAAATGAGACTGCAAAATCTTCTCTCATTGTTCAGTTATCTCACATTGCAAACAAATGGCAATGTACAGGAAGCATTGGAATGGCTGCGCGAACTTGCAAAACAGTACGGCATTTTTGATGAAAACCTTTCTCTCAAAGACTTGATTGAGAAACTGAAAGAACTCGGTATCATCGAAGAAATTGACGGTATTCCGAGTCTGACGACACGCGGGGTACAGCAATTACGAAAAGATGCACTCAAAGAAATCTTTACTTCTCTGAAAAAAAATACACTCGGCTCGCACGAATCTCCTTTTGCAGGAAAAGGAATAGAGCGATTAAGTGAAACGAAAAAATTTTCTTTCGGAGATTTAGCAGAAAATATTGACGTTACTTCCACTCTGACAAATGCTTTCAAGCGCGATGGCATTGATGTATTTTCATTGCGCGAAGATGATTTAGAAGTGTACGAAACGGAATATCAAACTTCCTGTGCGACGGTGTTGCTCATTGATATCAGCCACAGTATGATTTTGTACGGCGAAGACCGTATCACTCCTGCAAAACAAGTTGCACTCGCACTTGTTGAACTCATCCGCACTAAATTTCCTAAGGACTATCTCGCGTGTGTAACGTTTGGTGATGATGCATCTCTTATTTCAATGGCAGAGATTCCATTTCTTTCTGTCGGACCGTATCATACAAATACAAAAGCAGGATTACAACTTGCACGGAGTATATTGCGCAGAAAAGGAAATGTGAATAAGCAGATATTTATGATTACAGACGGTAAACCATCTGCGATGTATGAAGAAAGCGGAAGATTGTACAAAAATCCTTACGGACTTGACCCGCGCATTATCAATAAAACATTAGATGAAGCGGTGGAATGTCGAAGAGAAAAAATCGTCATCAGTACGTTTATGGTTGCGCACGACCCCTACCTGATTGATTTTGTCGAAGAACTCACGAAAGCAAATCAGGGGCGCGCATACTATTCTCCTCTCAATAATCTCGGTGAATTTATTTTTGTAGATTACATCCGCAACCGAAGGAAAAAGTTTAATACATTTTAAAATTGGTTAGTAAAAGATTCTTCTTACTTCTTGCTTCTTACTTCCAACACTCTCCCCACGCTCATCGGTGGTAATTCTATACCAAGAAGTGATGCAAGTGTTGCTGCCAAATCAATCGGCTCACATTTCTCTTCTGAAGTTTTTGATGCTATTCCTTTTCCGAAAAATATCAACGGAACGTGTGCATCGTACGAATATGGATTACCATGTGTTCCCGGGTCTCCTGCATAGCGGATAAAAAACGGTTTCAGAATATAAATCACGTCTCCGCTACGTTGCGGGAAATAACTCTTTTCAATATTTCCACTGAAGGAACTATATACAGTTCCATTTCTTATCTCTTGCGTGGTAATAATTTCTGCAATGCCTTTTTCATTGCGTAGTGAATCGCGTAGAACAATTGCGGCTTCATTCACAGAAATATTTTTTGCTGCACTCACATTCTCTGAAATATAAATATTATAATCCACAATATTATCAATCCATTTTGTTGCTCCACTCAGCGCACCGAATTTTCCACTCAATACTTGTTCCGCTTTTGTTTGCAATTCTTTCACTCCTGATTTTCCTGCATCTGCATTCGGATATTTATTTTTGATGTATTCAGGAACAGGTGTCGCTCCGTGGTCTGCGGTCAAAGTAAGAATACAATTATTCAGTCCAATTTCTTTTTCGAGAAACAGCAATAACTCTTCCAGCATTTTATCTGTCCGTATCGTAACATCCATCACTTCCTGACTGTGCATTCCGTACGTGTGTCCGATATAATCATTTGCTGAAAAACTGATACAGAGCATATCGGTAACACCACGCTTACCAAGTTCTTCTTTTTGTATTGCTTCCTGTGCAAATGCAAGAAGTATTTCCGATGCAAACGGAGAAATAAGAAATGCATTGTAAAACGATTTTGATTTCTTTATGTTTTCTTTTCCTTGAATCAAATGCGGAAATGTTCGACCTAAACCGTCTTCATCGCTTTCATAATTTGCGCTGTCATCATCACATAAAGTGTATGCTTTTTCAGGAAGTATTTTTTTCCACTCCCTTCCGAAATATGCATCAATATTTTTTTGCGCATTGAAATTCTTTACCCACTCCGGTAATGAATCGCCGTAATATGTCGAAGACGTCATCAGCGAATCATCCATCCAGTATGCATTATTTCCGAATTTTCCCGCAGGAAGAATTGCGCCGCGGTCTTTTACCGAAATGCCGATTACTTTCGATTGAAAATTATTAGAGAGACGCAGCATATCACTGACAGTATATGCAATATTATTTTTCGGAGAGCGACCGTCGCGCGATGAATAGAAGTTTTTCACGCTCAAATCTTCCACGCAGTTCACACGCTTTGCCAATGATTTATCGTACCAGTTATTCATTACAATACCATTGCGATTGCCATAGCAGCCGGAATAAATTGCACTGTGTCCCGGTCCTGTTTCATTGAAAGCGTGCTGATATTGTGCATTGGTAAATACTGCTCCGCGCTCCAATAGCACATTGAATCCACCCTTTCCGAAATACGGACGAAATTTTTCCAGAAAATTTTGCGGAAACTGGTCAATGGTTATTGCAACTACGAGTTTTGGCTTTTCGTCTATCGCGGCGAAAGTTGAGGAAATAAAGAAGAAGAAAAGCAAAACGATATGCGATATGCGATGTGCAATGTGCAATTGGAGATTTGTGATTTGGGATTTGTGCATTACTGCCTTTATATTTTAAATTTTTATAACTGTTTGTATAACACTGTCATTCCGAACATCCAACTTCAGTTGGAGTGAGGAATCTTATACTCATTTTTGATTATTTGCCAACTTCTACAAGATTCCTCGTCGCTTCGCTTCTCGGAATGACACCATTTTCACTTCATCAAATTCATCTTTATTGACTTCGTAAATTCCTTCGTCTGCAATCGCGCAAAATAAATTCCGCTGCCGACAACATTTCCGTTCCCGTCTTTCCCTTCCCAGATAAAATTGTATTTTCCGCTTTCAAGATTTCCACTGAATATTGTTGCTACTTCTCTTCCCAACACATCATAAATTTTCAATGTCATGTCGCTAACAGCCAATAGCGAAAAGCCAATTGCTGTTGTTGGATTAAACGGATTCGGATAATTTTGAAACAAGGAAAACTCCTTCGGAATTGTATTATCAACACGCAGGTTTTCTCCGGCGATAATTTCGGCAACAAACGGAACAGAAATATTTTCCGAAATCAATATTTCTTTTCCTTCTCTCAATTCCACTTCACCAACGCCCGGAATTCCGCGCAATACAACTTTCCAATCCGCAGACACACCATCCAATTTCTTCACTAAAATGGAATGAGAATTTTTCGGATTCACAAAAACTTTCCACTCCAATACTCCATTTACTCCATCACTCCGTTTCAATTTTATATCACTCCACATTTTATTTGAAAGATACGCTTCATCATCAATTGCATCGGGAGAAGAAAACGGTTTCGGATAATCGTACGCATCATTTTCATCACTTGCGTTTTTATGCTGACCGATGCGTAAATTTGCATCACCGCATTGCAACGCTGCAAACCATCCATCGCCATTTTGAAATTCTGGAATTTGCGCCGGCATTGTTCCGCGATGAAACGTAAATGACGCAGGATTTCCTGTTCCGTTCCATACAGCATATCCACCAAACGGTTGTAACTTTTCTGCACCTGGGTCAATTGGTCCGAGCCACTGCTTTGTTTCGTGCTTGTATTTATAGACACGTATGCCGCTTGTGCCTGCTTGCGTATTTACCGGCGACCAACTTACATCCTGCGGATAAAAAGGAGAACCAAGCAACGACCATCCGGCGGGAATTGATATGGAATAATTTGAATCTGCGATAAGATTTCCGGCGCCAAAATTTAAATGATACGCAGAATTTTTTACCACTGTTTTCAACCAGAATGCTTTCGTAAGTTGGTATGGTGTGCTGCTGCTTGTAATATCTCTGTAACTGCCGCTCTGCAATTCAAATATTTTTGTCTTTCCGCTTCCGGGAAGTTGCGAAGAAATTATACCACTCAAAAGATTATCCGGCTGATACGGAATGCTCATCAATGCCCACTCTTTCGCAGGGATTCCAGCAGCAAATCTTCCAATGGTTGTTTGCGCTCCGTTTGCAATGCGCGTTTGTCCTGTGCCGGTAACAATCACTGTAAGAGCCGCGCCTGCATTATGCGTTAACGTAATCGCACCGATAAACGCCCCATCATCAATTGGTCTGAAACGAATGACAATTATTGCTGAATCATTTGGCGCAACAGCAACAGTACTTGCAGAAGGCGTAAACAAAGCATTATCACTCGAAATACTGTTCACACTTAATTCACCCGTTCCTCTGTTATACACTTTCATTGTTCTTTCTTCTGTATTTCCTCCAAACACTGTTCCAAAAGAAATTGTTGTTGCAGAAACTGCGATGAGCGGAAAGGTTTGCGTTGTTCCCGCACCGGAAATATTTACTGTCGTCTGACTTCCTGAAGCATTGTGCGTGAGAGTAATTGTGCCGTTGTAATTTCGCGATGCAGTTGGTGTAAATGTAATCCGTATTGCTTTGCTCTCCGTAGGCAAAAGTGAAAAATTTGTAGTAGAAATTACAAATGCCGCGCTATCACTTACAATATTTGTTACATTCAATGTTGCTGTTCCCGTATTCGTTACAATGAATGAATCAACTTTACTCGCATTCACCATTACGTTGCCAAATCCAATTGCAGAAGATGAAAGCGAAATGAGCGGCGCTTGAATATTCGAGCCATTTCCTGAAAGCGCAAGCGTATCAGGGCTTCCATCAGCGTTATGTTCGATAGTAATTCTTTCATTGTAAGTAGTTTCCGTTGTCGGTGTAAATGTTACACGAATACTTTTACTTTGATTTACAGGAACATAAAAATTCGATGGCGAAACTGCAAACACACTCGAACTACTATTCACACTCGTAACATTCAGCGTTGCATTTCCCGCATTGGAAACAACAACAGAATCCGTTACACTTCCATTGAGCGGCACGTTACCAAAAGTAAGCGATGAAGCAGAGAGAGAAAATGCAGGCATCGGTGCTGGTGTATATAAACTTTGTATTTCATTTGCGCTTAACGCACGAGTGAAAATTCTGAAGTCGTCAAGTTTCCCCTGAAAGTATTCACCATACCCCTGATCGTAAGTACCAATACTACACCCGACATACCTATTGAATGTTGATGCTTCGGGTACGTTCACAAAATAATCTACCACCGCATTCACGTAATAAGTATAATTTGTTCCGTCTTTCACTAATGAGATAAAATACCATTGTCCCTGAACAAAATCATTTTTATTACCTACTAAATTGGTAGTTACCCAACTACTGCCACTCCCTATAAAATACGAAAATCTATTCTGCGCCGCGCTGCTATAATTAAATGAAAACCCTAGACCAGCTGCCGGGTTAGTATTAAACACTTCTTGTGCTAGTTTGGAAATATTAGAACTATTCATCCATCCACAAATTGTGTATTGGCTTTGGCCCAGATTAAACATATTATTAGACGGAGAAACTTCTATTCTACTTGAACTCCCATCAAAACTATACGCATTATTCGCATTGCCAAATCTATCCGTCGTAAGCGTTGCACCGTACACAGTTCCGTTATTTCCATTGCCACTTGAATCGTTTGCATTACCTGTGAAAGGGTAGTAGGCAACAGGTCCAGTTGGTAATGGATTCCAAGTGCTGAGATGATAGAGCGAATCAATTTCATTTGCGCTTAACGCACGATTGTAAATGCGGATGTCGTCAATACTTCCTTGAAATTGTTGCGCAACGTTATTTGTATGACTGCCAATCCTCAAAAAATCTGTTGGCAGTGACGGAATAGGAGTCGTAATATTTTGTGAAGCAACTAACGTACCATCTACATACAACGACCTTGTTGTTCTGTTATATGTAAAAACCACGTATCTCCAATTACCACCTAATACAGTAGAATAATCATACGCCCCATTGAGGTGGTCAGAAATCCAAAGTTTTTGAGTGGTAACATTATAAGATATACCCCACGTTTCATTTCCAGTACCAGAAGTACCAAAATTGCCAAAGTTATTATTTATGTCCTCACCAGACGGACGTGTAACTTTAATCCATGCAGAATACGTAAAGACACTATCCAGTATAGGAATTGTGTTACATTCTATATAATTACTCACTCCATCAAAACTATACGCGCTATTCGCATTGCCAAATCTATCTGTGGTAATAGTTGCTCCGTTTACTGTTCCGTTATGTCCATTGCCGCTTAAATCATTTGCATTTCCGTTAAAAGGGTAATACGCGACTATATCATTTGCAGTTCCCGTTCCTGTAACTCTGACCGTGTCGGGACTTTCCAGCGCATTATGCGTTACGATTATATTTCCCGAGTACGTTCGCGACGATTCCGGAGCAAACGTAACATCTATTCTTTTTTGTTCAGTCGGAGCGAGAGTAAAATTTTGCGATTGGACATTGAACACACTGTTATCACTCGTAAGAGATGAAACGATTAATTCCGCAGTGCCCGTATTGGAAATAAAAAACGAATCTTGTTTCGACATACCCAACTGCACACTGAGAAATGGAATTGATGTTCGCGAGAAATGTAGTATCGGGCGCGTTCCCGTTCCCGTTACATTCAATCCGACTTGACTGACAGATGAGTTATTATACACAGTTATATTCCCGATTTGCGTATTGATGGAATTGGGAGTAAACGTAACGTGAACTGCTCTGCTAACGTTGGGTGCGAGCGTAAAGTGTGTCGTATCAAATGTAAAGACGGGATTGTTGGAATAAATATCTGTAACAAATAAACCCGCTCCTCCCGTATTTGTAACGATGATAGAATCTTGTTCACTCGTGCCGATGAGAACATTACCGAAATCAATTTGGTTCGGTGTTACGGAAATAATTGGTTGCGGGTCCACCCATCCGCCCAAATGATACAACGAATCAATCTCACTCGATGAAAGCGCGTGGTTATACATACGGATGTCATCAATCTTTCCCGAAAACGGAAGAACGTTCTCATTCGCTCTGCTTCCGATAAACAGCGGATACGAAGTGGTATCAATCGCGCCGCTGACAGCAATGCTTCCATCGAGCGCGCCGTTCACATACACGGATAAACTCTCAGCATTATACGTCATTGTAACATTATACCATACATTTGGTTGCAC
>CAYHPL010000020.1:0-5381 GCA_964358705.1 uncultured Chitinophagales bacterium
TAGTCTGTGAACAGTTTTGGCAGTTTAAGTGTATTTTTTGTGAGTCTGTAACATTGCGCTGTATTGAAAGGCATAAAAAAGCTATTCATTTATTCACGTGAACCGCTTCTCAACAAAGAATTTTTTATGTGCGATGTACAAACTACACTTCGAGCAACACGCCATTTTTTATGACGTGTGTACAATGATTTTCGCCAAAGTGATACGGAAGGAATTTATAATTTGGAATATCAAGCACAATTATATCTGCTTTCTTTCCTACCTCAATACTTCCGATTGTTGATGAGCGGTCAATTGCAGCGGCAGCGTTCAATGTGGCTGCGGTGATTGCTTCTTCGGGTGTCATTTTCATTTGTGTGCAGGCAATGGTGAGCATTAGTTGCATCGAGGAACTCATACACGAACCGGGATTGATATCGCTTGCAATTGCAACGGGAATTCCTGCATCAATCAACACACGCGCAGGTGCATACTGATGATTGAGATTGAACGAAACTCCCGGAAGCAATACGGCAACAGTCGGCGATTCATTTTTTGCTGCGTTCTGCAATGCGCGGATTCCGCTTTCGAAAATATGTTCGAGATGGTCAACAGAAACGGCTTGTAATGCAGCGGCGAGTTCAGCACCTGCTGTGTTGGAGAGTTCTTCTGCGTGGAGTTTCAGTTTCATTCCGTACTGTTGTGCTTTTTCTAAAATCTTTTTTGCATCTTCCGTTGAGAAATAATTTGTTTCGCAAAACACATCGCAAAATTCTGCAAGATGTTTTTCGCCGATATATGGCAGCATTTCATCAAGGATGAGTTGCACATATTCATTTTTGCGTTCACGGAATTCCGGCGGATATGCATGCGCGCCAAGAAATGTGGAAACAATTGTCGGCAATTCTTCCTGTTGTAATTCACGGATACATTCGAGCATTTTTATTTCGTTATGAAAATCCAATCCGTAGCCGCTTTTTATTTCTACTGATGTTGTTCCCTGTCGTAGCATTTGCAACAGATATTTACGCGCATTCTTTTTCAATTCTTTCTTTGTTGCTGTGCGTACATGTGACATTGTGCTGACAATCCCTCCGCCTCGTGCTGCAATATCCTGATACGAAAGTCCTTCTGCACGCATTGCAAATTCCTCTTCGCGACTTCCAGCAAAAAGAATATGCGTATGCGCATCTATAAAACCCGGCATTACAACTTTATTCGTGCAATCAATTGCGAGAACATCGTCATCAATGTTTGTCGGGAAATTGCGCATTTCTCCGAGCCACGCAATTGTATCATTTGCTGTAATAACACCTGCATTTTCGATAATGTGCAGTTCACGCATTTCGCTGCCGCATTTTACTTTTTTCCCAAACGATGAGACGGTAACAAGTTGACGGATATTGGTAAGATGAATATTCATTGTAAAAAATTAAAGTGTAATACGATATGGCAGCCACTCTTGTAATTGCTTTGCACCGAGTTTATCGTAGAATTGAATTGCATTTTCGTTCCAGTCCAGCACTACCCATTCCATTCTTCCGCATTTTCTTTTGCGTGCTTCTTGCAAACAAAAGCGGAATAATTTCAAACCGACTTTTTTTCCGCGAAATGCAGGAAGCACAAAAATATCTTCGAGGTACAAAGTCGGTTTTGCAAGAAACGATGAGTACGTTTCAAAAATAATCGCATATCCGACTGCAATATTATCAGCAAACGCAAGATACGCATCGAAGCGTTTTTTCCTTCCGAATGTATCATTGAGCAATCGCTTTCGTGCGTGCGCAGTCGGGCGTTTCAGTTTTTCGAAATCTGCAAGCGCATCAATCAACGAGAGCAACGCGGTTCCGTCTTTCTTTGCCGCCAATCGAATAGTAATCATCTGAGTGTTATTTGTGTAAAAATACGTGCAAAAGTTACAGAAAGTTTTTGAGGGAGGAAATAATAATGTGCCCTTGCACTATACAATGAAGACATTGCCTGCTTCAATTTTTGACTTGCTCTGTTTTCCGATGACATCACGCTTGGATGTGAATTCGAGACGATAGACTTTGATGAATCCTGTTTTGATGCTTAACGTAAGTAATTGTTCAAGTAATAATTCTTTCTCCTTCTTTGTCAGTCTGCACTCGAATACACTTTTTTGAATGCGGAATCCAAACCCCTTTAATACTTTATCAACGCGGGCGCGCTCTTTATCTGATGAAATATCGTACACCACTGCATAATCAGAAAATTTCATACGTTCCAGATATAAAAAGAAATTGTTCCGCTATCGCATGCCCAGCGTTTTATTACCTGTGCCTGCGTATAAATGTTTTCTTTTAATGAAAGAGCATTTTGTTTTTTTTCTCGCTCCATTTCTGTTTCAAACTGGTCAAGGAATTTTTTTGTCGCTTCGTATGAAAGAAAATACCCGCGCTCTGTTGCCGTAAAATCTTCCGGAACAATAATTTTGAGATTCAGGATGCGCACAAGAAAACGGTCGAATCGTGCGCGAAAAACTTCCTGAACATCCGCAACAAGAGACTCATACGAATCCTCGGGAGAATGAAGAAATCCCAGATATGGATTTAACCCGATTGCACGTACCGTTGCATTAATACGGGAGAAAAGCAGATACGAACAAAAATTCATCAGTGAATTAATACGGTCAGGTTTTTTTCGCTCGCGTTTTGTGATATGAAATATGGGATTTTCAATGATAGTATTGAGTTGCATAAAAACTTTTTTTGCCAATGCTCCTTCAATACCGCGCACGACCGCAATATCTTCTGCGATGGAAATTTTACGGAGAGCATCCTCCATTGCTCGTAAAAATGGTGTGCGTTGTGCTTCGTAACGTTGGAGAAAAAGAGTGCGGTAATTCTGAATTTTTGCAGCAACGATATCTTTTGCTATTGCAAGAATTTCTGTCGGAGAAAGCGCATTAAAAGCGTGCGAGTGTTTCGTGGCAATGTCATAATATTTTTTAGAATCCGGTTTTATTGTGGTTACATAATATCCTGTATTCAGGATAATAGTAACAGGGATATTCAGCGTTGTACATTTATGAATAAGACTCGTGGAAAAAGATGATTTTTCCATCACAATAATTTCGCTGATATTGCGCAACGGGAAAACATCCACGAGATGCTGCCCTTTTCTTATTTCTATTGCGTCCCCGTTTAAACCGAGAAAGAAAAATGGCTGCGTTACATACAATGGTTTTTTTAAGAGTTGCAGTTCTTGTTCATGCGACTCAGTTATTTCGGAATGTTCAAACGATATGCCGAGAAACTGAAAGCCGCTGCTGATTGGCTTTATTGCTGTTTTTTTACGATTGATGAAAAGCCCGATGGTCGAAAGATATTGTTCTGTCTGCACAAGTATTTTTTCTGCATCCTGTTCTGTTTTAGCGAGAATGATAAAGTCATCTGCATAGCGTATAAATCGGACTCCCCATTGCTGTATTGTTTCATCAAACGCATCGAGATACAAATTTGCAAGCAATGGAGAAAGCGGGCTTCCCTGCGCAAGTCCTTTGGTGCGTTCGCAGATGTTTCCATTGCGCAGATAACCATTCAATACTATTTTCTGCAATACGCTCAGGAGAAGTGTATCGTGCTGTACAAAAAAAATTTGCATCAATTCGAGCAACCGGTGTAAATCCACGGATGGAAAAAAATCTTCGATGTCGGACTCGATGACGAATTTATATCCCTCTTCGATTGCCTTCTTCACTATGTCAATTGCCTTGTGTCGTGATATGCCTTTCCGGAAGCCGATGGATTCTTCTTCGAGCGAGCGGTCAATAAAATCAACGATGGTGCGGTACACATACTGCTGCACTATCAAATCTTTCAATGCGGGTTTTTCTACCAGACGTTCGCTGCCGTCTTTTTTTTGAACGAGAAATGCAACAGAAGGCGTCGGAATATATTTCTGCTCTTTTAATTCACCGCATAATTTTTCGATAAACTGATTTTCGTTGAACGGGAACTGCTCTGTAATGGAAAGAGATTCTGCCGCATAATCGTAGCGCTCCAGAGTTTCGTGCAATACAGGAAGCAATGTTTTTTTTGAAGGAAAAAAGCTATCGAAGAATGGAACTGACGCGCAATGCAGTTTATAGTATCCCTGTCCGTTTGAAAGCTTATTTCCTGTATGTATTTCGCTTCCCAATATCAGCCATGGTAGTAATGCACTGTATTCTCCTTTCAGATACAATTTCCCGACACATCCTTTTACTAATTGAATATGTCTGGGCTGTGATACGGAAGAATGGCGGATTTCGGAATAATTCCAGAAGTAGGGATGGACAGTGAAGATTTCTGCGGCATCTTCAAACGCAAATTTTTTACCAAACAAACGCGAAAATCTTTTTTCGAAAAGCGAAACAAAGAGCGATTTTGAAATATACGTGCGTTGTTTTCCTTTTTCGTGATGAAAGGAAACGGGAGTGAAAAATTCGAGACACAATTCCCGGCTATTTTCTGTTGCGCCGAATGGTTCAGCAACTGCATTGAAATTTCTTGTTTCGAACTGAGAACATTCGCATAAGTCAAAATTTTTGCCCGTCGTGCTATCGCTGAGATATTGCTGCAATGCATCGTTCCATTTTTGCACATCGTCATCTTTTTTTTGGAACAACAAAACTTCCACCGGAAGAATTGCGGATTTTTTCATTTTCGCAGTATGCTTTCTTTCTTTGATATGAAAGCACATTAATGGCTCAGCGCTTTCATCATTTTCTGACATTGTGCGCGTTTCTCCGCACAGCGAATTTACTCCTTTCACTATTGCTTGCACAATGGAGAGCGGATGCGCGCTCATTGTCTCCGAAGCACGAATGTTTACAAGCGAAAATAATACTCTATGCCACTGAAGTTGCGCAAAAGGATGTGTTGAGGGAAGTACCATAATTTTTTTTAACTGAAAAAAACCAGAAGAATATACGATTTTAGATTTGAGAAGTGAGATGGTAGAATTTATTCGTCGTATTTTCTTTGCGTAACTCTGCGCTTTCCTTTGCGGACTTTGCGTTTAAGAAAGATTGCATTTAACCGCAAAGGTTCACAAAGGCAATAGCAAAGGTACGCAAAGAGGGAAATGTCTGATTTATGGCATTCTCAAAAATGAAAGAAGAGTACGGTATCTGTTTTATGGCATTCCCAAAATCGGGAATAGGGCAAAACGTTTGTAGGATGGCATTCCCAAAATTGGGAATAGGGTAAAACGTTTGTAGGATACCATTCCTAAAATTGGGAATAGGGCAAAACGTTTGTAAGATGGCATTCCCAAAATTGGGAACAGGGCAAAACGTTTGTAGGATACCATTCCTAAAATCGGGAATAGGAGATAAATAAACATTCAGCAACTATCCGTTAGTTTTTCTCGCGCACAACTTTGCTTTTCACTTT
>CAYHPL010000020.1:5481-54127 GCA_964358705.1 uncultured Chitinophagales bacterium
TCATTCTTAATTCGTAATTCTTAATTCTTAATTACTTTCCACACCGGTATGGATGCCAAAAAATAATTAAGAATTAAAAATTAAGAATGAAAAATTTCGTGCATCCTTTCATGCAACAATAATACAACAAAGCGCTTTTCACTTTTCATTCTTAATTCGTAATTCTTAATTCTTAATTACTTTCCACACCGGTATGGATGTCCTTTCAGACGATGAGTAGCATCGTAAAGCCAGCTCTCTTAATGTTTCAGACCACACCGGTATGGATGTCCTTTCAGACAATGGAACGCATTTCAAGTTTAATTATAATTGTTTCAGACCACACCGGTATGGATGTCCTTTCAGACTTTATGATAGCCGCGAAATTTATTTTGATAAAAGTTTCAGACCACACCGGTATGGATGTCCTTTCAGACTAATTTACACAGTAGAACTGACGGAAGAGGAATGTTTCAGACCACACCGGTATGGATGTCCTTTCAGACTTTAAATTTATAAATCAAAATTATTCATTAAAGTTTCAGACCACACCGGTATGGATGTCCTTTCAGACACTCTCCCAGGAGTTGAGCTTTTAGATTTTATGGTTTCAGACCACACCGGTATGGATGTCCTTTCAGACTGAATAGTGATAAGATAAGATAAATTAAATAAAGTTTCAGACCACACCGGTATGGATGTCCTTTCAGACTAGTAATAACTAATTGGTCGCTATCAATTGTTTCAGACCACACCGGTATGGATGTCCTTTCAGACTCAACGATGGGTTTTCAGCACCTCTTGATGTTTCAGACCACACCGGTATGGATGTCCTTTCAGACATTGAAAAAAGATTATGGACAAGAGAAAGTAATGTTTCAGACCACACCGGTATGGATGTCCTTTCAGACATACCTGCGACCTGGCAAGTTTAACAAAATAATATATCGTTTCAGACCACACCGGTATGGATGTCCTTTCAGACTCTACTCATAAAACCCTATTGCAATATAAAGACTTAGATGCTGCAAATTCAGAACCTCACGGGATGATGACTGATTTTGCGCAAAAATGGGATAGGTTCTTAATGTACTTTTCACGCAAGTGGTTTTCCTGCGTTATCCAGCATTTTCGTCCAGATATTAAAGAACAAATCAAAAGGAGAGGGGGAAAATTTTGTCCGCGAAAATACCAACACAGGGGAATGTGCGCCGTTTTTTCCTTCTTCCAATATGCCGATGTATATTTTTTCGTTATCTATTATATACATCCAGAAGGGCATAAATGTGCTGGAGAGATGGATGCTGATTTTCTTGTGCTGAAAGAGCGGTGAATTTTTAATAACGGCAAGGTTTGCAGCAATCACCTGCCGCTCCACTGCCACTTGTGCGTTTATCTTCTCCTGCATCTCATGCGTGAGCGAGGCAAATTTGGTGGTCAGCGGAATGCCGTTCAGAAATGCAATCTGGTCTATGAGCGCGGGTGATTCCGGCGACATCAAAATAAAGTGAACGTGGCTGATGTATGCGGAGTTTGCACACACCTCCATAAAATGCGGCAGTATGGTTTTTGCGCTGATGCCGGCATAGCAGACGGTGTGCGTTGCGGAGCGGAGAACGGCTTCATTTTCTGCAACGGGGAAATCGGTATAGTACCCAACGCCCCCTGCATTGTTGAATTTGAAATATGCCGCATATTTCCGATACAGCCAGAGATAGAAGATGCCCAAAAAAACAATGAGCGAAATGGCTAATGAAAGGACAACCGTGGTATGCGGGATGACGAATTCGACAATAATATAAATGACTGCCGCCACAAAGACGTTTGCCAAAAATTCCCAAATAAATTGTTTGATGCTGATGTAGTGAGTTTTCATTGTTGTTTCTTTAATGGTGAAAGTATGCCCCAGTGATTCATTGAAAATGCTGTCTCAGGTTTTGTAACAATTGTTCCCGGCACCCAGTGGACGATTCCTTTTGTAATATTCTGACCGTAACCTTTATTGTTGTTAAAATCATATTCCACACCGACAAGCGGCTGTATATCGCCTTTAAAGATTGTATCGGAATCGGAAAAAAGGCAGTGCGCGGGGAGAGAGTTATTTGCTGGAATTTTTACCGTAACAGGAACTCCCACTGTTGTAACGGGAAGTAAAAATAATGTGTTGTCGCTTATTTTTCCGCTTTCCAGTTGCAGATGTCCCCAGCCATAACGTCTGTCGCCGCCGATGAAGATTTCACTGCAAATATTTTTGATGGAAATATCTCCATCGTCCCATCCGAGTTTTTGTTCAGAAAGCATTGCATTTTCTCGAATAAAAATATATCCGACAAAATACACGGGTAAATTTTCTTCCTTTATTGTAACGATATGTTGGATACATTCCGATTCGTGCAGCGAATTATCTTCGGCAGTGTTGGAGTGCGGAAGTATTGCCGTTTGTCCGTAGGAAGTGATGAATATTTTCTCAAACTGAGCGGCGGTATAACTTCCGTATTTCAATCCATCCTCAGGAGTATAGTGCGGAAGCAAAGGAGTATAGCGCGGAAGCAAGGGATTGGCAATATCCTTTTCCGTTGCGGGAAAGAAGTAACTGATGAGAAGATTTTTTTTGAGTGCATCTCCGATTGCTTTGTATGCGTTCGTATCGGTTGCAGCGCCGGTGCGTGTAATATTTTCTGTAAATGCCGCCCAGATATTTTTGCCGGGAATGTAGTAGCGTGTGCGCTCAATGTAGCCGAGTTTGTGCGAGCCGATATGCACGGGGGAAAGAGCGCGAAAAATAACGCGGTATTGAATCCAACTCATTGTGGCGCTCCGTTTTGTTCTTGTGGTTGTCCGTTGTCGTGCGGGTTTTTATCATTTACTGCTTTTGCATAGTATCGCGCATAAACGAGTGTTGTTTCGAGTATATCTTTTGCGAAGAAAAGTTTGTCGAGGTCTTGGGTGATGGGTTGTAAATCTTTGTGAAGTGTGTTTGATCGTATATAACTTTTTTCAGGCAAGAGTTTGTATTCTATCAATAGTGTTTCAGAATTGTCTATAATCTTATTTGCCTTATCTTCATCTTCGCTCAACAGATACAAAAAGAAAGCAAACATACCATCGGTTTGTAAAATGCCTAATACTTTTGTAATATATGCATCATCCTTCACTGTTGCTGCAATTTCCTGCGCTGCCTTTGCACATCTCATTTCAATATTTTTACTCAGTAACATTTTATTTTCCTTTCTCAAGGTTAAGTATGCGCAATCTTCCGAACCCGCGCGTATTCATTCCGCCAATGCCGAGATATTCCATGAGGAAGAGTCCTTTTTCAACATTTTCTTTCAGCCATTTGTAGCCATTGCCGTTTCCTTCTTGTTTATGAACAATTTCTTTATCTCCAATGCGATAAAATTCGGGTTTGTTATATACAATATCGAAGCAAAAAACCGTGGCGCGTGGAATTGCTTCATACGTATATAATGCGCCATCTTCCGCCGCGCCAGTTGTTGGGTCTATTGCAACAGAGGTGCGCACTTCGAGATTATCGTTCACTATGCGGGAAAAAATATCGTTGTGGACGATTGCGATGCGGTCTAAAATATCGTCGGAGATTTTTCTCGCCCTTAGTTCATTATATATGTTAGGGGCAATTTTCTTCTTCTCTATTTGTAACATCAGCCAACCAACATTAAGAATACCCAAATCATTAAGAATATCCAAATCATTGTTCAAAAGCGGACTGACAATAATTTTTTCTTTCTCTAATGGAATATTGCTTCCATTCAATGTAACTCCCGCGTGCAGGAGCGCTTCCTCGCAGGTAATCCACACCGTGCCTTTCATAGAAAAGACAGGAAAGAGCACAATATGCGCATCGCAAAATTGTACGAGCCCCTGAAAACTTTGCTCTTTTTTTGAAAATCCAAACGAGACGCAGACAGGACAATCATTTTTTCCGCAATGTCCTTCGCCGTCTTCAGCGCCTTTTCCTGCGCAACTTTTTTTGCCGTCAATATATTTTTTATTGTTTGGATCATTGCTTTGGAGCGCAAGAGCGGTGTATGCGCGCGTAACACCGGAAATACCGGAGCCGGGGATTTTCGGCAAGTTGGTGCCTGCTTCCCGCACGAGCGTATTATCTACTCTTCCGAGCCGATACCCTCCTGCTCCGACATGAATAGGGTCAAGAGCAATGGCATAATATGGTTCTTGTACAAATGGCTGGTTATTTGAGTTCATTGTTTTCCTCTTTTATTTGGTGGAGAAATTTTGAGTTTTAAAATGCGTAAATATAATTCGAGACAATCAAAAAATAATCCCGATGTAATAAAATCGTTAAGTTGCTTGCGTTCATCCTGTCGCAGGTCGGGGAATTCTTTCTGCAGTAAATTTGCGACAAGCACGCTCCACTCTTTAAATTCTTCCATTTCCTTTTTCGAAACATCAACATTCCACTCCTTCATTTTTGTAAAGAGGAGCGATTCTATATTTCGTAGTTTTGTATCGGTAATGTGCTCATAGTTTTTTTTCAATGTGATGTCTTTCCAGAACTGCTGAAATTTCTGCTCAAGTTCATCGAGAAGAATGGGTTTCGTAAGCGCGCCGGTCAGATTGGAGCGGCGTTTATGTTTCTTTTCATCATCGTATGGAATATCGAACCTGCGCGTGGTGGAATCAAGAAATTCAAAATCGTAGTAGTTGGGAAATATTTTCAACGTGTACCCTTCTTCTATATCAGAAAAATGGACAAGGTCGCCGAGAAATGTTTTGAAATACGATTGCTTTTTCTGATGCTCATTATCGGGACTGTTTGCTACGATAGCATACGGATGAAAATAGTCAATACTGCAATTGCTCCCGAGAGATTGCTCAAGATTCCACGTTGTGCCGTTTGAGAATTCTATTTGTTGTGTGCGCCCATTATTATCCTTTACCGCTTTTACAATTTCTGCAGCGTCAGAATTTTCCCAGTACTCATGTTGCAGTACATCAAAATTGTGTTCCATTTTTTTTCCCGCATCGAGTACCACAGACATCGGCATTTGTTGCGTAAAAAATATATTGCCGCAATGGAGAGGTAACCGTCCTTTTACTTTCCCGAAATGTTGTTCGTACAGTTTATTGATGCGTGTTGTAATTTCAATGGCTTTATCGCCGGGAATAATTGCCAAAAGAAGGTCGGGAGACTCGGTAATAGTGCGGTATGGGAAAATACCAGATAACGTATCTTTTTTCACATAGGTAATTGTACTGCTGATGCTTTCAAAATTCTTTTTAAATTCATTTCCTTGAATTGTTATTTCTTTTCCTATCCATTCAGTTTCAGATTTCTCATCCATTCGATGCGCTGCATTGAGAACATAAAAAGTATTGTTTTCTTTTCTGAAGATTTCAATTTTTTCTCCTTCAATTTCCGCTTCGTACAGTGAATCATTCATTTTCGTTATGTTCTCATTGTTCTCAAGGGTAATTTCTGCACGCCGGAATAAAGGCAATAGTTTTTTAATCTCTTTATCATTGAAAATATCTTTGAGAAAATCGCGTGTGGTATTCCATACATTTAACAGGCGGGAAGGCGTGTGGTTTTTAGTCAGGAGATAAGTATAGATATCTGCGGGGGAATGATACTTCGTATTAATATCCATACTTTCATTTATTTCCGTAAGCCAATTTTTAATTTTCGTTGAAGATTCGTCTTTCTTTATTTCATTTGTATGTCTCGAAAAGAAAAATTTCAGTTCATAAGGAATAGTGTTATCATCGAAAAATGATACAATGCTATTATAGTTAAACTGAAAGTTTAAGGGGATGCATTTCTTTCGCTCTTCATCAGTATTCTTAAATTTTTCGTCTTCTATTTTTGTTAAATAATCTGTTGCCTTCTTCATACTCATCATGTCTTTTACAAAAAGTGACCAGAGCATATCGCCTGAAAGCCATGGGCGTAGATTGAATTTTGCAACGAGTAAGCAGAGTCGTCCGTTTGTGTCGGCTATTTCGCTGCTGAAAATACTTTGAGTGTCATTTTTTTCTCTTGCGTTATCTCTTCGTGTACTGCAGACATGGCACACTGTTGCTTTCTCATTTATTGTGTCATTTTTCAACGGGCGAATTTCACACACGGGACATATTTTGTTTTCGCTTTTTTCCCAACCTGTCATCCACTTTGCATTTTGTCTCTGCTCATCATAGGGAAATGCCGATTGCTTTCGTACACCATCAATGACTTTCACAATATCCATAATAAAGTGAGTTTCATTACTGCAAGAAACAACCGGCAGTAATTCTCCGTCTGTTAACGTATTTACCGTTTGTATTATTTTTTCATGAATTTCGCTCAATAGAGCGTTGTACTCTGCTACTTCCGGAACTTTATTCTGTTCTGTTGGTTCCCCGTCGTTTTTTCTGTTCGTGGGTATAACGAAGTAGATTCCATTATCGTCATCGTAAATATTCATTCCGATGGGAATATCGAACTCAAGTATTTTCTTGATTTCTTGTTTTGTCTCGCGTATAATATTCTTTCGCCCGACTATATCGCCGATTTTGTGCCCTTTGGAGAGAAATGATAATCCATCCCATCCGTATCCTAAGAGAGAAAATGTGCTTTCGGAAAATTCCGGAATTACTTCATCATAAATAAGGTAGTGTGCAACAAATACCTTCGCAAGTGCAGTTGAAACGTATGTATGTTGCCACAATGTCGTATCGTTTGCGGGTCGTGTGGTATCGCTCACAGTACAGGAATAATATTTTTCAATTTCTTTAAATATTTCAGTTCTTGTTGTAGCTTCAAATGAGTCAAAATATTTAGAAAGATTCTCATTCAAATACCGAAACAGACAATTTCTTGAATTATCTAAATTTTCAATGTCAATTTTCTTTTCGTATCCAAATACTGTGGATAAAAAAGTTTCGTCAGGGTATAGTTGTTCATTGACATAAAAAGGATTGTTGCGGTCGTACGCAGAATCCATACTATCGCCAAGTTTTAAAAAGCGCGCAGGATGACACTCATCGTTTTCAACCGATCTGTGTTTGTGAATAATTTCTTTGAATGGTATTCTTGGAAAACAATCAAATAAAATAAATGAATTCACTATTCCAATTAAATTGGAGTATCCTAATTTTTCCAGTTCAGCATAACAGTCGAAATATGGTTTTTCCTCATCATCGTGCGGGTCATTTTTATAATTCCATCCGCCTTCATTCTTTTGCCATTTTTTTCGGTAGTCAATAAATCTGCTGTCAAGTTTGCCAATGTCGTGGAGTAAGCAGCCGATTTCAAAAACATAAATAAATTTTTTGTGGTGTTCTATTTTTTCTTGCAGGGTCATAGTTGTTTTCTGATTTCGCTGATATAATTAGAAAGTTCCTTAAAAGTTTTTGCTGGCTTACTCAACGTAGTTTCTCCTTTTATATTAACATGGCAATCAGTTAGTTCATCAGCAATTATTCCATAGCCGCTTGATTTTTTTGCAGAAAATCCATAAGTAAGGAACATATTTTCTAATGCGCTGAAAATTAATTTAATATCCTCAGTTGCCTCTGCTTTTATCGCGCTGTACTCTTGATCAATAATATCGAAGGGTACATAGAGCAAAGAAAACGCTCCGATCGTACCTGCTGG
This sequence comes from uncultured Chitinophagales bacterium, assembly GCA_964358705.1. Taxonomy (GTDB): domain Bacteria; phylum Bacteroidota; class Ignavibacteria; order UBA10030; family F1-140-MAGs086; genus JBBTJF01. Next base: position 13,079 of record CAYHPL010000020.1, read on the forward strand.
AACACTTTCGATAGTGACTGGTATAGTACCAATTCCTTTTTCTCTGTCATGAGGGTTAATCATTTCAATGCCAATAGTATCAAAAAATGTCGGATAAAAATGCAAACGTCCGCGGCGGAAATCATTTTTTATCTCTTTATTATTGCCAAAGAGCCGCGTAACTATAATGTCCTTATCCTGACTTTGAGCATCTTTACTTGCTACCCATCGCATATTTCCTTTCCACGAGGAGGAAGCAATATACGGCACTCTGAAAACCTTTTCTTTTTTAATTGGATTATCTGTGAAGTAGATAGAGTCATCGTCTTTTGAAATGTAGGGTTTTGCAAGTGTGAATGTGAATTGCAAATACATTGAATATGGAGGGAGATTATCGAGATTACATGGTTTCCATGAAGGAGGATATGTAAGGATTTTTTTGATGGAATCCAGTTGTTTTGTTTTCTTTGTAATTCCATTTTGATCATTAAAAAAATCTTTCATTTGTTTTTTCACATCTGAACTTTTCTCATCACTATTATATACAGAGAAAAAATCGAAGTTATTCATAGTCATATATCCTTTCCTATTTTAATATTCTCTATTATTTCTGAGCCATTATGTGTTTGGGTTTCTTCAATACCAGAAACAAATCCGGAAGTTTTTGAATTAATACATTTTAAAGATTTCTCTATTTCAGTTTTATTCATTATTGCTTTTTTTATTTCAGTTTTTTTACTTGTACCATTCATAAAGTGGCAGCGAACTATGACGGATGTATCTGTATCTGTAACTTTAATGCCGTGAGAGATTTTTACTAAAGAACTTTGAATGTCCCCGCCTTGTACGTAACCGAATACTTTATGTCGTTTGGTTGTGTTTGCAATACATCGCCGAATAGCGTCCCGAATCAATGGTGCAATAGGAAGGTACTCAAATTCGGTCCAGATGTTCTCCCATTTTTGAGTCTGGCATTTATAAATGTCGAGTTTATCGTCGTATTTTTTATCAAAAAAAGTATGCTTTGTAATAAGTGAAGAAATGTCTTCTGTGAAAGTAATTGTGTATTCAGAAAAAAGGGAGTTTTTTAAATTGAAATGTTGTAGATTATTCTTACTATCTTCACGGGGTTTTTGATTAGTAATGAATTCTTTGATTTCCTGCGTTGCAGAAGGAATATTTTTAAATGAATTTTCTTTGATTATAAATACACCATTTCCCTGCGATGTTCGTGCTCCAAGTGCGCCATATTTTTTAAGTAATTCAAAGGTTTTACTAAGGAGGAAACATTCGACATCATCGATGGATTTTAATCCTGTCAGATTTAACTTAATTGTTTGGTCTTTGATGTTGTGTAAACCTCCTATCGGGCGATTATGGTTATTTTTTCTTGTTAGAATATCTGTACTTGATTTACAGAAATCAGATGAAAGAACCAATTTAAATTTTCTGCTCCAACCGGTACAACCGAATAATAAACATGCGGGACAGAGTTTAAGCAATAAACTATCAAGTTGAGTTTTGTCTTTTTGATACTTAGATGTATCAAATTTACAAGGATTTTTTTCCTGAGCAGTTGGAGAGCAGGCATATCCACCAAGTCCTCGTATCAGCCCCTCGTACCACCAGCGGAGTGAGCCAATAATGCTTGTTTCCCGAAGTATCTTACTCTCTCGCTTTGCGTCTCCTGTCCAGAGTGGGGTTTTTGTTTGAATTGTAACTTCCATTTTTTTCATTTTATTTTGAGGTGTGATGAAAAAGTCGGGAAAAAAATACTCATTTCTCATTATAATTTCTACAATTTTAAATAAAAATATTCTCTCTTCGTTCATAAAAAATTATTGACGAGAAATTCAGTATTTTTAGCCCGTTAATTTTTACAATTTAATTACAACATTATGTCGTGGTATCGCCGTTCGTCTGGCAACAATTATAACCGTCCGAGTTTTTTCGGTGGATTTCAGTTCTTCCCGCCTGTTATTAAAGCATTGCTCATTGCAAATGGTGCAGCGTTTTTTGGCTCAATGTTTCTGCAAGGATTTAATTTAGCGGGAATTCCGATGTCGTATATCCTTTCGCAGTTCTTTTTTCTGCATCCGCTCGATAGCGGATTTCAGATATGGCAGTTGTTTACATATATGTTTATGCACGCAAGTATGAGCCATATTTTTTTCAATATGCTTGCGTTGTGGATGTTTGGAATGGAACTGGAAAATGAAATGGGCTCAAAAAAGTTTTTCTATTTTTATATGGCGTGCGGAATCGGCGCGGGATTGTGTAATCTATTTATTGCGCCATTGTTCGCGGCTGTTGGTCCGACTGTTGGAGCAAGCGGCGCGGTGTATGGCGTATTGCTTGCGTTCGGTATTTTATTTCCCGATAGAATTGTTTTTATGTATTTCTTTCCGATGCCCGCAAAATTTATGGTCGGATTGTATATGCTGCTCGAAGTATATTCCGGTGTTACGGGAACGAATGACGGTATCGCCCATTTTGCTCATCTCGGCGGCGCGGCAGTCGGATTTATTTTTCTGCTGTTTGATTCCAATAATAACGGACCAACACTTCTTGACAGAATAAAAAGAAAACTTTCCGGACAGAGAAGATACAACGGTTACAACGATGGTTTCGTACGTTATAATGTTGAGGATGAACAACCGTACCGCTATCAGAACGAAGATGAAGTTGACCAGGAGCGCATAGATGAAATACTCGATAAAATTTCCAAACACGGGTACGAAAAACTTACCGATGAAGAAAAAAAAATTCTTTTTGATGCAAGCAAGAAACTGCATTAGAAATGAGACGTGGGATATGAGATATGCGCAATACTTTATTCCCAAATCTCAAATCCCAAATCACATATTGAATCTCAAATCTTAAATTTAAAATGCTCGAAATTCCCGTTTTCAATAATTTACAAACAACAGCAACGCCAGCGAATGGCAACGGAACACATCAGACGTACAAAGTTGGTGTGCGCAGAAAAACTCGCGTTGTCAATGTCGGCGGCATCCTTGTCGGCGGAATGTATCCTATTTCCGTACAGACGATGACGAAAACAAAAACAAGCGATGTTGATGCAACAGTAAAACAAATATGCGATGCAACTGACGCGGGCTGCGATATTGTTCGCGTAACGGTGAATGATAAAGAAGCTGCAGATGCAATGGCAGAAATCGTAAAACGCTCACCGATTCCGATTGTTGCAGATATACATTTCAATCATATTTTTGCATTGAAAGCAATTGAAGCAAATGTTGCGAAAGTGCGATTGAATCCCGGCAATATCGGAAGCAAAGACAGAATCAAACAAGTGCTCGATGCGGCGAAAGCAAAACATATTCCGATTCGTATCGGTGTCAATTCCGGTTCGCTCGAAGAAGATATTTTAGAGAAGCACGGATATCCCACTGCCGAAGCATTATTTGAAAGCGCAATGCGTCACGTGGGAATTTGCGAAGAAAATAATTTTCATGACATCATAATTTCTGTAAAATCTACTGACGTGCGATTGATGATTGAAGCGTACAGACTTGTTGCGCAACGGACTGATATTCCGCTTCATCTCGGCGTAACGGAAGCGGGAACAACAAAAATAGGAACCATCAAATCCGCTGTTGGTATCGGAACATTGCTTGCGGAAGGCATTGGCGATACGATTCGTGTTTCGCTCACCGATGAGCCGATTAAAGAAATTGAAGTGGGAAAAGAAATTCTCCGCTCGCTCGGACTTGCATCTCGAAACATTGAACTCATCGCATGCCCCACGTGCGGAAGATTGGAAGTGGATTTATTTTCTATTATGGCGCAATTGGAAGAAAAACTTGCAGGTGTAAAAAAGCCCGTAAAGATTGCCGTGCTTGGCTGTGTTGTCAATGGTCCCGGTGAGGCGAGTGAAGCAGATATTGGCATTGCGGCAGGAAAGGGTGTTGCAATATTATATCGGAAAGGCGAAGTGGTAAAAAAGATACGGGAAGATGAAATTGTTTCTGCCATTTTAGAAGAAGTGGAAAAATTTGTTCCCGAAAATTAAAAAGAAATTTAAACCAAAGATTAGCAATTTTTATAAAATTCGCTCCCAAATCATTTAAGAATTAGAACAATGAAACAAATTTCAGAACGAACAAAGTATTCTTCAGGAACAACACGACGTAGAACGTCTGCGAAAAACCTTCTCGGCTATTTTAAAATTCTTACGGATGGTACAACGATAGAAGTGAAACCTTTAAGTGTCAAACAAGAGAATGAATTTGATATTTTGCAACACTATGCATATCCATTTTCTCCCAACACAATACGGTTTGAAAACCATACATTTGTTCTCAATAAAAAAATAGTATGTACTGTTGATTATCAGGATGATATATATTTTATTTCTTATGATAATTTAGATATTTCTGTATGGGGTACATCAAGAGAAGATGCGGAAGAAGCGTTTGCATTTACGTTTTATTCCGTTTATCAGAATTATTGCTGTGAAAAAGATGATACTCTTTCGCGTAAAGCCCAAGAGATGAAACGTAAGCTCCTCTCATTAATCAGAAACCATTATGAAGACTAGAAAGACGAAAGATGTTATGAATGTTCTGAAAAAGAAAGGTTTCGAATTGTTTCCTGAGAAAAAACATCATAAGTTTCTTTACCTCGTTATTAATGGAAAAAAACAGCATATCAAAACATATTTTAGTCACAGCATCAATGAATATGGAGGTAATTTAATGTCAGAAATAAAGAGACAACTAAAATTTTCAGATACAAAAAAAGCGGAAGATTTTTTTGATTGCCCAATGTCAGGTAATGATTACATCGAGATGTTATGAATGTTCTGAAAAAGAAAGGTTTCGAATTGTTTCCTGAGAAAAAACATCATAAGTTTCTTTACCTCGTTATTAATGGAAAAAAACAGCATATCAAAACATATTTTAGTCACAGCATCAATGAATATGGAGGTAATTTAATGTCAGAAATAAAGAGACAACTAAAATTTTCAGATACAAAAAAAGCGGAAGATTTTTTTGATTGCCCAATGTCAGGTAATGATTACATCGAGATGTTAAAAAAGAATGGCTAGCTCTAATATTTAGGCGTGCCACTACTCAATACTCTACAATTTTATTACAACACTATGTCCACCAAAATTATAATTAAATCCAACGGAAGTATTCGTGTCGAAGGTGATTTTGAACTCTTCGACGATAAAGGAAATGCATTTGATATTGCAGGCAGAACAGCAATATCATTATGTCGCTGCGGTTTCAGTAACAACAAACCGTTCTGCGATGGCTCGCACAAAGCAAATCCGTTTGTTGCAGACAGCAATGCCTTTGCGCTTCCGCCACTTCCTGTAAAATAAATTTATGCAAGCAGATTATTTTTACAACATAATGCAGGATGGTACAGTGAAACAAATAAATCCCTTCACTGGCGCCGAAGTTTGGTCTGTTCCCGGGAGACGCAGTAAACCCAATGGCAACGGGGGCGAAAAGCAACAATATAAATTGATTGAAAAACATTCTCCTGAAGATTACTGCAGTTTTTGCGTTGCGCGTTATAGCGAAATTCCGCCGGAAAAAAGTCGCCTTGTGTTTCAGGACGGAGTGTATCAATTACTGCCGGAAGTATTTCCTGAAAATTACTATGATACATTTGCCACATTCCGACGTACGCCCAATCTGTTTGAAATTGTTACGCTCGATTACTGGCGGAAAAATTTCGGCTTTCGAATGAGCGAAGAGCATTACAGGCGCAAAGAAAAAATTCTTGGCAATGATAGCGGAAGACAGCACATGCTTGCGGTTCTCAATTATAAACTGCTTCAATTGGGAAAATCCGAAAAAGAAATTGATGCAATGCCTGAAGAAGAAAAATTATTGCTTGCCGATGGTTTCTTTGGTGGCGGACACGATTTGATTGTTGCAGGAAAACATTATACTGATGCCGCAACAGATGAATCGCATTTGTATTCTTCCGGCGAAATGTCTCCCGATGAACATTTCCGCTATTTTATGTTCACTATTCTTGCAATGCAGGATATTATTGCAGGGAATCGCTATGTGCAGTACATCAGCGTTTTTCAAAACTGGCTGAAATCTGCCGGCGCATCATTCGACCATTTGCACAAACAACTTGTCGCGCTTGATGATTGGGGTTCTTCTATTCACAGCCAGACAGAAATGTTGCGCAAAAACCCGAATGTGTTTAATGAATTCGGCGCGAACCTTGCTTCAAAATTAAATTTAATGATTGCAGAAAATGATTTTGCCATTGCATTTGTCGGCATCGGTCATCGTTTTCCGACGATTGAAATTTGTTCGCGCTCGGTTGCAGGTCGCCCGTTCAATCATTCCGAAGAGGAAATTCGCGGCGTGAGTGATTTGGTACACGCTATTCATAGTGCAATGGGGAATACAATTTCCTGCAATGAAGAATGGTATTACACGCCGATTGATTCTGTGGATAAAATGCCTTGGCATATTCTCATCAAATGGCGCATCAATATTGCCGCAGGTTTTGAAGGCGGTACAGGAATTTATCTCAATCCGATGACGCCGGTGGAATTGCGCGATAAAATTGTGCCGCATCTCTATCGCGTGCGCGATGAAGGAAGAACAAGCGGCTTGCGTATTGCAGAAGAGTGCAATGTGCATTTCAATCCGCTCAATTATTATCTCCGCTCCTAATGCTCGTACGCGCGTATGCAAAAATAAATCTCGGATTGCGTGTTGTGCGGAAACGCGCAGACGAGTTTCACGATATTGAAACGGTCTTTCATCGCATCAATCTTTTTGACGAAATTGAATTAACGCCGCATACAAAAGGCATTTCATTGCGCTCCAGTAACACGCAACTTCCCCGCGATTCGTCCAACTTATGTGTGCAGGCAGCACTGCTGTTTCAAAAAGAAACAAACACGCACAAGGGCGTGGATATTCTTTTGCAAAAAAATATTCCTGTCGGTGCGGGATTAGGTGGTGGAAGTTCTGATGCAGCAGCAGTTTTGTTTGCGCTATCCGAATTGTGGAATACTCCTGTGCCGTTCACAACATTGCGCGAACTTGCACTGCAACTTGGTTCTGATGTGCCGTATTTTCTGCTCGATGGAACTGCATACGCAACAGGACGCGGTGAAATGCTGGAATATTTTCCGTTTGAAATTCCGTATTGGATTGCAACCGTATTTCCGAATGAACAGATATTTACAAAATGGGCGTACCACAATGTAACCCCTGACGATTCGCGAAAAAAAACGCTGAAAGAAATTCTTCGCGCGGGGATACACCATTGCGAATATTTACGCGAATATCTCCGCAATGATTTTGAACAACCGGTGTTTGCCGCGTATCCGAATGTGCGCAATGTGGTCAATCGCTTTCTTGATGCTGGCGCACAATATGTTTCTCTCTCCGGTAGCGGTTCATCGCTGTTTGGTTTTTTTGAAAATGAAAATGAAGCGTTGGAATTTCAGGAAGAGATAGAGCAACAGTTGCACTATTCTGTTTTTATCACGGAGCCAAATTTTTCGGCGATGTAATTTTTTTTTTGCGGTTCGATGAAAAAACTTTTTAACCGCAGAGTACGCAAAGGGAAACGCAGAGGAACGCAAAGGAAAAGAGAATATGACAGAAAACGAATTATCCAAAATTATTATCGGATGTGCCATGAATGTGCATACTACTTTGGGTCCCGGATTACTCGAATCTGCGTATGAAGAATGTACATTTTATGAAATTAAAAAATGCGGATTGAATGTCGTAAAGCAAAAGCCGCTTCCGCTCGTTTATGAAGGAGTAAAATTGGATATTGGGTACCGTATAGATTTATTCGTGGAAAATAAACTGATACTTGAAATAAAATCCGTTGAGGCGTTGAACGAAATTCATTTTGCACAAGTATTGACATATCTTAAACTTTCGGGTTGCAAACTTGGACTTTTGATTAATTTCAATGTGCAACATTTAAAGGACGGCATTAAACGGATTGTAAACAATTTATAACTCTGCGTGCCTTTGCGAAACCTTTGTGCTCTTTGCGGTTCGATGAAAGAATTTTTTAACCGCAGAGTACGCAAAGGAAAACGCAGAGTAACGCAAAGGAAATTTTTTAACAACAATATTCTGAATAATGAGAAAGCAACTACAATGAAAACACTCTCACTTTTTTTATTAGTTTTTTTTCTTTTTTCCGGTTGTAAAAAAGATACTCCGACAGAGCAACAAACGCCGACGAAACCCGTCGTGTCTATCGTATCGCCGAAAAATAATGCAGTAATTTTTGATACTACTTCTATTAATGTACAGGCAACGGACGACAAAGGCATCGTGCGTGTAGAAATTTACATTGATAACCAACTTGATTCCTCGCGCGTATTTGTTGTGAAGCCGTTTAAATGGTTGTGGAATGTTTCGGATTTAACAGACAGTTCAAAGCATATTATTTACGCAAAAGCATACGATGCGGATAATAATATGAGCAGTACTCCGATAGTAAATGTTACAAAACAAAGTTTTTCTCCGCCGACAAACTTGATGATAACATCTTTTTCTGATACATCGGTAAATTTACAATGGCAGGATAATAGTAGCACGGAAACAGGATTTGAAATTGAACAAAGTGCAGGCGACACAAATAATTTTGCACTTGTACAAACGGTTGGCACGAATATTACCACCACAACAATTGCCGGTGCGTATGATACTATTACGTATTATTTCCGTGTGCGGGCAAAGACGTTGCATAATTTTACTCGGTATGCAGTAAATAATTTTACACTTGGTTTTCCCGCGCCGACAAATTTGACTGCCACTTTTCAAGCCGATACTGCCGTAAGTTTGCAATGGCAGGATAACAGTAATTTTGAAACAGGATTTTTAATTGAGCAAGGAACAGATGGCATAAATTATCAACTTGTTGATTCTGCTGATTCAAATATTACTATAAAAACATTGCAAGGTATTTTTCTTACAACACATACATATTATTTTCGTGTAAAGGCAAAGTCGCTGCATAATTTCAGCAATTATGCAAAAAATACGAAAGCATTAAATTTTCCTACACCAACAAATCTTACCGCAACATTTCTTTCGGATGTATCAGTTAAATTGGATTGGCAGGACAATAGTAATTACGAAACCGGATTTTTAATTGAACAGGGAACAGATGGCATAAATTATCAACTTGTTGATTCTGTGAATGCAAATGTTGCAACAAGAAATTTGCAAGGTATTTATCTGACAACAAATACATATTATTTTCGTGTAAAAGCAAAATCGTTACACAATTTCAGTAACTATGTAACGGGAACACGTACGCTAAGTTTTCCTGCACCTTCAAATCTTACCGCAATATTTCTTTCAGAAACAATGGTGAAATTGGATTGGCAAGACCATAATAATTTTGAGACAGGATTTTTGATTGAGCAGGGAACGGATGGCATTAATTATCAACTTGTTGATTCTGTGAATTCAAATATTACAACGAAAAATGTGCAAGGTATTTATCTGACGACAAGCACATATTATTTTAGAATAAGAGCAAAGTCGTTATATAATTTCAGCAACTATGCTACCCGTAGTCAGACATTGAGTTTTCCAGCACCGTCAAATTTAACAGCCAATTTTCTTTCTGATACAGTAGTGAGTTTGCAATGGCACGACAATAGCAGTTATGAAACTGGATTTTTGATTGAGCAGGGAACAGACGGAGTAAACTACCAACTTGTAGATTCTGTGAATACAAACATTACTACAAAAAATGTAATAGGAATGTTTCTGACTACAAGCACATATTATTTTAGAATAAGAGCAAAGTCGTTATATAATTTCAGCAACTATGCTACCCGCAATCAAGCGTTTATTTTTCCTCCTCCTACAAATCTTATTGCTAATTTTTTCTCCGATACAACAATTGTATTACAATGGCAAGATAACAGTAATTTTGAAAACGAATTTGAAATAGAACAAAGCACTGATAGTACAAACTTTATTTTAGTTAAAACAGTTGGTACAAATACTACTTCAACGACAATTTTCAGTGCGTTTGATACGATTACATATTACTTTCGTGTTCGTGCGAAATCGAATATTAATACAAGCGGATATTCAAATATTGAAAATATTACACATTTTTCTAATTCTTTTCTACAAATGATATTTTTACAGGGAGGAACGTATCAAATGGGAAGCAATTTATATAGTAATGAACAACCCATTCATAGTGTTACGTTAAGTAACTTTTATATCAGTAAATATGAAGTAACACAATCACAGTGGAAAAGAGTAATAGTTTGGAAACAACAAAATGGCGGTACAACACTGTCAGCAACACCGAGTTATTTTACGGGAGACAGTTTGCGACCAGTGGAGCAAGTAAGTTGGAACGATGTTACACTATGGATTAGTTATTTGAATGAAATGTTGGGAACAAATACATACCATTTGCCAACCGAAGCAGAATGGGAATACGCGGCACGCGGGGGCATACACGCGGGAGATAATTATACATACAGCGGCGGTAATGATGTAAATTCAGTAGCATGGTATTCTTCTAATTCCGGTAATGCAACACACAAGGCAGGAACTAAAGTAGTGAATCAACTTGGTTTTAATGATATGAGTGGGAACGTTCGGGAATGGTGTAATGATTGGTATAGTGCAACTTATTACAGTGTAAGCCCGCAAAATAATCCTCCTGGACCATCGAATGGTTCGACCCGTGTTCTCCGTGGAGGGTCGTGGAGTGACAATGTTTCCTATTGTCGTGTTGCTAATCGCACAAACTACTATCCCACGGATAATTACTACAATATCGGTTTCCGAATAGCACGGTCAAATTAATTTTTGTGCTGTTGCCTTCCCACAGATAAATCTGTGGGTTGTTTCTGTTTTTTGTGTGGTTTTGTAGAGACGCATTGCAATGCGTCTCTACAGCAACATTTTTAAATGCGCGAACCCCACGATTTATCGTGGGGAGAGAAACCAAGCATACACCCGCGGCTTCAGCCGTGAGAATATTTTGTTTGATTTGTTCACCCCCACGATAAATCGTGGGGTTAGAGCAATGGAATAATGCCAAAAAACCTTCAAGGTTTATTTTAAAAAGTTTTTGATGTATTAGAATATTTTGGATTTGCTAATCACTAAAACCTTGAAGGTTTTATTCGATAGAAATTTGTGTAGGGAACAGTCGCGACTGTTCCCTACGATAATGTATTTTTTATTCAACAACAACAACCCCATACAATAATTTTTCGTGTTAGCGCTTTCCAATATCGCCATTCAATTTGGCGGAGAATATTTATTCCGCAATGTATCGTTTCAGGTATCGCCGCACGACCGCATTGGCGTTGTGGGTTCCAATGGCGCGGGCAAAACCACCTTGATGCGTATTCTCGCAAATGTTGTCGCACCCGATGAAGGCATTGTCCAAAAAGCAAAATATGTTTCGGTCGGCTATTTGCCGCAGGAAGCGCAACATTCGTACGGACGCGCATTGGTGGATGAAGTCAGTACTGCTTTTGAAAACGTAAAAGAAATAGAAAGAAACCTCGAAGAACTTCATCAGGAAATGGAAACCACTTCTCCTCACGATGAAAAATTTTTGGAGTTGGTGGAATTGCAGGGAGAGTTTCAGCATAAATTGGAAGCGCTTGATGCGTACAGTATTCAATCGAAAGTAGAAAAAGTGCTGATGGGTCTCGGTTTTACCGTAAAAGATTTTTCGCGCGACTGCGAAGAATTCAGCGGCGGATGGCAGATGAGAATTGCGCTCGCAAAATTACTTCTGCTCAATCCTTCTCTGCTGTTGCTTGATGAACCGACAAACCATCTTGATTTGGAATCGCTGCAATGGCTCGAAGAATATTTGCATTCGTATGAAGGTGCGATAATGCTCATTTCGCACGACCGCGCTTTTCTTGATAATATGACGAAGAGAACACTTGCGCTCATCAATCATCGCCTCGAAGATTACGCGGGGAATTATTCTTTTTATGAAAGAGAATCCGTCTTGCGTAAAGAACTGCTTGTTTCCGCGTTCAATAATCAGCAGCAAAAACTGAAACAAACGGAAGAATTTATTGAACGCTTCCGCTACAAAGCAACAAAAGCACGGCAAGTACAAAGCCGCATCAAGCAGATGGAGAAAATTGACATCATTGAAATTGAAGATGATGAGGAAGAAATTCATTTTCAGTTTACGCCCGCAAAATCTTCCGGCGCAGTGGTGATGGAGTTGCAGAATATTGCAAAATCGTATGGTGATAATCACGTGCTTTCACACATCAATTGTATGATTGAACGCGGCGATAGAATTGCATTTGTCGGAATGAACGGCGCAGGAAAATCAACACTTGCGCGTATTATTGCAGGAGAAGAAATGATGAACAGCGGAAAGCGCATCATCGGGCATAATGCTTCAATATCGTACTTCGCGCAGCATCAGGCGGATGAATTGAATTTTCAGAAAACGGTCTATCAATCGGTGGAAGAAATTTCTGTCGGCGATTCGATGACACGTTTACGGACAATGCTCGGCTGTTTTCTTTTTCATGGCGAAGATGTAGAGAAAAAAGTCGGCGTACTTTCCGGCGGAGAAAAAAGTCGTCTTGCATTGGTGCGTATGTTGCTTCATCCATCAAATTTTCTGATACTCGATGAGCCGACCAATCATCTCGATATGCGTTCAAAAAAAGTATTGCAGGATGCGCTCATTAATTTTGAAGGCTCGTATATTATCGTTTCGCACGATAGATTTTTTCTTGACCCGCTTGTCAATAAAGTGATTGAAGTAAAAAATCATTCCATTACAACATATCTCGGCAATATTTCTTCGTATATCGAAAAGAAAAAATCCGAACAAGTTGCAGCGGCAACACAACAGAAACCGGTCAATGAAACATCGGGAATTTCGCGACAGGAACAGAAACGATTGGAAGCAGAAGAGCGCCAGCGAAAATACACGTTGACGAAACATCTCAAAGAGCAAGTGCCGCAAATTGAAAAAAAAATTGCTGTAAAAGAAAAGCGCAAGAAAGAATGTGAACTGTTGATGGCGAGTTCGGATTTTTACGACAACGCAGAGCGCGTGAAAACCATTTCATTGGAGTACAAAAATATCGGTTACGAATTGCACACCTTATATGCTTCGTGGGAAACGCTGAATGAGGAGATGGAAAAAATATTACAAAGTGCAGAGAAATAATTCCACAACGATTCATTTTTTACATTCTGCGCACACACACATTCTCCTCAAATATTCCATCGAATACAATCCCGTATCGTGTCCGTCCTTCCACGATATCTTGATGGCGTAATTTCCTACCGGTTCGATGCCGCGCAATTCATTGTGTCCTGGCAATTCCGGTTGCTTTTCAGGAATGTAGGATTGAAATAACACCGTTTCTCCTTTACATCCCGCGCACGGACACATTTCCCGTAAATAGCGGAGGGGAAAAATACTCACGTGTTCATCATTCCATGTTAATGTTAATTCTGTTTCAGTGGTTCGTTTAATTGATTTCAGTTGCATAGTTATTGTAATAAATTTCGCCGCACGATTTCCCACAGCATTACCGCCGTTGCACTTGCGACATTCAAAGAATCCGTATTATTTTGCATCGGAATTTGTACTATTTGCGTACAAACATCAAGCACAGGTTGTGAAATGCCATTGCCTTCGCTGCCGAATACAATGCACAATTTTTCTCCGAAAATTTCATTCTGAATTTCTTTTGCAAACGGTTGCGGGTGCGCGGCAATAATTGATGTGCCATTATCCCGAAGAAAGTGCAAATCATTTACAAGATTTTCCGAGTGAAAAATATTCATTGTGTAAATTGCTCCCATCGAATTGCGGACTGCTCTGCGCAGATACGGACTGCACGATGTTTCTCCAACAATGATACTTTCGACACCAAATGCGGAGCAATTCCGTACAATCACGCCCATATTCTCTGCATTTGCAATTCCATCCAGCGCAACAAACAGCGAGTGAGATGAAAAATTTTCTTCTCTCGTTTGCATCGGAGGAATTTTTGCAATCGCCATAATTCCCTGATGAAGTCGAAAACCGACAATTGCTTCGAGGAGAGAATTATCAGCGATAAAAATTTTATTGGGTTGTTGTGCGCGTTGTAGCAACAACGGCTGATATATTTCCCACCATTCCTGCGAAAGGAGGAAAGAAATAATCTCTGTTGTGCTTTCCACGAGACGCCGCACAACCCGCTCTCCTTCGGCAATAAAAATTCCCTGCCGCCAGTGCTCCACAGGTTGGCGCATGGTACGGTAGGGAAGAAGCGACGGGTGGTCAAGAGATTGTACAGAGATGATGTTCATAAAATTTGCGGCAAAATATACTACTTTCATCGTTTGTAATTTTTTAAAACAAAAAATTCATAATTTTTTCCTGAATCTTTTTATAAAACCCTGCATCTTATATGCAGAACTAATTTAAATCAAAAAAACTATGCCCGTATTTGAATACCGCTGCACAGATTGCAGCAAAACCTACGATGTGTTACATCTGACAAAAGAAAAATCCGAAGACATCGTTTGTCCGACATGTGGCTCGGTGCAACATAAAAAACTGATATCCATTCCGGCGGCATCGGAAAAAGCATCTGCGCACGATTTTTCACCTTCACCTTCGTATGGAGGAGGAGGCTGTTGCGGCGGCGGTGCGTGCGGAATCAATTAAGTAATGCTGCAATTAAATGGAAAATAATATTGTTCTCTATGTACTTCTTGCCGTTGTACTTTTCTTTTTTGTCAGAAAATATTTGCGTATGCGTTCAGTGAAAAATTATTCCGTTGCAGAAGTTGCCGAAAAAGTAAAGAACAATCCCAATGCCGTGCTGCTCGACGTCCGCACAGCACAAGAGCGAAGTTACAGTGCGATTAAAAACTCGCTGCACATCCCGTTGAATGAACTTAATTCCCGTATGGATGAATTGCAAAAATACAAACCCAAAGAAATTATCTGCTATTGCCAGAGCGGAAGCAGAAGTCTTGTTGCGGCGGCAAAACTGCATTACAGCGGATTTGATGCGGCAAATATGAAGGGAGGAATCGGCGAATGGAATTTTCATCATTTAAAATAAATTTTCCGAAAGCGCGGAAATATTTACCAATCGTTATCGGTGCGGCGGGCGGATATTTATATTACAAATTCATCGGTTGTACGACAGGAAGTTGTCCAATAACGAGCAATCCGTTTTCAAGTATGCTGTACGGAGCGTTCATTGGGTTTCTTACACGACCGGATATGTTTCAAAAAATAAAGAAAGAAGTATAAACATTATGCAATACGGAATTTCAAAAACTGTTGCGCTTTCGTACGAAGCAGCAATAGAAAAAGTTACGGAAGAATTAAAGAAAGAGGGTTTCGGTGTTCTTACGACAATAGATGTAAAAGAGACATTGAAAAAGAAACTCGATGTTGATTTTACAAAATATATTATTCTCGGCGCGTGTAATCCCTCGTTTGCATACAAAGCATTGCAGACAGAAGAACAAATCGGTCTGTTGCTCCCGTGCAATGTTATTGTGTATGAAAAAGAAGGAGTGGCGCACGTTTCCGCATTTGACCCGCTGACAATGGGAATGTTAGTTGATAATCCGCAACTTCAATCTATTGCCGAAGAAGTACGCGAGCGGCTTGTGCGTGTTATGTCGGCAATGTAATTTTTATTCAAAAAGAATTTATTGAGAACCCCTGTAATTGGAAAAGAAATGCAGGGGTTTTCTATTTCATTTTTTTTGTTAAAAAATTTGCATAATAATTGCTTTTTCCTATATTCACACCCCAATTGTTTCAAAAATTGGATTTCTTGATAATTTCTATCACTTTTTACAGGTACTATTTTTATGAATAATTTATATTTCACCCCCCCCCGTCGCGAAATGCGTTGATAAATTTTATTCATCGTTATTTCGATTGTTTCTTTCTTAATACTCTTTCTCACTTACTAAGTAGTGTGAAACGAAATATGCTGACATTTTTTTACAGAATTCCCGCCTTTTTTGCCATTGTTGCGGTATGCTCGTGGAGTGTGCTGTTTGCCGATGGAGAGTGGAGAACCCTTAATGGACCACGCCGTACGCTTGCCTCGTTTGACGTTTCTGCCTCCGACCACTCTATTGCTTATACTGCCGATATACTCCATTTGATGAAAACCACCGATGGCGGAGATGAATGGTTTACAACTGTTGCAGGTATTGATTCCCCTCTTGTTGTTTCTGCGAACCCGCTGAATAGTGACCGTGTTATTGCCGCGAACAGAGAAACTCTTTTTGTTTCTCTTGGAGGAGGAGATCAGTGGAATAGTGTTTCAACTACATATCCACTGCGACTTACCCGGTCACAAAATGATCCGAGCAAGATTTGGTTGGGAAGAAAATACAAGGAGGGGGAAACATCTCTCTTACGGCTTGATGATGAGGGGCAGGTTATAATACCAATTCCATATTTTCGTGATTCAGTAAAAACGAATATCACCGATATTGCTATACGTGATGGAGATGATAATGAAGTCTGGGTTACAGGAACTTCTGAAGGAAAAGCAGATAAAAACGGAATCTGGCACAGTATGAATGCATTGGATCCTGACCCGCAGTGGGAATTTATACCTGTTACGGGAAATTTACGAGAACCGTACTTTAATTCCGTAGCGATGTTGCCAGATGCGCGTGTACTCGCAAGCACAAGCAAAGGAGAAATTTACAGGCGCATAAACGACGGGTCAAATCTCTGGAGAAAAGTACTCACCAAAAAAGTAACAAAAAGCCCAATACTTACCGTACGAAGAGTAAACGGTTCAACACTCGTTGCTACAACAGAAAAAGGTTTGTATTTATCATCTTCTGATGGGGATTCTGCAACGTGGCAGAAAATAAATGACGGAACAAACGTTTTGTCGCAAAAATATACTGTGTATTACAATCTCTCCGTGGATCCTGCTGATGCAACAATATGGTATCTGAGCACATCGCGCGGCGTGTATAAAACTGCTGATAACGGAGTTCATTGGATTGAGCGCGGAGCATATACCCTGACAGTTCCCTCCACAAACGTAAGCGCCGGTACAGGAAATGTCTTTAGTATGACGAGTGTAAAAAAAACAAATTCACCGTATCCTGCGGGCACAGACCGCTATGATTTTTCAGCTCAGCAATGGGATAAAATGTGGTTCGATACACTCTCGCCGAATTTTGAATGTAAGAATGTATTTTTTCTAACCAATGATTCTCTCTTTGCGACAGGAGGATTAAAAAAAGACAAATTAAAAAACGGAAAATACACCGATACTGCCGCTATATTCTTCAGTAGCAACCGTGGCACAACCTGGCATTTGAATTATCAAGGTACGCAAAAGTTATCCCACGCTGCCGTGAATGGAATTGTCTGGATGCGTGGTGCAATGTATGCGTATGGAAAAATAAGCAAAAAAGTGAATCTTCTTGTCAGCACGGATTTCGGAGCATCATGGAACGAAACTTTGCGTGATTCTACTGGTGAAATCGTGTCGCTTTCTCCTGATGAAATAGGAAATCAAAGCATCTTTGCTTTTTGCGTTAAAAAACTTGGTGGAAAAGATGCTGTGATACATTTTGAAAATCAGGCAGGAGGGGGTATTGCAAAAGTATTGAAATATAAATATAATGCGATTAACAATTGCGCAACGTTTCATTTTACGGACAGTGCAAGCTTAGGAGTGTATTATGCAAGTAATTACGGGCTATTCAGAAATGGTCAAAAAATTACTGATGAACAAATAAAAGGAGGAATTAAACAGGTTCTTGTTTTTGAGGGAAAAGTTTTTATAATTCGCAAAGGCAAACCTGATGTTATTATGATGGCACCTATACCCGCTGATAATTACCCTCATAACTGGATAGTTTTAACACCTGACTCGCTTGGCATTAAAAATATCAATGCAATCTCAGCAATTCCTGCAGGGGACGGTTGGAATTATTTTCTCTATTGCGCTACGAGCAGCGGTGTATTTGCATATTCCTCGTGTCCAAGTTGCCAGACACAACCAGGCACACCTATTGTACATTCGCCCTACACGCCGCCGCAAAATTTTGTTGTGCATAGCGGAGAAGAGGTACATTTTATTGAAGATGTTACCGTTCCCGAAGGCACATCTTTTATTGTAGAAGCAGGAGCAACTGTCTTATTTGATGAAGGAATCCAGATGCGTGTGGAAGGGAATTTACTTGTGCAGGGGACTTCTGCAAACAGAGCGCATTTTCTTTCGCCGTATGAAGGAGCGCGGTGGAAAGGAATTTATGCAATGCCCGGTTCTTCCGTTTCGATGGAATATGCGGAAATTGCAGATGCGACTATCGGCATTCTCTCCACCAAAGCAAATATTGAACTCACCGATGTGCTTATTCAAAATTGCAGAATCGGCGCAGGAATTTATAGTGCAGACGAAGAAAGACCACTCTTGAGTAAATGCAATATCTTCAATAATAATTGGGGGATTGTATTGCTCAATCAGGCGGATGCGTTATTGGATAGTAATATTATTTCCGGCGGACAAAAAGGAATATTAATAGATGCGAGTTCTCCGTTGCTTTACGGAAATGTTATCGAAAATAACACACAAGTCGGCATTGTCGTATATGGAGGAGGCTATCCCCGCTTTGGAGATATTGCCGCAAATTCGCAGGGATATAACATCGTGCAGGGCAATGCGCTTACACAGGTTCTTACGGTGCAGGGTTATGCCTTTCTTGGTTATTTACGGCGTGATTGTGTTACACAATTGGGCGGAGGAAATATAATTGCAGGAACTGACCCCAACGCTCCGCTCTGTGTTGCAATAGAAAAATCTGCTATTACTTCAATGGCAACAGAATGGGGTTTGGCAAATGTCAGCGCGAATGATTTTATTCAGGATGAACAGTCGCATATAATATATGCTTGTTTATCGCAGGAGCCGGAAAATGATGAGGAGCATTTGCTATGGCTTGCCCTGGAACACCGCAGTATTGGCAATTACCCTCTTGCCAGAGAAGAATATATTTCCATTATACAGAACGGAACAGTCGAACAAGCGTTGCACGCGCTTTCAGAACTTGCGGAAATGGTGAAAAGGGAGTTTGATGAAGAAGGGAATGAAGCAACGCTTGAAGAATTTGATACATACCTGAGTGGGGTAGCATCAACGCATCCGTTTGAAAAAGTAAAGCAATCCGCAAGTCAGATGCTTGCGCTCTTTGCGTCGCAGAGTGGGGAAATTCTTGATGCGTATGATAAATTTGAATCGCTCGCGGGTCTTTCGCTTGATAGCGATGCGAAAATATCAGCGTTGTTTTCAAAAAATATTTTTGAATCGTCGGATATGCAATATGATAATGAGGCGCTCGCAACAACGACAGCGCTCTATGCAGAATTTTCCGGTGATGAGCGAACGCAACTCGCAGGGATATTCACGGAAATTATTACCGGTGCGGATGTTCCTCAGAATAATGCAAAGAGGAGAAATTTTAGTGTTGCGATGAGGAAATTTCCGGGTTCAATCTCTTCCGGTGAAAATCTTCCGAAAACTTTTGCTTTGTATCAAAACTACCCCAATCCGTTTAATCCTGAGACGAAATTTCTCTTTGATGTTCCTGTGCAGGCAAATGTCGAAATTACTCTCTACGATTTACTCGGCAGAAAAGTAACGACATTAGTGAATGAAATAAAACCTGCGGGACGTTACAGTGTGAACTGGAATGCAGCCAATAATGCCTCGGGTGTCTATTTTGCAAAAATGTTCAGTGAGCATTTTTCGCAAGTGCGTAAAATAATGCTGATGAAGTAATACTCAATGTAACGTGTAGGACATTGTGAGAATGTTCTACACGTTGCAATTTTGCAAATAAATAAAAAAGATTATAATGAACAAAGAACAACACGAAAAACAACACAAAGGGAACAAAAAACAAATAAAGAAATTACTGCAACACATATTTATGTTTTCGGTAATCTGTATATGTAGTAACATAGCAATGCCAGCACAAGAAATAAATACGCAAACATATCTAAACAGAGAGGAACCTAAAGAACAACAGCAATTATATTTTAACAAAAATGCTGTACAAACACCCAATGCAATGCAAACAAAGACCATTGAAGATACAAATTGGAGCAGTATGAATTGGGGTGAAACTGAACCTTTATATGATAGCAGTCTTACGTACGGTTACTGGCGTTTTAGTACTGTTAATCATAAAGAATATACTCATACTGTTTCAATTTTGTGGGGCTGGAATCATAAATTGTGGTTGATGTATTCCCGTTCAGCGGATGGTATAAAATACGAAAGAAAAGATATTACAGATTACAATCGTTTTCCACAAGGAGTCACGGGGGTACATATTTCATCAACAGACAGTTGTCTGTTAATATTTTTTCTTGCTATGAAAAACGGATTTGATAGATCTCCACTGTATGTAATACGTTCGTTTGATAATGGTGAGACTTTTGATTCTGCACGTGCTGTTTCTTCAGAAATACTCATATCTGGGAGCATTTTTTCACCACCAGCAGTATGGAATGATACAGTTGCATTCATTACATTTGTCAATTACAAAGCGCGTTTTGCCTATCTTTACACGTCTCCGGATAACGGGGCAACGTGGAAGACCATCAAAACAAAAATACCGAAAACACCTATCGAAATTCGCTCCATTGCGCTTACGACGGGCACTATTCATTTGGTCTATTCCCATTGGAAAAACAACAAAAAATATCGAGGGCGTGAAACAATGCATCTCCGCTCAACGAATATGGGAAAAAAATGGAGCCGCGTGAATGATAAAGCCGCGCTTTCCACACTTGATGGATATACATCGGATATGTCACAAATTGCATCTTCCGACAAAGGGCATCTACATACAATTTGGCGGGATGGAAAATACGGCAGCAGTAATGGCTTTACAGCAAGTATTATTTACCGACGGTCATTGGATGCGGGAAAAACGTGGTTGCCGGAAACATTATTGACAAAACGACCTGATGTGACTTTTCATAATAGTAATGCCCTTGCAGTTGAAAGGACGGAAGGTAATTTTGTTGCGTTAGCGTACAAAAAAGAAGGGAGTACCACTAATCAGGCATTTGCAAGACTCTCCGCAGATGGCGGCACATCGTGGTATCCGGAAGTAGCCATCTCAAAAGCAATAAAGCAAGGTTCTCCTACCCCCAAAATATCGGTGAGCACGCATCGGGTATCTGCAATGTGGAATCAATTGGTGGAGTATAACGGCAAGAGTAATTATTATCCCTTTGTACGTTCCGCAACATTACCATCACCAAAGCCAACTGTTGCAGCATCACAGCGAGAAAATATTCCGGAAATACAATTACTGAATAATTATCCCAATCCGTTTAATCCAAGTACATCAATCAGTTTTCAATTATCTGCGGCAAGTACGGTTACATTGAAAGTCTTTGATGTTCTCGGCAGAGAAACTATGACCGTTCTGGAAAACAAAAAATATGACAAAGGAAAATACGAAGCGGAGTTTAATGCTTCACCTTATCCTTCCGGTGTGTATTTTGCCCGTATCTCTGTTGAAACATTGTGGGGAGATAAATACAGTGAAGTGAAAAAAATGGTAGTAACAAAGTAACAAAAAGTTATTAGTTTAAAATCAATGCAGGGCTTATACTAAAGTTCTGCATTTTTTTTTATTCATTCAGGATTCGTTTTAACATAAACTATTTTTTTTCGTTCTTTGTTCTGGAAAAAAAATCAATACAGCACACTACTACAATGAACATATCTATGCCGCGCTCCCGCGATTACATCATACTCGGACTTTGCATCATCATTGCATCACTCACATTCGGATATTTTTTTTACATTAGCCGCACACAGGATACGACGGTAAAAGTAGTTGGATTTGCATCGAAGAAATTTGATTCCGATGTAGTGAAATGGCATATCACGATAAACCGTAATGTCGGATTGAATGATGTCGCAAAAGGATATACGCAATTAGCCGCTGACCGTGTGATGATTTTTCAACAATTGCAATCGGCAGGAATACCACACACAGATATAAATACGCAGCCGGTAAATGTGCTTCCTTCGTACGGGAACAACGGAACAATCTCCGGTTACAGTCTGACGCAAACATTTTTTCTTATCTCAAATAATGTCGCAACAGTGGAAACGCTTGCGCTGAATCCGACATCACTGTTTGAAAGTGGCATCATTATTCAATCATCCACGCTCGAGTATTTTTCATCAAAACTTGCAGAGATAAAACACGAACTGCTCGCCGATGCAACAGAAGATGCAAAGCAGCGCGCGGAAGAAATTACCAAACGCATCGGTATGTCTGTTGATAAAATGGTTTCTGCGCGGGCAGGCGTGTTTCAGATTAAAGAGCCGTATTCCAATGAAGTTTCCGATTACGGCATTTATACGACTTCCACAAAAGAGAAAGAAATTACCGTTACCGTCAGTTGCGCATTTGCGATGAAGTGAAAGCATTGGTATAAAATATGAAACGGAATATTCGATAAAATTTATTCGTTTTAATCCGTTTCTTTTTTACGGATTTTATTTTTCACTCCCGCACTTTCTCTCTATATTTTCCCGCCAAATACAATACAAAAACGAATGAAAACAATAGCCAAAGACCGCATTGAAATACTGTTTAAAAATTTTCTCGGAAAAACAATAGCCGTTGTCGGCGATTTAATGCTCGACCGCTACATTTGGGGAAATGTTTCGCGCATTTCTCCTGAAGCGCCTGTTCCCGTTATTGATGTCGCGTCCGAATCTGCGCGATTGGGCGGCGCGGCAAATGTTGCAAATAATATCAAATCGCTCGGAGCAGTGCCGCTTCTCGTTGGTGTGATTGGTGATGATAACAGCGGAAAACTTCTGCGCAAAACTATTGAAGAAATGGGATTTTCAACGAGCGGCATTGTAAAAGACGAAGAGCGTCCGACAACGGTGAAAACGCGCGTTATCGCACACAATCAACACGTTGTCCGCATTGACAGAGAATCGCGCAAAGATATTTCTTCCGTTATTGAAGAAAAACTTCTGTTTACGTTGCGCAGACAAATGAAAAATATCAGCGCAATTATACTTGAAGATTATAACAAAGGAGTAATTACGGAGCATTTAATTACAGAAATAGTAAAACTTGCGCGCGAACATAACACCATTATTACCGTTGACCCGAAAGCAAAAAATTTCTTTACGTATAATAACGTAACCGTTTTCAAACCCAACAGAAAAGAAACAGAAGACGCGCTCGGCATAAGTCTCGAAAGCGAGGGAAGTGTTGTGAAGGCAGGCAATACGCTATTGGAAAAACTGCACGCGAAAAATATACTTCTCACGCGCAGCGAAAAAGGAATGACGCTTTTTGCGGCAGATGGTTCGATTACTCACATTCCAACGAAGGCGCGGAAAGTTGCAGATGTTTCCGGCGCAGGCGATACGGTCATTGCAACGCTGACACTTGCGCTTGCAAGCGGCGCAACAATTCACGAAGCGGCTGTACTTGCAAATCACGCGGGAGGAATTGTGTGCGGTGAAGTCGGCATTATTCCGATTTCCAAAGAAGGGTTGAAGCAGTCGTTGTTGAATGAAACAAATGTGAAGGAATGAAGAATGGGAAAAGTAGTAACACAGGAAGAATTTATTCTTGAGCGTGAACAATTACGTGCGAAGAACAAACGTGTTATATTTACGAATGGCTGTTTTGATATTTTGCATCGCGGACATGTTGAGTATTTGTCGCGCGCAAAAAAACTTGGCGATGTGTTAATTGTCGGAGTAAATTCAGATGCTTCAGTGCGGCGCATTAAAGGAGAGAAGCGACCGATTGTTCCCGAAGAAGACCGTGCCGCTCTTCTTGCTGCGCTTGCAGTGGTGGATTTTGTTGTGTTGTTTGAAGAAGATACGCCGCTGGAACTCATCAGCAAAATAATTCCCGATGTTCTTGTGAAGGGCGCAGATTGGAACATCGAAAATGTTGTAGGGAAAAATATTGTCGAAGCACATGGAGGAGAAGTGCGCACCATAGAATTTATTCCGAACCGTTCAACAACAAATATTATTGAACGCGTTCTCGAACGCTATCAATGAAACGCATCAAAAAAATTGCCCGCATTATCGGATACATTGCCGCCGTAATTGCAATTGTTTTGCTTGCCGCCGCACTGTACACGCGCACGGATATGTTCCGGAATCAATTGCGCGAAACACTGATGTCCGAAGGGAAAAAATTATTCAACGGGAATGTGTACATCGGCAACATCAGCGGCAGTCTGATACGCGGCTTTGAAACGGATTCCATCGCAATTGAAATTGATAATGCGGAATTTATCGAAACAGGTCGCGCAGTATTTTCGTACGGATTTCTTTCTGCGCTGCGCGGAAAATATATTTTAAAAACCATTGCACTCGTCGAACCGCGCATTCACCTGCATTCAAACAGCAATGGCGCGTGGAACATCGGCAGATTATTATCATCCGATACAACAGGCGGACCTGCTTCAACATATCTCAATTTTCAAAATCTTGTTATAAGCAACGGCGAACTTTTTATTGTTGATTCCGCCGCGCTATTTTCTGCACAACACTTCCACGATTCTGTTCACGTTGAATACCACAATATTCATTTGAAAAATGTCAATCTCAATTTTTCCGGATTGATTGACAGAACGACTTACGAAGCCAATATCGAAAACCTTTCCTGCGAACTTGAACAGCCGCCAATTGTACTGACGCAACTTTCAGGAAAATTTTTTGCATCACCGACAATGTTGCACGCAGATGGCGTGGAATTGCAGACAGAAAAGACAAAAATTTCTCTGAGTGCGCGACTTGACAGTACCAATATTTTTTCAGCGCTTTCTTTTGATACGCTGGGCAATAAACCATTTTCGCTTTCCCTGTATTCGTTGAATACAAGTTGCAATGAAATCGCTTTGTTTCTTCCTGAACTTTCATTTCTCAATGGCTATGTTGCTCTCGATGTGCGCGCAAGCGGAACATTAGGAAATATTGCGATGGAAAAACTCAGCGTTGGCATACTCGAAAGTTCTTTCGAACTTACCGGCGAAATAAAAAATCTTCAGTGTGCAGATAGTGTATTCATCAATGCAAATATTCTGAGCGCAAATATTTTTCCGGAAGACCCATCTGCATTGCTTCCGCTGTATTCCATTCCCGTATTTTCCGCAATCGGCGCTGTAAAAATGAACGGCACGTTTATCGGTTCTCCGGAAAATTTTTCTACCAAACTCAATATAGAGACCGATGCGGGAAATTTGCAGACAGAAATGCAGATGGATATTCGTTCACCGCAAATAAAATATAACGGAGCAATTTCAGGAACCGCAATGGATGCGCAATCATTTGCTGCTGCATTGGACGGAAACAATGATGA
The DNA here is from genome assembly GCA_964358705.1 of uncultured Chitinophagales bacterium. GTDB lineage: Bacteria > Bacteroidota > Ignavibacteria > UBA10030 > F1-140-MAGs086 > JBBTJF01. The sequence continues at coordinate 38,479 of CAYHPL010000020.1, forward strand.
CGATACTTCTGTGACGGCTCTTCCGAAAACCAATCTGAATTTTAATGTGGAAATACACGGGGAAGGAATTTCACTTGATTCTTTGCGTACTACGCTGCATTGCGTATTCGATTCTTCTTTTGTTATGCAAAGAAACAGCGCGCAGACTCTTGCAGTACGGAATGCTGCATTTGTTCTTTCTGCCCGCGATGGAAATATTTCTTTTTCTACAGATTTTGCACTCAACGCAGGCAGCGGAAAACTGCAGGCAGAAACCTATTTTGCAGGAAATACGCTTTCGTCAGTTTCTGCGGAAGGAACATTTTCGCATTTGAATCCGGGAATTATTTTGAATGATGAAAAATATGCCGGCGATATTTCGATGTTGTTTCGGATGAATATGCGCGGAACTTCGCTTGCAACGCTCTCAGGAAATTATACTGCACATTTTCTTTCCTCCTCTCTTTTCGGAAAAACATTCGGAGCAGATAATGACTCCGCACATTCTGCTGATATTGAATTTACGCTCCGGCAAGGGGAAGCAGAAGAGAATCTCCTGAAACTCAATTCACCGTTTCTTGATGCAGAAGCAGAAGGACAATTTAATTTGCAAACAATGCCGAAAATTTTTCTCGCGCAACTTTCTGCGGTTGGCGAATCGTTCTCATCAGGAAGACCTGTTGCGTGCGCAGGTATTTCTTCTTCTCCACTGCACATCGCATATCGCATCAATGCAAAAAATCTGGAGCCGTTGCACTACGTTGTTCCAAATATAACATTGGCATTTATTGGCACAATAAACGGTACGATGGAAAAAAGCGGCGACTACATTTTACATACGGGAACAACAAACATTACAGATGCATTCTTCGAGCAATGGAATGAAGAAAATAATACTGATACGCTGTATGCGGTTTCATTGCGCAATGCTTCTCTCGCGTATGAATTTGCTTCTGCTGTGCAGGAAAATAATCTCACTACAACGCGCGCGCAGATTTCCACCGATATTGAAGCCGCGACATATCAGGGAACGCGGCTTGATTCCATTCGTGTACAATCGCAATTTGAAAACGGCGCAGGGAAGTTTTCCGTTGCGATTATTGCGAATGAACAATATAAATTTGTAACGAATGGGAGAATATATCTTGCCGACAATAATTATTATTTTTCCTGTGCGCCGCTTTCATTTATTCGCGGCAAGTGGCAATGGGAGAGTATTGATACACTGCGCTTTGCTGTTCATCCATCACTCATAACATTTTCGCCGAATACCTTGCAGCGTGATTCACAGCGCGTGGAGTTTGAGGGCGACTTGCGCAACGGAAAAGAAATGAATTTTGATGTGCAGATTAAAAATTTTGTGGTGGAAGAAATTCCATTTATAACATCCTTTGACGATTCTGTAAAGAAGGATGAAAATTTTCGCGGAAATATCAACGCAACAGCAAAACTCAGCGGCACACTGCACGAACCGATTATCCGCGCGGCGGCAACATCCGAGAATCTTTCATTCCGCGATTATATTTTCGGGAAATTACTATTCGATGGCAGTTATGCGGAAAAAAATCTTACCGCGCACGGCGAATTTTCCTCCACCGATTCCACACGACCGATGCATTTTTTTGCGGACGGAAATTTGCCGCTGGATTTAGCGTTCGCTTCTGTCAAAGAACGTTTTCCTGATGACGTGATGAACTTGAAAATTCTGTCCGATGATATTCCGCTTGCGCTCTTCGACCCGTTTATTCCGCGCTTTGATAATATTTCAGGAACTGCTGTCTGCTCACTCGCCATCGGCGGAACAACTACGCAACCTGATTATCACGGAACAATTACTTTGCGCAACGGAAAATTTCAATATGAAGACAATAAATTGTGGTACAACATTGCAGGTGTTCTCTCCGGTGAAAAGAAAAAAATGAAACTGTCGCAATTCACCATCACCAATATTTCCGCAGACCGCACAGATGGCGCTGCGCAACTCGAAGGGTATTTTACCTTGCGCGGCATTACGATTGATTCACTCAATATCAAAACGCGCGGACAGTTGCTCGTATTAAAATCTACCATTCGCCAAACCAAAGGCGCGTATGGAAATCTTTTTTGTTCCACCGATTCTTCCGGCGTTGTCTATCGCGGCACATTTGAAAAATCTTTTCTGAGCGGAACAATTTTTCTGAATGATGCCGATGTAATATTTCCGCCGTTGCGCGAACAATCAAGCGACCAGTCGAATATTATTTCGATTATTACGATTGATGATACAACAAAGAGCAAACTTGTTCTCCCACTAAATTTCTCTTCGTCAAAAAAAGAAAAACCAACCAACGGAAAAACAACTACCAAAACTTTTGGCGAAACTGTTCTCGACGGATTGACGATGGATTTAACTGTCGAAACGCGCGGAACAAATCAGTTGAAAATGATTTTCGGCACGAACCCGACAACCAACGATGAACTCTATTCGGAATTGACAGGAAAATTATTTTTGCGCAAAACCAACGAAGGAATTCGCTTGCTCGGCGATATTGATATCGGGCAGCAATCGTACTATAATTTTTTCAAGCGATTTGCCGCGAGCGGAAAAATGAAATTCATCGGCGATGTGCAAAATCCTGAATTGGAAATTTCCGCTGTGCACGAAGGCATTCACACAACATTCGACAGCGTGAATAATGTAGATATTGATAAAAAAATACTTGTCGTTCTCACCATCAGCGGCACCAGATTTGAACCCAAAATTGCAATGTCAATGAAAGAACTTTCCGGCATTGATACGCTTGATTTTGCGACAGAAGGAAAAGACCCGCAGTCCGACGCAATTAGTTTTTTGATTACAGGAAAATTCCGCGACGAACTGACGAGCGGTGAGCGTTCGCAACTTGTGGCAAATGTCGGAGCGTCTGTGGGTTCGTCTGTCGTAACAGGTTTTACCTCGTCGCTTTTTTCGGGAATGTTGACGGATTTTTTACGCAATGAATTTGGATTTATCCGCTCCGCAGAAATATCGTACGCGGGCGGCAATGTTACGGATAAAGCGGACGTGCGGCTGAGCGGCGAATTGTTCAATGCGTACTGGCGTTTTGGCGGAAGAATTTTCAATGACCTCGGACGCGCGAATATCAGTTTTCAGGTGCCGCTTGGCGAAGTGCTGCAATCAAAATCGCTCAACAATATTTTCATTGAAGTGGAGCGCAAAGTAGAGGACGATAATTTTTCCACCGAACGCAAACAGACAAACTCTGCGAAGTTATTTTATAAATTTTCGTATTAAATGAGATTAAAAAAATGAGTACATTTGTGCAAGAAAAATTAAACAAAACCTAATGATGGTAAAAGAAAAAGCATTTGCGTATCAAACCGATTTATCAAAAATACCGATTGAAAAATCGTGGTCGTTTGCGGACAAGACGATTAAAGATACGTCGTATATAACGCATGGAAAGTATTAGCATATCACAACAACTTTTCTACCAATTAGCTGAGCAACTTAAAAAAGTAATTGCTGGATTAACTGTTTCCGAATCAGATAAATGGTGTGGCTTATACCAAAAAGGTGGCAGAAGATTTGCTTACATCTTATTGGCAAAAATAAAACCTAAAATTGATTTATGGTGTTTTGGGAATGTTGATGAAATAAAACAAAAATATGCTGGGACAATAAAATTTTTGCAGAGAAAAGAAACTTCTGGTGGATTTGGCAAAGATTTTCAAATAAGTTTTGTCGTTGAAAACTCGGAAGATGTTAAGAATGCAGTTTTACTGCTTGCAGAAGTTTCAAATAGTTGGTCAAGAGATGAGTTAATTTCTGCGTATAATCTTTATTGTAAAATTCCCATTGACGAAATAAATTCACATAATGAAAAAATTATTGAATTCGCTTATTTGTTAGGGAAAACTCCCAAAGAAGTTGCTAAACGATTTTCCAATTTTTCTAAATTAGATGCGACAATAAGCGTATTAGAAAACATCGAAAAAGAAGATAAAAACACTCGGAATCATTTTAATAAAAATTGGAATGAACTTGCGTATGAAAGTGAAAGCAGAATTCTTGATTTTGAAAATAAATTAAAAAACATCACTGAATTTCCCAAAGGAAAAGTACGAGAGAGAATAGTAAAAGCGAGAATTGACCAAGATTTTTTTAGAAAAGCAGTTTTATCTTCTTATCAGTATAGATGTTGTATTACTGGTTTGCCGATTGTAGAATTGTTAGAAGCAAGCCATATCAAGCCTTGGTCTCTGGATGAAACAAATCGTTTAAATCCTCATAACGGTTTATGTTTAAATGCTTTGCATCACGCTGCGTTTGATAATGGTTTCGTTACTGTAACACCAAATTTCACTGTAAAAATTTCTAAGCACATAAACAGATTTTTAGATAATAAATCTGTTGCAGATTATTTCTTGTGTTATCAGAATCAAAAAATTACTTTACCCAACCGTTTTTTACCGGACAAATCGTTTTTAGAATATCACAACAACAACAAATTTGAGAAATAAATATGTTAGACAGAGCAGTAGTAAAAGAATTTCTTATTGAGGAGTTTGAAGATGCCAATCCCATTCCTGATAATATTGATATAAATATACTTGTGGAAGATTTTTCAATATATGTTGAAAATGATTTCTATGAATGGTTAAAAGATAATTTCAATAGTTATTTTTATAACTCTGATTTCGATTGGGATAGTGTAAAAGATAAATTACAAAATAACCCAACGCAAACACGGTAAATAAAGTGAAGTATTTGTTGTTCTAAGGAATACTTTACACGATGAAGAATAATTTTTTTACTCCAATCTCCAACACTCCACTACTTCGCTCCACAATTTTCACTACAAACAAATGAAATCCACACAACTTTCCGAACAGCAATTTCTTCGCGAAAAAATTCTCGACTTTCTGCGGAAGAATCCAAATAACCTTTTTAAAATGAAAGAACTTGCGCGGCGAATGAGCATCGCGGACGAAAGAGAATACCGCGCATTTCAAAAACTTCTCGGTGAATTGGAAAAACAAAAACTCATTCAGCGCGTGAAGGGCAAACACTATCAGCATCTGACGCAGCAATCAGGAAAATATGTCGGAATATTTTCTATGAAAAGCGGTTACGGTGTTGTACGCGTGGAAGATGAATCCATCGGCGAAATAATTATTCCGCAAAAATTCTGCTCCACTGCGCTCGATGGCGATACGGTAAAAGTTGCCTTGTTCGCAGAGAAAAAACATCATCGCGCATTGGAGCAGCACGAAGGAGAAGTCATCGCAATAACACTGCGCACGCAGGAGGAAATTGTCGGTCGTTTTGAACGCAGCGGTAATTTTTTCTTTGTGGTGCCTGATGACAAAAAGAAATGCGGGCGCGATATTTACATTCCGAAATCCGCAACGAACAAAGCGAAAATCGGAGACAAAGTTATTACGATTATCGAGCGTTGGGAAAATCGCAATCTGAATCCCGAAGGTCGTGTGATGGAAGTATTGGGATACAGCGGAGAAGTGCGCGCTGAAATGCTTTCCGTGATTCGCGAATACAAACTGCCGCAGCAATTTCCCGAAATTGTTACTGCGGAAGCGAAAACAATTTCCACCGTCATCGCAACGGAAGAAATAAAAAAGCGACTTGATTTACGCGAGAAAATTATTGTAACGATTGACCCCGAAGATGCGAAAGATTTTGACGATGCAGTTTCGCTTGAAATACTTGCGAGCGGAAATTACGAACTCGGCGTGCATATTGCGGATGTTTCGCATTTTGTAACGGAAGGTTCTGCGCTTGATACAGAAGCATTGAAGCGCGGCACGAGTGTGTATCTTGCGGATATGGTTGTGCCGATGCTGCCGGAAAATATTTCCAATAATATTTGCAGTTTAAAACCGCTTGAAGACCGACTCACGTATTCGATACTAATGGAAATTTCGCCGCGCGGCGTTGTGAAAAATTATGCTATAAAAAAATCCGTTATTCACAGCAAACGCAGATTTACGTATGAGGAAGTGCAAACAATTATCGAAACAAAACACGGCGACTTTGCGGAAGAAATTTTACTGATGCACAAATTGAGTTCTGTTTTGTTAAAAAAACGCCTGCGCGAGGGAAGTATTGATTTTGATTCATCGGAAGCAAAATTTAAATTTGATGCAGAAGGAAAACCAACGGAAATCATAAAAAAAGTACGTCTCGAAAGTCATCGTTTGGTAGAAGATTTTATGCTGCTTGCAAATCAGATTGCGGCAAAACATATCGTTTCCCAAAAAAATGAGGCAGAGCAACAAAAAAAGCGTCCGTATGTCTATCGGATACACGATACGCCGAATCCGGAAAAAATACAGGAACTTGCAAATTTTGTAAAGCAGTTCGGATTTTCATTTTCTGCAAAAGATGTTTCGTCGCGCGCAATTCAGAAATTAATGGCGGATGTGCGCGGCAGTGAAGTGGAAAATGTTATCAATGAAGTTGCGATACGCGCAATGGCGAAAGCAGTGTACAGTCCAGAAAATATCGGACACTTCGGACTGGGATTTAAATACTACACGCATTTTACTTCGCCGATTCGCCGCTATCCCGATTTGATTGTGCATCGTATGCTCTTGGAGTATGAACACGGAATGAGTTTGGAAAGAAGAAATTTTTACAGCGAACGGCTCCCGTTTATTACAAAGCAATCTTCAGACCGCGAGCGCGTTGCAATGGAAGCAGAGCGCGAATCAGTGAAAGTGATGCAGGTGGAATATATGAAGCGTCATCTCGGCGATGAGTTCCATGGCGTTATTTCCGGTGTTACCAATTTCGGATTATTTGTAAAAATAAATGAATTACTGACGGAAGGAATGATTCGGATGCGCGATTTGGATGACGATTACTATATTTTCGATGAAAAGAATTATGCAATTGTCGGACAGCGCAACAGAAAACGGTACAGACTCGGAGATAGCGTTACTGTGCGTGTTATGCGTGTGGATAGTATTGAACGGCGCATTGATTTTGCAATTGCAGAATCTTTTGTTAAACGAAAAAAATAATATTCAATGTCTGTTGCGTTGATTTTTCTTGATGGCGTTGGGATTGGTTCAATGTATAATGAATTTAATCCGTTTGTGCAACAGCGGTCAAAATTTTTTACGTTATTTTCTGACGGCGGAAATTCTTCGTGCGCGTTTGATGGTGCAATAATTTCAACTGATGCAACGCTCGGTATTACAGGATTACCGCAAAGCGCAACAGGACAGACCGCCATTTTTACCGGCATAAATGCAAGCAAAGAAATGGAGCGGCACGTATCAGGATTTCCCACGCCGACGCTGAGAAAAATTCTTGCAGAACACAGTATATTTTTACAACTGAAAAAAATCGGAAAGAGCGCAACTTTTGCGAACGGATATACGCCGCAGTATTTTGAGCGCAGTCAGCAATTCTGGAGCGCAACAACGTGGGCGGTAAAAGCGGCAGATATTCCGTTCCGATGGCTTGAAGATATTCGTGATGGAAAAGCAATTGCGCCGGATTTTACAAATGATTTTCTTATTACGCGCGGTATTGATATTCCTGTGCGGACTGCGGAAGAATCGGGAAAAATTATTGGAGCGTTGATGCAGGAAAATGATTTTGTGTTGTACGAGCATCCGTTCAGCGATGGATTCGGACATTCACAAAATATGGAACTTGCAATTGCAGATATAAAAAAGACAGATGAATTTCTGGAAGGAATTTTATCATCCGTGAATCCTGATGCGCATACCATTCTGCTCACCAGCGACCACGGCAATATGGAAGATTTGCGTATCAGTACGCACACGATGAATAATGTCCCGACAATTGTGTGGGGGGAGCACAAAGATTTTTTTGTTCAGAAGGTTTCTTCTTTGACTGATATTACGCCTGCTATTTTGAGGAGTTTTATGATGTGAAAAAAAACGCTGAAAAAATATCTAATGGAGTTCGCTGCTTATACGTATGTATGTGAACTCCATTTTTCTTTTTTTTGGGGGGATATGTTGATGATAATAAAGGGCAACCGAAATATTGAAAAAAAGAAACGATGGTAAAGTATTTTCAATTTTTTCTTGTATTGAATTGTATTGAATTGTATTGAATTGTATTGAATTGTATATTATGCCCAGTTTATAGTCCGTATATCGTTTATTGATAATGGATGATTCTTTTTTCAATGATGATGTACGGGTTATTTAATAATTTATGTGCATACTTATGAATCTACCTCGAAACATCTCTACCCTTTTCTCTTCCGCTGTTGTAAAAATGGCGCTTGTTGTCTCACTTTGCCTCTTCCTGAATTTTCCCGTTAATTATTACACCGCTTCCGCACAAGATACCAGTTGCGGATTGGTATGGGATAGTGTTGTAAAATTAATGCCTGACTCCCTCCCGATAAGCGGACGATTACCATCCATTGCCGCTCAGGGAGATACGTTGCATATCTGCTGGACAAATGTCAGCCTACCATATACATACCTATTTCCTTATATGAGGTCGTGTGATGGCGGTGCTACATTTAGTCCGATAATTGACTTATTGGATTCTTTAGGAATTGGTTTCAAACCATCAAATTATCGTCTTATATCAAATAAAAAAATGGTATGTGTGTTATTTAATCTCGGAGGGTTCGGTTCTCCCGTGTATATGTTGCGTTCGTACGACCGCGGCACATCGTGGAGCGGACCAACCCCGATTGTCGTAACTGATTCGATTACTCAAATGCAGGGAGCCGCTATATTTGGCGATACGATACTTGTTTCAGTGAGCGACTATTCACATATAGAATATTTTTATGTGCTCTCCACTGACGGCGGCAATTCGTGGAGTACGCCTCCGACCTCCAACATTGAAGATAAAGAAAACTCTATGGCAATTTCACCGCATTACATTCATCGTATGTTCGGACAGGGCGGTGTTCCTCCGTTTTTATCTACCGAAATACTTCTCTCGCGTTCCACAAATCTTGGCATCAGCTGGTTTGATACCATTGTTGTCTCGCAACCGGATGGGTACGCAAGTATAGCTCCTGTTATCTCATCCCGAGCAGTGGAAAACGGCGTTGCGCATATTTATACAACGTGGCATGATAAGCAGTACGGTTGCGGCGGGCTGGGTTGCAGTATTGTATTCAGAAAAAGCCGCGATGAAGGACAAACGTGGGATGATGAAATCCGCCTGACGGAAGAACTGAATACAACAAATAGTTTGGGAAAAGTTACACACTATGGTGAACGGGTAGGAGCGGCATGGGAGAGTTTGGTCTCATTCCTGAATGACTACCCGACACTCAGGTACAGTCTTGATAACGGAGAAAACTGGTTCCCGCTGTGTTATCCTGCAGGAAAAACTGATACAATAAACTGTGGTATGTCGGGAATTGCATTGTCTCCAAATGCCGTTCACATGGTATGGCCTCAATGGACAGAAAATACAGGAAATGGAATATTGAGAATTTTATATCGTCGGGGGAGATTTCCAACGACTGTTACTGAAACTACAACACAATTACCATCTCAAATAGAACTGGTGCAGAACTACCCGAATCCATTTAATCCAAAAACTGTTATTGGTTATTCGCTGTTTGATGTTGGGAATATAAAATTAAAAGTATTCGACATTACCGGAAGAGAAGTTGCTACTTTAGTCAATGAAAAAAAAGAACCGGGGAAATACAGCGTAGAGTGGAATGCAGAGAAATTTCCGAGCGGGATGTATTTTTACCGGCTTGAATTAACTGATAACAAACAAAAAAAATATATCGCTACGAAGAAAATGTTACTGATAAAATAAAAGTTTTGGCAGAGAGTAGCCACATTCACACATTGGAACTTAAACGCAAGGGAGTGTCCCGCAGTTCTCACTTTTGTACAGCCCGAACGGAGACACTCGCATTGCTTGCGCAATTTCGGTTATTATACCAAAATTGTGCCTCCAATATATTCAATTCACTCCAAAAATTACGGAGTTCTTATGCAGTACTATGCATCAAATATAATAGTAACAACAAAAACAGTTACTGTGTTTTTCGTTGTTTTCGCAATACTCGCCTTGTTCGATTGCGCTTCTGCGCAACCGTTTGTCACTACGAATGGTCCTTACCGACCTCGTGTTCTGTCAGATGTCTCTATTGGAAAGTATCAATCATCAAGCATTCCTCAAAAAATGTACATTTCGTATGGAGAAGCATTAAATGCAAATAAGAAGCCATTGGAAATGTCCACGGATAACGGCTTGACGTGGAGCTATGTTAATTTTCCAGGTGCCGCTGTTCTTGCGACGTGCGCTCCCAATAATCCTAATGTAGTATTTGGGCAGCGCTGGCTGAATTTCATTCATTATACCGATGACGGAGGTGCTTCTACATGGGAAGAAGTGCAGGGGCAACATTATCCGATGACACAAAAAATATCCATTTCACCTCACGATACAAGAATTGCTTTTCTTGGTACAAAAAGAGAAAATGCTCCCAATGATACTGTGATGTGGAAATGGAATTTTGAAAATGGTAAATTTGAGGGACATCCTTATTTCAAAAATATAGCACAAACAAATATCAATGATATACTTCCGTTTCCGTTAGCGGGAGCTCGTGGTAATTATGTGTGGGCAGGCGGTTCATCAAAATCTGTCTATTCCTTCGCGCTTGATTCCACGGAATCAGAGGACGTTGATGATTCTACTGATGAAGAAGGTAATATAGAATTTGGTCCCGTAACCAAAGGATTGTGGAGGTCATCGGATGCAGGGTTAAATTGGTCGTATTTAAAGAAAGTTGGCGGTAGCGGAGGAAGTGGAGATAAAAACATCATTGCGCTTGCATTTGCCATTGTTCCTCCGGATACTTTCTTGTATGCAATTACAAAAAAATCAAAAGGGAAAGGTGTGCGCGTGTGGCGCTCTAAGAATTTTGGCGAGGATTGGGGAAGCGCAATGTCGGTTATTCAAAAAAATACTGTAACACACGTACGCACTTTAAAAGTACATCCGACAACTCCTACAACATTGGTTGCCGGAACAGATAACGGATTTGCATATAGTGACGACGGCGGCTTTACGTGGGAAATACGAAATACCGGAATGAATGAAAGGGATATTTATCAACTTGCATTTACTCCTTCCGGCGATACAATATTTGCGGCAACTTATTCATCCTTGTTTCGGACAACCGATTTTGGAATGAACTGGCAGCACATTCCTCCTGACAGTCTTTTAATGCAAGTTGAATCTGTCGCGGGTTGCGAAGGCGTAATGTTATCGGTATTTAAAGATAAGTATCCGGGTATCAGTAGTTTTAATAACGGACATTGGGAATTTCCATCGCAAATAGCAAATTATAAAATGTATGGAATCTATTATCGAAGATTTAAAGGAATGTATGTTTCCATCAATCCGCACAACCCAAATTATGCATATATGTGCGGTGATAGTGCAGGGAGGGCTGTTCTCTATGTACGTCAGCAAGCAAATGGAAACTGGCGCAGAACGAAGGTAAATGAATATAATGATGGCGTTTTAAATACAAGATTAAATGTCATATTACCCGATCCAAAAACAGGTTCAAGCAGAGTCTATGCGGGAGGGACGTTTAATACTTCGTATAACTTTATGTGGAGCACGGATTTCGGAAATACGTGGTCGGGAACTGCAGAAATTGGGGATAACGGTTCTGAAGACCCTGTCCTTTGTTTGGCAATAGATACAAGCAGCGGTATTCCATATGCGCACACACTTTATGTAGGATTGGGAAACAATAAAGGGCTATATAAATCAAGTGACGGCGGAAGTACCTGGACGAATATTTTTACCGGTTACAACGTTCGCTCGATAACGTTGAATCCCAACAACTCAACGACAGCGCAGGTTGTGTACGTAAGCGGGGATAGTCTTCTATGGAAATCCATTGATGGATTTGCAAATTACTCAACACTCTCAGCTCCATTTTGGGGGGCGCATCGTTTGCTTTCTGATCCGGGACAAATCAATAGCACGAATGTGTGTTGGGCAATCACTGGAGACCAGAACATACTTTATAAAACTATCAATGGTGGAACTTCGTGGGATAGTATCAATACATCGTATATTCCAAAACCATTGACGGATTTGAGGAGTGATGCAAAATGGCCTGATTTTATTTATATCGCATCCGCAGGCGGAGTATTTAAATCTAACCCTCCTCCAAGTAAACCACTCAATATCCATAATTATTATGATGACTATCCAAATATTCCGACTGAGGGAGTGCATCCTAAAATTATTTGGAATAGTATTGAAATGCGAGACTTCCAAACCTTCAAAGTATATAAAGTTCGTAATGGAGTAGGACCTACGTTAGTTGCAACTACAACAGATACAATCTACGAGGACGTTCATGAATATATCGGATTAGAGGGAGGCGAGGAAATTCCCGCTTTTTATTTCGTACAAGCAATGGACAATCACGGAAATGTTTCAGCATCTTCTGATAGTATTCATTTTATACTCACTATTTTTAGTGAGGCAAAAATAAGAACTGCATTACTGCATGAATCACCGAGGGAATATTCGCTCTCCTATAATTATCCGAATCCTTTCAATCCTACTACGTTAATCAAATACTCTTTACCTGTTTCATCTCATGTAAAAATTTCTGTATTTGATTTATTGGGAAAAGAAATTGAAGTATTAGTGAATCAGATACAAGTCGAAGGGCTTTATGAAATATCATTTGATGCTTCATCGTATCCGAGCGGCGTGTTTCTCTACCGCATTATTGCGAATGGCATTGATGGGCAACAATTTTCAGCAATGAAGAAAATGATATTGACGAAATAAGATTTGCTGTTAAGGGAGGATGCTCTTAAAAAAGTATCCTCCTTTTTGTTCTGTACTTTTCAAAACTTTATTTTCTTCTTTCTTCTCTTTCTTCTATCTTCTTCCCGTATTTTATTGAACACATCTTATCACATATCTCTATGAAATTACTACTCGTTATTTTCCTTGCCGCGTTCTCCTCTGCAATCCTTTTTGCGAATGACGCGACAACATCAGTTTTACTTCCTGCCGAAAAAAACGGAGCACACGCTCTAACTGCTTCGGTGCAAAAGCAACTGACGCTTTCACCGCAGTGGCAGAAATTTTTGGATGCGCACAACGATTGGAGCGTGCAATGGAACGAAGCAACACGCACGCCGCACCGCGCATACGGTACGAGCATTGCTATTCCGGGATTTTCTTTTATCACAAAAGAAAATGTAGAAGAAGCCGCGCGCAAATTTTTATCAATGAATACTTCATTGCTGAAAGTATCACAGAGTGAAATTACACTGAGCAGAGCAGAAGTGCATAACAATGTGTGGTACGTTTCTTTTCTTCAGAAAAAAAATGACATTCCTGTTCTTGTAACAGATATTGAATTACGCCTGCACACTAATGGCAACGTGATGATGTTTGGTTCGGATGCATCTCCTGAAATACATCTCAATACGATTCCTTCTATTGCAAAAGAAAAAGCGCAGCGAAATGCGCGTAATGGCTTGGAAGAATCATTTATTGTCAATGCAACAGCCCCAAAACTTTTTATTCTTCCTGTGCGCAATGCTTCTTCTGTAGATTTTCATCTTGTATATGAAACGCAAATTCGCACTGCAAATCCCGATGCGCTCTGGATGACGTATGTTGATGCACATTCGGGAGCAATCGTATGGCGATGGAATAAACTCCGTAATATTATCGAAGGAAAAGTTAAAGCGGAAGTACAACTGCGCGAACCGACAGATACGTTTGCTGTTCGTCCGCTTGCTCATCAATATGTAAAAATAGGAACAACACAAATTACCACAGATGACAACGGCGCATTTGTTTTTAATGGCAGCGGAACAATGACGGCAAATCTTTCCGGTCCGTTTGCGAATGTCAATCGCAATGATGCCGCAGATGCAAGTTTTTCTACAACCCTTGGCGCAAATGATACGATTACTGTTCATTGGAATACGGACAACGCGCATCCTGCAGAACGTGATGCATTTTACCATACAAATATTGTGCACGATTTTATTGTCGCGCTTGATACGCAATTCACGACAATTAATTATAGTATGCCCGTTGCAGTCAATCTTGCGCAAACATGCAATGCGTTTTGGGATGGCACTGGCATTAACTTTTTTGCGGCGGGCGGCGGTTGCACAAATACAGGACAAATAGCCGATGTTGTCTATCACGAATATGGGCACGGCATCAACGATAAATTATACGAGCAGCACGGCTCGTTGCAAGGAATGATAAATGGCGCAATGCACGAAGGTCTCGCCGATGTTGTTGCATCACTGTTGCAGGATGAGCCGATTATCGGTGAAGGATTTTCTCAGCCCGGAATTGGAATACGCACCGTAGATAATTCCAATCGCTATCCCGAAGATATTTCCAATGAAGTGCATAACGATGGATTGATTATTGGCGGCGCGTGCTGGGATTTGCGCAATCTTATCGGCGTTGATGAAGCAAGAGAACTTTCACACTTTGCAAAATGGGGAATTCCCGACGATGCAAATACAGGAACAGCATTCAGCGAATATTTTCTTGAAATACTTATCGCAGATGATAACGATGGTAATCTTGGAAACGGAACGCCGCACGCCGCACTGATTAACACCGCGTTTGATGAACACGGTATTGGCGTAAGTTTATTTATGAATATGGGATTTTCACACACACAACTTGAAGATACCTATAACACAACGTCACCATATCCGATTGCGATGACCGTAACTTCATCGCCATTAGCCGCGCTGCACATGGATTCCATTCTTGTATATTTTTCGACGAATGGAAGCCCGTACTCCGCAGTGCATCTTTCTCCAACAGGAACACCTGATGAATTTTCAGGATTTATTCCGCCGCAATCGGCAGGAGCGTATGTAAAATATTATTTCTTTATTGCAGACAGCGCTGGAAATCATTTTATCAAACCATCGCGCGCGCCGCAGGAAAATTACAGTTTCCTCGTTGGATTCAATGCACAGATAACAGATAACCTTGAAAACGAGCCAACAAATCATTTATGGTCAGTCGGCGCAGATGATGATTCTGCAACAACGGGAATATGGGAAGCCGCAGACCCGCAGGGAACAAACAACGGAACAGTGCAACCGGAAAATGACCACACTGCAACCGGAACAATTTGTTATGTTACAGGCGCGCTTGCAGGCACAGGATTAGGAACATACGATGTTGATAATGGAAGAACAACTCTGTATTCGCCGGTATTTAATGTTACCGATGTACAAAATTCATTGATGCAATACTATCGCTGGTATTCAAATAATGCAGGCGCAACTCCGGGAACAGATTTTTGGGTGGTGGATATTTCCAGCGATGGCGGAATTTCGTGGACAAGCGTTGAAAATACAAACGAGACGGACAACAGTTGGAGAAAAGTGCAGTTTTTTATTACGGATTACGTAACGCCAACGGACCAGATTATGTTGCGATTTATAGCAGCAGATTTAGGCGCGGGTTCACTGATAGAAGCAGCCGTGGATGATATTACAATTCTTGGCACTAATTCAACAGACGTGAAAGATAATGTGCAAACTCTCCCGTCAGAATTTTCATTACAGCAAAACTATCCGAATCCGTTCAATCCGACAACAGATTTTAGATTTCAGATTGCAGAGTTCAGATTTGTTTCTTTAA
>CAYHPL010000021.1:0-9902 GCA_964358705.1 uncultured Chitinophagales bacterium
CGAACAATAAAAACATAACGAGTGTAATTACAAAGAAAATGATTTTGATGAAGTAGGAAAACGCCCCATTTTTAATTCTTTTAATTTTTATGAAACTACTACGCTACACTACTTCTCTTTTCCTCCGCGCCATTGTACACATAGCGCGATGTGCCTCCCTCTGTCTCCTCCTGAATTTTACACTTATTGATTATACTGCCGTTGCGCAGGATACCAGTTGCGGTATTATCTGGCACGAGCCAGTGGTGCTTGCGTATGAATATGGACTGCCTTCCATTGCGGCGCAGGGCGATACGGTGCATGTTACGTGGTGGGGAAGTACGATAAAATTACCGTATATCCGCTCAACAAATGAAGGGGTGCAATGGGACACGGTACGTGATTTATATAATTATTCTGATTCTGCAAGCAATGGATCGATAAATACTGTCGTAGCAAATAAGGAAAACGTTTTTTTATTTTTTGAAATTACGAACACCGGCACCATAGATACGTATATCTATAAGTTAAAAAGTAGCGATGGCGGGGCGACCTGGGACACGATAACGCGAGTAACAAATTTCTATTCATTTCTTAGAGACATTGCAATAAAGGATGATACTATTGCGGTTTCTCTTTTTATTGAATCGCAACACGGATATCCAAGCCCCTTTATGATGACATCCACGGATGCGGGAACTTCGTGGAGAGTTGCTCCCGATACATTGGGAGAATTTGTAAAACCCGCGTTGAGTGATGGTATGTTACATATTACACTAAACGCTGATGAGTATCCTGAAATTGCATATTGGAAAAGTTATGACCTCGGTTTTACATGGTCTTTAAAAACAATTTTATCGTCAATTGATAATCATGGTTCAATGATATCTTCCATAGCGGCGAGCCACAACAGGGTTTTGGCTACCTGGCGAGATTCAAAGTACGGTTGCAGCAGTGATTTAAGTTGCGGCATTGTCGTTCGCAATAGCGACTCCGGGGGCGATGAATGGTTTGATGAAGAAAATATCACCGGCGGATATTTTGGTATTCCGCGGGATATAACGATAAGGGAGAATATCGTTGCCGTTGTATGGGATGCCGCAAATAATGCAGGTGGAATCGGCACCAGAATCCGCACAAGTTTTGATGAGGGAGCAATATGGTGTCCGGTGTATGCTCTTGCAGGTGCAAACACAGGAAATCCAGTGGTTGCAATAACACAAAATGCAATTCATGTTGTGTATTCCAATGTAACCACAAGTCGGGTAATTTATCGTCGTGGAGAAATTGTAAACACCAGCGTTCCTGAACCGCACAGCGAAATTCCTTCTCGTATTGAACTCTTCCAAAATTTTCCCAATCCGTTTAATCCGAAGACGGCTATTGGCTTTTCGCTATTGGCTGTTGGGAATGTAACCTTAAAAGTATATGATATTTATGGAAAAGAAGTTGCAACGCTCATCAACAACAAACAATATGAAGCAGGAAAACATACGGTGGAATGGAATGCGGAAGGATGTGCAAGCGGGATGTATTTTTACCGGCTTGCGATAACGAACAATAAAAACATAACGAGTGTAATTACAAAGAAAATGATTTTGATGAAGTAAGAAATTTATGAGTAGGATGGACATTCTTGTCTGTCTCAACAAGTTTTGAAGTGTTGAAAACAACGTAAGGTTTCAGTTTGTTTTCAAACGGTGAAAGGGTGTCTGATTTCTTCCGCGACCGGCAAAGTTTCGGAGAGAGGACACCCCAACGCCGCATCGTACTGTAACAGTATCTTTTTCTAAGAAGATGCCGCCACAGAAAAATCGCTTCAATATATGAAACCATATTTAATTTATATTTACTCACAACCTAATCTAAAAGGATTAATTATGTTTATACATATTTCTCGAAGCGTACGCTTCAAAACTCTATTGATAGCAATTGCATTTATAATGAATGTAAGTATAACCACTGCTCAAACATGGAGCAGTATGAATGGACCCTGGCGTGCCGACAGAGTACGTCAGTTAGCCGCCGCGTATGATGGCACTACATTGGTACTGTATGCCGCCGATTCCGGCTCGACACTGATAAAATATGACGAAGCAGAGGAAACGTGGACACACATCACTGCGATTACGAATCCATGGGTTGTTGCCTGTAAAAGCGATACGCCAAGCATTGTCCTTGCAAATGTAGGAACTGTGTTAAAAAGGAGTTCAAATTCCGGTGGAAATTGGAGTAACGTTACAGGTTTGCCATCGCAATTTGTTCCTCGCACACTTGTATCTGCACCTAAAGAAGCAGACCCGATGCGTGTATGGCTGGGAACGGAAAAAATGACGGATAATTCTTCGCTATGGAAAAGTACAGATGGAGGAAGAAATTTTTCCCCCATAGATACTTTTAGGACAGCATACCACACAAATATCACGGCGATATTCTTTGACCCGGTAGATATAAACTATGTGTACATCGGGGGGAGCGGAATAGTCAATGGAGAGTTTGTCCCCGTAGATGAAACACAACCATTGGATGCGGCGGCAGATTCCAATGGTTTCTGGAAATCCGTGAACGGCGGGGTTACGTGGACGCAAGAGAATTCGAAACTGAAAGGGAAAAATATTACCGCAATTGCGCAAGCAAGGAAGGAAAATAATGATGATGTACTGCTTGCAGGGGTGAGTAAAAAAAACGGTAGCGCTGTCGTGTATCATTCAACTGATGCTGGTGCGCATTGGAGCGGTGACGTTGCACCACTATTTCCTGCAAATATTATCTATGCGATACAAGTTGACCCGGTAGATAAATACATTGTGTATGTTAGTACGGACAATGGAATATTTTATAGCACAGACGCAGGATATCATTTTAGCGAAGCGGTAAAAAATCTGTTTGACAGGAATGTACTTTCTTTTACAGCGGCAATACATAATAGTACGGTGAAATATTTTGCCGGCACATCATCTGCCATATTTACAGGAGACACATCAAAGTGGACAGATATAAGTAGAGGTATAGATATTGGGAGTAGTATCTCATTTTTTATAGTTAATGGCGATATCGCTTCTGTATCCAATACATTTAGCGGCAGCAGCGTGTTTAACGGAGAGTGGTTGAATTACTGCATAGAAGATACCGGCCGATTTTTCGGAAGGCAATTGGTTCTTGACGAAACAATGACAGGATATGTGCTTGGCATCACCTATCCTCGAAGTGGTTCAATTCCAACAACTTCGATTTGGATGGGAACACCTGAACATTGGGATACTCTCTTATGGAGCGCAGCGAGAAGTGCAAACGAAACAGACAGTATTTATTGTATAACACAAAATGCCGATGGTGAAATCTTTGCCGGCGGAGATTATGTTATTGGAAACAATATTATCTTTAATTTCATGTACCGTGATGATGAGGGCGATTGGCAATATGATAACATCAGCAGTTCGTCATCGGTTGTATCATCACTTGCTGCTGATATGGATGATGCAGATGTAATGTACGCGGCTTTGCTTGATGAAGGTGTTTGGAAAGGAGTTCGGGATGAAGATGGCGCATGGGATTGGAATAATGTACTGGAAATTGAAGGAGATGCAATACGAAATATTTCCATCCAATACGCGGGTTCACAAAAAACAATATATGCATTGTGTTCAAGTAATAATCTATGGAAATCAACTAACGGTAACACTTGGGAAATTAAAAATACACCATCCTCATTTAAAAAAATTATTAGCCATCCGAGTTATACACAAAAGCAAAAATATTTGTGGGCAATTGGAGATAACGGGAATAAAATCTATAAAACGAAAGATTCCTGCGTAACATGGGAAGAAGTGAATACTGCTACTCTTCCCAAGCCCATCAATGATATACAAACAGATAATGGTAATGATGAAAATTTTTTTGTTGCAACATCCCAAGGCATTCATAAAATTAATCCCAAACCGGAGCCGCCGCAAAATGTACGTGAGTACACGGGAGGTTCATACCAGAGTGTTCATCCGTGTATTACCTGGGATGAATCTCAGGAATTAGATTTACCATCGTTTAAATATAAAATTTATAAAAAGAGTGGTGCAGGAGCATGGTATTTTACGGGTGTAACAACTTCGGATGCATTTTATGAAGATGATGAAGAATACATTTATGACAGTGGCGACCCTATGACTGTGCGGTATAGAGTAAAAGTCATAGATAATACTGGAAATGAATCTGATGTATCGAATAATGTTTCAATAGTAGTGAATAGTGTCGGTGTACAGAAAATACGCACCGGCAATTTGCTCGAACTCCCCAAAGAATTTTCTGTTGAACAAAATTTCCCCAATCCGTTCAATCCAACGACAACAATTAAATTTGCATTGCCGGTTGATGCAACTGTTTCTTTGAAAATTTTTGATGTCAACGGAAAAGAAATTGCAACATTAGTGAATGGTGTAAAAGAAGCGGGATATCACCAAATTCCGTTTGATGCAAAGAAACTTGCAAGCGGTGTGTACATCTATCGCCTCGATGCAACAGGCGTGGATGGAAAGCAATTCACGGAAAAGAAAAAAATGCTCTTGATGAAATAAAAAAAAAATATCGGATAATTTGTAAGGCGATATGCACAAAAAACGTATCGCCTTTTTTATTAATTAAACTTTTGGCAGTGCAATTCTGTCTATTTCACGCCGATTTATTTTTATATTCTTCCGCATTTTTTGCACAAAGATTTTTAAAAATTGCTTTCCGCAAAAAAAAACATCAATCTCGAAAAAAATGAATTACAATATCGCTGTAACCGGTTTAAGTGCGACAGATAATCCCGCGCCGGGAATTCCCATCACACGCTGTCTCAGAAAAGACAATCTCTGGAAGGGAAAAATTATCGGACTCGCGTACGATGCGTTTGATACAGGAATTTACGACGAAGAATTGCTCGACGAAGTCTATCTGATTCCGTATCCCAATGAAGGAGAACACGCGCTCCTTCATCGCCTGAACGAAATTCACGCACGCACGCGCATTGATGTATTTCTTCCCACGCTGGATTCGGAATTATTCAACGCCAACCGTCTTGCGCACGATTTAAGTGAAATCGGCATCAAAACATTTCTTCCTTCCGAAGAGCAGGTACGTATGCGTTCCAAAGCTTTGCTTGCAGATTTTTGTGTGAAACATGGAATTCGTGTTCCGAAAACCGAAGTACTGAACGATATGCGCACAATTCCCCATGCGATACAAAAACTCGGATTACCTGTTGTTATCAAAGGTGTTTTTTATGAAGCATACGTTTGCCACTCCATCGAAGAAGCGAATATTTATTTCGGAAAACTCAATGCTAAATGGGGACTGCCGATTATTGCACAGGAATATTTACCAGGAGAAGAATACGATGTTGCGTGTGTCGGCGATGGAAAAGGAAATCTTGTCGGCGCAGTCCCGATGCGAAAATTACGCTTAACGGAAAAAGGGAAAGCATGGGCGGGAGTTACAATCAGAGATAAAAAACTGTACGAGCAGGCGGAAAAACTTATTGATGCGCTGCAATGGCGCGGTCCGTGCGAAGTGGAGATGCTGAAGGATGCAAAAACAAACGAATATATTCTGGTGGAAATCAATCCGCGCTTCCCTTCGTGGATTTATTTATCCGCGGGCGCGGGAGTAAATTTACCGCTTGCCGTTGTACAACTTGCGCTTGGCGAGAAAGTGAAAAAACTCCACACCGTACAACCGGGATTTACATTCGTCCGCCACGCGACTGATTTAGTTTGCCCGATGAGTTATCTCGAAAGTCTGACGACAAAAGGCGAATTGATTTTTGAAAAGAAAAAATAATTGTTTCAACTTTTACATGTTTCCAGCACCACAATTGTTGCAACAACTTTTCCAACATATCGTTCGTCAACGCTGATGTTCACGTTTCCCATAACAATATTGTTGCGCTTCGTCATTGTGCCGGAATATGTTACTTTTTTATCGTGCGCATACACGGGGCTTTTAAATTCTGCGGTAACTTTTACAAGTCGTGGTTTTCCGCGCAATCCGTTATGCCAACCCCAAATTGCAATAATTTGTCCCGCGCCTTCTATTAAAAGACTGCCGGGGAAAATCGGGTCGCCGGGAAAATGCAGCGGGAAAATCCAATCAAGTTCGGAGAGCCGTCGTTCGCCGGTAATGTTTTCTTCGGTAATATCAGCAATGGTGTGTACTTGCAGCATTTCTCCGATGGGAAGAAACATTTTTGCAAGGTCAGTTTCATCATACATATCAGATGCGTTCATAGTCTGTTCTTTCTTTCTTGTTACTAATTTGATACAAGATATTGATAGTTACAAAGAATGGCAAAAAATTTTATCACTAACTTAATGACACATATACTCAACTAACGACGTATGCAAAAACAATTTTACGAAAAACCTATTATTATCCGCCACACGGTTGGTTTGGCAAATAAATTCGGACGCGCACCGAGCGCAGTTCCGTTGCCACGTATTGATGGCGTTCCCGTGCGCACACTGATTCAGGAATATGGTTCGCCGCTGTTTGTTGTTTCAGAACAGACACTGCGACGACGGTACCGCGATATGCACCGCGCTTTTACTTTGCGTTATCCGAAAGTGCAGATTTCCTATTCGTACAAAACAAATTATCTCTCTGCCATTTGCGCAACATTTCAGGATGAGGGCGCGTTTGCAGAAGTCGTATCCGGATTTGAATATGAAATTGCGCGTTCGCTCAATGTTCCGGGTGAACAAATTATTTTCAACGGTCCGCACAAAACAAGAGAAGAACTGCGCCGCGCTGTTTCTGAAAATGCAATAATAAACATAGATAACTACGATGAAATTTATCTGCTCGAAGAAATTGCTAAAGAATTCAATAAAAAAGTTTCTGTCGGCATTCGCATCAATATGGAAATCGGCGCAATGCAGTGGGATAGATTCGGATTCAATTACGAAAGCACACAAGCGTATGAAGCAGTAAAGAGAATTGTCAACGGTGGTTTGCTGAATTTGCGCGGGTTGCATTGCCACGCAGGTACATACAACGACAATGTTGAAACGTATCGCGTTATGGCGCAAAAATTTGTGTACTTCTATCAGATTATCCGCGACGCATTTAAAATAAAACTTGACTACTGGGATATTGGCGGCGGTTTTGCTTCCATCAATACACTACATTCTGCATGGCTGCCGGGAAGTCAGACCTGTCCGACCTTCGACCAATACGCAGAAGCAGTCTGTCCGATATTACTAACAGGACCATTTTCGGGAGAAGAAATACCTACGCTGATGATGGAGCCCGGACGCTCGCTTGTAGATGAAGCAATGCACCTTATTTCAAGCGTAATTTCACAAAAGCGTTCTGCAAATGGCAGCAAAGCATACAACATTGATGCGGGAGTAAATTTACTGTTTTCATCGTGGTGGTATCGTTACGAAATGCAACCCGCGCAAGATAATGGTGCAACGGTGGAAGATGTCAGCGTGTTCGGACCACTGTGTATGCAGATTGATTGCGTCCGACAATCAGCCGCACTCCCTCCGATGAGACGAGGTGATGCGCTTGTAATAAAAAATGTCGGTGCATATAATTTTTCTCAAAGCATGCAATTCATTCAACCGCGCCCTGCGATTGTAATGATAGCGCACGATAATGTGCATATAATCAGAGAAGCAGAATCGTTTGCATATCTGAAACAACTGGAAAAAGTACCCGAGCAATTGAAGAAGAAATAATTTCAAAAAAAATATTTTTTCAAATGCTGTTAGAACAATCTTCACAAATTAAAACTGAACTCAGTACTATTTTAGTAATTGCTGTGAGTTGTCAGAATCGTCTCGGAAGGTTTTTTCAGATAAAATTAACGGCGTGCGGTTACAACGTTACACTTGTTGAGTCGAAAGAGCCTGTCAATAAACCCGAAAACCATACACAATCAAATTTATCCACATATATTTCTCTCATTTCAGAAATTGGAAATCGTGAATTTATTTCTGTATTATTTTGTATGATTGCCTCCATCCACCCGCATTATCGTACATCATTGAATATTTGCGCGAGAATAATCCTGAAATTGAAATTATCGTTTCAACTTGCTGCGTGTATGAAGATGAACGGCGTGATATGGATGAATGCAATGTGAAATATTTTCTGAAAATGCCGTTAAGTTCCAGCGATATCATAAAAACTATTTTGAAAATAACGTCAGTGAATTAGATTGGCACTTTATTGTAAATGAATTTCCTCTCCACTCTCCTCCATTCGTACGCCGCTTTGGTTTTTTCCAATAAAAATTCGAGCGGCGCGCTGGTATTTCTTGCAACGCTTTACGACCCGTTCGTGGGGTTGTTTGGTTTGCTCGGCAATATAATCGTGAACGGAACTGTTACACTGCTGCACGTTGATAAAAATTATGTCCACGCCGGTGTATTTGGCGTAAATGGAATTCTCATTGGGCTTGGTGTTGGTTTGTATGCAGGCGTTTCTATTGAATCATTTGCATTGCTCGTGCTTGCTTCCGTGTTGAGTGTGTTAGTGGCGCTCATTTTGTTAAATGAAATCACGCTCAAATTTCATTTGCCGATTATGAGTTTTCCCTTTGTTGCAGGTTTCTGGTTGCTGCTTCTTGCAATGGAAAAATTTACATCCTCTGTTCCGCACGCAACAATTTCTCCGATTCCATTGCTAAAAAATATAGATGCAGATTTCGCGCTGTATTCATCACACATTGCCAATCTCTTCCGCGCTTTTGGTTCGCTACTTTTTATGCCGTCGTTATTCACGGGAATTTGTATCATTGCAGCAATTTTTATTTCAAGTAGAATTTCTCTCGCACTGGGAATTCTTGGCGCAATTGTTGGCGTCATTGTTACGAATGCCGTTGGTGAAATTTCTCCATCGCATCCGTTTGGTTTAAATGAAATACTTGTCGCAATTGCAATCGGCGGATTTTTTCTTGCGCCAAATATTTCCGGAATTATTTACACAATCTTCGGCGTCGCAGTCTGTGTGCTTGTCGGCAACGGAATGGAAATATTTTTAAAGCCATTTGGATTAACACCGCTTGTTTTTCCGTTCAATCTGACAACTCTTTTTCTGCTCTATCCATTGCAAAGTAAAATTCTCTACGCGCATCGCGCGGGCTTGATTATGATTCCGCTCGCACATTTATCTTCTCCCGAAAATCACTGGAAATGGTATCAGGAAAAATACGGCAATAAAAAAGCAATTGACTACGCACTTCCGTTTTTTGGCGCGTGGTATGTTTCGCAGGGACCGCATGGAAAATACACACACAAAGGAACGCAGGCAAATGCGTATGATTTTGTCGTCATTGATAGCGAAGGAAAACAATTTTCCGGATTGGGAATAAAATTAGAGGAATATTATTGTTTTGGATTGCCGATACTTTCTCCCGCAGATGGAAAAATTATTTCTGTAGAAAATGCTATTACCGATAATCCTCCCGGCATTGTAAATGAAATTAACAACTGGGGCAATCATATTATCATTGAGCACGCAGAAGGGGAATACACGGAAATTTCTCATTTCAAATGCGGCTCAATTCTGCTCAATGCCGGCGATATGGTAAAACAAGGACAGCAACTTGGACTGTGCGGCAATTCCGGATACTCACCGATTCCGCATATACATATTCAACGACAAAAGGGAAGTTTTCTTGCAAGCGAAAGTGTACCGATGAAATTTTCTTCCTATGAAGTTCTTCTTGATGGGAAAAAACAGCTTGTTGAGAAAGGAATGTTGGCAGAAGGCGTTTTGGTAAAAAGTTTTGAAACTTAATTTGAATAATAAAATTAAGACGCACAGAAGTTTTGTGAGGTTGGAAACATTTTGTATTTTTGTGCCGCAAAAATCACCGCGGGGTGGAGCAATTGGTAGCTCGTTGGGCTCATAACCCAAAGGCTGTAGGTTCAAGTCCT
>CAYHPL010000021.1:10002-53193 GCA_964358705.1 uncultured Chitinophagales bacterium
GCCCCCGCTACAAGAGAATTTAGCCGAAGATTGAAAAACCTTCGGCTTTTTTTATACTATGTTTTACGTTTACCTTATTAAAAGTTCCGAAGGTTTTCATTATACCGGACAAACAGAAAATATTCAGAAGCGATTGTCCGAACATAATGCGGGGATTTCTCACGTAACAAAACACGGTTCCAATTGGAAAGTCATTCATCTCGAAATTTTTTCTTCGCGTAAAGAAGCTATGCAACGAGAAAAATGGTTCAAATCCGGTGTTGGTCGGGAGTGGATTAAAAATAATGTTACAGAATGGGATAAATAATTTTGATTGTTCTCATAACTTCGCCGCGGCGAACTGTAGGTTCAAGTCCTGCCCCCGCTACAAGAGAATTTAGCCGAAGATTGAAAAACCTTCGGCTTTTTTTATGTTTTAGGGAAAAATTACTGCTGTTACGTTCATTAGTAATTCAATCGTTTTTGCACCGTTTTACTTATGTCTTTTTAGTCTCCAAAAATCTTCCTTCCGCAAAAAACATAAATAAAATTTCCCTTTCTGCTAATGCACGAGCGGCGAATCATTGTGTACGTAACGCATGCTGTTCATCAGTTGCTGCAATTCTTTTTTCAAATTGCTCATCAGCGAATGTGCGCACCATAAATCCTGTTTCTTCCCCATCTTTTCCAGTTCTTCTGCAATGGTGTATGCCGTTTCTGCTGAAAGTTGTTTGCAGGAATTTTTCAGCGAGTGTGCAGAAAGGCAAACTATTGTGTAATCCGCACCACCCACCGCTTCTTCCAATGTAGAATAGAGTTGCGTTAATTCCGAACAATATATTTCAATTTTTCGCTGAAGAAATTCAATATTGTTTTCCGCGCATTGCACTTGTACTGTTTGCCATCGTCTGTACGATTCTTCCGAAAAGCTTTTGGCGGTTGTGTTTGCTATTTCATTTATCATAAGTTTGTTCATTTATAAATTTATTGAATTGGGGTTGTTGTTTAACCGAAACCCTGTTAAAAAGTCGGGTTAAACTTACTACTTCGCTACGGCGGCGAAGTCAGTTTCGCGCCGTTCTTTTTGTCCTATTTTGTCCGACTGTTTTACCCTTTTGCATTCATATTTTTTTAACAATTCGCAGCGGGCAATTTTCTTTTTTTCCGAAACATTTCTTTGTACTTTTTTACAAAATTTTTTACACAAATTTATACTCACAATGATTCTCTCTGATTCCCGGATACTGGAAGAAATTCAACACGGCTCTATTGTTATCAAGCCTTTTGACAAAGATAATCTTGGTGCAAACAGTTACGATGTGCATCTCGGCAAATGGTTCGCATTATATGACGAAGAAATTCTCGACGCGCGTGAACACAACCATATTCATCATTTTCAGATTCCTGATAATGGATACATTCTCGTTCCGAGTAAATTGTATCTTGGCGTTACAGAAGAATACACCGAAACGCACAAGCACGTTCCTTTTCTGGAAGGAAAAAGTAGCGTGGGAAGATTAGGTATTGATATACACGCGACGGCAGGAAAAGGCGATGTGGGATTTTGCAATACGTGGACATTGGAAATATCCGTGAAGCAGCCGGTAAAAATTTATGCGGGAATGCCTATCGGACAATTGATTTTTTTTGAAGTTGCAGGAGAAATTTTAACGCCGTATTCAAAAAAGAAATCTGCGAAATACACCAAACGCACCACAAAGCCGATGGAATCAATGATGTGGAAGAATTTTAAGTAGGGAGCGGGAGAAGTGATTTGCGATGCGAGTAATCAGTACAGAAAATAATTGGAAAATATTATCCACAGAATCTCTCATTTGTAATGTCCCACAGATTCTTTTCCCTGATAAATAGAAAAAAAGAAAAAATTTATTAACACAACAAACTAAATCACTATGCACAAACTCAACTCACTCTTAGCAACAATATTTCTCTTTGCTCTCTGCTCTCCGCTCTTTGCTCAAACAAAGCGCGTAATGGAAATTGACGATTTGTACCGCGCAAAGCGTATCAGCGACCCGCAAATTTCTCCCGACGGGAAATGGATTGCGTACGTTATTGCCGCAGTAAATAAAGAAGCGAATAATTCCAACAGCGATATCTGGCTCATTCCATCAAGCGGCGGTGAAGCACGACAACTAACTTTTTCTCCAAAAGGCGATAACAATCCACGCTGGTCTCCGGATGGAAAATGGCTTTCATTTGTTTCTACGCGCAATGGCACGCCGCAAATATTTGTACTCAATATGAACAGCGGCGGTGAAGCAAAACAACTCACCACCATTTCCACCGGCGCATCGCAGCAGATGTTTTCGCCCGATGGAAAATGGCTCGCGTTTATTTCTTCCGTCTATCCGGAATTTTCTGCAATGCCATTTAAAGAGAGCGATAAAAAAAATGCCGAGAAAGATGAATCCATTGAAAACAACAAAGTGAAAGCGTTGGTGTACGATAAATTATTTATGCGCCACTGGGATTCGTGGTATGATTTTAAACGGCAGCATATTTTTGTGCAGGCAATTGAAAACGGCGAGCCGAAAGATATAACACCCGGCGACAGAGATGCTGTTCCGAATTCATCAACATTCTCTGCGGGAGATGATTATGACTGGTCAAGCGACGGAAAAGAAATTGCATACACTGCAACTCCGGAAAATACGCACGAAGAAGCATGGAGCACAAACCACGATGTGTTTGTGGTGAATGTAGCAACAGGCGAGCGAAAAAATCTTACCGAAAAAAATCTTGCCGCAGATGGGTTTCCGCGCTATTCACGCGATGGAAAATACATTGCATATCGCGCACAACGTCGTGCAGGATTTGAAGCGGATAAATGGGAATTGTTCCTCTTCGATAGAAAAAATAATACTGTAAAAAGTTTGACAGAGAAATGGGACAGAGTTGTTGGAAATTTTGAATGGACAAACGATTCAAAAAAACTTTTCTTTCCTGCGGAAGATAAAGCAGAGCAGCCATTGTGGTCAATCTCTGTTGATGGAAGTGAGCCGAAAATTATTGCCTGCGCAAATGGAAACCTAACAGGATTTTCTCTTGCAGAGAATGGAATGCTCGCATATTCTAAAACAATGCTCACGCGTCCCGCAGAAATTTATTCGGTAACAAGCGATGGAAAAAATGAAATGAAAGTTACCACCGTTAACGATGCGCTTTTTGCAAACATTGAAATGAGTGCGCCTGAAAAAATCTGGTATGACGGCGCAAAGGTAAAAAATCAGGCGTGGCTGATTAAACCGCCGCAATTTGATGCAACAAAAAAATATCCGCTTGTGTATCTTGTGCATGGCGGACCTCAAGGCGCGTGGGAAAATGGCTGGTCGTTCCGATGGTGTCCTGAACTATGGGCGGCGCAAGGATATGTTGTTGTGTGTCCGAATCCCACGGGAAGCACGGGGTTTGGACAGCAATTTACGGATGATATTTCCGGTGATTGGGGCGGCGACGTGTACGTAGATTTGATGCATGGTTTGGATTATGTTACGAAAAATTATTCCTTTATTGATACGACAAAAATGGCGGCGGCAGGAGCAAGTTACGGCGGCTATATGATGAACTGGTTTGAAGGACATACGACGCGATTCAAAACATTAATTTCGCACTGCGGTGTGTATAATTTTTTTTCGATGTATGCGGCAACGGATGAAGTGTGGTTTGATGAATGGGAACACGGCGGCACTCCGTGGGAGAAAAAAGATGAGTACGAAAAATTCTCGCCGCATCTATACGCGAATAATTTCAAAACGCCGATGCTTGTTATTTCCAACGCGCTGGATTTCCGCATTCCCTACACAGAAGGAATACAAATGTTCACCACGTTGCAACGCAAAGGTATCCGCTCGCGGTTTATGTACTACCCCGATGAGGGACATTGGGTACTGAAACCGCAGAACGGCGAATACTGGCATCAGACGGTATTTGGATGGCTGGCGGAATATTTGAATTAATTGATATTTAAATGAAAACCGTTGCAAAGAGAAAACAAAGTAAAGTTCATTATCAAGAAATAAATGAATCTTTATTTCCTTCTTTTGTTGAAAATGAATTTGAGAAAGAAGAACAGAAGCCAGGTTTTGTGTTTGAACCAGCTGTTGCAATTGATTTATCATTTCGTAATCATGCAACTCAATATTTAACGCATAGTTTTCATTCGTATCCGGCAAAATTTATTCCGCAACTTCCTACGTGGTTGATGCATGAATATTCAAAAGAAGGCGATACCATTCTTGAGCCTTTTGCTGGTTCCGGAACGACATTGGTTGAAGCAATTCTGAATAACAGAAATTGCTATGGAACAGAAATCAATCCAATCGGACGTTTGACATCTGCGGCAAAATCAACGCCGATACATTCTCTTGCATTGCACAAATTAAAAGATGAATTGTATCGAACTATTAATTCTCTGATGAATAAGCATATTTCAAATGATGGAATGTTTACACGATCAAAACCAACTTTTGATTTGTGGACGCCAAAGTTGGATCATATTGAGAAATGGTTTTTACGAGAAGTAATAATCGAACTTGCTGTGCTCCGAAAAGCAATTTTGGAAATTGGCGATGAAAAATTTAAAACACTTGCACTCGTCGCTTTTTCATCAATCGTTAAACTCGTTTCTAATGCAAGGACAGACGAGAGAAATCCGAAACTTAGAAAAGAACTTCGCGACAAACCTAATACAATAAAGATTTTCAAAACGAAACTTGATAAAATGTCTTTGGATTTATCAGAGTATTCTGAAAGAGTAAAAGGAAAAAGAGTTGAGGCGAAAATAATTGGCAGTGACGCTCGAAATGTTCCCTTGAAAAAAAATTCTGTTGATTTAGTAATTACAAGCCCTCCGTATGCTTATGCAATGGATTATGTACGAATGCACAAACTTTCATTGTATTGGCTTGGAGAAGAAGATTTGATTGAACTGGATAAGCAATTTGTCGGAACAGAACGAGTATATTCAAATATATATCAGGAAGATTTTCGGTATGATATTCCTTTCGTTGATAATATTATTCAACAAATGAAAAAGATGAATAAAAAGAAGGCATATATCGTGTATAATTATTTTGAAGATATGCGAAAGTGTTTTCAAGAAATGTACCGCGTCATGAAACCAAAAGCAACCGCGGCAATTGTTATTGGAAACAGCACGGTACAGAAAGTCGAAATTCCTACACATATCTGTTTCAATGAAATTGCAGCGCAAATTGGTTTCAACGTGTTGCCCGCTCTTGAAAGAAAAGTTCCGCTCGAATCCAAAGGATTGGCAAATGTTCACGTGGAATACGGCGGCGAAATGGTTCAGAAAGAATACATCAATATTTTTGTAAAATGAAAAGCAAGAAACACGCTGTACGAGTTCCACCAATAACGCGCGTTCACAATCTTTATCGTTTTCGATTTACGGTAAATGAAATTACGGCGTTAAGAAATAAACAACTTCCGCCGACATCTGTTTCTTTCGAAAAATATTTGACTGATTACCAATTAAGCAAATACAGCACACTCAAACCTCGGGACAGACAAGGGAGACGTTCACGCGACCACTTGGCAACGTGTACATATTTAGGTTTGCTTGATAGACGTTTACAAGCAAACGAATATTTTTATTTTCCGACACCATTGGGAAATAAACTCAATAAATATAATTTCCGTGAAGAATGTCCTAAGGATTTAGATGAACTCACCGTATTTACAGCGGCTTTGCTACAATTCAAATTGATAAATGGACATTATGATGATGCAACGTTCAAGAAGCTTCGCTATCGTCCTTTTATTTCAATACTTCATGCGTTAAAAATCTGTCCCTTGCATCTGAATCAACTCTATTACTTTTGTGGGAAAATTGAAAAAGATGTAACAATAGATAGAGACCTACATTTCAAAATTTTAGAGAGGGTCGGAAATATTCGTTATCAAGGAGAAAATGGAATCGAATTATTTCAGAAAGATTTTAAACTGACCGAAGCAGATATTGATGAAGTAAATAGATCAATTCGTCCCTGGGTAACTTGGGCGACACAAATTGGTTTAATTTGGTTAGATGAAAACTTGTTTTGTCATTCAACACAAAAAGGAAATATTTTATTTGAGCATTTTCAAAATAAACTTCCTCTTTGGTTTCAAGATTTAGGTGTAGAGAAAATAAGGAAAGCTGTTTTGCTTTTATTACTCAAAGCGGCTTCACTTGAAAATAAAAGGTTAAGTAAAGAGTTTATAAACTCTCAAATAGAGTTTGAGCAAGCAGCGTTATTAACAACAAAAAACGAATTGTTATTAGATGATATTCAGAACAAGTTCGATATCATCTCAAAAGATTTGTCAAAGTTAAATGTCGAAATTATATTTGATTTTTATAACGATGTTCCTCCAGAATATCAATACCAAATTGAAAGCGCGTTCAACAATTATTCAAAACAACTTGGGATTACAACTTCACTTTCAGATTTAAATCTTCATTCTTTTGAAACTGTCAAGAAAATAATATCTGATACACCGGAGGAAAAAGAAGTTCGCACTCTTTCTCAACTTTATGGATTTGTTCCACCAAGAAGAGAATTATTTCGTGTTGATTTTGAGTACTACTCTTGTCTTACACTTCGCAGATTAGGCTTCAATGCAGATAAGTATCAAGGAAATTTATCGGAACTCGTTCGTGAATCGCTGAAAAATTTTGTCGAAAACAATCCTGATATTCTCGTTACCAACGATATTGCATTTCTCATTGAATGCAAAAGTAAGGAAGAATGGAAAGAAGAAAGTTCTTTCAACAAACGAATTTTGGGAGAGCTCAAATCATACGACGATTATGCTGAAGAAGTAAAGGCGAATTGTGCAATTCTTCTTGTTGAAAGCGAATTTGAAAAAGCAGAATTCTATTCCGCCTTGATTGATGAACTTCAACGCTTGAAGAAAATTCTCTTTGTAAGTTATTCTTATCTTCTTGATTCAGTTCAAAACAAATCTTTGTTACAAACGTTTAAACGTGTTGCCGTCAATCCACTTGATTATAGTGGAGAAGAAAGATTATTTTTGAAAAAGTAGAGTATCGTTTGTTTCATAGATAAGCAAAAAACGTATGAATTTTCCCCCGTTTGGTACGATATTTGTAACTATTAATCACATACTTTTGGCAAAATCACTTCTTTTGATACTTTTTGCCGCGAAAGTTAGAATAATGAATGGATGCACAGCAATGTGAAAATATGACGTTAGAATGAATATGCCTTGCAAAATTGTTTTCATATTCCTAATAGCATTTGTTTCTATTTCAATTCCTGGTTGCTATCGTACACAAATTTTTAAGCCGGAAAATAATTTTATTAATACGGAAAAAGATATTGTCGTGCATTTGGCTGACGGAAGAGAAATTGAATTTGAAAAAGGAAACTATTCCATTGCAAAGACAGACAGCATTTCAACTTTAAACGGAAACGGCATTGTGAATTCGATGGTGAGAACAGATGAACCGGAAATTTTTAATGGCGAAATTAATTTTGCTGACATAAAATCCATTACAACGAAAACATATCCGATGGTGAGCAACTCGCTGCTTGCGATTGTTTTTTCTCCCATTTCGGCAATCGTTGTTATAACTCTTCTCTTGGTTACGCTGAAATAATGTTTACAATAAAAAATAAAATGTTTTCTGTTGTAATGAATATCCTCTTCCTTGCAATTGCGGTACAAACTATTGGCTGTACACGAATGCAATTACTGCAACCGGAAAAGCATTTTATTGATACTAAACAAAACATTACGGTGCATTTAAAAGATAAACGGAGAATAACTTTTAACGCAGATAATTTTGAAGTCCGGAACAATGATACGTCATCATATATTCAGGGGCATGGTACGTATGAAACCAGCGACAACATCAATCAAAAATATAATGGGCAAATGAACTTAAAGGAAATTGATAAGATTACTTCTCATGAATTGGCGCCATGGGGCTTTTGGATTGAATCGGTATTATTAGCGCCAGTTGGTTTACTTATTATTTGGGCAATTTGGCCGCCAAGTTTTCATTGAATTATAAAAATTAATAATCACGACTCACAATATTAACAATCAAACTCTCTCACAACTTAAATAGAAAACACTATGCTTACAACAACCGACATAAAAAATAAAGAACTGTTGCGCTGGGTGGAAGAAATAAAAACTCTCTGCACGCCCGACGCAATACATTGGTGCGATGGCTCCGATGAAGAATACAATTCGCTCTGCAATCAACTTGTCGCTTCCGGCACATTCATCAAGTTGAACGAAGAAAAACGCCCGAACAGTTTTCTCGCACGCTCCGACCCCGGCGATGTGGCGCGTGTGGAAGACAGAACATTTATTTGTTCGCTCCGCAAACAAGATGCTGGTCCGATGAATAACTGGATGCATCCCAAAGAAATGAAAGAGAATCTCGCAAAACTTTTCGACGGCGCAATGAAAGGAAGAACACTCTATGTTATACCGTTCAGTATGGGTCCGCTTGGCTCGCCGATTTCCTATATCGGCGTACAACTTACTGATTCGCCTTACGTTGTGGTGAATATGAAAATTATGACACGTATGGGTAAGAAAGTTCTTGATGTTCTCGGCAACGGTGAATTTGTTCATTGCTTGCACTCCGTTGGTATGCCATTGCAAGCAGGACAAAAAGATGTTTCGTGGCCTTGCAACAAAGACCAAAAATACATCGTTCATTTTCCTGAAGAACGCGCAATCTGGTCGTATGGAAGCGGCTATGGCGGCAATGCTCTTCTCGGAAAAAAATGTTTCGCGCTGCGCATTGCATCCGTAATGGCACGCGATGAAGGCTGGCTTGCAGAACACATGCTCATTCTCGGTGTAGAATCTCCGCAAGGTGAAAAAACGTATGTAGCAGCCGCATTTCCAAGCGCGTGCGGAAAAACAAATTTCGCAATGATTATTCCGCCCAAAACATTTGAAGGATGGAAAGTAACAACGGTCGGCGATGATATTGCGTGGATAAAACCCGGCACAGATGGCAAATTATATGCAATCAATCCCGAAGCAGGATACTTTGGTGTTGCTCCGGGAACATCGTACAAATCCAATCCCAATGCAATGGAGTGTATTCGCAGAGATACCATTTTCACCAACGTTGCGCTCACTCCCGATGGCGATGTCTGGTGGGAAGGAATGACCGATACACCGCCCGCAAAACTTATTGACTGGCAGGGAAATGAATGGACACCCGCAACAGGAAAACCATCATCGCACGCAAACGCGCGATTCACTGCGCCTGCGTATCACAATCCCATCATTGATTCAGAATGGGAAAATCCGAAAGGCGTACCGATTTCCGCATTCATTTTTGGTGGAAGAAGAAGCACAGGAATTCCTCTTGTGTATCAATCGGTGAACTGGAATTTCGGTGTGTATATGGCGGCAACGATGGGTTCGGAAATGACAGCAGCGGCGGCGGGAACAATCGGACAAGTACGCCGCGACCCGTTTGCAATGCTTCCGTTCTGCGGCTATCACATGGCAGATTATTTCAATCACTGGTTGCAATTCGGAAGAAATCTTCCCAACCCGCCGCGTATTTTTGCCGTCAATTGGTTCCGCAAAGATGAAAACGGAAAATTCTTGTGGCCCGGTTATGGTGATAATATGCGCATTCTGAAATGGATTGTTGACCGCGTGCACGGACGCGGATACGGAATTGAAAGCCCGCTCGGATGGATGCCGAAATACGAAGATATCAATTGGGAAGGATTGGATTTTCCGCAGGAAAAATTTGATAAAGTAATGACGGTTAATGCCGAAGCATGGAAGAATGAATTACTGTTGCAGGAAGAATTATTCTCGAAGTTGTATGATAAACTTCCGAAAGAATTTATCTTTATGCGCGAATTGATTCTCTCTTCACTGTGGCGTTCACCGAGTGAATGGAAAATGGCACACGAATAAGCGAAAAAAAAATTTGTTCTTTGAATGCCGAAAATTCTTCTTGTAAATCAGAAGGATTTTCGGCATCGGAACTACGGTTTATCACGAATATGGTAAGCGAAAACAAAGAACTATTTATGATAAAATGGAATGAACACTTTAGTTGAAAAAAAAATAAAGGCAATTGCTATTGATTTTACGGACGACTATTTGATTGTGCAATTAGATGACGCACGAATTGTACAGGTTCCGCTCATTTGGTACCCGCGATTGTACAACGCCAAAAAAGAACAGTTGAAAAACTATAAATGGCTCGGAAAAGGAATTGGTATCGAGTGGCCCGAACTTGACGAACATTTGTCTGTTCATGGTTTTTTAAGCGGAAGCCATTAAGATACTTTTGCGTTGCAGAAATGATAATAAAACAACGCAAAAAGTTGTTTTATAATAAAACGGCGATTGAAAAACTCAGTCGCCGTTTTTTTATTCGTTGGAAATTATTTCCTGATATTGTTCCATCGTATCAATATTCACAAGAATCCCTCTCTCATCCGATTCCATTTCAAAAACTTCATCGGAAGATTTCCTCACCACTGCTTTTGCGCCAACTTCGAGCGGAGCATTTTGTATTTCTGAAAATAATTCTTTGGAAAAAATAATCGGATGTCCACGTTGTTTATTGAAAACAGGAATGATTATTTTTTTATTTGCAGAATAAAACGCACTCGCCAATTCCGAAATAAGTTTGGCTGAAATTAACGGATGGTCAACAGGACAAACAATTACTCCATCAATATTTTTCTTTTCAAGAAAATTAATTCCTGTGATGAGTGAAGAAAGTTGTCCGCGTTGCCAATCGTTATTGACTACAACGTCACCGTCAAACCAATCAAGAGTTGATTGAATTTTTTCCGCATCTGCGCCGAGAACAATTACTATTTCAGAAACATTTGCCGAATGTAATTCATCAACAATGTGCTGCAAAAAAGTTTTCTCGCCGATTTTCAACAACGCTTTCGGAGACCCCATTCGCGTTGACGCACCGGCGGAGAGAATGATTGCGGAAAGATTCATTGGATTTGTGGTTTGTGGTTTGTGTAAGTAATTCACTTTTCTAACCGCAAACCACAACACTCTAACTATCAACTAAATTACATCGTCAACGCCATCACGCTTTTACACGTATGCAAACGATTTTCCGCTTCGGGAAATACACGCGATTGCGGTCCGTCAATTACTGCATCAGTAACTTCATAGCCTCTATCGGCAGGAAGACAGTGCATATAAATTGCGTCCTTGTGCGCGAGTTTCATTTTCTTTTCATCGCAAATCCAGTGCTTGTATTTTTTGGAAATCTCCAACGCTTGATTCGGATTGTGAAACAATGATTCGATTCCCCACGATTTCGGATAGACAATATCAGCGTCTCTGAACGCTTCATCCATATTATCTACGACTTCAAACTTTGTGCCGTTTTCTTTCGCAATTTTTTTTGCGTACTCCATTTCACTTTTCATCAGCGTGTATTCCGGCGGATGCGCAAGAACAACATCGAGTCCGAAGCGCGGCATCAGAGTAATCAATCCTTGCGGAACACTCATCGGCTTTGCGTAACTTGGAGCATACGCCCACGACACGGCAATTTTTTTTCCGCGTAAATTTTTTCCAAACTCTTCGCGTATCGTCATTAAATCAGCAAGCGTTTGAAACGGATGGTCAATATCGCATTGCATATTCAGTACGGGAACGTTGGCATCTTTCGCAACGGCGCGCATATAGGAATTTCCTTCGCCCGGAACCAAATCGTGACGAATTGCAATCGCGTGTCCGTAACTCGAAAGAATAATTCCCATATCTCTCGGCGATTCACCGTGCGCGACTTGTGAAGTTTCCGCTGCAATGAAATGCGCGTGCGCTCCAAGTTGTGTCGCTCCCGCTTCAAACGAGTTGCGCGTGCGTGTGGATTTATCAAAGAAAAAAAGAAACGCAGTTTTATCGGGAAGATAGCGATGCGGTTTCCCTTTCTTGAATAATTTTTTCAAATCGCTTGCGGTGTTGAGTGCAAGTTCGATTTCTTTTGTTGTCCAATCTTTCGTTTCAATGTAATCTTTTCCCCGTACGATATTGGGGAGTTTTTTAAGTGTTGGCATAAATTGTTTGTTGTTTAATTAGTGATATGTAGTTGAGAAAAAATTGCTGGGTAGTTAAGTTAAATTCCAAAATATAAATTCATTGTTCTATTATTTCTGAATTAATTTGAAAATGAGAAAACCGTGCATCGTGTCTCCACCTGGTCCAAATGATGGATGCTTAGTAAAAACGATGAGTAAATTTTTGCTGGGAACGTAGTAACCGCTATCAAGTTCGTAGTTAATGTATAAACCTCTTTGATAAGCATACAATAATTTGGAAGAACATTTTTTGAAATTGGGTAACACCATACCTTTGAACCCTTTTTCGGCATTCCATTGATGAGTTACATAATTTGCATTGAAAGAAAATCGCTCAAAGAGAGAATCGTTCGAATGAGGCGGTTCGATAAACCAATTTTGTTTAGCAAAGAATAAAGTCTTCTTATCAGATGATAATGGCTCAAATTGTTCTAAATGAAATTCAGAAAGAGATTTTGAAACTCGTTGCGTCTTTTTGTATTTGTCAAAGTAAGTTTCAATTACTGATGCCGATGAATCTTTAATAGAAATTTGGATGAGGCGAGAAAAATCGCACTCACCACTAGCATCTTCGATTATCCAAAATACAGAATGTTCCCAATCAGTTATTCCAAGAAAAGTAAACTCTTGTCTGCATTGAGTCGAAAGTAAAAATCCAAAAAATAAAGTTAATAAGTTGAACATCTTTATTTAATCTTAAATATTCACCGCGAATTTTCACGAATAGTTCGAGGATAACTACAAATTCAATTCGTGTAAATCCGTGATATTATCCGTGTCATTCGTGGTTAATTATAACGTGTTCCACTCTTCGTAAGAAATTCCTGTTTGCGAAATTATTTTTTTCATAAGAACAATTCCAATGTCTCCGCGATGCGGATTAGGAATAATAATTTTATGCTTTCCTTTCACCATACAAGAATGTTTTCCTCCGGGAAAAGGTCCATCAAATCCCGCATTGAGTAACTTCCGAATTACCTGCTTACGTGAGAGTGGTGTAATCTTTTCAGGCAAATGCTTTTTTCCTTTGAGGTGAACGTGACGTTCTTGGACGTATTATTGTGTAGCCGTTGAGAATAGGCAATTCTTCATTTCGCTGTAATGTAATCGTAACCCACAACTCAATTGCTTCTCGAAGATTCTCACGCGCTTCTTCAAAACTCTCTCCTTGTGTATAACATCCGGTAAGTTGCGGAACTTCACCGACGACACAAGGAATTTTTCCAAGACTTGTATCATTTTCGTACTTGGCTGAATATAATGCTTGTTTCACGTATTCGCCGAACGTAACGTATTTTGTTGTTCTTTGGTTCATATTATTTATTATTAAATTGAAAATTTTTCCACACAAATTTACAAAATGCAATGCTGATTTTCGCTAATTCGTTTCGTGCAAATTCGTGTTTTATCTGCGTAATCCGTGGTTAATAACTATGCAGCAACTCGTTCAAACTGTCGAACGTGCAATACTTCATCTTTTCTCAGTGGTTCAATCTGAGATTCGGAAACAATTACAACTGCAATTGTTTCCCCTACTGCATTGAACACTTCGAGTGAATATCCTTTTTCGTTGCCATCAATGCCGGGATGTTCATCTACAACAACGGCAACATCGCCCTTGTGCAATTGATGTCGTGGCAAATCTTCGAGTAGCGCTATTCGTGTAAAAAGTTTGTATGTCATAAATTTATTCCTTTCAAAGTTATTCAATTAATTTTGAATTTGTGTTTTGAATTTTATTTGTTATTTGCTGTTTGGATTTTCATTTTCAGAATAATCATTTCTTTCCCAAATACGCAAACGGAAACGCTGCATACCACGCGCTTGCTTTCACCAAGTGCTCAATCGGAATATGTTCCGTTGCCATGTGCGCGTAAATTTCATTGCCCGGACCAAAACCAATGCACGGAATTTTATGCTTTCCCATGACCGCAACGCCGTTTGTGCTGAATACCCATCTGCTCACTTCCGGTTTTTTCTCGAAAAGATGTTCAAACGCTTTCACGCCTGCATCAAGCGCGGGATGATTTTCCGGCAACAACCACGTGGGATAATATTTTTTTGTCGGATAAGTTAATCCACGCCACGATGGAACGGCATAATCAAGCACAACAACTTCTGCTTCTGCTTTTTTCACGCTCGCGAGTTCCTGAATCTCTTTCACTGCGCTTTCCAAAGTATCTGATGCGGCAAGTCTTCTATCAAGATGAATCGCAGACGAATCCGCAACAGCGCACAACGATGGCGACGTGGAACGAATCTCTGCAATTGTAACTGTTCCTTTTCCGAGAAATGGTTCTCCGCCAAGTCGCTCATTGAGTTTTTCAATGTCAGCAATAATCGGCGCCATTTTATACACAGCATTTACTCCGCGCTCCGGCGCAGAACCATGACACGAAATTCCTTTGGTGCGCACTTCCATTTCCATTCGACCGCGATGACCGCGATACACTGCGAGATTTGTCGGCTCTGCAATCACAACAATTTCCGGTCGCAAATTATCTTGTTCGATAATATATTGCCAGCAAAGTCCATCGCAATCTTCTTCCTGCACGCTTCCGACAACGTACAACGTAAAATCATCTTCGAGTCCAAGTTCTTTGATAATTTTTCCGCCATACAGAATTGAAGCAAATGCCCCTTTCATATCACACGCGCCGCGACCGTAAATAATGCCGTCTTTCTCCGCGCCTTTGAACGGGTCAATCGTCCAGTTTGCAGGATTGCCGACATCAACCGTATCAACGTGCGCATCAAGCGCGATGATATGTTTTCCTTTTCCGATGCGACCGAGAATATTTCCCATCGGGTCAATCGTAATTTCATCGTAGTTACATCGTTCCATTTCTTCTTTGATGCGATGAATCACTTGTCCTTCCTGCGAACTCATGGATTTTATTGCAATGATGTCGCGAAGAAAGTTTGCAACATGTCGTTCATTTTTTTGTGCTGTTTGTAATATTTGTTTGAACATAAATTTTTGTTGTCTATAAATTTTTTGAAATATAAATCTGAGTCAATCCGCGTTTCATCCGTGCAATTCGCGGTTAATATTTTCTATACAACTTCTGATAACAATTCTTTTCTCGGAGAAGCAATCACCACTTTATTCACAAGCAATCCTTTTTCTGCAACAACCGCCGCTCCTGCATCAACAGCGGCTTGCACTGCGGCAACTTCTCCCGTCAATGTGAGAAATGCTTTTCCGCCCAATGCCATCGCAAGACGAATTTCAATAAGTTGCACCCTTGCAGATTTTACTGCGGCATCGGCGGCTTCAATGAGCGACGCAACAGAAAACGATTCGATGATTCCTAATGCTTCCAGTAAATCTACTTTACTCGTTCCGGAAATTGCGGGAAACACATCGTGATGAACATTCGGAATGACAAACGTGTCAATCACCGAACCGCGACCTGAAATTACGCCCGCATCAACACTCGCACGCACAGCCGCAACATCGCCGCCAATCAGCACAATATATTTCCCCGAACAAATTGTGCGCGAAAGAATTATTTCCACTTCCGCCGCTTTCAGCATTGCATCTGCAACCTGAAAACCAGCAGCGATAGAAGTTAATTCGATAAGACCAATAGAATTTTTTGTCATAAAAATTTCTTTGTAAAAATATAAAATATCGAATTGCTAATCTTAAATATGTTATGGTTGCCATTTCCAAATTCTAAAAACCTGAACACTCACTACGAGATACCACAATCCAACGAATGGCCCAAAATCAATTAGCCCAGCATCTGCCGGCGGAACCGGGAAAGTTAACAGATTGAACACGAGCAGAAATGTTGCGATAATCATTCCGCTGAAGGAAAATATTTTCCCGAATTGCGGATGCGAAAACATATTTAACGCGAAAAGAAAAGTCCCAATAGAAATAAAAATATCCCACGAAACATCCAATCCCAACTGTACGCTGTTCACTTCTTTAAAAATCCAGTTGAACATTTCCTTTTCAGAATTTTCCACTATTTGATTTTTGTAGATGGTTGCGTATTCCCGAATAGATGATTGCACAACAAGCATTAATGTTACAATCATTCCGGCGAGAACATTAAACACAGTTGCAATTTGTAATGAAACCGTTTTGTTCTGTTGTTTCAAAATCTGATACAATCCCATTGAAGCGACCGACAATAACGGTCCGAATGAAAACGCAAGAACATACGTGAGTAATTTTGGAAATGCTAATACGGGAATTGAAATCAATGTGTAATTGATACACGCAAGTAATCCACAAATCGCGCTTGTGAGTATCCAGTTCTTGAAATTTGTATCTTCGTTATTCATTTTAAAAATATTTACGTAACAATAGTAATAGATTTCTCGTCAACACTCTTCACTACTCCATCAATGCTCGAATGAATTCTCGCTCCCATTTTCCCCTCGGGAATTTCGCCGATACATTGACCTTTGTGAACGGATTCACCAACGCGCACAATCGGTATCGCCGCAGAACCGATATGCTGCGATAACGGAATTTCCACTTTCTTCGGAGAAAATTTTCCGGAAAGAAAATTTGTATGCACATCGTATTCCGTTACGCCGAGACGTTTCACAAGTTGTTTTAGCGGCGTGCGTCGTCCTTCATACATTGGATGCGGTTCGACTTCTTTTTTTCCAGTCCACTGAATTCCCTGTTCACGTAAATCATGTTTCGCTTTGTCGCACGCTTCTTTCGGAAATAAACTTTCGGGACACGCATACAATGTGCAAAGACCGCAGGCGCAGCAAAGTTCTGCATATTGATTCCACACATTTTCTCCCGTCGTTGTAAATCCCAAACTGCGCATAACTTTGTGAGGCTGAATATCGTAACCGAGAATGTACCGCGGACAAAGTTCCGTGCAGTAACTGCATTGGTCGCACGCAGATTTTCCGATGCGATGTTTGGCTTTTTCCGGCTGCTCTTTGCGCTGAATGAGCGTGTGTTCTTTCGGAAGAACGATAAGTCCAGCGCACGTTTTGGTAATCGGCAAATCAAGATTGAATTCCAACTTGCCCATCATAATTCCGCTCACGAATATTCCAAAATCTTTTTCTTTTACGCCGCCGGCAATTTCAAGCGCATCGCGAAAACTCATTCCGATTGGCGCAACAAATGTTCTCGGATTTTTTACTGCGCCGGCAACAGTAATAAATTTTTCAGTTACGGGAATTTCTTCGCTCGCGCAAGCAATGTTGTAAAGCGTTTCAACATTGTTCACTACAATTCCAACATCGAGCGGAATTCCTTTCGGGGGAATGAGACGCTTCGTTGATTCATACACAAGAATGTATTCATCGCCCGATGGATAAAAATCGCCGAGTTCGTGAATGGTGATTCGGTTGTCATTAATTGCTGATTTGATTGCGTCAATTGCAATTTTATTTTTTGCTTT
Organism: uncultured Chitinophagales bacterium; assembly: GCA_964358705.1. Classification (GTDB taxonomy): domain Bacteria; phylum Bacteroidota; class Ignavibacteria; order UBA10030; family F1-140-MAGs086; genus JBBTJF01. The sequence continues at coordinate 27,488 of CAYHPL010000021.1, forward strand.
GATACCGATGATTCCTTTTTGCGCGCCGGTTTCTTCGAGCATTATTGTTACGCCGCGCACTATTTTTTCCGGAAAGTTCACAAGCAATTCAAAATCTTTGTGAATGAGCGGTTCACATTCCGCGCCGTTGGCAATAACATACTCAACGCGCGAGTTTGCTTTCACGTGCGAAGGAAATCCCGCGCCGCCCGCACCGACAACGCCAGCTTTTTTTATTTGGTCAGAAGAGGTCATTTTTTTGTCTACTAATTTATCTCAATTCGTTCTCGCTGGCCTGGATTTTGTTCATATTCAAATATTACTCTAACAGTTAGAGATAATTTGTTAGCGATTATCGTAGCATTTTTTAATGAATTGTCTGCATTCATCCCCTGAAGAAAAATATTTGTTCCTTCAATTTTACGATAAGTGTTATCTTTAGGAGATCCTTCGCACAGCAAACAAGTTAAAATATTTTGTAAATGTTCTATTGTGTATCCTTTCCTATTAGCTATTCGAATAGCCGCTTGTAATAGTTTTCCCCAAGAATTTACATTCTCGTTGTCTATTTTCCCTTCTAAAACTCTAGTGAACTTTACCGAATTCAGTGGCAATGGACCCGGAAGTATTGGAAGTATTGGAGGAATAGTAGATTTTATCACACTAGGAAGTAAATAATTTTCCGTAATCATAATGATATCTCTACCCAGATTTCCTGATAATTCTTTTATATCATTATTATTCGTTTGAATTTTATCATTCAATGTTTTTATTTGGTCATCTAAATCTTTATTTAAGTTTTCAATTTCTACTGTTTTTTTTCTATTAGTTTCTTGCAAAGTTTGAATTTCCTTCTTTGCGTTGCGAATTTCTTTTTGCCTTGTTCGGATTTCATCATCAATGGTTTCATTTTCTAGATGGGTTTTTGATAATACCTTTTCTATTCGCTCAATTATTTTTTCATCTTTAAAATCATTACGCTTAAAAGAATAAATTATTGTATCAGAAAAATTCTGGATGGGAGAGAGTGGAGCAAAAAACAAAATTTCAAAACCATTAGAAAGAATTGCAATTATTGGTCTTTTTGAGTCACAATATTTTTTGAGTTGATCAATAGATTCAATAAGATTCTTATCATATCCCTTTGCTTCGACAACTATATTGTGCTGTGTATTTGATTTTATGAAAATATCTATACGACTTCCTTGGGCAGAATATTCAAATTCAAATTGATTATACCCATAACATTCTAAAAATGGAATAATAAATTTTTGCTTTACGTTATTTTCATTCTCTCCAACTTCAGTTCTGCTTAATGAAGCAAGATAATTCAATTTTTGTTTTAACTGTTGTTCCATGTTTGAATCAAGTTAAATTAATATTTCTATTTTAAAAACACTTTTATAAAGGTGATTGATTAGTTTAAACATTTCAAATAATTCTATTTCTAATATTGTGTTTCACACATAATCTTTTCGCTCGCGCTCGCAAATCATTTTCATACTGCCACGAAGTCGAATATGAGTTGTAAAATTTTTCGTAACGAGTTGCGGATGATATTTTTTCAAAAATTGAAAATACAATGTTTTGCTGTCCGCTTGTCCATCGCCGAATAATGTTAATCCGCCGATGAGAATAAAATCCGTGAACATTCGTGTTTAATTCGCGTCATTCGCGGTTAAATGCCTCAATCAATTTATCAAACTCTTTTACTTCATCTTCAAACAAACGCAACCAATACTCATCATTCCATTGCGCATTGATTTCTTCATACGTTTTTCCTTGCTGCTCCACCCACGTAAAATATTTTAAGTTGTGAATCGCTTTTCGAGCGTAGTAATTTAATTCTTTGAAATAATCAATTGACTGATGTTGCAACGGAGCAGCATGGTCTTTCGCCGCATCAATCATAGAATATTTTCCGTGTTCGTGCTGCAATTCTTCCAAACGCGATTGATACAAATCCGGTGAATCCGTAAAAATCGTGAAGATGACATCGTTCTCATTGAACTCAAAATATTTTGCTGTTTTAATTGCGGCGAGTAAATTGCAAATGGAAGAAATTCCAAGCAGAGAAAGATTTTCTTTTTCGTTTGCAGGAATTCCCAGCGATGATAAATATTTTTTTCCTTCCTCTTCATTGAGCAATCGAAGTACGCGCATACAATCTTCGTCATCAATCGCTGCAACGCAATCCGTATTCATTACATTGTGAACCCACGGAATATGTTTATCGCCAATGCCTTCAATGCGATGCGCTCCGAAACCATTCAACAATAACGTTGGACATTGCAGCGCTTCTGTTGCAACAACTTTTAAATGCGGAAATTGTTTTTTCAAATAATCGCCCGCAGCAATTGTCCCCGCAGAACCTGTTGCAGAAATGTATGCGGATGCTTTTGAATTTTTTCCAAACGAATGAAACACTTCTTCAATCGCCGGTCCCGTTACATTGTAATGCCAAATCGGGTTTCCAAATTCTTCAAACTGATTGAAGATAATATTGAGCGGGTCTTGTTTCAACTCCCAGCATTTGTCGTAAATTTCTTTCACGTTGGATTCCGTTCCGTGCGTTGCAATCACTTCCGCGCCGATTTCTTTCAGCCACGTAAATCGCTCTTTCGACATTCCTTCAGGAAGAATTGCAACCGCAGTGCAATCGAGCAATGCACAATCAAACGCTCCGCCGCGACAAAAATTTCCTGTCGAAGGCCATACTGCTTTGTGTTTCTGTGGGTCAAATTCGCCGCTGACTAAACGCGGAACAAGACATCCAAACGCCGCTCCGACTTTATGCGCTCCGGTTGGAAAATATTTTCCGACAAGTCCGATGATGCGCGCATTCACTCCGGAAATTGCTTTGGGAATTTCAACATAATTCACCGCGCCGAATTGTCCGTTGTGAATATTATTTTTCCACGTGATGCGAAAAAGATTAAGCGGATTCACGTCCCACAATCCAACGCTTGTAAGTTTTTGTTTGATAGAGTTCGGAATCGTTTCCGGATTTCGCATTTGCGCAAATGTGGGAATCGTAATGCCGCGCTCTTTACAATGCGCCGCTGTTTTTTTAACTGTTTCTGTGTGAAGTTTTTTGATGATTTGTGACATTTATTTTTTTGACGCTGTTTTCTTTATGAATTCTGTTTCCAGTTGTTCTATCGTTGGCAAATTGCCTTTGAGATTTTTCGGAAGTGATGACGTTAAGCGATACGAAGAAACACCAATCGGTTTTTTTACATCACGCAACGCATATTCAACAACAAGTTTGTTTTTCGATTTGCATAAAATCATTCCAATGGTTGGTTCATCATCTTTCGTGCGTAACTGTTCGTCAATCGCAGAAAGATAAAAATTCATTTTCCCCGCAAACTCCGGTTGAAATTCCGTCATCTTTAATTCAATCGCAACGTAACAATGCAGTCGCGTGTGATAAAAAAGCAAATCGAGATAAAAATCTTGTTCACCAACTTCAAAATGAAATTGATTTCCAACAAACGCAAATCCAACGCCAAGTTCGAGAAGAAACTCTGTAAGATGTTCACATAATGCTTTTTCTAAATCGCGTTCCATCACTTGTTCGCCCAAAGAAAGAAAATCAAACGTATATGGGTCTTTCAATAATTGTTGCGCGAGTTCGGATTGTGGAGAAGGAAGTGTTTGAGAGAAATTTGTAATCGCTGTTCCCGAACGATGATATAATCCGCTTTCGATTTGATGAACAAGAACATTGCGGCTCCATCCATTTTCAATAGTTGCTTTTATATACCACTCTCGTTCAATAGAGTTTTTTACTTTGTCAATTAGAATACAATTATGAAACCACGGAATTTGTGCAGCAAGCTGCTGCACAAATTCACTTGATGGATAGAGTTCTGCAAATACGCGCATATACTTCAAGTTGCGTTGAGAAAATCCTTTCATCTCCGGAAATTCTCTGGACAAATCAAAAGAAAGTCGTTCAATCACTTTTGTTCCCCAACCTTCTTTTTCTTGCTGCCGCAATATTTGTTTTCCGATGTGCCAATATAACAACAACAATTCCCGATTGACACTTAACGCCGCTTTGGTTTGTGCTTCTCGAATGCGGCGTTTTAAGTCAGAAAGAAATGTATCGTAATTCTTTGGGAAGTTAGATAATACAGTGTTTGTTTTCTTGATTATTGTAGCATTATGTCGTTTTATTATTTGTGGCATTGCTTACGTTTAATATTCAGAACTTTAATTTAATAGTATCAAGTTTCTCTTTTCAAACGCCAAAGAAAATACATTGGTAATTCTTTTCTTGCTTTTTTATACCATTCTTCATTTTCTTTGCGTATATCCAAAGTAACATCAATTGCTTTACTTAAACCTGCCCCACCCGCGATTAAAGTAGAATAAGGGGGGTAGGCCTAGGTAACAAGCAATTTCCAAAGATACCGTAACGATTCCTAATCCTGTTAGCTTTAAATATTGATGAAAATTCTTTGACCTAAATGACTTCTTAACATCGTTAATACCTTTATCTATAATATTTTTCTGTATTTCCTTTACCGCGTTTTCAAATTTTTTTGAACCATGTTCTGCATTTACTTTTGAACATGCTTTCAAAATAGATTCTCTTAAAGAACCTAATGAATCTTTTTCTTTCTCTCGCACTTTATAAATTGTCTCCCAATCAGCACTTTCCAAATAAGGCAATTTTATTTCTATAAGTGCGTCTGGCATACGAGAAAGGCGAATTACGCTTTCATTAGGAATCTCCATATTCCCTGATGTGATTAAAGAAGAAAAAAGTAATTCCCAGTTCATAGCATTGTCGGACCATTCCCAAACAAATCTTGATTTCCGAGGATCTTTAAATTCAAAATATCCCATCTTGCCAATTGTGTATCCTTCATCATTATTTCTTTCTGTTTCTGCTTGATTATTCACGTCGCTATCCGTTTCTGGTATATCTTGTTTTTCTGTTTCACTTTTAGTTCGCACTAAAAAACGATATCCTTTGGGTAAGTTTCCTTCTCTTGATAAAATTTCTCCAGGGCTTGGCCATGGTTCATTTAGAATTGGTGAATAAATAATGCTTGCAGGAAAATAAGTAACCATTCCTAATTCAATTGCTTTACGAATCGGTCCTAACAAACATTGTTTTGAAACAGGCGGAAGTGGTCGTTTAACTGCATCTAACCTTAAAGGATATAACAGTGGTGTTTCCGATTCAAATGGAGGAGGTGGAATTTCTGTTGAGTCATCCATCCTCCAAGGAAATCCTAATCCGAAACTAAGTGGTGGAAGTGGTCCACAATGCCCAATGATAGTATGATCCGCGAACAAAGAGCATACTTTTAAGATATAACTCAAATCTGTTTGTGGTGGGGATTGAAGCCATAATTTTAAACCGGCAGAATCAGATATTGCGCGAGCTAAACTTGGGCCGCGGTGTTCAAGCCAATATCTTGCTCCACTATTCCAAGTTGGGAAAGTGAAATCTACCATTTTAAGCAATTCTTTATTTAATTCGATAAGTTCTTCAAATCGTGGCATACATATTAGTTATTACAATTAAATTATTGACGAATTATTTCATTCCACCCAAAATTGTCTTCGCCGCAAAACTATCCTTCATCGGCAATTTGTATCTCCGCACGCCGTCAAATTTATACAACGCTCCCGCAACCGCTCCTGCTGTTGGTACTAATCCGATTTCGCCAACACCTTTCGCTCCAAACGGTCCTTCGCTTTCATTTTCTTCAATCAAAATAATTTCCGTTTCCGGCATATCTTTCGCTCGCAATAATCCAAGCGAACGAAGTTTGAACGAATCGGGAACGCCGTTCGTCAATTTCAAATCTTCCGTCAGCGCATAACCAAGTCCCATGTGAATTGAGCCTTCGAGTTGTCCTTCGAGAAGTTTTTTGTTGATTACTTTTCCGACATCATGCGCAGCGACGAACTTTTTCAATTTACCTTCGTCATCGAGAATGCATACTTGTGTTGCAAATCCAAATGTCATGTGTGTAATCGGTTTATTTGTTTTTGCATCGAGCGATGTTGTATAATCAATCACGACTTCACCGAAATATTCTTTGCTGATTAACTCGTGCAAATTTTTTCCGGCATCCAAATCTTTTTTCATTTCTTGCGCGGCTTTTATTATTGCTCTTCCACCAAGAACCGTTGCGCGCGATGCAGTTGTCATTCCGCATGGCGTTGGATGTGTTGTATCAATTTCCACGCGAACTTTTCGTGCATCCATTCCCGTAACTTCACAGAAAAATTGAATCATCACCGTACAAAATCCCTGTCCCATTTCCGTGAATCCGGTTTTAATCGTAATCGTTTCATCGGAATTTATTTTCACAATCGCGTGACCAAATTCCGGCATTCCATTTCCGATGCCGACATTTTTTATTCCGCATCCAATTCCCGCATACTTCGATGAATAAAAAATATCTTTCACCGCAAGCAATGTTTTTTTGATGCCGACAGATTTTTCAAATACTTGTCCCGTGCAAAACGTATCGCCGATATCAACAACATTGCGCCAACGCATTTCCCAACCATCAATGCCAACTTTTTCAGCAAGAATGTCGAGCATTCCTTCCATCGCAAACGCCGCTTGATTCGCTCCAAAACCACGCATTGCACCACACGGCAAATTATTTGTGTACACTGCAAGCGCTTCAACATCACTGTGCAAAATATTATATGGTCCCGCCGCATGTCCGGCTGCACGTTCCAACACTTTTGTTCCGACAGATGCATACGCGCCTTTATCGCCAATCATTCGCGCACGCAACGCAGTAAGTTTTCCGTTCGTATCGCAGCCAACGATGTACGTCATTTTTATCGGATGGCGTTTCGGATGAAGTCGAATACTTTCTTCGCGCGTGAGTGTTGCTTTCACCGGTTTGTTGGTGAGTGTTGCAAACAAAGCAACTTGCGCTTGAATACTTAAATCTTCTTTTCCACCGAACGCTCCACCGTTTGTAATAAGCGTAACATTTACTTTTTCTTCCGGCAAATTTAAAAACGATGCAATTTGTTTTCTATCATCGAACACGCCTTGTCCTTGACTTAACACTTCAACAATTCCATCTTTTATAAATGCAATTGAACTTTCCGGTTCAAGAAAAGCATGTTCAATCATTTGTGTTTCAAAAGTTCGTGTTTCAACAAATGCAGATTTTGCAAGAGCATCATCTACATCGCCGCGTTTTATTACTGATTTGGAAAGGAGATTTTCGTGGTCATCGTGAACGCGAGGCGCAGTTTCTTTCAATGCTTCTTCGGGAGAATAAACTCCTTGCAGAATTTCATATTCAATTTTTATTAACTTGGTTGCTTTGCGCGCAGTTTTATTATCAACAGCAACAACGCCGGCAAGAATATCGCCAATGCAATTTGTTGTTTCTCCTTCTGCAATAAAAAGAGACCAATCTTTGTAAATGAGTCCTTGTTTTCTTTTTCCGGGAACATCTTTTGCCGTTACTACACGAACAACTCCGGGAAATTTTTCTGCTTCGCTTGTATCAATTTTTTTGATGTTTATTTTTGGATGCGGAGAAAATAAAAAAGTGGAATACAGCATTTCGGGAAGCGTGATGTCGTCAATGTACGGTCGTTCGCCCATTGCAAATTTTTCTCCATCCATTCGCGGCAAACTCGAACCGATTTTCCCGGAATAATCAAACGCGGGAAGTTGAGCACCGCGAAATACTTTTGCGGAAAGTTCAATCGCGTCAATAATTTTTACATAACCGGTACAGCGGCAAATATGATTGTTGAGCGATTTTGCAATTTCTTCGCGCGATGGTTCGGGGTTTTTATCAATTAAACTTTTTGCGCGCACAACAATTCCCGGAATACAAAATCCGCATTGCATTCCCGCTGTGGATGTGAATGATTTCGCAAACACATCGCGCTCGTGTTCGTTTAGTCCTTCGAGTGTGAGAACATTTTTTCCCGAAACATTTTTTGCGGGAACAGCACACGAAGTTACTGCTTTGTTATCAACAATCACCGTGCAGCAACCACACGAACCTTGCGGCGCACAACCATTTTTCGGAGAAATGAGCCCCGCTTGTTCACGCAACATATCCATCAATGAAGTATCTTCATCGTGTGTTGCAGTGAACGGATTTCCGTTGAGAGTAAATTGTATTACGTTCATTTTATTTGCTTACTCGTATTGTATTTCACTTTCGGCTCTCCAATGTGAAAACCAATTGGTCGTTTGGGTGGTAATGCTGGCGGCTCCATCAATTTTCGGATTGCGAGAAAAATAGATTGTATTTGTTTGTCATGCCCCTCATATTTTCTTTCCAATTCCTCTAACTTTGTTGCAAGGTCTTTTTGAGCAACAAGTATTTCTCTCCATTTTACAAATGCCCTCATAATACCAATGTTGACTTGTGCCGCGCGTTTACTTCGCAACACACTCGATAACATTGCAACACCTTGTTCGGTAAATGTGTATGGTAATTTTCTTGTTCCACCCCAACTTGAAGTTCCAAAATGGAACTTCAAGATGGAAAATTCATCTTTCGCGAGTTGAAACATAAAATCTTCCGGAAATCTATCTACGTTTCTTTTCACTGCTTTGTTGAGTTCGCGCGTTTCTACTCCATACAATTCTGCTAAATCTTTATCGAGCATTACTTTTACTCCACAAATGGAGAAAATTTTTTGACTTATGGTTTCAGAAGAGACGATCTTTTCATTATTCATAGTTATTTTCTCGCAATTATTATTGTGAAAATTACGCGGCTAATTTACAAAATCTATATCAACAAAATGAATTTGATTGGTATTTAACATTCCTTTCAACAACGTTTTCATTGCAAAGAAAAATGCTAAATCAATTACACAATTTTCTTTTCCACTTGCTTGAATAACTTTGTTCGTTTTCCAATCAATATTCGCTTCAAAGATTTCATTTTCAAATTTTGCTCGTAAAAAATCATTATCTACTGAAAATAAAAATTCTTTCTCTTTGAATCGCCCGAATAATTTTACGCTCCCATTTTCTTTCGACAAATAAAATCCACTTAAAGAATTCCATTTTTTCCATTGTTCGTGTGAGCCAAAGAATCGCGGCTTTTCAATGTATGGTCCACCATCTTCGGGACAAAAGACATCACAGTTTCCGCACTCATTGCACGCATCGGCGAAGTTTGCAATTTGGTGTTTTTCTTTTACAGAAAATATCCCGCCATCAATTTCGCGCCAACTTCCATTTGTAACTTCAATATTATTGAAATGAATTTCTGTTGGCTCAATTTCAAAATAAAAATTCGCATCGTTCGGGCAAACGGGAATGCACTTATCGCAACTGATGCAATCAAACAATACAAGCGTACTACCGATTTTTCGCGGCGATTTGTTGTTGTTTGAAAAGTGATAACGCGGATTGGAAATGCTTCCTTCTAAAAGTTGAGTAGTGTTTTGTGCAATGTATGGTTTGAGGTTTGTGGTTTGTGGTTTGTGCACATCGTTTCCCTTACTCAAATCTCCACCCCCCAATCTCAAACCACTCTTCACAATAAACTCATCTATCGTTTTCGCACCAACTTCTTTCATTCTTCGTTCAAGATTCACGAGATACTGCGGCAATCTTCCGTAGCCGCCGGGACGAAGTAAATCCGTGCACGTTGTTATCGGCACAAGTCCAATCGCTACACAATCTGCAAAATTTTGCGCATCAACTCCCGCAGAAAATGAAATGGGAAAATCGCCGCCGAATATTTTTCTCCATTCATTTACGAGCGCGAGATGAAGAATATGCAACGGTTGTCCCGAAAGATATTGCACATTTTCTTTGAGAAAATTTCCTTTGTTAAAAACTTCAAGTGTGTTGCCGAATTTTACACCGATTGTCTTTTTGTTTTTTGCTGCAACAGTTTGTAATCCCTTCACAACATCAACAGCATCAGCGAAAGAAATATTCACATCATACACTTTCGGGTTCACGTCAACATTTGTGTAAGCAAGTTTTTCAAACAGCAAATATTCGAGTCGCTCTTTTCCCAACATCGGCGGATTCATTTTGATAATCACGTTGAAATCCATTTCACTTAACAGAAATTCACAAATGCGTTCAATCTCGTTTGCGGGTGTTCCGTGAAATGTTGAAAGCGTGATGCTGTTTCCGATTTCCGTTTTGAAATCAAAATTTCTGAATGTAGAAAATTCATCGGGAATTTCTTTTCGAAGTTCATCAATAATTGCTGATGCATTTCTCATCAAGTTCAACCATGAACGAATTTCTTTCGATTGAATCCCGTGCAAATCATAACCAACGCTGATATCGAAAACTGTTCGTGAACCGTGGTTCGTGGTTCGTGGTTCGTGAATTGAAATGATTCCTGATTTCTGGCTTCTGACTTCTGACTTCTGACTTCTGACTTCTAACATCTCAACAATCATTGACGCTTTCACATATTCACGTAACGATTCTTCGAGTAATAATTCTTGCGACCATTCTGTATTGTAACCGATTGTATTTATATCAATGCACGGACGGGAAAGATTTAATTTGTCATAGACTTGCACGGTTTTTAATTCCAACATTCGCGCGCCGGCAAACCACGAGAGAATGATGTTTTGCGCAAGTTGTGTGTGCGGACCTGCAGCGGGGCCAACGGGATTCGATGCAACATTTCCGCAAAACGAAACGGATAAATCGAGTTCACGATTCGGACGATAAAATTTTCGCGATGGCAAATCGAAAATAGAATCGTTGCGTTCGTATTCGTAGTAAATACGTTTTAGAAGTTTTTCGAATGGAATAGGAACGAGTTCTGCCATAGTTGGCTGTTAGGTTTTTGCTATTTGCTATCAGTGATTATAAATATTTCATTACTCCAATACTCCATCATTCCATTTTCTTCCACAACCTTTTTGCAATCTTCGCCGCTTTTGCTGAAATTGCTTCAACATCAACTCCGATAAGTTCACGATTCCACATAATAAACTTCCCGTTACACATCGCTGATTCAACATATGCCGAACTCATTCCAAAGAGAAAATGATACGGAAGATTTTCTTTTGTCATTGGAGTTGGCGCATCGTAATTCAACACAACAAAATCCGCTACGGAATTCTTTTCAAACATTCCAAATTTTTCAGAAAAAATTTCTGAAACAAGTTTATTTCCGTTGGAAAGTAAATCAGAAGTAAGAGGGATTTGAGATTTGGGATTTGAGATTTGAGACTTCTGACTTCTTGCTTCTGACTTCTGGCTACTTTCTTTACTCTTAAAAAATCCCGTTCTTGCCTCTTCAAACATATCAGCAGGAAAACCATCTGTTCCAAGTGCGGCGCGATTTCCGAAAAGTTCAATCGGCGCATAACCGACATTGTTATTCATATTTGAGCGCGGATTGTGAACAAGCCAACTTTTTGTTGTATGAATTTTTGAAAAATTATTTGGCGAGAGATGAATGCAATGCGCGAGAATTGTTTCCTTTTTTAAAATGTTGAATCGCGATAATCGCTCAATTACATTGCATTGATAATTTTCTTCGCATTCCAACACATCACATTTATCTTCAGCAACGTGAATGTGAACGCCGGTATTATTGCGCGTCGCCATTTCTCCGAGCAAACGCAGTGAATCGTTGCTCAACGTAAATGATGCATGCGCACCGACAAGTCCGCGAAATTGTTTGTTGGTTTTATTTGCAAGAAGAAATCGCTCGTTTTCTTTCAAACCATCATCGCGTTTTTTTGTTCCGCCGCGGTCTGTAACTTCGTAACACAACACGCCGCGCAAACCGATTTCTTCCAACGCTTCTTTGATGATGTTGAGCGAATGTGCAATTGCATTCGGCGATGCGTGATGGTCAATGAGTGTTGTTGTTCCGCATTTCACGGCATCAATTGCGCCGATGATTGCGCTGTAATAAATGGATTCATCGTCGAGCGCTTCATCAAGTTTCCACCAAACGTATTTCAGAATCTCAAAAAAGTTCTGCGGAGTTTTTTTCGGCGCATTCATTCCCCTTGCAAGCGACGAATACAAATGTGTATGCGCGTTCACAAATCCGGGAAGAAGAAATTTTCCTTTTAAATCAACAACTTCTTCGTTGCGTTGAGGAAGAATTTTCTTTGCGCGAGAAATTATTTTTCCATCTTCAATGCGTACATCAATTCTTTCGATTGAAGGCGGAGAGAGGGTTAGGCAAGTTGTGTTTTTGAGGAGCATAATTACAGACGAAGTTTAATATAAATTTTTACTGTTGCACAAATCTATCTAGTTGTTTAAGTATCCTCTCTCCTAATTGTTTATCTGTTTGTAGTTCATCACAAAGAACTGCTATGAAGCGATTTTCATTATTAAACCAACGATTAAGTAAATCCCATATATCTTGTATAGGTTTAAGCAAATCAATATCAATGGATGTTAGACTCTCAAAGCTAAGTGGTAACCTTATGGAAGAAACGGCGAAAGGATGGACTCCTTTAAAATGTTCAGAAACAAAATCAGATATTTCAGTTAAATGGGTATCTGCTTTTTTACGTTTGTTGGGTGAAGAAGATGATTGCAATATTTCCCATCCATTTAGGAGTTCACGAATTTTAACAATCTCGGGAGTGTTTCGTTTTTTCATTGCAGTTTCCAAAATAGATTGGGGCGAATTTACATTGCAATCTTTTAAGGCATACCATGCGAACAAGGGTAATGGTAACGAATCCAATACGCTTAACTCCTTAATAAGATTGGAATATTTGTTTACTCTAATTTCTTTTAATTTGTCTTGAATCTCTGTTTCTACTCTATATCTAAAAATATCATCGCTAATCTTGGAAACCCTTGCTCGTTGGGGTGCGGGGGCATAAACGCATCCTTCCTTCTTTGCTAATTTTTGATTTATACATAATCTCATAATAACCGTTATCGCAGAAGATTGAGCGTAAGATAACTTTTCCTGTTTATCAAAAAACTTATATCGAATTTGATTTCGAAGAGCAGAATTTGCCATGAGCATATACTCAAAACTACCTAGCCCTTTTGAAACACGAAGTTCCGATATGTTTTCTGGCTCATCAATTTTATTATATTTTTTTATCCAACTTTCAAAATCGGGAACAGTGGCATTATCTGGACGACTTGCCAAATCTGATAAACGTCCACATCCCTCAAGTTGTTCTGGAGTCAATCCAATCAACTTATCTTCTACCATCTTCGATGCGTCCTCGCAAGCGGTAGCAAAATCATCTCCTGAAAAGTTCTCTATCTTTATTGAATTTGATTCTCCTGGACTTAATCCGTCGTTTTTTAATCTATCAACGATCTTTTCTGTTCGTTCTTTAATTTCATCCCGTTCATAACCAGAAACAACAATACCGTCAGAGAAAAGAATATGTTCCGTCATGTGATAGATAGCCAACATATCTATGGCTAGAATTCCTGATCCTTTTTTAGATTCAAGGATTTGACCAACTCTATGTAATAGAGTATTGTCTACAAAAAATTTCATTTAAATAAAATCCTTTCCACTGCACTTATTTTCGGTTCAACATCAATCGCTTTTCCAACAGCACTTTGCGCAGAACGAATGTCTTTCAAACCGTTTCCTGTAATTACACACACTGCGCTTTCGTTTGGTTTTACCATTCCTTTTACAATTGCTTTTTTCAGTCCCGCAACACACGCAATTCCTGCTGGTTCGCCAAACACGCCGGTAAGTTTTCCAGTTTGCCGCATTGCTACTAATATTTCTTCGTCATCAACAGTAATCATTTCCCCATTGGAAAGTTTTATTTGCTGAATCGCTCTTCGCCAATTTCTCGGAACGCCGACTTCAATACTATCCGCAAGCGTTTTTGTTTGCGCTGGGAGCAAATCGTTGCCTGAATAAAACGCATCAACAATCGGTCGCGCACCTTCTGCTTGCACACCAAGTAAACGCGGAACACGTTCGATAAATCCGAGTCGTTTCATTTCCTGCAAACCTTTTCCGATACCGCCAATTGTGCAACCATCGCCAACAGAAACGACAACCCAATCGGGAATGTTTTTTCCAAACTGTTCGGCAATTTCAAGCCCCGCAGTTTTTTTTCCTTCAACGAGAAACGGATTTGTTCCGCTGTTGCGATTGTACCATCCGAATTTTTCACACGACGCGCGGCAGAGTTCAAATGCATCGTTGTATGTTCCCTGCACTTTAAAAACTGTTGCACCGAAAATAAGCAGTTGCGCTACTTTTGGTTCCGGCGCATGCTTCGGGACAAAAATAAAACTCTGCAATCCAACTGCCGCAGATAGTCCCGCAAGAGATGAAGCCGCATTTCCCGTTGATGCGCACGCGATTTTATTGAAACCAAATTCCATTGCTTTTAATACGCCGATGGAACTTGCTCTGTCTTTGAACGAACTCGATGCATTTCTTCCGTCGTCTTTCAAAAATAATTTTTGTATACCGATTTCTTTTGCAAGTCGCGGAACATCATAAATCGGAGTCCAACCAATGTGAAGATGCGGAAGAGGAATGTTTTCCGCAATGGGAAGAAGTTCGCGGTATCGCCAATGATTGTGCGGGCGATTTGAGATTAGCGATTTGAGATTTGAGGAAAGTTTTTCGTAATCGTATTGCACATCGAGAATTCCCTGTACGCCGCACGATGGGCAAGTGAAAATATTTCCGTGGGAAAATGTTTTTTTGCAGAGAAGGCATTGTGCGCCGATAACAAAATCGGATTGAAAATATTTCATTGAATCTACTGCTTCTTCTTCACAGTAATATTGAACCGCATTTTTCGCGCGGAGGGAATTACCTGATTGTTGCGCGTGTAAATAACATCGTACACATCGGAAACGGAGTTGGAAAATTTCTTAAATACGCTTTGCAAATCGGAAGAAGAGTTGGCAAAATCGTACGCGCCTTTTACCGCAAGCGATTTCAGAATTTCTTCATCGAGATTTCCTTTGCCGCGCAATCCGATAGTGTAACTTTTTATTTTATGCTTTGCAAGTCGCGAGAGAATTGAATCCGAAGTCGTTGCAGAAAAATTATCCGTCCCGTCGGTAAATGTAATCAGCGCTTTGGAATCAACAATTAAGTTTGTGTCTGCAAGCATTGCAATTCCTTGTGCCATTGCATCAAACATTGCAGTAAACTGTCCCTGATGGAGACTATCAATAAATTTTCCGATGAGCGGGTCGTTCGGCGGCAGCAGCGAACGCTGAAAAATGCTATCGGAAAAAGCAACAACGCCAAACACTGCTTTCGGCATATTGGTCGCAGTATCGAACGAATTTTGTGAAACTATTTTTGCAAATTCTTTAGCATATTTTTTTACATTCGTAAAATCTGTGCCAAGTGAATTGCTGACATCGAGCACAAGTACGACTGCAATTTTGGTTAGTTTTTGGAATGACGATGTGAATTCCGCATCGGTTATCCATTTATTATTTATAAACTCATCGGTGCGTACCGTTTGTATTGCATAGTTCCAGTGCGAATCCGAAACGCTGAGATTTTGCAGAAGAAGATGAACGAAACTTCCCTGCTGCGTTGCGGTAACATTTGCAAACGTAATTGTTGATGATGTCGAATCCGTATCAATCAAAAACGACGGTGATGTTCCATTGGTATTTGTATATTCGCCAAAAACGCGGAACACAATTTTATTATTGGGTGGCGGCTGAATCGGGTGCGAACTTTCTGAACAGCCGGCAAAAATACAGGCGACAAAAAGCGAAAGGGAAACGAAATATTTGTTCATTGATTATGTGCTTTTTTACGTTAAAAATCGGGTTCTAAAATAATCTTTTTCTGTTATCACATCAAACGTTTTGCGGAAATCATTTTTTGATTTTGTTGCAGTATCGGAGTATATTTTCGCCGCAATTTTTTCCCCGCTGCTGCAAAACAAAACCGTGATAGTAAAAACCGAAGCCATAATTTTGAAAACGTTGAAATACGGAGAGACGAGTAAAATACTCACGCTGTACACAAAAGAGTTTGGAAAAATCAGCGCAATTGCAAAAGGGGCAAGAAGAGCGAAATCAAAATTTGGCGCAATATTAGAACCGCTTTCTCACGTTTCGCTTGTGTTGTACAAAAAAGATTCGCGCGAATTACAATTGATTTCCGATTGTATATTGATACAGCAATTTGCACAAATCAGAGAAAATCTTGATACGCTTTCTGCGGCAATGGCAACAGTAGAACTTGTGTATCGCACTTCGCATGAAGAAAAAAATGAGCGGTTGTTTTTACTTCTCGCAGAAACGTTGAGCGCGATAAACAATGCGGAAAAAATTTTCTCTCCGTTCTTTTACCGTTTTGAATTGCTCCTTGCAGGATTGCTCGGCTTCCGTTTCCAATTAGAACGATGTCCTGCATGCAGTAGCGAAATACAAATTTCTGCAGGACAAAAAGAATTGTACGCCGTTGCATTATCATCCGGCGGAATTCTCTGCAAAAATTGCTCCAGCAAAACACAGCAAGCGATGAAAATATCAGCAGAAACTTATTTAACGCTGCAATCGTTACTTCATCGTTCTGTTGCCGAAGCGGCAATGATAGCATTTTCCCAAACCGCTTTATATGAAACAGAACAACTGCTGCGCAACTATTTGCAATTACATATTGAAGGACTCAAACCGCTTAACTCTGAAAAAGTTTTTCGCGCGATGACCTTCTGACAAGTTTATTAATTTACATTATTTACAAAATACTTATGACAAAAAAATCTTTTCTTGCAAGCACATTCCTTGTATGCCTGAGCGTACTGTTTGGCGCGGTTCTCATTTCGGGATTTAAAGATTCCGATAACGAAAATAATTTCTTCCCTGTCTCCGACAAAGAAGTTGTCGTTGGCGTGGAAACTCCGCTTTCCACTTCTTCTATTGATGCAAAAGAATTAAGCCGAGCATTTCGCGAAGTTGCAAAAGTAATGAAACCCGCAGTGGTGAGTATTACCGTAACATCAAAATCATCCGGCGAAAGCGATGAAAAAGTACCGGAACAATTTCATGACTTTTTTAAATTCTTTGGTCCCGATAATCCGCACGGAGGCGAACCAATGCCGCGTGTTGGCTCCGGCTCGGGCGTAATTATTACTCACGATGGATACATTGCTACAAACAACCACGTTGTAGAAGAAGCAGATGGAATTGAAGTTACTCTTGATGATAAAAGTAAATATAAAGCAAAACTCATCGGCACCGACCCTTCTACGGATTTGGCTGTAATAAAAATTGATGGCGCAAATTTTTCTGCCGCCGCGATTGGCAACTCTGACTCCGCTGAAGTTGGTGATTGGGTGCTTGCAATTGGTAATCCGCTCGGACTTACTTCTACTGTTACGGCGGGAATTGTAAGCGCAATCGGGCGCGGAAACATTGGTGTAATTCGTGATGGAAGCGGATATGCTATTGAAAATTTTATACAAACAGATGCGGCAATTAATCCGGGAAATAGTGGAGGACCGCTTGTTAATTTGCGCGGAGAAGTTGTCGGAATTAATTCTGCGATTGCAACAACGAATGCACGCTATCAGGGATACGGATTCGCAATTCCCTCCAATCTGATGAAATCGGTAACAGAAGATTTAATAAAACATGGAAAAGTCGAGCGCGGATATATCGGCGTACAGATTCAAACATTAGATGAAACAATGGCAAAAGCATTGGGATTGGATAAAGTACGCGGCGTTCTTGTACAGGCAGTTACAGAAGGCGGCGCGGGAGAAGATGCGGGGTTAAAACAAGGGGACGTAATTCTTTCTGTTGATGATGTGGAAGTATCTGCATCGAATGAATTACAATCACAAATCGCGCGTCATCATCCCGAAGAAACAGTAACGCTGAAAATTTTTCGCGATAAACGTGAAATTGAAAAAAGAGTAACTCTTCGCGCAAAATCTGAATCACTTCTCTCTTCCACCGATAAAGAGCGAGGCGATGAAAAGAAAAAAGATGAATCTGCTACAACTACAAAATCATTTGATAAACTGGGATTAACGGTTAAAACTCTCCCAAGTGATGTGCGCAAGAAACAGCAGGTTGATGGAGGAATTCTTATTGTCAACGTAAAGCCATTTAGTGAAGCCGCAAAACGAGCATTGGAACGCGATGATATTGTTATTGAAGCGGATGGAAAAACAATTTCTTCCATAAAAGATTTTGAAGCAATTCTCGAAGAGCATGGCAGCGGCGACCCGATTTTATTGCGCGTAAAAAAATCAAACGGACAGGTGAGTTTGATTGCGATTGAGATTCCGGCGTAATTAAAAAATTATTACTTTGTACAATGCGGAACGGTGAGAGACTGTTCCGCATTTTTTTTACAATAACTGCCTCGTATATTATTGAAGAAATTTTTGGTACTCCGCATTAATAATGAATTGATTTTACAAAGAAAGGTTTAAGAAATGAAATTTCTTATTTTTACTCTTCTCTGGGTTGGAATCTTGTTTGAGATAACAAATGCAGACTCAAACATTCGTTCAAAATATTGCATTTCGCTACGACCCAAACGTATTTTTGTTGATAAAGAACCAGCGAAAAATAATTCTCCTAAATTACACCCCCAGAGAAAAAGCCCGCACAAAGATTCGCCCAATGATGTAACATGGGTAGTTATAGACAGCATGCAAAATACATACGGAACATCGAATACAAATATAAATCCACTTGTCTATGATGTTGCATCAAATACACTCGCATTTATTCATCGCGGCGCACTGAGTTATTCATCATCCTCCGGCTCGATGTGGTATAATTACTCTTTTGACAATTCACAAACGTGGTCGCGTGTTCCTGTCGCGCTGAATTTCAATACATCTCAATTGGGACGGTATCCGAGTTCAACAATTGTCAATCCACAAAAAACTTCCAATCCATATAGCACAACTTTTCTTTATTCTTATCCCGAACTTGACCCGGTAAATTTTGGCTACTTAGGTTTTGGAAGTGATTCATTAGCGGCAGGCAATCCTTTTACCACTATTTGGATGGACCATAATTTCGGTAGCGAGACTTTTATGTGGGCATCTGATAATGAAGAACCGAGTGCATATTTTCTTGTACGGCATCCGGGATTTGATTCTACGTGGCTAACTTTTTGGAGAACAACTGACCGCGGGGATTCGTGGGTAGAAAAGAACAATTGGTACAACTGGGCAGAATTATTTTCTTGGCGAGGGCAGTGTGTGCAGGATACTCTTTATGTAGAATCCGTTGTTATAGATTCTGTAATTGCTGACCATATTACTTTTCGTATTAATAAATCATTTAACAACGGAGAAAATTGGCTTGGCTGGGAAACGATAGATTGGAAAACAATTCCGTTGCTTTCTCATTATGATAATTTCGGGACTCTCGATGGTACAATTGCGCACGATTTTATTGTTGATGGAAACGGGATGGAACATTTCTTTTTTTCACTTATTGATACAAATGCAACAAGCGGAGGATTTGATATTGTTGAAATGTATCGAACATCAGATGGATGGAATGCACGGGTTATTGCGCCGCGAACATTTTCTTTTCATCCTGGCATTGGTTCGCTTTCACAAATGGATAATGAACTACACGCAACTATTAGTGAAGATAAAACGACGATTGCGCTTACTTGGATTGATGCGCCAACCGAAGGGGAAACACAAGGAGATATATTTGTATGCGGGAAAAACATAAATTCGAATTGGGGAACTATTCGCAACATCACACAAACAAGCGGTTGGTTCGGAAGAGAAATGTCCACACATCTCGCGCCGCGAATGAAAAATGCGATGAATGATTCGGTAACGATTTTTCTTACCAAAACAGAAAGTCTTGATTCAACGATTGTAGATGATTCACTTAACGAAACTCAGCCCTGTGCTATATGGTGTGCAAAAGCAACTTTTTCTATTTCTCCGAGAGTTGGTATTGAAGAAAATGGAAAGCATTTTGCGAAAAGCTTTTCTCTTTTTCAAAATTATCCCAATCCTTTCAATCCGAAAACGTCAATACTGTTTAGTTTGCTTACGGCAAATAATGTTTCGTTAATTGTCTATGATATTTACGGAAGAGAAATTGCTGTGTTGATGAAAGAGAAAAAAGATGCTGACGAATATTCCATAGAGTGGAATGCGGAAAATTTTCCGAGCGGATTATATTTCTATCGCCTGACAATACTAAATCAATCTGTAACAAAAAAAATGGTTCTTATTAAATAATGACCGAATGTATGGGGAGATTCTTATCTGAACAATTAAAGATTTACCCCTTTTTGGGCCTTTTGTGTATATATTATCAAAGTAATTATTATAAAAAAGAAAGGGTTAATTATGTATTCTGTTTTTCTTATGTTTGTTCTTATGATATTGATATCGGAAAAATCTACTTCTCAAAATGTTAATGATTTAAATGGTGGATTGAAAACAAATGGCACTGTATATGCATTGTCTGTTTATCAAAACGAACTCATTGTGGGAGGAAGTTTCCGCTCGGCGGGAAATATTTATACAACGAATCTTGCTAAATGGGATGGCACATCGTGGGGTACATTGGGTAATGTTAATGGTACCGTTTACGCAATTTTAGAATATAAAAATTCACTTTATATCGGTGGAAGTTTTTCCGCGATTGATGGAATACCTATTGTTAATATTGCTAAATGGAATAACGAAAGATGGGCTCCGGTAAAAGATGGCGTCAATGAAACCGTGTTTGCACTCTGTGTTTTTAAAAACAGTCTTTATGTCGGCGGTTCTTTTGACTCGGCGAGCGGGATTAATACAAATGGGATTGCAAAATGGAATGATACTTCCTGGAGTGCATTATCCTATGGAATTTATGGAGCTCATAATTCTACTGTACACGCAATGACTTCAGACAAAAATTTTCTATATGTAACCGGATATTTTGGTTATGCTGGTGGAGTGGATGTGGAAAATCTTGCTCGCTGGGATGGAATAAATTGGTCCGCTTTTGGTTCGATTGTTTGGGGAAACCCCGTGTATCCAAAAGGATATTCATTATGTATTAATAAAGATAGTCTTTTTGTTGGGGGAGATTTCCAGACTTGTTGGGCTAAGTGTTGGTCGAACATCGGTACATTTTTTAAAGATGAATGGCATACTTTAAAAATAGGAACGAATAATCCCGTTTATTCTTTAAAGGTTTATTATAAGACTCTTTATGCAGGAGGATCCTTCACGATGGCTGGTAACAATAACGCAAATAAAATTGCAAAATGGGAGAAAAAAAAATGGGAACCTATTGGAAGAGGCGTCCTCGGCAACGGATACATTCGTACTATGGAAGTATATCAACGTGAGTTATATATTGGAGGAAATTTTGATTCTGTGGATGGATGTGATGCCTTTTCAATTGCCAAATGGAATAATGTTTCCTGGGCTTCCGTTGGCACGGGAATTGGAAAACCCGGAGAAATATATTATACATTCCCTGCTGAAAACAGACTGTATGTTTGCGGATCTTTTAAATTCTCAGAAAATGGTGCAATGAGTAATATCGCATATTGGGATGGAAATCGTTGGTTTTCTGTGGGAAGAGGTACAAATGAATTAGTGCGATTTCTTTATTTATCAGACAACGCCATTTATGCTGGTGGCGATTTCACGAGAATAGACAATAAAAACATAAACTATATTGCGAAATGGAGTAACCTATCCTGGTCTTCATTGGACTCTGGCGTAAACGGAAGTGTAAATGCAATTACAAAATATGAAAACGACATTTTTATCGGTGGAAATTTTACTAGAGCAAAAAGTATCAAAGTAAATCATATTGCAAGATGGAATGGAAGTAACTGGGCATCCATTGATTCTGGAACAAATGGTGCGATTTATTCATTTGGTAATTTCAACAACGAATTATATACGGGGGGAATTTTTACTTCAATTGGTGGAATAGAAGCAAAAAATATTGCGAAATGGAATGGCGATAGTTGGTCTCAACTGGGACTGGGAACTAATGGCGCGGTTTATTGTACAGAGTATAACAATAATTCATTCTTTGTCGGTGGGTTCTTTTCTTTGGCAGGCGGGACAAACGCAAAGCGAATTGCGGAGTGGAATGGAAATTCATGGCTTCCCCTTGGCGATGGTTTAAATGGAAAAGTGTATTCACTTCTCAAAATTGAAGGCGAGTTGTTTGCCGCCGGGGCATTTATTAATAAAGATTCTACTAAATTTATTTCTAAATGGAATGGGATAGAGTGGGCTTCTGCTGGAATCAGAGTCAATGGACAAATCAGAAATATCTCTTTATATAACAACTCATTGGCAATTGCCGGAAAATTTGATAATATTAATGGTATTAATACAAATGGCATTGCATTGTTGTCGTTACCATTAAACTCAAATGAAAACAATACACATCTTCCTCCGCGCTTTTCTCTTTCTCAAAATTATCCTAATCCTTTCAATCCGAAAACGTCAATACTATTTAGTTTGCTTTCGGCAAATAATGTTTCGTTAATTGTCTATGATATTTACGGAAGAGAAATTGCTGTGTTGATGAAAGAGAAAAAAGATGCTGACGAATATTCCATAGAGTGGAATGCGGAAAATTTTCCGAGCGGATTATATTTCTATCGCCTGACAATACTAAATCAATCTGTAACAAAAAAAATGGTTCTTATTAAATAATGACCGAATACAATTCACGATAAAACATTTTTAATCAAAAAATCTATGTATGACATTCTCATCATTGGCGCAGGTCCGGCTGGTATAAGCATGGCGGTCGAATCTGTTCATTCCGGAATTGATTCTTCAAAAATAGTATTAATTGAAAAAGCGGAAGAACATTCTTTTTCCATCAAAAAATATTATCCCGATAATAAATTAGTAACTGCAAACTTCAAAGGATTTGAGGCGAAGTGCAACGGTGTTCTCTGCATTCCCGACCAAACCAAACACGCAACCATTTCGTATCTTGATAAAGCAATTCAGGAAAATAATTTGCTGGTGAAGTATGGAGAAACCGTATGGAAACTTCATCAAAATGAAGATAAATCTTTTGTTGTTTATACAGAGAAGGCGGAGTATCACGCAAAAATTATTACAATTGCAATTGGTATTCTTGGTAAACCGAATAAACCGGAATACAAAATTCCCGCTTCGTTAAAAGACGTTGTTGTATTTGATGTAACAACAAAAGAAATTGTAAATTCCAATGTCCTTGTTGTCGGCGGCGGTGATTCTGCTTCTGAATATTGTCAATACTTATCGCAAATGGGAAACAGTGTTGTAGTAAGTTACCGCAGAAATGATTTTTCTCGAATGAATGTAATTAATCGCGAGAGCATTTTTGAACTTGCGAAGGTCGGGATAGTAAAAATCTTATTTGAATCCGAAGTTTTTTCTATTGAAGACAAAGAGGGAAAACCGTTTGTAACATTTAAAGAAGAAAAATTCCCTGCGCAATGTTTTGATTGCGTTGTGTTAGCGCTCGGCGGAACAACACCATCCAATTTTTTAAAAATGCTTGGAATAGAATTTAATGGCGAAGAACCGATATTAAAAGAACACCACGAAACATCTGTTCCGGGATTATTTTTACTCGGAGATTTAGCGGCGGGAACAAAGGGCGGTTCGATAATTTGGGCATTTAACTCATCGCGCAATGCTATGACGAAAATTTGTACTGATTATTTGCAATGCAGTATTACTTAGGGAGAAAATAAAAAATGCCTCGTGCTTTTATACGCGCGAGGCATTTTCTCTATGAAAAAGTCTTCTATTTCAAGTATTATTTTTTTCCAAAGAGCAGGGAGAGAACCACGCCGCGGGCAACTGATGCTATCATCCCGTACAAAAACCACTGCATTGCCAGCGAATAGGTAATCGGCGATGTTGCATACGTTGCATACGCCATCGGCGTTGCAGTAATAAAACCGACAAACAACCCAAAGCGCACACCTTCCATCACTCCTTTTCCTTCATGATTTTTTGAATAAATCAGTGTAAGAAAAAACGATACGATGAGAGCAACAACCATCAGCAACATATTGTTCATTTGCTCCATCGGTCGGAATACTCCAGCCGGCTGTGCAGCATAAGTTGAAGTTAATAGAACTCCATGTGTGAGAAAATCAAAAATTTGTCCCGTAACAAAGACGGCGACAAAAGCTATCCAGAATTTTTTATTCATTGCAAGTCCTTATATAAGTTAAAAAATGCGGTAAGATTATACGAAACTTTTCTCTCTCTGCAAATTTTAACGGCTGTAACATTCCGTTCTTCTTCCTTCAAAAATATCATTGTATTCATTAAGCCTCTTATTTTGAGCTTCCGAAAGATTGATATCCACGACCGCGCTTTCGGCTTCCTGTTCACCAAGTCGAATTAATATTTCTCCTCTGGGAGTTACAATTTCACTTTTACCAATAAACCTTAAACTTACATCTCCCATATTTTCTACCCCCACACGATTTGCCGTTGCAGCAAAAATTCGATTTTCTAAACAACGTGTAACCATCGCATCGGGGCAGTGAGGCATTACGAGATTCGATGGATGCGCGATGAGTAATGCGCCCTTTTGCGCTAATGTTCTTGCACTTTCAGGAAAATACCAATCAAAACAAATCATCATCCCAATTTTTCCAAAGGGCGAATCAAAAACAGGAAAACCAAAATTTCCCGGTGTAAAAAAAATATTTTCTCTATTAAAGAGATGAACTTTTCTATAAATCCCAATTAGTCCGTTTGGTCCAACAAAGGCAGAAGAATTGTAATATTGAATCCGCTTGTCCTCGGATTGTGCTCGTTCGGCAAAACCATAAATGCAGGAACAATTTTTTTCTTTAGTAAATCTTGAAATTTCTTCATAAGTAAATCCATCGGGATTTTCAGAGAGCAATTCGATTTCTTTTTGAGATGAAAAATTGTAACCCGTATTAAACAATTCTGGAAGAACAAATAAATCAGCACATAATTGATTCATTTGGCTAATTGCAGAAGATACATTTTCTCGAATTTTTCCAAAAACCGGATTGGTTTGAATTATTGTGAGGCGCATATTGATAAATTTTAAATAGTCTGTTCCTTTTTATTTACTGCAAATTTAAGAAGTTAATTTTGAAAATAAAAAAGCCCGACTTAAAAAAATCGGGCTTAAAAAAATCCTGGCAACGTCCTACTCTCCCACACAGTCACCCATGCAGTACCATCGGCGCTAAAGGGCTTAACTGCCGAGTTCGGAATGGGATCGGGTGTTGCACCTTTGCTATTGTTACCAGAAAAAATAACAGAGAGAAGATTTCTTTTCTTCAAATTCTTTTTGTTGATGCATTTTTTGCACTTCAAAAGTTGGCGATATTAAAACTGCAAATCAATAAAAAATATAAGGTTAAGGCTCACGGATTATTAGTACCACTTGACTCACGCATTACGGCGTTTACATCTGTGGCCTATCAACGTAGTAATCTTCTACGATCCTTTAGTCCCGTTACCGGGAGAGATATCTAATCTTGGGGCGGGTTTCGTACTTAGATGCTTTCAGCACTTATCCCATCTGGACTTGGCTACCCTGCGTTTGCCACTGGCGTGACAACAGGTACACCGTAGGTCCAGTCACCCTGGTCCTCTCGTACTAGGGGCGACACCCCTCAAATATCTTACGCCCACATAGGATAGGGACCGAACTGTCTCACGACGTTCTGAACCCAGCTCACGTACCGCTTTAATTGGCGAACAGCCAAACCCTTGGGACCTTCTCCAGCCCCAGGATGCGATGAGCCGACATCGAGGTGCCAAACCTCGCCGTCGATATG
>CAYHPL010000022.1:0-52748 GCA_964358705.1 uncultured Chitinophagales bacterium
GGCGCTTTGAAACTCAAAGAAATTTCATACATACACGCAGAAGGATATCCTGCGGCGGAAATGAAACACGGACCGATTGCGCTGATTGACCACAATATGCCTGTGGTGGTGGTTGCGCCGAAAGACAGCACGTACGAAAAAGTTCTGAATAATATTCAGGAAGTGCGTGTGCGTCAGGGAAGAATTATCGCCGTTGCAAATCATGATGATGAACATATCGCAAGTCTTGCAGAGCATGTGATTCGTATTCCGCAGTCGTTGGATTTACTGATGCCGATTCTTTCGATAATTCCGTTGCAATTGCTTTCGTACTATATGGCAGTGAATCGCGGATGCAACGTTGACCAGCCGCGTAATCTTGCAAAGAGTGTTACAGTGGAATGAGAAGAATAATTAAAAATTAAAAGTGAAAAATGGAAAATATTTTTAAAGTGAAAAGTAATTTCACAAAAAGGAAAAAGATTACGATTGGATTGAAATTGTTTCTTTTTCTCTCTAAAATATTTTGTTCTGAGGAACTGAATACAATGTTGCTATGATAACTCTGCAAATATTTTTCAATTTGATTACATCATATATTCCACTTTCCTCCAAAATAATTTTATTACAAGTAAACGAATAAACCAACCAATAAATTAACCCGCAAACCAATACTAACTTTTTATGAATAAAATAAAAACACTGATTATGGGAGCCGCAGGTCGCGATTTCCACAATTTCAATACGGTCTATCGCGATAATGAATTATACAACGTTATCGCATTTACTGCAACGCAAATTCCTAATATTCACGGAAGAAAATATCCCGCTGTTCTTGCGGGAAAATTATATCCCGATGGTATTCCGATTTACGATGAAAGTGAAGTCGCCGCGCTCATCAAAAAACACGATATTGATGAAGTCGTATTTTCGTATTCCGATATTTCATTTAATTATATTATGGAACGCGCATCAATGGTGATGGCAGCGGGAGCGCATTTCAAAGTGCTTGGCGCACGGGATACAATGATTGCAAGCACAAAGCCGGTGATTGCAGTTGTTGCAGTGCGCACGGGAAGTGGAAAGAGTCAGACGTCGCGGAAAGTTGCAGAAATTCTTCACGCAATGGGAAAGAAAGTTGTTGCGATTCGCCATCCAATGCCATACGGCGATTTATCGAAACAAATTGTCCAACGATTTGCAACGGTGGAAGATTTGCATACGCATAATTGCACGATTGAAGAAATGGAAGAATACGAGCCGCATATTACGAGCGGAACAATTATTTACGCAGGAGTTGATTACGAAAAAATTCTCCGCGAAGCAGAAAAAGAAGCGGATGTAATTATTTGGGATGGCGGCAATAATGATATGTCATTCTATAAACCGAATCTCAATATTTGTGTTGCAGACCCGCATCGTCCGGGACACGAACTTTCGTACTATCCCGGTGCAACGAATTTGCGAATGGCAGATGTTATTGTAATTAACAAAGTAGATTCTGCGGATAGAAAAAATGTTGATATGGTGCGCGACAATATCCGCAAAGTAAATAACGATGCACTCATTATCGAAGGCGCATCACCGATTTCGGTAGAAGATGCTTCTGTTATTGAAGGGAAAAAAGTATTGGTGATTGAAGACGGACCAACGCTGACACATGGAGAAATGAGTTTTGGCGCAGGAGTTCTTGCCGCGCAAAAATTCGGCGCGAGCGAAATTATTGACCCGCGTCCGTATGCAGTACATTCCATTGCCGCAACGTATAAAAAATATCCGTCAACAGGAATGCTTCTTCCTGCGATGGGATATGGCGATGAGCAGTTGAAAGATTTGGAAGAAACAATCCGCCGCGTGCCGTGCGATTCTGTAATAATCGGAACGCCGATAGATTTGCGCCGCGTCATAAAAATAGACAAACCTGCGACACGTGTGCGTTACGATTTGGAAGAAATTACCAAACCGAATCTCGAAGAGATATTGAAGAAAATGTTTGCGTAAAACTTTGCGTGTTTATAATTTCCTTTGCGTTCTTCGCGTTTACCATACAGCGTTTTTAAATGTGAAGGGCGCAAAGGAGAGATAAAGAAAAAGTTTATTATCGGTGAAAAATATTATTCTTAAAGCCCGTTTTTCTACACTGTCGCATAATGCGGAAAAACATATTCGCAAACACTACAAAGAATTTGGATTTGAAAGCAGAGAATCATTTTCTTTAGAGAAGATAATTACCACTGCACGGCATATTACGAAAAAAGCAAAACGTGTTTTTACACACAAAACCGAATCGAATGAAGTGCTGATATTTTATGATGGAACATTTATTGTAATGGTGGATACGAAGACAAATGCAATTAAAACAATGTTTGAGGTAATTGACGAAGAATATGTAAAGCGAAAACTTCAACGAAATTATTGGCAAGATATCAAATAAAAAAAATACAATGAGCGCACAAAAATTACAAATACTGTTAAAAGATTATATGCAATACTTCCAATGGTTGTTGGAAAAAGAACTTACTACCGAGGAATTAGATTATATGTTCCATTTGCGCGATAGACTGGAGGAAGCACAATGCAATCTGGGTGATCTTGACAATGTATTGCGAATGCAAGCGAAGCAAATTTTGAAACACAAACAACTTTTTGAGCAACCGATGGGTGAGTATTGGTGGTGGAATCGTGCAGTATGGGAAAAATTAGCCACGCAAAGGCAAAGCATACAAATGTACGCAACACAAAGCGTGAGGAGATTGAATGTTGTGGCAGAGTAATCTTCTTGAATTATTCTTACGATTTTTACGCATACAAAAATATTTTTTTGTAGATTTTTATTAGTTTTTATAACATTTTAAATCACAATCTATTTACGGAGTCATTATGTTTAAGACAAAAATACATACTCTAATATTTTTATTGGTTATAATATTTGGCTGCTCTTCAAATAAAATTGTAGTAACGGATTCACAAAAGACAGAAGCACAACATTATTTGGAACAAGGAAACGCTAAGCTCTCTCTAAAAGAATTTGATGAAGCAATAGCGGATTATACAAAAGCAATAGAAATAAACCCCGAATTTGCTGATGCATATTACCATCGTGGAGAGATAAAATATTATTTGAAAGATTATAGCGGAGCATTGGAAGATTATACAAATGCAATTGAAATAAATCCTCAACAGGAATTAGTATATGATTCGCGCGGCGAGGTAAAGATGTATTTAAAAGACTACAACGGAGCGCTCGAAGATTACTCGAAAGCGATAGAAATAAATCCGCAATCTTCTCTTGCGTATTACAATCGTGCTATTGTTAAAGGAGCATTATATGATTATCAAGGGGCTATAGAAGACAATACAAGTGCAATAAAAATAAATCCCCTTCATGAAAAGGCGTATAATAATAGAGGGCGTGCAAAATTAGAAATAAATAATTATTCTGGAGCTATTGAAGATTTTACAAAAACGCTTGAGATTGACCCAAAGGATGCTTATGCTTATTTCAATAGAGGGTTATCAGAAAATCTTTTAGAAAAGTTTTCAGAAGCTATAAAGGATTTCGACAAGGCAATTGAATTTGATTCACAACTTACTACGGCGTATTATTTTCGTGGGATTTCAAAATATGGGTTGAATGATTATAATGGTGCGATTCAAGATTACAATAAAGCAATAGAAATAAATCCACTTAATGTACTTGCGTATTATAATCGCGGACTTGCAAAATATGATTTACAGGATTATAGAGGAGCAATTCAAGATTACGATAAAGCAATAGAACTCAATCCCGAATATGTCGTTGCATATAACAATAGAGGACTTGTAAAATTTCGTTTGAAAGAATATAATGAAGCAATAGAAGATTACACAAAGGCAATCGAACTCAATCCATTATATCATAATGCGTCTTTAAACCGTGGAATTTCAAAATCTGCTTTGAAAGATTATGAAGGTGCGATTGAAGATTTTTCAAATGCAATAGAACTAAATCCAGCGATAACGAATACATATTATTTCCGTGGATATGCCCGACTTCAAGTAAAAGATTATCAAGGGGCAATAGAAGATTACAATAAAACAATCGAACTCAATCCGCAAGAGACAGAAGCGTATTACAATCGTGGGCTTGCAAAATATACTTTACGAGATTATAGAGGAGCAATAGAAGATTACAATAAAACAATCGCACTCAATCCGCAATTTGCAATAGCGTATAATAACCGTGGATTTGCAAAATTTATGTTACAAGATTATCAAGGAGCAATAGAAGATTACAATAAAACAATTGAACTCGATCCACAATATGAAAGAGCATATAACAATCGTGGAAATGCAAAATCAGCTTTGAATGATTATTCGGGAGCCATAGAGGATTTCAATAAAGTAATTGAGATAAATCCGCAAGAGGCAGTAGCGTATTACAATATTGCATGTGTATATTCACAACAAAGGGATTTGAGTCAATCATTATTGTTCTTGGAAAAGGCATTTGTAAAAGGGTACAATAATTTTTCTTGGATTGAAAAAGACAGTGATTGGAATAATATTAGAAATACAATTGAGTTCAAGAATTTGTTTGAGAAATACAAAAATAAATAACATCTTGTAGAAAATGAGGGCCAATCGATTTCACGAGTTTGGCGATGCGAGTGTTTTACAATATGAAGAAGCACCAACGCCATCAATCAACGATGACGAAGTACTCGTTCAACTCAAAGCCGCATCGCTCAATCATCTTGATATTTGGGTGAGAAGCGGAACACGCGAACGTAATACGCCGCTTCCGCATATTCCCGGCAGTGATGGCACGGGTGTTGTTGCAGAAGTTGGGAAGAATGTTACAAGCGTAAAAATCGGCGAGCGAGTTTTAATTTCTCCGGGATTAAGTTGTGGCGAGTGTATGTATTGCGAACAGCAGCGAGAAAATTTGTGTGCGCAGTACAGAGTTTTAGGAACAAAAGAAAGCGGAACGTACGCTGAGTTTGTAAAACTTCCTGCAAGAAATGTTTTTGCTATTCCCGCAAATGTAAGTTTCAATGAAGCCGCCGCATTTCCGCTTGTGTTTCTCACTGCGTATCACATGCTCATTACGCTTGCGCAATTGCAAGAAAGAGAAACGGTTCTCATTCACGGAGCGGGAAGCGGTGTTGGCATTGCGGCGATTCAACTTGCAAAACTCTTCGATGCAAAAATTATTACGACTGCGGGAAGCGATGAGAAATTGCAAAAGGCAAAATTACTTGGCGCGGATGAACTCATCAACTACAACGAGAAAAATTTTTCTGATGAAGTAAAGCGCATCACCGATAAAAAAGGCGTTGATGTTGTGTTTGAACATATCGGCGGAGATGTATTTGAAAAAAGCACTTTCCTTTTGCGCAAAGGTGGACGGCTTGTTACGTGCGGCGCAACAATTGGCTACGAAGCAAAACTCGATTTGCGGTATCTGTATTCGCGCCATCTCACGTTGCTCGGTTCATTTATGGGAACAAGCAACGATTTGAAATCCGTACTCGCACTACTTGCAGAAGGAAAACTGAGACCGATTATTGATTCTGTTTTTCCATTAGTAAATGCCGCAGATGCGCAACGACGGATGGAAGAGAGAAAGCACTTTGGGAAGATTGTGCTGGAAATTTGATGAAAAAAAAAATCTATATTGACGTTTGTGCTTAATGTCGTCCCTTTGATGACCAAAATGTTTTGCGCTTACGGTTTGAAACTGATGCGGTTCTTTTAATTGCAGAAAACATTCGTAGCGAAGTTTACGAAATGATAATTTCAGATATTCACTTTGAAGAAGTTATAGAAATCAAGGATTTTCGGGAACGACTGGAAATACTGTCTTTTCTTAACAGGTTCGGGACGAAAGGAAATGCAGATAAGCAAAGCGTCAGAATGCGTGCAAAAGAACTGCGACGAATGAGTTTTGGTATCGCTGACTCACTGCACGTCGCAATCGCAGAAACATTGGCAGAAATATTTATTACCACGGATGATCAACTTTTGAGAAAGTGTAAAAAAGCAAGTAAAATAGTTTCACTTAATCCGATAGAATTTTGTAACGAAGAAAATTTATTATGAACACACATACTCACACATATATCCCTGAAGAACAATTATTTGAAAAAGCAGTTGAAATACTGATGGAGAAATTAGGTCCGGCAGAAACACGTCGCTTTCTTTCGATTGCGAGACCGCAACGAATGGAATCAGTAGAACGACATCATTTGTGGCAATCGAAATTAGACGAGAAAGAATTTTTTGATAAAATATTAGGACCCGAAGTATAACAACTTCAGAAATTTAACTCACTACAACAACAAAACGAACCATTAATGGCCGGATTGTCTTTCTTATGAAAGAAAAAAGAAAATTAAAGAAAGAGTTGTATCAGTAAATTTCTAAAACTCCGTAATCTTCAGATGCGAACAAATATTGAATATCAGATTTGTGTTTCCGAAGCAGGAATTGGCAAACCAATTTGCTCAACGTGAACACAATGAGGAAAAACATCACTGATTGTTTTAACTAATCGCCACGAAAGGTTTGCATCAAATAAAAGTCTCATTATGCGGCTACAAGTTTTGTAACATTTTCACGCCGTGCTGCAAATGCAAGTGCGGCTAAAATGTGCTCGCGTTTCAAGTGGGGAAAATCGTTGATGATTTCTTCGAAGGTCATCCCCGAAGCAAGCCATTGTAATATGTCAACAACAGCAATACGCGTCTCTTTTATGCATGGTTTTCCAAAGCGGATTTGTGGATTGATGCTGATATATTCGAGGTAGTTTTCCATTGTGTTCTATATTGTGTACAAAATTTTTCGGAAAGAATATACAGACTTCTCTTGGAAATTATTCTTTTCAATAACTCTTAAAAAAAATTATTTATGACCAAAACAAAACAACAACTGCACGGGCGGGATTTTATTTCCGTCCTTGATTTTTCTACGGAAGAAATTCTGAAAATATTTACGCTTGCCAAAGCAATGAAGAAAAATCCCAAGGCGTATCGTAACAAACTTGACGGCAAGATTATGATGCTCATCTTCGAGAAGCCATCACTGCGTACGCATGTTACATTCGATGTCGGCATTAAGCAACTGGGCGGTGATTCGCTTTTTTATGCTTCATCCGAAAAAAACAGAATCGGCGTGCGCGAATCATTTTACGATGTTGCAAAAAATTTAGAGCGTATGGTGAACGGCATTATGATACGCACGTTTGCGCATACTGTTTGCACGCAACTTGCTGAGCATGCAAACATTCCCATCATCAATGGTTTAACGGATTTGGAACATCCGTGTCAGGCAATGGCGGATTA
This sequence comes from uncultured Chitinophagales bacterium, assembly GCA_964358705.1. Lineage (GTDB taxonomy): Bacteria > Bacteroidota > Ignavibacteria > UBA10030 > F1-140-MAGs086 > JBBTJF01. The sequence goes on from CAYHPL010000022.1 coordinate 7,305, forward strand.
TCTCACGGTTGCAGAGTTTAAAAAGAATCTTGCAAAAACAAAACTTGCGTTTGTCGGCGATGGCAATAATGTTGCGCACTCGCTGATGCTCACTTCTGCACGCATTGGCGCATCATTTGCTCTTGCGCATCCAAAGGGATACGAGCCGAATGATGCAATCGTTATGCAGGCAAAGGATGTTGCGAAGAAAACCGGCGCAACAATTCTTATTACCAATGACCCTATTGAAGCAGTGAAAAATGCTGATGCAATTTATACCGATGTATGGGCGAGTATGGGGCAGGAAAGTGAAGCCGCCGCGCGCAAAAAGATTTTCCTTCCGTATCAGGTGAATGATGCGTTGGTAAAAAATGCAAAGAGTGACTATCTCTTTATGCACTGTCTTCCCGCGCATCGCAATGATGAAGTAACAGATAGTGTTATTGATTCTAAAAACTCTGTCGTCTTTCAGGAAGCGGAGAATCGTTTGCATGTGCAGAAAGCGATTATGTTTTCGCTCTTAAGCAAATAGCATTGAGCAATCAGCAGTCAGCGTTTTAATGGTATGAAAGATTTCAGAGATTTAAAAGTATGGAACAAAGCACATTTGCTAACGCTTGACATCTATAAAGCAACGTTCTCTTTTCCGAAAGATGAACTCTACGGATTGACAAGCCAGATGCGTCGCTCTGCAAGTTCTATCCCTACGAATATTGCGGAAGGATGCGGAAGAGGCAGTGATGCGGAATTTTTGCGATTTCTTTTCATTGCGATGGGCTCTGCGAACGAACTTGATTACCAATTGCTGCTTGCTTCCGAACTGAATTTTTTACACAAAGAAATATATTCTACACTCAACAGCGACATCATAGAACTCAAAAAGATGATTGCATCGCTTATCAATAAAATTAAAAAGGACAATAAATAAGAGAGCATTCAGCAGTTAGCAGTCAGCAGTCAGTGGGTAGCAATTCGCTCTCTGCTGAACGCTATTTGCTGAGCGCTGAATACTACTCGCTAAAAGTTGCAACTTATGAACAAACTCGCTCTTGTCGCGGTCGGCGGCAATGCTCTTATCCGCGCCGGACAGAAAGGCACAATCGAAGAACAACGCGAAAGCGCTGAACAAACTGCACAGCATCTCGTTTCGCTTTTAAAACTTGGCTATCGTGTTGTACTAACACACGGCAATGGACCGCAAGTCGGCAATCAATTACTGCGCGCGGAAGCAGGAACAAAACATCTCAACGTACAGCCCGAGCCCCTCGATGTATGCGGCGCGGATACGCAAGGTTCCATCGGTTACATTCTCCAGCAATCGCTGCGCAATGTTCTCGAAAGCAAAAAAATGTTTCATCGCGTTGCCGCCATTGTTACGCAATGCGTCGTGGATGAAAATGATGCGGGCTTCTGGTATCCATCCAAGCCCATTGGTCCTTTTTTCAGTAAAGAAGAAGCGGATGTGAAAATAAAAGAGCATCACTGGGTAATGAAGGAAGATGCAGGAAGAGGATATCGCCGCCTTGTCGCTTCCCCCAAGCCCATTGAAATTGTGGAAGAAGAAATTATCCATACGCTGGTGGATAAAAATTATATCGTTATTGCATGCGGCGGCGGCGGAATTCCCGTTATCAAAAAAAACGGCAAACTCATCGGCGTAGAAGCCGTTATTGATAAAGACCGCGCTTCTGCTTTTCTTGCACGAAAACTCAATGCCGACTATTTTATTATTTCCACCGATACGGAGAAAGTCTGTTTAAATTACAAGAAGCCCGACCAGATTGCGCTTGATACAATGACGCTCGATGACGCAAAAAAGTATCTCGCAGAGGGGCAATTTCCCGCCGGCAATATGGGACCAAAGATTGAAGCGGTTATTGATTTCCTTTCCTATGGGGGACATACCGCTATCATCACCAACCCGGAAAATATGCTGAAGGCAGTGAAAGGGGAAACCGGCACCAAGATACTTGGAAGTAAGAAGTAAGAAGGAAGAAGTAAGAATTGCGGATGTATTGCCTTTCCCTTCTGATGTATTGATGTTGCATTTATGCAACGGATTAAGGATGCAGAGATTATTCTGGCTTTAGCCGCAAGAATTTAGAAGGAAGAAGGAATGGAAATGTATTTTTAAGTAAAAATAGTTGTCATTCCCGCGCAAGCGGGAATCGCTTTTGTTCGGGATGAAAAAATGGTTTCCCGCGTTCGCGGGAATGACAATAAATGAGGCGGGAATGACGGGTAGGAAATTCATTTTTAATTCATAATTCATACTTCTTAATTCCCCGAACTGCCTTTTTTAAGCAAAAAAAACAATTTCGATGGTTTAGAAGAAGGCAACACTCTCTGCGAAGAAGACAACACTCATTGCGAAGAAGGCAACACTGACTGCGAAGAAGAGAACACTGACTGCGAAGAAGATAACACTCATTGCGAAGAAGGCAACACTCACTCCGAAGAAGGCAACACTCACTCCGTTGAAGGCAACGCTTACTCCGTTGAAGGCAACACTCACTTCGTTGAAGGCAACACTCACTTCGTTGAAGGCAACGCTCACTCCGTTGGAGGCAACACTGACTCGGTTGCCTGCTTCCAAATCATCGAAATTGCTTTTTTTGCTTGAAAAAGGCATTTCGGGGAAATATAAGTTAAGAATGATGAAGTATGAATTAAGAATTATGAGTTAAAAAGACATTTCCTACCCGTCATCCCCTCCTCCTTTACTATCATTCCCGCGAACGCGGGAAACCATTTTTTCATCCCGAACAAAAGCGATTCCCGCTTGCGCGGGAATGACAACTATTTTTGCTTAAAAAGACATTTCCATTCCTTCTTCCTTCTGAAATCTTGCGGCTAAAGCCAGAATAATCTCTGTATCCTTAATCCGCTGCATAAATGCAGCGGCAATACATTCTTGCTTCTTACTTAATCCGTTGCGGCAATACTCCCATAATTCGCAAATCTTCTTCCATCTAACTTCTAACTTCTTACTTCTAACTTCTAACTTCTTACTTCTTGCTTCTTCCTTCTTCGCCGCGCACATTGTGTTTTAAAAAAAAAGCATCTCCGCAATAGATGCAGAGATGCTTTTCTGTTATTACAAAGGAATACTACTTCTTTTCTGCCGCTTCGGTAACGATGGAAGTTTTGTTATTATGCACTTCAATGAAACCGCTGGTAATAGTATAGCGTGATTCAGTGCCGTTGTTTTCTACGATTTTCAGCAACCCGTCAGAGAGCGAGCTGAGAATGGGTGCGTGATTGAGAAGCACTTGAAAACTTCCCATATCGCCGGGGACAGTTACGGAAAGCACATCGCCGCTGAATACCGTAGTTTTCGGCGTTACAATTTCTGCAAAGAATGTTTTATCGCTCATATTAGTTTAACGAGCGCTTGTAATCATCAAGAACGTCTTCAATCGCGCCTTTCATATAGAACATTTGTTCGGGTATGTGGTCGTATTCGCCGCTGATAATGCCTTTGAAACTGCGGATGGTATCTTCGAGTTTCACATACTTGCCGGGAATACCGGTGAACTGCTCCGCAACAAAGAATGGCTGGGAGAGAAATTTCTGAATCTTTCTTGCGCGATGCACAGTGATTTTATCTTCGTCCGATAGTTCATCCATACCGAGAATGTTGATAATGTCCTGTAAATCTTTGTATGCTTGTAAAATGTTCTTCACGGATTTCGCAGTTTCATAATGTTCTTCACCGATTACCAGCGGGTCAAGAATTCGTGAAGTAGAATCAAGCGGGTCAACAGCGGGATAGATGCCAAGTTCAGAAACTTGTCGGCTTAAAACGGTCGTTGCATCAAGGTGTGAAAATGCCGTAGCAGGGGCAGGGTCTGTTAAGTCGTCCGCAGGAACATAAATTGCCTGCACAGAGGTGATGGAACCTTTTTTGGTAGAAGTAATGCGCTCCTGTAATTCACCCATTTCCGTTGCAAGTGTTGGCTGATAACCAACTGCGCTTGGCATACGTCCAAGAAGAGCAGATACTTCTGAGCCGGCTTGTGTGAAGCGGAAAATGTTATCAATAAAGAGCAATACGTCTTTTCCTTCTTCATCGCGGAAATATTCTGCCATAGTCAAAGCGGTAAGAGCCACACGCTGACGTGCGCCGGGAGGCTCATTCATCTGTCCAAATACAAGAGCTGTTTTATCAAGCACACCGCTTTCTTTCATTTCGAGCCACAAATCATTGCCTTCGCGTGTGCGTTCGCCAACTCCGCCAAATACGGAATATCCGCCGTGATGCAAAGCGATGTTGTGAATTAATTCCATAATAACCACAGTTTTGCCGACACCAGCGCCGCCAAATAAACCTGTTTTGCCGCCTTTGGAATATGGCTCGAGCAGGTCAATAACTTTGATGCCTGTTTCAAACATTTCCTGTGTCGTGGTAAGGTCGACAAATTTGGGTGATGGGCGATGGATGGAATAATGTTTTTCAGTGTTTATTTCACCGAGTGCATCAATACCATTGCCGATAACATTGATGAGTCTGCCTAATGTTTGCGGACCCACCGGAACAGTAATCGGCGCGCCGGTATCATTGGCAACCATACCGCGCGTGAGACCGTCAGTAGAGTCCATTGCAACAGTACGTACACGCTCTTCGCCGAGATGCTGCTGTACTTCGCAGACTAATGTTTCCTGTACTCCCTCAGAATTAGTGCGGGGAATATGGACTGCATTGAGAATGGAGGGGAGAGTTCCTCCGGGAAAATCAATATCCACTACGGGACCGATGACTTGAACAATTTTTCCAGTCGTCATTAAATATTTTCTTTCGTTGTTTAGTTCAGAGATGTTAAAATTTCGGGCGAAAATATACATAAAATCAGATAGGAGGCAAAAGCAACTGCATGAAAAAATAAGTAGGGAATTTTCTTTTCGGGAGGAAGTAATTCGTTTGTCAATACCAGACTTTTCGATAAATTTTCCCGCAATTTTTTGCAATTTATCCACATTTGAGGTAGTACCCAATTGGTTCCTTTACAATATTATTTAATTCTCAGTGCATTGTTGTTTTGCATTGGTGTAATTGGCGTTTTAACACAGCGCAACGCAATTGTTATTTTTATGTGCATTGAGTTGATGCTCAATTCTGTTAATTTGTCCCTCATCAGTTTCTCCGCGTTTCATGGTAATCCTGCCGGACAAATATTTGTATTTTTTGTAATGACTGTTGCCGCAGCTGAAGTTGCGGTTGGCTTATCTATTGTTATCGCATTGTTCCGCAATAAACAAACGGTGAACATTGATGAAATCAATCTTTTGAAATGGTGAAATCAATTTTTGTAATATTGTGAAACGTACAACCCATATCGCACATCGCATATCTCAACTCTCAACTCTGTAATCGTGTTTAGTTTCGCTCCATATATAATAATCATTCCGTTTGTCGGTTTTCTTCTCAATGGTTTTCTCGGGAAGAAAATAAATTCTGAAAAAATTTCCGGCACAATCGGAAGTCTCGCAGTATTTATTCCGTTTGCCATTGCAGTCGGAATATTTTTCGAGATGTTGAATTCCCCCATCGAAGAACGCTCGCGCATCATACATTTGTTCGATTGGATTTCTGTCGGTTCGCTTTCCATTCCGTTCGCATTACAAATTGACCAACTTTCTCTTTTGATGACGCTCATTGTAACGGGAGTTGGTTTTCTCATTCACGTGTATTCCATTGGTTATATGCACGGCGATAAAGGGTTTTGGCGTTTCTTCACATACCTAAATCTTTTCATCACGATGATGTTATTTCTCGTGTTGGGAAATAATTTTCTTCTGATGTTCCTCGGATGGGAAGGCGTTGGTTTGTGTTCATTTCTTCTCATCGGATTTTGGCACGATAGAAAATTTGAAGTCGGCGGCGCGGATAAAGAAACATCAATGACAACCGATGCCGCGAAGAAAGCATTCGTTGTAAATCGTATCGGCGATTTCGGTTTTCTCATCGGAATGTTTTTGATTTATACATTATTCGGAACACTGACTTTCACTGATGTATTTTCCAAAGCCGCAACGTTGCAAAGCGGAAGTTCAATAATGTTTTGGATTACGTTGTGTTTATTCATCGGCGCAACGGGAAAGTCCGCACAAATTCCGCTCTTCGTTTGGCTTCCCGATGCAATGGCGGGACCAACACCGGTTTCAGCATTGATTCATGCGGCAACAATGGTTACGTCGGGAATTTATATGATTGCGCGATGTTCAATTTTATTTGCGCTTGCTCCCGAAACGATGAACATTGTTGCAATCGTCGGAATTTCCACCGCGGTCTTCGCTGCAACAATCGGACTTGTGCAAAACGATATTAAAAAAGTTCTTGCGTACTCAACCGTTTCACAACTTGGTTATATGTTTCTTGCACTCGGTGTTGGCGCGTTCACTGCGGGAATTTTTCACGTAATGACGCACGCATTTTTCAAAGCGTTATTGTTTCTTGGAAGCGGAGCAGTAATTCACGCAATGCACGAAGAACAAGACATTCAAAAAATGGGCGGCTTGAAAAAATATTTGCCGATTACGTTTATTACATTTCTCATCGGAACAATTGCGATTTCCGGCATTCCACCATTCGCGGGATTTTTCAGTAAAGACGAAATTTTGTGGAAAGCATATTCGCAGGGAAATATAGTGTTGTGGTTACTTGGTGCAATTGGCGCAGCACTCACAGCGTTTTATATGTTTCGTCTTGTATCGCTTACGTTTGAAAACAAGTCGCGCTTCGATTCGCATCACACACATCCACACGAAGCGCCAAAGACGATGACGATTCCACTTATCATTCTCGCCGTGCTTTCTATCGTTGGCGGATTTGTTGGAATTCCCGAATCGCTTGGCGGCGGAAATGCAATCGAAAAATTTCTCGAACCGATTTTTGAAAAAGCAGAATTTCGTTTGCCGCTTCATCACGAAGGATCGCATACAATGGAATATATCTTAATGATTGTTTCCGTTGCAATTGCGGTAATAAGTATTTGGTATGCACGAAAGAAATATGTAGGACAAGAATCCATTCTTGTCGAAGAAAATAAAAGCGGTTTCCGCAAACTTCTCTGGAATAAATATTATGTTGATGAGATTTACAATTTTCTTTTCGTCAATTCCACGTTCAAATTTTCTGAAAGTTTTTTGTGGAAAATTTTTGACGTAAAACTTGTTGACGGAATTGTGAACGGAACTGCATCTCTTATATCAATGATTAGTGGACAACTACGAAAAATACAAGTCGGCATTGCGCAAAGTTACGCTACGGTGTTTGTCGTTGGAATTATTGTGATACTTGGAATTTTGTTGATGTAGAACAATAACGAATTAATCCGAAACCCCAATTTTTTCAATCTTAACTATGCAACCATCACTCCAAATTTTAACCAATGAAAAAGGAAAGAAAACTTTTATTCTTATGCCCTTTGCGGAATGGGATTCTTTCTACCAGAAACACAAAGCAATGGAAAACAAAATTCTTTTTCTTGAAGAGTTGGAAGAATCTGTTGAAGAAATGAAACTGATTAGCAAGGGAAAGAAAAAAGCAAAACCGTTTTCAGATTTGTTGAATGAATTATAACGTCAAACATACAGATGTTTTTGCGCGACAAGCAAAACGTTTGAAAAAGAAATTTCCTTCATTGAAACAAGAATTAACAGAATTGGAACAACAAATGAAAATTCATCCGCATTTTGGAATCGCATTAGGACACAACACGTACAAAATTCGACTTGGGGTGAAAAGTAAAGGCAAAGGAAAAAGTGGTGGTATAAGGGTTATTACGTACGTCGTTGATTCTATTGGGAACGTTTATTTGCTATCACTCTATGATAAATCGGAAATTGGAACGATAGAAAATAGTTTGATTCTTCATTACACAAAACAAATTGATTTTGAAATTAAATCTAAAATCTAAAATTGCAACTACATCTCCTCTCATATCTCATTCTCACACCGCTGGTCGGTGGATTTCTTCTGTTGTTTTTGAAGAATGAACAAGAAGCAATCGCAAAACAACTCGGACTTGCAATAAGTATCGGCGTGTTTATCATTTCACTGTTTGCATATTTTCAATTCGATGCGGCGAAAACAGAAATGCAATTTGTTGAAATTATTCCGTGGATTTCTGCGCTCAATATTTCGTGGCACATCGGCGTTGATGGACTTTCGCTTCTTCTTATTTTACTCACAACATTTCTCACTCCCATCGCGCTTCTTTCGTCGTGGAATTCCATCACGAAAAATGTAAAACAATTTGTTGCGATGATGTTGTTTCTCGAAGTCGGAATGTTGGGGGTATTTTGCGCACTCGATTTATTTCTCTTCTACATTTTTTGGGAAGCGATGTTGATTCCGATGTATTTCATTATCGGAATTTGGGGTGGCGAACAGCGAGTGTATGCCGCAGTAAAATTTTTCCTTTTCACAATGTTCGGAAGTTTGCTGATGCTCGTTGCAATTTTGTGGCTCGGTTATTATTCCTCTACAATGACGAACGGAGTTTTCAACGTCAACTATTCTGAACTTTTGAAAATTGCTCCGTCCATTCCCGCAACTATTCAATTATGGTTATTTGCCGCATTTGCGTTGAGTTTTGCAATTAAAGTTCCGTTGTTTCCGTTTCACACGTGGCTTCCCGATGCACACGTTCAAGCGCCAACTGCAGGAAGCGTAATTCTCGCCGGAGTTCTTTTGAAAATGGGAACGTACGGAATGTTGCGTTTTTGTATTCCGCTTTTTCCGCAGGCATCAATTACGTTTGCGCCATATTTATCAATGCTCGCAGTGTTCGGAATTATTTACGGTGCGCTCGTTTCCATGGTGCAGCCGGATATGAAAAAACTTGTCGCGTATTCTTCCGTAAGCCATTTGGGATTTGTCGTGCTGGGAATTTTTTCCGGAACGGAAGAGGGAATTCAAGGCGCAACAATTCAAATGATTAATCACGGTCTTTCGACGGGATGTTTGTTTTTGTTGGTGGGAATGATTTACGACAGACGACACACGCGAATGATTTCCGAGTTTGGCGGAATCGCAAAAGTGATGCCGATTTTTGCAACGCTGTTTATGATTGTTACGCTATCATCAGCAGGACTTCCGGGACTGAACGGATTTGTCGGCGAGTTTTTGATTTTGCTTGGCGCATTCAAATCAACATTGCTTGCAAATAAAGCGTACGCAATTCTTTCCGCAACGGGTGTAATTCTCGCCGCAGTGTATTTGCTCTGGATGTATCAGCGCGTAATTTTCGGAAACATTACCAACGAAAAAAATAAATCACTTTCCGATTTATCAGTCCGAGAAATTTTCGTTCTCGCTCTTCCGATAATTTTTATTGTGTGGATTGGCTTGTATCCATCTACGTTTATGAAATTATCTGCAACTTCATCGAAAGCGGTTGTGGAGCGAATTCACGGAACGAGTAATTTGGTAGAGAAATCAAATTCATTTTTTAACCATAAATAATTATGATAAGCACTATCAAACAAAGAACAACAGTAAGCAAAGGAGGGCGCGTAGAAATTTCTTCTCCGGAACTGCACGAAGGTGAACACGTAGAAGTAATTGTTCTTCTTGAGCAAGATACAACCGAATACTTACTTTCCAACGAAGCGAACCGAACACATTTGTTGCAAGCAATAGAAGATTTGGAGAAGAAAGAAAAACCGCTTCGCGAAGTTGGTAAAGTGCTTGCGTATGAATAAGATGTGTATCGATTCGTTCTCGCTCTTCCGATTATTTTCATTGTGTGGATTGGCTTGTATCCATCAACATTTATGAAACTTTCCGAACATTACTACAAAAAGTGTTGAAGAGCGAATTCATGGAACGGGTAATTTGGTTCACGCGAAGACGCAAAGTCGCTAAATAATTTTCTTTGTTGTCTTTGCAGCTTCGCGAGAGTACGTTCGAAATATTTTCTAATGAGTAAAGGACACATCTTTCAGCAATTTTAACACTTGTGCTGTTTTATCTTCAATGGTAATTCAGTATTTTATCCCAGAAAATAAATAACTCACATAACAACACTTTGAGCCAATACACAACCGAAGCAATACTCAATCACGGACATCTCGAATTAGAAAATCTCCCTTTCAAGGATAATACGAAAGTGGAAGTAATCGTTATTCCGAAAGTAGATTTTTCACAGTTTTCATTTCTTGAAGCGCAGAAAATTTCGAAAAATATCAAAGGAAATCTTTCTGACGATATGAGACGAGAACGTGTTATATAAAATTTATTCAAGCAAAAATATTATGAATTATCGAATCGCAACTAATCCCGTTATTTGTCATGGCAAGCCGCATATTGAGGGAACAAGAATAATGGTGTCGCAAGTACTTGAACTTCTTGCCGCAGAAAAAACATTTCAAGAAATATGCTCAGAAGATTATTTTCCCGATTTGACGGCGGAAGATGTAACTGCGTGTATTGAGTTTGCAAATCAACTCGTGCTGAATGAAGATGTTGAGTATGTAACGGAAGCGGTGTGAAAATACTTGCTGACCATTGCGTCTATGGGAAAACTGTTCATTTGCTCAAGGAAGCAAATCACGACGTAATACGTTTGAAAGAAATCGCCGATACTTCTTCGAGCGATGAACTCGTTCTTGCAATTGCTCATTCATTGGATGCCGTGTTAATCTCAAATGATAAAGATTTTGCAGACATTGTTAAATACCCACCGAAAGAAAATAAAGGAATCATCGTTTTACGGATAACTCCTCAAACTGAAAATATAGTTCATCGAACACTTTTACAATTTTTACAATCAATTACATTCGGTCAAATACGAGGTAAGTTGATTGTTATTCGAGGCGATAAAATTAGGAGACGTTCGTAGTTTTTGTAACTATTCCCAATTTATGAAACGAAACCTCCTTTCTCTTTTCCTCCTCACACTTTTCCCATCATCATTTCTCTTTTCCCAAGAAGAAGTAATGCAAACAATTTCTCCAACGCCGTGGATGATTCTTCCATTTGTCTTGCTGCTGCTTGCGATTGCATTGTTTCCGTTTATCAACAAACATTGGTGGGAAAAATTTTATCCGCACGTTGCTGTTGGATTGGGTTGTGTTACGCTGTTCTACTACGTTTTTATTTTCGGCGATGTTGAACGTGTTATCCATACAAGTTTTGAATACGTAAGTTTTATTGTTCTCATCGGTTCGCTGTTTGTTGTTGCGGGAGGAATTCACATTCGTATTAAAGGGCGCTCAACACCAATGCGCAATGTTGTGCTACTCGGAATCGGCGCAATCGTTTCCAATCTTGTCGGAACAACCGGCGCGTCAATGCTTCTCATTCGTCCGTACATTCGGACAAATAAATATCGTATAAGCGGATTTCATATTGTTTTTTTTATTTTCATCGTCAGCAATATCGGCGGCGCATTAACTCCGATTGGCGACCCGCCGTTGTTTCTCGGTTACTTGAAAGGCATTCCTTTTTTTTGGGTGTTGGAAAATGTTTGGTTGGAATGGCTTCTCACGATTTCGCTTGTGCTGTTTGTGTTTTATGTGTTTGATAGAATTTCTTTCAAAAAACTTCCCGATAAACTTGAACACGAAATTGAAGCAGTGGAAGAAGAAGCGGAACTTTCGGGAATGCACAACATACTTTTTCTTTTTGTTATCCTTGGCGCGGTGTTTATTCAAAAGCCGATGTTTGTACGAGAGTTATTGATGTTGGGCGCGGCAATCGGTTCATATTTCACTACACGAAAAGAAATTCACGAAAAGAATGATTTCAATTTTATTCCCATAAAAGAAGTCGCTTTGTTGTTTGTCGGAATATTTGCAACGATGATTCCCGCATTGCAATGGCTCGAGGTGAATGCTCAATCAATCGGTATCAACACCGCGGGGCAATTTTACTGGGGAACGGGGATTTTATCTTCGGTTCTTGATAATGCGCCGACATATTTGAATTTTCTTTCTGCTACATTCGGATTGTTTGTAAAGCACGACATTATCACACAAGTGCAACAACTTATTTCACAACACGGAGCGGATTTCGGAACGGTGGCACAAATTCATTCGGAAGAAATTCGCAACACATACACTATCCTTCTGAAATACCATTACGATTTACTCGCCACGAACAATGTTTCTGTTGCGGATATTCAAACAGCATTCATACTTGGCAATCATTTTATTTACATCAAAGCAATTTCACTTGGCGCAGTATTTTTCGGCGCAAACACTTACATCGGTAACGGACCAAACTTTATGGTAAAATCCATCGCCGACCAATCGAATGTTCACACACCGCATTTTCTTGAATACGTCTATAAATATTCACTTCCGATTTTGATTCCGATATTTGCGTTGGTGTGGTGGTTGTTTTTTTAGTATCCAAAAATCTCACGTAAAGCCGCAAAGTTCGCTAAGTTTTTTTTGCGACTTAGCGTCTTTGCGTGAAAATCAATATGCTTCTTCCTAAACTTTTTTCCACTCTCAAATCGTACAACAAAGAACAATTGCTTGCTGATATAACTGCGGGAATAATTGTTGGTATTGTCGCGCTGCCGCTTTCAATTGCACTTGCAATTGCATCCGGTGTCTCTCCGGAAAAGGGATTGTACACTGCAATTATTGCAGGATTTCTCGTTTCATTGCTTGGAGGAAGCAGAGTACAAATCGCAGGACCGACGGGAGCGTTTGTTGTAATCGTGTACGGCGTAGTGCAACAATATGGAATTGATGGATTGGTGATTGCAACAATAATGGCGGGAGTTATTCTTATCGTAATGGGCGTAATTGGATTCGGTTCGATGATAAAATTTATTCCACATCCTGTTGTGGTTGGTTTTACCAGCGGTATTGCGCTGATAATTTTTTCTTCGCAAGTGAAAGATTTTTTTGGATTGAAGATGGGAAGTATTCCTGCTGATTTTATTGAAAAATGGTTTTCATTCGGAGAGCATTTTGTTTCACTTAACTTTTACTCGCTCGCAATTGGTATCGGTTCGATTCTCATTATTACAACGTGGCATCATTTCAATAAAAAAATTCCCGGCTCTCTTGTAGCGCTTGTACTTTCTGCGTTTGCAGTACAGTATTTTCATTTACCGGTGGAGACTATTCAAAGTCGCTTCGGTGAAATTTCTTCAACGTTTCCTTCTCCATCTTTTCCTTCCATTAATTTTGCAACATTAAAACATCTCATACAACCCGCAACGACAATTGCAATTCTCGCAGCAATTGAATCGTTGCTTTCTGCTGTTGTTGCAGACGGGATGATAGGCAGCAAACATCGTTCAAATATGGAACTTGTCGCACAGGGAGTTGCCAATATTTTTTCCCCCATCTTCGGAGGAATTCCTGCAACAGGAGCAATTGCACGCACAGCAACGAATATTAAAAATGGCGGACGAACTCCGATTGCAGGAATGATTCACGCGATAACTCTGCTGCTGATTATGCTTTTTTTCGGAACGTGGGCAAAACTTTTACCGCTCGCATCACTTGCGGCAATACTAATTGTCGTTGCATATAATATGAGCGAGTGGCGCTCGTTTATTTCGTTGCTAAAAAGTCCGCGCAGTGATGTGGTGGTATTAGTTACTACTTTTATTCTTACAGTTCTGATAGATTTAACTGTCGCCATCGAGATAGGAATGGTGCTTTCTGTGTTTCTTTTTATGAAGCGAATGTCGGAAGTAACAAATGTTGGAATAGTAACGCGCGAATTAAAAGATGCAGAAGAAAGCGATGACCCGAATGCTATTGAGAAAAGGAGCATACCAAAAGGCGTGGAAGTCTTTGAAATCAACGGACCGTTTTTCTTTGGCGCTGTGGATAAATTTAAAGAAGCAATGGACCTTGTTGAAAAATATCCGCGCGTGAGAATTATCCGCATGCGCAATGTCAATGCAATTGATGCGACAGGATTGCACACGTTGCGTGAAGTGTTGCACTCTGCAAAAAAGAAGGGATGCACACTACTCATTTCCGATATTCACGCGCAACCGATATATGCTTTCACTCAATCCGGGCTGATGGAAGAAATCGGCGAAGAAAATATTTTTGGCAATATAGATGAAACACTCAATCGTGCGCGAGAAGTATTAGGATTGGAAAAAATTATGCAGCAGGAACTTTTTGTACCAACGGTCGCGCGGGAAAAGAATAAAGGAACGCAATAATTTAAAGTGTTTTATTATTTCGCTTTGAGTTCTTTTTTCTAAATTGTGTCTGCATTTTTTTATGAAGCGCTATGAAAACAATAATATTTTTACTGCTCTGTTGTACGACAGTCTCGTTAAGTCAAAAAGGAAACCAAATGAATAATTATGAAAAAGCAATTTTCGGCGCAGGATGTTTCTGGTGTGTCGAAGCAGTTTTTGAACGGCTTGATGGCGTTACCGATGTTTCTGCAGGATATGCGGGAGGTGCTGTTAAAAATCCAACGTATAAAGATGTTTGTTCAGGAAAAACAGGGCACGCAGAAGTTGCGCAAATAACGTTTGACCCGAAAAAGATTTCTTATCAGAAATTACTTGATGTATTGTGGGATGCGCATGACCCTACGACGTTGAATAAACAAGGCGCAGATGAAGGAACACAATATCGGTCTGTTATTTTTTATACAAATGAGCAACAGAAAAGCGTGGCGGAGAAATCGAAAACAAGTGCACAAAAGCATTTTGAAAATCCGATTGTTACATTAATTGAGCCGCTCACGAATTTTTATAAAGCGGAAAACTACCATCAGGATTATTTCCGCAATAATGCTGATGCGCCATACTGTCGTTTTGTAATTAAGCCAAAAGTGGAGAAGTTGCAAAAAAAAGGACTCATCAAATAGATTATGTTCTAAAAATATTCGATGAAAAGGTGATGGCGCAACGCACTCACCTTTTTTTGTTCAAGAAAAGATAGTCAGAATTCCAATGAAAAAGATACCGATGTTTTTTTTACAACAACGGCATTTTCATTTGGTATTCACTGCAAAAAACAATAATTTTTTACCAGTTTTTAACCCAAATCTACCTCTGATTTTTTCGGAGAAATACTATGAAAAAAATCCCCCTTTATATTTACGTTTTGATAATGTTCGCTTTCCCGATGAAACTCAACGCGCAGTTTTCATCGAATGATATTATTATTAATGAATTTTACCTGAATCCTTCTACATCAGAAGGCAAAGAATTTGTCGAATTAATCGTAACAAAAGACCATCTTGATTTGCGCGGTGTGCGTCTTTCTGATGTTGCAACCAAAAATGGCGCAGGTGGCAATGCAGAGGGACACATTACATTTCCCAATGAAAATTTTCTTGCGGATGTTCCGCGCTGGACAATTATTACCATTGTTCTGCAAACCCCTTTGGCAAATTTTAATATTTTGCCGCAGGATACTGATATAGGCGATGGACAGCTCGTATTGCTTTCTAAAGGCGTTCCCGGAGGAATACTTGATACCATCGGACGGCTTGATATTTCTTCCAATGATAATCTTGAGATGCTTACGGATGGAACGGTTGCTGCGTTTACTATTGATTTTATTGCTACAGGAAATAATAATTCGCACAATAATTTCGGAGATGCAACGTGGAGTACCAATCTGGAAATTGGTCAGAACAGAACGGTAACATATTTTACCAATGGTTTTGGAAGTTCATTAATTAATGACAATGCCAATATAGGATGGATGGAAAATAAGGATTCTACTTTTAAATCACCCGGCGTAAAAAATCCCGGTCAGGTTCTTCCGTCGGTAAATTTTCCTCCTGAAATTACAGATGTCTATCGCAGCGCATACGTTCCAGCAACAAATAAAGCAGATACAGTTTTTTGCTATGCAACAGATAATGCAGGAATCGCAGAAGCGAATTTATACTATACAATAAATGATGTACAAACATTTTCGGTTGCTATGACGCTTGTAAGCGGAACTTCTACTGATGGATTGTATCGAGGAGTGATTCCGGCAAATGTGAATAATAACGGCACACGAATAAAATATTACGTAGAAGTAATGGATGATAATGCGCAGCCATTGTATGATGTGAGTGATGACTTCGGATATTTTGCAGGTACGACATTGATTGACCCAAATGGAGTGAAGTCTTTATCCAGCGACGGGCAACCGAAATATGCTGGTTATGCAGTCCGTGTTCGAGGTACGGCTACTGTTGGTTCCGGTATGTTTTCCACGACGGATTTGGATGTATTTGTACAGGATGATTCTGGTGGTATCAATGTATTTCTTCCCGGAGAAATTCCTACTGTTACGATGGGCAATGCGTATAATGTAGTAGGTACAATAGGAAATAATATTGGAAGAACACGAATTTCTTCGCCCGGATTTTCTCTTGAACAGACAACCGGTGCGGCTGTAATTATTCCGCGAGTACTTTCCATTGAAAATTATCTCACTAATCCGGAATACTTTGAAGGGTCAGTTATTCGTTTTCAATCGTGCACAAAATTGGCGGGTGATTGGCCTGAAACAGGAACCGATGCAGATTTAAAAATTACGGATGGAACAAATGAAGCGAGATTGTTCATTGATGCAGATTCTGAAATCGGAAATTATCCCGAGCCGCCCTATCCGGTAAATTTTTCCGGAATTGCATTGCAGATTGATTCACTTGTGCCGTTTGATAGTCATTACGGAATTATGTTGCGCGTCATTTCGGATATTACGGCGGGCGCATTGAATCAGCCACCCGCAATTACTGATGTTACCCGCGATATTGCCGTGCCAAATAATCATCAGAGCGTTACGGTAACTGCAACAATAACCGATGAAGGCGAAGTAACGCAGGCATTTCTTGTCTATATAAAAAATGATGCACAGCGTGATTCTGTTGTAATGAATGAAACAGGAAAAATGCGTATGAACGGAAAGCGTGTCGCAACATATTCAGCAATTATTCCCGGCGCCGTTCACTCTCCGAATAATCGAATTCGTTATTATATCCGCGCGGTAGATGATGGCGCGCCAGCTTTAACATCAAAAAGCAGTGAAGGAAAATATATTACCGGAACAACTTTTCTTGCTGCAAGTGGAATTAAAGAAGTAAATGGAAACGGAGAATTATTATTCAGCGGATACACCATTCGTGTTGAAGGGCTCGTTACAGTTGGCTCCGGAATAATTTCCACAGATAATCTCGATAGTTATGTGCAGGATGATTCAGGAGCAATCCGATTATTTGTTGCAGGAGGCGGCAATAGTTTTTCTTTAACCGAAGGAGGAATGTATTCCATAATCGGAACGCTTGCCTCAGTGAACGGAAATGCACAACTCACCTCGCCATTTTTTGAAGTTGACACTTCTTTTAATCTTATTGAAGTTGAACCAATCAATTTAAAACTTTCTGAACTCTATGCGAATCCCGAGCAATATGAAGGACGGTTGATGAGAATTCAGCAGTGTAATCTTCTTGAAGGCGAATGGCCGCCCGACCCTGTTGAAGCTGAACTGATTGTTGAAACACCGGAAATTCTCACGGGTACAATTTATTTATATGAGAATGGTGATTTTGCACTGCATCCCGCACCTGCATTTCCTATTGATGTGGTGGGTACCATTATTCAAAATGATGGAACCTTGCCATACACCGAAGGATATAAATTACAGCCGCGCCGATTCAGCGATATTACAGAAGTAGAGCCGGATTTTCCTCCGCTGCCTTTTAGTTTGCTCATCCCCGAAGAAAATGAGACGATTGGATTTGTCGGGGGCGATGAAATATTTGAGTTTAGTTGGTTGCGCTCGGAAGACCCGGAACAAAATCTCATAAAATATAAAATTGTCTTTGCCAGCGATTCGAGTTTTACTACTATACTTGATGAGATGAGCAGCGGGCGTAATGGCAGTGATTCTCTGGTAACATTATCCGGCATACAGGCGCAGATATTATTGAATCGCCAGAATTTCCCCGACGTAGATAGAGTGCTGTGGAGAGTGGATGCAAACGATGGCAACTATACAACACCAAGCAACGAAATATATCGCGTCCATTTTGCCATCGAAAATTCATTTCCTACTTCGTTTGATTTGGAATCGCCGACAAACGGTACCGCAATAGTTCTTTCTGATAGTGTGAATGCAACGCCACTTACATTCACTTGGTCGCCTGCCAATGACCCCGATGAAACGGATATTTTAAAATACTATCTCGTCTTTTCTGAAAGCCCGACATTTGATAATGCGACTTTCGTTCCAACCGTTAATCAAAGCGGTGATACATTGATTGAAGATTTTAGTGTTGCGCTCAATCCGCTGCAATTATATAATAAATATTTAGGTCCCAACCGCGATTCTGTTACCGTCTATTGGATTACCCGTGTTGTTGATAGTTACTATGAAGCGCATGCTGTTGGCAGTAATGATACCGTGCAGTTATTACTCTATAAAGTTCCTCCCGGAATGTTCACACAAAACGGTGTCATTATCAATGAGTTTATACTTAATCCTGTGCCGAGCAATGGCAAAGAATTTATTGAACTTCTCGTAACGAAAAAAGGTGTAGCGGATTTACGCAATATCCGCCTCACGGATGTGGATGAAAAAGGCGCGCCCGGTAATGATACGGAAGGGCATCTTGATTTTCCGAATGTGGACTATTTACAAAACCTTCCTTTCAGCACGCGCATTGTCGTTGTGCTTGCAACTCCGGTATCCAATCCGAATATTTTTACACAAGACCTCGACCCAAGCGACAGTGTGCTTATTCTTTTCAGTAAACAACTTCCCGATGGTGTAATGGATACATCCGGCACCTTCGATATTGACCACAACGAGAATATTGTTTTACTCAGCGGCAGTACTGATGATGCCGCAACGTTGGATTTTGTTGCAACAGGTATTAACAGCACTCTGACCAATTTCCCTGATGCAAACTGGAATATCAATCTTGCTAATTCCAACAATGGCAATATTACGTATTTTACCAATTCTGCTGTTGGAGGCTTAATCAATGATGATACCACCGGATGGAGAGCGGATAAGACTGCAAATCAGCGGACGCCCGGTTTTGTTAATCCCAATCAGATTTGCGGAACAATCGGAGATACGCCGCCGGTGTTTGTCAATCTTTTCCGCCGTCCGTATGTTCCCGACCCTGATGTGCGGGATTCCATTATTGCGGTTATTTCTGATAATATTCTTGTTGCAGAAGCCACTTTGCATTTGACAATGAATGACGGCGACGAGCAATCAATTCCTATGGCAGAAGTGAATCACGATTTAAAAATATGGGGCGCAGTAATTGAGCCCGATTTGAATCAGGAAGGAAACAGGTTCTCCTACTATCTTTCTGCAACAGATAATAATGGCTTGCAAACTGTTTCACAGAAGAGCGGATATTTTGTCGGATTAAAACAACTCTCCTTCGATGATATTCGCAGTGTGGATTCTTTGGGTGTTGCAAAATATCTGAATTACGGCGTGCGTGTACAAGGTGCGGCAACTGTCAGCGACCATGTGTTTGCGACAAACAAATTGGACGCATATATTCAAGATGAACAAGGCGGAATTAATTTATATGTCCCGGAGGCATCCAGCGGAGATACCATTCATATAACAGAAAACCTTCCCTATACTATTGAAGGAACACTTATTCAGTTTCGCGGCAAACTTGAAATTTCCATTCCCGGTTTCAAAAAAATAAATGATGGCGGCATTCCTCCCAGAACACCCATTGACCTGACGATTGAGGAATACAATGCTTCCCCTGAATTATTTGAAGGAAGTTTAATTCGCTTTCAGGATGTTGTCAAAGATAGCGGTGACTGGCCTCTGCCGAATACATTTGGTACGATAAAAATTTCTGATGGCACGGGCTCTACTATTATGTATATTGATAACGATACCGACCTTGATAATTTTCCTGAGCCCCAGTATCCGCTTTCCGTTATTGGTATCGCAAGCCAGTATGGCAATTCCCAACCGCCCTTCACTTCCGGGTATCAGATTATTCCGCGCCGCCGTGCGGATATTGTTGCCGTTGGTTCGCCGCTTGGATTTGACCTCGTTTCGCCGGAGTACGGAACGACATTGCAATTTATACACGGTAATCACAGCGCACAATTTGTGTGGAATGCCGCTGTTGACCCGAACAATGATACGCTTCGGTATAAAATCGAGTTTGCTGCGGATGAAACATTTATTCAGCCGTTGGATATTATTGCCAGCGAACAGAACGGATTGCTTGCTTCGTACCGCTTAACAGGCACAAAGGCAGAAGCGTTTATTGATGCCATTATGCCCACCAGAGATTCTGTTGTAGCATATTGGCGCGTTATGGTGCAAGACCCCAGCGGGAATATTGCCATGAGTAATCAGATTCGCAGGATAAGTTTAATTGTGCGCAATGCCCGCCCTGCGCCATTTACTCTCATTGCTCCCATCAATAATGACCGCATTGTTGTTCCCGATTCTGCTGGTGCATCTCCGCTTGCTATGAAATGGAAAAAATCTGTGGATACCAATATTCAGGATACCGTCTTTTATTATGTCCTGTTCTGTGAGAATAAAGGATTTGCAGACTCCACATTATTCTCGCCGAACATTGTCGGCAACAATCTCGTGATCGGAAAAGATACCGTGCTGAATGTGAGCAAACAGAAACTCCGTCAGAAATATTTCAATACACAACCGCGTGATTCCGTGCGCGTCTATTGGGTAGTGCGCGCCCGCGATGTTTTTGGCACCGTGCACGAAATTGCAAGCACGGATACATTTCGCCTCACGCTCCGCAAAAACTCCTTAGGAGTTACCGAACAGGATGCACTCATTCCCAACGTCTATTCTCTTGCGCAGAATTATCCCAATCCGTTTAATCCTGCTACCACCATTCGTTTCGGTTTGCCAAAAGAAAGTTACGTAACGCTGCACATCTTCAATGTACTTGGAGAAATCGTTGCAGACGTGGTGAATGAACATCTCAACGCAGGCAACTTTGAGGTGGAGTGGAATGCGGCATCTGTTCCATCGGGAATATATTTCTATCGCTTGCACGCAGGTGAGTTTGTGCAAACAAAAAAACTTCTCTTGCTGAAATAGAAGTAAGAAGGAAGAAGCAAGAAGTAAGAAGTGAGAAGTAAGAAGTAAGAAGGAAGAAGCAAGAAGTAAGAAGTGAGAAGTAAGAAGTAAGAAGGAAGAAGCAAGAAGTGAGAAGGAAGAAGGAAGAAGCAAGAAGTAAGAAGTGAGAAGTAAGAAGCAAGAATGTATTGCCGTTGCATTTAGATGTATTGCCGTTGCATTTATGCAACGGATTAAGGATGCAGAGATTATTCTGGCTCTCGCCGCAAAGGACATTCATTTTTAATTCGTAATTATTAATTACTAATTACTGAAACTGCCCTTTTTTAGCAAAAAAACCAATTTCGGTGGCTTGGAAGTGGGCAACGGAGACACTGTTGGAGGCAACGCTCACTGTGAAGAAGGCAACGCTCACTGTGAAGAAGGCAACACTGACGGTGAAGAAGGCATCACTCACTGCGAAGAAGGCATCGCTGACTGTGAAGAAGGCAACACTGACTGCGAAGAAGGCATCGCTGACTGTGAAGAAGGCAACACTGACTGCGAAGAAGGCATCGCTGACTGTGAAGAAGGCATCACTCACTGCGAAGAAGGCAACGCTGACTGTGAAGAAGGCAACGAAGATTGGGAAGAATGTTTTGCTCCTTGCGATGAGAAGAATGGAGGTCAGGAAAAACATTTCGCAAGTATAGAAATTGCGTTTTTTTTTGCCGATATTGATTTTGAAAAGATGGTGGTGAACATAATGTATTCCGTCATCATTTTTTCTTCTTATAATAATTCAAACACTAATTACGAAAGATATATTATGCCAACATCAGATTACCTCCCTCGCAACGAGGAAGATTATAACCAATTCTTACACACGTTCGCAGATAAATTGCGGCTCTATAATACGGAATTGAATGTGAGCAATGAAAAAATAGACCAACTCACTACCGAGAGCGCTGCCATTGCCGCTGCTATACTCGAAAGCGATAGCGCGGAACAAACCTACCGCTCGAAGGTGGCGCAGAAACAAGAGATGGTGCGCGCCTCGAAAGACGGTGTGCGGCGGCTCGTCAACCAAATAAAAGCGCACGATGCATTTACCCAAGCCATCGGGCTGGATTTAAATGTTTTCGGCACACCGGTAGTAATGACGCCGGAAGAAATCAATAACGCCAAGCCGGAAGTGGAAGCAACCATTACCGAAGGGTTTATTATTCTCGATTGGAAGAAAAAGAAATTTGACGGCGTTGCCATTTACCGCAAGATAGATGCAGCAACCGCATTCACGTTTCTTGATAAGGATACAAAATCACCCTACGAAGACGCCATCGGCAGCACCGGAGAAGGTGCGCCGCAAATCCGCACCTACAAATTCATTTATCTCCTCGAAGATAAAGAAGTAGGGCAGGCAAGCGACGAAATCCGCGTTGTAGCAGGGTAGAGCAGAGAGCAGAAAGCAGAGGGCATGGAGCAGAGAGATAGAGATAACTGCAATTTACTCCTCGCTCCTCGCTCCTCGCTCATTGCTTTTAAAAAACGGGGTTGTCCTTTATATGGGTTGCTGCATGTATTGGGGAACGATGTGTTCGATGTTTGAAGAAACGTTCCTGATAAGAGAGACTCGGAAATACATTTTTGTGCCAGCAAGAAAACATCAGGGGCAACCTCCCATTTGTTATAAAGAAGCACGCGTTGCGCTTATTGCGCGCTACTATTGCATCGCGGGTTGTCCTTCATTAGGATACTGCATGTATTTCGGAACGGGGTGTTTGATGTTTGAAAATGACGTTCCTGATGAGAGAGACTCGGAAATACATTTTTGCGCCAGTTGAAACATCAAGGTCAGCCCGCCATTTGTTATAAAGAATTGCACTGCACACATTGCATATTGTACCATACTCGTTACGACTATGAAAGAAATGATGAACAACGCCCCCGACACCGCCGACCGCTTTGGCATTCTGATGGAAACCAATCCATTGCCCACATACATATTTGAAGTCGCAACGCTGCATTTTCTTATGGTCAATACCGCTGCGCTCCATTTGTACGGCTATACAAGGGAGGAATTTCTTTCGCTTACTCTTGCCGACATCCGCCCTCCGGAAGAAGTGCAACGCCTCATTGAATCCATCCACACCGCGCCTGCGGATATATATATTGCAGACGGCTGGAAGCATAAAAAGAAAAACGGGGAAATACTTGATGTGGAAATAAGTTCGCACACTCTTGCATTGAACGGGAAAAATGCGCGCCTTGTTGTCGTACGCGATATGACGGAAGAGCGCAAAGCGAAACGCATGCTCAAAGAAAGCGAAGAGCGTTACCGGCGTTTCTTTGAAGAAGATTTAAGCGGCGATTTTATTTCCACCGTTGAGGGAAAACTTCTTGAATGTAATCCTGCCTTTGCACGCATATTTGGTTTCGCTACTATCGCACAGGCGCTTGATACCCCCGCGCATAATTTTTATGCCAACCCCGAAGAGCGGAAAGAATTTCTTCGCGTATTGCAGGAACATCAACACATTGAAAACCACGAAATAGAAATGGTGCGCCTCGATGGCACGCATATCACCATCATTGAAAACGTGAATGGCATATTCAATGAGCGCAATGAACTCATCTCCCTGCGCGGCTACGTTTTCGATATCACCGAACGCAAGCGGCTCGAAACACAACTGCTGCAAGCACAGAAAATGCAGGGCATTGGCGTACTTGCAGGCGGCATTGCGCACCACTTTAATAACATACTCGGCATCATCCTTGCGCAGGCATCCGTATTGAAACGCGCCGCGAACGATGCACAACGCATCAATGAGATAGCAACCACCATTGCCGATACCGTCCATCGCGGCGCAGAACTGACCCAGCAACTGCTTGCCTTTGCACAGGAGCGCGATACCGAAATTGCCCCGCTCGCCGTCAATGATGTTCTCCGCGATGTGATGCGCCTTCTGCACAATACGCTGCCGAAAGATATTCAACTGCACACAACATTCGCAGACGGGCTTCCCCCCATCTTCATCAACAGGATGCAATTGCACCAAACCGTATTAAGAATGTGTATGAACGCGCGCGAGGCAATGGCGAAAGGCGGCGCCCTCACTATTACCACGGCGCTTGCAGAGGGTACCGCAGTACGCGCGCTCCTTCCCAAAGAAACCGCCCGGCAGTATATCGCTATTGCGGTAACCGATACCGGCATTGGTATGACTGCCGCCGTGAAAGACCGCATCTACGAGCCATTCTTCACGACAAAGGGAATGGCGAATGTCAAAGGGCTTGGGCTTTCTCTTGTGCATGGCATCGTAACACGCAATCATGGCGCCATTGATGTACAAAGTGAAGCGGGCAAAGGAACAACGTTTGTGTTATATTTTCCTGCCATCGAAGAAGCAGACGAAGACGAATTTCTCCACCCCGCAAAAAAAGAATCTGCAGCACAAAGCACAATACTTTTCATTGAAGATGAAGAAATGCTTGGCGTTGTTGCAAAATCCACGCTCGAAGATGCAGGGTACATTGTTCTTTGGGCAAAAGATGGCGAACAGGCAGTAGCGCTCTATAAAGAGCATCACAAAGAAATTGCACTTGTCATTACCGATATGGGATTACCGAAACTCGGCGGGTGGGAAGTCTTTGAACAACTCCGCGCTCTCAATCCAAAAGTACAGGTAGTTATTGCCAGCGGGTTTATTGCCGACAATCTGAAACGACAAATGCTTGAACACGGCGCAATGGATATTATCAATAAGCCCTACCGTTTGGAAGACCTCCTCGCGCGGGTAAAGAAAATTCTTATGTAAAAAAAAGAAATGCTCACCGTACAAAAAATATATAACGGTGTCAGCGTCAGCATCTTCGCTCTCACTGTTCTCCTCACCGTAATGCAGAAGGAACTCCTTTTTGCGCAGGAAAGTAATGGTGCAGAGGAAGTAAATGCAGAACATGCCATTGGCGCAGAGTTTGAAATTGGTAATAACTATGTATGGCATGGTTTGCTATGGAACGAACAGCCGGTTGCGCATCCGTATCTGTGGTGGGAGTGCGATGGATGGAGCGCTGATGTCTATACCAATTTTGTGCTTGGCAATGAACCCTATAAACATACCTTCAACGAAGTGGATGTTGCAGTGGGAAAAAGCATCACCTCGCGTGCGCTCACCCTCGAAGCATCGCTGCAATATTATATCTATCCCGGGCAGGCAGATGCTCCCAATACGATGATGTTCATTGCGATATTCACCAATGAAGTTACGGATGCAATTTCGGTGTCCATTGATGCTGAATATGATGTGCTTGCCTACAGCGGAGCAATATTTTCTGAAATCGGTATCACTGCAAATTTTGGCAATGATGAGTTGAGTATCGAAAATATACTTGCAGTCGGTGCGGCAAATAGTGTGTTCAATGATGCCTACGTTGGTATATCACGCGATGCAGTAAGTTTGCTGCATTTTGATACTGCCATTACGTATGTATTGGAAAATAATATTTCCATCCGCCCGCATTGTGAATTCAGTACATTACTGCACACATCTCTTCGCAATGCAGTTGCGCGGGCAGATAATGTTACCTTCGGAGTTGTCCTTTCGTACCAATTCTAAATCGTTATGAAAATCCAAAATAAAATATTACTCATCCTCTTGTGTATTGTTCTCGTTTTTGGCATAGGAATTTTTTACATCCGCAGTTATGAACGACACCGCACAGAACTTCTTTTCCGCGACCGCCTCACCGATTTAAAAATCCGCTTCGATAAAATTCTTGAACTCAAAGGCGCAACGCTGGAAGCATACACCTTCGATTATTCCTACTGGGATGACCTCGTGGAGTTTGTATCCACCAGCGATACGCATTGGGCAAGGCAAAACATTGATGTTACTACTCCGTCCTTTAATGTTACCGCTGTCTGGGTATTGAAATCAAATCTTGCTCTTGTCTATGCGACCAATAATATCAATGATACAACGCTGCGGAATGTGCCATTGTCGCTCACAACACTGGAGCATCTGCTTGCAGATACACTCTTCCAGCATTTCTTTATCGAAACACGTACCGGTATTATGGAAATACGCACCG
The DNA here is from genome assembly GCA_964358705.1 of uncultured Chitinophagales bacterium. Classification (GTDB taxonomy): domain Bacteria; phylum Bacteroidota; class Ignavibacteria; order UBA10030; family F1-140-MAGs086; genus JBBTJF01. The sequence goes on from CAYHPL010000022.1 coordinate 33,363, forward strand.
CGCCTATCCAACCGACAGGCGATAACAAACGTCTCTCAAAGCCGTTTGGATATTACATAGTCGGACGATTGTGGAATGAAGATATTCTTCGGGAATATGAAGACCTGATTCGCGGCGATGTCCGGTTCATCAATAATAAGTCTGAAGAGAACACAGAAAGCATTGATGATAAATACGGTACGGTAGTTTTTATAAAAGATTTACGCAACTGGAATGGCGCTACGATTGCGCAGGTGCGCGTACAAGTGGAATTACCTATAATGCGTGTGCTGCAAAATACCGTTGAGCAGGAATTGTACGTGCTTATCTTTTTTATTTTCAGTACGCTTGTTGCAGTTGCCATATTGCTCATTCGCTGGGTATCGAAACCGTTGCTTACCATTACAAAAAGTATGCGCACAGAAGATGTTTCGTTAATACAGCATTTGCGCAATGAAAATACAGAGTTTGGTCATATCAGCGAACTTATTAATAGTTTCTTTCAGCAGCGCAAATTGTTGCTCAATGAAATCGCGGAGCGGAAAAAGAATGAAGAAATAATCCGCGAAGCACAGCAGCAATATCAGGAACTCATAGATACCGTTGATGGTATTGTCTGGGAAGCAAATCCCAATACGTTTGAATTTATCTATGTAAGCAAACAAGCAGAAAGAATCTTAGGGTATCCGGTAGAAAGTTGGTTGCACAATGCTACTTTCTGGCAAGAGCATATTCATCCCGATGAACGCGAGTTGACCGTAGAGTTTTGTAAAACTGCAACTCGCGAATTACGCAACCATCAAATGGAATACCGCATGCTTGCCAGCAATGGCGCGTATGTGTGGCTGCGGGATATTGTTACTGTCATCAAGAAAGTAAACTCTGACGAGGTACAATTGCGCGGATTAATAGTGGATATTACCGAACAAAAATTACTGGAGGAAAATCTGCGGCAAACACAAAAGATGGAAAGCATTGGCACACTCGCCGGAGGAATTGCGCACGATTTCAATAACATCCTTGGCATTATCGTGGGGCTTGCATCGCAACTTACTGACGATATGCCTGCGCATCGTCTTAATTTTATCAGCGAAGAAATAAAACGCATGGTGCTTCGCGGCGCAAACTTAGTCCGTCAGATTTTAACTTTCGCCCGCAAAGCGCCCGTTCATTTTGCCGCGCTGAATGTGAATGATGAGATTTACGATTTTCTGCGCTTGCTGAATGAAACATTTCCCAAGACTATCGAACAAAAATTTGAACCGACTAATATACTTCCGGAAATTTCTGCAGACCATAATCAACTCAGTTCCGTATTGCTGAATCTCTCCGTAAATGCACGGGATGCAATGCCCAATGGCGGCGCTCTCACGTTCAAGACTTTTTCCGTCAGTAAAGAGACATTGACGGAGCGATTTCCCAATGCATTAGCGGAAAATTACGTGTGTATTTCCGTGCGCGATACCGGTACGGGAATGGATGAAGTAACACAGCGCAAAATATTTGAGCCATTCTTTACGACAAAAGATATTGGCAAAGGAACGGGCTTGGGGCTTGCAGTAGTGTATGGAATAATAAACAGCCACAATGGTTTCATAGATGTGCAAAGCAATGTTACCACCGGTACGGAATTTCTGTTGTACTTTCCCGCAATAAATAGTGAAGCGAAAACCGATGTAATTATAGCGGATGTTCCGCAACAAAAACCATTGTATGGTTCAGAAACTGTGCTTATCATTGAAGATGAAGAACTCATTCTCGAATTTCTTGTTACACTCTTTCAAAAATATGGCTATAACGTGCTTACCGCTGCTGATGGCGAAGAAGGACTGTTAGTATTTACCAGTAATTCTTCCATTATCAATATAGTCATATCAGATTATGGGTTGCCCAAAATAAACGGTATTGACTTACTTCGTTTACTGAAAGCACATTCTCCGAATGTTAAAGTAATTATTTCGAGCGGCAATATAAGTAGTGTGATACAACACGAGGCAGAGATGCTCGGTGTTGCAGAGTTTATGCATAAGCCGTACGAAATAGAAGAGATGTTACGGCAAGTCAGAAAAGTCTTGGATGAGCATTGAATTTATAAAAGAAAAGGAGTTCTCGTATTTTTTTTTGCTTTTGTTCACAACAAAAGAGAATTTTCGTCTGGATTTGTTTTTATTATAGCAACTTTTTTTGAAAGAATCAAGTCTTACAAAATGTTTTATTAAATACTAAACCTCTATTTGATGAGTCGCCAAATTATTACCCTTCTCGTTACCTTCTTGTACTTTACAACAGGTTTTGCAGAGAATACCACCAAATCCGTTCCCGCAGTTCGTTCTGCAGAAAATATTACCATAGATGGAGTATTATCCGAAAATATTTGGATGCGTGAAGCAATTTCTGGTTTTATTCAAAAAGACCCGAATGAAGGCGCGCCTGCAACTGAAAAAACTGATGTGTGGGTTGCCTACGATGATGAAGCCCTTTACGTTGCCGCACGGCTCTACGATTCTCACCCCGATTCCATTGTGTCGCGCATCGTTCGCCGAGACGATTTTACCAATGCAGATTGGTTTTATCTCGGAGTAGATTCGTACCACGATAAGCGAACAGGTTTTTTCTTTGGTGTGTATCCAAGCGGTTCGCTGATAGATGGCGTTCATTACAATGATTCATGGGATGATGGTTCGTGGGATGGCGTATGGGAAGCAAAAACTACTATTGACGATAAAGGATGGAATGTGGAAATGAAAATTCCATATTCTCAAATGCGGTTTTCTAAACAAGAGGAGTATGTGTGGGGCATTAATTTTGCCCGCAACATAGAAAGAAGAAAAGAAGAAAGCCAATTTGTAATGGTCCCCAAAGGGGAAAGTGGCTGGATATCGCGCTTTGCGGATTTAACAGGAATAAAAGACATCAACCCTCCGACAAGATTAGAAATTCTCCCTTATGTTGTCTCAAGCAATAAATTCACCAATAACTTTTCCAAAGGCGACCCGTTTAACGATGGAAGCAGCTTCTTCGGCAATACGGGAGCAGATGTAAAATTCGGCATCGGAAATAATCTCACACTCAACGCTACGATTAATCCTGATTTCGGACAAGTGGAAGTTGACCCCGCAGTAGTGAATCTTTCGCAGTTTGAAACATTCTACGATGAAAAACGTCCGTTCTTTATTGAAGGAAGTAATTACTTAGGTTTTGGTTATGGCGGTGCAAATAATAATTTCGGGTTCAATTGGGGAAATCCGGATTTCTTTTATACGAGACGAGTCGGTCGCTCGCCGCAAGGAGGAACACAGCACGGCGATGATGTCTATGAAGAGTATCCTGATGGAACAACTATTCTTGGTGCCGCAAAAGTTACCGGAAAAATTTCTGACGGATGGTCATTGGGAAGTGTTGTTGCGTTAACAGAACGCGAGTATGCCTCGGTACATGATAAAACAACAAGCGAGCGTTTTAGTGATGTTGTGGAGCCATTTACAACGTATGGAGTTCTTCGCAGTCAGAAGGAATTTCATGATGGCAATCAGGCATTGGGATTTATCGGCACCGCTACAATCCGCGATTTGAATGAAAATTATTTGCTCGATAATTTTAACGAGCATGCGTTTGCATTTGGTGTTGATGGCTGGACGAATCTTGATGAAGAGCAAATGTGGGTTGTTACAGGATGGAATGCTTTTACACGTGTAGAGGGAACAAAAACAAGAATCGTATCTATGCAACGCTCGTCGAGGAGATATTATCAGCGACCGGATGCCACGCACTTGGGAGTTGATAGCAGTGCAACTTCGCTGAATGGAAATGCAGGGCGTTTTGCCATTAATAAACAAAAGGGAAATTTAAAATTCAATGCGGCATTTGGTTACATAACCCCCGGATTTGAATCAAATGATTTAGGATATCAGTTTCGCGCTGACGTTTTAAACGGGCATATTGTTACCGGCTACAATTGGTTTGAACCCGATGGAATGTTCAGAAGAAAATCATTTCAGGTTGCAACATTTCGCAATTACGATTTTGAAGGCAATCGTTTAAATGAGGGATATTTTCTTTTCTATAATTTTCAGACGATGAATTATTTTCAGTGGAACGGAGACTTTATGATGCAACGAGCGTCGTTGGATAACCGAGGAACTCGCGGAGGTCCATTGATGATGAATACAAATATGTACGCTACATATTTCGAAGTTTCAACAGATTCACGTAAAGAACTTGAACTGGAATTGGGAATGCAGGCAGGTCGTTCAGAATCTGGCGGTTATCGTTATTCGTACAGTACTGGTTTGGAATGGAAGCCGAGCACAAATGCAACGCTAAAATTTTCTCCGGAATTTGTACGCGATGTTACCATTGCACAATGGGTAGATAGTTATGAAGATGAATATGCTCTTTCTACTTTCGGAAAGCGCTACATTTTCGGAAGAATTGACCAGAAAGAAATTTCCGCAAGCATCCGCATGGATTATATCTTTACACCGAATTTAAGTTTGCAATTATACATCCAACCGTTGATATCCGTTGGCACGTATGATAAATTTAAAGAATTAAAAACGCCGAAGATGTACACATTTAATCGCTTTGGAGAAGACAATGGCTCTACTGTTTCATACGATGAAGCAAATGATGAATATACAATTGATGCGGATGGAAGCAATGGAATTTCAGAATCCTACACATTTTCAAATCCCAATTTTAATTTTAAATCATTGCGCGGCAATGCAGTCTTACGGTGGGAATATTTACCCGGTTCAACGCTCTATTTTGTATGGACACGCGGACAAGAGAACGGAACCAACGCAGGCGATTTTAATGTAGGCAGAGATTTTCGCAACCTGCTCACAACGCCGGAAACCAACAATGATGCAATTGTTATCAAATTTTCTTACTGGTGGAATCCATCGTAAGAAATTCCCAAAAGTATTTACTAATTTTTTTATATCATATTTAGAATTACTCTTATGAAAAAAACTCTCGTTATTACGGCTGTAGTATTGTTTTGCGTAGCAACTCTTTTATGCGCAAATAACCGAAGTGCAACAACAAAGTCAAAAACTGTTGTTATTACATCAGATGAAAAGAATAAAAAAGGGTGGCTCGGTGTAAACATTGATAATGTTTCCGGCGATTATGAAACAAAGAAAAAATTAAAAATTGATTACGGTGTAATAATTACAAGCATCGAAGACGAGAGCCCGGCTGAACGTTCAGGATTGGAAGAAGATGACATCATCATTACTTTCAACAACAAAAAAATCGAAGATAGTGATGACCTCGTGAAATTTGTTCGGGCAACAAAACCCAAGACCGATGTTCCTGTAGAAATTATTCGAGACGGAAAAAATAAAACAATCACAGTTACGATTGGTTCACTTCAGGAATATGATGCGCCGAATTTTTCTTTTGAACTCTTCGCGCCTCATTTTGAAAGTTCCAAGCATAATGAAATTGCAGGAATGACCGTGCAGGATATTGGTTCGCAACTTGCAGAATTTCTTGAACTCCCAAGCAGCAAAGGAGTATTTATTTCCGATGTCAATCGCGGAAGCAGAGCAGATGATGCTGGTGTAAAAGCAGGAGACGCACTCGTAAAAGTAAATACTCATTCCATTTGGGATGCGGAAGATTTATGGGAAACGCTGCGTGAATACAAAGATGAAAGCGAAGTTTCATTTGAAATTTACAGAAAAGGAAAATTAATGACGGTGAAAATGAAAATTGACGAAGACGATTTTTCCTATTTTGAAAATGACAATATGCGCCTTCGCGGAGATATTAAGGGCTTGAAAAAAGAAATGCAGCATCTGCAGAGAGATATGAAAAATAATTTTCATGATATGAAAAGACAAATAAAAGTCGAACTCGAAGAACTATAACATCAACCCATTTTTTTATACACAGATTTCCGAAAGAATTGCATCGTCAAGTCTTTCGGAAATTTATTTTTTTAACACAACCACTAATCCTATTAACTATGCATCGTTTTCAATTGCTGTTCCTCTCGCTCTGTTATTTTCTTACGCCGCTGCTTCTTTTTTCTCAGGAAAAAACTGATACCGCTATGATTTCAAAAATAAAAAATGAAGGAATGAATAATTCCAAAGTGATGGAAATTCTTGCAGAAATTGCCGATGAAAACGGTCCGCGTTTAACCGGTTCGCCAAATTATTTTCAAGCCGCAGAATGGGCAAAAAATAAATTTACTGCACTGGGTTTGGATAATTCGCATTTTGAGCGATGGGGGACGTTTGGTCGCGGATGGCAGTTGCAGCATTTTTCCGCACACGTAACGGAGCCGAAAATATTTCCTCTTATTGCATATCCAAAAGCATGGTCGCCGGGAACAAAAGGAATAATCGAAGGCGAGGTAATTTATCTCGATGCGAAAACCGACAGCGCGCTCGAAACTTTTCGCGGCAAATTAAAAAAGAAATTTGTTCTCTTCGGCGATATGCGTGAAATGAAACCGCATTTTGAGCCCGATGCATCACGCAACGAAGATTCAACACTTTTAAAATTCGCAAATGCAACTCCTCCCGTGCCGCGCGGACCATCAACACCGGAAACTGCAGAACAAAAAGCAAGAAATCTTCTCAATTATAAAAAATGGCAGATGTGTTTGGATGAAGGTGCGTATGCTGTTCTCGAAGGAAGTCGCAGCGATTTCGGAACTGTATTTGTTCAGGGAGCAAACGTGCCGATGCACCCTGATACATCGTGGGAAAAACGTATTCGTGCGTATGACCCGAAAGCAGAAACGATAACACAGATTGTTGTCAGCGGAGAGCATTTTAATCGCATGCTTCGCTTGATAAAAAAAGGAAAGAAAGTAATGTTGGAAATGAATCTCGAAGTGGAATTTTCGAAAGCGGATTCTATTCCGAATATTATTGCAGAAATTCCTGGCACAGATTTGAAAGATGAAATTGTAATGGTAGGAGGGCATTTTGATTCATGGCATGCAGGAACAGGAACGACAGATAATGGAACAGGTTCTTCCGTTGCAATAGAAGCAATGCGCATTTTAAAAACGTTGAATGTGCAGCCGCGAAGGACAATTCGCATTGCATTGTGGGGGGGGGAAGAACAGGGATTACTTGGTTCAAATGCGTATGTCAAAGCGCATTTTGGCGAGAAGCAAAAAGGTTCACAGCGGGAATTTGGCGAAGGAGAAATTGTGTATAAACCTGAAGCAGAAAAGTTTTCTGTCTATTTTAATGATGACAATGGAACAGGAAAATTTCGCGGAATTTATTTGCAGGGAAATGAAGAAACACGCGGTATTTTTCGAGAATGGTTCAAGCCGTTTAAAGAGCTGGGCGCATCAACAATTACCATTTCCAATACAGGCGGCACAGACCATCAGTCATTCGATGCGATTGGTTTGCCGGGATTTCAATTTATTCAGGATGGCATTGAGTATTTTACACGCACATGGCATTCGAATATGGATGTGTACGAGCGTGCGCAAGAAGACGATTTAAAACAATCATCAGTAATTATGGCAACGTTTTTGTACAATGCGGCAATGCGTGATGCAAAATTCCCGCGCAAACCGTTACCAAAATCCGTTGAACAGCCAGCAACTCACTAAACTTCGCATGAAAAAAAGTACTATGCTTATTCTCTTATTTCTTATTGCCTGTTCCTTTTTGTTTATTCCAATGCTAATAACAAGTGATGAATCTTCAGCCACAGGAGGGGAAAAAAATCAGCCGAATGATTCTGTAAAAGTATATTCGTACATGAAAAAGGATTTCATCGTTGTTGAAAAAGTTAAGAAAACTGATGGAGAGTGGCAGAAACTATTAACGCCAAAACAATTTGAAGTTACACGAAAACAGGGAACAGAACTTGCTTGCAGCGGGGAGTTTTGGCAGAATCATGACGAAGGAATTTATCGTTGCGTGTGCTGCAATAGCGATTTATTTATTTCGGATACAAAATTTGAATCGGGAACCGGTTGGCCGAGTTTCTGGAAGCCGATTGCGGAAGAAAATATTGTAAATGCAATTGACAGAAGTTTTGGTATGATGCGCACGGAAGTAAATTGCAGTCGCTGCGATGCGCATCTCGGTCATGTTTTTGAAGATGGACCAAAGCCAACCGGGTTGCGATATTGTATGAACTCCGCTTCGATGGTGTTTGAAAAATTTGCGAAGAAAAAATAGCCGTAATTTATCTTAACGGTAAAGAATTTTTTCAACATAGTGTGCAATCGCAGGCGAAGCAGTCAGTCCCGGCGATTCTATGCCGATAAGATTTACAAAACCATCTAAACCTTTTGCTTTTTCGTGCGCGATGATAAAATCTCTTTGTGGTTCGCCGCGCCGCTGTAATTTTGGACGAATGCCGCACATCTCTGCAGAAATATCATCTTCAGAAATGTGCGGCAATATTTTTTTTATTGCAGTATAAAAACTGCTTTTTCTTTTTTTATCTACGGTATAATTAAATTCCCTTCCGTCAATATATTCTATATCAGGTCCGAATTTTAAACGTCCGCCTACATCTATTACTGCATGCACGCCAAGACTTTCATTTGATGGCGCAGGATACACAAGTCGCGAAATTAAATTTCTTTTAGCAGAAGTAATTGCAAAGTAATTTCCTTTGCTGAAATTCATGCGATACTGCTCTTCGTCAATATTGATACCTGCCATTGCGGCGATGGTATCGGAATATAATCCTGCGGCATTGATTACTTTTTCTGATGTGATAAATGTGTGTGCGCCGTTTTCATTGAGCAATATTTTATAACCGCCGGAATAGTGTTCGATGCCGGTTACTGCGCATTGAAACTGCATCGTTGCAGTGTTATTTTTAGCGTTGTGAAAAAAATAACTCATCAATTCGTGCGCACTGATAATTCCTGTTGTCGGAGAAAACAGTGCGCCGCAACTTTGAATATGCGGCTCTAATTTTTGTACTTCATTTGCGTTCAGAAATTGCAACGCAACATCATTCTGCATTGCATTGATGCGTAGTGTTTCAAGTGCGGGTAATTCTTCATGCGATGTTGCGGTGATGAGTTTTGTTATTCGTTTGTGCGTAAGAGAATGTTTTCGGCACAGTTTGTACAATGCAATGTTTCCTTCAACGCAGAGTTTTGCTTTCAGTGAATCAGGCGTGTAATAAATTCCTGCGTGAATGACTTCGCTGTTGCGGCTCGATGTTTCCATTCCGTAGTGTGAATTTTTTTCTACAACAAGTACGCGGGAGGAACGTTGCGATAATTGTGATGCTATTGCTAACCCAACAACACCTGCGCCAATTACAGTAATTTCAAAATCATTCATTACTGTTTGCTACAAAGAAATTTTTTTGAATTTCAAACGCAGAGAATTCGAAATAACACTCACGGAACTCATTGCCATTGCGCCTGCGGCAACAACAGGATTCATCATGCCCAACGCAGCAAGCGGAATTCCAATAATATTATAAATGAACGCCCAGAATAAATTTTGCTGAATCGCTTTCATCGTGTTACGTGAAAGTCTGAGCGCCTGCACTACGCCGCGTACATCGTGTTTCATCAGTGTAATATCTGCAGTTTCCATTGCGACATCCGTTCCTGTTCCCATTGCAAAACTTACATCTGCCTGTGCAAGCGCGGGCGCATCATTTATTCCATCGCCAACCATTGCTACAATTTTTCCACCGGACTGTAATTCTTGTATGTGCTTTGCTTTATCGTGCGGAAGAACTTCTGCAATAACTTTTGTGATATTTGCAGATGTTGCTATTACCTGTGCAGTATTTATATTATCTCCTGTCAGCATTATTACTTCAATATTGTCTTTCTTCAAAGCGCGCACTGTTTCTTTCACGAATGACTGCAATGTATCTGCGACTGCAATAATTCCTGCAATTTCTCCATTGATATTTACATACAACGATGTTTTTCCCTCACGAGAGAGCGTTGATGCAATATGTTCTGCTTCTGCAATAGTTGCATTTGTTTCTCTCATCAGTTCAATGTTGCCAATGGTGATATGTTGCTCTCCGACAATGCCGCTGATACCAAATCCTGTTGTTGATTGAAATGATGTCGTTTGTTGCAACGCAATAGAGTTCTTTTGTGCATACCCAACGATTGCCTTTCCTAACGGATGCTCGGAGTTTTGCTCAAGTGATGCAGAAAAAGAAATGAGCAATTGTTCATCGAAATGTTTCAATGGAATAACATCTGTTACTGATGGTTTCCCTTCAGTAATTGTTCCCGTTTTATCAAAAACAATTGTTTGAATTTTGTACGTTCGCTCAAGACTTTCTGCATTTTTTATCAAAATACCATTCGATGCGCCGATTCCTGTTCCCACCATTATTGCAGTTGGCGTTGCTAATCCCAGTGCGCACGGACATGCAATAATAAGCACGGCAATAAAATTCATCATCGCATTTGCAAATCCTGCGCCGAGAAAACCATACCACACAATGAACGTACATACTGCAATGCCGATTACTGCGGGAACAAAAACGGATGCAATTGTATCCGCAAGTTTTTGTATCGGCGCTTTTGAACCTTGCGCATCTTCAACAAGTTTTATTATCTGTGCCACAACGGTATTGCTTCCTACTGCGGTTGCGCGAAACTCAATACTTCCGTTTTTATTTATTGTGCCGCCGATAACTTTTGCGCCGATATTTTTTTCTACCGGAATGCTTTCACCTGTAACGAGCGCTTCATCAATTGTTGTGAATCCTTTTGCTACTATGCCATCTACTGGAATTTTTTCTCCCGGGCGAACAAGCACAATATCATTCACGATAATTGCGTTCACCGGTATTTCAACAATTATTTCATCGCGGATAATACGCGCAGTTTTTGGCTGCAGTTTCATCAGTTTTTTTATTGCATCGGAAGTTCTGTTCTTTGCTTTTGCTTCAAGAACTTTTCCCATCAATATCAGCGTAATTATTGTTGAAGCGGTATCAAAATAAATATGGTGCATTGCATCTGCAATATGCAGCCATTCAGGAAATAACACTGCCATTGCACTGTACAGATATGCGGTTCCCGTTCCGACTGCAACAAGCGTATTCATATCCGATGAAAAATGTTTTGCCTGCGAAAAAGCGCTGATGAAAAATCGCTTTCCTGAAATACCCATCACAAGTGTCGTTGCGATGAGAAGTAGTTTATTCATTGTTTCCATCGAAACAGGCAGCAATTTCATTCCCGCAGATGTCATTCCTATCATACTCAGGAGCATAATCGGAGCAGAGAGCGAAAGACTGAAAATAAATTCTTTTTTCAATGTATTGAATATTGCTTTTCGTCGCGCAGCATCCTCATCTGATAACGAGGTGTTTTCTCCTGACTGCGTTTTTGAATTACTTTTTTCATCGGGAAGAATGAGTTTGTATCCCGCATCTTCGACAGCGGATGCTATTTGTGAAAGAGAAATCTGCTCTGCATCAAAGGTGAGTGATACTTTTTCTGTTGCGAGATTCACATTTGCTTCAACAACGCCATCAATTTTTTTAAGTGTCTTCTCCACGCGCAGCACGCAACTTGCGCACGTCATTCCTTCGACGGGAAGCGTAAGTTCTTTCTTATGTTCGTCCAACTTATGCAATGCTTTTTTTCAATTCGGCTAATTTGAACAATGCTTCAATGGGTGTAAGTTTTTCAATTTCAATTTTTTCAAGTAATGAGCGCAACTTATCTTCCTTTATTTCAAATAATGTCATTTGCATTTCGTGTGCACCCATCCCTGCTGATTGCATTTTCATTCTATTGTCGCCGATGCCGGTATGCAAATGCAACTCAGAACTTTCTAAATTTTTTAAAATGTGTTTTGCCCGCTCCGTAATTTCTTCGGGAAGTCCTGCCATTTGCGCAACCTGTATTCCATACGAATGGTCGGCGAATCCCGGCAACACTTTATGGAGGAAAATTACTTTATCGCCGTACTCACGCACATCCACTTTGTAGTTTTTAATTCTCGGATACAGTTCTGCAAGTTCATTGAGTTCGTGGTAATGTGTTGCGAAGAGTGTTTTTGCTTGTACTTTCTCGTGGAGATATTCTGTTAATGCCCATGCAATGGATACGCCATCAAATGTACTTGTGCCGCGTCCGACTTCATCAAGCAAAATCAAACTGCGCTCTGTTGCTGTATTGACGATGTGCGCCGCTTCGTGCATTTCCACAAGAAAAGTACTTTCCCCTGAAGCAATATTATCTGATGCGCCAACCCGTGTGAATATCGTATCCACATTGCCTATTGATGCTTTTGTTGCGGGAACAAAACTTCCGCAATGCGCCATCAGTACAAGCAATCCCACCTGTCGCAGGTAACTGGATTTGCCGCTCATATTCGGGCCGGTAATGATAATGATTTGCTCTTCTGCGTTGTTCAGTATTGTGGAATTCGGTGTGTAACGTTCGCCGGGAGGGAGCAGTTTTTCAATAACAGGATGTCGTCCGTTTTCTATGAGTATTGCGTTGCTGTCATTCACTTCGGGATGGACATATTCATTTGCAATTGCAACTTCTGCGAAGGAGGTAATGCAATCGAGCAACGCGATGAGTTTTGCATTGTGCTGAATTTTTTCCGCCTCCTGCGCTATTGTTGCGCGAAGTGTGGTAAATAATTCTGTTTCAAGCGCAAGTATTTTTTCTTCCGCGTGCAGAATTTTTTCTTCGTACTCTTTTAATGCGGGAGTAATAAATCGCTCCGCATTTGTCATCGTTTGCTTTCGGATGTAGTCGGCAGGAATTTTATCTTTATGCGTGTGCGTAACTTCAATGTAGTACCCGAAAATATTATTGAAAGATATTTTCAGCGAATGAATTCCCGTGCGTTCCCGTTCAATGCGTTGAAGATTTGCAATCCATTCTTTCCCGGAAAAACTCAATGCACGCAATTCATCTAACGTTGCATTGTACCCTTTGCGAATTACATTGCCATCAGTCAATGCAAGCGGAGGGTCATCTACGAGCGCGGAGGAAATAGAAAGCACCAGCGCTTCGAGCGGCTGTAATTGTGTGTGAAGCGTTGTCAAGGCATGCGCCGTACATGCTGCGGTTGCTTCGTTAATTTTTGCAATCGCGATAAGGATGGATTTCATTGCAAGAATATCACGCGGGTTTGCGCGCCCTGTGCATATTTTGGAAATTAATCGTTCCATATCGCCGATGTTTGCAAGTATTTTTACCAGCGTTGCGCGCAACGGAGTATTTTGTACAAGTTCATCCACTGCATTCAATCGCTGATGAATTGCATCAAGTTTCGTCAGTGGTCGAATCAGCCATCGCTTCAATAATCTTCCGCCCATCGGTGTGCGTGTTGCATCAAGTACAGAAAGCAACGTTGTTGCAGTTTCATCGTTTGAAAGCGGCGTAAGTAATTCCAGATTGCGTATTGTTGAATACGGCAGCGTCATCGTATCGCCGATATGAAACGGGACAATTTTCCGTATGTGCGAGAGATTTCCTTTCTGCGTATCATTCAGATAGTGCAACACCGCGCCTGCGGCAATCACGGCAATAGGCATTTCCTCGACGCCAAATCCCTTCAGCGTCTGTGTTTTAAACTGATTGAGCAATTGCTCATATCCGTAATCGTGATTGAAGAGCCAGTCATCAAGTTTGGTAAAAGTAGTTTTTACTGCGCCGCCAATGTATTGCTCAATCTGGTCGCGGTTATTTTTCTGGACAAGAATTTCTGCCGGCGCAACAATCTGCAACTGGGCAATAAGATTTTTTAACGGAAATTCCGCGCACGAAAATTCCGCAGTAGAAATATCAATGAACGCAACGCCAATTATATCATTTGCCGTAACAATCGGAGTCGGAAAATAAATTGCAGCGAGAAAATTATTGCGATTTTTTTCCAGCACTTTATCGGAAAATGCAACACCGGGAGTTAACACTTCCGTAACATCGCGCTTCACAATTCCTTTTGCAAGTTTCGGGTCTTCCAGTTGTTCGCACACGGCAACGCGAAGTCCTGCTTTTAACAGTCGTGGCAAATATGTTTCAAGCGCGTGGTACGGAAAACCTGCAAGCGGAATATCTCCGGATTCACCTTTGCCGCGCTTTGTCAGTGTTATGCCGAGAACGCGGGAAGTGGTTTTCGCATCTTCTTCAAACGTTTCGTAAAAATCTCCCATACGGAAAAGTAAAATGGTATCAGGATATTTTGCCTTCACCTGCGCATACTGTCGCATCAGCGGAGTGGAGGAAAACGTTGGGGAAGTTTCTGGCATTATTTAGTGTACTATATTTGTAAAAAACGTTACAAATATACTATTAAGATTTGGGATATGAGATTTGGGATTTTGAGATGTGTATAACAGAGAGAATGGATTTTTGGTTTGATGATGAAAAAGATTTTTCTTCTTATCATAATAAACTTGTCAGGTTTGCGGTTTATATATTATTTCTTCACAAATACGAAAATCATACACTTTCAATGAAACATACTTATCCTGCTCAAAGAAGAGCCAAAGGATAACAAACTGTGAAATTCTGTAATCAGACGTTTTGCCCTATTTCCAGGTTTTAGGAATAACACAGTGAACGTTCATCGCGCTATTCCAAGTTTTAGGAATGCCATAAACCAGACATTTTTCTCTTTGCGTACCTTTGTGAAGTACTTTGCGTGCCTTTGCGGTGAATAATAATCTTTCTTAAACGAAGAGTATGCAAAGGATAGCGCAGAGTTACGCAAAGGAAATACTCTAAAAAATTTAAAAACCTAAAATCTAAAACCTAAAATCCCCACATCCTAAATCAATTTTTCTTCACCATTGCATTATACACCAGCATCAATGCAGTCGAACAAAAACCGATGCCGGATAAAATGTACCACGCCATCGCAGGATTTGTTCCTCCCTGTATGTATGAAGAAACAAGCCATCCCGCAAGCGGTCCTGCAACAAACGAACCGATTGCAACAGGAAGAAAAGCAAATCCCATATATGTTCCCACCTGGTCTTTCGGCGCAAGGTCTGCAACGTATTCATAAAAACGCGGCGCTTGTGTTACTTCGCCGATTGCAAATAATGCCATTGCTGCAATTGCCATCGGAACAGTCGGGGAAAATGCCATCAAGAGCCACGAGCAACTTGCAATGCCAAATCCCAACGACATCGAAACAATCGGACTGAGTCGTTTTGCAAATGCAGTAACGGGAACGCTGAGAAAAATTATCGTCCACGCATCCACTGTTTCGAGAATTTCAAATCTGTCGTATTTTAATACATCAATAATATAAAATGGAAACGAATAAAAAATCTGCCAGAACATTATCCAGAATCCCGAAAAGATTGTCAGGAACGTCATAAATTTTATATTGCCAAACACGAGAAACATATTCTTCAATACAACAGCAAATGATGATGGTTGTTTGTTTTCTTCGCCGTTTGCATTTACCGGTTCTTTAAAAAATAAAAATGTGCCGAGCAGTAATGCAAGAGAAGTAACGGAAGACATAACGAGAACAAATTCAATGCCGAGATTTTCGCGCACCTGCAATGCAAGAATAGGACCGACCGCGCCGCCGATATTCACCAGCATATAATAAATGGAATAACCCAAAGATTTTACCTCCGTAGCAGAAGTTTTCGCAACAGTCCCGACAATACATGGTTTAATGAGAGAACCGCCGATTGCAGTGAGAAGAAGGACAGTAATAATATATGGCGTTTTTCCCGTTATTGCCATAATGCTCTGTCCGTATTCCATTCCTGCGAGACCGATTGCAAAATAACCGATGCAGAAAATTGCAAAACATGCCATCAGACTTCTTTTATAACCATAGCGGTCAACAAATGTACCCGCAAGAATCGGCAAAGAATAAAGTACGCCGGAAAATATTCCTGCGAGCGAACCTGCAACCTGTGCGCCGAGTCCGACTTTCTCTGCAAGATACACAGTCAGTACTGCTTTGGAACCGTAAAAGGCAAATCGCTCAAAGAGTTCGATGACATTTGCAATCCAGAAAGTAGAACTGAATCCTTTGCGCATTTGGGTAATTGTTTGTGTTAAAGCCATACGTTTTTTTTATTATAAATTTTTGCGGGTGAAGTTACAGAAATACAAAAGAACGAGCAAAGGAATACTTGCACCGCAATGAATTTAGTTAGTGAAAATGAAGGTTCTGTTGAAGAGTTCTATTGGTTTCATGCTCTTTATAAACATACTACTATGTTCGTGAAAAAAAATATTTATGAAGAAATATTTTTTTTTGTAGATTCACTCCGCATTTTTAGTAAATGATTTTTTCAATTTCACAATCAAATAATTTTATATGGCGATTTCTTTAGTAATTATTGAAGATGATAGAGGCATGTGCGCAATGCTCAGCGAGAGTTTACCTGTAGTCGGTTCAATGAATATTGTTGGCATCTACTACACCGCAGAAGATGCGCTGGAAAAAATTGTACAGCACAATCCGGATGTTATTTTGATGGACCTCCACTTACCGAATATGAGCGGTATTGAATGTACGCGGCGTATTTTGGAGATTCTTCCCGATGCAAAAATTATGATACTCACCGCCGATATTGAAAGCGATACTGTCTTTCAGGCGTTGATGGCGGGTGCGCTGGGATATATAATTAAAAGCGAGCGAATCACAGAACTCGCCTCCGCCATTTCTTTTTTGCATGAGGGCGGCTCTCCGATGACTCCCCTCATTGCTGCAAAAGTTGTCGAGAAACTACAGAAGGCAAAAAAGAAACCTGCAAGACAAGAGGACGAACTGACGGAGCGGGAAAATACCATTCTGACATTACTGCGGAAAGAATTTTCCTATCGGAATATTGCAGAGCAGTTATACATCAGCGAATTAACGTTGAAGACCCATTTGCAGCATATCTTCAGGAAACTCCACGTTCATTCTCGTGAGGAAGCAATACAGATGGCGGAACATAATGCTAATAACATTACACAATGAACAGGATAAAGGAGATTTTAGTATCTGATTTTCAAAGGAGTATTTTTTAAAAAATACTCCTTATAATGCACCACATCACCCGAATCATCTTTGACTTATATTTGGAAAATTCTTAATTTCACCCCACATTTTTTAGTAAACGAATATTATTAAAGTAATGATTTGATTTTTTTATCTCCCCGATGGCTTTCACCTGAGGAGAACATATTTCACACGAAAATTTTTTTAACAATTGATTGGATACGACAATGGAACAACAATACACTATTTGCAGGATGCAGATACCGTTCCTTTCCTTGCAGGACACTCCGACACACACTGCTGCCGCTGTATCTCCCACATATGTTTATTACCGCAACTTATGTACAATATGGATTTGTACGCAGTTGCGTTTTTTGTTTTGTAACAGTTTGAGCATTCAGGACAGCACGACTAATAACCAATAGTATGACTCCCACCAAACAAATATTCTATTTCTTCGCATTACTCTGTATCATACTCTGTACAGGGTTTGAGAAAAACAAATACGAAAATGTTACGAATGAATTAAAGCAACTCCGCTCCAAAGGAATTGCCTATAAATTTCTCAATGATACAGCTATTGCGATAGAACAGGAATGGAGTGGAGTGAAGCGAGTAAAAACATTAAGCGCACCAACAGAAGAAGCAATGCGTTTATGGGCAATACAACAGAACATACCGATGCTTGAAATAGACCCGACAACGATTGATACAGCCATTTACACCGGACGCTATACTTATTGGACAACTGTTCCGGTTTCTAATGGTTTTGGATTTCCGTTGCAGGTTGGCGACCTTGATAATAATGGAAAACCGGAAGTGTACGGAGTATTTAGAAGCCCAACGCAATGGTTTAATTCTCGTGTGTATGAAATTGATACATCCGGGATTTCTACCTTGCGATATATTTACGGAGAGCGTACTGGTCCTTCGATGCAGTTCAGTAATGTTGACAAAGATGCTTTACAGGAAGTAATTTTTTTTTATGGAGATTCATCTAAGAATTATGAGCAAATATCTTTTGCTGCTTTACCTACACGTGCAAATTTGAAATATGGAATGTGGCAAATACAGGGGACTGCAATCGCTACAAATTTTAAAATACTGAACCTTGATAACGACTCGTTAGTAGATTTTATTTATCGTGGTACTGAGCCCGATAGCAATGGTATAGATTCAACCTCACGAACGTTTGTTGCTGAATATAATCCAGCCATTAACAATTTTCAAAAAGTCTGGCGTAAAAAACTTAACCCTATTGGAGAAAGTGCAATTGGTGGGTACGATGTAGGAGATTATGATAGTGACGGACGAATGGAAATTCTTGCTACGGGCTTGTGGGGAGAAGCGTGGGTAGTAGAGAATACAGGAAACAATGAGTATAATATCAGTTGGAGCGATTCAATACCGTTCGTGAACCTCTTTTATCAAACATCCGGCGATGTGGATAATGACGGGAAGAGGGAGTTTTTTGTCGGTGCAACTATGTCCAATGGCAACTGGACAACAGTCTTTGAAGCAGACAGTGATAATCATTACTCAGCGAAATTTCTCTTCCATTTGTATTCAGGTGGAACATTGGATGAGCCGACATATCTTGCAACGGATGTGGATAGCGATGAAAAGTTAGAATTGGTAATTTTCAGCGGAGCAGATTTGTATGTATTCAAGTCGGATGGCGATAATTCATATTACCTGTGGTTCTATAAATGGAATAATGCGAAAGAAAGTATCCAGTTTTATGATTTTAATTTCGATGAGAGAAAAGATTTTATAATAAGTAAAAGCCGACCCGATAGTTTTAATACAATAAAACTTTATGGAGATATATTTCTTTCCACAGGAACGGTAGGAGTAATCCAAGACCCGCAGACCAATGTTCCTCATACGATAGAAACATACAGTTATCCCAACCCGTTCAACGCATCTACTTTTATCCATTTTATTTTACCTAATAAATCGTTTGTTACAATTACGATATATGATATAACCGGGAAACAAATAGAAACGATATCAAGCGAGCATTATGAATCAGGGGAACACAGAATTCAGTGGAAACCTAACAATGAACCGAGTGGCGTTTATCTTTATCGAATTACGAGTGATGATGGAACAAAATTATTTTCAGTCGTACACAAAATAGTCCTTTTAAAATGAAGGGAGGTACAAACGGCTAAAAAAACAATTAAATAAAAAACTGAACGGCAGTGTTAACGGCACTACCGTCCAGTATTAAGCAAACAAAGAAGTGAGTGTGTGTTTTCCATTCCGCAATTAGCGGAAGCGGCACTGCTTTTTTAATTTGCATCTGCAATCTTTTTTTTTGCAGAGGAGGGGAATAGTATTTTTTTTAAATGAAACACCGTTATTAAAAAACACAACGTGCTTCAACAATAATAACAAAAAACATAATACAATGTATAATGACTACGATTAGAATATTTTTAAATATAGCGCTGGCAATAATTAT
>CAYHPL010000023.1:0-51154 GCA_964358705.1 uncultured Chitinophagales bacterium
TACAAACGTTTTGCCCTATTCCCAATTTTAGGAATGGTATCTTACAAACGTTTTGTCCTATTCGTAAAATTGCGAATGGGAACTATTGAAAATTTCTCCACCATCAAAAAGCATAGAGCGTTTTGATATAGCGTCCGTTTCGCAATCGGATAGTTATCCGGCAATGAACCGGACTCTGCCAATCACTCTTGTTTTTTCACTTCCTTTATAACGGAAATAATTTACCCCATCCGCTTCATTGCATATTGCGGATAAAAAAATACCATACCATAAAACAAGATATATGTATCCTGATTTGCGATAGTATAGAATTGTATTGTTACAGGGAAACCTGTGGGAGAGTGGCTTGGGAGGGAGAGAAGAAGCAGTAACAACGAACAAGTTGCTAATCCCCTTCATCATCAATCAGGTCACCAAAACGAAATGTAGTGTGTCGTTTTGAAGACATTGCTATTGCAAAATTGCGGGTTTAAGATAGGGATTTATCATTGCAATTTCAATACGCAAATAGAAATTTTTCCGGAGTGTGATTTTATTCTGTATGCCAATGAGAAAGGAGTTGTTTTGCTTTGGCAATAAATGGTGGTAATTGTTGTACAATATTTTCGCTCAATGATTCCCGTAATTCAAACGGATGGGAAATTTCCATTGCAAGTATTTTTACTTCATCGGGCAAAGAAATATCTAATCGCTTTGCGAGAGAAAATATTTCCGGCAATCCGACATAATGCGGCGATGATGCAACACACTGCTGAAAATGCGGCGGCGTGAGTTCTACAATCGTTCCTTCGGGATATTCCCCTGTGTGCATTGCATCGAGTAATAGCGCTTTATCGTATCCTTCCAAATAATCGAGCAATGCAAATCCCGCAACGGGTGATTCAATAATATCAATACTGTTTCCGTTCTCATTTCGTAATGCACGCGCAACCATTAGCCCGATTGCATCATCGCCGAGCAAATCATTTCCCAATGCCAGCACAAGTATTTTCTTTTCGGGATTCATTCTTTATGGCTGATAGCTGAATGCTGAATGCTAATTGCTATTTGCTACGACTAATTTCTCTCACAATATTTTTCTCGGCATCAATTATGCGCAACGTGAGCGGCATTTGTCCGGGAAGTGAATGTGTCGCACATGCATTGCATGGGTCATACGCACGGAACGCCATTTCTACCATATTGAGTAATCCGTCATTTACTTTTCCTTCGTGTATCAATCCCTTCGCGGCTTTTTCCACGCTCATTGCAATGCGTCCGGAATTATTTTGTGTTGCAACAATGAGATTTGCTTTGGTAATAATTCCGTTCTCATTCGTTTCGTAATGATGATACAGAGTTCCACGCGGCGCTTCAACAACACCAATGCCAACGGTTGGTGTTGCAGTCGGCAGTGTACGGATATTGTCGCTGAGTATATCGTCGTCATTGATAAGTTCATTCATTCGCTCCGCCGCATAGAGCATTTCAATAACGCGCGCCCAATGATTTGCAAGTGTATGATGCACAGGTTTTCCGCCAAGTATTTTGAAATATTCTTCGTACGCTTGTTGCGCTTCGGGTGTTGCCATTCCGTTTGCAACATTCAATCTTGCCAATGGCGCAACAGAATAAATACCGCTCTCATTTCCCTCCGTAAATCCTTTCCATCCCACTTTTTTCAAATAGCAGAACTTCACATAACTCCACGGCTCCACGTGTTCTGCAATATGCTGTAAATAATCCTGCGCGATAAATTTTGAGAACTCTTTGCCATCAGAATCCACCACACGAATTCTCCCGTCGTAAAAATTCACATGGTTGTTCACATCCACAAGCCCCATATAATACGTCTTGTGCGTGTATGCATCGGAGGTAATTAACTTCACATAGTTTTCATTCTTCAAAACAATATCTTTGAATACCTGCAATGTGAATCGCGCAAACTCCAATCCGTCTTTTGCAAGCTCTTTCAGTTTCGGTAATTCTTCCCGCGCAATTCCTTTTGAAATCCCGCCGGGCAATCCGAACACGGGATGAATAACTTTGCCGCCGAGATACGAAATAAATTCCCGCAGTCGTTTGCGCATTGATATTACTTTTTTCCCGACATCAATGCCGACCGCTTGAATCACACCCAGAACATTGCGCAATTCTTTCGGTGCATCAGGTCCTACGATAAAATCCGGTCCGCCGAGAATATAGACATGCAATGCGTGGTCTTCCAGCATAAATGTGCTGTAAATGAGTTCGCGGATTTTCTTTGCAGGAAGCGGCGGTTCAACTTTGTACAAATTATCCAGCGCTTTTGTTGCCGCCATGTGATGTGCAGTCGGACAAACACCGCAGATACGGCTGGTAATTTGCGGCATTGATTCCGCTGGTCGTCCGTGTGTAAAAATTTCAAATCCCCGCAATTCGGGAATCTGATAGTATGCTTTTTCTACCTCCCCTTTCTCATCGAGAAAAATATCAATCTTGCCATGCCCTTCAAGGCGGGTAATCGGGTCAATGGTATAGCGGCGTTCATTGTTGTAGTGGAAATTTGCTTTCGCGTTTGCCTCATTCCACCTTTCCTGTACTTGTGTTTGCATAATATACCTTCAATAATTATGTGTGAATTGTAAATGTTATTTTTTTTAATGTCTGTGTAAATCTTTGTGCATTATTCTTCTGATTTCGTGCATGCGTTGTTCGGATGGTAATTCCGATAAACGCTTGACAAGAAATTCATCATTTTCCGATACCAGCAATTTGGAAACGTATTCTATAATTTCCTGCGGATAAATATTTTTCCGTTCATAGTAATTACGGTTCGCCAATAAAATACGAGAAGACTCCGCACAGTTCTTCGGCAGTGTCGGAAGTTTCTTCAGTATCGTTTCGTCGTTAAAAATATTTCCTGTTACGTACAATTGTTCCGCAAGGTCAAAGGAACGCTCATTCGCTATTCCCCACTCCATTGCAAGTGTAATTCCTGCAAGAAGCAAATGTATTAACGCACTGCCATCGGGACTTCGTAGTTCCACTGTCTGCTGTCCTTCGGGAAGTTCATACATTTCTTTTTCGTGCGCATTTATTATTTGCGCAAGATTACTGCTCTTCGTCCATCCCAACGGGACACGAATCATTGCGCTGCGATTCGCATCACTCCAGCATATTCGCGTTGGCGCTTCCTGATTCGGCACCAAACGCAAATACGATGCCGCAGTTGTGTTCCCAAATGCAGTGAGTGAATTTGCATACGTGCATAATCCCACAATTGCTTTTTGCGCCGCGTGCGAAAGAGCGCTGCTTTCATCGCGCATAATATTTTTTCCATCCTTCTTCACTGCGAGATGAATGTGCATGCCTGTTCCTGCATTGCCATCTTCGAGTTTCGGCGCAAATGTTGCAACACATCCGTTTTTGTACGCAATATTTCTTATCAGCCATTTTGCAAGGACAAGATAATCCGCCGCATCATAAATCGGGACGGGAAGAAATTCTATTTCCACTTGCTCTGCTTGTTTGCCGTTTATTTCTTCGGAAACACTCGGAACATTTTCAATGTAGCCGACTTCGCTGTGCGCATATTTTACTGAACCGGTAATCTTCGTAAGTGCATCCACCATTTCATCAACAATAATTCCTGATTTCAAAAACGGCGCGGTGTTATGATATCCCTTCTGCTTGATTCCCGGATACATCCGCACGCTCGGTGATGAAAGCAAATAAAATTCCAGTTCGCCAAATGCGTGCAATTCCAAATGTGTTGTCGTACAAAATAATTGATACGCTTTTTCAAGTATTGTATCCGGCGCCTGTGCGTACAACACACCTTCGCGTGTTATAAAGCGACAAATAAAATCGAGACTTTTTTCATCAAACGGATTGATGAACGCAGATTTGTACAACGGCACGACATACAAATCTGAAAGCGCAACATCAATCATTCCCGCAAATAACGACGAACCATCCACGCGCTCGCCATTTGCAAGAATTTTTTCCGCATACGCCCGCGATGCAATCGGGATTTTTAATTCCTTCAGTTTGCCATCGAGCGCAGTGTAATGCAACGTAATGCGCTCAATATTTTTAGTCTCAATTATTCTCAGTAAATCGCGGCGCGTAAAATCCTCTCGCGGTTTTCCTGCAGTTACAGCGAGTGGGTTTTCAAGTGAATAGTGGTAAAGTGTTTTTGTTTCAGCCATTGTATTTCTGTCTTTTTAATCGAAAATATTTTTATATCAAATCAACTAAAATACGTCAAGTAATGTGCCAATTCAATGTTGCCGCTAACTATTTTTTGAACTAAATCAAAAGTTTATTCAAACACTTTTTCCACATCCTGATATTTTTTGTGCATCGTTTCTATCCGCTCAGCGATTTCCGCTGTATCATTTGATGGAAACATATCTGCAAGCATCTGCACTGCATCAGAAAGTTCTTTTCTTGATTCAATAAAATCCGCTTCTTTCTTTTTCCATCGTTCCGATAAAGTTGCATTGTTCAGTGCAAGCATTTTTTCCTGTAATATTTTCACCGCGCTGTGTATTTTTTCTACATTATTTTCGGGAAGATAATAATGGTACAACGGATACAGTGTTTCGTGAAAATCGGAAAGCTCTTTGAGAACAGGGCGAACTATCCGCACAAGTTTTTCATATTGCGAATGAAGTTGCTCCGCATAATCAAGCAATTCAGCATTATCATTGTACTCCATTGCAGTTTTGTATTCACTGACAATATCAATCAATTTTTCTACGTTTTCCTTCCAGATTTTTTCTTTGTCGCGAAAAATTCCGGCAAGTTGTACTTCAGCAATTTTCTTGCTTCCACTTTCTATTTCCGGAAATAATTCTTTCAGCATTGTGTAGTTTTTTTCAGGCCACGCCGTATGCCACACCTGATAAATAACAGTATGGAAATCCGACAATGCCGGAACTTCCATTACCGTTTCAGTCGAATCAAAAACGTCATTCTTCTTTTCCTGTGCCAATACATTATTTTGGAAAAAGAAAATGGCGAGCGCGATGGCAAGTACGTATTTCATAGTGCAGTGAATTTATAGTGATGGAATATTTACTTTTCTTCGCAATAGCGAATGTGCAAGTCCGTAGCGATAGAACGTTCCGACAGGGTCAACAAGAGTATCCAGCGTAGTTTCAATTTCATTTTCATTGTTAAACGCAATACTTGATGACAGTGCAGAAAGAATTTTTGCGCCGTGGTCTTTCACTTTTGATGTCGGTCCGAAGCAACCCGTACAAGGCATATTTCCGTTGCCGCACAATGTTCCGCAACCACCGCGCGTTGCGGGTCCCATACAGACAAGTCCCTGTGCAAGAAAGCAAAGTTTGTCATCAATCGCAACATGCTGCGGTCGTTTAAATTCCTTAAAGTGTAATTCCGCCGGCTTTGAATCTTTTCGCGGACATTCATCGCACAATGCAATATCAGGCGAGAGTACAGTTCCTTTTGGCGGAAGATTTCCCGAGAGTAAAACTCCGATGGCTTCTTTCAAAAGTTTTGGTGTTGGCGGACATCCGGGTAAATAATAATCCACATCAATTACCTGGTCAAGAGCGCGTACAACATTATGAAATTGCGGCAACGTTACAAATGAACCGTTGTACGGCGTTTTCACCGCAGGACGCACTTTTTCCTCATTGACTGTTGATGGAGATTTTTCATACACGTATTCAAAAATTTCTTCCCGTGCAAACTGATTTGCAAGCGAGGGAATTCCTCCTGTATGCGCACACGAACCGTACGCAATCATCACCGCACTTTTGTTACGCAGCAATCGCGCCATTTCTTCCTGTTCGGAAGTTCGTATTGCGCCGTTTATCATCGTCGCAAGTATTTCTCCGTCTGCCATTGCTTCAACGTCTTTCTTTTTAAAATCCATTGCAACAGGCCAGAGTACAATATCTACCGTTTCGACAACGCCGAGAATATCTTCCGCTAAATCCACAACGGACTCTTCACAACCGCCGCACGAAGCGCACCAGTACAAAGCAATTTTTGGCTTAGGCATAAACAAGTTCCTCCTTTGTTTGTTGTTCTTTTTCTTTTGTGTGAATTTCTTCTTCTAATAAATTCATTTCTTTATCCCAATCGAGAAATCGTTGCGGAAGATTGAGTGCGCCAAGCGGAATAAGTTGCTGCACCATATCGTTCACCACCGTTTTTACTTTTTCTCCTTCCGATGCAGAAATCCACTCGAGACGAAAACGCGCGTCTTCAATTCCCATATCATTGAGCATGCGCTTCAATGATTGATAGCGGCGAAGAGCTTTGTAATTGCCCTCAACATAATGGCAGTCGCCGGGATGACAACCGCCGATAAGTACACCATCTGCGCCTTTTGCAAATGCATCGAGCACAAACTGCGGGTCAACGCGCCCTGAACACATCACGCGAATAACGCGGACATTGGGCGCATATTTTAAACGCGACACTCCTGCCAAATCTGCTGCGGTGTACGTGCACCAGTTGCAGAAGAACGCGATGATTTTTGGTTGGTATGACATAGTTTTTTTTTGATTAATTTTAAAATAAATAAGAAATGGAATGATAAATCCAATTTTATTTCATCAATACCATTTTCTTCATATCCACAAAATTCCCTGCGGTGAGTTTGTAGATATAAATGCCGCTCGGTAAGTTTGTTGCATCAAATTGTACGGTTTTATATCCTGCTTCTTCAAATGAGTTCACAAGTGTTGTTGTTTCTTTTCCAAGAATATCAAATATTTTCAGCGTTACAAATGAATTTTCCGGAATTGCAAAACGTATTGTAGTAACCGGATTGAATGGGTTGGGATAGTTTTTTTCAAGAGCAAACTCTTTTGGAAGTTCATTTAAATTACCGGCACGTATTTTGGCTTCACTTATCCCATTATTGCACAGAAAAGAAATTGTGTTTGATTGGGCTGATAAATTACCGCCGTTATCAACGACTTTTACATAATAGTAAACCATAAGTGGATCCTCCCCTGAAAGAAGTTCTTCTGAAATATCTGTATAGATTGTATCTGATATAGTTGCTTTTTCATACCATCCCGTTTTACCTCGCTTTTAAATATCTTGTATTTTAAAGTAGGAAGATCAATTTCAGGAGATGCATCCCATTTAAAGCTAGGATGAACTGACGAATTTGGATTTTCCGTATCAAATACCAAATTTTTAGGTGTTTCAAGCGGTGGATTGACTTTCCACAATCCTTGCCTCGTTCCTATGTATATTGTGGAATTATCTCCATCTTTATCGCGACATATATCGTTTATGGGCAACGGAAGATTGTCAGTGTTTACAGTTAGAAAATTTTCTCCGCCATCTATTGTTTTCATAATACTATAACCGTTATTACAAACTATCCACAGGTGATTCGCATCTGTATATGATGGATGAAATAATACTTTTGAAACCGAAGTAGTGGGTCCTAAAACCGTTTCCCAATCGTCCCCTGCATTTGTTGATTTCCAAAGCGAATTGTTATTTTCCCTTTCCCCACCGGCAAAAATATTGACAAACGTATAGGGAGATGCATCAAGTGCTCCAATGGTCTTGCCCGTGAGAGTAGTTGAGAACCAATCTGATCCAGCATTTGATGATTTATAAACTCCCAAACCTTCACATCCTGCGAATAAAAATGTTTGGGGAAAAGTGGAACCTTCAGTATTTTTTGTTGCTACAAGAGAGAGTGTTTTTCCTTCGACATCAGTATTCTGAGACCAGCTAGCTCCTTGATTAGAAGATCGTAAAAAGAAAGTCGTTTCGTTTGTTGTTCCGGCATAAATGTAATTACTATATTCGGGATCAGGATCAATAGCGAGCGCAGAAACGCTATTACCTGTGTTACTGTATTTTGTATCCGCGTCACTCCCGTCATATAATATTCGCACGATTGCACGCTCTTGCGTTTCACTATTATTAATATAGCTTCCCGCAATAAATCCATATTCCAAATTAACATCCCACTGAACATCGTACGTTTCAAAACTATTATTCACACCGAGAGAATAATTAAAGAATGGAAAAGTAACATTTGCACTCCAATTGTTTACGACGGCATTCCATCCGCTTGAACCGCAAAGAACAATAGAAGAGTTAACATCACATGCTGTTATATTTAATGTGTCTATTCCGATACTGAGGTTTTCCCAGCCCATGTCTTCAAGAATAGTTATCACAGTGCCATCGAATAATTCAGAAGTGGTTCCGGCAAAAACATGTTCCCCGACCTCAGGATTTATCACTACCTCGAGGCACTTTACATTTCCATCAAACAAATTGTCATCTATCTCTGTCCAGCCATCGCCGTAAAAATCAGAACCCCATACACCTTCAGGGGTTGATGCAAAATAATATGCTGTTGTATCGGTAAATGACACTACTACGATAGAAGTAACGGCATTATTTCCTGGAAAATAGATACTGGACCAAGACAGTCCATTATCTAGAGAATAATATATTCCTCCATCACTTGTTCCCGCCAACACATACGGATCAGGTTCTGTTGGGTCATACGCTAATGCAGTTATATTTTTGTTTCTAATCTGTGCATCGTTACTTTTGTTCCATGGAGTTGCACCTCCGTCAAAGGTGTACCATAGTCCATGTGTCATTTCTGTATTATCTGAACTTCCCCCTACCCATATTATTGATGAATTTTCCGGATGATATAAGACGGATGTTACTGTTGTATTGGCTGTAAATTTATCGTCGTAAGTCCACGTTCCTCCAGGGGATACATTCCCCTTCCAAAGTGCTTTGTTACCTCCTACAGGATTGGTTCCAATACGTACATATTGCGGTGCATCCGACCCTGAAAAAGAAAGACTGTAAGGCATAAGATCCAATTGGTTTATTTTAGTAACCCATGTATTTGGATCACCTCCAATTGCACTGTACATAATTTTACCATAATTACTTCCATCCACATATCCTGCAACAACTATACTTGGATTATCTATTTTTCTGCTGACGACAAGCGGGTGAGGAATATCATTGATTCGTGCCCACGAGTTACCATTATTTGTTGATTTTACGAGATACGAACCAAAATTAGCAGCGTATATTACGTTGTCATTCGGACTTGCTGAAATCTGACGAACGTCCGTTGCCCGCCACGGACCATTCATAAATTGCCACTGCATTGTTTGTGCATTCAATGTCGTTTCCAATAAAGCAACTACAAGTGCATAAGACAAAACGTGTACTAATCTGAATACTTTTTGTGAGTTTTTCATAAGATGTTTCTTTCAAATTAAGTTATAAAATATTGTTTATATTTATTTTTTTGCTCTGCTGTTTTTACACAGCATACTCAAGTAGAATGACCTATATAAATGACTATTTCAATAAAATCATTTTTCTGGTTTTTATTATTGATTGATTATGTTCATTTACTGCTATTAAACGATAGAAATACATCCCGCTCGCAAACCCTTCTGCGTTCCATTCCACATTGTGTTTCCCTGCTTCAAGTTGTTTGTTGTTGATGAGTGTAGCAACTTCTTTTCCAAAGATATCATACACTTTTAACGTTATGTGGCTGACTGCTGATTGCTGAAAGCTGATTGCTGTACTTGGATTAAATGGATTCGGATGATTCTGTTGCAGTTCAATCTGTTTCGCGAATACGGTAACAGGTTCACTCGCTATTGAGCTTGTAATTATTTCTCCCCGAACATAATACATTTTAGCGCTATCTTCATTTGTATAAAATACATGAATTGCATTGTTAGTAATGGCAACTTTAGTTCCTGTACCATGCCCGAAATTCTGAACAGGACACCATGAATGCCCTTTATCAAGAGAAATTCTTACTTTTGCACGGTCTAACGAATGATCATAATAGTCATCCATCCACGCTGTTGCAATGATATTATTTTTTATGGTAGGATAAGGAATTGTACCAGCAGCAACATCCGATAGAAGATTTTCTTCCAGCCACGTCTCTCCTGATGTCTCACTTTTTCTTCCGATGATACTGCATCCGCTGGCTCCAACTGCACATCCAAATTTATTATCTACCCAATTGATGTACAAATCATTATCTTTTGCACCAATAGATGGGTGTCCGACACCGCTACCATTACTCATCGAAATTTGCTGCATATTACTCCACGTGTCTCCCAAATTTGAACTTCGTTGATAGTAAATCACGCTTTGAGAATCAAGAGGGTCAACTGCAATATGTAACACTCCTTCTGTCATCGCCATCCGAAAATCAAATACATATAATGAATCAGAACTTACACTCCATCCTGCTCCATTGTGGAATATGCGAATAATACGCGGAAGGTCTCCTCCTATTGCAGTGTTTATTTGAGCATTTACACAAACTGTATCACTATACATTACAACATCATTCGTTATACCAACACCATAGGGAAAAATTATACGTTTTACCGTGTCCCATGTTGTCCCACGATCGTATGATGCTCTCCACGATGGACTTTCTTTACCATTGCTTAAATCTATATCTCGCCACAATACATACAGTGAAGATTCATCTGCAACCATCCATCGTGTATCTGTTATATGCATAGTATCAGAAAATAAATCGCGTTCAATTTCCCAGTCAAGTCCCGCGTTTGTGGAACGTAAATAGGGTAAGCTGCTAATTTCACGTTGCCATGTTACGTGTAACGTATCTCCCTGAGCGGCAACTTTTGGAAATCCTATCTCGTTTGCAAGCACCGCTGGCTCGTGCCATATAATACCGCATGTCGTATCCTGAGCAAAGGCAGTATAGTGTAACAGTAATAATAGTAAAATGGCTAAAATTAATTTCATTATCATTTGTGGATTTATCATATATATCGTTCACCAAAAAAAATTCGGTGTAATATACGTCAGCAATGTTATACTGTCAATAGCAAATACAACGTTGCCATTTTCCTTTGCTTGCTCCTCATTCCTAATTCTTCACGCATACTTCCTAACAACACGCCATTTCTTTTTCAAAATGTATATCTGCAAGTAATCCATTTATTTCACTGAAGAGTTGTTCATCTTCAAATAAATTCTGCTTGATTGTTCCCGACGGACAAGTTGCAACACACGTTCCGCATCCCTTGCATAATGCTTCATTGATAAACGCTTTCGTTGTTTCATCATTAAACGTAATCGCACTGTACGGACAAATGGTAAGGCACGATTTACATCCCGAACATTCCTTTTCTACAATGTATGCGGTGTTCGGTTCAAGTTCCACGTAGCCGGTATCAATCAATGTCAATGCCTGCGCTGCTGCGGCTCCCGCCTGTGCAACTGTATCAGGAATATCCCGCGGACCCTGACACGTCCCTGCAATATAAATTCCATCCGTGAACGTTTCCACAGGCGCAAGTTTTGGATGGCGTTCAAGGAAAAATCCTTCCGTCGAACAGGAAATATTAAACATTCTCCGTATTTCCTGCGCATCATCACGCGGCTCAAGTCCGGTTGCAAGCACGACCATATCCACAGGGATTCTTCGCACTGCTCCAATCAGCGTATCTTCTGCGCGGATAACAAGTTTTCCTACTTCGTCATCAGTTACTGCCCAATCCGTAACTTCTGCAACTCTGCCGCGGATAAAATGTACGCCCTCATTCAGTAATTTATCATAAAATTCTTCATATCCTTTGCCCGGTGTGCGCATATCAATGTAAAAATTATATACTTCCGCGCCGGTATGTTCTTTTATGAGATGCGCAAGTTTCAGTGAATACATACAGCACACACGTGAACACCACTTATGCGTTTTTTCATCGCGCGAACCGACGCAATGAATGATGCCAACACTTTTCGGATGTTTGCCGTCGCGTGTTACTACTTCTCCGTTTGTTGGACCTGATGCATTGACGAGCCGTTCCACTTCAAGTGCGGTATAAACGTTCTCGTATTTTCCATAACCGTAATACGGTGTTCGCCGCGCATCGAACGTTTGAAATCCGGTTGCGATAATCATTGTACCGACATTCACTTCGAGCATTTCTTCTTTCTGTGAAAAATCAATTGCATCGCGGTCGCATTTTTCAACGCATGTTTCTTTGCATTTTCCGGTTTTAACTTTCACGCAATTCTCCGGGTCAACGACAACAACAAGCGGTGTTGCCTGCGGAAACGGAATGTAAATCGGTTTGCGTTTGCTCAATCCTTCATTAAATTCATCGGCATATTTTCCCTGTTTATAAATACACGCATCAACACACTCCATACATCCGATGCACAGTTCTTCATTGATGTAACGAGGTTTTCTTTTTACTTTTACTTTATAATTACCTACAGAGCCATCAACTTTTGCAACTTCGGAATACGTCCACAATGTAATGTTCGGATGATTGCGCACGGCAGACATTTTCGGAGTGAGAATACACGCAGCGCAATCAAGCGTCGGAAATGTTTTATCAAACTGCGCCATGTGTCCGCCAATCGTCGGTTCCTTTTCGACGAGATACACTTTCTTTCCTGCATTTGCAAGGGTAAGCGCGGCATGTATTCCAGCAATTCCGCCGCCGACAACAAGCGTATCAGGATTGACTGGCACACGCTTCTTTTCCAGTTCGCGATGAAATGCAACGCGCTGAATTGCCGCACGCGATAAATCTTTTGCTTTGCGCGTCGCTTCCTCTTTATTTTCGTGCACCCACGAAACATTTTCACGAATATTCACCATGTGAAAATAAAAAGGATTCAATCCTGCATTCATCGTTGCCGTGCGAAATGTTTTTTCGTGCAGCAAAGGAGAACATGATGCAACAACGATGCGGTTGAGATTTAATTCGCGAATGTCGTGTTGAATAAGTTCCTGCCCGGGATCCGAGCACATATATTTATAATCGCGGGAAATAATAACGTTGGGAAGTTTTGCAACAAATTTTGCAACGTCATCTACATCCACCATTCCGGCAATATTATGCCCGCAATGGCATACATAAAATCCAATGCGAGGCTGTCCGTTTCCGTTACTATGCTCAAACATATACTTCGCCTCCTGTAATTTTTGAAACACACGCCGGTCGTATGAGCGTGCGTTGAACTCCTAAAATATTTTCTTTTATACCAAATGCCATTCCCATCAGTTGCGTAAAATAAATGACGGGAATTTTTATTTCATCATCGTACATTGTTTTCATTTCATCGCGAAAACATTCGAGATTAAATTGACACAGTGGACATGCGGTAACAATAACATCAGCGCCACGTTTTTCTGCTTCTTTTAAAATAATGTAGTTGAGTCGAATGCCTACTTCATTTATTGTACTTGTCAATGTTCCGCCGCAACAGCGTGTTTTCAAACTCCAATCAATAGCAGATGCGCCCATTGCCTCTGCAATTCTATCCATCGTTTGCGGGTCGCGTGGGTCATCAAAAATCTGAAACGGACGCACTGCCTGACATCCGTAATACGACGCAACACGCAATCCTTTCAGCGGTTTTCGAACGGCTTGTTTAATGCGTGTCACTCCAATATCATTTACAAGTATATCAAGCGGATGGCGCACATGTGCTTTTCCTTCGTACGATAGTCCGATGGATTGCAATCCTTTCTGCACGTTGGATTGTATTTCCGGATGGTCTTTGAGATAGCGTTGCGTTTTCATCAGCACAAGATAGCACGCACTGCATGGCGCAACGACATCAACATCGGTGCTTCCGTTTTGATGCTCTGCCAATGCAAGGTTTCGCGCTGCGAGCGCAAATGCTTTCATTTCATCTACAGACATATACGATGTTGCGCCGCAGCAATTCCAATCGTGCAATTCTTCCATTGGAACATTGAGCGTGTTAAATACAGCAAGCAACGATTCTTCATACGATTTTGCGCTTGATTGCATTGAGCAACCGGGATAGTAAATATATTTCATATCAATTCGCCTCCGTTCTTTGTTCAACAGATGAAAGATATTTTTTTAAAAGGTTTTTATCTTGCACGCCTTTCTCAAAAAACGAAAGCCGTCCGAGACGCCACAACCTAAAACCGATGCGCGCTTTCTTCAGCATCTGCCATGGCTTTGTGAGTAAATAAAATCTCGTAATGAGTTGCACTTCATTATTTCTTCCGTGCGCAAGAATCTGGTGAAAAAATTCCTTCGCGAGAATCGGTGTCGGAATGTGTTGCGGAATAATATTATTTATCATCGCTTCACGCTTCAGCGCATACATTACATCGGTAATTTTTATTCCCTTCGGACACTCAACTGAGCAGGAGTAGCACGAAGCGCACAACCAAATCGTTGCGCTGTTCAGTACTTCTTCCCGAAACCCGGAGCGCACCATTGCAATAATTTTTCGTGGCGTGTAATCCATATAATGGCTGAGCGGACAAGTTGCACTGCACGTTCCGCATTGAATACAAGCAAATAATTTTTCTCCATACGCCATCGTTGCAATTTTATCTCCGAAGCGCGGGTCGAGTTCTGATTCATATTTTATTCGCCGCGCAATTTTTTCCGTCTGATGAAATGCCTGTTCTGGTTTTGGTATATCTGATAAAGACGTTTGCATAATTTAAATTAGTAGAGAATTTTTTTGGTAAAATTAAAGGAGGGAGCGTAATATAGTTGATGGGAAAAATATTGTTCGACGTGAATATTTTTCTTTGAGCAGAGGGAAGGGGAGCTGTTTTTTTCTCTAACAAAAATGAGAATTTGATATATCGAATTTATCAAAATTGAAGAGGAAAAGAAAAGAGCAGAAGAGCAACAAACCGCCGCAATTACTTGCCGCGAGCGTTGCTCTTCTACCTGCTGTATTTCAAGTGCCTCACTGAAATAATATGTTTCCCATGTGCTATTCACCATAGAAGGACTCCCGATTCAGGAGAGAAAATTTCATCTATGAGTAATGAAATTTTCAACAATGTTTTACTGCGCCGATTGTATTTTCAACACACTTTTGTGGTCGAAATTTTCAAAATGTACAAACAATTTTTCATCGCTGTACAGTGCCTCACTACATTCTTTCAAATGGGTGATAAGCAAAACATCGCACCTAACTATATATCAAGTTTCGTGCCGATAAATAAAGGGGATAATCAGGTATGGATGAATGGTGATTTCA
Source organism: uncultured Chitinophagales bacterium (assembly GCA_964358705.1). Classification (GTDB taxonomy): domain Bacteria; phylum Bacteroidota; class Ignavibacteria; order UBA10030; family F1-140-MAGs086; genus JBBTJF01. The sequence continues at coordinate 15,025 of CAYHPL010000023.1, forward strand.
ATAATGTGGAAAGTAAATCTGTGCTATTTCTGAAAAATAATTCTTAATTTATTTCAGAAATGTTCAGACCGGATGCAATTTATTTTTTGCGAGAAGGAATATTTTAAAGCAAAAAAAATGGCGAGATGTTTATCCGTTCTCCTCGTAATATCTGCTCATTAATATTCCCAATGCAATCGAAAGAAGTTTTGCATCGCTTTTATCCGCGCGCGAAGGAATAAGCACAGGAACAACTCCGCCAACGATAACGTGCGCCAAACGCAGTCCCGCAAAATATGTTGTACTTTTCGCAAGACTATTTGCAGATTCGATATTTGCCGCAACCAATATTTCTGCTTGCCCTGCAACAGAAGATTTCAATTGTTTTTCCTCTGCCGCTTCCGGTGAAATGGCATTATCAAGCGCGAACGGTCCATCTACAATGCAACCTTTTATTTGTCCGCGCTCATTCATTTTTGCAAGCGCCGCTGCGTCAAGAGTTGATTGCAAACTTGGCACAACAAATTCCGTAGCAGAAAGAACAGCAACTTTCGGTTGCGAATTGCCGAGTGCATGCGCGACTTCCACTGCATTATTGATGAGTTCAACTTTATTTTTTAAATCCGGCGCAAGCGTCATTCCTCCGTCGGTAATCATCACAAAGCGATTATCAATCCGTTGAGGAAATTCAAGAACAAAAATATCGGAGAGCAAACGTTGTGAACGCACGCCTGCATCTTCACGCAGCACTGCTTTCATCATAGTTGAAGTATCCACGCCGCCTTTCATTAAAATATCTGCTTTCCCTGCGGCGATTAATTCTATTGATAGTTTGAGTGATGCAGAAATAGTTGCCGCATGAATTATTTCAAACTGCGATAGAGAAAATCCTGCTTCGCTAATTTTTTCCGCTATATTTTTTTCATCGCCAACGAGAATAAAATGTGCAAGATGTATTTTTACGGCATCAAAAATTGCTGAGTATGTTTCTTCATTATTCGGAAAAATAACGAGAACACGTTTGCCCTGTATTGCAGTCGCAGCCTGCAGTAGTTGTTCAAAATTTTGTATCATATTTTTTTAGTATTGTTTTGGTTGTTCCTGTTGATGAAGTACACGCAATGCTCCCAGTGCCAACGAAAGCATTTCATCTTCGCCGAGAAATATTTTTATCGGTGCAATAAATTGAACTCGCTCTGTAATCCATTCTGTTAACAATGATGACTGTGCAAGACCGCCTGTAAGTACGATTGCATCAACACTTCCATTTAATACTGTTGCCATCGCACCAATCTCTTTTGAAATCTGGTACGCCATTGCTTCAAATATTTCCTGTGCATATGTATCACCGTGTGCAATTTTATTTTCTACATCTGTTGCAGAATTTGTTCCAAGATATGCCGCAAGTCCACCTTTTCCCATCACAAGTTTTCGCATTTCTTTTTCAGAATATTTTCCGGAAAAACAAAGCGAAATAAATTGCTGCAACGGAAGTCCTCCCGTGCGTTCAGGTGAAAAAGGTCCATCACTTGCCGCATCATTCACATCAATAATTTTTCCGTTCAGCACAGGGGCAATTGAAATGCCGCCTCCCAAATGACAAACGATGAATGCTGATTGATGCAATAGAAGATGCATTTCATCTGCTGCCCGTCTTGCTGTTGCGTGAATATTGAGTGCATGCGATAAACTTTTTCTTTCAATCAACGGATGACCAGAGAAACGCGCAAGTGATGTAAATTCATCAACAGAAACCGGGTCAACAATAAAAGACGGACAGTGAAATTCATTTGCAATTTCAAATGCAAGCGCGCAACCGAGATTTGATGCGTGCTCTCCCTGAATATTTTTTCGCGCATCTTCAAGCATTGTTTCATTGAGAACGTATGTTCCTCCCTCAAGCGGACGCAATAATCCTCCCATTGCGACAATTGCATCGTATTTTTTTTCTTGCGATACAATCCATTCACGACAAAGTCGGAGGCGAAAAGAAAACTGTTCCCATATATTTATAAATTGTTCCAATTCTTCTTTGGTATGTCGAACTATAGTGCTTGCAATGGAATTTTCATTATTAAACACTGCTAACTTTGTTGAAGTTGAACCGGGATTGATGACAAGGATGAACATAGTTTATAAACAAATATAGGACGAAGTGTTGCTTCGTCCTATATTATCAATATTGTATTTGCAAAGAGAAGTTATGCAAGAATTGGTTCCGGAACAGTTGAAGCAACAAATTGCTCTTCAAGTTTTTTACTTTTTTCCTGAAGATAATTATGAATTTCTTCTGCCGCCCTTTTACCATCGCGCATTGCAAGAATTACTGTTGCACCTCCGCGCGATAAATCACCACCGGCAAAAATTCCTTCCCTGCTCGTTTGCTGATTATCATCAATAACAACAGTGCCGCGCTTGCTCGTATTTAATCCGGGTGTTGTTGTTTGAATAATGGGATTTGGTTTTTGTCCGATTGCTTCAATCACTGTTTGTACGGCAATAATATATTCTGAACCTTTTTGCGGGACAGGTTTTCTGCGTCCGGATTCATCGGGTTCACCAAGAGCCATTTTCTGCACTTCAATGCCGCACACCCAATTATTTGCATCGCCGATAATTTTTGTCGGGCTGTTGAGCATTAAAAACACAATGCCTTCCTCTTCCGCGTGATGAATTTCTTCTTCACGTGCCGGCATTTCTTCGCGCGAACGACGATAGATGAGATATGCTTTTTCTGCTCCAAGTCGTTTTGCAGTACGTACAGCATCCATTGCAGTATTACCGCCGCCTATAACAGCAACTTCTTTTCCCAATCGAATCGGAGTATCTGCATCAGGAAATTTATATGCTTTCATCAAATTCACGCGGGTGAGAAATTCATTAGCAGAATACACGCCGCTTAAACTTTCGCCGGGAATTCCCATAAAGTTTGGTGTGCCTGCTCCTGTTCCAAGAAAAATTGCATCAAAATTCCATTCTTCAAAAAATTCATCAATCGTAGCAGTGCGTCCCACAACAAAATTTGTATAAATTTGTACGCCCAACGCTTTGATGCGTTCTGCTTCAAGGTCAAGAATTTCTTTCGGCAAACGGAATTCCGGAATGCCATAGCGCAACACACCGCCAACAGCATGCAACGCTTCAAAAATAGTAACGTGATATCCGCGTTTTGCAAGTTCTGCTGCGCACGTCAAACCTGCGGGACCGGAACCAACAATAGCAATTTTTTCATAGCGTTTCTCTTTTATTTCCGGTGCGATGAATGCATTATTTTTCATTTCCCAATCTGCTACATAGCGTTCCAGCTTTCCAATTGCAACCGGTTTATGTTTTTTGCCAAGTGTGCATTGTTCTTCGCACTGCGATTCCTGCGGACACACACGACCGCAAATTGCAGGGAGATAATTCATCTCGCGGATTTTATTTACTGCGCCGACAAAATCTTTTTGCAACATAAGTTGTATAAATCCTTTTATGTCAATGCAGACAGGACAACCTTCTGTGCAGACAGGATTTTTACATTCCAAACATCTCGTCGCTTCGAGCAATGCTGTTTCATCCAACATTCCCAAAGAAACTTCGAGGAAGTTATGATTGCGCTCATCTGCTGATTGTTCCAGCGCATACTGACGAGAAATTTTCATCCGCTCGGAAGGTTTTAATGTATTAAATTCACTCATGCTGCTACTCCTGTTAATTCTAAAACCTGTTTTTGAAAATTGCAAAAATGGTCATTGGAAATTTTTTCCATATCAATGTACGTACGATTGCGCATCATCATTTCATCAAAATCCACAAGGTGGCCGTCAAACTCGGGTCCATCAACGCAGGCAAATTTCATTTCACCACCAACGGAAACACGACAGCCGCCGCACATTCCTGTTCCATCAACCATAATTGCGTTTAAACTTACCAACGTGTGAACTCCGTACGGACGTGTTGTGTTGGAAACTGCTTTCATCATCGGCAGAGGACCAATTGCATAAACAGCGTGAATTCCTAATGTTGAATTATCCAATAAATCTTTCAGCGCATCGGTAACAAGCCCTTTGCGTTTGTATGAGCCATCATCGGTAGTTACATAAATTGCATCGGAAATTTCCTGCATTTCTTTTTCAAGAATAATTAAATCCTGTGAACGCGCACCGATGATTGAATAGACTGTATTCCCTGCCTCTTTTAACGCCTTCGCAATGGGATACAATTCTGCAGTTCCAACGCCACCGCCCACACACGCTACTGCGCCGTGCAGTTCAATCGGTGTTGGCATTCCGAGCGGTCCGACAACATCAAGAATTGTGTCGCCTGCATTTTTGGTTGCGAGCAGTTTTGTGGTTTTACCAATAGATTGCACGATGATAGTGATTGTTCCTTCGCCAACGTCGCTGCCTACAATGGTAATAGGAATACGCTCTCCATTTTCTTCAATACGCAACATTACAAAATTTCCTGCTTTGCGTTTACGTGCAATGAATGGGGCTTTGATAATGTATTTGTTAATCGTGGGCGAAAGTATTTCTTTGTTCAGTATTTGGTACATAATTCCTTTCGGTAATTGTTAAATCAATAAATTAAAAATTGTGTGTTGTTATTTCAATACGATAAGTTTTTTTGTTTCGGTAAAATTTTGTGTGCAGAGACGATAGAAATACACACCGCTCGGAATTGCGGAAGCATCGAACTGGATTTCGTGTTTCCCTGCATTCATCAATTCATTATTAATGAGCATTGCCACTTCCTGACCGAGAACATTGTACACTTTTAATGTTACATTGCTGACTGTTGGTTGCTGAAAGCTAATTACCGTTGTCGGATTGAAGGGATTGGGAAAGTTTTGTTCCAATACATATTCTGTTGGAAGTTGTGCGCTGTTTTGTTCATTTGTTGTTTTCGCAGTTTGTGGTTTTGTTTTTGAAAAAGAAACAGGTAATGATTTCAATTGTAATGCAGCTATTGTTGTGCGTTTATCATTGGGATATTTTAGTTGCATTTCAGTTAATACTGTTTGCGCATCGTCATTTTCTTTCGTCATATACGCATAGACAGAAAACAAGCCGTACAATGCTGCACATTCATTATCGCTCTCAGGATTGTTTGCCGCAATATGCAAATAGTATGCAATTGCACTATCACTGTTTCCGCTTGCGCTAAATTCATCTGCAAGTAGTTTTTCGCTCAATCGTTGCACGCGGGAATTTGTATGCGTTCTCATAAAATGTTTCAACCGTTGCAGAAGCGAATGGTGCGATGAATCATTCTTTTCAAAATGCATATAATCACGATACGTATTGCGCAATTCATTCACTGCGGTAACTGCTTCCCGTTTTGAAGGCGAAGTATTGATGAGATGCAGATACGCTGCAATTGCTTCACTGTATTTTCTTTTTCCACGCAACTGACCTGCTTTGCGCAACAGTTTTTGTTCGGAAGAAAGGACAAGCGGCTCTCCGTTTGCATTTTCTTTTCCGTTTGATTTCGCCGCGCTGAAACTTGCTGTATGAAATATTTTTGCAGATGTATTCGGGTCGCTTTCCAAAGCGAAATCAAAATATATTTTTCCTTCGTCTGCATAAAACAAATGTTCATCCGGTTGTGAAGTTCCCCACCAGTTGCTTTCCGCATAGATATCTTCTTTATTTGCTTCTGCATAAATAGCATAGCGGTCTTGGTTTTCATTGAGAATACTATTATATCCACCTTGCAATACTTTGTCCATCATCCCCATAAATAAGCCAGAGCCGCGTATATATATTTGCGCTCCGTTTTCTCTTCCGTTTTCACTGATAATATTATTGCCAAAATCATTTTCAATTCTGTCGCCGAAGCGAGGCTCTGCATCTTCATACGAAAATACTGCGTTGTCAGAATTATATTCAATGCGATTGTGACGAAACACAGGTGTTGAAGTTAGTACCTGAATGCCGAGAGTATTTTCGGTGATATAATTATCATTACAATCAAGCCACGAATTTTTATTGATATTCATTCCTGCGATGGTGCAATGAGAAAAAGTTGAATTTTCTACAAGAGCATATTTAATATCAGGTTCATCAAATGGACCAATATCTATACCTATGGAGCATGAATCGAATATAGAATTTCGCACAGTGAATGCGCTGTTATCAATATGCACGCCCGTTATGCAGTGTTGAAATGCGCAATCATCTATGTGTATTTCCTGCGTTTTATCTATATGTACGCCTGCGTTTGCGGAAGATATGTAGCAATGTGCAAGCGCAACATTTTGTCCTTCGGATATTTGAATACCGCTCCAGTTGTAATGTGTAGAATTGTTGCTTAAAAATGTAATCGGGTGTTCTTCAGTGCCTGTTGCAGAAAATGAGCCATTTGAAGCAATGTATCCATTATCAACAAAACTAAATGATGCTCCGGCGTTTGCAATAAATTCTGTTGACGGTTGAATAGTTATTTCCTTTATGTTCGCAATTTGTGCCCCTGCGCGAGCCTCTATTGTTCCTCCTGTAATATCGAAATTGACGTTGCCGTCGAGGATAAGAGTGGAATTTTCAGAAAGAATTATGCTTCCACTTACTGTAAAAGTTTGAATGTTTGTTACGCTGCAAGAACCTTCGAAAATGAGTGATGAATTAACAAAGACAGGATAATGAGAAGATATGTTTCCAGTCCATATTCTATCAATTGTGACATTATTAGGCTCGACATAATTACCAACTTGAACAAAACCAACATTATTTCCATTTAGTTTTACTCCCAAAGTGTTTGGCGACCAAATACGAAAATATGTAATATTTCCATTAAGAAAAACAGAATCTGCATTTTTCATCACAGTAGAATTTTGCCCCCAAATATGAACCAACTCCAAAGAATTATAAGTTAATTGCGTTCCTTCTGTCATAACAAATAATACTGGTAAAGAGGAAGGTTTCTGTATCCGTATTTGGTTAAGTTTCCCGTTTGTGCTAAAAAAAGATGAAGCTACATTAGTTCCATACTTAAAAATGCTATAGTCTTCGTAATTTCCCCAATCTAATCTTAGACAACTTCCGTTAGCAGCAGGAACTTCAGTTACGCTAACAGGCTCAATATCATTTTGTTTATGGGGCAATAAGATAACGTGAAAATATGGATTAATAGAAGAAGAGGAAATTTTACTTTCATGCACAATTGTTTGTGTAGCAGTTGTCACATAAGGAGCATTCGGATCTAGTGCCGAGCTACCATTGCAAAGAATTTTCTGATTCGTAGAAAAGTCTGGTAACCCTTGTGCTGTGTACCATATTTTAAGAAATTTTCCATCATACCCATTTATAGTAACTGGGTTTGTACCGGTAGATGGAAATTCACTATGGAATAACCACTCATATACATGATATGACTCATCTTTGTTAATATCATCGGAAATAACAAAAAAGTGAGGAATGCCTGAAGATAATCTTGTAGAAATAACATATCTATCTGCGTTTTTAACAGGGTTCAAATATGCTTTTGTATGGGGCAATTGAAAGGATGGATCATTAGGATTATCAATAATTAATGGTAAACCATTTTCAGTATTCGCATACAATTTGTTATATGCTTCTTTTGCGTTACCGTGAATAAAATCGAATATTCCCCCATAATGAAAACTAACAATTTCACCCTGTCGCTCAGGCCAATCTGGAATTTCTATTCCTTCATCATTCCACGTAGTAGCGATTGCCTCTCCCTTTCCATCTATAAGAATACAATTTTGGTCTTGGGGCCACTTACCAGGTAAACCCAAGTCATTAATAAAATCTTTTCCAAAGGCAGATAGCGTAAAAATATTCTTATCAGGTTGGTCATGTTTGACTGAAAAAATTCCAGTTGTGGGGTTAATAGCAGGAGAGCTTTCGAAAGCAAATTGAATATCGTTATTATCAGCCCACGTAGTGTTAGATGTTCTGATATATATCAAACCTTTTTCAGAAAAGTATTTTCTTGTTGATAGCTGAAGAGCAGGCTCCGTAGGTTCCATATCGTTGTAATGCAACAACGCAGTCGCAAAGTGATATGTTATTGCACAACGTTGCCAATTCCAATCATTGGAAACTCCAGGTATTAACATATAATAAGGGCTTGTTGCAGTATTATCAAATACCCAAGTAGCCAATGGGTTATTATATGCACCGCCAAGAAGCAGCATACTAATCCAAAATCCATTAGCGTTATAAAACCCCGAGTAACTATCACCAATATTATTGACCTGACGATATAATGCGGAGCGAGGAGCAGGTAATATTTCATAACAATACCACTTTGGAGCATTCGTAAGTCTTGAAAGAAATGGCTCTTGAAGAAAATAGTTAGTATTATCCCACCGGTTTAATGCATACATTTCATTTATGATTCGTGCAAATTGCAAACAACCGTAGAATGTTCCTTCCTGAGATGCTCCTTCAGGATCTGTCATGCGTACAACCAAATTATTTTGATAAGTGAATAAAAGATATCGTGCAAGGTTAATATCCTCATTTGCTTCTGGGTACGCCGGGTAATCATTAAAAACTATGGCTGCGTAAAGCAACGCACCTGCTCTTCTTTGTAGATGGTTGTTCTGGTGGATATTTTGGGGATTGGAAACCCAAGCCCTCAACCCATCTGTTGGCCTTCTAATATCTTCTAATACTTTTAGTAGGATTTGAAACCGCTCACTAGAATCAAAATATTCCCACAGTGCATCGAAAACAAGAGATAATGCAATAACGCGCCTATCCCCATTCCCATAACTATTAAAGGGTAATTCAATAATCCCAACTTGATGTTGTCCATTTCCTTCAGTATAACCAAAAATAATTTCTCTTGTTCTTTGCAAGTAAAGAGGATCCTCAGTAATCAAATACGAAAATGCTAACGAATATAATTGAGGGAACTCATCTTGATTCTTGCTATTGATTATTTGTTTTCTATAATCAGTTGGAAAAATTGTACTGTAGTGATCTGCTTGACGTTCTTTAATGAGATTCCACAATTGATTTGCTGTTGTACCAGGAGTTAAAGCTCTAGAACGTAATAACGTTATATCCGAAGGATCAAAGAACAAACGAGGATGAGTACTTTGAGCATATCCTTGATGAATAACAAGAATAAAAAACAGCACGATTGATAAAACAATTTTTTTCATCATAAACTACAATTTTAAAAAGTAGTAAAATAAATGTTAATGTATTAGTGAAAACTTTGTGGTATAAATATTTGTACCTGATTTCAAGACTCCAAAATATATACCGGATGAGAGATGCGATGTATTATATAATATACTCTGTTCGCCAATTTTCGAATAACCGGAATGAACAATTGCGACAATTTTTCCGGTAATATCGTACAAGGATAATTGTATTAACTGCTCCTCACGCATAGTTACAGAAAATCTGACGCTTGCACCTCCATACTCAACAATTGCGCCTAAGATATTACGAGACGTTTGATTTTTCTCTTCATCATTTTTAATTCCGGTTATAACATCCTTTTTAGCAAAATAAATATACTTTCCTTGTTTCGCAACAAAATACTTACCCCCAAGTGAATCAATAACGAAATCATAATTTTTGAGATTTAAAAAAAATGCACTATCAATTGCTTGGTTTTCTAAATTTTCAAATTCATAATATGCTGTTCCTCCTTGCCCCATATCTGCTCCTTCATATAAAATGAAATTTGATGTCGTATATGTACATAAAGAGGGTCTGTCATACCCAGATTTTGAGCCTATTTGAAATGTAGGTGAAAAGGTGATGGTAGAATCTCCGATATATTTTGCACCTAAGTATATACGCGGTGGGGGAGTTTCTTTTATAATGTACGTAAAGATAAGCATTCTTTCAGAAGCAGATTTTACAAGGAACGTCCATGTTGAATCTACCGGAACCATTGTTGAGAACGATGTTCCGCCATCACTTGAACGAGAATAATAAGCTTTGTAACCAGGATATCCTCCATTGGTAGTATAATGTATAATATCGTTAGAGATAAAGAAGCCTGCATCATGTTCCGTATGGATACTATCCGTGGTATAAGGTAAAACGTGGTCAATTCTATTTGTGAAATTTCCGTTCAGAAATTTGGTGTACTTATGTTCAAAATATGGGTCAGTATAAATGATAGAATCCCAAAGTATATGAATAGTTTTGTTTTCATCAATAATAAATGGATGCCTCGAAGTCATGTGAGGGTAGGGCTGCCTAGTATTCCATACATTAGTAAATGTCTCTCCTTCATCTATTGACTTCGAAAGGGTAAGATTGTGAGCATATAATATATCTTCATCTCCTTCATACCAACCCCACAAAACAAATAAGTTACCATCAGAATCAAAACGAATTGCATCGGGTCCGTAAACTATTCTTGATGGAGTAACGGGTGGCGGCGGGATTACTCTTCGTGAGAATGTTATGCCGTTGTCTGATGAGTAAAACAGTGCTAATCGTGTTTGGTCTTGATTGGGATCTTCGTGATAAACAATTACAATTTTTCTATTTGGACCAATTGCAATGAGCGGGTCTTCTTGTTCTTTTCCCAATGAAGTATCAATAGCTATGGGTATTGACCATTGACTATAAGTTACGCCTTTAAAAGTCAGTAACATTAATAGTGTAATAAATACTGTTTTTTTCATATAGTTATTAGTACAAGTCTTTTCATCGTGGTTGTTCTTTCTTTTTTTACAAAGAAATATAGCAACCTGAAAGTGATATTCTTATAATGCACGGCATTACAGAAAAGGAAAGTATGTGCAATGCTAAATTACATCGCCATCATTTTTTATACAATCCATCGGACAGACAGACATCGCGTGCTGAATATCTTCTTCCTCGCGCTCATCTACCGGCTGCTGATAAATGTAATAATAGGATGAATCGTTGCTGTACATAAAATTCTGTAATGCGTATGCAAAACACAGTCCGCATCCGTTACAGCCATCGGTTACATAATATTTTCCCGGAGCATTATCTTCGAGACGTTTTCCCTGAGTTTCCATTGTCATTGTGTTCATAAATGAGTTTTATAAATAAATTGGAGGTGAGTTAAAATTGTTTTTTTATTGTACGATTTTTCCGTTCCATTGCTTGATGCCGCCTTCCATATTGACAGCATGAAATCCTTTTGTCTGTAAAATTGACGTAGCCGTTTTACTTCTGTTACCGGAGCGACAGTAAACGATAATTTCTTTTCCTTTGAATTGTTCCAGTTCATTGATGCGTTCATTCAATTCCTGCAATGGAATATGTGTTGCATTTTCCAAATGTCCCTCGGAAAATTCTTCTTCTGTGCGTACATCGAGAAGAAGAATATTTTCTTTCGCTGCAATTTTTTTCAGCACGTCATCAGAAGAAATGTTTGGCATGGACGAATTAAAATCAAAGAAAAATAATGACACCGCAACTATCAGCAGAAGAAATACAAGCCATCGCACCGGATTGTTCATTGTGTTGGTCATTTGAATTGATTGAGCGCTTTCATATAATGCGCGCGTTCAAATGCTGCCGGGTCGGCTATGGAACGCTGGCTCATACTTCCTTTCAGTTGTTCAACGGAAAGATATTCGTGTTCGAGCATCCATCGGTGCATTTCCGTCAGTATTTCTGTTATGCGCTGCGGACCATTACGCAATAGTGCCGAGCACATCATCGTAACATCCGCGCCAACCATCAGCATTTTCAACACATCTTCTGTTGTATGAATGCCGCTCGTTGCCGCAAGATTTGCTTTTATTTGTTTGTAGAGTATTGCAATCCATCGCATAGGAAGACGCATTGCATTGGGCGTACTCAGAATAACGTTTGAGAGAACTTCTAAATTTTCCAAATCAATATCCGGCTGATAAAAACGATTGAACATTACCAAACCATTGACGCCTGCATTATCGAGCCGCTGTACAAAATGCCCGAACGAACTGAAGAACGGACTCAATTTCATTGCGACAGGAATTGTTACGGTACTTTTTACAGCGTGAAGAATTTCGAGATAACGGTCTTCTACATCCTGACTTGTTATTTGCGGGTCAGTTGGAATGTAATAAACATTCAACTCTACTGCATCAGCGCCGGCTTCTTCCATTTTCAAAGCATAATTTATCCACCCGCCGACTGAAATGCCGTTCAGACTTCCAATGATGGGAATTTCCAATGCTTGTTTTGCTTTGTAAAGAAGTTCAATGTATTCTTCAGGTCCTAAATTATATTCCCCGGAAGATGGAAAATACGTCAGCGATTCTGCAAAACTATGTGTTCCAAATGATAGATAGTGGTCAAGTTCTGCTGCTTCATGCACTATTTGCTCTTCAAAAAGCGAATACATTACGATTGCACCTGCACCAGCATCTTCCAATCGCTTCATACTGTCCACCGTGCGCGAAAGAGGTCCCGCAGATGGAACGAGCGGATTTTTTAAATTCAGTCCGAGATATGTTGTTGATAAATCCATAACATTTTTTATTTTAATTTTATGTTGTTAATGTGCTGATGTGTTTTCTTTTGATTCACCATTGCCATTCGTCGCTTCTTCTGCAAGATGTTCGAGCATTTTCCATTTCAATGAAGCATCTTCCTGCGCAAGAAGTGCAAGTTGTTTTGCACGTTCGGGGTGCGATTTCGTCAGCATTTTAAATCGTGTTTCGAGATTCATAAATTCTTTCAGCGGAAGTTTTGGCGCTTTGGAATCAAGACGAAGTGGATTTTTTCCTTCCTTTGCAAGCGATGGATTGAAGCGGTACAATTGCCAATAACCGGTATCAACGGCAACTTTTTGATTATACATTCCTTTCGTCATATTAATTCCGTGCGCAATGCAATGACTGTATGCAATGATTATCGAAGGACCATCGTGTGCTTCCGCTTCCATAAATGCGCGTACCGTTTGTGTATCATTTGCACCCATTGCAATTTTTGCAACATAAACATTACCGTACATCATTGCCATCATCGCAAGGTCTTTTTTCGCGCCTGATTTTCCTGCTGATGCAAATTTTGCAACGGCAGAACGTGGTGTGGATTTTGACATCTGTCCGCCGGTATTGGAATACACTTCCGTATCAAGCACAAGAATATTTACATTTTTCCCTGATGCAAGAACGTGGTCAAGCCCGCCGTAGCCAATATCGTATGCCCAACCATCACCGCCGACAATCCATACGCTGCGTTTCACAAGATTATCTGCAATATCATAAAGAAATTTTGCATCCGGTGAATTGAGTGTTTGTAATTTTTCCTTCAGAATTTTTATGCGCTCACGTTGCAAATAAATTTCTGCTTCATCATTTTGCTGTGAGGTAAGAATTTCTTTTACAAGTTGTTCTCCTACTTCAGCAGAAAGTTTTTCCAAAAATTCACGCGCCATTTCTGTTTGCTTATCAACTGAAAGCCGCATTCCTAATCCAAACTCTGCATTATCTTCAAACAATGAATTTGACCAAGCAGGACCGCGCCCTTCATCATTCACAGTCCACGGCGTTGTTGGTAAATTTCCTCCATAAATGGAAGAACATCCCGTTGCATTCGCTACAATCATTCTGTCGCCGAAAAGTTGCGTTGCGAGTTTCAAATACGGTGTTTCACCGCAACCGGTGCACGCTCCTGAATATTCAAACAACGGCTGTAAAAACTGTGAGCCTTTCACGGTATCAAATTTTACATCGCGACGGTCAATTTCTGCAAGCGATAAAAAGAACTCATAATTTATCCGTTCGATTTCGCGGTATTGCGGCTGTGGCTTCATATTGATGGCTTTCACTTTCACTTCCGATTTGCTCTTTGCGGGACAAATATCTACACAGATTCCGCAGCCCGTACAATCTTCCGGTGCAACCTGTACCGTATATTTCATTCCTTTGAATTCCGTTCCTTTGTAATCAACAAATTGAAATACTGCCGGTGCATTTGTCAATTCATTTTCGCCGTATGCTTTGATGCGAATGGCAGCGTGCGGACAAACAAGCGCGCACTTATTGCATTGAATACAAATTTCTTTTTCCCAAATTGGAATTTCCAAAGCGATACTTCTCTTTTCCCATTGCGCTGTTGCAGTAGGAAACGTTCCATCTTTCATAAATGCAGAAACAGGAAGCATATCACCAAATCCAGCAATCATTTTTGCTGTAACATCTTTCACAAACATCGGCGCTTTTGCAGAAACAACGGGAGGCATTTCAATTTTGCTTGTTACTTTATCTGGAATTGTTACTTCAAATAAGTTTGCAAGTGTTTTATCTATTGCTTCAAAATTTTGTTTAATGATGTCTTCACCTTTTTTGCCATAAGTTTTTTGCACAGAATATTTTATTGCTTCAATTGCCTGCGCGCGCGGTAACACTCCCGATATTGCAAAGAAACACGTTTGCATTATTGTGTTGATACGTCCGCCCATTCCCGTTTCTGTTCCAACTTTGTATGCATCAATGACAAATAGTTTCAGTTTCTTTTCTATAATTTCTTTCTGAATATAGCGCGGGAGATAATTCCACACTTCGTCTTTACTATAAATACTATTCAGTAGAAATACGCCGCCTTCTGCTGCAATTTGAAGCACGTCAAATTTTTCAAGAAAGAACCATTGATGGCAGGCGATGAAGTTTGCTTTCTCAATCAAATACGGCGCGTGAATTTCTCTCGGTCCGAAACGTAAATGAGAAGTTGTTGTCGAACCGGATTTTTTTGAATCATAGACAAAATATCCCTGCGCGTAATTATCAGTATCTTCGCCGATGATTTTGATGGAATTTTTATTTGCGCTCACTGTTCCATCTGCGCCTAATCCGTAGAAAATTGCCCGCACGACATCCGGTCGCTCGATATTGAATGACGTATCGTACGTTAAACTTGTATGCGTTACATCATCAAGAATTCCCACTGTAAAATGATTTTTCGGAGTTGTTTTTTTCATTTCATCAAAAACACTTTTCACCATTGCGGGCGTAAATTCTTTTGATGAAAGCCCGTAACGCCCTCCGATAATTTTGGGAAATTGTTGCAATGGCAACGCTCCATTCATAAAAGATTCGGTTATCGCAGAAACAATATCAACATACAGCGGCTCGCCGACGCTTCCTGCTTCCTTTGTTCTGTCAAGCACAGCAATTGTTTTTACAGATGTTGGAAGTGCTTGCACAAAATGCTCAATGGAAAACGGACGATATAAACGCACTTTCAGAAGTCCTATTTTTTCGCCTTGCGTTTTCAAAAAATTAACTGTCTCTTCTGTTGTTTCTGCGCCGCTTCCCATCATTATAATAACACGTTCTGCATTTTCATCGCCGACATAATCAAAAAGAGAATATTTTCTGCCAACCACTTGCGCAAATTTATCCATTGCTTTTTCTACAATTGACGGACAGTCAATGTAAAACGGATTCACTGTTTCACGCGCCTGAAAAAATACATCAGGATTTTGCGCAGAGCCGCGTAGAACAGGACGCTCCGGCGAAAGTGCACGTTCGCGATGTTGTCGGACTAAATCGTCATCAATCATTTCGCGCAAATCTTCGTCGTTGAGTTGTTCAATTTTATTTACTTCGTGTGAAGTGCGAAATCCATCGAAAAAATGAACAAAAGGAACGCGCGATTCGAGAGTTGCGGCTTCTGCAATGAGTGCAAAATCGTGCGCTTCCTGTACAGAATTGGAGCACAACATTCCCCATCCTGTTGTGCGAATTGCCATTACATCGCTGTGGTCTCCGAAAATAGAAAGTGCGTGTGCTGCAACTGCTCGCGCAGAAACGTGAAAAACGGTAGAAGTAAGTTCGCCTGCAATTTTGAACATATTCGGAATCATTAACAACAATCCCTGCGATGCGGTAAATGTAGTGGAAAGCGCTCCCGTTTGCAATGCGCCATGCACTGCTCCGGATGCGCCTCCTTCACTTTGCATCTCAATGACATGCGGAACTGTTCCCCACAAATTTTGCCGTCCCTGAGACGACCATTCATCCGCCCATTCGCCCATATTTGATGAAGGCGTAATTGGATAAATGGCGATGACTTCATTGAGTTTGTGCGCAACATACGCAGTTGCTTCATTGCCGTCTATTGTTACGTATTGTCTTTTGTTTTTTAAATTTTCTGTGGACATTAAAAATTACCTTTCGGTGCATAATCACTTTGTGAGCGATTTTAAAAATTTTGTGTATAAAACTATCTCACCAGATATAAACAAGAATCATTCCACTTTCGAATGCAGCGTAGAATTGATTTTCAATGAAATCCAGTTAAATTTAGGTGTATAAAGAAGACATTTCACTCTCTTTTTCTCAGGAATGAGAAAAGAAATTTCGGAAATAAGAATTGTGCATCGTTGGGGTAAATATAATTGTAGCAAATAAGTTGATAACTTACGTGAAAACAGGTCAAAACCGGTGTTTTACAGTATTTCCACTTTTGGAGGTATCACCGTGAACGTTCATTGCCTATCCTCCGATTTTGGAGGAGCCATCGTGAACGTTCATTGCCTATCCTCCATTTTTGGATGAACAATAAATCAGATTTTTCCCTCTTTGTGTACCTCTGCGAAACCTATCGCGTGCATCTGCGGTTGAATGCAACCTTTCTTTACCTCAAAGCCCACAACATTTCACTTAATATTTTCTTAAATCTTTACCCATTCATTCATTGAATTCCGTAATTTTTCCATTGCAAAAATTACAGAATCGCGGGATTCCGGCGAGAGAAGTTCGATTATTTCCTGATGTGTTTTCAATGAGTGATTGAAAAGTTTTTCAGTAATTTCCTTTCCCCTTACTGTTACTATGACGTTCATTACGCGACGGTCATCTTTATTTAGAAACCGCTCAATAATTCCTTTTTCTTCGAGACCATCAAGAATGCGAGTGAGTCTGCTGTTGGAAAGTTCCATCCGTCGTGCAAGTTCGCCAACGGTAGTAAGATTGTCAGTTTTAAATGCGCGAAGCGCTTTAAATTCGGATAGAGTCAATCCCAAACCATCGGCAATTTTTTCTAATTTGTATTGGCAACGGTCGAGAAGTTCGTATGTTATGTCAGCCATCAGTTCGGCTTGCGATTTATTAGTTGTTTCTTTCATATAATATTTACGTAAAAAATAATTAGTTTTACTATCTATTGACTTGAACAAATAATATGCCAAACAAAGGTGTTTGATTTTTGATAAAAACAGAAGCAGACATCAGGGTCGGTTACATTTATGAGAAAACTGTTCAACAAATTCTTGGTAATTGCTCTCCGCTGAGCATATCAACAACTCGGTTACCGCCTATTTTACTTTTCATAACAACAATGCTCGCATGCTCTGCAACTACTTCACCGATAATCGCAGCATTTTTCCCGAGTGGATGATTGCTCATTGCGTTCAGAATTTTTTCTGCATCGTTTTTATCTACTATTGCAATAAATTTTCCTTCGTTTGCAACATAAAGCGGGTCAAAGCCAAGCATTTCGCACGCGCCTTTTACTTCATCAATTATTGGAATATCTTCTTCTATTATTTTGATGCCCGTGTGTGCCTGTTCTGCAATTTCATTCAGCACAGTTGCAACTCCTCCGCGTGTCGCATCCCGCAATACGTGTATGTTATTGCTCGCGGCGAACATTTCTTCCACCAAATCATTCAACGCCGCAGTGTCGCTGACAATTTCCGTTTCAAATTGCAATCCTTCGCGCACGGACATAATTGCAATGCCGTGTTCTGCAATTGTGCCGCTGAGAATAATTTTATCGCCAACGCTTGCATTGCGCGGAGAAATATCTCTTCCATCGGGAATAATACCAATGCCGGATGTGTTGATAAAAATTTTATCTCCTTTTCCTCGCTCAACAACTTTTGTATCCCCTGTAACAAGAAGCACTCCTGCATTTTTGGCAGCATCATTCATCGCTTGCACAATGCGCCACAATTCTTCCATTGCCAATCCTTCTTCAATAATAAATGCAGAAGAGAGATAGAGTGGTTTTGCGCCGCACATTGCGAGGTCATTCACCGTTCCGTTGATTGCAAGTTCGCCAATATTTCCTCCCGGAAAAAATATCGGATGTATGACATACGAATCTGTCGAGAATGCAAATCGTGTTCCGTTCACAGAAAAAATTGCTCCGTCGTGCAATGGTTCGAGTAATTCATTATTGAATTGCGGCAAAAACATTTTCTGAATTAGTTGGTGCGAAAGCTTTCCTCCTCCGCCGTGCGCGAGAAGAATATTATTGTAATCAGAAATTGGAAGGGGGCAGGTGATGTTCATATTTATTTCAGCAATAGTAGTTTTTTTGTCTCCAAAAACTTTCCATCTACATTCAAACGGTAGAAATATATTCCGCTTGGTAATCCGCTTGCATCAAATTGTATTTCGTGTTCGCCTGATTGCATTGCTTCGTTATTTAAAAGCGTTGCTACTTCTTTCCCGAGAACATCATACACCTTCAGCGTAACATTTCCAACAGCCAACAACGAAAAGCCAATCACCGTCGTCGGATTAAACGGATTGGGATAGTTTTGCTCGAGAGAGAAACCACCTGTAAGATTATTTTCCTCATTCACTCCCGTGAATGGAGAATGTTTAGCAAGAAAAACATCTGAAGTAGGATAGGGATTGATAGTATCAACATTAGTCAAAGTGATATTGCCAAAATTGATTGTTGGGCTTCTGAAAGTACCGGATACATAAACCATTCCATTTGCATCCAAAGCAACTCTTCCTCCGTCATCGAGAGTTCCTCCATATCTGAGTGCGCTCGTTGCGTTAAAGTCTGTATCAAAGATTGCAATGTATCCATCATGACCTCCTGAAGTAGTCAGGATTGTATTACCAAATGCAATGGTGGGGCTTGAAAAACTTCCTGAAAGAATATATCTATCTGATTCTTTTATCAGATGACCTGATTCGTAATAAGTTCCTCCTTCGTTTCGAGCCCAGAGTACGTTGCCATTCGCATCGTACTTTACAAGCAAAATATCGTCCCCTCCTCGTGTAGATAATACCGTATCTCCAATCGTAACACCTGAACTTCGTAATGTTCCTGTAACAATAATGTTTTGGTTTTCTGTAAAAACAATATGATAGCCGGAGTCATATTCATCGCCTCCTGCGCTTTTCGCCCAAAGCACATTCCCGTTTGCATCGTATTTGACAACGAACATATCCCAGTTTCCGTTGTTGGTCAGTGTTATATTGCCAAAAGTAATTGTCGGGCTGAGAAAATTTCCTGTTACAGAAATATTTCCATTATTATCAATACAGTTTCCAAACCCATCGTCCGTCTGAGTTCCTCCTGCACCTTTTGCCCAGAGAACATTCCCATCTGCATTGAACTTTACGACATACATATCATATGCAAAACTGCCGCTGCTGTCTGCAAGCGCAAGTGTTGTATCGCCGAAAACAATCGTCGGGCTTACAAAAGCTCCTGAAACGACAATACTACCATCACTACCAAGATTAATATCAAAAGCATAATCCGCACTGCTTCCACCGAAACTTTTTGCCCACAGTACATTGCCACTTGTATTGAACTTCACAAGAAAGAAATCATCGAAATCAATGCTGTGATTCAACAGTGTATCTGTATCGAAAATTATTTTGGAACCACTAAATGTGCCTGTTACGAAAATATTTCCGTCTGCATCAATTTTTATTCCATTCGCAGATTCAAAACTTGAGCGTCCGAAACTCCTTGCCCAAAACACATTGCCACTGGAGTGGTATTTAACGATATACATATCGTCTCCGCCTTTATTGAGCAATGTCGTAAAACCAAATGTGATGGATGGAGCTGCAAAATAACCCGCAAGAAAAATATTTCCACTTGCATCAATTGCAATGCTTCCGCCTCCATCATCATTAAGTGACCCTGCGCTTTTTGCCCACTGCCAGCCCTGCGTTTGCGAGAAACCAAGAGCAGTACAAAAAACAATGAGCATTAAATTGTAGTGAATATACCGATAGACAGTATTCATAAAATTTTACTCCAATAATTATTGTAGAAATTTTTTGTACCATCCGACTCTTTAACGGACAATTGTCCGTTAAGAACTGGACTCTATTTCACCAACATCAATTTCTTCGTCTCCCAAAAACTCCCCGCTATTAACCGATAAAAATACATTCCGCTTGGTAGATTACTTGCATCCCACGTAATGGAATAACTTCCCGGTTGCAAATCTTCATTGACAACAGTTGCAACTTCTTTTCCGAGTACATCAAAAACTTTCAATGATACAAATCTAAAATCTGAAATCTGAAATCTAAAATCTGTTGTCGGGTTAAACGGATTGGGATAATTTTGTTCCAAAGAAAATTCTGATGCAAGTTCTCCGGTTTGTATTACGCTTAATGTTGTTGTAGCTTGCTTCAATACAATATCATTGTTTGGGTCGAAAGTTACATTCGTCGGTTGTTTCGCAAACGTAAATGAAAATACCTGATTGTTGGAATCGTTCATCACTTTTACCAATGTATCACCTGTTGTTCCAAAACGAATGCGGAGCGTGAGCGGCATTTTATGAAATACTGAATTCGTTTGCGTCTGCTTTGCTTTAAATTTTACTTCCCATTGCCCGCCGCCAAGATTTGTAAATCCATACGTATTCTGATAGACGGGATGATTCGGACTTTTTACCCATTGATTAAAAAACCACGCCATATCCTGCCCTGCGATGTTGCTAATTTTTGCAGTGAAATCATCGGTGGTTACTGTTTTGAATTTAAATGATGTTGTATCGGTTGCATAGGAATTTATTGCATTGAAAAATACAGTATCGCCGAGTGTATAGCGTAGCATGTGCAGTACGCACGCGCCTTTGTAATACGTAATTGCAGTATTGAAAAGTGTATTAATATCCGGCGGATTATCTACCCAGGCCGCGTTATACATTGCCCATCCGGGATTTTGTGAAATGTATGCAGTTGCATCATTGTTGATATCATTTTTGTATGCAGTATAACCACCGGTATATTCCAACCAGATGGATTCGAGATATGTTGCAAATCCTTCATTGAGCCAGATATCCGCCCATGTTCCGCACGTAATCATATCGCCAAACCATTGATGTGCGTATTCGTGCGACATAAGATTCTCTCCCCAACAACCGGGGCATAAACTCGTGAGTGTTTGGTTTTCCATTCCGCCCCAAATGAAATCGTTGTTGAGCGTTGCAAATCCGTTTTTTTCAAATGGATGCTCGCCGAACAATTGCGAAAACCGTGTCGTCATCGGAATGATGCGCGTTTTTGCGTTGGTAATATTTTCTCCTGCATTGGAAT
Source organism: uncultured Chitinophagales bacterium (assembly GCA_964358705.1). Lineage (GTDB taxonomy): Bacteria > Bacteroidota > Ignavibacteria > UBA10030 > F1-140-MAGs086 > JBBTJF01. The sequence goes on from CAYHPL010000023.1 coordinate 36,221, forward strand.
AGAAACGAATCGGCACACTGTCATTGGGATTGGAAATTTTATGCCAGTACACAATATCAAGATTGTAATTTACTTTTGCAGAAATAACAACGAGATATGTTGAAATCGGGTCGCGGCTGCTCCAGCGATACATAATTTCTGTTCCGGTATTTGTGGAATCTGCAAGTCGTCCGTTGGAACCAAGTTTTACACTTATCGGAGTTCGCGCATATAAATCCAGTGTTGCTTTGTCAGAAGGACGGTCCCAGCACGGATACCATTTTCTTGCGCCTTCGGGTTCGCAATCGGTAAAGACCATTCCACCACTGACATTGAATGAGCCATCATCAATGTTATTATGACGGTAATAAATTTTAACGGTGACAATTGCGCCGGGTTGATAGAGCGAATCTAATGCAATGGTAAGAATATTCGATATATGTGCAAAAGATACGCCGGCAAGACGTACAGAATCAATGATGAGCGAAGTATTTACAGCGTGCAGTTTTATATTATTCAATGCAGAATCCACGCGGAACGTAATCGTATTACTTGCGGAAAAAGACGATGGATACGGCGTAAGAAAGCAATTGTAAATATCAAGATGGAGTTCGTAGTGAAGAACATCGTATGAATGTTTCGGCGATGCAAACCATTCTTCATTGGAAAAGATGTGTGTGCTGTTTTGTTTCTTCGATGCGCAATACTCTGCACCTTTCGTAAATTGTTCCTGTGCGGGAAGTAACGTATTTATTGTAAAAACAAATACTAACGTGGTAATAAGTGTGGGAAAATATTTCATTGTTATATGCTATTTGTTGTAAAAATAATAAAGTTAAAAAAATTGCGATATAAATTTACGTATCATTTGTATTAAATGGAAATACGTATTTCATCATTTCAAAATAATATCTTCTGTAGAAATTCTTCGATACCGATAATACGCCGCGCACGCTCCTTCGTTTGAAACCATTGGCGCGCCAAGCGGTTTTTCCGGTGTGCATTGTATTCCAAACACAGAACACTCATTCGGTTTTTTCACTCCTTGCAACACAAGCCCTGCAATACAATCGCTTGATTCGGCAATTGCAATTTCAGAAATGTTGAAACGCTTTTCCGCGTCGAATACAGAATATTCTTTTCGCAAACCAAGTCCACTAAATGGAATTTCTCCAATGCCGCGCCATTTTTGTGGAACAATTTCAAACACAGCGCGAATCAATTCTTGAGCAGGAATGTTTCCTTCTTTGCGAACTGAACGTGCGTATTGATTTTCCACTTCTGTTCGCCCTTCTTCCAATTGTTTTACGCACATCAATACGCCTTGTAAAATATCAAGCGGTTCAAATCCTGTAACGACAATCGGCACATTGTATTTTTGTGCAAGCGGAATGTATTCTTCAAATCCCATCACCGTGCAAACGTGTCCCGCGGCAAGAAATCCCTGCACACGATTTTGTTCCGATGAAAGAATCGCTTCCATTGCCGGCGGAACAAGCACATGCGAAACAAGTATGGAAAAATTTTTTATGTTTTGTTCTTTCGCCTGAAATACTGCCATTGCATTTGCAGGTGCAGTTGTTTCAAATCCGACTGCGAAAAAAACAATTTCCTTCATCGGATTTTCTTTTGCAATATTCAAAGCATCAAGCGGAGAATAGACAATGCGGATGTTACCACCATTCGCCTTTACTGTTAGCAAATCCTTTTCTTTGCCCGGAACACGAAGCATATCACCGAACGAACAGAAAATTATATTCTTCATCGAAGAAATCTGAATCGCTTTTTCAATCAACTCCACCGGCGTAACACACACAGGACAACCGGGTCCGTGCACGAGTGTAATTTTTTTCGGCAGCAATTCATCAATGCCGAATTTTACAATCGCGTGAGTTTGTCCGCCGCAAATTTCCATCAATGTCCATTCGCGAGTGGTGATGTTGTGAATCGCTTGCGCATATTCCTGTGCAAGTTCGCCGTTGCGGTATTCGTCAATGTATTTCATTGTTCAAGAGGCAAGAAATCAGAAACAAGAAGTAAGAATTTATGTTTTTTTATACGTTGTCCAATTCTCATATAGACCGTTGAGCATTTTTCCTATTTCATCTAACTTTGCTAAAAGGCTATTGTATTCATCATCTGAAATGTATTTGCAGTCAAATGCAAATTTCAACCAAAGTTTCGTTTCGTCATTTGACCCGATTGCGTCAACGAGATGACGTTTAAAAACATTTTCATAAATTCGCTTTGACCATCCTTCAACTATATTCGCAGAAATAGAGCGAGAAGAGCGGCGAATCTGGTCAGTTAGCGAAAACTGCTCTTCTTTAGGAAATTTTTTAGTAAGCCAGAATATTTCCATCGCGGCATAATACGAAAGACTATACACTTTTAAATCGTTGTAAGATTGAATCATAAATTTTGTGTCGCAGTTATTTTTTTCTCAATCTATAAAATCTTTCACAAAAAAATCTCGCATCTTTGTTTCTGGCTTCTTACTTCTTGCTTCTTTTCCCTTTCTTCTCAATCTCTCTCGCATATTTCATAATTGCTTTCAATTGCCCTTTGCCGTGAATTCCTGCTTCTTCCAACACTTTCGCTGCAGAACCGCTTCCCAAATAATGTCCGCCGCGGAATGAATGCAGTGAACGTTCGATTCCTTCATTGCTTCGAATCCATTGATACATTGTTGGCAACGTGAAATCCGTAATTCCCATCGCTTCATACGTCAGTGCTTCGGGGAAAATCGTTTCCTGTTTTTTCTTGGAAAGAAGTTTGTACAACTCAACGCTCGTAACATAAAAAACATTCAAATTCAATCCTTCTTGTTCAAGTTTCTGTAAAACTTCATTCACAAAAATACTCGCGACACCATTTCCCTGTAATACAATTGTGCCGTTGTATTGCTTTGTTTTCACATCTGCGCGACGCATTGCATAAATTCCATTCGCTGCTTCATTTACAGATGGAAGTCCCATTACTTTTCTATCAACAATTTTATCTGCGGGACGAGTAACAAACGGCGCGAGAATTGCAGGACGTTTTTGTAAAGCCGCAACAAGCAGCGACCAAATTTCCTGTGGGTCCCACGGCGTCAGCGTTATCATCACTTTATCGGGAAAACATTCCTGCAACAATTGCAATGCTTGCGGGTCTGCGTGTGTTGGTCCGTCTTCACCTGTTTTTACTCCCGCGTGCGCGTTCACCATAATCCACGTGTTATATGGCTCGCCGGTAATTGCTTCGCGCGTTTGTTGCCCGATACCGTGAAGCCGCGCTGCTACGTGTTCCAACGCGGCGATGAATGCGCTGTAAGAAGATGTAACGCCGATGTGATTGCCGTAACTCGAAAGTCCCGCCATCATTGCACCCATGGCATCTTCGCAAATTCCACCGATAGAAATAAGTCGTGAATTCGTGTTGGAAACTGCATTGTAAAATCCCTCGCCGAAACCCTTTGTAATTTGATTGACACTTGTTGAACCCAATAAATCTGCCGCTGATGCGAGTATTGCTCCGTTTGTTTTTTTGTTGAGATAGTTGAGTGATTTCCCCAATACATCGCGCAACGTAACTGCAGAACCAATTTCCAATTTCAATTCGTCGGGAATTATTTTGAAATCAATTTCTTTGTTCGCGTAAAGTGAAACTAACGATGTTGCATTTTCTTTTTGCTTTCTATTCGAAGAAATCAAACGTCGTTGCGAAGCAGAAATTTTCTCTGCCGCTTTTTTCGTGAGTGAAGGATTATTTTCCAGCACTTTTCTAATCGTCATCAATGAATCAAAATATGTTTGCTCAACATTGTTTGCAGTTTGTTCGCCGATTAATCTTGGAAATGTTACGCCAAATGTTTCTTCAAATTCTTTCAATGAATTGTAATATCCATCCGAACAAAATTTATGTCCTGCGCCGTGTGAATCTTTTCCCTGCACACCATATTTCCATCCTTTAGTTGTGCGATAAATAATTGCAGTCGGTTGTTGTGTGTTGAGTTGCAATGCTAACTGTTGCGCTGCAAATATTTGTTTGAAGTTATGTCCTTCGGGAACAAAAATGACATTCCAATCGTGCACGTAACACAATTCCATTGGATTCCATTGCACATAATCGCCGGGCATTTCATTTTCACTGCACACACGATTCGAATCAATGGATGCCTGATTCCAATCCACGTGTAAAAATGCGTTGAACATTCGTGTTGTCGCTGCTGCTGCTAATGCTTCGTGAACGCGCCCCGGTGTCATTCCGCCTTCGCCTTCAAGCATATTTACGCGCGGAGAATTTTCACCAAATGTATCAAGCGCGCCCAATGCTAATCCAAGTGTTGCGGGAATTCCAACACCGCTTGCACCGGTAGCAATTTTTATAAATGGCGTTGCACACGTCGGATGACCATCAAGCGGTTTCGCTTTGTATTTTTTAAAAAGCGGAGTTTCATTTGTCGGATTTCTTCTGAAGCCGAGCAAATCCTCTAAACGTAATTGACGTTTTTCTTCTGCAAGAAATTTTGCATTTCCCAAACGCACAAGTTCATTTCGTAAAGCCCACATTGCATAAAGTCCCATCGCTTTATGTCCAGCGGCGTAAGAAATGATATCTGCTTCTTTCATATCTGGATTTGTAAAATCGTAATCCATCGTTTGATACAGCAACATTTCCACCGCCCGTCCCGATGAAATACTGCCGCCGGGATGACCTGATGTCGGAACAAAGTTAAAAAGAATGCCGCATAGTGTTCGATAGATAACGTCAATCTTTTCAAAAAATTGTTCATCATTTTCGGAAAGTTGATGAGAAGATGTTGGAAGAATTTCCGCGATGTTGTAATACACGCCGCGACGTTTTGTAAGTTGTAAAGTTGTGTTTAAGTTATCCATAAAAAATTGAAATTGTTAAATAAATAATTGAGTAAAAATTATTGTTGAGAAATTAATTCTCGTCGAGTTCTTTTAAATCGTCCATTGATTGTAAATATTCAAAAACCTGATTTGCTTCTGCTTCATCCAATTTGCTGATTGCAAAACCAACGTGGACAATCACGTAATCATTGATGGTTGCCTCGGGAACATACGCGAGATTGACTTCCTTCACGATGCCGCTAAAACTGACTTTGCCTGCGCGCGTCATTGGTTCGTTATTCGTGATGCTGATTATTTTTCCGGGAATTGCGAGACACATAAAAAATTTTAGATTTTAGAATTACGATTTTAGATTGTTCATTGCGTAATAAATTTGCCCGAGAGAAATGCCGCCATCGTTTGTTGGAATTTTTTGATGCCAGTAAACTTCAAAATTTTCTTCTTGTAAACGGTGAATTGTTCGTTCGGTTAAATATTTATTTTGAAAACATCCGCCGCTCAGCACAATTCTTTTTTCTCCGATTTGTTTTGCAATGGCTACAATAATCTCCGCGAGTGTGTTGTGAAATTTTGCAGAAATAATTTCATTCGGAATTTTATTTTTCACATCATCGAGAATTGAAAGGATCATTTCCGACCAATCAATTTCGATGTGAGATGTGGGATGTGGGATGTGGGTAGAAAACGCATAAACATTATCATCACAAATCTCATATCGCATATCGCATAACGAAAATTCCAACTCCATCGCCGCTTGTCCTTCAAAATTTACTCGCTGACGAATTCCGAGAATGGAAGCAACAGCATCAAACAATCTTCCTACGCTCGTCGTGACTGGTGAGTTAATGTTTTTTGAAAACATCTGTTGCAAAAGAGATTTTTCATCTTCATTGAAAGAAGCAACGGAAGGAATCTCATTCAGCGAAAAAATATTTTCCCCGAGAATTTCATATAACAAACCGATTGCTGTTCTTCGGGGCTCTTTGATTGCTTTTTCTCCACCGGAAAGTCGAAATGGTTTGAATGATGCAACCCGTTGAAAATTATTTTCATTCGCGAATAAAAATTCACCGCCCCAGATTGTTCCATCAGTTCCGTAACCCGTTCCATCCCACGCAACGCCGAGAACGTTTCCTTTCACATTATGTTCCGCCATACAAGAAAGAATATGTGCGTAATGATGTTGCACTTGTAAAATCTGCTTCCCAGATTTTTTAGCAAACAGTGTTGAAGAATAATCAGGATGTAAATCGCAACCAACCGTTGCTGACTGTGTTTCATAAAGTTGTTCAAAACTTTTTACCGTTGTTTCAAATGCGCGCTGCGATTCAAACGTTTCCAAATCGCCGATATGTTGACTGACGAAAATATTGTTTCCTTTTGAAATAGCAATGGTATTTTTCAAATGCGCACCGAATGCTTGAAGAGACAAATTGCAATCTGTCTCCACGCTAAATGGCAATGGTGCAAATCCACGCGCGCGACGAACCATCATTTCTTTTCCTGCAACTACACGCATTACTGAATCATCAACATGACGCACAATCGGACGATTATGTACAAGAAAAACATCCGCAATATTTTTCAATCGTTTCAATGCTTCGCGTTCATCAATGCAAATCGGTTCATCGGAAATATTGCCGCTTGTTGCAACGATAGGAAATTGTAACTCGCTCATCAAAATATGATGCAATGGAGAATACGGTAACATCACGCCGAGATAGGGATTATGTGGCGCAGCAGCATTTGAGATTTGAGATTTGGGATTTGAGATTGCTGACCGCTGATTGCTATCTGCTAATTGCTTCAACAATACTATCGGCGCTTCACTCGAACGCAAAAATTTTTCTTCTAATTCAGAAACTTCACACACTTCCTTTGTCATTTCGAGATTCGGAAACATCAACGCGAATGGTTTTTCTTCACGGTGTTTTCTTTCCCGTAAACGAATAACTGCTTCATCATTTCGCGCATCAACGAGTAATTGAAATCCGCCAATGCCTTTCAGCGCAAGTATTCTTCCGTTGCGAAGTTCTTCTGCTGTTTGAAGTAAAGCATCGTGGTGAGTTGTAATAACGCGTTCGTAGGAATTCCATAATTCCAAATGTGGACCACATTTCGGACATGCATTTGGCTGCGCGTGAAATCTTCTGTCGAGTGGATTTTCGTATTCCCGCTTACAATCATCGCACATTGGAAAATGTTTCATCGTCGTGTTCGGTCTGTCGTAAGGCAACGATTCGATGATAGTAAATCGCGGACCGCAATGTGTGCAGTTTGTAAACGGATACAAGTAACGGCGATTTGCCATATCAAAAATTTCCTGCACACATTCATTGCACGTTGCAATATCGGGAAGAACGAGAGTGACTTTTTCTCCGCCAGGATTACTTTTTCTTATTTCAAAATTTGTAAATCCGATTGGCTCACAAAATTTAAAATCTAAATTTTGAATAAATGAATGTGCCGGCTTTTCATTTGCAAGACGAAAAAGAAATTCTTCAAGTTGTTCCTGATTTCCTTCCACCTCAATAAAAACACCTTGCGAAGAATTATTCACCCAACCATTCAAACGCATTTCATTTGCAAGACGAAACACAAACGGACGAAAGCCAACACCTTGCACTGCGCCGCTAATTTCAATATGCAAACGCTTTGTCGTTTTTACTTCTGCTTTTGTTCTTTCAGCCACGTCAACCATTGTTCAATTCCATCATTTGTTGTGCAGGAAGTTTCAAATACTTTGAGTTTCGGATTTATTTGCAGCGCATTGTTTTTCAGCGTTTCAATATTACAATTCACGTAGGGAAGCAAATCAATTTTGTTGATAATCAAAACTGATGAGTTGCGAAACATATTCGGATACTTCAACGGTTTGTCATCACCCTCCGTCGTGCTGATGACGACAACTTTTGCATCTTCGCCCAAATCATAATTTGCAGGACAAACAAGATTGCCAACATTTTCTATTATAAGCAACTGAATATTTTCGAGTGAAATATTTTTCAGTGCATCAGCAATGAGATTTGCTTCGAGATGACAACCACCGCGCGTTACAATCTGCACAACGGGAATATTATACTTTGCAACACGCTGCGCATCCAAATCCGTTTGCACATCGCCTTCAATCACTGCAATACTTAAACTTCCGTTTAATTTCTCCAATGTTTTTTCGAGAATACTTGTTTTTCCCGAGCCGGGAGAACTGACAAAATTCAGCACGAAAATATTTTTTTCTTTAAAAAGTTTGCGATTGTATTCGGCAACTTCGTCATTCTTTTTCAAAATTTTTCGTTCAATCGTAATTACGCCCATTGCATTTCTTCCGCATTTTCTTCTATTTCTATGGAAACAATTTCCAGTTCATAGCCGGAGAGAATTGTTGTATCAAAACTTCCGCAAATTGAGCAAGCCGCAACACCAAGTTCATTTGTCGTTACGCTTTCGCAGACATTGCAGTGAACGGTAAAAACTGATTGCTCAACATCAAGCAAAGCATCACTGAACGGCAATGTATCTTTTATCGCATCAAAACAAAAAATAAGCGAATCAACAACAACACCAGCCATTGTGCCGATTTTTAATTTAATAGTGCGGACGGAGCGCAAATCTTCTTCCGGCGTACTTTGTCTGATTATCTCCGCGATGTTGTGGGCAATAGAGTATTCGTGCATAAATTTTTCAACAGGAAATATTTTCACACAACTGATGGGCAAATTGTATGCCATCGGCAATGAATAGAAAGAAATGAAAATGAGTGAATTGATAGAAGATAAAAACGTCTGTATTTCTTTTGCTTCAAAGTTGAAAAAATAGTACCGGAAATTTTACAAAATTGAGAAAAAAAACGTGCTACGCATTTCAAAAATGCATAGCACGTTTTACTAAATGCTAATCGCTTTTTTTATTTCATCAACATCAGTTTCTTCGTTTCAGAAAACTTTCCATCTACATTTAAACGATAAAAATACACACCGCTTGTCAGGGTACTTCCGTCAAATTGTATTTCGTGCCTTCCTACTTGCATTGCTTCATTATTTAAAAGCGTTGCTACTTCCTGTCCGAGAATATCATACACTTTCAATGTAACATTCCCAACAGCCAACAGCGAAAAGCCAATAGCCGTTTGCGGATTAAACGGATTGGGATAGTTTTGCTTGAGAGAAAAATCAAATGGCGCATTGTCATCTTCTTTCACTTCTGTAAACGGAGAATGTTTGGCAAAAAAGATATCCCAACTGGGATTGACCGTGTCTGAATTGGTTAATGTAATGTTGCCAAAACGAATCGTAGGGCTTTCAAAAATTCCAATGTTATACACAGTACCATTTCCATCTGTTTCAACTCCACCGTCATCAAATAAAGTTCCTCCAATACGTATTGCATTTAATACATTAAAAACTAAATCATATACGACAATAAATTCATCAGACCCTCCTGCATTCGTTAATACAGTATCGCCAAACGAAATGGTGGGACTTGTAAAACTCCCGGAAAGAATATACCTTTCAGATTCTTTTATCAGACGACCTGACTCATGACCTGCACCTCCTTCACTTTTTGCCCAAAGAACATTCCCGTTTGCATCGTATTTAACAAGAAGAATGTCATTTCCGCCTCGTGTAGATAAGACTGTATCGCCAATTGCAACAGATGAACTACTGAAAACTCCTGATACAATAATATTTGCATTTTCTACTAATGTAATATTAGAACCTGTTTCGTATTGAACACCTCCTACACTTTTCGCCCATAGAACATTGCCGTTTGCATCGTATTTCACAACAAACATATCCGACTTTCCGCTGTTGCTCAATGTTACATCTCCAAAAGCAATTGCGGGACTCCCGAAACCCCCAGTAACATAAATATTATTATTATCTATACAATTTCCATTCCCATGGTCAACCTGATTTCCTCCTGCGCTTTGTGCCCAAAGAACATTCCCGTCCGCATCGAACTTTGCAACGTACATATCGTACATATAAGTAGCGCTGCTCTCTGCTATTGTTAGCGTTATATTACCAAAAGTAATAGTGGGACTTGTAAAACTACCGGAAAGAACAATGTTCCCATCATTTCCAATGTTTAAATCATGAGCATAATCCACACCGCTTCCACCAAAACTTTTTGCCCACAATACATTGCCATTAGTAGTAAATTTTACAAGAAAGAAATCAGGAGTATTCACAGAATGATTAATCAATGTGTCTGCCTCAAAGACGATTTTTGAACCGCCAAATATGCCAATGACATAAATATTTCCGCTCGCATCAATTTGAATATTATTAGCATTTTCTGTACCGGAACTTCCGAAACCTTTTGCCCAAAAGATATTACCGCTATTATGGTATTTTGCAATGAACACATCATCCTCTCCTTTATTGAGCAATGTCGTAAAACCAAATGTTATTGAGGGTGCGCCAAAGTAACCCGCAATAAAAATATTCCCGCCTGCATCAATTGCCATACTTCCTCCGTCGTAACCATACCTTGACCCAGCGCTTTTTGCCCATTGCCAGCCCTGCGGTTGTGAGTAACAGTGAATGGAGTTTAAAAATAAAATTCCAATTACAAGAAGAAGAATTTTTGTATTGTGATATTGTGTGTGTGTCATATTTGTTCCGTTATAAATGCAGTCAAGATATACGGAAAAAAAAATGAATTTCTACAAAACAAACATTTATAATTACAACATCCAATTATTTTTTGATTGCATACTTGTTTATCCGATTAAGCACTCTGTATAAAAAAAATGCTGCGCATCTTTTACAACACGCTGCATTTTATCATTACTATATTCTATGAATAATACCCAATGGTAAATAAACCTTCAAGGTTTCCAAAACCTTGAAGGTTTAATTCGTTACTTCATCAACACAAGTTTTTTTGATTCTGAAAATTTTCCATCAATACTTAAACGATAGAAATATATACCGCTTGTTAATCCGCCTCCATCAAATGGTATTTCATGATTGCCTGCCTGCATTGTTTGGTTATTGATGAGAGTTGCAACTACTTGCCCCAACACATCGTACACTTTCAACGTAACATTACTAAGAGCCAACAGCGAAAAGCCAATAGCCGTTTGCGGATTAAACGGATTCGGATAGTTTTGCAATTGGAATTGCGGCGACAGTTTATTTTGAATAAAAATATTTTCTTTTTGCTTTGTATTTTCAGCAACAATGCCAAGCGATTCGGCAGTTTTCACTCCTTTTAAAAATAGTGCGTACGGCTTTTTTGCTTTTCTCACTCCGTTGGTATCAATCGTATAATTTGCAGAAGTAAATTCATGTGCAAAACCCTGATTGATGCGCTCCAGAATATTTTTTGTAAAATCAAATAAGTTCTCGTAATCGCTTTGTTCATTGATGCCGCGCGACTCCCACAGTGTCATCAGCGTATCCACTTCCGTTGCGATTGCGGAAAGCGTTTTTCCTTCCAGTTGCTTTCCTGCGAGTGTAAAATTTGTATCCAAAATCAAATTGCCAAATCCAGCCGGAGTTACGGTGTCGCCGCTTACGAGAATATTGAAACGAAACAGCACACACTGTTCAACTGCAAAATTACTGTACTTCGCTCGCTGCGGTTTGAACAGTTTGGATAATTTTTTCCCTGCGCTTCCATCATTGCTGCGCACGGAATCAAGTGGAAATACTTTTCCGATTTGCGTATGCGCTTCTGTAAAAAGTTTTCCAAAGTCCGATGCTTTTTTAAAGAGAATCCACGCGCGTTGCTTGGCAAGCGTTTTATCCGTCTGTTCAATTCCAGCAAATGTTTTTCCATTCTTGCCAAGTTTTGAAAATTCATACTCAATTGCGGTAGATAAATTCGGCGCTGTCAGCAAATTACCTGTTTTAGAAAATTTCATTTTGTTTCCCTTTACCGCAAGCGAAGTTGTCGCGGCAATTGTGCGGTATTTTTTTTCTCCTTCAATGTCAATAAAAACTTCATTGGAATAATTGCTTGAAAATCCATCCGTATTAATTGCCGTAATTCTGAAATAATACGTGAACCCGCTTTCTATTCCTGAAATTATTTTGAGCGTATCATTTGTAGAATCGAGTTGTGTTGTTGGATTTCCAGACGTCCCACCAAAAATTCTGTAGCGAAGAATATTATTTTCAGTATTGGGATTCCATTGCAATATAATTTGTTGATTATTTAACACAGCAGAAAGATTACGCGGAGCATCAGGAGCATTCACATTCATTTCGTATGCGCCGCAATCCACACGGGAATTGTGTACACGTGCATTGCCATCAAAATCCGTTTCACCAATTGCAGGAATAAAATTTACATCGCCTGCATTTATGGCGGAAGAGGAAGAAAGTAAATGCAAATCAGGCGCAGGAAGTGTTGCAGAAACAAATAGCGGATTTGCAAAAAGAGAATGTCCATCGTGTCCTGTTCCGTTTTGATACGCGGTGAAGGAAGAGTACACTGTTCCGTTATAATCTATCGAAGCATTGTTACTGCCAGCGGGCGTATTCCAGAGATTGTAATCAAAAATATTTCCCTTATTGTTGCCGAACGTTGTTACCATCAGTTTGTTCTGCGTTGTAGAAAAGAAAATATTATTCTTCACAACACAACTTTCTGCATATTCCACAACTAATTCGCCTGCATCGGTATTCAGAATATCATTATTGAAGCACGTATTATTGAGAAAGAAAGAATTTTTCACTTTACCGGTTGCGGGAAAATTATACCCGCCAAACCCAATGCCGCGTTTATCGTTATTAAAAATCAGATTATCGCGCACAATCATTTTTGCAGCAACTCTTCCTTGATTTTCGCAGCCGATTTCAAGTCCTGTATCACATTGATACACTGTATTGCGCTCGATGAGAATATTTTCACCGCCATCAACATAAATTCCCGCCGCATATCCGCCGCCATAATTGGAACGGCAATTGTACACAACATTTCCTTTGCAAATTCCATTACGCGCCAAATCCGTCAGCACATTCGGCGATGTTCCTTCACCGCCAATCATATCAATGCCGATATTATTCACATCGTGCACGCGGTTGTTGGTAATCTGAAACGTATCCACATTGCCATTCAGCGTTAATGCCTCGCTGTGTCCCGGCTCGCAATTATAAATATGATTGCTATCAATTATTATATTGGAAAGCGGAGACGTGCCATTTGTACCATAGACAGAAATTGCCATTGCATCGCCGCTACTGCTGGCGCGCATATCGTGAAACGTACAATTGCGGATTTCAATATTTCTTCCCGCACCTTGTATCCAGATTCCCGTACCAAAACTCTGATTGAGATTATTCTGAAATTCCAGCCCGACAATGCGGATGTAATTTTTATTCTGAATCAGCAATAACTGGTCGCCGTTTTTTCCCGTGCCATCAATTTTCACAATATCGTTTTCATAATTTTTAAACGTAATAAATCCCTCCGTCGCATTGCCGGAAACATTCATTGTTACTTTTTCATTATAAATTCCTGCCTTCAATAATATAGTAACGCCGGGAGAAGCAATACTGCAGGCGCGTTGTAAAGTTTTCCACGGTAAAATTTCCGTTCCGGGATTTGCATCGTTTCCGTTTGTCGCAACAAAAAATGTATCCTGTTGCGCAATAGAAACGCGGACGATTACCAACATAAGTATTATTATTCGAATCATAGAGTTGCATCTTTCAAAAATTCAGTACGTATATAGGAAAAATATTCTGCAAAGAAAAGTGTAAAAAAAAGACGATTCCATTTTTTGAAATCGTCTTTGTAAATAAACCTTCAAGGTTTCCAAAACCTTGAAGGTTTATTCGTTACTTCATCAAGAGCAGTTTCTTTGTTTCAGAAAATTTTCCATCTACATTTAAACGATAAAAATACACACCGCTTGTCAGAGTGCTTCCGTCAAATTGTATTTCGTGTCTGCCTGCCTCCATTATTTCATTATTGATGAGTGTTGCAACTTCTCTTCCGAGAATATCATACACTTTCAATGTAACATTCCCAACAGCCAATAGCGAAAAACTAATAGCAGTTTGCGGATTAAACGGATTGGGATAGTTTTGCTTGAGAGAAAAATCAAATTGCGCATTGCCATCTTCTTTCACTTCTGTAAACGGAGAATGTTTCGCAAGAAATAAATCCGTTTGAGGATTGAGTGTATCAAGATTGGTTAAAGTTATAGTACCGAAATGAAGATGTGGACTTTGAAAACCTCCTAAAGTATAGACCATCCCATTGGGATCTACATCAACAATTCCGCCATCATCAAGTGGACCTCCAATCGTGAACGCATTAATAATGTTCCAGTTTAAATCAAAAACTGCCACAAATGCATCATAGCCTCCTGCACTGCTTAATATCGTATCACCAAATGCAATTGTGGGGCTGTTGAATTCCCCAGAAAGAATATATTTTTCCGATTCTACTATCAGGGTTCCTCTATCATTATTAATTCCTCCTTCGTTTCGCGCCCAAAGGATATTGCCGTTTGTATCATATTTTACAAGCAGAATATCAAAGCCGCCTCTCGTAGATAAAACAGTATCACCGAAAACAGCAGATGAACCTGCTAATATCCCTGTAACAATAATACCTCCATTCTCTGATTGTATAATTTCACGTCCATCCTCATACTGTATTCCTCCTGCGCTTTTTGCCCAGAGTACATTGCCATCTGCACCGTATTTCACAACAAACATATCCCAATTCCCGTTGTTAGTCAGCGTAATGTCTCCGAATGAAATTGTTGGACTACGAAAACTTCCTGTTACATAAATATTACTGCTCGCATCAATACAATTACCATATCCGTAGTCAACCTGGCTTCCATCGCCTTTTTTTGCCCATATAGTATTCCCATCCGCATCGAATTTTACTACGAAAGCATCATAAAAGTAACTGCTACTATCTGAAATTGTCAATGTTGTATCACCAAACGTAATTGTAGGGCTTGAAAAACTTCCAGAGACGACAATACTCCCATCACTACCAAGATTAATATCAGAAGCATAATCCGAACTGCTTCCACCGAAACTTTTTGCCCACAGCACATTACCGTTAGTGTTAAGTTTTACAAGAAAAAAATCATAATTATTCACGCTGTGATTTG
>CAYHPL010000024.1:0-47674 GCA_964358705.1 uncultured Chitinophagales bacterium
CTCTTTTTTTAATACAAATTTTTTAAATTTTAATCTCAATTTATTTATGAAAAAAACTTTTTTATTAGCGCTCGTTGCACTTATTGCGGCAACGACATTATTTAATAATAGCAGCTTGATTAAAGCGGAAGACGGACCTCGTTCGTTTTATGGTACGGTAACATACAGTAGCAATTTATTAACAAATGCAAGTGTAACAATAACCAATACGCAAACGCAACAACAATACCAACTATATACAGATGAAAACGGTGTTTACACTTTTGGAACGTTTGTAGCAGCAGGAACTTATAATCTGCATGCATATAAAAATGCTTCTGGTGGAGGATATTACATCGGAACAGTGTATAATCAAGTATACTGCCCCAATGGAAATTGTACACAGGTTCACGTTGATATTCACATGAATTACGTAGAAGACCCGCAATAATAAATTAATATCCTGCTATCATTGAGAAGAGCGGAATGTTTCAAAGTATTCCGCTCTTCTTGCAATACACTAATGTAAATTTAACAATTCTATGTTTATGTACTTTACTAAAATATTTTCCATTTTACCCGTATTTATACTTTACAATGTAAGTAATGTACTCTTTGCTCAAAATGCGCCTGAACTTCTTTTTGGCTTTCCAATAATTATTGATTCAATAAATCCCGGAACTGCCCAGCCCGTTGTAGCAGATATTAACAATGATGGAACAGAAGAAATTATTGTATCAAACAGTTCCGAGCCGTTTCTTGTATTTGTATATCAACTCAATGGTACTATACTTGAAGGATGGCCGCAACCCTATACCGAAGGTGATGATATGAGGGCAATTGCAGCAGGAGATATTGATGGAGATGGAGCAATAGAAATTGTCGCAAGAACTTTCAGAAGATTATATGTATGGCATTCAAACGGGATCGTTGTGGATGGATTTCCTCAAATTCTTGCCGCAAACGATGACTATAATTTTGGTAAAACAATTCTTCTGTATGACCTTCACAAGAACAATACACTTGATATAATAACCACGACCTTTAACCAAATAATTATTCATCACTCTGATGGTACCGTGCATTCAGGATGGCCTAAGATTCTTAATGGCACCTATGCTACATATCCAGTTGCCGGGGATTTAGATAATAATGGCATTAGTGAAATAATCGTCTCATCGTATTCAACACCGACACCAAATACAGGATGGTTATACATTTTTGATACTAATGGAGAATTGTTACCCAATTGGCCAATAATGTTGGATTCAGGATACTTTTTTAGCCAGTCACGTAGTTTATGCAATATAAATGATGACGATTCTATTGAGATTATTGCCCCAAATACATTGCCTTTAAGTACGAATCCCCCAATTTATGAAGCGAAAATTACAATTTATAGTCCAACTGCTCGTGTTGTAAAACAATGGTACTCTCCTTTACCGATTGGTTCTTTAAAATCATTCTGTACTGTATCTCTTGCAGATTTTAATAATGACGGAACAAAAGAATTTGCTGTTTCAGATTGGGAAAACCATATTTATATTTTTGATACATCTGGAAATGTACTTCCGGGCTGGCCACAACAGCAACCCATTGCACAGCGTTATACACCAATATTATCAGATATTGATAACGATAGCATTCCTGAACTTTTTCTCGGTGACAATGGCAGTTTAAGGGATACTGGAACAATACATTGCTATAATTATCTTGGTCAGGAAATGCCTTGGTCCCCTTTTCAAGTTTTTGGCAATACTGGTGTTAGATATCCGGTGTTCAGCGATATGGATGGCGATGG
This sequence comes from uncultured Chitinophagales bacterium, assembly GCA_964358705.1. Taxonomy (GTDB): domain Bacteria; phylum Bacteroidota; class Ignavibacteria; order UBA10030; family F1-140-MAGs086; genus JBBTJF01. The sequence goes on from CAYHPL010000024.1 coordinate 1,781, forward strand.
AACAATTGAAATGGTTCTGCTGGGAAATTTAGGAATTCGGTATTGGGGTAATGCACTTAGTGTGTACCGTTTTCCAAATACAATATTTTCTTCTACAACTTCTCCGTGGCCACAGTTACAACACGACCGCTACAATACGTATCAGTTTGGTTACGTGCCGAGCGACAATGTTGTTGGCGTTGCAGATGGTGTTCCTTCTGTACCGGAGCAGTTTTCATTAAAGCAAAACTATCCCAATCCGTTTAATCCAACAACAGCAATTGGCTTTTCGCTGTTGGCAGTTGGGAATGTTACGTTGAAAATTTATGATATACTTGGAAGAGAAGTACAAACATTACTCAACAATGATAGAATGCAAGCAGGCAGACACGAAATACAATTTGATGGAAGTGCATTGACGAGCGGCGTGTATTTCTATCGGTTAAGTGTAGATAGTAAATTTTCTGAAACAAAGAAATTGGTGTTGATGAAATAGCGAAATAAACCTTCAAGGTTTTGGAAACCTTGAAGGTTTTTATTACAAAGACGATTTCAAAAAAATGGAATCGTCTTTTTTTTGGCACGATTATTTTTTCATCCAAAATCAATGTGAAACAGCACATTTCCGCAAAACTTATTTTACCCCAAATGGGGTATGTAATGCAAAAATCATTATGTATATTTTGCCGTGTAATTTTTATATCTAACCACTATTTTAGAAAGACAAATCCAATGAAACTACTTTACGTATTCATCCTATTTGTGAATTTCGCGTATGGCCAAATTACATATAATTCTCCATCACAAAATCCACACAATGTTTCTGCCTCAGCAAGAGAGAACAATAGTGTTTCTCAAAATCTTTTCAATGCGCCGCTTGCGTTTGAAAAGAACAATGGGCAGTTTAACCCGGATATTCGGTTTGTAGCGCGTTCTACCGGCGGCGTAACGTACTATTTTTCCGAACATGGCATCACCATTACCCTGCATAAAAATACTGTTCAAGCATCGCAATGGGCAATGGGCTCATCGCAAAAAGAAATGAGTTCTGATGTAATCAATTTATCATTTCTCAATGCAAACACTCATCCCGCAATTACCTCCGAAGAACTTCTTCCTTCGGTAACAAATTACTTTTTTGGAAACAATAAAGCGAAATGGAAAGCGAATGTCGAAAATTATTCCCGCTTACGCTACCACAATATCTATGAAGGCATTGATATTGTGTACTACGGCAACGGAAAAAAATTAGAATACGATTTCATCGTTCATCCCAATGCAAACCCGAATCTCATTCGTTTGCAATATGAGGGTGTGGAAGGAACTATATTTATTGAGAGCAACGGAAATGTTGCAATTCCGACAGACGTTGGTTTACTGCATGAGAAGAAACCGTTTGCTTATCAGGAAAACAGTCTGAAGAAAAACGAAGTAAACGCGCATTGGCAAATTGTAGAAGAAAATCAATTACAGTTTGCGCTTGCAAATTACGATTGCAATACAACGCTGTACATTGACCCGATTTTATACAGTACCTTTCTTGGAGGAAGTTCGTCCGATTATGGTTATTCCATTGCCGCAGATAATAACGGCAATGCGTACATAGCGGGAATTACCGCATCATTTAATTTTCCTATTTCGGGCGGCGCATTCGATGCTTCCCAAAACGGTGGCCACGATGTATTTGTAACAAAATTAGATTCGAATGGAACTCTTGTATATAGTACATTTGTCGGCGGCAGTTTAGATGAAAATGCTACTTATGGCGCTTATGTGGCTATTGATAATAGTGGCAATGCATACGTAACAGGAAGCACTTTATCGTCCGACTTTCCAACAACGAATGGAGCGTTTGATAGTCAACTCGATGAACAAGGATACGGCGATGCGTTCGTATTCAAGTTAAATTCTTCCGGCTCTTCACTTGTATTCAGTACGTATCTTGGCGGATTTTACTACGAATACGGCGGCGGTATTGCTGTCAATAATTCCGGGAAAGTTGCTGTTACGGGTATGACATATTCTTCCGACTTTCCAACAACGGATGGCGCATCTGATACTACTGCCAATGGTTCATGGGATTTTTATGTAACAAAATTCAATACAACTGGAACAGCACTGGAATTCAGCACATACATTGGCGGAGCCAGCGATGAATATACAACACAAAATTGTCTCGCAATGGATGCAAGCGGAAATGTGTACGCAACAGGATATACCGCTTCCACAGATTTTCAAACTTCTAATGGTGCATTTGATGAAACACAAAATGGAGGTTACGATGCAGTTGCGATGAAATTCAGTGATACCGGTTCACTTATTTACAGTACATACCTCGGCGGTGCAGGCCAAGATTATGGCTACGGAATTGCAGCAACAGATGATGGCGATGCTGTAATTACAGGTATTACGGCATCTGCAAACTTTCCTGTAACTGCAGGCGCGTATGATAATGAATTTAATGCAAGTTATGATTGCTTTGCAACGAAAATAAGTTCTAACGGAAATACCATTCAGTTTAGTACATATCTGGGGGGAACTGGTTCAGATTTCGGAATTGATATTGCTTTGGATAATTTTGAAAATATTTATGTAACGGGTTATACCGTTTCTTCTGACTTTCCGGTTACTTCCAATGCATTCGATGTTACATATAACGGAGGAAGCACTTATGGTTACGATATTTTCGTTACAAAAATGAAATACAATGGCACCGCGGTGTATTACAGTTCATATCTTGGTGGAACATCAGACGATTACGGAATCGGTATCGCAGTTGACGGAAGCGGAAATATGTACACCACCGGTTATACTTCGTCAACAGATTTTACAACGCAAAATGCTTTCGATGCCACACACAACGGCGATTGGGATGTATTCGTAACAAAACTTTCATATACTACCGGTTCAATCAACGGAATTGTCTTCAGCGATGTAAACGGCAACAGCGTAAAAGATGTCGGTGAAAGCGGAGTTGCAAACTGGAAAATTCGAATAACAGGAACTGCAACCGATTCAACGTACACCAATGCGAACGGAAATTATTCCTTCTCCGATGTTGCCGCAGGAACATACACCGTGAGCGAAGAAAATAAAAATGGATGGACACAAACGTTTCCGACAACACCCGGAACACATTCTGTAACTGTTTCCGAAGGACAGAAAGTAACAGGAAAAGATTTCGGCAATTATCAGTACGGTACAATTTCAGGAAATATTTTTAACGATGTAAATGGAAACGGAATTCTTGAGGCAGGAGAAATCGGCATTGAAGGAAGAATCGTACGATTGAAGAAAAATAATGCCGTCGTGGATTCTGCTGCATCTGACGAAAACGGCGATTATCAGTTTTCTAATCTTCTCGCAGGAACGTATGAAGTTGTAGAAAAGCAAATCAGCGGATGGCTGCAAACAAATTCGGATTATTCTCCGTTCGTTATTACCGGCGGTTCAACCGTAGAAGATATTGATTTCGGTAACTTTCAACTTGGCACAATCAGCGGTTTGAAATTTTATGATGCAAATAATAACGGCAATAAAGATGTAAACGAAGTAGGCATTGCCAATTGGCGTATTCGGTTGAAGAATACCAACAATAATATTCAGACAGATTCTACACTGACCGATGCAAATGGAAATTATCAATTCACGAATATTAGTCCCAGCGAATATGAAATAAGCGAAGAGCAGAGAAACGGATGGACGCAAACATCACCGCAAAACGGAACACACATTCGCAATGTTATCAGCGCAAGTAATTTTACCGGAGTTAATTTTGGCAATTATCAACCGCCCGCCTCCATCAGTGGGATGAAATTTAATGATGTGAATACGAACGGTACAAAAGATGAAGGTGAAGTAGGCGTAGAGAACTGGAAGATAAAACTCAGCGGCGATAAAACAGATTCTGCATTAACAAACGCTAACGGAAATTATTCTTTTGCAAATTTATACTCGGGTAATTATGTAGTGCAGGAAGAAGAAAAATCAGGATGGATACAAACATTTCCGAGCGGAGGTTCGTACAGCATTACGCTCGCATCGGGCGAAAATGCAACGGGAAAAAATTTCGGCAACTATCAGGATACAGCAAAATTCCGGACATTCAAAGCAGATACATCGCTTGCAGCAAAAACGATTAAACTTTCTTATCTCAAAACCGGCGCGCTGAAATATTTACCCAATGCACGCACTGCGTTGGAAAATGTGTTTAAGAAAATCGGAAAAACTGGCACAACATTTATTGGCGTTCCGCAAGTAAGTAAAGATTCTGCAAAACAGTATGCGTGGGTTTTATATAAATCTGCATCTGAATTAGGAAAACTTTATACCAGCCCGCATGGATTAGTAGTGAATGTTGCGTTTCCGCTTGATTCACTGAGAAATCTTACGACAGGAAGAAATGCAGGAAAAAGACTTACTAAACTTGTAAAACCTGACAGAAAGAAATACAACAATGTTGCACTCGAACAAGGCGTTGCATTCAAATTAAATCTTCTTGCAAGTTACTACGAAGTTACACCAAAAGGGTTGGGGACGTTGCTGCTGGATACTGCATTCACATACGCAGGAGTGCAATTGCAGGGAAAAACTCTTTTGCAGATTGATAGTTTATTCGATTCGTCAATGACGTATTATAAGAAAAAAGGAATTACGAATATTACAGAGTATGAAAAACTTTATAATCTTTCGATGCTGATTTTTAAGCGCATCAATGATGAATTCTCTGCGAAAGTGGATACGGCAAACGCTGTAATAAATAAAAATGATGTGATAGTCAATAAAAATCCGTACTCTATTACATTGAGAGGAATAAAGACTGCTACGCAAGTCAGTATTTTAAAACGCGGTATCGGAAAAATTTCTTCCGTATTCTCCCCGATTGCAGAATATAGAGAGCCATCGGAATTTATACTTGAGCAAAATTATCCCAATCCGTTTAATCCAACAACAGCAATTGGCTTTTCGCTGTTGGCTGTTGGGAATGTTACGTTGAAAGTATTTGATGTATTGGGACAGGAAGTAGCAACGCTTTTGAACAACGAACAATTAGAAGCAGGCGAACACGAAATACAATTTGATGGAAGTGCATTGACGAGCGGTGTGTATTTTTATCGGCTAAGTGTAGATGGTAAATTTTCTGAAACAAAGAAATTTGTGTTGATGAAATAGCGGTTAGCCATTACCATTTTTTAAAGGCGATACAAAAAAATTCACTTGTGTCGCCTTTTTTTTATTCTTTTTCTGCATAACACAATGTTACAGACTCACAAAAAATACACTTCATCCGCCAAAACTGTTCACAGACTAAATTTTTCTACAAGTGAGCAGATTTAATGTTATTGCTATTGCATTTCAATTTTCTTTTTCGTATCTCTTACCCAGATTTTTTGATGATACACTCATAAAAGATTATGAATTTTATTTTTCCGTTTTACGAAACACTTTTCCCGGTGATAAATGCAATACTTATCTCCGCAGGATTTTTGTGTGTAATTGAAACCAAAAATAATATTCTTACTTCTTACTTCTTACTTCTTACTTCTTACTTCTTACTTCTCCCCGTTACCGGAAAATAAACTCTCCGCTAATTTCTCCTTACCAGATAATTTGTACTGAACAATTGTTACGCCCGCCGTAGTTGTGCGCATCGCTTTCACATTCTCATTTTTTATACAATTTTTTTAAAACCTAATTTTTAGAATTTTACAATGAATAAACTATTTATTTCTATAACCGTTATTGCAATTTGTGCAGTAACTTTATTATACAATACAACAACATCTACTGTCGTTGGACCTCCCGTGCATGGTCTTGTGACAACATCAAGTGGTTCTCCCGTTCAAAATGGATTACATGTAATTCTCACAGGTAACGGCGTATATGAATCAAGAGATACACATACGGACCCTTCATACGGGCAGGGCTATTATAAATTCACAGGTATAACTTTGCAGGCAGGAACTTATCATGTGTATTGCGTTGATAATGATGGGCACGCGGGAGGAAAAACCTTCTATCATCAAGGAGGTAGTTACTCAGCATTCATGTCATTTAGCTTAAGTCAAGAATCAATCTGGTAAAAATAATCATCAGAGGAGAGTTTTATCACTCTCCTCTGATAATACAAATGTTCTATGAATAAATTAATAGTTATATTTTTTTACGCAATTATTTTACAACCTAATCTATTGGGGCAACAAGAACCTGCTCCAATATTATTACCCCATTTCCCGATTGTTCTTGACAGCGGAGGTTATGGAAATGTATCCTGGAGCCCTCCATTACTTGCTGATTTTAATAATGATGGAATGTTAGAAATTGTAATCACAGAAGCTCACGCTCCGCCGCCTACTCAACGTGCAATTCATATCATCACGCAAGATGGAAAAAATCTTCAGCACTGGCCCAAAAAACTTCATTACACGACATTCGCTAAAGTGGCAGCAGGCGATGTTAATAACGACGGGAATATGGATATTGTACTCCTCGCTGATTCACTCTTCGTGTTCAGTAAAGATGCAGAGCTTTTTCCGGGATTCCCTGTTGCGATAAATTATGGTGTTGATCCGAATGCGACTTCACTCGTAATCTATGATTTAGATGGTGATGGACAACTTGAGATGATAACCTGCAGTGGTCACAAACTTATCGTTATTAATTCAAATGGTCAGATAAGGGAAGGGTGGCCAAAATACTATGCTGGAATTGAAATAAACAAACCTGCTGTCGGAGACCTTAATAATGATGGGCTTGCAGAAATTATTTTATACACGTACAAATGGTTAGGTCCGCTTCATGTTGACTCTGCGTATATCAGCGTATTTCAAGCAGATGGAACATTCTTGCCTGGCTGGCCAACGATTACAGATTCGGGATATTTACCAACGTATGCACTTCAGGTTATTCCTCACGCATCCGGTAATAAAATTATATCTATAGCGAATATAAAGGGAAACCTTGATACAACTTATGATAATCGTATCACTCTTTTTTTTTCTGATGGTAGTTTATTAAGACAATGGCGTTTGCCATCATCATATTGGGGTGACCGTATTGTTGGAGGTTCAATTGCTGATTTTGATAATAATGGGGAATTAGAAATAGCAACGATTTTAATGGAGAAAGCCAATATTTCTTCATTAAATGGCTTTCTGTTGCAAACAGATACAATGAAAATGACAGAAAATGGGCACGGTCCAATTATTGGTAAAATTACTCAGTCAGATACTCTTTGCTTGTTAGGATTTAATAGTACTATCGTAGGGGATACAGGACAACTATTTGCCTATCACTTTGATGGTTCTCCACTTGAATGGTCTCCTTTAAAATTATATGGCGGACCATCTGACTTAATGCTTGGTGATATTAACAACGATGGAAATATTGATTTAATTGCAACGGCTTGGATATTTGGTAACCCATCAAAAACACTGTTATATGCATGGACATTCCCTGGAATTTCCTCCGACCCGCAATATTTTCCATGGCCGATGTATGGACATGACCGTTACCGCTCTTCACAATATGGATTTATTCCAAATGATATTGTACAAGTACCATATTTTAGCGAACCTGAAATGCAATTTTCTTTAAAGCAAAACTATCCCAATCCATTTAATCCGCAAACGGCTATTGGCTTTTCGCTCTTGGCTGTTGGGAATGTTACGTTGAAAATTTATGATATACTTGGAAGAGAAGTTGCAACATTGCTCAACAATGAAAAAATGCAAGCAGGCAAACACGAAATACAATTTGATGGAAGTATATTGACAAGCGGCGTATATTTCTACCGTTTAAATGTAGATGGTAAATTTTCCGAAACAAAGAAATTGGTGTTGATGAAATAAACTTATCCCAACATCAATCCTTGAAGGTCATTTTGAAAATTCGGAATGACCTTTTTTATTTATGTTTACCTCAAACGGTGTAAGCATTGTTCCTACGTTTCTGCATTGAAAATTTCTTACAACATTAACAGCATTCATCTTATGCTCGCGGCTGTTCACCCTCTCTATCTTTTACCCAGAAAATTGAACAAAATTTAAACTGCACGATGATGAACACAACGACACACGCAATTTGCACAGATAACTTTTCACTCCATACATGTGCGTATGCAGAGAAAAATATCATAGCGCAGTTCTCCGCCGAAGAGAATATAATTGCTGTATCAGTTTCTTTTTACTGTGCGGCAAATATCCAATCACCAACAAACTTCATACTACAATGAAAACCAACAGACTCTCCTTAATAATTTTTTTGTGCATAGTATTGCTTTCTGTGCATACGTTCGCACAAAACAATCCGGTAATAAATGATTTTACTCCATCCGGCGGAACTGCCGGAACATCAGTAACAATTAACGGTTCCGGATTTACTACTGCAATTGCAGTGCAATTCAATGGCATCAATGCAAGTTACGCTGTCATTGATGATAACCAAATAATTGCAACCGTTCCGAACGAAGCAGCATCGGGATTGATTTCCGTCGTGAATGATATCGGCTCGGCAAGCAGTACAAATAATTTTATCATTACTGCAAGCGGCAGCTCTTCTCCGAACATTTATAATTTTACGCCAACGTATGGCAACGCAGGGACAATCGTAACAATCAATGGAATACATTTCTCTGCTGTTACAAATGTATCATTCAATGGAAGCATTGCATCATTTACTGTGATTTCTGATTCAGTCATCACGGCAACTGTTCCTGCAAATGCAACAACGGGCGCAATATATCTTTCTTCAAGCAATGGAAATTCAAATTCAACAACGAATTTTATTGTCATTCAGCAGCCCGTCATTACTGCATTTTCTCCCGTACAAGGATATATTGGCTCAACCGTTTCTATCTTTGGTGAAAATTTTATCAATGTGTCGGATGTTTCTTTCAATGGCATCAGCGCATATTATGCAATTATTTCTGATACGCACATTGAAGCGACCGTTCCGCAAGGCGCATCATCGGGAGCAATTTCTCTCACTGCGATGGGAAATTCTTTTTATTCAACAGAAAATTTTTCCGTCATTCTGCTTGGCTCCATCAGCGGCATTGTGTGGAATGACGCTGATAATGATGGGATGTTTACCACTGCAAGCGAACAAACATTGAGCGATTGGAAAGTATTTTTGCACAACAGTAGTTTTGCGGATTCTACACTTACAGATGCAAACGGGAATTATACTTTTTCCGATTTACCTTCCGGAGAATATTTTGTAAACGGAACATTTCATCCACTGTGGGTGCAAACATTTCCAATGCAACCGGATTTTCATTCCGTACAAATTATTTCCGGTGAAAATTTCACCGATATGAATTTCGGATATCGCTCTGCTGGTGCAGTTGTAATTTCAACAATGCCAATGCAGAACGGAATAAATATTCCGAAACAAGCGAATATTGCTGCAACATTTTCGCAAGGAGTAGATGTAACAACGCTGAGCAATACGACAATTCATATTTACGGAGCACAAAGCGGATTGCATCTAGCAAATAGTACGTACGATAATTCCACTCGTACTGTTGTTCTTGATCCAATAACTGATTTTCGTGTGGGTGAAAATGTTTCTGTTACATTTACAAAAAATATTTTAACACCCAACGGTATGCCGATGGAAAAAACTTTCGTTATGAATTTTACCGTTGATGTCGAAGGCGGTTCAGGAAATTTTGTTCAAGATAATCTCATCGGCGTTGGAAATACTCCTCGCGGTATTGCAAGTGCAGATTTTGATAATGATGGTGATGCAGATTTTGCGGTGGTCAATTATAACGCGAACACCATGACAATTGTAAAAAATAATGTTTCAAATTTTTCCACAATTCAGATTATCGGAACGGGAACGAATCCATCTTCAATTACTACCGGCGATATTGATAATGACGGCGATATTGATATTGTTACAACAAACTACAGTGCATACACTGTGAAAGTTTTTAAAAATAATGGTAATGCGCAATTTACAAGCAGCGAAGTACTCAGCGCAGGAAGCGGACCGATTGCCGGAATATTGCGCGATGTAAACGGCGATGGTTTTTCTGACCTGCTGGTTGCAAATTATCTTTTAAATAATGTTTCGCTTTTAGTCAACAACGGCGCAGGAAATTTTATAATGACAACATCTCTTCCTGCTGAAAATAATCCCACAGCGATAGATGGAAAAGATTTTGATAATGATGGCGATATTGATATTGCCATACTGAATTTTACATCCGAAACAGTCTCATTATTATTCAATGACGGAAACGGAAATTTTGTAGCAAGTGCTTCGTATGCTGTCGGGTCAATGCCGTATGCAATGCTGTGCAATGATGTTGATGGCGACGGCGACATTGATATTGCAACGACAAGTTACAATGGCGGTACAATTCAAATTTTAAGCAATAGCGGAGCAGGAAATTTTTCCGCAACACAAACAACATGGGCTGGAAATAATCCCGTATCAATTTCATCCGGCGATTTTGATGACGATGGCGATTTGGATATTGTAGCGGCAGATGGAGAACAATCCCGCGTTGTTCTCCTTACCAATAATGGAAACGGAATCTTCACGCAAACTTCTTCTGCAACAACAGGAAATTCTCCCACTGCAATTGCAACCGCAGATTTTAATAATGACGGCGAACTTGATATTGCCGTTGCAAATAAATTAAGCAACAACGTTTCTATACTGAAAAACAGTAACAGGCAGGCATCAATCAGTGGCGTAGTATGGAATGATGAAAACGGAAACGGAATGAAGGATGCAACAGAATACGGAATACCCGACTGGCAATTATTTCTCGCGCCTGTTGAGTTAACCGCATTTACTGATAATAATGGATTTTATTTTTTCAATACTCTCTCTTCCGGAACATACACTATCAATCAATATCTTCCGTATGGCTGGATGCAAACTGCGCCAGCAACTCATTCGTATTCTATCAATCTTGGTACAGGGCAGGAAATTACTGATATGAATTTTGGCAATACGATGCTTCCATCAGTTGATTCCGCGCTTTTTACATTCAAAGGATTCGTGAACGGGCATTATTATTTTATTTCCAATGAAGCAAAGAACTGGACTGATGCAAAAAATATTAGTTACGCAAATGGCGGGCATTTAGTAACAATCAATGACGAAAATGAAAACACGCTCGTACAAAATTTTGCAAATACAGAAACACAATGGCTCGGTTTATCTGATAAATTATCAGAGGGAACTTTTTACTGGATAACGACAGAGCCAATGAATTATATCAACTGGGCTTTCAATGAACCAAGCAATACAAACGATGAGGATTTTGGCGTGATGTTGCCTGCGTTCAATGGCATAGGCGCGTGGGCTGACGAAAACGGAACAGCGCAACATCGTTTCGTTTTAGAAATAGATGGAATTGAGCCGCCGCTCAGTTCCATTGGCGGAACAGTCTGGAACGATTTGAATGAAAATGGTTTTCGTGAAACGAGTGAGCCGCCGCTTCCCAACAGAAGAATAAATCTTAACGGTGCAAAAACAGATTCGATATGGACAAATGTCAATGGTATGTACACATATTTCGGATTGCATCCGGGAGAATATGCACTCCATGAAACACAACTTTTAGGTTGGTCGCAAACATTTCCCGCAACGCAGGGAAATCATTTTATAACTCTTGGCATTGATGAACATATTTCTGATGTGAACTTTGGAAATCATTTTAATCAATTAACAATTACATCTTCTGCTGGTCAGAATGGACAAATTTTCCCATCAGGAATAATCAATGTAAATTATGGAGCCGCGCTCCAATTTTTTATTGCTGCGCATACTGGATATTATATTGAAAATGTTTTTATTGATGGAAACAGTGTCGGCGCAGTTGCAAATTATGAATTTACCAATATTGCAGAAAGCCATACGATAGCTGCAACATTTTCTCCTTTCACATACACCATCAGTGCAGCAGCAGGAACAAACGGAATAATTTCTCCTGCCGGAAATGCGACGGTTACTTTTGGCTCACAATATTCAGTAAATATAATTCCCGATAACGGATATCGCATTGATAGTGTTTTTGTTGATGGCGAATTTATCGGCAGTGTGTATTCCTATACCTTTGCAAATATTTCTTCCAACCACACAATATTAGCAACATTTTCTGTCAGCGCAGTTTCTATCACTGCAACTGCTGGCGCGAATGGAGCAATTTCTCCTGCGGGAATTATCGGAGCAAACATTGGTGCGAATATGCTCTTCTCGTTTCTTCCTGATGAAGGATATCACATTGCAGGTATTCTCGTAGATGAAAATGCTATTGCCGTTGCATCAAATTATGAATTTATAAATCTCACTGCCAATCATACAATTGCAGTAACATTTGCAGTAAATCAATACTCTGTAACTGCAACAACAGATGGCAATGGAATAATCACACCGAATAACATTACCGCTGATTATGGAAGTTCACTTAATTTTTCTGTTACACCAAATGATGGTTTTCATATTACAGGCGTTTTTGTTGATGAACAATCTGTCGGCATTATCAATACATACACAATTCCATTTCTCGCCGCACATCATACAATTGCCGCGACATTTGAGAGAAATACTTATTCCATAATTTCTCTTCCGAGTGAAAACGGTACAATTTCTCCTCTCGGTGAAATAAATATCGAATTTGGAAATTCTCAGCTATTTAATTTTACTCCTCATATCGGTTATCATTTGGAAAAAATTATTGTGGATGGCGCTGAAATAACAAATCTTACGGAATACACGTTTGAAAATGTTTCTTCCAATCATACAATCTCTGCAATGTTTGCAGTAAATATGTATGAACTGACTCTCAATGTAGTAGGAAATGGTACGGTTACTCAATCTCCTGTAATGACAATGTATCCGCATGGCTCATTTGTTGAATTTTCTGTCGTTGCTGCTCCGCATTGGAAATTTACCGGATGGATTGGCAGTTTGTCAGGCAATAATACGAATGCCGGTGTTATTATGAATGAACCAAAAATCGTAACAGTAACGTTTGAACAATTATTTCCTGCGTACTCATCATCCGTTGCTTCTGTAAATTTTGATACTGTCGTTTACGGAGCAAATAAAATGAATGACATCGTAATTACAAATGCAGGCACGGATACATTATTTCTCTCAGAAATTACCACAGATAATTCTGCCTTTACCGTATTTACAAACAATAATTTTATTTTACCAGAACAGGAACTTCTGCTTCAAATAGAATTTAATGGCAACACGCAGGGAATCAATAGCGGAACTCTTCTCATCACTCATAACGCGGGCAATTCACCAAGCATAATTTCATTAACGGGTGTTGTCGTTGATGTAATGAAATTCCGCACAATTACGGCAAGTACACTTCTTGCAGGACGACCTGCAAATTTGAAAAAAAATAAATTAGGAATTCTTCCATTGCCTAACGTTGCAAATATCCGCGATACAATTATGAAACGCAGTAGCGGAATTGTTGTCGGAGTGCAGCAGGGAAGTTTTGACAGTATGAAAATTTACGGATGGTTGGAATGGAAGAAAGGCGCAGATATTGGAAAATTTTTCACATCATCACATACCGGGCGCTCATATCCATTCGATTCAATTCGTCTCGATGGTAAAAAGACAAAAAAACTTTCCCGCTCATTTAAGGCAGACAGAAAAAAATATAACAATCCGCTTGCGGAACAATTTACTGCATTCAAACTCAACCTCATCGGCAGTGATTACGGAACTCTTCCCACAGGATTGCGCGATGTGCAACTTGATGAAGCAGGAAATATTTTCAATGGAATGACGCTTGGAGAAATTGAAGATTCTCTTGATTATGCGCTGACGTATTGGAATCGCGAGCCGCTCCTGCTTGATTCAGCGCGCGCCGAAGAAATTAAAAATGTCTTATCAAATATCAACAGCGCTTTTGCGATAGATATTCACGATTCAACAGATGTTGCTTCAAATTCGCCGCTTGTGCTTATTGGAAAAAAACAAATTGCGGAAGTAACTTTTTTAAAGAGAACAAGTCCGCGCACAAACAACAGTATAGTGTTTCGTGAAAATGAAATGGAACCGCAAGGATATGTGCTGCAGCAAAATTATCCCAATCCGTTTAATCCGGTAACGACAATCGGTTTTTCGCTTTCAAATGATGGAGTAATTTCTCTGCGTGTGTATGATGTGCTTGGAAGAGAAGTTGCGGTACTGATTAACAACGCAACTATGAATCAGGGAATGTACGAAGTTAAGTTTGATGCGAACACACTTTCGAGCGGCGTGTATTTCTATCGTATGAATGTAAACGATGGCGAATACCAAATAACAAAGAAACTTCTTCTTATGAAGTAAATGGTGAAAGAATACGATTCTCGGCTATTGTATTCTGAATGAAGTAAAGGCGGTTCTTTCCAAAAGAGCCGCCTTTGTTATTTTCGTTTTTATCTGATTACATTGTATCGTCCAATGTGCGCCGTACTTTGCTGAGTATTTCTTTCGGGTCGTAGGGTTTCTGTATAAAATCCTTTACGCCTTTTTTGAATAATTCTGATTTTGAATTGGGTTCAAGGTATCCGCTTGCAATAATTATTTTTGCATTGCTGTTTATTGCAAGAATTTTTTCACACACAACTTGTCCGCCGATTTTCGGCAAACCAATATCTGAAAGAACAAGATGAATCTGCTCTTTATGTTCAATGTATTGCTCAAGCGCCTCTTCCCCGTCTGATGCAGTGAGAACGTTGTATCCGTTTGCTTCTAAATATTTCACCACTATTTTCAGCAAAAGTTCTTCATCTTCAATGACGAATATTGTTTCTGTACCTCCCCTTGTTTTGCTTTCCAACACTTCGGGAATAATAATTTCACCCTTATGCTTTGCACTCGGAATATAAATATAAAATGATGTGCCGCGTCCGATTTCCGAAACAACATCTATCATTCCTTTATGATTTTTGACGATGCCATAGACAACGGATAATCCAAGCCCTGTTCCTTTCCCGACTTCCTTTGTAGTAAAAAACGGTTCAAAAATTTTATTGCGCGTTGCTTCATCCATTCCGCTTCCTGAATCGTGAACAGCAAGACAAACGTACTCTGCCTGTTGCACATTGGGGAAGCGATTACGTAATTCTGTGAATGGAGTTGTTGTGATACTTATGGTCAGTTTTCCTCCTCCGGGCATTGCATCACGCGCATTCACGCACAAATTCAACAGCGATTGATGCAGTTGTGTTTTATCTGCATACACAACAAACTCATGTTCAGGACACGAAACAGAACATTCAATAATTTTCGGAAATGTTTCGTCCATCACTTCTTTTAAATCTCTCACCAATTCACACACTTCAAATAATTCAAATTTTACTTCTGTCTTTCGTGCAAATGCAAGGAGTTGTTGCACCAATCCCGCCCCACGCATTGCTGCGGTTTTAATTGCTTTCTGATAATTGGCAAACGCAGTGGGGTCTTCTTTTTTATATTCAAGAATGGATGAATAGCCGAGAATAATACCAAGTATATTATTAAAATCGTGCGCAATACCGCCTGCAAGTACGCCGATGCTTTCCATTTTTTGCGCTTGCCGCAGCTGCTCTTCCAGTGTCGTGCGTTCTGTTATGTCATGCGAATTTATGACGATGCCGTTGATTGCATCATTATCAGGAACATATTTACCGCGTGATTCCATTACTCGCCACATTCCGTTTTTATGCAACACACGATAGCGGATTTCTACAACTACATTAGGATTCTGTATTGCTTCTGCGATTGCCAGCGTTACTTTCGGAATGTCATCGGGATGCATTAACTCCATTGCATTCGTACCGCGCAATTCCGCTGGTTCGTAACCTAAATATGCCTGTATTGACGGGCTTTGGTATTGCACTATTCCATCAAGCGAAATGATGGCTACCATATCAGTGGAATTTTCAATCAGCGAACGAAAGTATTCTTCTTGTGTTACAATTGCTTTTTCTATTTTCTTCTTCTCTGTTAAATCATCTGCAATGCCAAGCAATCCGATTACAATTCCTTCCTCATTGCGTATCTGCGATGTACTTAACGCGATAGGAAATTCTTTTCCATCTTTGGTACTATTCAGTAATTCACCACGCCACTGCTGTGCTCTGCTTGTTTGCAGTATTTCGTGCACACATTCCTTTGCAACATTCGGTGATGGAAGAATACTGACATGCTTGCCAATAATTTCCTCGCGTGAATAACCATATTTTTTTAAGAACGCATCATTGACAAAAATGAGAATATCATCGAGGTCCGTCAACGTAATAATTTCAGAAGCATTCTCCACTGCATGCGAAAGCAGACACATTTTTTCTTCACTGATTTTTCGCTCCGTTATGTCGCGTGCTACTCCAAATAATCCAATAATATTTCCATTCGCATCATATTGCAGCGTCGGACGGTCTTCAATCCAGCGATAGTCGTGTGTTACTTTATGCCGCATACGATACACCCGCGTAACGGGCTTTTGCTGCATAAACATTATTTCAATGTCGTGCGTTAATTTTGAAATGTCGGCAGGATGAATATTATTAAACCATAAAAATTTATCCTGCTTAAACTCTTCCGGCGCATAGCCAAGAATGTCTTTAACACGGTCTCCTACCAATTGCACTTCACTTGAAATAACGTTGTTTTCCACTTTAACAAAATAAATTATTTCATTGATGTTCTGTACAACTTTACGATACAATTCACGGCTTTGCTGCAATTCCCTTTCTGCATTTTTTAATCCCGTAATATCCTTTGCAGTAGAAATGAAGTGCGTAATTTGTCCTGCATCATCTTTTATCGGCGTTATGGTTTTCACTTCATAAAAAATGCCGCCATTCTTTCTTTTATTAATGAACTCTCCGATAAATGGTTTCCCGCTCAATATCGTCTTCCACACCAATTGATAAAATTCATTCGAATGGAGTCCGGATTTTACAATATTCGGCTTTCCTCCAATTGCCTCTTCACGGCTGTAACCCGTAATCTCTTCAAATCCCGGATTTACGTACTCGATAATTCCGTCCTTGTCTGTAATAATTATACAATCCGCAATCTGCTCGACAACCGCAGAAAGTTGTTGCAATGTACTTCCCCCATTAGAATTTATTATGTTCATCTGTTATTATAATATGTTTAAAAAAGATTTCCCTTTTTTCTAAATCAAAAAATCTGGTATTTAAAAGACGAATCTAAAAATTCCAAAAGAGTAAAATACCGTTCTTCATTATATGCAGTTTTAAAGTAACTCTGTTTCAAAAATAATGCTTTTCTATTTCTTTCCATCCAGCGCCGCAACACCGGGGAGAATTTTTCCTTCGAGAAATTCCAGTGATGCGCCGCCGCCTGTGGATACGTGCGATACCGATTTTTCCATTCCGAATTTTGCAATTGCCGCCGCAGAATCTCCGCCGCCGATAATTGTCGTTGCGCCAAGTTTTGTTGCATCTACAAGCGCTTGCGCTATTGCTCTCGTTCCATATTCAAAATTTTCCATTTCAAATAATCCCAGCGGACCATTCCAGACAATTGTTTTTGCTTTCAAAATTTCTTCTCGAAATGTTGCAACGCTCATTTCGCCAATATCCAATCCGCTCCATCCTGCAGGAATTTCTTTTACGCTTACATTTTTCTTTGCCGCGTTGTTATCAACTTTTTCTGCAACAATCGTATCAACAGGAAGAAGTAAATGTTTTCCGTTTGCTTTTGCTTTATCGAGAATTTCTTTTGCAAGCGGAATTTTATCTGCTTCAAGCAGCGAATTGCCGATTTCAAAACCTAACGCTTTATAGAATGTGAACATCATTCCGCCGCCAATAAGAATCGAATCTGTTTTATCAAGAAGGTTTTCGAGCACATCAATTTTGCCTGAAATTTTTGCGCCGCCAAGTATTGCGCAATACGGTCGTTCCGGATTTGCAATTGCTTTGGAGAGATAGTTGATTTCCTTTTCCATTAAATATCCCGCAACAGCAGGACGCAGAAATTTCGTAACGCCTTCTGTTGATGCATGCGCGCGGTGAGCAGTTCCAAACGCATCATTGACATACACATCGCCGAGTGATGCAAGCGCGCGCGCAAACTGTTCATCGTTTGCTTCTTCTTCGTTATGATAACGAAGGTTTTCGAGCAACAAACATTCGCCGTTCTGCAGTGCGTTTGCTTGTGCAATGGTTGTTTCGCCAATACAATCGTTTGCAAATTGTACGGAAATATTGAGCAACTGTGAAAGCCGCTCGGCTACGGGTTTCAAAGAAAATTCAGGATTTGACTTTCCTTTCGGTCTGCCAAGATGACTCATCAAAATTGCTCTTCCGCCATCGCTGAGAATTTTTTTAATGGTCGGAAGCGATTCTACAATGCGAATATCATCGGTAATTGTTCCGTGTTCCATTGGTACGTTAAAATCCACGCGGACAAGAACACGTTTGTTAGTAAGAGAGATGTCGTTAATGGTAAGTGTGTTCATAATTATTATTTGATTTTTTTTTTTAAAATTCTGTGTTGTAGTACCTAAAAGGCGGGCGAAAATTAAGAATTAAAACTGAGAGGGAAAAAAGAAAAAAGGCGACTGTAAGGGAAATCGCCTTTTGGGGAATTGTTCTATTTTTGGAAAGTAGGAAACTTCCTATTTCAACTTCTCATCAAGAAAACTCATCATCATTGTGTATAAATGCATCCGCGCGGGTCTGTCGCTGATGCCGTGCAATCTGTTCGGATAAAACATTGTCTGAAACTGCACATTCTTTTTTATCATTTCATCCGCCATTGCAACGCTGTTTTGCCAATGCACATTATCATCGCCTGTTCCATGCACAAGCAATAAACTGGATTTGATTTTGTCTGCGTGTTCGAGCGGCGCGCTTTCTTTGTATCCATCCGGATTGAGTTGCGGCGTCAGCATAAATCGCTCTGCATAAATTGTATCGTAAAATTTCCAGTGTGTTACCGGCGCAACGGAAATTCCTGCTTTAAAAATATCACCGCCTGCTTCAAGCGCCATCAAAGTCATATAGCCGCCGTAACTCCATCCCCAGATTCCGATGCGTGATTTATCTACGTATGGAAGCGAACCAAGATATTTCGCCGCTTCTGTCTGGTCGTTCGCTTCCCACTTGCCAAGATTTTTATATGTAATTGTTTTAAAATCTTTTCCGCGAAATCCTGTACCGCGATTATCCACGCTGACAATTATATATCCTTTTTGTGCGAGCATCTGATACCACCACAAATCTCTGCTCCATTGGTCAAGAACAGTTTGCGAACCCGGACCGCCATAGACATACATCAGCACCGGATATTTTTCTTCAGGCGAAAAATTATGCGGTTTCAGCATCCAACCGTTTAACGCAACACCATCTGTTGTTTTAAAAGAAAAAAATTCGCGCACAGAAAAAGGATATTCATCAAATGCGGCAAGTTTATTTTCTTCGAGCATACGTACGAGTTTTCCTTTGCTTGTGAACAAACCAATTTTTGTCGGTGTATTTGCATTGGAAAAATAATCGAGATAATATTGTTGGTCAGATGAAAAATTGACGGTGTGCGTTCCTTGTGTATTGGAAATCTGATAATATTTTCCGCCATCAAGTTGTACACCGAATAATTGTTTTTCCATCGGAGTGGGATTGCCCGCAGTGAAAAATATTGTTTCGCTCTCTTCATCAACTGTGGATATATTTTGCACATCCCAATTTCCATTTGTCAATTGCCGCTGCATTTTTCCATTCATTGCAAAAAGATAAATATGGTTGAAACCGCTACGTTCAGAAGTCCACAAAAAACCATCGCCATGTTTCATAAACTTCAGTGTGTTGCTTTCTGACTCCACCCACGTTGTGGATTCTTCAGTAAGAATGAGAGTTGAAATTCCTGTCGTAACATTTGCAAAAAATAACTCGAGTTTGTTTTGCGCACGATTTATTTTTTGAAAAGATAATTCGTTTTCTCTTCCCGTCCATTGCATACGCGGTATGTACGTATCCTGCGTTGAATCGAGCGGCTCACGAATATCAATCCAAGTATTTTGCTTCGTGGCAATTTCCACAACGCCGATTTTTACAATCGAATTTCTATCGCCCGCTTTCGGATAGCGCATTTGCGAAATATCCTGATGTGTGGGAAGAAAATTATTGATGGGGAACTCGGGAACACGCCGCTCATCCAATTGCCAGTACGCAATATATTTTCCATCCGGTGAAAACTCATAGCCATTAATAATGGAAAATTCTTCTTCGTACACCCAATCAAAGTGTCCGTTGAGAATATGCTCTGCGCCATCAAAGGTGAGTTGCATTTCACTCTTTGCGGCGATATCGGACACAAAAATATTATTGGCGCGCACAAATCCAATCGTTTTGGCATCGGGAGAAAATTGAATCACCATTTGCTCTTCATCCGATTGCGTTACTTGAATAAATTCTCTGCTTTGCACGTTGTACAAAAAGAAATTGCCGCCGGTTTTTAATCCGCGTGCAACAAGCGAGCCGGTAAAAATAATGTATTGCTCATCAGGCGACCAGAAATAATTTTGAATGGAAAATGCTGATGTATCGCCTTGCAATTTCAAATTGTTGGCATCAATAAGAATGGTTTTATTGCCGGTTGCAGCATCATAGCGTTTCACGTTCATACGTTTTGTTGTCGTATCCATTTCGAGAAATGAAAATGCTTTTCCGTTTTCTATCCACTGCACGCCGCTCAGTGATTTGCCGCGAAACTTCGGCGAATTATTGATGTCTTCGAGTGTATATTCTTTTGTGCGCTGTTGCGTGAATATGCATTGATTTCCGAAAAGGAAAAGGAGGAAGAGAGAGAGTAGTAGTTGCTTCATAGTTATTTGTGAGTTCGTTCAATTGTTAGTTGGTTGGTTTGTACGTAAAAAATGCGGCGATAAAATACGAAATGCAAAATGAATCTTCAACGAAGAAATAAAGAAGGCGATTTCACGTTTTTTTTTGAAATCGCCTTTATAAATACACCTTCAAGGTTTCCAAAACCTTGAAGGTGTATTTCGTTATTTCAACAACAGTAGTTTCTTCGTCTCCGAAAATTCCCCATCTACACTTAACCGATAGAAATACACGCCGCTTGTCAATGCACTTGCGTCGAATTGTATTTCGTGTTCGCCTGCTTCTATTTGTTCGTTATTCAACAGCGTTGCTACTTCTCTTCCAAGAACATCAAATACTTTCAAAGTCGTGGTTCGTGGTTCGTGTATCGTGAATCGTATTACCGTTGTGGGATTGAACGGATTCGGATAGTTTTGCGATAGTGAAATTTCATCTGGCATTTCTTCGGATGAAGTAAAAGCCGAATTCAATTCTACAACTTTCGCGTTTGGAAGTTTCTGCAATTTCGTAAAGGTGTACAGTTGAACTATTCCCGGAAATTTCAATCCCTGATTTGCAACTATCGAATCGCCGTTCGATAGCGAAATTGTTGTGTAAAATGCTTCATTGATTTCACTTAGCGTTGTTCTCAGTTTTTCTAATTCTGTTGAACCAACGGTTGCATTGTTTCCACTCGGTAATTTCTTCCACGGATATTTTGTAAGAAGTGTATCAACTTCATTCGCAATTTGTGCAAGCGTTTTTCCATTCCACATACTTTGTTCATCAATGTATGTGAGCGAATCAAATCCTGTTGGCGTAATAGATTTGTTGCTTGCATACAAATTCAATTTAAACACACCAAACTCCTGCGCAAGCGGATTAGTGTAACTTGAAGAAGTCGGTTTGAGTTCTTTCAAAAAATTTTTATTCTTGTTCGAACCAAACTTTCTTACGGTATCAAATGGCGCATTATACAATGAATCCGTTTGTATTGCCAAATAAAATTTTCCAAAGTCCGTACCTTTCTTGAATCGTATCCAACCATATTTTTTCAAAGAATCTTTAT
This sequence comes from uncultured Chitinophagales bacterium, assembly GCA_964358705.1. GTDB lineage: Bacteria > Bacteroidota > Ignavibacteria > UBA10030 > F1-140-MAGs086 > JBBTJF01. The sequence continues at coordinate 23,648 of CAYHPL010000024.1, forward strand.
TCGTTTCTGCAAGACCGAGAACAATGCCGCTCTTCTTATCAAAACGGGAAATTACTGTATCGCGGAAGTTGGCAACATTCGGAACGAGTGCAGATTTTCCGCTCTTGTTGAGTTTGTTGGGTTTTACGCTCAATGCTGCTTCTGTTTTAAGCGTGCGAAACTTCGTCGTGTCATTCATTGCAAACGTAACGTGAATTGTGTGGTTTGATGTTATGGTAGTAAATGTAAAACTCAAAGTTGAATCTACAAATACATCATCAACAAACATGCTCTCTACGTGAAATAAATTCGCAGGAGAAAATGCAAATGCTTGCGATGTTCCGTAATTTGCATTTATATTTCCTGATGGAGTAATTGTTCCATTTTCGCCTGCTGTCGCTGTAATGGAATATGTGTTAATGGCGAATGAAACAAAAATCGTGTGGTTCACTGTAATAGTATTGAATGTGTACGCACTCACATTGCCAAGGGAAAGTTCTCCGTCAAGAAAAACATCAACGATATGATATCCTGTTTTTGGCGTAAAAATAAGAGCAAGTGTATCACCATATTCAACGCCTGTAATTCCTGATGGCGAAATGGTACCGTTGGTATCGGACGTGGCAGTAATGGTAAAAGTATTTATTGCAAACGAAACAGAAATTGTGTGATTGGCTGAAATGTTGTCGAACGTGTACGATGAAATTGCTCCAACACTATTTCCATCCACAAGAACACTTGCAATATGATATCCCGTTGAAGGAGTGAATGTGAACGCAAGCGAATCGCCGTATTCCACTTCATTATTTCCTTCGTTGGAAATTGTTCCGTTGTTTCCCGCTGTTGCTGTAATCGTGTATGTATTGATTGTAAATGTTGCAGCGATGGTATGATTCTCTGTAACATTTATAAACGTATAATTAGTATCACTTCCAACATAGTTTCCATCAACAAAAACACTATCAACGTGGTAACCGGTATTGGAAGAAACCGAAAAAGTCTTATTCGCTCCATAATTCACTATCGAGGTTGAAGGAAAAATTGTTCCATTATTTCCTTGTGTAACGGTAAGAGTGAACGTAAAAATTTTGAACGAAACAGCGATGGAATGATTCTGTGAAATATTGTTGAACGTATAACTCGGATATGCTCCAACATAATTTCCATCAACTTTAATGCTATCAACATAATAACCCGCGTTCGGTGAAATGGTGAATGTTTTATTCTCGTTGAAATTTACTGTTACATTTCCGGAAGGAGAAATTGTACCGCCAGTTTCCGCGGTAGCAGAAATAGAAAATTGTCCTGTGTAGTTTGTAACCGTTTCGCTGATTGTCGCATGCCCTGAACCCGGACCAACATTGACCGTTTCGAGAATACCGTAATATTTTGGTCCGATGATGTACGGATATTCTGTTGCGCCCAGGGAATCAATCGTAACATAATACGCATACGTGCCGTTCGGATAATCTGGCGTAATCGCAAAACGTCCGTTGTGGCCATCGAGATGTCCGAGTTCGTTCACGTATTCATAATCTTCAATGTAATAACCGAGCGGATATTGTCCGTTCACATTTGGACCATACTGATTTGTATTGAGAACAGTTCCATCCGCAAGTGTATGACGTACGGAAATACTGCGTTTGCGATAACTTGATTTCATTCGTGCAATGGCTCCGGTTCCGTTTGTATTTGTATAAGCATACGGACCGTAAATCGGAAATCCATCAAATGCAAAACCAAGAATCGGAGAGTGTTCTGTTGGAACTGCATCATACATACAATGCGGATTTTGGTGATGATGATATTCACCGGATTGCGGCGGATGTCCCAAACACGCATCGAACGATGATGCTTCCACAATCACCGCATTTTGATTCCAGATTCCGAGACTGTTGTATGAAAAAGCATCTTTCGCATTGTAAATAGAAACGCCGTTCACGAAAACTCCGATATGTCCCAACGCTGTTGCAGTTTGTGTTCCGGTGTTTTGCGTCGGGTTGCGTTTTATTTTGAAAAGATAATTTTGATTGGTGACATCATTGGGATTGTTCGGCCACGGACCAATAGAATAAGCGGGTACATCCGTGCAATTCACATACACATAATTTGCAGAGTACCGCACTTGCTGCACATTTGCAGAAATTCCGTTGTAACCTGTTTGTCCCGTAAGATTGATTTTCCACGAATAGATAACGGGAGAAATTCCTGTATCGGAAGTTGTCGGATAAATTTCTATCGTGTTTCCCGGCATCAAATCTCTTCCGGTAAATGCAGAATAACTTGGTGCGTATCTGTATGCGCGGAAAGAAGTATTTTCCTGCGCTCCTTGCGCTGATGTGGGAATAGAATCTCCTTGTGTTATTGGTCCGCTTGCAGAAACGGGATTGATGTAGTTCCACACTGTTTGATTTGCTTGCGTTACTTCAAAAAATTCTCCACTCGGCCCATCGCAAATAAATGTATTGCCGTTTGGTAATCTTTGAGCGCCCGAAATATTAGACGCATAAAAATTTTCTGCATCCGCATAACTCCAAAAAATTGTATCGGGGCTAAATGCTGAATTTGGATTGCGGGGATAAAATCCATTCGCATCAATCGGCGGAACAATTTCATCAACGGAAGAATAATTTCCATCTGTGCGATTTTGTCCGTTATTGAAAATCAAAATGTTACTTTCGCCGGACAATCCATCTTCAATCCAACTCGCATTATGTTGACCGAAAAGTTTTTGGTCATTTTGTGTTCCAAAACCATACGCGCGCGGATTTCCCCAACGATATAAAAGGTCGCCTCCTTTTCCGCTGTTTCCTCCGCTATGTCCAGATGCTTCCGCAGTTGTTGTGCTGTGGTCAATTATCCAAATCTCATTGAATCCGTGAACACTCAAAAGTATTTGGTCAAACACACTATCGTAGTCAACAGAATTGAAGTGCGTCCAATCTGTGTTTGTCGGATTTCCCTGTTTTACAAAATTGATGTCAATGAGTTCAGGATGCTCTGAAACAACGCCGAAATTTTCTTTTGTGTTATCAAAATCCTGAATGAGATGGTCCCAAATATGCCACTCCCAAATTATATTCCCGCTTGCAGAATCAACTTCAATAATGTGGTCGGGCCAAATTCCACTGCTCGAAACATAAGATGGATTTCTTCCTTCTACAATTGACTCTGCTTCTGTTTTCAATTCCCATGCAATGACTAACACATTTCCGTTCGGAAGTTTTTTGGCGTCGTGATGCTGCATTACTGATGATGAAGCGTAATCAAATTGCCATACAATATTTCCATCCCAATCGTATTCTTCAATCTTTCCGCCCTTTCCTCCTGTGTTGAACGATGTTACGCTTGTGTTATTTGCAGTTCGTAAGAGATGTCCGTTGGGTAGAAGATACGCGGAAAGTCCCGGCGCATTATCACTTTCCCACGTGTGAACGAGTTTGCCGCTGTTGTTGATGAGATATGTTGTTGTGTATCGCATCGGTGCAAACAACGTGTATCCATTGAAGGAATTTGCAGAATCATTTAAAAATAATCCAACCGTTTGCTGAGAAAACGCGGAATAAAAAGTAATGGCAAATATAATTAAGCAGTAAAATTTTCGCATAGGAATACCTTTGGTTTAAATATTAAAATTACATGGGCAGATAAGACACCGCCTGTCCTGTTTAGTTTAAGCGTGTTTTGTGGTAAAGAGAATGCTTTGTTATCAATACCAAAGCACTATCCGGTTATTTAAAATTTACTTGCAAAATACGAAAGGGATTAATAAACATCAACGCAAAAGAATAAAAAAAGACGATTTCATTTTTCTGAAATCGTCTTTGTAACGGTGCGCAAAACCAATTTCTACTTACTCTTATCAGGATACTTCGGCGGCTTAGCAAGTTCGTGCGGTTTTGTTTTCAATTCGTCAAGAATTACTTCGATTGCTTTATTCAACTGTTCATCCTCTCCCACAAATTCTTTCGCAGGGTCATTATCCACAACAATATCAGGGTCAACGCCGTGTCCTTCCATAATCCATTCTTTGCCTTCTGTATCGTAACGGGAAAATTCCGGCTTGTTTAAAAATCCGCCATCGAGCAATGGGAGTGTTCCACGAATTCCGACAACACCGCCCCATGAACGTTTGCCAATTAATTTTCCTAATTTATATTTCTTAAAACGATATGGAAAAATATCACCATCGCTCGCAGAAAATTCATCAAGCAAACATACTTTCGGTCCGAATTGCATCGCATCGGGATTTGTTGATGGAACAGTATTCCTTGCAATATCAATCATTACAAGTTCTCTTTTCAATCGTTCGGTAATTTGTGCAGAAACATTTCCACCGCCATTTCCTCTGTCGTCAATAATGAGTGCTTGTTTTGTAAGTTGCGGATAGTAATATTTCACAAATTGATTCAAACCGTTTGTTCCCATATCGGGAATGTGAATGTAGCCGACTTTTCCATTTGTTGCTTTATTTACTTTTTCAATGTTTGTCTGCACCCAATCGTAATAATACAATGCTGCTTCGTTTGCAATCGGAATAATTGTTGTCTCGTGCGCTCCATCTTCGCTTGCTTTGGTATTCAGTTTTAACACCACTTGCTTTCCAACAGTATTCACCAATGCGGCATACATATCCTGCATTGTATTTGTCGGTTTTCCATCAATGGCAATAATATATTCCCCCTCATTTGCATTCACGCCGATTTCCGTTAATGGTGAACGCACACCGTTTTCCCAATTTTGTCCTTTGAGTATTTTTTTGATGCGATAGTATTTTGAATTTGCATCGCGTTCAATTTGTGCGCCAAGCAATCCCGTCTTTACACGGTCTGCTTTCGGATATTCTCCGCCACCAACGTAGGTATGTCCGCAATTTAATTCCCCAATCATTTCTCCGATGATGTACGTTAAATCGGCGCGATGATTGACATACTTCACAAGCGGTGCATAATTATCGCGTACTTTTTTCCAATCAACACCATGCATATTCTTATCGAAAAAGAAATCACGCATTTGTCTCCAACATTCGTTGTAGATTTGATTCCACTCGGCTTGTCTATCAAGTGTAACTTTCATATCGGAAAGATTTAATTTCTCCTTCACCTCTATTTTTGCTGTCGGCAAATCAATAATAGCATAACCATCATCTGCGTTCACTATCATCTTTTTCCCATCGGCGGAAATTTCATAATTGCCGAAGTCGCCAAGCTCCGTTTCTTTTTGTTTTTCCAAATCGTACAAAAATAATTTTGCCTTATCGTCTTTGCTGCCGCGACGATTGTAGTACACTTTATTTTCCAGCGCTGTAATGTTGAAATAATTGGAAGCAGCAACCGGCAAGACCGCGATTCTATGCTGAATATTATCAACATCAATTTTTACTTCTACTTTTTTTTTCTCATCTTTCTTTTTATCGTCCTCTTTCTTCGGTTCATCCGATTTTATTTTCACCTCGTCGCTCTTTGGCTCAAATGGTGATTTTATATCTTTTGCAAGCGTTACAAAATAAATTTTCGACATATCGAAATACGAATAATTGAACTCCGTATTGCTCGACACAGGATTGAAACTTCTATCGGATTCAAAAAATAAATATTTACCATCAACACTAAATGTCGGCTGACTTGATGAAAACCATCCGTCTGTAATTTCGTTCGTTCGCTTCGATTCAAGCGAATAGATATATATTTTTGTCATTACGTCCACTTCCGGTTTTGCATACGCTATCCATTTACTGTCAGGCGACCAGTTGTAATCATTGAACTCGAATGCATCTGCGCTGGCAACTTCTGTAATGTTCTTGGAATCTATTTCCACAACATACAATTTCTGATTCCTCTCCGCCCACATTATTTTTTTGCTATCCGGCGACCAGAGAATCTGGTATTTGTAGTTATCGCCGTTTGTGGTAATGCGTTGCGCAGGAGAATTTCCGTCCTGTGCTTCCATCCAGATTTCATCTTCACCGCTTGCATCAGAAATGTATGCAATCCATTTTCCATCAGGCGACCATTTGGAATTACGTTCATGAACGCCGGGAGTTGCAGTGAGATTGCGTGTGTTGCCGTACTTTGCAGGAACAGTGAACACATCGCCGCGCGCTCCGAATAATGCACGATTGCCATCGGGAGCAATTTCAAATTTCGTAACGTTCTTGAAAACATCAACCAACTTAGGTCTGCCTGCCGCTAAATCTTCTTCTATCTGAATAGAAACTTTTTCCGGTTTATCCGTTGCGACATCCAAACGATAAATATAACCGCCATTTTCAAACACAATGGCGTTATCACCGAGCGATGGAAATTTTACATCATAATCAGTAAAGTTCGTAATCTTTTTAGTTTGCTTTGTTTCAACATCGTAGCAGAAAATATTCAGACGACTGTCGCGGTCGGAAACATAATAGATTTTATTACCGCTCCACATTGGCATATAATCCTGCGCATCATTGCTGGTAATTGCCTCAGTTTTTTTTGTTGCAAAATCATAAATGGAAATTTCATCTGCCTGCCCGCCGCGATAGCGTTTCCACGTGCGGAATTCACGGAAGATGCGATTGTAGGCAAGCTTCTTTTTATCAGGAGAAAACGAACACCATCCGCCGCGTGGCAATGGAAGTTGTTCGGGAATTCCGCCATCTATATTTGCATAAAATAATTGTCCTTTAAAATCATTGAACACCGTCATCCGCGAACGATACACTATTGTTTTCTCATCACGCCACGCCATTACGATATTGTTTGGTCCCATTCTATCCGAAACATCATCGCGGTCGAGTGTTGCAGTGTATGTTACTCTTTTGGGAATTCCACCTGCGGAAGGCATCCGGTACACTTCGGTATTGCCATCGTATTGACCGGTAAATGCAAGCCACTTTCCATCCGGAGAAAACTTGGCGAACAATTCATTGCCAATATCATTGGTAAGTTTACGCGCAGTACCGCCACTGGCATCAACGGTATATAAATCCTGCGCATACGTAAAGACAATTGTATTGCCATGTATAGCCGGAAACCGAAGCAGTCGCGCTTCCTGTTGTGCAAAAACTATTGTTGAAAACAACAGGCAAAGAGAGAGGAGATAACGTTTCATAAATAAATATAGATTGGTGCAGTTATGTGTGTTAAGTTTGTTAAAAAATGCGGCATTAAAATACGAAATGGAAGCAGAAAAAATCAACGAGGTACATAAAAAAAAGCGATTCTGCATTGCTACAAAATCGTTTGTGTGTTATGGGGAGAAGGTGTGAATTATTCTTTTACTATTTGCAATGATTATAGTTTATCGACTTGAGACTGAAATATATTTTTGCATTTGCTCAGAATTTAATTGTTTCAAGAGTTTAAGGTTGTCTCCGTTATATTTAATACAATAACCAGAATAAAAAGTACATTCTTCATTTTCATAAAAAACAAAATTGGGTTTATGATTCATTGGAGAAAAAATAATTTTTTTCCCAAAACTATTGTCCAAACTTTGAGTCCTTCCGAATGCATACCAAATCGCAGGATTGGGTTTTCCATTGTCTCTTTTATCAAGTTCACTCTTTATGGACAGTAAATATTGATATGCTAATGGAAATTTTGATTTGAAATCATCTTCTGGAAGAATTTGATGCTTACCATTTACTTTGATATAAGGGAATATGATGTACTGTTTTATTTCTTCTTTTTCATTTTTCAAAGTTGAACCTTTTATTGAGGCTTTAAAATTGCTTTTTCAATTTTTACACTTCCCTTGAGTTTAGTATTTGCATAAACATAATTATCATTAATTTTTTCGATTGGAAAAATATATGCTCTGTCGCAAAGTGTAGTAACGCCTACATGAATTTTACAAATATCTTTTAATTGTTTTCCATTTATTTTTATTTTTTTTTCCGCAGATAATTGCCAAAATTTTTGATCCTGTAATTCTGAAAACTTTATGCTTCTTTCAACAAAATCATTCTTACCGTTTGCCTGCTGATATTTAAAATTTAAGTGCCCCTGTTTATCAAAAATAGTTATTGCGCTATACGTTGTTGCATTATCAAAAAGCTGTATTATTCCGTAGTTGGTTATTTGTTTAATACATTTTTGTTTGGCAAAAAAATCTCTCAATTCTTTCGCCGTTTCTGTATAAAAAAATGTATTTGGCGTTATTAAACCAGCAAAACCTTCTTTTTTTAACAAGTTAAAACAAAGTTCAAAAAAAGCAATAAATATATCGGTTGAACCACTATTACAAAATCTGTAATTTCTTTGTATGTAATCTCTTTGTTCTTCATTTAAGTGCTGAATTCGTATGTACGGAGGATTTCCGATAATGTAGTCATATTGAAAGTCGTCATTAGCTGAAAATAAATTTAAGTAAGAAGAACTTCGCTTTATTGAATCTGTACAAAGAATATTCCAGTTCACTTTTATTCCTACTGATTCAACAAGTAAATTTAAATTCTCAATACATGATTGAACTGCACACGGATCTATATCCCAGCCATTTACCATTAAGAGATTTCTTTTCAAATCACTCTTCGAAGAGAATTTAATTATACGTTTAACGACATCTAATAAAAATCTTCCATCCCCGCAAGCTGGATCAAGAACAGATTTCCCTAAAAATTTTTTAGAATTAAATCCTACACCATCAAGAATTTTCCGTACAATAAATTCCGGTGTGAAGTGCTGACCAAGCAACTTTTCACGCTCATAACTTTTTGCCAATGAAGCCATGTTTTTCTATTCTTTTGTTAGATAATATTTCTTGTAACTTTCGATTTCACTTAATAAGTAAGTAATAGATAATTTTGTTTGCATTCGTTCTCCAATCGTATCTTCTAATATAGATTTTGGATCGATAATTTGTACTTCACTCGTTTCTTCATTGATGTCAACTAATATTATTCCAATTGCAAATGGACGATGTGCCTGTGGTTTATCATCAACTAACCGTATGTATTTTTCTAAATCTTTTTCATCAATAGTTTCTATTTTTTCTACTCCACCTTCTCTATTATAGTAAGGAGTTTCCCTTCTTAGAACTATTAATTGCGCATAAGGTAAATCATTTTTCGCTTGAATATTAGCTGTTTCTCCCATCATATTTTCAAAGTAATTATTGGCGTTTTGTTTATAATTTGAAGTAACAAATTTAATTCCAAGACAAAATATTGGTGAACCACTTTGAGTAACACTTATGTCAATATCTTTCGGATAGTATTTCCCTTCAATCTTTATTTCTCTTGTGTCTTCGCTCATAAAGTGTGTTTGAAAATCGTTTCCCCAGATAAATTGAATTATATTTGCAAGATAAAGATGAATCGGCTTCAATTTTTCAGTGCTTCTCGCTCCCCTGCTCTTTATAGTTTATAAATGATTCTGAAATTGCTTTTATAAATTTTTCTTCTTTAAATATTTCTATTTCTCGCGGTTTGGCTTTATAATTTTCTTCCTCTCTGAATAATAAAGATTGGTTCTTTTTACTTTTGTATTTCATAAAAGTTCTAATTGTTTCTTAAAATATAAATATGTTCAAGTAAATATATACACCCAAAAATTCCTATTTGTTCTGAAGATTGAATTATTTTGTCATAAAACTAATGGGATTTACTTTGATACAGTTGTGTTATTTTTTTTCTCAAAAATTAATCATCTTCTGCATATACAGCCGCATATGAAAATACGTGATATATTTTCCTATTCCTTACTTTGGCATCCATTTTGTTTCTTCGCGCCCTTCCAATTTATTAGCCCATCGTGCAAGAATGAAAAGGAAATCGGAGAGGCGATTGATGAACGGCAGGATATGTTCGCCTATATTTTCCCGTTGCGCAAGTTCTACTACCAAACGTTCTGCACGGCGGCAAACAGTGCGTGCCAAATGCAGATGCGATGCTAATCCTGTTCCGCCCGGAAGAATGAATGTTTTCAGTTGCTCCAGCTGCGGGTCGTACGTATCTATGTACTTTTCCAAAAGGACAATATCTTCAATGGAAATGCGGTGTACTTTTCCGGAAGATTCATACGGCGTTGCTAAATCGGCACCAAGAACAAATAAAATTTCCTGTAATTCTTCCAATGTACTTTCTAACTCATCGGGAGGCCACATCGAGCGGCAAATACCAATGAGGGAGTTGAGTTCATCCACCGTACCATAGACATCAATACGCAGTGATGCTTTGGAAATTCTTTTTCCCCCAAAGAGCGATGTTTCTCCTTTATCGCCTGTTTTGGTATATATTTTCATTGTTCAATTGTTGGGTAGATTGTTCGTTGGTTTGTTAGTTCGTTTGCTGGTTAGTTAGTTTGCTGGTTGTTTTCGCAAGACGAGACAAAGCGAAAACGGATAGACACAGCAAACAAACCAACTAACAAACCAACAAACGAACTAACGAATTCTTTACTTCATTGTTGCAAATTCATAATAGAAATGCGCAGATGTTTTTATGCCTTTGAAGAAGTTATCGAGGTTAATAAATTCATCCGGTGCGTGTGCATTTTCATCGGGCAAGCCAAATCCGAGTAACACGGTATCAATGCCGAGAAGTTTTTTGAACTGGACGACAATAGGAATAGAGCCACCCTCGCGCTGATACAAGGGTTTCTTTCCGAATCCCTTTTGCACCGCAACAACTGCGGCACGAACGCCAACAGAATCAATCGGAGTAATAGCCGCTTCGCCGCCATGTAAAAATTTCACCGACACCTGCACAGATTTTGGGGCGATGTTCTTAATATGCTTCTCAAATAATTTCGCCGCTTTTCCTGAATCCTGGTCAGGCACAAGCCGCATAGATATTTTTGCCGATGCTTTGGAGGGCAACACCGTCTTCGCGCCATCGCCAATATAGCCGCCCCAAATTCCGTTACACTCCAATGTCGGACGCGCCCATATACGCTCCAATGACGAATACCCTTTTTCTCCGTACAGTTCTTTTATGCCAAGTTCTTTTGCATAACTTTTTTCGCTGAACGGAAGTTTTGCAAATGAATCGCGCTCTGCTTTTGTCAGTTTGCGCACATCATCATAAAAACCCGGAATAGTAACGCGCCCGTTTTTATCGTGCAGTGAAGCAATGATTTCGGACAATGCCTGAATCGGATTATGCACGGAACCACCAAATGAACCACTGTGTAAATCTTTGTTCGGTCCGACAACTTCAATTTCCATATACGAAAGTCCGCGCAGACTGTAGCAAATGGATGGCACGCCTTTTTTAAACATTGATGAATCGGAGATTAATACGACATCTGCGGCAAGCATTTTTTTATGCTCACTCACAAATTTATCGAGATGTTCGCTGCCAATTTCTTCTTCACCTTCAAAAATAATTTTCAGATTCAGTGGAAGCGCGCCGGCATTTTTCATTATTGCCTCTATCGCTTTCATGTGAATATATATTTGTCCTTTATCATCCGCAGAACCGCGTGCATACAAATTGCCATCACGGATTGTTGCTTCAAATGGCGGTGAATGCCAAAGTTCTACCGGGTCTTCCGGTTGTACGTCATAGTGTCCGTATAAGAGAATTGTCGGTTTGCCGGGTGCGTTCAACCAATCGGCATACACTACGGGATGCCCTGCGGTGGGGAATGTCTGAATGTTTTGCATACCGATGGATTGCAAATGTTCTGCAACCCATTTTGCGCAACGCAGCACATCATCCTTGCGTGCGGGTTGCGAACTGACGCTGGGAATGCGAATAAACTCCGCTACTTCTTTTAAATAGCGAGAGTGATTTGATTCAATATATGAGAGGATATTTTGCATAATAAATATGGTAAGGTAATTAAGTGTATAATAAATTATTTTTCAAACAACTCGTCTGCTTTTACAATCTTCAGTTTGTCTTTGTTGATATGCAGCGAATAGTTAATGATGTCTTTATCTTCTTCTAAAATAGTATCGGGAACTTTTGTTGCATAGACAATAAGTGATGTTGCGTTGGCGCTCAGTTTTTCTTGCAGTTCTTTTGCATCGCCGGCAACAATTGCAATTGCAGCATTTTGAAATTGTAAATATTTTTTGATGGCATTGTTCACATCATTCACCGTCATTGATTTCAATTCCTTTTCAAGTTTTTCAATAAAGAATTCCGTGCCATAAAATTTGGAATCAAGCGCAAATCCTAATCGTCTGTCTTGTGTCTGCACCCAGAGTTTCGAGTAATTTTTCACAAAATCGCGTGTAGTTTCAAAATCTTCTTTCGTTATTCCGTTTGCGATAAGTTTTTTCAATTCACGCAAAGCTTCACGGATACTGAAATGCGCATCTTCCGGTTTTGTCGGACGAATCCAGATACTGAATAACTGCTGTCGTCGCGGAATGTTCGGCATAATAAATCGTGTGCCGCCATCCTGAATAAAATTTTCACAGTATGAATAATCTCCGTAATTGATGCCTCTGTCTCCACGTATTTTATTCATCAGCACGCCGTTAAATGTGCGATGCTCACCGAAATAGGAATTCGCAACCATCAGCGCATAAAAATCTTTTTCACTTCGTGTAACATCAATCGGGAATCCGATAGATATTGCGGACGCGCGCGCTGGTTTATCAACAATAGTAACTTCTAAATTGCTGATGGCGCGTGGCGCTGGTAAATCTATCACAGTAATTTTTCCGACAGGCAAAGAAGAAAAATCTTTTAGCATTGTATTGATAAAATCTTTCGGGTAGCCGCCGGCAATTCCTATTGTCAGGTTGGACTGCGTATAATGCGCTTGATAGTACGCAACAATATCATCAAGAGAAGTTGCGGTAATTCCCTGCACTGTTCCAACATTTGTTGTTCCATACGGATGCCCTTCATAGAGCAGTGCCTGCAATGTTTGCTTTCCGAGTTCTTCATCATTTGTGCTGCGCAGTGAATTTTGTAAATAATTGATTCCTTCATCTTTTAAGCGCGTATAATCTTCCTCATCAAATCGCGGATGTAAAATAAGGTCGGAAAAAATTTTATAAAATTTTTCAAGATGGTCTTTGTGCACATTGCCGATAAATGTCGTTACTTCTTTATCTGCAATAACATCAATTTCTGCTGCCCAGGGATATAACGCTTCGACGACCTGTTGGTACGAAAGTTCTTTCGTGCCTCCCTGTGCAATAATGTGCGAAGTAAAAGCATTGATTCCTTCTTTGCCTTCGGTATCGTTAATTGCTCCGATGCGGAATTGCAAACGAAACGTTACAATCGGAGATTTTGCACTGCGCAATTCAACAGTTTTTATCGGGCTGGTGTGTGCGTTGGTCATAATAAATAGTATTGCTAAAATTACACTGAATAATTTCATTTCGTTTCCTCCTGAGTTAATGTAAGCACGGTTCTGTTTTCTTTGGAAAAATATTTTTTGGCAACATTCACCAAATCTTCGGGCGTAACTTTTTCGTATAAATCATACACGCGGTTAATGCTTTCTGCATCGCCGGTAAGTTGCAAGTAATTGCCGAGTGTTACGGCAACTGCGTCAGCGTTATTCATACTCATTGCAAAAGCGTAGCGCATGTGTGATTTTACATTTGCCAATCGTTCTGCGGAAACAGGAGTTATTGCGGCTTCGGAAAGTGTCTGGTAAATTTCATCGCGCACTTTTTCAATATTTTCTTTGTCCTTGATTCGTGTGATGATGGTAAATAAATACGGGTCCCGATGATTTTCTGCTCCGCCTTCAATAAATTCAATAAGTTGCTTTTCGATAACAAGTTTCTGAAACAGCGTTGAACTTTCCGAAAAATAAATTTGTGAAAAGACATCAAGCGCGGGCATATCTATATTTTTATCGCTGAAAGCGGGAGAATGGTAGCCGAGCATCAACATTGGAAGTGTTGGAGTTTTCCATGTCATAGTAACTATCTTTTCTTCGTTTTGCTCAGGTTCTTTTGGAATTTCTGCAACATAGTTACCGCGCTCCCATGTTCCGTAATATTTGTTCGTCAGTTCCATTAATTTTTTCTGGTCAAAATCGCCGACAACAACGACAATACAATTTTCCGGACGATAGTATCTGTCAAAAAATTGCAAACTGTAATCGTATTGATTCGGCATATCCTGAATATCTTTCAGAAAACCAATGGTTGTATGTTTGTATGTATGCGTTGTGAATGCCGCTTCCTGTAATTTTTCAAACATCGAAAGAAATGGATTTGAGTAACTTTTATTGTACTCGCCGAGAATTGCGCCTGCTTCTGTTTTAAAATCATCCACAGAATATTCCAAGTGCTGAAAACGGTCGCTCTCTATATCCATTATTGTTTCCAGCGCAGAAGAACTCGCGACGAGATGGTACGCAGTCCAGTCATCCGAGGTAAATGCATTGGCATCGCTACCGAGTTTTTTAACTATATCATTATATGCTTGCGAAGAATATTTTTTTGTTCCGCGAAACATCATGTGTTCAAAAAAATGCGCAAATCCGGATTTTCCATCTTCCACTTCGTTACGCGAACCAGTGCGCACTATTGTATAGTAAGCAATAATGCCGGGGCTTTCGTACGGAACAGAAAGAACGGTCAATCCATTGTTCAGTACTTCTTTATTAATTTCATAGGGAAAAATTTTATTTTTTTCTGCAGTGTGTATGACTGCGGTGAACAGTAATTGCATTGCACAAAAAGCTACGAGAAATCGAATCATATCAAATTCCATTGTTGTGAGTAAATATGTTATTTTCGGGGCGAAAAGATACGGAAAAAGACGGAATAATCATTTGAACTCCTCGCTGAAAAATGCACGCTATTTTTGCGACATCAGCCAGCGTTTTGTGTTCTGAATTTTTTCATTATCCGGAGTTAATCTCGATGCTTCATTAATCAGCCGAATTGCAGCCGCACGATTTCCATGCTGGTCAAGGTAGCGGGCTTGTTCAAAATAGGCGTTGGAATACAGCAGCGGAATTGTTTCTTCAAACCTTCCTTTTTTTACTAACTGGCGAAAAGTGAAAATTTTTTCTTTCACTGCGAGAGGTTGCGCACCTTCCGGAATCAGACGAAAAACCAAACCGGATGGAATGCGCTGATAGCCTCGCGTGTAATCTCCTTCAATCTCAGGCGTAATATAAATCGGATGAGATGGTATATTTTTTTCAATGAAACTCAATATCAGTTCACGATACAGACGTTCAATTGTTTGTGGATTGTATGGAATGTTGTGTTCAAACTTATCCAACTCAATAAGAAAATTATCTATTGCAGCGCGTGAGTTTTTTATGAACCATGGATGATGTCTTTCCATCTGCATAAAATACCATGAACGGCGCAACAATTCTTTATCAACAATTACAATATCCTTTCTTTGATTTTCCACCGATTGAAAATAATATGATGCTGAAACAAAGTAATCCCATTGGAACGAAATAATAATTGCACTGGAATCGAGTGATGAAAAAACATTGCGGGTATAATCTTCTACTAAGTAATTATCGCTTGCATCAACGTTTTCATAATGAAATAATAGCGGAGAAAGTGACAGCAGAACAACAATGACAATTGCTATGATTTTTTTATTGGGCGCTTCTTTCTTCTGCTTTACTTCATTTTTTTTACTTTTTACTTCAAATTTTTTCAATAAAAACTGTATGCCAAATGCGCTCCATATTGCAACAGTAACGTACGCAAGCAAAAAATAGGAATCAATATCATGAATATCATAATTGATGGAGTACAAAACACAGCCGAGAAAAAGCAGTGCAGAAAAAATCAATGCACGTTTGTGCTTGCGCAGCGAAATAATTCCAACGAGCGCAAAGAAAATTCCGCTATAAGCAAATTCTGATGGCAACTGCGAAAAAAAATATTTCAATTGCTCCTTTGCTACATCGAGCGAAGAAAAAAACCACACACTGAATTGCTTGCCGCGAACATGCCAGAAAAATCGCTCGAATGTTGCAGGATGTCCCCAATCGTACAGCGGATGCTGCGAAGAGCGAAGCGGTAAATACAAATACACGGAAAGCCCAAGCACAAAAGGAATAATCATCATATAAATTTTTTGCATTGATTCTTTTGAAAACCCATATACAGAAAAAAATAAATAGAGAAATGCGGGAGCAAGTAAAATAGTGGTAAGGTGATTCGTAAAACTTAATCCGAGCAAAAAGGCAAACACAAAAAAGATACTTCCGGAATTTGGCGATGTATTTTCAGACAATCCTTCTTTTTCTGCTGGCTTATTTCCGATGGCTTTTGTAAATGTCAGAAGCAGAACGGACAGAAACACTGTATGCAATGAATACACTTCAATTGCAATTGCCTGCGACCAATATGTTTCTGAAAAAGCAAGAAGAAGCGCGCCGCAAAAAGCAGGCACAAATTGCATCAACGATTGCTCATTTGCAATAGCGCGTTGATTGCTTGATACAAACTCCGTAGTAAAGAAGAAAAGAAAATTGAAAAAAAAGACAATTCCCGCTGCGCAGAGAAACGCGGCAAAAAGATTCAATTGAAATATTGTAGAAATTCCAAGCGGAAGTTTTGTTACAAAGTGAGAAAGCAGCGTAAAAAACGGATATCCCGTCGGATGGGCAATTCCCAATGTTGAAGCAACGGTCGCAAGTTCACCCGCATCAATAAATGAAACTGTCCGCGTTGCGGTGATAGCGTATATTCCAAACGAGAGGAGGAATAGCAACAATCCCAAGAGAAACTTTGTCGAGCGAAAAATATTATCCATAAGCATATTAATTAACAAAAAGGCGGGCGAAATATAGAAAAAATTTATTCTTGCTTTTGACAAATAATAAAATTGCTATGCAAGATTTTTTTTAACATCCGATTTTTCATTTGCACTCAAAATTACAATAGCGCTTCACTTTGATTTTCTAAATGATGAATTTATTTACTACGACAGTCGCAATTTTCAACACTGTCTTTCTTTTGTTTATTATCTGTTTCAGAGAAATTTTACAATTGGTAAATATTTTATGATGAATTATTACACATCGCATTAAATCCCATTGTTTTTATTATTCAAAATTTTCATCGTTAAACTTTTATTCTCCAAATACTTAGCCAAAGAAATATTTCTCTCTTTATTTCTGGTATGGTAATTGCCATATAGAAGGGTGGGGGAAACAGCGGATACTGTTCCATTCCATTTGGGATGGTTTAAAGAAGGAAAGCGGAATACCCGTTTGGTGAGGCGGGTATTTCGCTCCGTATAAAACACTTTATAATAATTTTTTTCTCACTGTTTTTTGGAGGTTACGACCATGGTTGCACTTTTTATTATCAGCACATTTCTCTGCTTTATTCTTGTTGATTATATTTTACATCACCGGAAACAACAGAAAATACAATCACCCGCTTTGGTTTCTGAAAAATTTCTTATCCCACGCGGATATTTTTTCAGCCCGAATCACTTGTGGGTGCATCTTCTTCCTTCGGGAAATGCACAAATCGGCATTGACGATTTTTTGCAGAAAATCATTGGCACAATTGAACATATTCATCTTGTCCCAAATAACAGTTTCGTGCGAAAAGGAGAGCCGCTGATGGAAGTTGCGCAGGGAGAAAAAACAATGACGTTCACATCGCCGCTTACGGGAAGGATTTCTATGCAGAACAAAGAAATTCTTGAAGCACGCACATCGCTTTCATCCGACCCGTATTTTGCAGGATGGATTCTGGAAATAATTCCTGAACACATCGGTGAAGAAATCAAATCACTTTCGCTTGCTGAACAAGTTGAACAATGGTTGAAAAATGAAATCAGCCGCTTTCGTGATTTTATTGCTCATCAGCAAACACAACTCGCATACGCGCACAATGGCATAACAATGTTTGATGGAGGAATTCCTATCAACGGCGTTCTTCAAAATGCGGATAAAAAAATTTGGTCTGAATTTGAGCAGCAATTTCTTGCAACAGAACCAAAGAATGAAATAGTACAATAGAAAGATACTCCTATGCAACGTTACGGAATATTAATTGATACTACCCTTTGTGTCGGATGTTACGAATGTGAAAACGCCTGCGCAGAACGATGGGGATTTCCACCAGATGCAGATGCTCACACACTTTCTTCAACACAAAATACCGCAATAAATCAATGCAATGAAGTGTATGTTCCAAAAATGTGTATGCACTGTCTGGAGCCAACGTGCGTTTCTGTTTGTCCTGTTGGCGCTTTTACAAAAACTGCAATTGGTCCTGTTGTGTACGATGCAGACAAATGTATTGGATGCAGATACTGTATGCAGGCGTGTCCGTTTGATGTACCAAAATATCAATGGAGCAGCGTCGTTCCGAAAGTAACAAAATGTAATTTGTGTTATGAAAGAATTTCCAAAGGAGAAAATCCTGCCTGTGTTGATGCTTGTATCCCTCAGGCGAGGATATTCGGAACACTCGAATCATTAATTGCAGAAGCAAAAAAGCGTATCGCAGATAATGCTGAAAATTACTATCCCGCAGTGTATGGAGTAAATGAAGCAGGCGGAACATCAATTCTTTATCTTGCGAATAAACAATTTGCAGAACTCGGTTTGAAAGCAAATCTTCCTCTTCATCCGCTGCCGGATTTAACGTGGGCAATTCTTTCAAAAATTCCGAACTATGTCTTTTGGGGAGGAACATTGCTGGGAGGAATCTGGTGGTTAACGCAACGCAAAAATGAAATACGGCGGTTAGAAAATTCTTTGAAGACAATGGAAGAACTTCATCCAAGTTCGCGATTGAACAATAATAATCATTCTTAATGGAGAAATTATGAAACGACAATTTCCAAAAATTACTTTTTGGTCAGGAATATTTTATATCATCATTGCCGCAGGTGTGTACACCACTTTTGTACGATTCACGCAGGGACTTGGCGCAACAACATATCTCTCGGATGAATTTCCGTGGGGATTGTGGATTGGATTTGATGTTTTATGCGGCGTGGGATTAGCGGCGGGAGGTTTTGTTGTTGCATCATCGGTGTATATTTTCAATCTCGAACACTATCGCCCCATTCTTCGTCCTGCAATTTTAACTGCATTTCTGGGATACATTCTTGTCATCGCATCGTTGATGTTTGATTTGGGAAAGCCGTGGAATATCTGGCATCCGCTTGTTATGTGGAATCCACATTCCGTTATGTTTGAAGTCGGATGGTGCGTAATGTTGTATTCAATTGTTCTTGCGCTGGAATTCAGTCCGATAATTTGGGAACGATTGCAATGGGGAAAATTGCAGAAAATTCTTCACGCAATAACAATTCCGCTTGTTATTGCCGGTGTTGTACTCTCTTCGTTGCACCAATCGTCGCTTGGCTCGCTGTATTTAATTATTCCGACTAAACTGCATCCGCTGTGGTATTCATCCAATCTTCCGTATTTATTTTTTATCTCTGCAATTGCTGTCGGACCCGCAATGGTAACGATTGAATCGTATTACAGTTCGCGCACATTTCAACGTGAAATTGAATTACCGATTCTCTCGCAATTAGGAAAAATTACGGTTGTTGCGCTCAGCGTGTATCTTGTTTTGAAAGCAGAAGATTTTGTTAACTTAAAATTATACACACAATTTTCATCGCTTACTTTTGAAAACGGTATGTATGCTTTTGAAATTCTCGGCGGCGTTCTTGTTCCTCTTGTACTTCTCGCAATGCCATCTGTACGAAATTCAAAAAACGGCGTATTTATTTCATCGCTGTTTGTGGTGTTTGGTTTTATTTTGAACAGATTGAACATAAGTATCACGGGAATTCAGCAATATTCCAACGTCAATTATTTTCCTCATTGGATGGAAATTACTGTTACGATGATGATGGTTGCAATAGGATTTGCAGTATTTCATTTTGCCGCAAAGTACCTGCCGATTTTTCACAATGAAAAATCAGAAAAGAAACCTGAGCGCGTAACGAATGATATTGTTTCCTATATCGAATTTCCGATTACAACAAATTGATATTTTGGCAAGTGTCATTAACTGCTATGCAAGTAAATAATTCTTCGGAAAAAAATTTTCGCTGCATCTGGATGGATGCGGGAGTAATTTCGTACAAATTGTGTACAAGAAATTTTGTATGCGATGAGTGCCCGTTGGATAAAGAAATTCTCGGAAATACAACCGAAAAAAAAACGCTTCACAAAAAAGATGTAAAGACTCACACAGAGCAGAAGAAGAATCTTTCCGCAAATGATACGCACCTGACAGCGCTCTTTGATGAATTTTTTCTGCCGCCGCAATGTGTCTCATTTTCCGCAAACCGCTATTACTGCAAAAATCATTTATGGCTGGAGCAACTATGGGAAAACTTTTACAACATTGGCATTGATGATATTGGCGTGTATTATTTGCAGCATATTAATGCAGTTTCGCTTCCGGAGAAAGTTCAGCATTTTCAGGAACACTCACCGCTTTTTTCTCTCCTGCACAATGAAGGAACGGTTACACTTGCATCTCCGTGCAGCGGCAATATTATCAGTTACAATAATTTTTTATGTGAACGCCCGATATTGTTTCATTCCATTTCAAATAACCAATGGGTATTGTGCGTGTATCTCGAAGAGCCGGAAAAATTAACGGAAACAACAATGACTTCTGTGATGGCAAATAATTTTTATGCGCAACAAATAGAACAACTGCGCACTGATTTTTTAACATTGATTACGCAATCGTCTGCACGCAACGGACCTACGCTGCACGATGGAGGAAAACTCATACACAATCTCATTAATATCATCGGAAGCAAAAAGTATTATGAAATGATTACGTCGCTGTTTATTCTTTAAAGGAGAAGTTTTGTTTGCACATAGTGCAACGTACCACGAAAACAAAAAAAGCGGAAGTGTTTTACTCTTCCGCTTTTGTACTCTTCCCCCTTGTAAAGGGGGTTAGGGGGATTTCTACTTCATCAATACAAGTTTTTTTGTTTCTGAAAATTCTCCGGCAGAGAGACGGTAAAAATACACACCGCTTGGTAATCCGTTCGCATCAAATTGAATTTCATGTTCGCCTGCTTCTATTTGTTCATTGTTTAAAAGCGTTGCAACTTCTCTTCCGAGTACATCATAAATCTTCAGTGATACATTCCCAACCGCCAACAGCGAAAAGCCAATCGCCGTTGTAGGATTAAATGGATTGGGATAGTTTTGTGAAAGCAAAATAGTATTCGGTTCAGCAGACACTGACGAAAACAATATTTCTTCTTCTCTATTTCCCGGCACTTTTTTCACAATGCCGCTGCTTGATGCTGTTTTTATGCCGAGCAGTTTTATCAGATATACATTCTTCGTGAATACAATTTTATCTTTATTGATAGCGTAATTGGTCGTTTCAATCGGCGCAGAAAAATCATCATTGATGCGTTGCAAAATTTTTGTCGAATAATCATACAAATTGCTGTACGCTTCAAATCCGATTACATTATTTACTTTCCAGTACGTCATCAGCGTATCGGTGTAATTTGCGATTTGCAGTAACGTCTGTCCTTTCAATTCTCTGCCTGCAAGCACAAATGACGTATCGAGAACAAGCGCGCTAAATCCGTTTGGTAATGTCGTATCACTCGTTGCGCTTCCCAAAATATTCAAGCGGAAACATACTGCCTGCTCTAATATTTTATTGTTGTACTTTTTTCTGTCTGCTTTTATTTCTTTCGATAATATTTTTTTCTTCTCCACTCTGCCATCAGTAATACTGCGCACGGAATCAAACGGAAAGGCGAGATTCACGAGTAATTCGTGCGGACTCAAATACAATTTTCCCAAATCACTTGCTTTTTTATACGCTATCCACGCATAAAGTTTTGCTAAATTTTTATCCGTCTGCTTTACACCGAGAAATGTCGCGCCCAATTTCCCGATGGAGGAAAATACATTCTCTACCGCCGTTGCAATATTCGGCTGCAATACCAAACGATTATTTTTATATTTCAACTTCACTGCTTTTTTTGAAAGCGATGTATCTGCTCGGAATGTTCTGAACTTCGCCGAATCCTGCCAGTTCCCGAAATATATTGCCGTAATATTTTCTCCCGCTGAAAGGACAATTGTTGTTTCCGCGCCAATCGGAATTGTTTTCAGCCATCCGCTTTGCTCAACTTCATTTACGGAATATTCTCCTGCAATTATTTCTGTAAAACTAAAATTACCATTCGCATTTGTTGCTGTTGTTTCGCTCGCTGCGCCGGAAAGAATCATTGACCAGTTTGCAAGCCCGCTTTCTCCAACTTCTTTTATGCTGTTGCCGTTTGCATCATTGAATGTTATTCCGCTGATACTGCCATACTGTAAAAATTTAACTGTAATCGTGTGGTTGGCTATAACATTGGTAAATGTATAACTCGCCAGCGAATCAACACGCACATCATCTACAACGACGCTATCCACGTAGTAGCCGGATGATGGCTGATACGTAAATGTTTTGCTGCTGCCATAACTGACCGATTGATTTCCTGTTGGAGTTATTGCGCCGTTGCCCACAACAGATGCAACAATCGAAAACGTATTTATTGCAAACGAAACATTGATGGAGTGCGTCGTTGCAATATTATAAAATGTATAACCATCCGTTGAATCCGTAATGACAATTTCACCGTCAATTAAAACATTTGCTACGTGGTAACCAGTGGACGGATTAAAAACAAACCGTTGTTCGCTTCCGCAATTTACTGTTATACTTCCCGTTGGAAATAGTGTACCATTTGCGCCTGCCGTTGCGGTAATTCTGTTTGTAATTAAAATAAATCGTACAGTAATTGAATGCGTTGAAGAAATATTTGCAAACGTGTATCCGGATGTCGAATCTACAAACACGCCATCAACGAACACACTATCCACGCGATAACAATTGTCCGGAGTAAATGTGAACCGTTGCGAAGAGCCGCAATTGACGCTCACGCTTCCCGAAGGAGAAATACTGCCGTTTGCGCCTGCGTTTGCAGAAATGGTATATGTATTTAAAATAAATTTCGCCGCAATGGTATGATTTGCCGTAACATTTACAAACGTATAACTAACTAACGAACCAACAAACAAACCATCCACGAACACACTATCCACGCGATAGCAGTTATTGGGCGTAATGGTAAATGTTGTATCAGCGCCATACATAACCAAAACATTTCCGCTTGGAGCAATTGCGCCGTTGCTTTCTGCGCTTGCAGTAATAGTATAAATATTGAATTTGAATTTTGCTGTAATGGAATGATTTGCAGTAACATTGGTGAATGTATAACTCGTCAGCGCACCAACAAACACACCATCAACAAACACGCTATCAATAGCATATTCCGGATTTGCTGCAATGGTAAATTGCTGATTGCTTCCGTGTGTTACAGAAATATTTCCCGAAGGAGTTACCGTTCCGTTGCTGCCTGCGGTTGCGGTAATCGTATAAATATAGATTTTAAATTTTGCTGTAATCGTATGATTGGAAGTTACATTGGTGAACGAATAACTTGCTAACGAGCCAACAAACACGCCATCAACCAACACGCTATCAACAGAATAACCTTGATTTGCAGTAATGGAAAATGATTGACTTGCTCCGCTTTCCACGACGATACTTCCGCTTGGCGCAATACTCCCATTCGCGCCTGCAGTTGCAGAAATTGTGTATGTCGGCGGAAATGTAATGTTGCGCAAATCCGCAGAGAGAAACGCAGTTATGCTTCCATTCTTTTGCTTCACGTTCATTAATGCCGCGCTCGTATCGAATGTAATGTTTCGTACATCCTGCGTTGCGAATGTTGTTGCATTCCCTGATTTGGGCTGCACTTTCATCAGATTGGTCTGTGAATATACATTCGTAAAAAATAAAATTAATAATAATGTAATTGTCTGTTTCATAATGTTATTTTTGAAATATAGTTGTTAGAATTATTTCATTGTTACTTTTGGCTCAAGCCAATTGTGTGTTGTTGTTCTTTTCTCTCCACTACATAAATGTAGTGGCAAGTGTTTTTTGATTTATTTTTCTTCATTGCCACTATCTTTAGATAGTGGGTAAATATGATAATGATGTTATTGGCTTTAGCCGAATATCAATGATGGATTTCATTGTTTCTTTTGGCTCAAGCCAATTGAGTGTTGTTGTTCTTTTCTCTCCACTACATAAATGTAGTGGCAAGTGTTTTTTGAT
>CAYHPL010000024.1:47774-49820 GCA_964358705.1 uncultured Chitinophagales bacterium
TCATTGTTTCTTTTGGCTCAAGCCAATTGAGTGTTGTTGTTCTTTTCTCTCCACTGCATAAATGTAGTGGCAAGTGTTTTTTGATTTAGTTTTCTTCCATTGCCACTATCTTTAGATAGTGGACAAATTACAGCAAAGCGTTTGGCTTTAGCCGAATTATCTTCTTTCTTTTGGCTGAAGCCAATTGTTGTTTTGTTCTCTCTCCACTACATAAATGTAGTGGCAATCATAAATGTAGTGGCAAGTGTTTTTTGATTTAGTTTTTCTTCATTGCCACTATCTTCAGATAGTGGGCAAATATAACAAGCGAGTTATTGGCTTTAGCCGAATATCATTGATGTATTTCCATCGTTCTTTCGTTAATAATTTCCTTCGTACTCCCATCGTTGAAATCCTGCGGCTTCAAAATGATAATCAAATGTGAAAGCAGTGTGAATATTATTTTTTCTCATCAACACAAACGAAATACAATCGGTAAAACTTACTTGTTGGTCAGCGTACTTTTTGAAGAACTCTAACGCCTGCAATTCATCGTTGAGTGTTGGACGAAGAATTATCAATTCTGTAGAACTGTATATTTCTTGCGCTCGTTCAAAGGCAAATTCATATCCCGCATTGCGCGCCAGAAAAGTAATTGTTTCATCAATTACAAAATTACTTGTGTATGTAGAAATAGTTGAATCTTGTAACCATTTCCACAGAGGAGCAGCATTGTTATAATATTGGTCTCGTTTTAAATAGCGAGCAATGAGTGCGCCTGAGTCAATAAAAATCATAGACGTTCATCGTAAAGATATTTATCGTGATTGAGAGAACCGTCCGCCGGCGCGTCGCCTTCATAGATAGCACTGTCAGCAAAAAAAGGGTCGTGCGTTCTTTTCTTTTGCAACGACGGCGCAGCAATCTTTTCCACGATGGTATCTTCCGGCGATTTGCCTTTACGTTGTGACTCTTGCTGTAGGAGTTCAAAGACGCTATCGGGCAATTCTAATGTGATGGTGTGGCTCATAATGTTTTTTAAATTTCGTCTTCCCTCCACTACATAAATGTAGTGGCAATGTATTCTCAATTTATTTTTTTCTCTACATAAATGCAGTATTGATTTTCTATAATCATTTCATCCACTCGGGATTAGTTGTATTGCCACTATCTTCAGATAGTGGACAAATATGATAATAATGTTCTTGGCTTTAGCCAAACTTCTGAAAATTATAGTTGCGAATAAACTCTTCATATTCTTCTGAAAAAGTTTTCTTTCGATGATGTTCTTCTTGGTTCTGAACATATTTTCTTATTGCTTCCACTTGCGACTCGCTCACGGAAACTGCAAAGTATTCATCCTGCCATTCAAATTTTGTTTTGCAAAGTTTGTTTTCATTTATCCAATGAGAAGATTCTCCCTTCAGCAGCATAAGGATTTTGGAAATGTTTTGGTCAAGTCCTAATGAAATTAAACAGTGAAGATGGTCAACATTGCCATTGATACAATCGAGAAAAATCTTCTTGTCTTTTGCATTGTCTTTAATGTGTGCAATTACTTTTTCTCGAATATCTTTAGATAAATAAGGTTCTCGGTTTTTTGTTGACCAAACAAGATGAAGCCAAATCTTTACAAAAGGCATTTTTTCTATTTTTTATTTTGGCTAAAGCCAATTGAGTTTTTTTGTTCTCTCTCCACTACATAAATGTAGTGGCAATGTTTTTCTATTTCTTTTCCGCTCCACTGTATAAAATAGAGTGGTTATTATTTTTCATCAACTAAATATTTTTGATTTTTTTCCATTGCCACTATCTTCAGATAGTGGATAAATGTTCTAATCAAGTTCCTGGCTTTAGCCGAATTATCTTCTTTCTTTTGGCTGAAGCCAATTGTTGTTTTGTTCTCTCTCCACTACATAAATGTAGTGGCAATGTTTTTCTATTTCTTTTCCGCTCCACTGTATAAAATAGAGTGGTTATTATTTTTCATCAACTAAATATTTTTGATTTTTTTCCATTGCCACTATCTTCAGATAGTGGATAAATGTTCTAATCAAGTTCCTGGCT
>CAYHPL010000025.1:0-46328 GCA_964358705.1 uncultured Chitinophagales bacterium
CATTCCTAAAATTGGGAATAGGGCAAAACGTTTGTAGGATACCATTCCTAAAATTGGGAATAGGACAAAACGTTTGTAGGATACCATTCCTAAAATTAGGAATAGGGCAAACACGCTGAAAACGCCATTTTTATATTTTTACAGTGGCAGAGAACAAACCGCAACTCTCAATACAGAGAATTATTGACGGCAGCAAAGAATGTTATTCCGCCAATTACAAGTTTTTTATAATATTTACATAATTTCAATTTACTTATCCGAAAGGAATTTTTATGAAAAAGAATAGTTACAGTGCAGATAATACAAATGTTGCCGTAAATGGCACCACAATAAATAAAAGCATCACTCGCTTTGTCATTCCCGTGAAAACGGGAATCCAACGTATGCTCAACGCACTATGGATTCATCCCGACTTGTCGGGGGGAATGACAATGTGGGTCGTATTCCTTGCACTGCTTGTTGGATTGACGAGTGGGGCGATGGGGCAAGGTGCTGGAAGTGCTTTGCAGTTTGATGGAGTGGATGATTTAGCCGATGCAGGGAACCAATCCGATTTTGCTTTTTCTAGTACTTTTACAATTGAATGCTGGATAAAATTTAATAATGTTTCAAATGAGCAGTGGATTATTTCTAAAACCTTGACAACGGAATCAGGATACTTGCTTAATTTGGGTAGCGATGGACGATTAGTTGCAGGAAATTCAAGTTCTGCAGCACATCATAATAGGTATGGGAAATCCGTACTCTCCTCAGGAACTTGGTATCACATAGCAGTGGTATTTGGTGCTCCTACTTTTACGCATCATATTTACCTTAATGGGATATTAGATGACAGTTCAACTGATGGAAGTTCAACTGTATTCCGAGATCTCGGAGCTAATTTAATAATGGGTAAATCTGCAAGGTATGGAGGTAGATATTTGGATGCAACGCTTGATGAAATGCGGATTTGGAATATTGGACTTTCGCAATCAACTATATTACAACATTATAATAAAACAGTTACCTCATCACACACATATTATAACAATCTAATTGCATATTGGAAATTTGATGAAGGGGGTGGACAAGCTGCTTATAATTCAAAGAACAACTCGAATCATTGGACATTAGGAAACTCAGCGGGAAGTGACTCACAAGATCCTACGTGGGTTACTTCAAGTGTACCGTTGAACCTTAGTTCTATTTCAGGCATTACTTTCAACGACATCAATAACAACGGAATGAAAGATACCGGAGAGATGGGAATTGTAGGATGGAAGATTAAATTAAACGGTACAAAAACAGACTCTCTTTTCACTGATGGCAATGGAAATTATACGTTTGCAAACTTACTCGCAGGAGCATATACCGTAGGAGAAGAACAACAAAACGGCTGGACGCAAACATATCCTCCGCAGATGATGTACTCATTTATGCTTTCGGAAGGACAAAATGAACCGAATGTTGATTTTGGCAATCATCAGAATCCGGTGTTTGGCAGTATCAGCGGAACGGTATGGAATGATGTGAATGGCAACAGCGTGAAAGATGCGAACGAACCCGGCATTCCGAATTGGGAAATATTTCTCAATCCGCTTGAGATGAACACATACACAGACGTGAATGGAAATTATACATTCACAGATATTGAAGCGGGAAATTACACCATTCATGCGGTTGCACAAAATGGATGGACGCAAACATATCCCGTATCATTGCCTGACCATTCGGTGAATGTAACATCCGGGCAAAATATTACGGATATTAATATTGGAATGCAGTTAACAAATCCGTTAGAATATGGTCTCGTAGTATATTATCCATTCAACAACAACGCAAATGATGAGAGTGGGAATGAAAATAACGGCACAGTATTTGGTTCCACTCTTACTATGGATAGATTTGGCAATATAAATAGTGCGTATAGTTTTAATGGCATTGATAATTATATACAAGCAAGCGCAACACCGCTCCCTGCAACGGATAGAACAATTTCGCTGTGGTTTTATACAGATGATTTATCAACGCATCCGTTCCTGCTTGGTTATGGCGGGATTTCGCTTGGCACATCATTTTATATGATAGTGAATCACGCACAGCATCCTGACGCATATCATTCTGCATCGCACAATTATGTGAATCATCTTATCGCACCGTATTCGGTTCCGCCTGTCGGGCAATGGTATCACTGGGTTATTTCGTCGGATGCGTATGGAACGAGGTACTTTATCAACGGAGAACTTTTTTATTCAACCACTATCACGTATCAAAATACGTTTGTGGATGGGAGAGATTTAATATTGGGTTCGGGTATTAGTCCGCAAGGTTTTGGTCCGTACGGTGATGCCAACGCCGGATACCTTAATGGCAAACTTGATGATATTCGTATTTATAATTACGCATTGTCGGATACACTCATCCCCAACTTGTTTCACGAAGGAGGCTGGGATCCTATGGGCTCGATATCAGGAATGAAATTCAATGATATCAATGGCAATGGAATGAAAGAAAATGAAGAGCCGGGAATTCCCAACTGGAAAATTTATCTTTCCGGATTAACAGTAGATTCCGCTTTTACAAATAGTGAAGGAAATTATTTATTCGATAGTCTGATATCCGGTTCGTATGCCGTGTATGAAGAACAGCAGGAAGGATGGGTGCAAACATTTCCGCAGTTAGGGATGTATTCTTTTACCTTGCAAACGGGACAAAATATAACGAATGTGAATTTCGGCAATCATTTTCCTGTAAGCGGAAGCATCAGCGGAATGAAATTTAACGACATCAATGGGAACGGATTGAAAGAGAATGAAGAGCCCGGACTTCCCAACTGGAAAATAATTTTGTACGGTAATAAAACTGATTCGCTATTCACTGATGCGAATGGCCATTATTCTTTTGCAAATATACCAGCCGGAAGTTATACCATTGTTGAAGAACAACAGGAAGGATGGGTGCAAACATTTCCGCAACAGTTAGTGTATTTTATTACGTTGAGTGAAGGGCAGAATGAAACGAATGTAGATTTTGGGAATCACCTGCCTGTGAACGGCAGTATCAGCGGAATGAAATTCAACGACATCAATGGGAACGGATTGAAAGAGAATGAAGAGCCCGGACTTTCCAACTGGAAAATTATTTTATACGGTAATAAAACTGATTCACTATTTACCGATGCAAACGGACATTATTCTTTTGCAAATATACCAGCCGGAAGTTATACCATTGTAGAAGAACAACAGGAAGGATGGGTGCAAACATTTCCGCAACAGTTAGTGTATTTTATTACGTTGAGTGAAGGGCAGAATGAAACGAATGTAGATTTTGGGAATCACCTGCCTGTGAACGGCAGTATCAGCGGAAACGTGTGGAATGATGTAAACAACAACGGAATAAAAGATATCGGAGAGAGTGGAATTCCCGGCTGGGAAATATTTTTGCAGGAACTTGAAACAAGTGCTTTCACTGATGAAAACGGTAATTATATATTTTCAAATCTTGATGCAGGCACATACACAATTCGTGAAATGCCGCAATACGGATGGATACAAACATTTCCTCCGCAAATGAATTACATCATCACACTTTCTTCCGGACAAAATGAAACAGGTGCAGATTTCGGAAATTATTTTTCACCCGAAACAATTCCCGGAGAATATGCAACAGATACAAATACCGTTCTCCTGCTCCATCTCAATGAAGAAGAAGGATTTACGTTCTACGATGCAAGTGGACGAAATAATAATGCCTATTCCAATGGCGCGTATTCTGATAATGGAGTTTTTGGTTATGGAAAATATTTTGACGGTACAAGTTATGCTACTGTAAATCATACACCGGATTTTGATTTAGCAGATGCGTTTACAGCAGAAGCGTGGATAAAAGTACCGGGCAATTCAGTCGGTTATGCCATACTTGATAATGGCGGAAGCGGATACAGAAATTATGCGCTCTATATACACTCCGTGAGTGGAAATACATTTACGCTTTCAGGATTTACCAATGTGCAGGGCTCGGAAATTTATTTGACTCCGTCATTCCCGCTTGAATTTGAACAATGGTATCACGTTGCGCTTACAGCAGACGGACAAGTATTGAAAATGTACGTTAATGGAATGCTCATCGGAGAAATGTCTGCTGTTGCTCCGTATGGTGCAAGCGCTTCACCGCTTGGTATTGGCTATCGTCCTGTGCAGCAGGATTTATATTTTAACGGCACAATTGATGAAATCAGAATTTCCAATATTGCGCGGCTGCCATCAGAATTTAATGTTCCGCCTCCCGTTGATACGTCATTATTTACATTTGGAGGTTCATTCAATGGGCATTGGTATTTTATTTCCCGCACGCCGGTAACATGGCACGAAGCAAAATTACAATGCGAAAATAATTTTGGACATCTTGCGACTATTTCTGACGAAGGAGAAAATTATTTTGTTTCCGGGTTTGGCGAAGAAGCGCTCTGGATTGGTTTAACGGATGAAGAAACCGAAGGCGAATTTTCTTGGATTACCGGAGAGCCCTATGATTTTACAAATTGGTGCCAAGGTGAACCGAGTAATTCCAACAACGAAGATTACGCAGAAATAAATGGTTGCGGATTCGGAGCGTGGAATGACCAAAACGCTGTAGCAGTGCGCAACTATGTGCTTGAAATTGATTTCATTCATCTTGAACCGACAAGTTCTATCAGTGGAATGAAGTGGTACGATGCAGATGCAAACGGAATAAAAGATGAAGGAGAAGAAGGGTTGAGCAATTGGAAAATAATTCTCGAAGGAGCGAAGCAGGAGTTTGAATTTACTGATGAAGAAGGAATGTATGCGTTCGATGGATTGACAGCAGGAGCGTACACCGTGAGCGAAGAGCAACAGCAAGGATGGATTCAGACATTTCCTGACGCGCCTGCATTTTACAGCGTAACGCTGAGCGCCAATGAAAAACTGAATGGTATAAATTTCGGAAACACGCATGCAACATATACAATCACTGCAACGGCAGGAGCGAGCGGAACAATTGAACCAGCGGGAGAAACTATTGTTGAGTACGGTGAAAGTTTACATTTCGTAGCAACGCCATCCGCAGGGTATCATATTTTTAATATGACCATTGATGGTGAATTGCTTCTTGATACAACGGAATACACATTTGAAAATATTGCGGCGAATCATTCCATTGTTGCAACGTTTGCAATAAATATGTACACGCTTTCACTTTCTATTGATGGCAGCGGAAGCATCACAAAAAATCCTGACCAGAATATTTTTGCACACGGAACAGAAGTGCAACTCACTGCGGTCCCTGCATCCGATTGGGATTTTGCAGGATGGAGCGGCGATGCGAGCGGTAAAGGAAATCCGTTAGTAGTTACGATGGATACAATAAAAAATATCGGCGCGATTTTTACTGCATCGTATCCGCAACTTGAGCCATCGCTTTCTACCGTTGATTTTGATAGCGTGCTTTTTGGAGAAACTGCAATGGATAGCATTTCCGTTGCGAATATCGGAACTGATACGGCTGAAGTGTTCAGTGTTACATCAAACAGTGAACTATTTACAATGTCTCCGACAAACGGCGTAATTCTTCCCAACGAATCACTGAAATTATATTGCACATTTGATGCCGCTGTGCCGGGACAGCAGGAAGGATTTTTCGTTATAGCACACAACGGCGCATCATCACCGGATACATTGTTTGCGGTTGGATTTGCGCTTGATGTTACAAGATTCCGTACAATGAAAGCAGATAGTTTTCTTTCAGTAAAAGCAGTGAAACTGAAAAAGAGCCGTGCCGGCGTGTATCCGCTTCCAACTACCGGTAATGTGCGTGATACAATATTGAAGCGTGCGTTGCAGTTGAAAGTTGGCAAGCAGCAAGGCAATAAAGACAGCGCAAAAGTATATGGCTGGCTGGAGTGGAAGAAAGGACCCGATGTTGCAAAGTTTTTTGCGTATGCGCATACAGGCCGCTCGTATCCGCTTGATTCCATTCGTCTCGATGGTAAAAAAACAAAAAAACTTGTAAAGGCATTTAAAGCAACACGCAAAGGATACAACAATCCGCTTGCCGCAGAACTGACAGCATTCAAACTGAATATCTTCGGAAGCGAACGAGGAACATTGCCATCAGGTTTAAACAGTGTTCAACTTGTGCTGGAAGGAAATCCGTTCAATCTTTTCACACTTGGGCAAATTGCAGACACGCTCGATTATTTTATGACGTACTGGAAGCGGGATACATTGCTTGTGAATGCAACGACTGCGGAATCCGTAAAGACTTTGCTGAAACGCGTCAATGATGTTTTTGCAGAACCGATTGATGATACTACTGATGTTTTGTTGTACGAACCGCTGGTACTGCGCGGCAAAGTGCAAATTTCCGAAGTCAATTATCTGCGCAGAACTTCACCGCGCAACACAGGCATACAAAATTTTGCTTCCGCGAATACGGTTGCAGATGAATTTGTACTCGAACAGAATTATCCCAATCCGTTTAATCCGACAACTGCTATTGGCTTTTCACTGGTGGCTGTTGGGAATGTGTCATTGAAAATTTACAACGTTCTCGGTCAGGAAGTTGCAACACTCATCAATAACGAAATAATGGATGAAGGCGAGCACGAAATACTTTTTGATGCAGGCGCACTTTCGAGCGGAGTGTATTTTTACCGGCTGAGTATCAATGGCGGCGAATTTACGCAGACGAGAAAATTATTGCTGATGAAGTAGAAATCCCCCTAACCCCCTTTACAAGGGGGAACAGCATTTAAAGTGCTACGCATTTTTGAAATGCGTAGCGCTTTATTTAAAAGTTTTTCCAAAAAATGGTATGTGGCAATGTATTTGATTTTTTCTATATTCATCCCGCAAATGTTAAATGAATACAAATGAATTTCAGAATAAGCACCATCGAAGAAATAGCAAAAGTCTTTTTGAGAATTGGAGAAGCAACAATTATTGGAGCGGGAGCATCAATGTTTGTTGATGAATTTCCTTTCTTTAAATCACTATTGGGTTTAGGCGGAGGGATATTTTTAGCATTTGCGTGTATTATCATTCACAATAAAGCAGATTTGAAAGGTAAATAATTATGGATATGAACACAATTGCAGATAGATTTCTTCTGTTTATAGGAGTAATCGTTGTCTTTGCTCTTGCAACAATGGTCATCATTTTTCGCTCAGGCAAAGAAAAGAAAGCATAACAACATTTTAACGAGTTAACAAACAAAACGATTTTTTATGTAATAACTTAAAACAAAATTTTATAACGTAGTTTTTCGCTGCGTAATATATTTGTGTTTGCAACTTAACTTATGATTCCCTGTGAAATTTAAACAGCATACAATTCACAAGTTTTCCGATTTTCTTGTGAGAATCGGAGAAGCGGCAATTATCGGCAGCGTTGCAACATTTTTTGCAACGGATTTTCCACACAGCGTTTCCATTACAGGAATAATAACCGGAGTAATTGCAGCGTTTGTTGGTTTTTATATAGACAACTTAACTGATTAACATTTTAACAAAAAATTTTTATGGTTACAGGATTCCTTTTTGCATTAGGATTAATACTTCTCATTGCCGTTGTTGGAGCTTTTGTTGCGAGGCACTCGCTGAAAAGCAAATAACAGCATAACAACATTTTAACAAACGAACTAACTAACGAGTTAACAAACAAACGATTTTTATGTAACAAACTTAAAACAAAAATTTTATAACGTAGTTTTTCGCTGCGTTAGACAACTAATATATTGAACTCGAAAATCTTGAATAAAAATGAAACTTTCAAAAGGTACCATAGAAAAATTAGCCGATGTATGTATCCGTATTGGAGAAGCAACGTTTATTGGGAGCGGGGCAACTTTTCTGGCTGTTTCTATTTCAAAATATATTTCAATACTGGGTTTACTCATTGGCATATTTTCTATTTGGTTGGGACTACACATTAACAATTTAAACGATAAAGAAAGATAATACTATGGAATTGGGATTTCTCTTTGCATTAATTATAGTTTTACTTTTTGGACTTACATCACTATATGTGGTGAAACGCTCCTTAAAAGATAAAAAAGCATAACAACATTTTAACAAACAAACGAATTAACAAATTCGCCACGGCGAATCTTTGACAAACGATTTTTATGTAACAAACTTAAAACAAAATTTTATAACGTAGTTTTTCGCTACGTTCTTTCCAGAAAACTAGCACTTTTCAAAAACAGAAGAACAAGCGAGAGGATTACGTCCAGCAATGGACGTTGCCTCTTTATGTCTTTCTGTTTAGGTATGCTAGTGCCTCTGGAAAGGACGTAATGCAGGTTGCGTCCTTTTTTTGTTTTAAAATGTTCAACAAGTTTTTTCAAATCACAATTTATCCCTTAACAACAATATATTAGAAAGAGTAATACCATGTTACAAAAATATTTTATTATTATAATCGTTCTTGTATTATTTTCATATTCGGTGAAATCACAAGTTTTATCTGTTTCACCAGGCAGATACACACTTAATATTTCACCTAATGCACAAATACAAGTTACTTTCAATACGCCAATGAACGTTAGTTCGTTTATTGACACCGTTTCATTTTTGGTTAACGGAACATCAAGCAGGCGCATAAAAGGAACTTTTTCTTTTAATGGCGATAATACTATCGTTACATTTTCCCCAATTACTCCATTTAGAAAAGGTGAAAGAATTATAGTTGACTTAACTAACAAAATAAAAACATCTACAAATGCAAATCTCATTCCGTACATATTCCAATTTAATATTCAATGTAACCGAGCTACTGCAATTTTTAGTGAGGTATCTGATTACCCAATAAATAATAATATTCAGTTAGGCGTTGGTGACTTTGATAAAAACAGCACTTTAGATATAGTTGTTGGTTCTGGTCAAATTTACTTAAATGATGGAAATAATTTTTACCAATCTTCCAATTTAGGATCAGGTGCTATATCGATTGTTACACTTGATCTCGAAGGAGACAATGACCTTGACCTTGTTTTTGGAACAGGAACCATTCTCAGGATTTACAGCAACAATGGAACAGCGATTTTTACTTACGTATATCCACTAAGTCTCGGTAGTAATATCACAGATTTAGTGTCGGGTGATTGGGATGGCGATGGCGACATTGATGTTGCTGCAATTTCAAATAGCGGAAGTAAAGTTTTCATTGTCAAAAATGATGGTTTTGGTAATTTTACACTTACACAAACAATTACTCTTGGAAATGCACCCAACGCAATAACATCCGGTGATTGGGATGGAGACGGAGACATTGATATTGTAACAGTCAACACAAGTACAATTACGGTACTGAAAAATTTGAATGATGGAAACTTTAGTCAGACTGGCTCTATTTCGCTTAGCGGTAAATGTGTCACCTCTGGAGATTTTGATAATGATGGGAAACTTGATTTTGCGGTTGTTAATAGTGGTAGTATAAAAATTATGAAAAATGATGGAGGAGGAAATTTTACAAATATTTCAACCATATCTGTAAACGTAAATTCAATATCTTCAAATGATTTAGACGGTGACGGGGACTTAGACATAATTGGAATTTCTATTAGCGGAACAATTCCTATTATTTTTAATAATGGAAACAACAACTTTACTGTTGGCTCTACTCTCGCTGTTGGCAGTTCATTCGCGGACCCAATTATTAAAACGGAAGATTTTGATAATGATGGCGATATTGATATCGTTGCTATAACTCCCAATACTCAATATTCATTTTCAATTTTTAAAAACAAAAATTATAGTACGGTAAGTGGAAATATATTTAATGATTTTAACGGGAATGGATTTAGAGATTTAGGAGAAAGTGGACTAGCAAACTGGAAAATAAAACTTGCGGGAACATATACAGATTCTGTTTCTTCCGATGAGAATGGAGAATATATTTTCCCGAGCGTTTTAACGGGCGAATATGTTCTTTCAGAAGCTCTAAAACCTAATTGGGTGCAAACATTTCCCAGTTCAGGAACATATTCTTTTTCTGTAACGCTTGGAGTAAACATTTCCGGAAAAGATTTCGGTAACTATCAATCAATTCCTCCGTCGCCGCCACATATCGCTTCTGTTAAAGATGTACCAAACGACCAAGGAGGTAAAGTTACGATTCTTTGGAACGCATCTGCTCTCGATACGAATATTTATAGGTTACCATATTATAGTATTTGGAGAGCAATACCGCAATTACTAAAAAATTCAATTCCTTATATATCGTTAAATGAAATGACTAAAGATTTTGATGGTAAAGCATATACTTCAACAGAACAGAATGGAATCAAATATGTTTGGGAATGGTTAGCAAATCAACCAGCACTTTTAGCGCCGTCATATATGTACAACGCAGGAACATTATTTGATTCAACAATAAATTCTAATGGAAAACATTACTTTCTTGTGTATGCGCACACAAGCAATGCAAATATATTCTTTCCTTCAAATGTTGACAGCGGTCATTCCGTAGATAATCTTGGTCCTAATGCTCCAGGAAATTTAACAGCGAATGTAATTTCCGGCGATGTTCAACTTCATTGGAAGAAAAATTTAGAAAATGACCTCTATTCATATCTTCTGTATCGTAGTTCTTCGCCGAATATAAACACTGATAGTATAGAAGCGTTCGCATCAACAACGGATACTATTTATATCGATAACAACCCGCTTCCTTTCCCAACATCCTATTATATTTTGCGTGCACAAGATACTCATGGAAATTTTAGTCAGAATAGTAACGAAGTAATGGCAAACATTACGAGTGTGCAAAATGACGAAGCGATAATTCCTATAACTTTTGCATTATACCAAAATTATCCTAATCCATTTAATCCACGTACAGAATTTCGTTTTGATATTCCGAAACAAAGTTTTGTCGTTTTGAAAGTCTATGACATTTTTGGTCGAGAGATTGCAGCACTTGTCAATGAACAAAAAACTGCTGGAACATATTTTGTAACCTGGGATGCAAGTAATACACCAAGTGGCGTGTATTTCTACCGCTTGAATATCAATAGCGGCGAGTTTGTTATTACAAAGGAAATGATGTTGGTGAAGTAAGGTTCTTTAAGCCATCTCAAAAATGAGATTATTATACAATGATATTAATTTCTATCTTTTGCTCGAGAAAAAGATATTTACAAAACAGTTTGCCTAACGGGCTTGCGGGTTCGTACTGACCTGTTAAGTAATTTACAATAGTCAATTATTAATTTACTGGAGAAAAAAACTATGAGCCTTGATCTTCTCGGTGCTGTACACGAAGGTTTGCTTAAATGCCCTGAATGTAACAGTCCTATTAAACAAACAGAAAACTATAAAGCAGATTATATTACGATCAATCAACTTGGTGGTAATCCGCTTACACTTCTTCGTGGTGAAAAAGTAACCCTTGTTTGCACTTCTTGTAATTGGAAGAAACAGACAGATAATTGGAAGGATTATATCAAACCATAGTATATGAGCCATGGTATGGTTCTCGTGTTGTCTGTTTTACTTAATGTGCTACGCATTTTTGAAATGCGTAGCGCTTTTTTTATAAGTATATCCCCAATAGAGTATGTGTGATGTATTTGATGGCGATTCTAAAACCCCCCAAACCCAACGCCGTTATATCAAACTTGTTTAGGATTCCTGATATCATCCGCGATAGATTCTCTAAAGCAGGTACGACGGTGCAAATTTGAACTGCACCGTCCCATGTGTCATTCGGGGTTTCCTTCGTGCCAATATTGACGGTGCAACTGATAAATGCACCGTCGTAAGTAAGCGTAGGGATTTCCATTCTGTGATGCGGGAAGGTGCAATTAATAAATGCACCTTCGTAATTGTATTATTCCATTTCCTTTGAGACATCTGGGATGGTGCAACAATATATTGCACCATATAATTTGTGAGGAAGGGTGCGAAAATTGAGCAAAAGGAGTGTTTTTTTTGTCGTAAGGTTTTCTTTTTGTGGGTTTTTGATGTGCGGATTGGATGAATACTTTTCTTTTTCGTACTGGCAAACACCGTGTTTCAGAATTTATACAAATCTCTGTTGAGATACTTTAATCCTGAATCAACAATTACGGTTACAATTCTTTTTCCCGTTCCGATAATTCTTGCCCGTTGTATTGCCGCCCACACATTTGCACCCGATGTGGTTCCTCCGAATATTCCTTCAACTCGCGCTAATTTTCTTGCGGTATCTATTGCATCTTCATCGGAGACGGAAATGATTTCATCTGCTAAATCCAATCTGCAAATTGATGGTACAAATCCCGCGCCGATTCCTTCTAATTTATGCGTGCCGGTTATATCGCCGCCGGATAGTGAACGTACATGCAATGGTTCAACAGGAATGCAACGGATGGTTGGAATTTCTTTCTTCAGTATTTCTGCATTTCCGGAAAAGCATCCACCTGTTCCGACACCCATTATAAATTCATCAATGGAATTGCCCAATGCATCTATAATCTCTCTTGCCATCGTGTGGTATGCATTTCTGTTATCAATATTGTTGAATTGGTCTGTCCAGAAAATATTTGGTTGTGTGCTTATTTCTTTCGCACGTGCAACCATTGAGTCAATAAGTTGTGCAGTTATGTAACCATTTGTGCTTGGAAATATTTCAAGAGTAGCGCCGAATGCTTTCATTGTTTGAAGTTTTTCTTCTGCAAAAGCATCGGATGTAACGAAGTGTGCGTGGTAACCTTTTCTTGCGCAGACCATCGCTAAAGAAGTTCCTGTACTTCCGCCGGTATAATCCATTACCGTGCCGCCGGGTTTGAGTTCACCTCTGCGTTCGGCGCCTTCTATCATTGAAAGCGCCATGCGGTCTTTCATGCTTCCGGTCGGATTTGCGCCTTCATACTTAACATAGATTTCTGCGCAGTGTGGTTCGGATAATCTTTCTAATTTTATGAGTGGTGTTTTTCCTATTGAGTGCATAACTGTTCATACAAATTTTCGCGGAGTAAAATGCGTAATTTATTTTAAAACAGGAAATAAGTATTTAGCGATAAGCAGTTCTCAGTCAGCGTCCAGCATTTAAAGCGCCACACATTTTTGTTATGCGTAGCGCTTTTTTTCTAAAGAGAAGTAATTGTTTCTGCAATTTCCTTTACAATAATTTCTACCGCGATGAGCACTTCTGCAGAAATTATTTCTCCCGCGCTGAAATTTTTTCCTTCAATGCCGTAAATTAAAAAACGCGATGGAAGTTCGCCGAGTGTGCGCGAAAGTTCTACTGCTTCGGCAAGACTGAATTTGTGTGTGGAGTAGTTGAAGAAATTTGAAGGAATGGTTTTCGTTTGTGCATTGATGCGAAAAATTGTTCCTGCATCAGCGCCGGAAGAAACCGCATCAATGATGATAATTTTTTCAAAATTTTTCCATCGTTCCATCAATGATGTTCCTTCTCCGCTCTGTTCTTCGCAGAGAATATCCGGCAGAATTTTTTGCAGTGTGCGGACGGCAATTATTCCTGCGGCATCATCATTGCGAAATTCATTGCCGATACCGATGATGATTGTTTGGGGAGTGCGGGTAGCTGGGTTAAAAGTCACAATAATAACTACTTCTTTAGATTAACATATTTTTCAAATTCATTTTGTATCGTGAGTGAATCAGTGCCGGATTTCTGGAGTTCAACGAAATATTTTGCAATTTCTTCCCACATTATTGCGGATGAATCAGTTACAGCCGATGCGTTAATATTTTGATTATAGATTGAAAACGCATCTACAGCATCATTGAATTTCCACGTCAGTAATTGTACTGAGGCTAAATCTTTCAGCGTACTGAAACTGCCTTTGCCATCTTCAAATGATTTTGACCAATATTTTATTGCATTCTCATAATCTTTAATTTCGTAGTATCTGTATCCTAATTCTTCACAGAGAAAAATAAAGTTTTCATCAGGGGAGGATTTTTTCAATTCAAGCTTCTCAATCAATTCTTTTCGGAATTCCATTTCTTTAGACTTATAAACACTTGAATTTTTTCCTGATGTACTAAGTGTATCATACACTGCTTCCAGACGTGTCCAGATACTCGTATTTCGGAGAAGAAATGAAACGGATTTTTCATAATAAACAGCAGAACTATCCAACTGCTTTTTTTTCTCATAATATTGTCCAATCTGGTCATAGTAATATCCCCGCACAACATCATTCATAAACAATGTGCTTTCCCCTGCCTGAAAACGTTGAAAACTTTTCTCTTCACTTGCATTTAGCGCAATCCAAAGTCCGCTCTGCAATAGCATTATGCCCACGAGTGAAAACACAATATGAAGTTTGGTTTTAAAAAATTGATGGAGAAAATATAACGCAAGAATATGCAGCGGAATTAGAAACTGCGCCGCAGTATCCCAATCGCGCATATAACCTAACTCAAAGTTTCCAACACACACAAATGCCAATCCGCATAATGTCAGTGAAGAAAGAAAAACGAATACAGGTTCTTTTTTATCTATTTCTTGCCAGTAAAAAATAATAGATAAAATTACTATTGCAAATGATACCGGCACAACAAGAAGAATTTCATTGAGTATGTCTATCAAATGCGGAAGAGAAAAGACAGTATAGATATATCCTTCTTTTGCAGTAAAGAACGGTAAAAAGAAACCACCTTCACGCTGCGAAAATCTGGAAATAAATTCCTGAAAGGAGTATTGCAACGATAACAATACGCCGAAGAAAATCATAATAGAGACTACTGCTGCTAAAATTGCCGTCTTCTTTTCTTGCTTCATTGCATAATATAAGAGGACGAGAAATCCAATGCCAAATACTCCACTCGCAAAATGAAATCCGAGCATCAGCGCAAAAACAATTCCAACAATAAAGACCGATACTTTATGTTCTATTGCTAACCATCCACTTATTATAAACAAAAGAACTGTAAATGAAAAGAGAGTGTATAATTCTACATAACCGAAGAAGTAAAGACTCGATGCAGTGAAAAGAGAAAAACAGAGAAATAGAAACTTCTCTGCTATCGCATATTTTTGAACAGAAAGAAAATAATAAATCGTCCAAAGAGAGAGAGAGAGCGCAATGATTCCGAGAATGTGAAAAAGGAGTTTGACGTCGCTGGAATTAACACTGTGCAACAAATTGATTCCAAAATAATTCACCGCTTCCGCAAAGGGTTGGCGGGGATAGATGTTATTCTTAAACTTTTCAGGAGAGAATATTTCTGTTCTATCATTATTCGTATCCAATGTATTATATTCCTGTTCTACTCCTGTAAGTAAGCCGCTTCCATCTCCTAATTGATAAAACTGTACCGGAAATAGCCAACATATAACGACAAGAACAACTCCAATGCACAAGAAGATTATTTTTTCATTCTTTCGATTGAGTTGTTGAAAGAAAGTTTGAAATTTCTCAAACAACCAATTGCGCGTTTGCGGTACAATAAAAACTCCACCACCCAACAACCACATCACACGAACCCACATTGGAAAAAATGCAAGTAAATTTATTCCCCAATTCCAATCGTGTGGGAAAAAGGAACAGAGAAAAACCATAAGAACAAATCCCCATATAAAAAATGTGAGAATTATTTCTAAACTGGAAAGTCTTTTTGGGCTTAATTCATTAAAAGAATTCATTCGTAAGATATTTTTAAATTTGAAAAATTATTGGATAAAATTTTTCGACTTAAAATATTCAATCAATTACAAGTATGCAAAATTATGAATAATATCACTATCTGATAGTAGAGGCGAAAAAAAAAGGGTGATTCTTTTCAAACCACCCTTAACTATTTCTTTATATAAATGTAAGTGATTATTTTAAATAAAGCATTTTCTTTACTTCTCGAAACTTTCCTGCCGTAAGACGATAGAAATATATGCCGCTTGAGAGTTGAGATGCATCAAAGGCGATTTCGTGATTACCCTTTGTATATTCTTTACTATCAATTATTGTCTTTATTTCTTGACCAACCGAATTAAATATTTTCAACGTAACTTGTTCATTTTCAATTAATGAAAATTTTATTGTTGTTGTTGGGTTAAATGGATTTGGGTAGTTTTGAGATAATTCATATCGAGATGCTTCACTTTTAAATGTAGATATTTGTGGAACTACTACCCTTTGTGAGGGAAAACTTCCGCCAACATTATATTTTACAAGTAACATATCATCCTCTCCGGTTAAACTAATCGTAGTACTACCTGCAAGAAAAATATTTCCACTCGTAGAGGATTTCATGCAATCGTAGCACCAACCATCTTCTCCCCAGTGAAAAGAACCATCAAACATTGCACGCCAAATCATATCAGTATTAGATAACGTAGAATCGTACATAATAAGATGTCCATCTCGCCCTCCAGTATCTCCTCCTGATCCGAGATAAATATTTTCTGAGTTATCTACAACGATAGTATTACCCCATAATAAACTGGTAACACTTTTAGTCCACCTTTCCGTCCATTTAGTACCGGAACCTGGAGTATAATAGAATTTAATCAAGTTACATGTTGTGCCTGCTGACGGATAACTTGAAATATATATTGTTTTTGATGGTGTAATCTTGAAATCGCTTGTTTTATAACTACTTGATAGTGATTTACTTATTGTATAGTATAGTGTAAGTGGATTTTTATAATATACTTTTACTATCGCATTGTTGCTCGCATCTGTGTACATAGCATACACGTAATCTGAATCGGCAAATACTCTTGTAAATCCATTTGCAGTGAATGCTCCTATGTTAACAGAAGAATTTGTTGTTAAGTCTGTTCTCAGTTCAGTTAAATACAGGTTGGTTGTTTGGCTTAATATATATATTGAATCTCCTCGCGGACTTATAGCAATATCTGATGCAACATCATTTGCGGAGGCATCGGGGTCAGGGGATGATTCAGAGGAAGATGAGCCGGCTGAAGTAATTTTTTGCATATAAAGAGTGCCGTTTGACGCAGAAGTATAATCTCTCTCTCCGTATATATATGAAAAAGATGGGTCTGCTTTCCCGCATTTTATTTTTACGCCTTTAATATTTTTGCTTTGTCCGCTCCCTCCAATTACTTTCCATTGTCTTGAAAGTGAATTTGTATCGTATTTAATTGTAACAGGTTTGTAGTAAGAACCTGCTTTTGCTAATCCAGTCACAAAAATATATTGTCCGTTAAATGCTATACTATTCGCTGCGCTAAGAGAAGTTGAAGTTCCCGAAACTGTATCCCATATTCTTTTTGATTGACTGCCGTCATAGAATGTACCATCGGTACGATATTTCGCAATAAAATAATCTGACCTGCTACCAGTTCTATATGTTTGACCACAAACAAAAGCATTGCCGTAATAATCAACTATTAAATCGCTTGCACCATCTTGAAGCAAGTTGAAATCTAATAATCTACTCCAATCAGGACTTGGTGACTGCGCTTTTACTTGCTCTATTTTACAAAATGAAAATAAAACAATAACTGTTAAACATAATGCTAAATGTTTCATAAAAAATTTTCCTCATGAAGATTGAGTTGAATAAAATTGCTTACCTTATTGGCAAATGCGGGCAAAATAAACAAAGTTTTTTGTGATGATAACAGAATGGGATTATGTGTATTTGCTTAAAATAAAATAGTAACAAATACTGTCTGTTTCGGTTGCCCTTCAATGACTATTTTGTGCGGTAAAAATGTCAGTTGAAATTAAAAAACAATTTGGAAAACAGATTCGGTCTCTTCGTAAAGAAAGAGGCTGGACAATTGCAGAATTAGCAGAGCACTGCAATTTGAGTGATAATTTTAACTTAAAAAAAATCGGAGTACGCTGACATACTCCGATTATTATTCTTCTCTGTTTCAATATTTATTTTATTCCCTCACCAATTTCAAAAAATGTGTAGCACAGGAAATGCACGGGTCGTAATTGCGGATTGCCTGTTCGCATAACCACGTAAGTTTCTCATTGTTGAGATGGAGATTTTTCGGAACGAGATTCAGTAAGTCCTGCTCCATTGTTTTAAAGTTTTGCGCTGTCGGCGGAACAATTTTTGCATCGAGTATATTGCCGCTTTCATCCACGCGATAGCGATGATACAATATGCCGCGCGGCGCTTCTGTGCATCCAAAACCAATTCCTGCTTTGGGAATAATTTCTATTGCGGGTTTGTCCGGCT
The DNA here is from genome assembly GCA_964358705.1 of uncultured Chitinophagales bacterium. Classification (GTDB taxonomy): domain Bacteria; phylum Bacteroidota; class Ignavibacteria; order UBA10030; family F1-140-MAGs086; genus JBBTJF01. Next base: position 18,122 of record CAYHPL010000025.1, read on the forward strand.
GTTCGTACTGTGCAATAATGCGTAATGCTTCTTCAATTGCAAACACGGATTCTACTGCGCGGACAATAATGCTCTTGAACGGATTCGTGATAAATTCCGGAAGCCCGATAGATTTTGCTGTATCTTTTGCTACTGGAGAAAGTCTCTCAAAATTCAAATTGTATCGCGCAATGGGTCCGACAAAATAGTTGCCTGCGTTTTTGTGAACAGAATGGAGCGCATTGGAATGTGCTACGTGCTCCTCCATAAAATGCAACTCGTACTCTTTAATATCAATATCCATTCCCTTGGATGAAACAAGCCGCCCTTCATTGAACGGATATTCTGTCGGATGACGCAGTGCAATAAATTCGTAATCCTGTTCAAAATCCGGGAAAGGAAAAGTTGCGACAAGTTTTACCGTTTCCACTGCCGCATCGAGCGCCCACTTTAATTTTTCTGCAAGTTCATTCAGTTGCTTTTTTGTCGGCACTTTGTAGAAGCCACCTACCTTTACATTGATGGGATGAATTTCTCTTCCGCCGACAAGATTCACGATATCGTTGCCGGTCTTTTTCAACTTCAACGCTTTTTGTACAATTTCAGGATGCACTTTTGCAAGTTGGATTGCATCCTGAAAGCCAAGGAAATCAGGCGCGTGCAGCATATAGAGATGGAGTATGTGGCTTTCGATCCATTCGCCGCAATACATGAGACGACGAAGTTCGCGCAACTGTCCGTCTATTGTTACTCCAAATATTTGCTCCATTGCGTGGATAGAACTCATCTGATATGCAATCGGACAAATGCCGCAAATACGCGCAGTAATATCCGGCGCTTCGGAAAATTTTCTTCCGCGTAAAAATGCTTCAAAAAACCGCGGCGGTTCAAAGATGTTTACTTTCACCTCTTCGACAATATTATTTTTTACTTTCACATAAATTCCGCCTTCTCCTTCCACGCGGGCGAGATAGTCAACTTTGACGGTTCTGTTTTTCATACTTTTTTGCTTTCCATTAATTCACTTTGTTTTCTGAATGCATCTGCGTACGCATTGATGCCGCGAAATGCACGAATGATATCAAGATTACTGACGCCGAATTCTTTCCACCACGATGCCAGTGAATTTGTATTCGGCGTTTCTTTCGGTCCGAAACATCCGAAACATCCGCGATTGTACGATGGACACAGCGCATTGCATCCGCTGTGCGTTACAGGACCAAGACACGGCGTTCCGTTTGAAACCATTACACACACAATTTCTCGTCGCTTACATTCCATACAAACACTTGATGGATATGTATTGGGCTTGCGTCCGTTGAGAAATGCAGAGAGCACTTCCACGAGTTGATATTTATTGACAGGACATCCGCGCAATTCAAAATCTACTTTGATGTGGTCTGCAATTGCGGTAGATTTATTCAGCGTGGAAATATATTCCGGTGTTGCATACACATACGAAATAAATTCTTTCACATCTTTGAAATTTTTCAACGCCTGAATTCCGCCTGCTGTTGCGCACGCTCCGATGGATACAAGTAATTTTGATTGTCTGCGCACCTGATGAATTCGCTCTGCATCGTGCGGCGTTGTGATAGAACCTTCCACGAGTGAAATATCGTACGGTCCTTTTACTACAGCCCGCGATGCTTCAGGAAAATTTGCAATATCCACTGCGCCGGCAACTGCGAGTAACTCATCTTCGCAATCAAGTAAACTCAATTGACAACCATCGCACGAGGAAAATTTCCATACAGCTAATTTGGGTCGTTTCGTTTTTGCCATTGTATTACAACTCCCTTCGTGTAAATAATTCTTTAATATCGCTGTACGGAAAAACGGATCCGTCTTTACAGATAAATTTGCTTCCGTACTGACAATGTCCGCAAATGCCAATAGCGCATTTCATATTGCGCTCCATTGATACATAAATATTTTCCAAATTCATTCCGCTTTTTTGCAATTCCATCACAGTGAAGCGCATCATTATTTCCGGTCCGCAAATCATTGCAACGGTATTTTTTGCATCGAAATGCGCTTTGGAAATTAATGTCGTTACAACTCCGACATTTCCTTTCCAAAGTTTATCGCCGCGGTCAACAGTAACGAACACATCAAAATCCAATCGCGAGCGCCATTGTTCTAATTCTTTCAGAAACAAAATATCTTCCGGTGTGCGTGTTCCATAAAGCAAAATTACTTTATTGTATTGCTCACGATGTGCGAGTATGTGATACATTGAAGGTCGTAGCGGCGCTAAACCTATGCCTCCTGCAATGATGACAACATCTTTTCCTTTCGCTTTTTCGACTGGCCAGCAGTTTCCGTACGGTCCGCGAATACCAAGCATTGCGCCTTTTTTTAATTTGCGAATCGCTTTTGTTACGGTTCCGACTGCGCGAATGGTGTGCGTCAGGTTTTTTGTTTTTTTCGGACTGCCACTGATGGAAATAGGAACTTCTCCGACACCGAATGCATAGAGCATATTAAATTGTCCGGGAGAGAAATTAAAATGTTTCTCTGTTTCCTGCGGCGATAATTCAATCGTAAAAGTATCGTACGTTTCGTTGCGGATTTTTTCAATGCGAAACGGATGAGGCATCATCGGGTCACCAATGACGAATTGAAATGGGTGTTCACTATTTTTCTGTTCCATAAATATCAACTAATTGTAGCCGTGTTGCCTGCAATCTTCGCTCCATAATGTGTGCAATGCGTTTCATTAATTCATAGCCGAGGTCGTGGTCATTTTCGCATTTTTTACGCAGGCATTTTCCATCAAGTGCAATTGCGCGTGTCAATTCAACTGCGCGTGCGTCGAAATGCCACTTGAAAGGAGGAAGAAGCCATGACCATCCGAGTATATCGCCTTCTTCAATCGTTTGAATTGTTATCGGTCCGCGCTCTGCGCCGAAAAGTTCGACAGCAACTTTGCCGCTACGTATGAGGTAAAATTTATCCGCATCTTTTCCTTCGTGAAAAAGATATTGCTCTTCATTGAACTTGACATTTGATGCGCATCCGACAATGAGGTCAAGATGATGCTGTTCAAAGTCCTGAAAAAAAGGATGTTCGGATAAAATTTTTTCGAGTGATTCGATATTTTTCATAGAGTAACTCTCTGTTTTTTATTTTGTGATTTTTTTTGCTTGTTGAAAAACTTTTGCTTCTTCTGTAATATCAATGCCAACCGGACACCACGTAATACATCGTCCGCAACCCACGCAGCCACTTGTGCCGAACTGGTCATACCACGAAGATAATTTGTGTGTCATCCATTGGCGATAGCGGGATTTTCCAGAAGCGCGCAAACTCCCGCCGTGTATATAGGAATAATCCATCGTAAAACAGGAATCCCATTTTCGCCAGCGCTCTGCATTATCGCCGGTTAAATCCGTAACATCTTCGACTGTTGTGCAAAAACATGTCGGACACACCATCGTGCAGTTTGCGCAGTTTAAACATCGTGTTGCAATTTCATCCCAATGCGGATTGTCAAATTGTTCATATAAAATTCTTTTGGTATTTGTTGTGTCAAGATTGCGTTTCATTTGTTTGACGGCGGTATTTGTACTCTCTGCAATTATGTCGTCGTGTTTTTTTTCGGCTGATGTTAAAGAAAGCTCGCTCAGTATTTTTTTTGCTTTTTCGCTTCCCGATTCAATGATGAAATAATGCTCTTTTTCATTACAGATTTCTGTGAGCGCAATGTCAAAATATTTATCTGCCTGTGGTCCTGTTTGCATTGAATCACAAAAGCAGGTATTTGCTGCTTGTCCGCAATTGACAGCAATGAAAAATGCATCTTCGCGCAGTTGCTTGTATTGTGGTTCGATAAATTGTCCGTTGAGAAAAATTTTGTCTTGAATAGCAATTGCGTATAATTCGCAGGCGCGCATTCCGATGAAAGCGTATTTTGTTTCTTTCGGTACTTCATTAGTTACCTGAAAACCTTTCTCGTTGAGTGTTGCGGAAAATATTTTCAGCGAAGAGGGAAAGAGGAATTTCTTCCACGATTGCGGTCCGACAACGTAGCCAAAAAGAGCATTATCATTACGCTTTTTCAGACGATATGTTCCACGCTCCTGTTCGTCAGTCCATCCGATTGGTAAATCATTTGTCTTCATAATTTCACCGTACACAATTGCGTTGTCGCAAACAGTTGGTCCGATTGTCGAATAGCAATTTTTTTGCAATGTGGAAATCAGCGTATCAAATTGCTGTCGTTCGAGAATATATTTTGTACTTTGTGTTGCTGTTGGTTGCATAATTTTCAATTGCTCATTTTTTCAAATCTTCCGTGCGAAATAAAAAATGCCAATGTCGTAGTTGCCTACAACATTGGCACCGGGAAATGCATTTTACTTATTTTGTGTTTCGTTTCCATTTGTCCTCCGAATACTCATTGTATAGTACAATTTCATACTCGTATTAAAGAACAGCAAGAATCATTCCACGATAAAAAATTTGTTACAATACATTAAACGGCAATTATTTTTCTTAATCTTCAAATTATTTTCATTCCTGAAAATTTTCAGATATCTCCTTTTTCAAAAGAGAGAAAAAGTTAAATCCAATATTTCTCTCTGATTTATTATTTCCTTCCAAGAACAGGAATTTGAATTTCCTTGTTTTTTTCAATGGTTGCCTGAATCAATTTTAGTTCTTCAAGATTGCGTAAATCATTTACTCTACTTGCGGGATAACCAAGTTCTTCAAATGGCATTACTCCTTTTTCTTTTGATGTATGACAAGAAGCACATTTCATTGCTTCTTTCGTAATGGAGTGATTGAGCATCAGCGTTGCATCCTGTCTCATCCATTTCGGTTCAATTTTATTGGAGAAGGGAATGGTCCATCCTTTTTCAATGCCCATATAATTCATAAAATCATCCATCATATATTGTTTGAATACCGTTCCGTACATCATCTGAATAATCGGGTCATCAATTGCTTTTTTTACAGCGTCAAGTGGTTTTCCTGTTTCGTAATAGACATTGTAATCAAAAGGCAATAGCATTCCGCCGAACGGTCCCTGATTTCCCATATCTTCATACATTTTTGCATTGAATCGTTTGAAGGGAGCGATTTTTGATTTTCCCATTTTTCCCAACGGACGGAAATTTTTCTCGTAGTATTTCGCGTAATCAAAATTCGTATAGGGTGTGTCGGGATGAGTTGTAAATGCTTTGTACAAATTTAATCCGTTCGGATTATCTCCGAGCGCTCCCGCCATAAATGTTCCGTTGCCATTATGCCAGCGATAGACAAGCGCTTCGCCGGGTTTTCCTGAACGCAGTAAATCTTTATAAATCCATATTCCCTCTTCTTCATTAAAGACAGGTTCTGTCCAGTCGCGCAACACGACATTATCATCCGTGAGATGGGTGATATGACAGGTTTCGCAATGAAGTTTATCGGTGTGAGCATTAAGAAATGCGCGTGTTGTTTTATTTTGAATATGCGGAGAATTGCTGTGGCATTTTTCGCAACTTACTTCCACGCCGGGCAAATCATTGCTGACTAAATCTGTTCCGCGAGTACCGCGTGCAATTAAATGTCCGTGTGTTTCGTGGCAATCGAGACATTGTAATCCTGCACCGTAATGTACATCTCTTCCGCGTGTCGGATTTCCGCGCTTTGCACCTGGATGAAGCAATCGTTTATTTTTATATCCAAGATTTTGCGCTGCGATATTTTCAGAATACATATCGCCGCCGTGATTGTGTTCGTGGCAGCGCAAACAATTATCAGATGTAGGTTTTACGACAGTCATTGCCGCTTTCATACTGCGGTCCTGATTCCATCTGTATTTTCCGTTCTCATCCTGCACAACATATTTTTCATTCATATCGTATGCGGCGGAGTGACACATCAAACAATCCATTGCATCAAATTCTTCTTTTACAGGAGAGTATCCGGGAAACATTGTGCCAGTTATCGGTCCGTACTGTCCGCCGGGATGACACTGCCCGCAACCATCGCTTCGCAGTTCACCGGATTTTGTTTTTACTAATGTTGCCCAGCCAGTCCACGTAAATGAGCCGGGAATTCCACACGCGCGGTCAATTTTTCCCATCGGAATTCCCTCAACTTTTCTTCCATTGAATCCGTACGTATTAAATCCTTCGAACTTATTCAATCCGAAATGAATACTTTGCTGCACATTTTCCCGCAGATTGACTTTTTCATATCCGCCTTTTCCATCTTTTATTGTCATTGTTTCATGACAGCGCAAACACGTTTCTGGTCCGCGATACTCTCGAATTCCTGCTTTGCGAAATCGTTCAATATGATTTAATCCCGCTTTTTTATAAAACGAGGTAACATTGCCTGCGAGTTGTTTTGCAACTATATCGTACACTTCTATATTTTTTGCGCCAGTATCAATAGTTGTGTACGTAGAAAATTCCTTTTGCAAACGTGCTGCAATCGTTTCAAATTCCTCATCGCTGAGATGTTGCACAGGGAAATTTATTTTTTCAGGACGATGCTGATACGGGATGACAAGATTAATAATGTTGGAATAATTCCACCATCCGAGTATGCCAAGTAGCAAAATGCCGGCACCTATCCGAATAAGCCAGCGTTGTTTTTTTGTAGTAGCCATAATATTTTTTCTTTTTAAAGTGTAATTGAGTATTAAGAATCGAATTAAATCGTTAACAAAAAACTTTTTAAAATTTCAATTTGAAACCAAATAGTTATTCCGCATTTGTATTTTGTGTTAAGCGTTGATATTCCAACGGATGTTCTTTTTGTATTTCATCTTCGGAAATTTTTCCATGCCACCACACCCAACTCATAGGAAATTTATCTGGATTGTAATGCACGTTATAAAAATGCCAGACAATAATTGCAGAAATTGCAAGAATCGCCTCGTCGCTGTGTGCAATGTACGCCATTCCTATTGCAAGGTTCGGAAGTATGTTTCCGAAAAAAACTGGAAACCACAATACGAGCCCTGAAATCATCATTACAGGCAATCCCCAGAATACTGCAAAATAATCAAACTTTTCGCGGAAATTAAAACGGTCGTATTGTGGTAAGTGTGGCTGCATTCCGAAGTAATATTTACTCGTTTCCCACCAATCAAGCGCATCTTTTTTTGTCGGAACCATTGGCCACGCTTCAGCAATTTTAAATTTATGTTTGAAGAGCAGATAAAAAATATACACGAGATGAACCACTCCGTCAGCCATCATCAGTACAGCCGCAACACGATGAATGAATCGCGCCGCCGCAATTCCTCCGATGAGATTGTAAATGATGCCAAGCCATTCAAAATCAGGGAAGCGCATTGGCAAACCGGTAATTGTCAGTAAGGTAAAACTTCCTGCAAGTATCCAGTGCTGCAATCGCTGAAAAAGATTGAGTCGTACAAAATATTTTTCCTGTATGTGTGCCATATTAGTCAACTAAATTTTTTTTGAGAAATGTATAAACAAAGCGTCCGAACCTGAGTATTATTTTTCCGCTGCTGTTAAAAAGTTTTTCAAGTAGTGTACTCCATCCAAATTTTCTTTGAATATCAAGCACAATTCCGACTGCGAGCATTGCCATCGAACCAAGTGTCAGCAAAATAAAAAATTGCTCTTCAAATTTTAATAACGGCTCTTCATCAATTTTTAAGTTAAGATGATTTGCGCCGGACATTGCAAAATTCATTTGAGCGCCGGGATGACAATTATTTTTTCCGCACGTTGATGCAACATTTTTTTCTGAGACAGAAGACTGTGTACTATCGCCCGAAAGAACGTGATGTGTTGTATGGCAATCCTGACATACTGCCGTATTTGTTTCCCCGAATTTAATTGCTTTAAAATGAAAACTTCGTTTGTACGAAATAACCGCATCGGTATTTACATCATTTTTTTTCATCAACGCATCATTTTCGTGGCAAGAAATACACAGCGACATTTTTTCTTGCGGGTTCACCTCGTGCTTTATTTTTTGAATTGCGTGTGGATTGCTGTTATGACACGCTAAACAATTCGGGCTGTCGGAACTATTTTCTATAAGTCCTTTACGGTGCGAACTCGTAGAAAATTCCTGCACAATTGAAGAATGTGAAATCAGTTTTCCTGTTGTATCGCGTGCGTGGCAATCGTCTCCGCAGGAAATTATTTTTCTTTTGTTTGTAAATTTGTGAGGAAACTCTTTTATATCATTATGACATTGCATGCACGACAATGTGCCGTGTGCGGAATTTTGAAACGTATCGCGTGCAACTGTGTACGAGTGAATTGCATTTGTCAATGGTTCGCGATAAGAAAAATTATTCATCCCGTGACACTTCAAACATTGTTGCGAATTGTTTTCAGTAAAAATAATGCGGTCAGTTATAATCTGTCGCTCATTTGCTAAAAGTGCTTGAGGAATATTTCCTAACAAAAAAACAATCAAAATAATATTTGTTATGCGTAACATAAGAAAAAATAAAAAATGGTGAAGCAACTTTGAAAAAGTCGTTTCACCACTATAAAATAAGGTGTATATATTGTTAAAGTATTACCAGCGATGTCGTCGTCCATAACCACGCCATAAAGGAAATCCTTCGTCGTTACGAAGTGTAATTTTATCATCGCTTGTTTTTATTGTTGAGGCGATGATAAATGTTTCGTCGTCATTAGTAATTTTTGAGCCGGTAATTTTTACCGTTTCATTCTCTTTGAATGAGACATTCTGTTCATCGAGATACCACGAAGGACCAACACGAACAGAAATAGTATCGCTGTTTGTCTGTACTTGTAAATGAACACCAGCGCCGTGCTGTGTTGTTTCGATATGTACGATTTTGCCGGAAATGGTTTCTTCCGATTCGGTATCGTACATTTTCATCATACCGTGTTGACCACAATTTCCGCATTGATTTCCTCTTCCATTTTCTCCACGTCCACGAAAATGATGTTGCGTGTATGTGTATGTTGCGAAGAGAATACCGAAGACGAAAAGAAGCATTCCTATTTTAAAAAAGTTTTTCATTATTGTTGCCTTTCTGCAAAGTTGTTTTAAAAAAATAATTGTAAAAAATACTTTCGTTAGACATCATTTATACAAGAAGGATTAAGCATTGCTAAAAATATTCAAATTAATTTTTTTGTTGCGCAAGTGCTCGTAATTCATTTACAAAATTTTGAATCTGCAGCGCAGAAAATCCTTTTTCGTTTGTAGCGCTTTCAAGTGTTCCCCAAATCGGTTCGCCGCAGGCAATGCACTTCATTCCTTTACCCATTAAATACGAAACAGATGTAGGAAATTCAGAAATTAAATCTTCAATCAATATTTCTTTGTGAATAATCATTGCGGGTGAAACATCAGTTGTTCCGATGGCTCAATACGATATGAATGTGTAAGTTGCACTGTCTCTTTCAGCATTGCTGAGATTGCGCAATATTTTGTTGTCGAAAGTTCAATTGCGCGTTCAATATCATTCGTGTTGAGTTCTTCTCCGTAGAAAATATATTCTACGTGAATAGTGGTAAAAATTTGCGGAGGTTCATCGCGCACTTCGCCGCGCAGATTAATTGCAAATCCTTTCAGCGGCATTTTCTTTTTTTGAAGAATCGGAATTACATCCATAGCCGTACATCCGCCAAGCGACATTAACAAAAGTTCTTTTGGCGATGAAGCAGAATCACTTCCGCCGAATTTTTGTCCGCCATCCATCACGACCCAATGATTGGAATCGGATTTTGCGGTGAGTGTAATTCCCTGTACTTGTTTTAGTATTGCTGTTTTCGTCATTGAAAAAAATTGTGTGTATTTTTTAGTGAATTATTTCTTCTCTTATATTTTCTAAAACGCGCTCAACAAACATTTCTTCTGGAAGAGCGCCTTCAAAATGTCCGCGTTCATTTATAACAACTCGGGGAACTCCGTGTACATTAAATTTTGCGGATAACTCAGGAAATTCTGTCGCTTCAATCATTTCGCTTGTAATCATTGGATTCAGCATTGATAGCTTATGCGCCATCATAACAGCCGGCGGACAGTACGGACAGGTTGGCGTAACAAATATTTGTAATTTCACCGGAGAAGAAACGGAGCGAATTTTTTCTATTGTTTCTTCGGATAAATCTTGCTCGTTGTTTGCAATCATTTCAATTGTTTCAAGTAATGATGCAAATTCATAACCGGCCGGGATGCCATAGAAACGTATGCCATAATCTTCTTCACCCACCACAACTGTTGCCGGAACTTTATCAATTCTGAATTGCGCAACTTTATCTTTATCAATAATATAATTGTATGATTCAAACGAAATTTTTTCTGAAAGTTCGCTCACATCCTGTAACAATGCTCGCGTATCACCGCAGTAATCGCAATCAATTTCCTGCGAAAAGTTGATAAGCTTTACCTTTCCGCGTAAATGTGCAAAACGCTCGCGGACAATTTCTTTATCTTTTTCTTTTAGTATTGACATTGCTATTACAATTCCTTTTTCTTTGTGGAAATATTAAAAGGTAAATACAATGGACAGGTGCCGATGCAACTTGTCATCGTGAAAATAAATGCCAAGCCGCCAAGTACAATTGCTGCAAGTCCGCTAATTTGGTCTGTAAAATAAAGCACAGCAATAAGTAGTGCGGCGAGTAAACGGAGGGTTCTGTCTGTATTCCCGATGTTTTTTTTCATACGTGTGTGTTGTAAATATTATGTTGTACACGTAATAAGATGCAGCGAATGACAAAAGGATTCAACGGTCAGCGAATTGATTTCGCTTTTTTGAATATTTTTTCTTTTTCCTTTTTAGAAAGTGGAGGAACAGGGTAGCTGCGATAGAATGCAATAGTTTGCTTCAAAGTGTGTAAATACGCAGAACAATCAGTGCATTCTTCGATGTGTTTTTTTATCTCTGCACATCGTTTCGAATGAATATTTTCGTCAAGATTGATGCAAATAAATTGGAGAATTTTATTGCACTGTTCTTTTTTCATTTTCATAAAGAAACGTACTCCTGTAATTGTTCGCGAAGAAATGCGCGTGCGCGATGCAATCGTGATTTTACCGCTGGAGCGGATATTTTTAAAATTGCAGCAACTTCTTCTGTGGACTGTTCTTCAATATCGCGTAAAATGAACACAATACGGTATTCAACGGGTAATTTTTGAATTGCAGAATCTAATTGTGTTTTGAGTTCATCATTGATGATAAGATTCAGTGGTGAGAGTTCGGCAGATGCAAGTACAGGGGTTGTTTGTTCTGTCGTTTCATTTTCGTCATTATTCGCTATTGTATCAAGAGAAACTGCCGCCCAATCAATCTTTCTCTGGCGGCGTTTCATCAGGCAATTATTTGTTACAATGGAATACAACCATGTCGAAAATTTCGATTTCCCATCGAATTGATTCAATTTTCGATAGACATTGACAAATGTATCCTGTAAAGTTTCCTTTGCTTTTTCTTCATCGCGGCACACTTTGAATGCAAAACTATACACCATATCATCATAACGATGAAAAATTTCAGTGAATGCTTTTTCATCTCCTTGCTTTGCATTTGCAAGTAAATTTTCTTCTTTTTCTTTACCGTACGATACGGAATTGCTCATCAGAGTATAGAATTATTTTATTTCTTTTTTCCGGCGTGTGGAAATATTAAACGGAAGATACAACGGGTCAGAGCCAATGAGGGCAGTAATGGCAAGAACAAAAGCAACGCCGCCAAGTACCATTGCCGTTACGCCATAAATTATGTCCGTTAAAAACAGATAGGAAATAATGATTGCAAGTAGTAAACGAACTATTCTGTCAGGGATGCCGAGATTGAGTAGCATAAAATTTATTTTTTGTTGTTAAAGAATCTTAAAGACTTCGGAATAAACCTACAAAATTCATTCCAAAGTCCATTCGATTATAAATGAATTCAACAAAGATAATTTTATCCAGAAGCGCAGTAGTTCTGTATGGAAAATTAAAAATACGTTCTAAAATGAGAAATCAAATAAAAATATTTTTCATCTTTGAGAAAGAAGCAGAAAAATAGAGTATATTTTTGCCGCTAAATTACATTTTCTGCTGGCACATAACTTGTTTATTCGAAAAACAGAAAGGATACATTTCTGATTTTTATTATTTCACACTGGCAAAATTTTAAGTTTAACATTTATTCTTGCTGATGCGCAATATATAATGAACCAGCAACAAGTGTAACTTTGTACGGTTAAAAAATATGCTGTACAAGTTTTTTTATTGTTTCAATTTTTAGTTGAAATATTTTTATCACAAATTAAGGATTAATCTTTATGGCAAATAATTATGTTAGCAGCCTTATGGCGCAAGTAAAATCAAAGAATCCAACGGAAGCAGAATTCCATCAAGCGGTCCAGGAAGTCGTTGAATCTTTGAGTCTCGTTTTGGATAGATACCCCGAGTATCGCTCAGCAAAAATTCTTGAACGCATTATCGAACCGGAGCGTGTACTGATGTTTCGCGTTCCTTGGATGGATGACCAAGGTGTAGTTCAAGTGAATCGTGGTTTCCGTATTGAAATGAACAGCGCAATCGGACCGTACAAAGGCGGTTTGCGTTTTCATCCTTCGGTTAATCTCGGGATTTTAAAATTTCTTGCCTTTGAGCAGGTTTTCAAAAATAGTTTAACAACATTACCGATGGGTGGAGGAAAAGGCGGCTCTGATTTTGACCCGAAAGGAAAAAGTGATAATGAAGTGATGCGATTCTGTCAAAGTTTTATGAGTGAATTGTTCCGACACATCGGCTCAAATACGGATGTTCCCGCAGGAGATATTGGCGTTGGCGGAAGAGAAATAGGATTTATGTTCGGTCAATACAAGAAACTCCGCAATGAATTTACCGGCGTGTTAACTGGAAAAGGATTAAATTGGGGCGGTTCATTAATTCGTCCCGAAGCAACAGGATATGGCGCAGTGTATTTTGCGGCAGAAATGCTTGCAACGCGAAAACAGACACTTGAAGGAAAAACATGTCTTGTTTCGGGAAGCGGAAATGTTGCACAATACACGATTGAAAAAATAAATCATCTCGGCGGAAAAGCCGTTACTGCGTCTGATTCCAATGGCTACATTTATGATGCCGCTGGAATTGATGCAAAGAAACTTGCATTCCTGATGGATTTGAAGAATAATAAGCGCGGTCGGATTAAAGAATATGCCGATACATTTAAGGGCGTGGAATATTTCGGACTTGATTCAAAACTTGATTATAATCCACTGTGGAATCACAAAGCGGATTGCGCCTTTCCGAGTGCGACGCAAAATGAAGTGAATGGAAAAGATGCAAAGAATCTTGTGAAGAACGGAGTATTTTGTATTGCCGAAGGTGCGAATATGCCGACAACCATTGAAGGCGTGAATACGTTTATTGATGCGAAGATTCTCTACGGACCGGGAAAAGCAGCCAACGCAGGTGGTGTTGCAACAAGCGGTTTGGAAATGGCACAGAATAGTATGCGATATTCATGGACACGCGAGGAAGTGGACAATCGTCTGCATCTTATTATGAAAAGCATTCATAAAGCTGCCTTTGAAACAGCAGAACGCTTTGGAACCCCGGGTAACTATGTGAACGGCGCTAATATTGCGGGCTTCTTAAAAGTAGCAGATGCAATGCTCGACCAGGGATTGGTATAATTCCTGAATGTTAAAGTAGATAAAAATAATCGGAGTGTGTGTTAATGCACTCCGATTATTTATCATTTCTTATTAGTGTTTTTCTTTGGGTATTTCGGATATTAAATAGTGAATAACTTAATTCCAGACTGGCAATTTTTGTACACTCATTATAAATTATTTTAGGTAATAAAAAGTGAAAACCATTGTTTTTTTATTCTTACATTGAAGCACATCTAATATTTCCTTTTTTAAAATCCGATGTATTACAATACATACATATCTATTTTCAGTAATCTATAACAATAACAAAGAATAGAAAATAGAATATAATTTTAAATAAAATCCATTTTACAAAAAAAATATGTCAAAAACATACAATGCGTTTTTAATGGCACAAGAACAATTCGATAACGTTGCAACAATGTTAAACTTAGATGCAGCAACACGAGATTTACTTCGATATCCGTTGCGAGAATATCATATCACTATTCCCGTGAAAATGGATGACGGAAGTTCAAGAATCTTTCGGGGATTTCGTGTACAACACAATGATGCCCGCGGACCGGGTAAAGGAGGAATTCGATTCCATCCTCAAGAAACCGTAGATACCGTGAGAGCATTATCAATGTGGATGACGTGGAAATGCTCTGTCGTTGATATTCCACTCGGCGGGAGTAAAGGAGGAGTAATTTGCGACCCGCATAATTTAAGTTTACGCGAACAAGAACAAATTTGTCGCGGATGGATTAGACAAATTGCAAGAGACATCGGTCCTTTGCGCGATGTGCCTGCGCCGGATGTAATGACAAGCGCGCAACACATGCTTTGGATGCTCGATGAATACGAAACAATTTTCGGCGCAAAATATCCCGGTCTCATTACAGGAAAACCGGTGGGAATGGGAGGTTCGTTAGGACGGACGGAAGCGACAGGATATGGTGTTGTGTTTACTTTAAGAGAAGCCATGAAAAATTTAAAACTTAAACCGGAGCATACAACGGCAAGCGTTCAGGGTTTTGGTAATGTTGCACAGTACGCAATCAGGTTATACACGCAATTAGGTGGTAAAGTTCTTTGCGTTTCTTGCTGGAATAATACGGAACAAATTTCCTATTCATTTAGAAAGAAAGACGGCATTCAATTAGACGAACTTTTATCTATCGCGAATAAATTTGGCGAGATAGATATTAACAAAGCAAAAGATTTAGGATATGAAGTTCTTTTCGGGGAACAATGGATTTCTCAAAACGTAGATATTTTAATTCCCTGCGCGCTCGAAAATCAGGTAACCAAAGAGAACGTTTCGTCCATCAGCAATTCAGTAAAAGTTATTGCAGAAGGCGCAAACGGACCAACAACGCCCGAAGCCGATAAAATAATTCATCAAAGAGGAATTTTTCTCATCCCAGATTTTCTTGCAAATGCCGGAGGAGTAACATGCAGTTATTT
Source organism: uncultured Chitinophagales bacterium (assembly GCA_964358705.1). GTDB lineage: Bacteria > Bacteroidota > Ignavibacteria > UBA10030 > F1-140-MAGs086 > JBBTJF01. Next base: position 33,144 of record CAYHPL010000025.1, read on the forward strand.
TGAACAAGTGCAATCGAATATGAATTACTACTGGGAAAAAGATGAAGTTTTGGGAAAATTAGATGTGAAAATGACTTCTGCTTTTATCGATGTGTACGAATTAGCAAGAAAAAAGAATTTGTATATGCGAGATGCCGCGTACATAATCGCAATCAACAGAGTTGCGCAAGCGTGTAAAGAACGAGGTTGGGTTTAATCAAATGGTGCAAAGAAAAATTGTTTATTCTTCTAAGCCCTTCCAAATACTTAAAATATTTCATTGGATTCCATTTCGATGTTAGAAGAAGCTAAAGAATACAGCAGAACTGCTTTCAATCAGAGGTTCACGTATATAGGAACGGGAAAGCCGGGAGGGAAAGCATCCGGACTTGCTTTTATCAAAGACGAGATTGATGCAAACTTTACGAACAATATGTTCGGGGACATCATTGTTGATATTCCGCAATCAACAGTAATTCTTACCGATGTCTTTGATGAGTTTCTTAAAGCAAACAATCTTTATGGCGTTGCATTTTCAGAACGTTCCGATGAACACATCGCTCACGAATTTCTCAAAGCAGAACTCCCCACGCAAATTGTTGGCGACCTGATGAGTCTTATTACAAAAACTCACGAGCCGCTTGCAATCCGCTCATCGAGTTTGCTTGAAGATGCTTTAGATGAACCATTTGCCGGTGTGTATGAAACGAAAATGATTCCGAACAACCAGTTTGATAAAGAAACACGCTTTAAAAAACTGACAGAGGCAATCAAATTTGTGTACGCATCTACTTTTTTCAAAGGAGCAAAAGATTATTGCGCGGCTATTCGAAAAGATATTGAAAGCGAAAAGATGGCTGTACTTATTCAGGAAGTTGTGGGGTACAGGTTTGGGGATAGATTTTATCCGACTGTTTCCGGCGTTGCTCGCTCGTATAATTTTTATTGTGTTGGAAATGCAAAACCGGAAGACGGCGTAATAAATTTAGCATTAGGTCTTGGCAAAACGATTGTTGATGGAGGAAAAGTATGGAATTACTCACCGAAATTTCCCAAGTCACCACCGCCGTACAATTCAATTGATGAACTTCTCAAACTTTCACAGACTGATTTTTGGGCTGTCAATATGGGCAAACCGCCGGCGTACGACCCGATAAAAGAAACGGAATATCTTGTTCAATGTTCATTACAGGATGCTGAAAAAGATGAAACGCTTTCTTCTGTTTGTTCAACGTACGATTCATCTTCGGACAGATTAACGATGGGTGCAAGAACAACAGGTCCGAAAGTCGTCAACTTTTCTCCAATTCTTGTCGGAAAAAATATTCCACTCAACGACCTTCTACAAAAATTACTCTCAGATTCTGAAAAACATTTCGGAGCAAAAGTTGAAATTGAATTCGCTGTTGCTCTTGATTCACTTCTTAATAATAAACCGACGAAATTCGGTTTTCTGCAAGTACGACCTTTAGCAGTTTCAACACAATTCATAGATATTAGTGAAAAAATTTTGCAATCGGATGATGTCGTTATCGTTTCAGATAATGTGATGGGAAATGGCATGATAAACGAAATTCAAGAAATCGTTTTCGTTCACCCTAAAAAATTTAAGGCAAATACAACACGTGCGATTGCTAAAGAAGTCGAAACAATGAATAATAAATTTTTGGATGAACGTAAACCGTACATTCTTATTGGCTTCGGAAGATGGGGAAGTTCCGACGATTGGTTAGGAATTCCAGTAAACTGGAGTCAGATTTCTGCCGCAAAAGTAATTGTCGAATCTACACTTCCGGAAATGAATCCCGATTTGAGTCAAGGTTCACATTTCTTTCATAACATTACTAATTTAGGAGTACTGTATTTTTCGATTGGGAATAGTTTCGCGCAAAGAATTAATTGGGAGTGGTTATTACGTCAGCAAGTTGTTGAAGAAACGCAATTTCTCCGTCATATTCATCTGAATACTAATTTACGAATCATGGCAGATGGACGGAGCAGAACTGGGGTAATATTACAGTGATAAAAGAAACACAGAATTTAGAAGAAGTAATTTATAACTTAAACGAGCGAGCAAAAGAGTTAAGTTGTCTTTATAAAGTAGAGGAAATTTTAAAAGATTTTACATCACCGCTTGAAGACGTTTTCAATACACTGTTAACTGTCATTCCGACGGGATGGCAATTCGTTGAACTGTGCAAAGCAAAAATCACTTTTAACGGAAAAGTGTATTCAATTCAGGATCTTCCTGAAACTGAATGGCAGCAAAATGCAAAGATTATTGTTGATAAAAAACTCGTAGGAAGCATTCAGGTTTTTTACACGAATGCTGTGAGTTCTGTTGGAAAAAGAACATTTCTTTTGGAAGAGGAAAAGTTACTCGATACTATAGCGGATAGGTTGAGTAATTATATTTTTCACAAGAATCTTCAGCGAACGCTTGGCGCTTGGGAATCAGCGCGAAGCGAAAAAGATGATTCCGGAAAAAAAGAATGGCAAATCATCATTGACTTATTGAAGAAAACCAATATCAATCTCTTTCTTCGCATTTCACGGAAACTCCTCAATCATCTCGCGTGGATTGGAATTGCTGAAGCACGGAATTTACTACAGATGTTTGGTGTTCCGAAAAACATTTCCGATTTGGAATTCACCGATGACACGAATAAACCATCATTGAAACAAGATTATGAATCTATTATCCAACTCAGCGATTCTGTGTTCATCATCGCAGAGCAAAACATTACGAATGAAGAGTTGTTTGCCTTAATACAAAAGTGGATTAAAGAAGAACGCTTAACGTTTTTAATTCGAACGTTGGAAAATATTGATACCTCTCTTGGCGATATATTTGACGCTTTAACACGGTATCATCATTTAATACACGAAAAAATCGAACTTTCACCGTTCTTAAAAAACAACATTATTGTTCAGTTAATTCACCGGTTATTTACGGAACAGTTGGAGTTTATCAATATCGCAAAGCGATACATTGAGATAGATGATTTCTTTGAAATTTTACAGCACACCGTATTTCCCGAAAATAGTCATGGAAAATTAGGCGGTAAAAGCGCTGGTTTATTTCTTGCACAAAAAATCTTACAGCGATTAAGCCAGAAAGAACCTCTGCTCAATGATATTAAAGTTCCCCGCACATGGTATATTTCTTCTGATGCAATTCAACATTTTCTCTATTACAATAATCTTGAAGAAATCATCGAACAAAAATATAAAGATATTGAACAGATACGTCAGGAATATCCCAATATTGTGCAAATTTTTAAGAATTCCCGCTTTCCATCTGATATAATAAAAGGATTATCTCTTATTCTGGATGATTTCGAAAACAAACCGATTATTGTAAGGAGTTCAAGTCTTTTGGAAGACCGATTCGGATTTTCTTTTGCTGGAAAGTATAAGAGTTTATTCTTAGCTAATCGTGGTTCAAAAGGAGAACGATTAAATGCTTTAATGGATGCAATTGCCGAAGTCTATGCTTCCGTCTTTGGTCCTGATCCGATTTTATACAGAAAAGAAAAAGGTTTGATTGACTTTCATGAAGAGATGGCGGTGATGATTCAGGAAGTTGTTGGAACTAACGTTGCTAATTATTATTTGCCCTCGTTTGCCGGAGTCGCTTTCAGTAATAATGAGTTTCGATGGTCTCCGCGGATAAAACGTGAAGACGGATTGTTACGTATCGTTGCAGGTTTGGGAACACGCGCAGTTGACCGATTAAGTGATGATTATCCTATTTTACTTTCTCCCGGTCAACCGAATATCAGAGTAAATGTTTCGCCCGAAGAAATGGTGAAATATTCTCCGCGAAAAATTGATGTGATTAACCTCGAAGAAAATACATTCGAAACCATTCAAACAGAAAAACTTTTCAAAATGTTTGGGAATGAATTTCCTTCTGTCGAACTTATTGTTTCAGTGCACAGCGATGAACATGTTACATCGAAATCCCGATTCAATCTTGATTTCGAAAGCGATGAACTGGTCATCACCTTTAACGGTCTGTTCGCAAATACCCCTTTTATAAAGCAAACGAAACTCATTTTGGATTCTCTTAAAGAAACTATGGGAATTCCGGTGGATGTGGAATTTGCTTCGACGGGAAAAGATTTTTATCTCCTGCAATGCCGTCCGCAGAGTTTTTCTAAAGATAATCTTCCTTCTCAAATACCCCAAGATATTCCATACAAGGATATTTTGTTCTCCGCAAAAAAATTTATTTCGAACGGTAAAGTCCCTGATATTACGCACATTGTTTATGTTGACCCTAATGAATATCAGTTGCTCGATACTCTCGCTGACTTAAAATCCATTGGAAGAGTGATAGGAAAGTTAAACGTGCTTTTGCCAAAGCGGCAATTTATTTTAATGGGTCCAGGAAGATGGGGAAGCAGGGGAGATATTAAACTTGGCGTGAATGTTACTTATTCTGATATCAGCAATACTTCTATGTTAATTGAAATAGCAAAATCGGATGGGAATTATGTTCCGGAATTATCCTTTGGAACACATTTCTTTCAGGATTTAGTTGAGTCGTCTATTCGATACTTGCCGTTATATCCCGACGAGAAGAATGTGATTTATAATGAAGCCAAATTGAAAAGTTCGGATAATATACTCGCGGAACTATTTCCGGAATTTTTACCGTATCAAAATGTGGTAAAAGTAATCGATGTACAAAAGGAAAATCAAGGAAAGATTTTGAAAGTTCTTATGAATGCAGAACTTGAAGAAGCAATAGCATACTTTGATTTCCCCAGCCTCTCAAGTAGCGCCGAAAAAAAATTGGAATTCTGAATTCTTCTCTCTTTTTAAACTCTGCATACTCTTATAATTCCGCTATTATGCTGTTCCTAACAGCTAATATGGTCTTCCTACCTGTTAATATGCTCTTGCTCAACCTAAATATATGTTTGCTCATCGTTAATATATCATTGCTCAACCTTAATATGTGCTCGCTCAACGTTAATATGCCATTACTCAACGTTAAAATGCCATTACTCAACGTTAATATGTGTTCGCTCAACATTATTATGCATTTGCTCACTGTTAATATACTCTTACTCAACCTAAATATGTATTTCCTTTGCGTGAAGGGAAGGAAAAGTAAGCAATCTTTTGCATAAAGCAGCGTTGAGAAAAGTATTATTGAGCATGAGCAGAGTTCTATTAAACGGAAGTATATATGTATTGAGTGCGAGTTGAAGAATAGTGAGCGGGAGCGAAGAGCAAGGAACGGGGAGCGAAAATTTAGTATGGGAAACTGAAGCGACAATTCCTTACAACTGCATTATCAAAACACTGAACACTAAATTATCTTATGAGAAATGACATAAAAAAAACCGGAGCGTGTGCAAATGCACTCCGGTGTTTTGTTTGAGCATTTGAAGAATTATGTTCCTTCCATTTTCCTCACTCACCAAAACATCGTAAATTTCATGTAGAAAATCTATATGCATTTTGTTAATATTTTCTCTATGATTTCTCGCAATGAAAACTTCTCCGCACACTACTGATATTGACCCGCTCTGGAGAGAGCATGGTTACGACACACGGTTTCAGGGATTTCAAAACCTAATGCGACTCCGCATTCGCGATGTACTGCTCGTTTCTTCGCTGTATGATTTGTATCTCTTTGAGGAAGACGGACGCTTATATGAACTCATTCGCAATGAATATCAGGGATTGCATTTGAGTCATTCACCGGAACTCACGCGCGTATCAAGCGGCAAAGAGGCGATTACAATTGCATTAGAAGAAAAACGCTTCGATTTAATTCTCATCACGCTGCACATTGAAGATATGCACGCGCTGAAATTTGCAAAAATGGTACGCGAAGCAGGGCTTGATATTCCAATCGTGCTACTTGCGTACGACAACCGCGAATTGCAGGACCTCGTTCTTCATCACGATACTTCAATCTTCGATAGAATATTTATCTGGCAGGGAGATTTTCGTCTCATCCTCGGCATTATTCATCATCTTGAAGATAAAATGAATGTTGACCACGATACACACATTGCCGGCGTACAGTCTATCATTCTCATTGAAGATAATATCCGTTACTACTCATCATTCCTTCCTATTATTTATACAGAAATACTTAATCAATCTATGCGCTTGATTTCGGAAGGCGTGAATCTCTCGCATAAATATTTACGTATGAGAGCGCGCCCGAAAATTCTTCTCTGCGAAAATTATGAAGAAGCGTGGAAGTATTTCGAACAATACGAAGAGAACATTCTCGGCATCATTTCCGATATAGACTTTAAACGCAATGGGAAACAGGATATGCGCGCAGGAATTGAATTTGCAATCAATGTAAAATCAAAACATCACGATATTCCTATACTGCTGCAATCCAACGCACGCGAATATGAAAATGAGGCAGAAAGTATCGGCACATCATTTTTATTGAAAGATTCGCCGACGCTGCTGAATGACTTGCGAAGATTTATGAATGAATATTTCAGTTTTGCTGATTTCGTCTTTCGCACACCGTCAGGAACAGAAGTCGGACGCGCATCCGATTTGAAGATGCTCGAAGAACAATTGCGTGTAGTACCCGATGAAAGTATTCGCTACCACACAGAGCGCAATCATTTCTCTCGATGGTTAAAAGCGCGTACGGAATTTGGGCTTGCATATAAACTGCGTCCGCGACAAGTTGCAGATTATCCTTCCATTGCCGCCTTGCGTGATGATTTGATTGCATCGCTGCAAGGGTATCGCCGCATTCAGCAGCGCGGATTAATTACGGATTTTGTCAAAGAGACATTCGACCCGCAAAGCAGTTTTGCATGCATCGGCGGCGGTTCTCTTGGCGGAAAAGCGCGTGGTCTCGGTTTTGTCAATATACTCATCAATAATTACGATATACGCAATATGTTTGAAGGCGTACACGTCTATATTCCTTCCGCCGTTGTCGTAGGAACAGATGTATTCGATGAATTTCTTGATGAAAACAATCTACGCTCTTTTGCTTTACACTCCAAAGATGATGAAGAAATAACGAGGCGGTTTCTTGCTGCACCGCATTTTCCCAATAATATACTGGAAGAACTTGCTGCATTGCTCGATGTCATTCGTGAGCCAGTTGCGGTGCGCTCATCAAGTCTGCTCGAAGATTCGCAGTATCATCCGTTCGCGGGAGTGTATGAAACATATATGATTCCGAACAACAATACGGATTTACATACACGTCTGAATGAATTGGTAAACGCTATCAAGCGTGTGTATGCATCTACATTTTATCAGGCAGCAAAAGATTACATCAAAGTAACATCGTACCGTTTGGAAGAAGAAAAGATGGCGGTGATTATTCAGAAGATGGTCGGCGCTGCGCACGAGAATCGTTTCTATCCTGATTTTTCCGGTGTTGCAAAGTCATATAATTTTTATCCCGTAGCGCCCCAGCAACCGTACGATGGTATTGTTTCCGTTGCATTGGGACTCGGAAAAACAATTGTGGATGGCGGCATTTCCGTGCGATTTTGTCCAAAGTATCCTTCGCACTTATTGCAGTTTTTTTCGACAGATGAAGCGCTGCGCAATAATCAAACAGAATTTTTTGCATTGGATTTGAACGGAACACCGCTTGGTTCTTTCCAAACAGAAGATGAATTAGTGAATAAATTCCGCACTGAAATTGCAGAGAACGATGGCACACTGAAATTTGTCGGCTCAACGTATTCGTATGATAATGATACGATATACGATGGCTTATCAAAACAAGGAGTACGCATAGTAACGTTCGCGCCGATACTGCGCAATAAAATTTTTCCATTGCCAAAAATTCTCGCATTGCTTCTCGCAATGGGAAGCAAAGGAATGGGAACTGCTGTCGAAATAGAATTTGCCGTCAATATGTCCGTACAGGAAGGAACGTTGCAGGAATTCGGATTGCTGCAAATGAGGCCGCTTGTATTGGGGCGCGAGTTTCAGGAATTAAACGTTGACGACACACCAAAAGAACAATTGCTTTGCCAAAGTCAGCAAGTGCTGGGCAATGGCATTATTAAAAATGTGTTTGATGTTGTTGTAGTGGATATACACAAATACGTTCGTTCCCGCAGCCGCGATGTTGCAAAAGAAGTCGCATACTTCAATGAAAAACTTCTCGAAGCAAAACGTCAGTACATACTCATAGGTGTCGGCAGATGGGGTTCACTTGATCCGTGGCTTGGCATTCCGATAAAATGGGACCAGATTTCCGGCGCAAAAGCAATAGTAGAAACAAGTTTCAAAGAAATGGACGTAGAGCCATCGCAAGGTTCACACTTTTTTCAGAATATAACGTCATTTATGGTAGGATATTTTACCATTAATTCCGCGCATCCCGGTTTTGTGAATTGGGAATGGCTTTCTTCGCAAACGGCAGTGGAAGAAAGAGAATTTACACGCCATCTCAGATTTGATTCATCGTTCATAGTAAAAATGAATGGACACCAGAATCGCGGCATCATATTGAAGCCGGAAGGTGGGAAGTGAAACAGTCATTGAAGGTTATTTTCGTGAAATATTCGTTTTTTTACAAAAAATAGCAACTCACATTGATGAGTGGCTATCCAAAATGTTTTTTATCGCTACTCACACAGATGAGTTGCCATCCAAAACGTTTTTTATCGCTACTCACATAGATGAGTGGCTTTTTTAAAGCAAAAATGCAATATTTCACATATCTATTGCATTATTCTTTAAAAATTGTAGTTCTGTTTCTATTTCGCGCCTTTGGAGATGGAATTGGTTTGTTTTGGATTGCTATTAAGATTACACGCCTTTGGCGTTTGGAGTAATTGCTCGTTGCTACTTGCTATATAAATATTGCTATTCGCTAACTGCTGATAGCAGAACGCTTATTGCTTTTCCCTCCTTCTCACTTGTGAAAACCACTATTTTGTCTTCTTTTCAGTTTTGAGAGTAATATTCTCCACTTTTTTCTTAATTGCCGTTCATTGATATAATTCGCCAATTGCCTTTTGGCACAAAAATTGACTTTTATACAGATGAATTTATACGAGTTTTCAAATGAATATTGGTTTATTAAAAGAAAATCCCACCCGCGAACGTCGTGTCGCGTTGACTCCCGCAGCAGTCGAAACCCTTGTAAGCGAAGGAAATGTCGTTTATATTGAAAAAGGAGCAGGCGAAGCATCCCATTTCTCTGATGAAGAATACGAAAAAGTAGGCGGTAAACTTGTTTATACTGCGGATGAAGTATTCGGTCGTTCGGAAATCCTGCTTAAAATTTCTCCACCTGTCGAAGCAGATTGCGAGCGTCTGTTTGAAAATCAGACATTGTTTTCATTTCTCCATCTTGCCGTCGCAAAGAAAAATATTATCGAAAAACTCCTCGAAAAGAATATCCGTTGTTTTGGTTATGAACTGATTGAAGATGCTTCAAGAAATCTTCCGATTTTGCAGGAAATGGGAGAAATTGCGGGATTGGTTTCTGTACAAATTGCCGCACGATTATTGGAAAGCAATCATTTCAGCAACGGACGCGGCATCGTTTTGGGAGGTATTACAGGAATTCCGCCTGCTACGGTATTGGTGCTGGGCGCTGGAACAGTAGGACAAGCGGCGGTGCGTATGGCAATGGGTTCCGGTGCGGAAGTGGTTGTGCTGGATAAAGATTTGAATCGTCTGCGTGTGATTGGGAATCGCTATCAGTATCGCGTAGTAACTGCAACGACAAATAATTATACAATAAATAAAGCATTGCAATTTGCGGATGTTGTTATCGGCGCAGTGTTGATAAAAGGTGAACGCACGCCGCATCTTATTACCGAAGAAATGGTGAAGAAAATGAAAAAAGGTTCGGTAATAATTGATGTTTCCATTGACCAGGGCGGATGTGTTGCAACAAGCCATCCAACGACAATTGAAAATCCCACGTTTGTGTTGCATAATGTTATCCATTATTGCGTACCGAATATTCCCGCAACAGTTGCCCGCACGGCGACATTTGGATTGACCAATGCGTTCCTTCCTTTTTTAATGGAATTATCAGAAAACGGAATTGAAAAAACTTTGAGTGAAAATGCAGGACTTGCGCATGGCGTATGTACGTTTGACGGAAAATGCACGAATGAAGCAACCGCAAAACGATTTGATGTAGAGTTTTCTGCAATAAGCTCGCTTGTCGGAGGAGAAAAGTAAGATGCACTGGATTGAACGATACAAAACAAAACTTCGCACACCATCGGAAGCGGTAAAAATAATTCAATCGGAACAGCGTGTGTATGTGCATCCCGGTTGCGCAATGCCGGAAATACTTGTGCAGGCAATGACCGAACGCTACAATGAACTTGAAAATGTGGAAGTAATTCATTTACTCACGGTCGGACAAACGAATTATTCATTGCCGGAAATGGAAAAACATTTTCGGCACAATGCGTTATTCATCGGAAAAAATGTACGCCCTGCTGTGAATGACGGACGAGCAGATTTTACTCCTGTATTTCTTTCGGAAATTCCGGGATTGTTTTACAGTGAAATACTTCCGATTGATGTTGCGCTCATTCACGTTTCGCCGCCGGATGAACACGGATTTTGCAGTTTCGGCGTTGGCGTGGAATGTACAAAGCCAGCGACAGAAGTTGCAAAAGTTATTATTGCACAGGTGAATCCGCAAATGCCGCGAACGCTCGGCGATAGTTTTATTCACGTGGATAAAATAAAATATTTTGTGGAAGCGGATGTCCCATTGAAAGAATTGCCGCAGGTCGGAAAAGAAATCAGCAGCGATGAAATAGAAGTGTATAAAAAAATAGGAAAGAACATTGCGGATATTATTGAAGACGGCGCAACATTGCAAATGGGGATTGGCAGTATTCCCGATGCGGTGCTTTCTTTTTTGGGAAATAAAAAACATCTCGGCATTCATACGGAAATGTTTTCCGACGGTGTGGTGAAGTTAGTGGAAGAAGGAGTAATTACCAACGAGAAAAAAACACTGCATCCCGGAAAAATTATTTCTTCATTTGTACTCGGAACGCGCCCTGTCTTTGATTTTATTGATAACAATCCGATTATTGAATTTCATCCGTCGCATTATACCAATGACCCGTTCATCATTGCAAAGAATGATAATATGATAGCCATCAATTCCGCGCTCGAAGTGGATTTGACAGGACAAGTATGCGCTGATTCCATCGGAAGAAGTTTTTACAGCGGATTTGGCGGGCAAGTGGATTTTATTCGCGGAGCAACACGGAGCAAAGGCGGCAAGCCGATTATCGCGCTTCCTTCGACTGCAAAGAAGGGAAAACTGACACGCATTGTAACGAATCTTGCTGAGGGCGCAGGAGTTACAACATCGCGTGGCGATGTGCATTTTGTTGTTACGGAATTTGGCGTCGCGAATTTATACGGAAAGACAGTCCGCCAGCGTGCAAAATCATTGATTGATATTGCGCATCCGGATTTTCGGGAAGAGTTGGAAAAGTATGCAACGGGGCAGAGGTTTTTTTAGAATGAGAAGTGCAGATTATTTATTACATTTTGTATGAATTTCTCTTACACAATTGGAAAAAATAATATGAAACGTATGATTCGATTTCGCTTTGTTTTGCTTGTGTTCTCTGTTTGTTGTTTAAACTTACTGATGACACAAAACCCGCTTATTGCACAATGGAGCACCTCCACTATTGCAGAAAGCACACTGTATGTTTGTCCTGGCTTTTATCCCGGTATTGTAACGTTTGATGACGGAAGCAGTATAATACTTGGAGCGTTGCAAAGCTATATCTATGCGCAAAAGTTAGACGAGTACGGTTACAAGCAATGGACTACACCGGTGCAAGTGTTCCACAATGATAGCAGTTACATTACCGAAACTCCAAATGGCGACGAAATCTGGGGTGGATGGATTACCGATGGCGTAGGGGGTGTAATTGTATTTTGGTACGACCATAGAGGAGCATACTTTGACCAAACGAGTTGGGCAAACAATGCGATTTATGCACAACACGTAGATAAGTTTGGTAATTTGCTTTGGGGCAACGGAGTAAAAATAGAAGGACCTGAAACAGGATTGAAGCGAGGCGACATTGTAAATGATGGACAAGGTGGCTGTGTTATTGCAATGGCTGAATCGGAATTTGATTTCCCCGGTGCAAGTAATAAAGAAAGAACAAGAATAGTGAGAGTTTCTAATAGTGGTCAGATACTTTGGGACAAAGCATTAGATTCCAACAACATTCATTACAGTGTCTATTATGTTATTGCTAAACGAGCAATTGATAGATTGTATGTTACTTCACCCTTTGGGGCAAGAATATCTTTGTTTGACGGTACACAGATAACCGATAGTGCGTTGAGTGGTTTTGGTTTGCTCACATCAGAGAAGGATAGTGTTCTCTATAACGTTAAAAACATTAACTCAAATACTATTTTGCAAACAAAATTTACTTATACTCTCGACACTATTTGGACTGCTACTTCTTCTGGAGGTTCAGGAAGTGTCTCAATTATACATAACTCTGCAGTACCTGATGGTGCAGGAGGAATTTATTATTTACGTACTCGCGAAGATTCTTCTCTTTACGCAAAAGTACGAAGAGTAGATAATCGAGGAGAAGTTTGGGAAAATGAATTAATAGTAACGAATACAGACATCCCTACAGGAGGAACTGATGGACATGGGGGTATAATGGTAGGTGGTCAGTGGCCTCCAAGAGTTTGGAGATTTGACAGCCTAAAAAATCCTGTTTGGAATAATCCTGTACATATTCTTAATAGCCAAGCAGATGCATATTTCCCTATTTTCTCATCTGATAACAATGGTGGAATGATTATGACGTACTGGACTACCAATGGTGGAATATATACTCAACACAGTGGCAGATACGGTCAAGTTGGTGTGATAACTAATGTGCATGAATTAAATAATGTTCCAACGAATATTATCCTAAATCAAAACTACCCGAATCCATTCAACCCAGAGACAGTCATTAAGTATTCTATTCCGCGTAAAGAATTTGTTTCCATAAAAATCTTTGATGTTACGGGGCGTGAAATAAATTCTCTTGTAAATACGATTCAAGAAGCAGGAACTTACATTGTTAAATGGAACGCAATAAATATTCCAAGCGGTGTGTATTTCTATCAACTTACTACACCAAGTTTTACTCAAACAAAAAAATTACTTTTACTCAAATAATGTAGGTACTTTACAATCAGAAA
>CAYHPL010000026.1:0-41358 GCA_964358705.1 uncultured Chitinophagales bacterium
ATAATTTTTTGCGATGAAACAGAATTATTTGCAAGTGTTGGATTGGGAAATGTTCCCGATAAATCTCCTCCTGCATTTCCTGTAGGATTCGCAGAGCGGGAAAAATCAGATGTGTCAGAAAAAAGCGCATAAGGGGAAGAGGAGAACGCTGTGCGAGGAAATAAAATTTCGTTTCCAAATTGTGTTTCAAGCCAATATGGTTTATCAAATGGCAGGGAAAAATTTCCAAGAGAGAGCGTGAATACTCCGTCCCGAATTTCTATTGCAGGGTAATTTTTCTCCCACAATAAAACTCCAGCGGCAGAATCATTGTACAAACGAAATGTCAATGAAACGACTGTATCAATCGGTTCACCAGAAGAATTACTGATAAATCCCTGATGAGAAATATTGCGAGGAATTTGTGCGAGTGAAATATAATTCGACACAAAAAAGAAGAAAACAATAAACAGAGTACGCTTTTTCATAACCATATTCCTTTAACTAAGACGAAAAAATATTTGAAAGAAAGCATCACGTTTTATAAAAAGTGTTGCTTTAAAAAAACAAAAGCCATCCCTTCGTCACTTGAGATGGCTTTTGCTATTAATTATTTCATAGAGTAGCAGTTGTTATTTCAGCAGCAACATTTTTTTCGTCAGACTCGATTTCGATTGTATTTCATTTTCGACGAGAAGACGATAAAAATACACACCACTCGAAAATCCTGATGCATCAAATGAAATTTCGTGGATGCCATCTTCCATTATTTCATTATTCAATAATCGCTGGACTTCTTCGCCGAGTATATTGTAAATTATTAAACTTACATTGCTGTAATCCGAAAGTTCAAAACGAATAGTTGTTGATGGATTAAACGGATTCGGATAGTTTTGTCGTAAGGAAAATTCCTCAGGAATTCTTGCTGGTACTATTGGCATTGATGTACGAGGAGGAATTCCCAAATCACGGCGTAAATAAGTAACATCTTTTATCATTTTAAATCCTTTGAGTTTTATTCCGCCGTCGAAGAGAGAAACCGTATCGCTCATAGTCAACGTATCATCAGAATGAAATGAGTTGTTCAGTAACTCAAGAATGTTTGCTAATTTTACAAAATCAGTTGAAGGGAAATTTTTTCCGTACGATAATGCCGTATCTGCGTAGAACGAAATTGTGTTTACGGTTTTTCCGTAATACGGTGTTAAAGAATCTTCACTTCGTTCATAAATCAGTGAACCAAATTTCTGGTCAATTGAATCCGGTGTAGTAATACCAACGTTGCTTGCAAGTATATTTACGCGCAACGCAATAAGTTCGCCGGCGAGTTTATTATTTAATTTTTTAACTGTCGGCGACTTCATTTCTTTTTTATGTTTAAATGAATCTGCCGTTGCAGTTTGCGGCAATGCTTTCAGAATTTTTGCTCCACCGCCTTTCCCTCCTTTAAATGTAGCCCAACCATATTTTTTTGCGCTGTCAATTCTTTGGATTCCAAAGAGCAACGATGTTCCTTTTGGTACGCCTTGTTCAAAAGCAGAATCGCGGATGTTGCCATAGTTTGGTGTGTAGTAAATAATATTATTTTTTACTTTTTTCGGTTTCAGTTTTTTTGCTTTTGGTGTAAGTTGTACTTGTGTAAAAGTTCTGTATTTCAGTGAATCGGGCTTTTGTCTCCATTGAACAAATGTTATTTCGCCATTTATGCCATCGCTGATATACAATGTATCAACATTACTTTTTGTACGTGTTCCGATGCCTTGTTTTATTATTCCAAGATGTGTCCATTCAAGACTATCAGTAATTTCTGCAATGTATGTTCCTTTTGGTAAGTAGGAAACCTGAAGCACGGAGTCCATTATTGTTGTATCTTTTGTAGAGAGACCAGTAATTGCAAATAATCGCAACGACCATTGTTTTGGCGATCTATCAAGTGAAGTTGCAATAAAACTTCCGTCGTTATCTTCTACATTTCTCACAGAAATTGTATTTGGAAGAAAACTCACGAACTGCGCATTATTTGATGTGCCGCCAATAACGGAAATTGTATCATATAAATAATTTCCTTCGAGAGGAAGCGCATTGCGTATTTTTCCGATAGATATCCATTTTGTGCTTTCAGCGTGAGCGATAATATAAAGCCCTTCATTTCGTTCAAAATACAATAGCGTGTCAACTGTTTCTGCCATGAGATTTTGTTGAGAAACGGTGTTGCGATAAATTTGCAAATGCCATCGCTTGTTTGCTCTGTCGAATGAAGATGCAAATAAACCATCTTCATCTTCAAGCATTTTTACCGAAAGACTTGTAATAAGGAAGTTTCCGAAATTTATTGTTACATCGTCGCCTGAATTAATCACAATTGTTGTATCAGTTCCGAATGGAATACTGTTATCATAACCATTCTGCATTACTTCGGTCAATGTGTATGAACCCTGTAGAAGATTGGAAAGTGAAAAATTTCCGTTTACAGAGGTAAGTGTCGTGTCAGTATTCGTTCCCACAATATGAATTTGCCAGCCGTTCAAGGCGCTTTCTTCTTCATCACGAGTACCATTGGAATTTGCATCATAAAACACCGTGCCGCTAATTGACCCGAGTTCAAAATTTCCAAAATTTTTATCGGTCTCTATTTCACTGGTATCTAATGTTACGGAATATGTTCCGTTTCCTGCAGGCATTGTTTGTATCCATCCGTTGCGGGGAAATTCGCTTACCGTATAATTTCCTGCTTTTAATCCTGTAAATCTGTAATTGCCGTTTGCGTCCGTTTGTTTATTTACCACTGCTTCTCCTGTGAGCGAAATTGTCCAGTTTGAAATTCCCGGCTCGCCATTATCAAGTACACCATTACTATTTATATCATTGAATTTTTTTCCAGTAATTTCTCCCGGAATAAAACCAAAACGAACTCTGAAATCATCAATAGCCCAGCCATCATCGCCGCTGCTGTAATCTGCACCGATGCGAAAGCGAAATTGCACTTTTCCAATTCCCGCAAATCCATGCAACGTGATGCGCGAATTAATCCAACCTGCATTATGTCCTGCAATACTTGTTGAAGTTCCAGAAAAATTTGAACCAATAATCGAATCTAAATCATTTGCATTATTATACCAATTGAAAGCTGCCGTGTCTCCAAAATCGCCAAGCATATTAAATCCATTACCATTTACGTCAAACTCAACAATTGCACCATCAACATTTGTTTCCAATCGGAAATTATGATAAAAATCTACAACAGGGTCTTCGAGTAAACTTGAAAAATCAAACACAGGGGATACTACGTATGAATTTTGATAGTCGTTGTAATTTCCCGTATCACGCGTAACCCAACAAAACGGAGCGCTATTTGCTGATTGAATCTGATATTGTTTATGAGGAGTTCCTTTCATCCAATCATTATTAATGCTTGAAGAACCTGAAAACCAGCCCGTATCGCTATTGCCGTCAAAATTTTCGTAAAAAGGAAATTCATTAATAACATGTGTAACCCCGAATGAATATGAGTCAGTATTATTTGTCGTATCGCCATCGCTTGCAATAAACGCACGAACATAAATTTTATTTACTCCAGCAGAAGAAGGGGTAAACTGAGTTTGAAAAGTTCTTGTAAATGATTTTGGTGTTCCAGACCAAAACGGAACGAATACTTCTGTTACGCCATCACCGCTTGATGTAGGAGCAGAACCTTCTTTGTACGTTAATTGCACAGAGACAGGAGGTGTATTATTTGTCAACCACGTAACTTTAACACTGATGGGAAAATTATTGCCAATAATTGCCTGAGAAGAAGAAACGGTAACAGGACCTACCAAAGCATCAAATGTAGGTACTGTTCCAATACGAATATTGTCAAGGTAAAAATTATTATCAAAATTATTTCTTAATACAAAGGCAAACACGCAATTATTTCCAGCAACATTTGCAGGAAGCGCGGTAGCGAAAGTTTTCCATTGCGATGAATTGGGAGTGAAATCGTCAGTAGTTGCAGATGTAGATTTCAATGCAGTACCACCTTTATTAAACAAGACAGAGGAAAAAGTTGAACCTCCGTCAATTGATAAGAGAACTCTTAATGTTTCACCCTGCAATGAAACAGTTGGGTATGCGACATCAAATTTTATTGAATCGCCAGTCGCGCCGGTTAATCCTGTAATTATTGGTGATTTCATCGTATCGAATGCGGGAAAATTTGTATAGTCGAAGCAATTTATCCATGCTGAACCAGCGCCAACGCCGAAACTGCTTAAGCCATTTTTTAATTCCCAAGTTACATCGCCATCAGGATTGTTTACCGTCCAGCCAGCGGGTGGAAAAACACCTGCATCAAATCGTTCACTTATGTAACTACCCAAAACAACATTATTCCCTGCTCCTTTCTGTAAAGCAGGAGAATTGTGTTTTGCTTTTGCTCGTACTTGTTTCTTTTCAGAAAATGAAATTGTGGAACAGAGTACACTTGCAATAATCAAATAGAGAAATATTGTAACATTTTTTTTCATAGAAGACTCCATATTTTAAAAAACAAAGGCGAGAGTGTTTTTCTCCCGCCTTTATTTTGTATTGAATTATTTTACTAATATCATTTTCTTCATTGATTGGAATGAAGAACTTTCTCCGTTAGCAATAACTCTGTAAAAATACACGCCTGAAGAAAGAGACGTAGCATCAAACGTTACAGAATTTAATCCTTCCTGCATAAAAATATTGTTCGCAGCATCATGTACTTTTTGTCCGAGAATATTATAAATCTGCATTGAAACTAATGCATCTTCGGGTAAAGAAAATGCAATAGTAGTAGTCGGGTTAAATGGATTAGGATAATTCTGATAGAGTGTAAGTTCATCAGGGATTTCAAAACCAAATGGCTGAATGTCAGTGTGCTCTGAAAATTCTTTACCTGCTATACGCTTTACAATATTTACATCAGCCGCTTTTTTCACTCCGCTTAATTCAACTGCATAAGCATTTTTCTTTCCATTTGGTTGACGCAATCCACTTACAACGCCGCCAGTATCTATGTTTGCGTTTGTGCCTACATTTATTGATTCATAGAAACGGTCGTTGATTGGTTTAATGACATTTAAAACAAATGATGCTACGTTCTGATGCACGGCAGCGCTTTCTACACCAAGCGTATCCCAATAAGTCATAAGACTATCAAAGTATCTTGCAACTTGATTGAGTGTCTGTCCCTTCATTTCTCTACCTACTAAAATACTCGTAGTATCAAGAACCAAATTGCCAAATCCTTTAGGCGTAACGGAATCTGCACTTGCAAATAAATTAAGTTTAAAAACAACACCTTCCGCCCACGCAACGTTGTTGTAAGTTTTTCTGCTCGCTTTAATTGCTTTGCTGAGTTTTTTCGATTTTTTTCCAACTACTCTTAAAGAATCAATCGGAAAGGACTGACCGTCGTGTGCCTGTGTGTACAATTTTCCCAAATCGCTTGCTTTTTTGTATGCTATCCATGCAAATTTTTTAGCAAGTGCCGCTTCTGTTTGCGCAACGCCGAGAAAAGTTGCACCGGATTTTCCTAATCGCACAAAGACGTTTTCTAATGCAGAAGCCATATTTGGCGATGTACCTGCAACTAATGCACCATTTTTGAATTTCATTTTAACTGCTTTTGGCGTTGTAAGTTCTGTTGAAACTTTAAAAGTGCGGAACTTTGCTGTATCAGAAAGATTACCAAAATTCAAGCCAACTTTATTTTGTCCTGAAAGAAGAGTAATGCTGTAAATTGAATCCGGTACAGTCTGTTCCCAAATGGGTTGCACAATTTCAGAAATTGTATATGTTCCGGGAGTTAAATTATTAAAAGAATAATTTCCAAGCGTAACACTTGCAGTATCAGAAGTTACTGTATCAGATAAAGTGCCAGAGAGTATTACTTCCCAATTGCCTAATCCCGGTTCCGAATTATCCTGTTGAGCGCTATTGTTTTTATCGTTAAAAATAATTCCGCTCAAACTTCCCTTTTGATAGAAGCCGAAGTCTTTTTCAATGAGTTGTAATCCTGAAACAATATTTTCATCATAAGAACTGTTTGCCGGTTCTGATGTGAAATATGTTTCATTTGGTTTTTGTGCAGTAACGTTATAAAGCGCTGGCTTTAAGTTTTGCAAAGAATAATTTCCATTCGCATCTGTTATAGCGGAATCAATTCCCCAAAGAGATGTAGCATACACTGTTATATTATTTAACAAAGCATCAGTTTCATTCTTTATTACATCTGCAAGACTATCAAGGTACACTATACCGCTGATTGAACCTTTTTGATAATTACCAAAATTAACGGAGAGAACTTCCTCATTTGAAGAAATTGTAACTGAATCAACGGAATTTTCAGGTTCAGTTTGTGTCCATGTTTCTTGTAAATCTTCTGAAACAATGTATTCATCAGGAATAAGATTATCGAACATATACAATCCATTTTCATCTGTTAAAATGGAATCGCCATTGTTTAACCGAACGGTCCAATTTAATAATCCAAGTTCGCCAACATCATACGCGCCGCTGACGTCTTCATCAAGATATACCATTCCCGAAATTGAGCCAAGACGATAATTTCCGAAATCAACATTCTGAACTGTATCACCGCTTGTCAAAGAGAGATTGTATATTTGTGTACCGCCCGGAGTGCTTTGGAAGTAATCAGCAACTGTATCTTCACTTATGATATAATTGCCAGGACCTAAATCAGAAAAGGTGTACAAACCTAAATCATCCGTAAGAGTCGCACCATTATTTATTCCATTATCAAAATAAATCTGCCACGACATTAATGGAACATCATCGCCGTCAAAAATTCCGTTAGCATTCATATCTTCAAATTTCATTCCGGTAACAGTTGCAAGTTCAAAATTGCCAAAATCTTTTGTAACATCAGTGCCTGAAACTACTTCAATGAGATAAGAAGAATCTTCGGGCAAAGTCTGATACCATCCGCTCGGCAAACTTTCACTTACAGCATACACTCCGATAGAGAGGTCATTAAAAATATAAAATCCGGAATTGTCTGTTGTAGTTTCCAAACCGTTATCAAGTTTTATAATGCGATTTTCAATTCCCATTTCGCCGACATCTTTTGCAGCATCTCCGTCTTCATCTAAAAAAACTTCGCCGCTGATAATGCCAAATTTAAATTTGCCAAAATGAAGTGTATCTATTTCCAAACCGCCAACAATATTCACCGTGTATGTTTCAGAGAGCGGCAATGTTGGTAAATATCCTGCACGATTTTCTGCAATTATTGTGTACTGTCCAACAGGAAGCCCAACGAATGAGTAATATCCATTTGCATCCGTGAGCATCGTATCCGTTTTAGGTCCACTGATAATGATTTCCCATCCCTCCATTCCTAAATCAGCAGAATCCAAATTTCCATCAGAGTTCATATCATCAAATACTTTTCCTGCAGCAGAACCGAACTCACCGAAACCAAAATCATTTCCATTGTCATTTAATCCGCTTGTAAGTGAAATATTGTATGTACCGGGAAATGAAGGAAATGTTTGAGAAAATCCTGCTTGTTTATCTACTGTAACGGTATGGTTTCCGGGACCAATAGATGAAAACAAATAATTGCCAACAGAATCAGTGAGCATTGAATCAGTTTTTGCACCGGTGAGTCGAACCATCCAGTTAGCAAGATTTGTTTCACCAATATCTTTTATTTGATTTCCATCAACGTCCCAAAAATTATTTCCAGCAATGGAACCTTTATAAAAAATTCCAAAATCTTTTTCCGTTACTTCATCTGCAAATACTGTTATAACATACGGCGTGAATTGAGGAAATGTAGTTACAGAATTTCCTATCGGAGTAAGCGAAATTTGGTATGTTCCTGGCTGAAGGTAATTGAAAGAATAATTTCCATCACCGTCAGAATAAGTTGTTCGCATTTCAGGTCCGACAGCATTTATTTCAATATCAAATAATCCCGGGTCGGTAATATCTTTTACTCCATTACCATCAATATCTTCAAAAATATTTCCTGAAATAGAGGAACTTTGATACACATAAAAATTATCAAAAGCCCATCCTTCTTCCGTATTTGCCTCATCTGAAACAAAACGAAATCTAAATTGAACGCCTGTTGCTCCTGCAAATCCAAGAAGAGGAAGTCTTGAGTTCACCCACCCGCTATCTGGATATTCAAGAAATTCACTTGTACCACTCCAACTCGGACCGTTAATTAGTGTTACATCAAATCCATTTATAAGTGGGTCTTCATTATCGTACCAGTTGTAACCATTTACATCTTCAAATTCACCGATGACCGAATAAGGAGAGCCATTAACGCTTACTTCAATTGTACCGCCATCATAAGAAGATTCCGAATAGTAATTATTATAAATATTTAAAACAGGGTCGTACGTCATTGAAGAAAAATCAAATACCGGAGAGGTGATATACGTATTTGCGTTATCCGTGTAATTGGAAGAGTCATTTGTTATCCAGCATTTATCTCCGCTCCACGCGCGATCAATCTGAGATTTTCCCGGAGTAGAGCGTTCCCATTCAACAGCCGCGCCAAAAAGTGAGCCGATTGTCCAACCTGAATCTGAACTGCCGTCGAAGTTATCAAAATATGGATAAGAAGAAACAGTAAATGTTGCAGAAATTTGTTTCGAAGAAATATCATTTGATGGCGCTCCATCTCCATTAACAAATCCTCGAACATAAACGATATTTGTTCCTGGAATAGGTGTGTAAGGAACAGAGAAAAATAACTGAGCACTTAAAGGTGAACCAGCCCAAACAGGGAAGAGCGATTCATTTGTGCCATCAGTAGCGCTGTCAGGAGCAGAACCTTGTTTGTATGTTAAACTCAGTGTATTCGGTGCAACACCGGTTCCTTCCCATCGCACATTTGCAATAACTTGAACGGGAGTTCCTGCAACATAAGGAGCAGGTTGCAAATCTACTGATTCGAGAACTAAATCATTGACAGGAGTTGTGCCAATTCTTATATTATCAATGTATAGGTTATTACCGAAGTCATTAATTGAAACAAAAGCCAGAACAACATTTGCACCCGCCACAGTAGCGGGTAATCCGACTTTATCAGTTCTCCACTGAGAAGAATTAGGAACAAAATCTTCATCGGTAGTAACAGTTTTCAATGTTGTGCCTGATTTCGAATAAATTTGAGCAAAAGAATTACCACCATCAGTAGAGACATACACTTTTAACCCATCTGATGAGCCCGTATATTTTGCGTATGCAACATCAAATTTCAATGAATCGCCCACTGAAAGTCCCGTTAATACCGGGGTTTTAAAAGTATCTTGCTCTCCGACATTTGCGTAATCATAGAAATATATTCTCATTGAAGCGCTACCAGCTCCGAATCCACTTGCAAGTTCATTTCTTATCCAAGTATAATTCGCGTCTGGATTAATTACGGACCAGCCAGTTGGTGGAAAAGTAGCATTTTCAAAATTTTCTGAAGTGTATGAAAATGGATAAATAAGCCCTCCTTTTCCAAAATAGTTAGGGAAGGGCTTGTGCATTTTGTGAATTTGTTTTCCTCTTTTACTTACTTTTGCTTTTTGTGAAGCAGAATAAAGTTCGTTTGAAATTAAAAAGGAAATCAAAAATAAAAAGGAAATAGTAACAATAAATTTTTTCATAATATACCTTTGTGTTAAGTGAGTTAATTGTAAATTGATTTTAACAATTTTTTAATAGGGTAAAAATCTGTGTTTTTAAAATATTTCACAAAATTTTCACACAAATTATACCTATTTTTTTTGGATTTAAAAAAGGGAAAAATCACACGCAGTTTTTGCTCTTTGATTTTATATGTAAAACTTCTCGCGATGTAAGAAACCTCCACTCTCCGCGTCTCAAACCATCGCAAGTAATTTCATCGTATGCAACACGTTCTAAAGAATAAACTTCGTAATTCAATGCCTCAAACATTCTTCGTACTTGTCTGTTTCTTCCTTCGTGGATAGTGATTCCAATTATTTTTCTTTTTTCTTTTGGAAAAATATATAATTCACTTTTACTCGTTTGTCCGTCAGAAAGTTTTACTCCTTTACGTAAAATTTTTTCATGTTCAAGCGTGAGCGCTTTATCTATTTCTATTTTATAAGTTTTTTTCAATTCAAAACTTGGATGCATTAATTCATTTGCGAATTCACCGTCATTCGTTAGCAAGAGTACTCCTGTTGTGTTTCTGTCCAATCTTCCTACAGGAAAAATTCTTTGTTTGATATTGATGTAATTCATTACTGTCGTTCTGTCCCGTTCATCTTTGAGAGTAGTAATGCAATCTTTTGGTTTATTGAATAAAATATAAATTGGCGCATCAAGAATTGTTACTTGTTTTGTATTGTAAAATACTTTGTCTTTTTCCGCATCAATCTGCAAGCCAAGTTCCGTAACTTTTTTCCCGTTCACAATAATTCTTCCATCAGCAATGAGTTCATCAGCTTTTCGACGTGATGCAATTCCTGCAATGGAAAGATATTTATTCAGTCTTATTTTTTTATTTGTCATATAATTTTCTTTTTGTGGTAGAGAAATATACAATAAAAAAACAAACAGATGATTTGAAAAAAAATAAAAATAAAAACTTGCCATCTTCAGATTTCTTTCTATATTTCAACCGCATTTTTAAATAAAATAATATGTTGACAGACTTTGGAAGAGTTTTAATCTTCCTAATCATAGGAGCAGTATTTACAGCAGGAGGTTTAGTAACAGCATGGTTGATACGACCTCGCCGACCCTATGCTGAAAAAATGACAACGTATGAATGTGGAGAAGAAGCAGTCGGTAATTCCTGGGTGAAATTTAATATTCGATTCTATGTCGTCGCTTTGATATTTTTAATCTTCGAAGTTGAGACTGTATTTTTATTTCCTTGGGCAGTTGTTTACAAACAATTAGGAATGTTTGCTTTTTTAGAAATGGTGATATTCCTTTTCATACTTGGCGTTGGATACGTTTACATTTGGTTACAAGGAGATTTAGATTGGGATAAACCGGAACCAGTTGTTCCCCGCATTTCATAACACATTTGTATTTTTTATTTAAAAAAATTTTGAGACTACATGGGTTTATTAGATAAAAAAATTGAAAGCAGCAGTGTCATTGTAACATCTGTTGAAAGTTTTTTAAATTGGGCTCGCCTTTCTTCTCTGTGGCAAATGCAATTTGGTTTAGCGTGTTGCGCAATCGAAATGATGGCTGCATCTGCCTCTCATTATGATTTTGACAGATTTGGTGTAATTCCACGTGCAACACCTCGGCAATCGGATTTAATGATTGTGGCTGGAACAGTAACGCTTAAAATGGCAGATAGAATTAAACGTCTATACGACCAAATGTCTGAGCCGCGATATGTTATTTCCATGGGAAGTTGCTCAAATTGCGGCGGTCCATATTGGGAACACGGGTATCATGTACTAAAAGGAGTTGACAGAATAATACCTGTTGATGTGTATGTACCGGGTTGTCCTCCTCGTCCAGAAGCGCTTATGGAAGGATTGATGAAATTACAGGAGAAAGTTCGAACAGAAAAAATATTTACTAAATCCGCTCAAATAAATACTATATAAATGTTTTTAATTTTCAGACAGCGTCGCATACCGTTGTCGTCAGGTGAAGGGAATGTGCTTGATTAAATCTAACACCCCGTTAGATTTACTGCTTGATAATGTATGTGTGAAAAAAGCCCAATTAATCAAGCGGAGTCTCCTTTTATGCGTGGTGAGTGCATAATTAACGTTCCTAACTCACCTTTTTTTATTTTATACTATGATATTGCAAGAAATTTCCGATAAGATAAGACAACAATTCCCAGAAGCAGTTCTTGAAACAAAAATTGAAGGGCAGATAGACCCTTTTATAAAAATTTCCCCACCATACATTAAAGATGTTTGCCATTTTCTTCGCAATGAAAATGACCTCCAGTTTGATTTTTTAAATTGTTTAAGCGGTGTTGATTATGGAAAAGGAATTTTAGGAGTCGTTTACAATATTTCTTCTTTGGCATTGAAACATAAAGCAACTATTAAAGTCGAAGTACCAGTCGCTGAACCCAAAATACATTCCGTTGAATCTATCTGGAAGACTGCCAACTGGCATGAACGCGAGGCATACGATTTATTAGGCATCCAGTTTACAGGACATCCGGATATGCGAAGAATTTTACTTCCGTATGATTGGGAAGGCTTTCCATTACGCAAAGATTATAAAGTTCCTGAATTTTATAATGGAATGAAAATTCCATATTAATTACAAAAGAAGTAAACGCATTTCAAAAATCTTTTATCAATAATGTTTGAAACCACTTCTCTTATTTCTCCAACTGCAATAACTTCTTCAGGCAAACGTATCCGCTCTGAAGAAATGATTCTGAATATGGGTCCGCAGCATCCATCAACACACGGTGTGTTGCGTCTTGAACTTGTTGTTGACGGAGAAATTGTAACCGATGTCATTCCACACATTGGTTATCTTCATCGCTGTTTTGAAAAACATTGCGAAAAGATGGCTAATTATCAGCAAGTAATTCCATACGTGGATAGAATGGATTATATTGCTTCGATGAATATGGATTGGGGATATGCGCTTGCAGTAGAACGATTGTGCGGAATAAAAGTGAATGAACGCGTAGAGTACATTCGCGTGATTATGGCGGAGTTACAACGTATCGCATCGCATCTCATTGCGCTTGGAACTTACGGACTTGATGTTGGCGCATTTACGCCGTTTCTTCTTATGTTTCGCGACCGCGAATATATTCTGGATTTATTTGAAATGACATGCGGCGCAAGATTACTATACAACTATATATGGGTTGGTGGAGTTTCTCACGATTTGCCACAAAACTTTATTCAGAAAGCAAAAGAGTTTTGCAAATATTTTAAACCGAATATAACAGAGTGCAACAATCTTCTCACGTTTAATGAAATTTTTATTAAACGAACAGCGAACGTTGGAATTTTACCGGCTGATGTTGCAATCAATTATGGATGCTCGGGACCAATGCTGCGCGGTTCCGGAATCAATTGGGATTTGCGCCGCGATGACCCGTACGGAATTTACAATAAATTTGATTGGGAAGTAATTGTTGGCAAAGGTGAAATGGGAACGCTCGGAGATTGCTGGGATAGATATATTTGCCGCGTTCGAGAAATGGAACAAAGTCTTCGCATAATCGAGCAAGCGTTGGAACAAATTCCCGAAGGCAATGTGCAGGAAGCAATACCGAAACGCATTCGCCCGAATCCCGGAACGGATATTTATGTTCGCACAGAATCTCCGCGCGGCGAACTTGGATTTTATTTAATGAGCGACGGAACAAATTCTCCATATCGTGTGAAAGCACGTTCTCCCGCATTTGTGAACTTGAGCGTTCTCCCGGAAATTTGCCGCGGCTATATGATTGCCGATGTTGTTGCAATTACCGGAAGTGTGGATATTGTGTTGGGAGAAGTGGATAGATAAGCAAAATCGTGAAAGATAAATTTCTAAGAAGAATCACAAAATTGAAATTCAAATTACATTCCAAAAGAATTTATTTAAGTTTGAAAAAGAAAGTGTTTATCACACTTATCTGTTTTTCAATTTTTTTACTAAGTTGTAAAAAAGAAAATGTTTCTCAGTATCAAAATGATATTGGAAATTATATTTTTGTCGAAAGATTAATTGTTACAGATGCTGTTTTATTAGATGGAGATTCTACTAAAATTCGTCCTCAATGTGTAGAACCAAGCATGTTTTATAGCTTCGATGTCCTAAATCAAGTTTTAAAATACAAAAGTGGTGAAAACGAGACTTTACCAATAACCAAAGAGTTAAAAATGATTTTTGGCGATAAACAAGTATTATTAGCACCATTTGCCGGATGCAATGGCGGTTCGATATGGTTGACTCCAATTTATTATTTGCCTCTTTGGATAGATAACTCATTGGCAGTAGTAGAATTATTGAGTAACAGAGGAAATGAAGGTACTGTTGGTTTAAAGATAGAAGGAATTCCAAATGAGATTATCCTGTCACCTGATTCAATATTTACACATGTTTCAACACATATTGAGTTCATTGAACAAATAGATGGTGATACAGCTACACTTCAATTTAAAGATTCATTAGTAATCAAAAATTTTGGAAGTCAACCCAAAGAAAAGGTTTTTTGGACCAAACTTGGTTCATAATCACGAAACGTAAATCTATAATAAATTTAAGAAAGATAAAATTTTATGAAACTCATTTCTTTATTATCCGTAATTGTATTTTTTTCGCTTTCCATAATCTGACATCATCTCAAAATAACGATAGAGATAAGATACTTATTTTAATAGATGAAGGTGAAAAAAAAACTGTTGATGAAGTTCTCAAAGAATTTGAAACTGCTATTTCGTGAAAATGTTCTGCGTGAGGCAGTCGCATTGTGAGAACTGATAAAGAATGTAATCACGATATTCTCAATGCCATTATACAGATTGAAATGCCAAAAATTTTTGAACAATTAGATAAAACTATGGGCGAAATTAAAGTTAATATTGAATTAGAAAATTATGCAGAGAGATATTTCTTTTTGCAAAAAAATCTAAACGAGCATCAGATACGCAAACATTCGATGGAAGCGCTTGTTGATACCGGTGCTGTAATGCTGATGCTTCCACAAGATGTAACAGAAAAACTAGGATTACAATTTATACGAAAAGCAATTGTTACGTACGCTGACGAAAGAAAAGATGAACGTTCAGTTGTCGGTCCCGTATCGGTAAAAATTGGTGATAGATTTATGAGTACAGAATGTATTGTCGGTCCGCCGTCGAGTGAAGCGTTAGTCGGACAAATTATTCTCGAAGCATTGGATTTAATTCTCGATCCGCAAAATAAATCCATACATCCGCGTCCCGAATCGCCAATTTATCCAATGGTTAAAGTGAAATAAAATTATTGATGGAACAATTCTTAAAAAACATTTTACAAAACGATATACTCACGTACATAGTGCTTTCGGCATTACCACTATTGTTCGTTTTGCCGTATGCACTTTTTGCTGTGTGGTGGGAACGAAAAGTTTCAGCGCACATGCAAGATAGACTCGGTCCTATGCGCGTTGGAGGTTGGCATGGTTGGGCGCAAACAATCGCAGACATTGTAAAACTGATACAGAAAGAAGATATTGTCCCAGCAGCGGCAGATAAGAAATTGCATTTCATTGCGCCGTTTATTGTTTTTGTTGGGTCGTATGCTGCGTTTGCTGCAATTCCATTCAGCAGTGCATATATAGGAAGCGATATTAATCTCGGTATTCTTTATATAATAGCAATTTCTTCTCTTGTCGTTGTTGGATTGCTTATGGCTGGTTGGTCATCAAATAATAAATGGTCATTGTTTGGTGCGATGCGTTCTGCTGCACAAATTGTGAGTTATGAAATTCCAACAGCACTCACCGTCTTGTGTGTTGTAATGATTGCAGGCACACTAAATTTACAGGAAATTACGCAAGCACAAACCGGTTGGTTTTGGAATTGGTTTGTATTTCAGAAATTTCCTTTTGTATTTATTGCATTCGTTATTTTTTTTGTTGCATCGCTTGCAGAAACAAATCGCACTCCATTCGATATACCGGAAGCGGAATCAGAACTTGTTGCCGGTTATCATACCGAATACAGCGGAATGAAATTTGCAATATTTTTTCTTGCAGAATATGCAAATATGTTTGCCGTTTCTGCGATTGCTTCCATTTTATTTCTTGGCGGATGGAATAGTCCGTTCGGAGAATTTCTTGGCGGACCAATTCTTGGCTTCTTATGGTTTGTAGTGAAAGGAATGTTTTTTGTAACCATTCAAATGTGGCTTCGCTGGACTTTACCACGTTTGCGTGTTGACCAACTTA
Source organism: uncultured Chitinophagales bacterium (assembly GCA_964358705.1). GTDB lineage: Bacteria > Bacteroidota > Ignavibacteria > UBA10030 > F1-140-MAGs086 > JBBTJF01. Next base: position 15,866 of record CAYHPL010000026.1, read on the forward strand.
TGCACGTTTCGTGGAAAGTGTTAACTCCATGGGCTTTTGTGTGTATGTTTGCTATTGGGTTATGGGTGATGATGTAAGATGTTTCCGATTCCTGTACAAATAAAACCACTCAATAGTTTTCATCTTTGGATTCAATATTCAGATGGAACGCAAGGTGAATTGAATCTTTCTTATCTTGTTGGAAAGGGAGTTTTTAAAGCACTGGAATCAGAAAATCTTTTCGACAAAGTGTATATTGACAAGGAAACAAAAGCAATTGCGTGGAATGAAACGCTTGAACTATGTCCTGACAGTTTATATTTAAGATTAAAAGGAATCACGTTCGAACAGTGGAAAGAAATGCAAGATATAAATGCCACAAATTAGTAGATTTTTTGGAATTGTAATTTCAATGTTTTATGATGATCACAATCCGCCGCACTTTCATGCTCGTTATGCAGAATATAATGCCAAAATTGATATTAATAATTTAACCATTATAGAAGGTTCTTTACCTGCGCGTGCGTTAGGTTTGGTAATCGAATGGGCTTCACAACATAAGGCGTGAATTATCAGAAGATTGGAATCTTGCATCAGAACGTGACGAATTGAAAAAAATTGAGCCATTGCAGTAATTTTTTATGAAACAATATTTCCTCGACATATATAAAGCAATTTTTACTGTACTCGTCGGAATGAAAATTACGTACAAGCATTTATTTATGCCTACGGTAACGATTCAATATCCTGACCAAAAACGTTTTATACCGGAACGCGCACGTAATCGTCTGTATGTGAATATTGATGATTGCATCGGTTGTGACCAATGTTCAATGGCGTGTCCTGTCAGTTGCATTTCCATCGAAACAATTAAATCCGTTGCTGGCGACGAACCCGGTACAACTTCACTTGGGACAAAAAAACGTCTGTGGGTGCCTACATTTGATATAGATATTGCCAAATGCTGTTATTGTGGCTTGTGCGTATATCCATGTCCGACGGAATGTATCGTAATGACAGATGTGTACGAATTTTCAGAATTTGAACGTAACAGATTGATTTATAATTATTCTGCAATGACTTCAACAGAAATTGCAGAGAAAAAAAATAAAGCCGAAGCCGCTGCAAAAGAAGCAGAAGAAAAGAAGAAAGCCGCCGCTGCATCTGCTGCTGCTGCAAAAGCCGCTCAAACAGTAGCTACACAACCAACAGCCGCGAGTTAATTGTTATTAGTTCATCTATAATGTTCGCAATTTCAAATCTAAAATCTAAAATCTAAAATGTCTTTATACGATTTCACATTTTACGCATTTGCTTTTATAACTCTTGCTTCCGCAGGAGTTGTAGTTTTTTCAAAGAATATAATGTATTCGGCATTTTCGTTGCTTTTTACATTCTTTGGAGTTGCCGGAATTTATGTTTTGCTCAATGCAGATTTTCTTGCTGTAACGCAGTTGCTTGTCTATGTTGGCGGAATTATGGTTTTGCTTCTCTTTGGCGTAATGTTGACGAACAAAGTAGTTGATGTAGAAATGAAAACAAGTTCGCTCCAGACAATTCCTGCTGCAGTAATCGTGGGATTGACAGCCGGAACATTGTGCGGAATTTTTTATATCTCCGACTGGAAAATTGCATCGGTAACTGTTCCGCCGCAATCAACTATTAAAGCAATCGGCGAAATGATGATGACAAGTTATCTGCTTCCGTTTGAAATTGCTTCGGTAATTTTACTCGTTGCACTTATCGGCGCGGCTATTATTGCGAGAAGAGAGAAAGTGGCGGGTAACTGATTGCTCAATGAAATTTTCAGAACTTGTCAGATTATTAGAAGAAAACGGTTTTAAGATTGTGAAAGAGAAGGGTTCAATTCGATATTACTGCAAAACAAATTGGGATAAACTTGTCAGAGTGGATTATCACGGTTCAAAAGAAGTTCCAACAGGAACGTGCCATGCAATTTTAAAAGCATCTGGATTGAAGAATAAATAATACAATGATTTTATTACCATACTCATTAGTCATTGAAGCAACAGACGAGCCGGATTTTTTCGGATTTTATTCTCCTGACCTGGATGGGTTTACCGGAATAGGTCACTCGATTGAAGATTGTCTGTATCAAGCAAAATATGGAATGACTGAACATTTGAACTTGTTGAAAGTTCAGGGTATGCCAATTCCTTCGCAAAATAAAAACCCGAAAGTAATTATTCAGAATCAAGAGCAATTGCTTGCAGCATAAATATTTTAATTATAATCAATGTTATCATCTGTTTCACTTACACATTATCTCATCGTCAGTGCTGTTTTATTTTCGCTTGGCATTTTTGGTGTCATCACAAGGCGCAATGCAATTCTCGTTTTGATGGGAATTGAACTCATCCTTAACGCCGCGAACATTAATTTTGTTGCGTTCTCTCATTATGGCGGAATGAATCTTGACGGACAAATGGTTGCAGTATTTGTCATTATTCTTGCCGCCGCCGAAGCCGCTGTTGCACTTGCAATCGTGCTGAATATTTATCAGCGATTCCATACAGTGAATGTTGATGATATTTCGAGAATGAAAGAATAGATTACAGCCCAAAATTTAAAATGACAATGAGCATTAATTTAGTCTCTCTCTTTTTTTTGTCGTTACTGTTTATAGGTGGTGATTGCAGTAATACGGATACAAACGGATTAAAAAAAGATCCTCCCAAAAATGTACTATTAGTTTTACAGGCAAAAGCATATCTCAGTACTGCATGGAGTTGGTTTATTCCAGACTCGAATAGAGTATTTGGTGGAGGTGATGGTAGTCTAATAAATCAAAGTGCTGTATGTTGGGCAAATAATGGTTTATTGAATCTTTATGGAGGACATGAAACAATTTCAAGTTATAATTCTCATCTATATTACGCTTTGAAAAATAATCAAAAAAAATGGTCACAATATTTTCCTGCATTTAGTGATAGTGCTGGGTGGCCAGGGGGAGAATCTCCTAATCAGAATAATAATGTCCACAAAGCGGGTTTTATATGTTATGCTCTAGTGGCACAAGCGATGTACGGTTCTGGTTATGGACTTGATCCAGATACTGTATTTAGTTGTGATTGGTTCTTGCGTTATCCCGTTGTCACTGGAATTGCACAACAAGGCGATATCGTACTTTATGATTTTGACCGCGATAGCAGTTATGACCACGCTGGTATTATCGTTGATGTTTCTTCCGGAAGTCAAGACACTTATAAGGTTATTAGTTCTATTGGTATAGTAGAACATTTCAAATATGGAGCAGCGAAAAAGCGATTAGGAATTTTTGGAAGTGCTACTACGGGTGGAGATTTTACAACTTGGAATCCCAATTGGGAACCTATTAACAAACGAATAGTTCGCCCGGAATAATATTTAAAGAAAACCAATGAAAAAAATACTATTCATAATTATTATTATCAACTCTGTTGTAATTTCTCAAAGCCAGCGGACTATACAACACCGATACTCAAAGCAAACGTATCTTGATGACTCCATTCACGTATATTGGAATCAATTTCCGAACCCTTTTTCACCACCAACCGTAACGAGTACTAAAAAAGGTTTTATTCAAGGTGATCTAACCTTCTATTGCGATTTATCCGATAGTGTTGAAGTAGCATTCATAACAAAGAAAGATTCAATTGTTCACAAAGCGGTGGTAACAAGTTCGAAACCACCATATTTTTCAATAGGTTATTGGGTTGCTGGACCAAATATAAGTCAGCATCTTCTCCCAATAAGTTACTTCCTGCCCCGTTCAGATGATAATATAAGATTAGTTATTATAGTCGGAGGACGATGGAGAAGTATTAGACAAAGTGGTATTCAAGTAAGAAGTGGATGGCGGTATTGGATTGATTCACCTAAAATAAATAAGCATTGAATATATTATGAATGAATCTACCGAACTAATAAAAATATTTTTTGCTTCGATGAAAACGTCAAAAAGAAACCGCGGATGAACAATATGAAGTCTCAAATGTAAAATTTAAAATATTTTATGTCTCAAGAAACAATAATTACACTTTCTCAACTGATTTTTCTCCTGCCGCTTTTCAACTTTGTGTTGTTAGTGTTTTGGGGAAAGAAGTTACCCAAGCCGGATGTGATAGCAACTTCGATTCTGTTCGTTTGTTTTCTTTTTTCCGTTGCCATTCTTTATACAAAAATAAATTCGTATCACGATGAAACGATACGATGGACGTTTGAATGGGTAAATTTTGGAAACGTCCCCGGCATCGGTGAGTTGAAAATGGTGCTTGGTATTGCGATTGATAATTTAGCCGCAATAATGCTTGTCGTTGTAACATTAGTCAGTTCGTTAGTGCATTTATTTTCAATTGAATATATGCATGGCGATATTCGTTACTCGCGCTATTTTGCTTATCTCGGCATTTTTACTTTTTCTATGCTGATGATTGTACTTGCCGATAATTTTTTCATTATTTATGTCGGATGGGAATTGGTGGGATTAAGTTCCTATTTGCTCATAGGTCATTGGTACGAAAAAAAATCTGCTGCGGATGCTTCAAAAAAAGCATTCGTTGTCAATCGTATCGGTGATATTGGAATGTTCACGGGAATAATGATTCTCTATTATACATTCCACACGTTTGGTTTTAAAGAAATTTTTGACGCAATGAGCAGCGGGCAACTACCGATGGGAAGCGAAGCTTGGCTTACTGCAGCAGGAATTTTAATTTTTTGCGGCGCAATTGGAAAATCTGCGCAATTTCCTCTTCACGTTTGGTTGCCGGATGCAATGGAAGGTCCGACACCGGTTTCCGCGCTTATTCATGCTGCTACGATGGTCGCGGCAGGCGTCTATCTCATTGCACGAACGTTTCCAATGATGACAGCAGATGCGTTGACAGTCATTGCATACATCGGAACAATTACCGCATTTATTTCTGCAACCATTGCTGTTGCACAAAATGATATTAAAAAAGTTCTTGCATATTCTACAGTGTCGCAACTTGGTTTTATGGTTGTCGGGCTTGGTGTCGGCGCATATACGGCAGGATTTTTTCATCTTGTAACACACGCAATGTTCAAAGCAGGATTATTTCTCGGCAGCGGTTCAGTGATTCATGCAATGCATCACGCAACACATCACATGAACGACCACCACACAGACCCGCAGGACATTCGCAATATGGGCGGTTTACGAGAAAAAATGCCGATTACTTTTTGGGCTTTTGTCATTTATACAATGGCGATTGCAGGAGTACCGTTGTTTTCGGGTTTTCTGAGTAAGGATATGATTCTTGCTGGTACGCTTGCATTCGGTGCAACAACAGGGCATTGGTTGATTCCGATAACGTTATTTTTTGTTGCTGGATTAACTGCATTTTATATGTGCAGAATGGTGTTTCTCACTTTTTTCCACAAGCATGCGGATTCTCATCGCTTTGAACATATTCACGAATCTCCAAAGAATATGACGATTCCGCTCATTGTTTTTGCAACGCTCAGTATATTTATTTTCTTCTCGTTCAATCCGCTTGATGGGGCAGAAGGATGGCTTGCAAAAGCAGTGGAACGTCCGGAAACAGTTGTACCGACTTCAGTGATGGCAATGCCGGTGCACGAGTTTCAGGAAGTGATGCATCATGAACATTACAATGCAATGTATTTATCGTTATTCGTTGCAGGGCTTGGAATGTTCATCGCGTATCTTACGTATATGAAAAAATCAATTTCAGCAGAAAATGTTGCGGCAAAACTTCCGAAGTTGCATCTCTTCTTAATGAACAAATGGTATTTTGATGAACTGTACGAAGCATTGATAGTCAATGGTACCAAAATGTTCACACAGGTTTTGCGGTGGTTCGACCAAAATATTATTGATGGCATTGTGAACGGCGTTGGTTCAACGACAAAAAAGTTTGCAGTATTCTTTGGAAAATTTGATAAATATGTCATTGATGGTTTTGTAAATTTTATCGCATACTTTGCAGGGTTTTGCGGACTTGTATTGCGCAAAACACAAACAGGGCGAGTGCAAACGTACATTGCATACGCAGTACTCGGCGTAATGGTGATATTTTTTATTTTTAAAGGGATGTAAACAAGTGAACGAAATACAACTCAAATCCGAATTTCATAAACTCATAGATGAGTTCAAAGATGTAAATGTTCTCGAAGATTTTTATGAAGTGATTCAGGAATACTCTCAACATAATCAGAAAGATATTATTGATGAATTGTCAGATGAACAACGAGCGCGATTATTTCAATCTATCAAACAAAGTGAAGTTGGTCAAACTATTACACACAAAAAAGCATTGCAACAAATTGAGCAATGTTATATGAATTAGTTTTATAAACATTGATGAAGAAAAAAGTTTATATTGAAACTACCATTCCAAGTTTTTATTATGAAATGCGTACTGAACCGGAAATGGTCGCTCGCAGAGAATGGACAGTTGAATGGTGGGATAATCACAAAGAAAATTATCTTGTAGTATCAAGCGAAGCAGTGTTAGATGAATTAAACAATGGTGATTACCAGAAGAAACAAGAAGTTTTAAATCTTATCGCGGAAGTTCCGTTATTACCAATTGAACAAGCAATCATTGAAATTGTGGAAAGTTATATTCAACATAAACTTATGCCAAGCGACCCATTAGGCGATGCACTTCATCTTGCTTTGGCATCGTATCACAAATGCGACTTTTTATTGACGTGGAATTGTAATCATTTGGCAAACGCAAATAAATTTCATCACATAAAACGAATAAACACTTTACTTGGTCTTTACATACCAACTTTAATCACTCCACTTGAACTTTTAGGAGAAACTTATGCTGAAAGATGACCCGACAATTACTCGCATTCGAGAAACTCGTCATAAGATTTCGGAACAATTTCAACACGACCCGAAAAAACTTATTGAACACTACATTGAGTTACAACAAAAACATAAAGAGCGATTGCTTCGAACAGAATTGAACCAATTGAGCCGAACAGAAGAAATACATCTGGAAAAAGAATTTGAAAACTTCGACAAACTTTATTCTCACGAATAAATTTCCGAAATAATTTCTATATCAACTTTAACACTACAATTTTTAACACTTAATTTTTAACTCAAAAATACACTATGGGTTTACTTACTTGGGTAACATTTCTTCCGATTCTCGGAATGATTATCGTTCTCCTTTTGCCAAAGGAAAATAAAAAACTCATCCAATGGACGTCTATTGGATTCACGGCTTTTCAATTGCTGATTTCCATTATTATATTGATGGGATTCAACAAGGGAATGGCGGGAATCAATACCGCCGAAGGTTTTCAGTTCGTTGAAAAAGCAAACTGGATGACGATAAAAGGCGTATCGTGGTTTGGGACGATTGACATTGATTATTTTATCGGCATTGATGGATTGAGTGTTTCGATGGTGTTTCTTACTGCGCTCATTTCACTCATTGCGACAATTTCTTCAATGACGATTGATAAATCTGTAAAAGGATATTATGCGCTTCTCCTTTTGCTTGATACCGGAATGATGGGAACATTCGTTGCGCTCGATTTTTTCCTCTTCTATGTTTTTTGGGAAGTGATGTTGCTGCCGATGTATTTTCTCATTGGCATTTGGGGCGGACCACGACGAGAATATGCTGCCATTAAATTTTTCCTTTACACACTTGCAGGAAGTGTTGTAATGTTGCTTGTCATCATCGCATTGTATTTCAGTGTCTCGTATGTTGACCCTGCAACAGGTGAAAAAATTCACACATTCAATATGCTCTTGATGATGAATCCAGCAAATTATGATGCAGGTTCAATTCTCGCCGGCGCACATACGATGATGCGATACGTTGCATTCATCGGAATGTTTATCGGGTTCGCCATTAAAGTTCCTATTTTTCCATTTCATACGTGGTTGCCGGATGCACACGTAGAAGCGCCAACTGCAATCAGCGTCGTTCTTGCCGGTGTGCTTTTAAAACTCGGCACGTATGGAATTTTGAGAATCTGCTATCCGATGTTTCCTGATGCAACCGCACATTTTGCAATTCTCATCGCAGTGCTTGCTTGCATCAATATTGTCTATGGCGCACTTGTTGCAATGGCGCAGGATGATTTCAAAAAACTGATTGCATATTCCTCTATTTCACACATGGGAGTTGTGCTTCTTGGCATGGCGGCAATGAATTCGCAGGGAATTACCGGCGCAGTAATGCAAATGTTCAATCACGGAACTATCACCGCAATGCTCTTTTTGATTGTAGGAATTATTTACGACAGAACGCATACACGCGGATTAAATGACTTCGGCGGTTTGATGAATAAGATGCCGAGATATTCCGGCGTAATGACGATTGCCTTTTTTGCCGCGCTCGGTTTACCCGGATTAAGCGGATTTATTTCCGAAGCATTTTCATTTCTCGGCGCATTTCAATCCACATTTGAACGCGACATTATTCAAAAAATTACCATTGTCTCAACATTGGGAATTGTACTTACTGCCGGCTATATGCTCTGGACATTGCAGCGCGTATTTCTCGGTTCATTGCCTGAAAAATGGAATTTTCTTACTGATATAAATGGACGCGAACTTACGATGCTTATTCCGCTTGCAATCATCGTTATCTTTCTCGGAATTTACCCTTCGCCGTTAATTGACACGATGACAACTTCTATCAATGCGCTCGTTGAAATAGTTCGAAGCGGAAGCGGATTAACAGCAGTGCTTGGAAACTGAAATTAGTTTGTAACACATTTTAACATTTGGATTTTTAACTGACTTCGATGTCTCAACAAATTCTTGATAATCTAAAATATTTTCAGCCTGAAATTATTCTGACAGTAACATTGTGCTTTGCATTACTTGTTGGAGTAATTTCAAAAAAAGGTACGATTGTTGGCTACATTTCGTTCGTCGGAATTTTGCTCGCGACCTATTTGGGAATAAATAACGGGAATGGCGATGTTATTTCAATTTTCAATAATATGTTTGCCGTTGACCCGTTTGCAGGATATTTTAAATTTATCATTGGTTTATCAACTCTTATTGTAATCGCTTTTTCGTTTCAATCGAAAGAACTGAATACGGAAAAACGTAGCGTGAGCGAATACTATTCGTTCCTTGTTGCATTAACACTTGGAATGTTTTTGATGGCTGGCGCAAGTAATTTACTGATGATGTATCTTGCACTCGAGCTTTCTTCCTTAACTTCGTATTTACTTGCTGGATATACACGCGAAAGAACTAATTCAAGTGAAGCTTCTTTAAAATATTTACTCTTCGGCGCAGTCTCTTCCGGAATGATGTTGTATGGTATTTCATTAATGTACGGAATGACTGGCTCGGTGGATATTTATGGAGTGAATCGTGCATTAATGACTGGTGATTATAACACGATTGCACTGTTAATTTCCGGAATATTGATTACTGTTGGCTTTGGTTATAAAATTTCCGCCGTCCCATTTCATTTCTGGACACCAGATGTGTATGAAGGCGCGCCGATTACCATAACAGCATTGTTATCCGTTGCATCAAAGGCGGCAGGATTTGCAATGATGATACGCTTTTTCAAAGTTTCCTTTTTTGATGTTTCTGCGCCTGCAATGGAAGGATACTGGAATATTATAAGTCAATTTAACTGGAATGTAATTCTCGCTATAATTTCAGTTCTCACTATGACGCTTGGAAATCTGGTTGCAGTGTGGCAAACAAATTTGAAGCGACTTCTTGCATATTCGAGCATCGCGCACGCTGGTTATATGCTGATGGGTTTAGTTGTATTAAGCAACGAAGGAATATCTGCAATAATGATATACTTTATGATGTATCTTTTTATGAACCTCGGCGCGTTTTATGTGGTAATGCTCATTGCGCAAAAAACAGGAAGCGAAGATATTGATGATTACAAAGGTCTCGCGTATCGTTCTCCGTTTATCAGTGTTGTGATGGTAATTTTTCTTATTGCTCTTACCGGACTTCCTCCGACGGCAGGTTTTATCGGAAAATTATACATTTTTATTTCCGTCATAGATGCGCGATGGTATTGGCTTGCGGTTGTTGGTGCGTTGAATAGCGTTATCTCACTTTTCTATTATGTTAAAATTTTCCGCAATATGTTTTTGAAACAGCCGGAAGGCGATATAATTCCGATAGAATTTTCGATGACACAGATTGTATGGTTAGTTTTACTTGTTGCTCCTACTATTATTTTCGGTTTGTATTTTTCACCGATTGTTGCATACGCGCAGGAATCTGTAAAACTTTTTCAATAGTTCATCACAAACACTAAAAAAATATAAATTTTTATTTGCACTGTGTTGTACTTTTTCTATATTAACGCCGCTTAATTTTTACAACAACCAAAATTTAACCCAAGAATAACTCTATAACCGTTCGTTAAAGGTTTTTTTACGCGATTTTTACAGCACACAAAGTGTATCTTTGTGTGCTTTTACCACCTTTAACGAATATTTATTTGTGAACCGAATAAGGTGGATACTTTGTTCGGTTTTTTTATTTTATCAATGAAATCAATTTTAAAATATTATACAATACTTTTGGCAGTAGCAATTTTGAGTGGAATTGCCGGAAGTGTTTCAATTGCCAAAGGTGCGGCAAAGGATATTTTTGTCATTGAATCATCTGCAAAAAATCTTATTGTTGAATTTAAACCAAAATATTTGCAGCAAAGAGAAATTGCTTCACACAAAGGCAATTTTACAGAAATGGTTGTTGAAAATTCTGATGTCTCTAATATCTCTTTCGATGGTTCACCGAAGTTGCTCGAAAGAAAAATATATTTTGCAATTCCATCGTTAATGAAGCCATCGTTTGAAATTCTCACATTGGATTATGAGGATATTGCAGGAATGAATCTTGTCCCTATTCCAACTTGGGAAAAAAAAGAAGAATTACCGTTTCCGAAATATGAAGCATCGTTGCAATATTATTCACAAAATATTTTTCTCCCTGAAAATATTGTAACTATTGATGAACCGCAAATTATCGGAGGTTGTGCGGTTTCTTCACTGAAAATTTCACCGTATCAGTTTAATCCTTCAACTAAAACGTTCAGAAAGTTTTCCCGCATTGTGTTGAAAATTAATTTTCCAGAAATGAAAATTATTGCAGGCGGAAACCCTGTTGCTCAATCGCTCAGCGATGTCATATTGAATTACAATGTTGCACGTGATTGGAAAATGATTCCACAAAATAAATCAACTGCAGTTCGAACGAATAGTGTTCTTACATCGGGAAATTGGTGGGCAACTGATATAGCAAATGAAGGGATGTATAAAATAACAGGTGCTGTTTTATCGCAGAATGGAATTCCGAGAAATACAGTGCAAACGATAAAAATTTATAATAACGGCGGCTTTGAAATTCCTGATAATCCTTCTCTTGTGAATGATAACGGCGATTTGAAAGAAAATGCAATTTATGTTGTTGATAAAAATTCAAATGGAAATTTTGAGGACGACGATTACATTATTTTTTTTGGAAAAGGTGTGAATGGCTGGAAATATAATGCAAGCACGAAATCTTTTTCACACACAATTCATCACTATGCGGAAAAAAACATGTACTTTCTTTCTTACAATGAAAAGCCCGGAAAGAGAATGTCTGCTCTCCCTTCACTTGATAATTTATCTGCCGTAATAATTGGAAATGTAAGTGGAAAAATATTCCGTGAAGAAGAAAAAATTAATGGTTTGCAGTCCGGAAGGCAGTGGTTGGGTGAATTATTTAATTCCGGCGATGAATTTACTACAAATCTTGAATTGCCCGGATTGATACAGGGAACATTTGTTCAATATCGTTTTTCATTGGCAGCAAGAGCAGATGACCCATCTACATTTAAAGTATTTGAACACAGTAATCAATTACTGACAGCAATTTTACCCGCAGTAAATACAAGCAATGTGTATGGCGATTTTTGCAGCATTCAGACATTTTCCGCTCCTTCACTCGTTGAATTCAGCGACGACCAATCTGCGTTGAATTTTGCATTTACTACTTCAAGCGGTGGGTCAGGATATCTGGATTGGATAGAAATTTTTTATTCGCGGGAAGTAAAAGCCAAAAATGATTTTTTACATTTTCATTCGTTGGATACTACTGGTATTCTTGAATATTCTGCTTCCAATTTTTCAAGTAATGAAATTAGCAGCTTCGATATTTCCGATTTAGAAAATGTTAAAAAAATTAGTTCGCTTTCAATAAATAACAATACGATTCAATTCAGAACGCAGGTAAATGCAGGCGCACCGAATGAAATTATTCTGTGCGGCGCAAGCGGATATAAATCAATAAGTACGTTGAGAAAAATTGCCAATCAGAATTTGCACGGCGATACAAATGGTGTTCGTAACGTCATTGTTACTCATCCTGAATTGCTTGAGCAGGCGACACGATTGGGGAAGTATCGTCAATTCACTGCGAAGCGAACTTTGAAAACGAAAGTTGTAACATTGCAACAAATTTACAACGAATTTTCAAGCGGTGTTCCTGATGTCGGCGCAGTTCGTAATTATGCCAAGTATTTATTTGAAGCCGCAGATACAACGGAACGATTGAAATATTTATTACTTTTTGGTGATGGTGATTTCGATTTTAAGCGAATAATTTCTTCCGGTCCCAATTGGGTGCCGCCGTGGGAAACCGAAAATTCATTTGGCGACCCAATTGAATCGTTTGCTGGTGATGATTTTTTTGGTTCTTATTCAGTACCATTTAAACTTGATGTTTCTGTTGGTCGCTTGTGTGTTCGCTCAGCGCAGGATGCAGAAAATGCTGTAGATAAAATTATTGAATATGAAACGAATCCTGTACGCGATGGATGGAATAATAAAATCATTTATGTTGCAGATGATTTTCAGGAAGAGGGAACTTTACACAATGACCAGGCGGATGATTTGGCGCAATACAAAACGCCGTCACTTTTTGAAAAAATAAAACTGTACTCCGCAGAATTTCAGGCGATTGGTACGTCTCTTGGCAGAAGAAAACCTTCAATGAATGAAGCAATAATAAATGAATGGAACAGAGGTGCGTTGATTATAAACTACACAGGTCATGGAAATCCACGCGTATGGACACACGAGCAAGTGTTTACTCGTGAATCAACTATTCCCAAAATAAACAATAAAGGAAAATATCCTTTTTTAGTTGCGGCAACTTGTAATTTCGCGCAGTTTGATAATTTGGGAACACAGAGTAGCGCAGAAATTTTATCTAACAAAAAAGCGAGCGGTGTTATTGCTGTATTTGCAGCAACGCGAGCTGTGTATGCGTTCTCCAATGCGCAACTGAATCAAAATGTGTATGAAGAATTATTTATTACTGAATCGTCAGGGAGAATAATTCCAAAGCGGCTTGGTGATGTTACGCGGCTTGCAAAACTTAAAATGTGGGGAGATGATAATCAGAGACGTTTTTATTTACTCGGCGACCCGGCGGTTGAAATTGCAATTCCCCGTGAATATGCTGTAATTGATAGTATTAACAATCAATTAGTTTCAGTTGCAAACAAACAAATCCTTACTGCACTCTCAAAACCCGTCATTCATTCTAAAATTATTGACAGCACAAGTAATGTTCAAGCGAATTTTTTTGGAAACGGTTATCTGACAGTATTCGATGCATATAGAGATGTAACAATTAAGGAATTGGTAGAGACATCATGGTATTCATATACATATCGAAAAACAGGCAGTTCGCTTTATCGCGGCTCAATTAGTTTGGTTAACGGAACTGCAACAACGCATTTTATTGTTCCCAAAGACATTATGTATGATACTTCATACAATGCGCGGGTAGGATTATTTTTTTGGAATAATGAAACGGATGGTTCCGGTGTAACAGAATTAGTGCGTATTGGAGGAACAGATTCTACTGCAGTTAATGATGTTGTCGGTCCAACAGTATTTGCATATTTGAATAAACAAAGTTTTCGGAGCGGCGATGTCGTTACAGAAAATTCAATTCTCTATATCGAACTTTCGGATAGTAGCGGAATTAATACATCGGGAGCCGGCATCGGGCATAAATTGGAAGCGCGGTTAGATAATAGCCCCCAGAGCATTGATTTATCATCATTTTACAGAAGCGAAATCAACGATTTTCGTCGTGGAAAAGTTGAATATCGCCTCTCGGCAATAACACCCGGCGAGCATCAACTCTTTATTCGCGCATGGGATACATATAATAATGCAACAGAAATATCATTTGAATTTCGAGTTGAATCAAATGCCCAATTATCATTGCAAGACGTCTATAACTATCCTAATCCGTTTTCCAAAGACACATATTTTACGTTTCTTCACAATCAAACATCGCCGATTGATGTTGAAGTTAAAATTTTTACAGTCAGCGGTCGTATAATTCAAACGCTGAAAAATTACAATATTAATGATTCATTTGTTCGTGTTCATTGGAATGGACACGATTATGACGGAAATGAAATAGCAAACGGTCTGTATTTGTACAAAATCATTGCAAAAACAACAGATAAAAAATTCACAAGTGAATCGCTTGGAAAATTGAGTATTATTCGATAATTAACAAAAAAACCTTATCTTTATCCACACTTTTTCGGAAGAACAACTATGAAAAATATCAATAAACATTTCGCAATCGGATTATTTGCCTTCGTTGCACTGATGAGTCTCATGACTTCTTCAGTATATGCGCAAGGCGAATCTGCAGTGCCATTTCTGCTTATTTCTCCCAATGCCCGCGCAAGCGGAATGGGTGAAGCAGGCGGTGGTATGTCCGATGACGCATCCGCAATTCATTGGAATCCTGCAGGACTTGCATTTCAAACAGGCGAAGAAGTGAGTATCACGCACTCCAACTGGTTGCCGCAATTTCAGTTTTCTGATTTGTTTTACGATTATGCAAATTATAAAACATACGTAGAAGATTGGGGAGGAACAGTTGCAGGAAGTATCACATATTTGAATTTAGGTGAATTTATCCGTACAGGTCCAGATAGTCCCGATGAACTCGGACGTTTCAAAGCATACGAACTTGCCGTAACATTAGGCGGCGGTTGGAAAGTTATTGATGATTTGGGTCTTGGTACAAATCTTCGTTTCATCCGCAGTGCGCTTGCTCCATTTGGCACTGATGAGGAAAAAGGTACGGGTATTGCAAACACAGTCAGTTTTGATGTCGCCGCATTTTATAAACCAGAAGAGGCAATTGCGACTTTTGACGATGTGAGAATAAAATTTGCTGCCGGACTCAACCTCTCGAATCTTGGACCAAAAGTTGCGTATATAGATGAAGCGCAGGCAGACCCACTTCCAACAAATTTACGATTCGCGCTTTCTTTCTCTATTATTCCCGATGAATTTAACAGTTTAACATTAAATACTGATTTTAGTCGCTTATTAGTGAAGCGAAACTATTATGACGCCAATGGCGATGGAAAATTTGTCAGTGATGATGGTGATGTAGTTCGCCCGCCAGATCCGGTGTACGATGCAATTTTTTCTGCGTGGAGTGATGGTAGTAAATTACGCAAAGTTACCACAGGACTCGGATTAGAATATTGGTACGGAAGTCCAAAACTTCTTGCATTGCGTTTCGGATGGTTTTATGAAGACCCGAGTTATGGCAATCGCAACTTCTTAACGTTTGGCGCGGGTCTTCGTTACGATATGTACGGATTTGATTTCAGTTATATCAGTGTTGTGAAAGGCGAATTCAGTCCGCTCGCAGAAACATTGCGTTTTACTTTGTTAATGCGTTGGGGTGGATTAGAGGCAATCAATGCAAATGCAGAACCTCCTTCAGAAGAAACTCAGCAAAATTAATTTCTCATCAGTCAATAAAATATAAAGGAACTTTTTGTTCTTCTTTTTGTTAAAGAAGAAACTCCTTACACTGATTGATGACACTCATATTTCTCCTTTTATTTGTTGCTGTGAATGCTTTTTCACAGCAACAATCATTTTTACCTTCTCTATCGCATCCATTTGCAGCAGAGCACAACGCTCATTTCCTTTACGCACGGAAGGCAAATCTGTCATTTGTTCCTGAAACATTGCACGTTGTTGCAATGATGGCGCAGTTTCAAAAAGATTCGGTATCTACTACAACAGGCGATGGACAATTTGATACCACACACATAATAAAAAAAATCATTGACCCGTCTCCACACGATTCCTCGTATTTTTCTGACCATCTTCTTTTTGCCCAAAACTATTTTGCAAAAGTTTCCAACGGAAAATTATATATTGATTATTACGTTCTTGCTCCGATAATTACATTACCAAGAGCAATGAAAAAATATTCGCCATCGAAAACGAGTACGACATTTAAAGAAATTGATACTCTCGTAATGGATGCGTGGCGAATTCTTGATTCTCTGAATCCATCTATAAATTTTTCTCAGTTTGATTCCAATAATACGGTGTTTATTGTTTTTCATGCCGGTGTGGGGCGCGATGTGGATTTAGCAAGCACCTACGGCTACGACCCGCGACCGTTTGATATTCCGACTCTTTATAAAAGTTTTGACAATTTCAAGAGGAATTTTGGGAATAATTTTATCGGATTTCCCGTGGATAGCGGCGCATTTCGTATCAAAAATTCCATCATACTTCCCGAAACAGAAAGCCGTTATCTTCCGTCTTCATTTGGCGGAGATGTGTTTGTGCAACTTGGCATCAATGGAATGTTGTGTGCCAATATCGGAAGCCATCTCGGATTGCCGGATTTATTCAACACAAAAAACGGGCGCAGCGGAATAGGGCGTTTTGGATTGATGGATGGCGAAGGAATTTTTGCGTGGAACGGTTTCATTCCGCCTGAACCATCTGCGTGGGAAAAATATTTTTTAGGATGGATTGAGCCGAACACAATTACGAATAACCAAACGACAATTTCACTTCCCGCTGTTTCATTGACAGATGTTGAAGATACAGTGTATCGTGTTCCTATTTCGCAGCAGGAATATTTTCTTGTAGAGAATCGTATTCGTGATGCGAAAGAAGATAGCACAACGGTGTGGGTGAGACGCGATGGACAAATAGTACCGTTGAAATTTTATCGTGAGCCGCGTGGTTACTCATCTTCCAATCAGGATTCATTATACGGAACAATTCTTGATGTTGATGAATTTGACTGGAGTTTGCCCGGTGGCTATGATGAAGACAGCGTGTACTACAATGGCGGCATTCTTCTCTGGCATATTGATGAAAATATTATTCAGGAAAAATATGCAACAAACGAAATCAATGCGGATATAAAGCATCGTGGCGTGGATTTGGAGCAGGCGAATGGCGCGCAGGATATTGGCGAAGTATTGAATACAGTTTTCGGCGCAGTAATTGGAAGCGGTAGCGCATTTGATTTTTGGTTCAAAGATAATCCGCTTCGCGTGAAGAAAAAATATTCCGATACATTCTCGCCGAAATCTTTTCCCAATTCAAAAAGCAATTATGGAGCAAACTCGCATATCTCGTTGAACAATTTTTCTGAACGAATACCGCGTATGACTTTCGATATTCACATTGGCGATGACGAAATAAAACCACTTGCAGGATTTCCGAAATATGTTGGAGAGCAGTTTGGAAAAAATTCTGTGCGAGTTGCTGATATTGATAACGATGGAGACAATGAGATCGTTATTGTGACGAATGGAGATTCACTTACTTCAACTCAGAATGGGAATTCAAATTCAATTACTACAGTAAAATCAAAAATATATGCATGGAAGTTAGATGGAACGAAAGTTTTATCAAGTGGAAATACAAATGGATTATTTGCAGCGCTTGATTTAAAAAGTACGCTTACTCCAACTATTTCAAAATTGAATACAACTTCAAACAATATTCTTGTAGCAAGCGGAAATACTCTTTCCGTTTTCAAAAATGAAGATGGCAATAGCGATGGATTTGCAGATACATTTTTTACTAAAACATTTGCAAGAAAAATTGTTGCTTCACCAGTTGTTTCTGATTCTGTGATTGCAATTCCTGCAGAAAACGGATACGCATATTTTCTTCGTTTTGATGGAAGTTTGATTGATAGTGCAAATGTTCTTAATGATTCGACAGATGAAATTATTGGTTTTTCCAATTTTGATACTACAGGTGCATTTTTAATTACAAGTAAAAAAGGAATTTTACTCAAAATATTTGCTTCACCAACTACCGGAATTTCGGTAAGCGCTCCTTACGGTGGAACAAATCTTCATACAAATATTTTTTCTTCTGCGGTCATTGGAAATATTTCTTTGAGTGAAAAAAGAATTATTGCTGCTTCAACTGATGGAGAAATATTCTCTTTGTCTGCGAATTTTATTCCTACTGCGGGTTTCCCAACATCAACAAACGATTCTATTTTAACTTCTCCCATTTTCTCAGATATAAACAGCGATGGTCAACGCGACATTATTGTTTTAAGCGGAACAAAAATTTATACGTTAAATGCTAATGGTTCGCTGCTTGATAATTTTCCAATTCAAACAACTTCCACTACTCGTTTTCTTGCACAGCCGCTTGCCGCTGATATTGATGGAAACGGAACAATGGACATCGTGTGTGTTTCGCAAGAAGGATTGATTTTTGCCTATGATAATCGCGGAAAAATGTTAAACGGATTTCCATTATTGAGTGGCAAAAACAACGGTGCAACTCCTGCAATTTCTTTGTATCAGGATTCGATTGCGCTTGTCGTTGCTTCCGATGATGGTAATGTGTATGCGTGGAAAACGGGAACAGTTACGCCAAGTCTCTGGAAATCTGAATGGACACAATATCAGCACGATGCAAGCGGTTCAGGATTAATAAATGCGCCGTTATCATTTCGTTCATTATCTCATTCATTTTTTCCCAAAGAGCGGGCGTATAATTATCCGAATCCCGTGTACGGTACAACGACAACGATACGATATTTCCTCAAAGAAAATGCCACTGTAAAAATCAGAATTTTTGATTTAGCAGGCGATTTGGTGAAAGAATTTTCTCAAAATGGCATTGGTGGATTTGATAATGAGATTGTTTGGGATGTCAGCGAAATACAAAGCGGAGTATATTTTGCAAGCATTGAAGCGACAGGTGCAACCCAGAGTGCGGATACAATCATCAAGATTGCGGTTGTAAAGTGAAGCAATTACAAATTCCGAATTACACATTGCAAATTATCAATAACAAATTACGAATGACAATGTCATTCGCTATTAGCATTGTATTCTCTTTGCTCCTCGCTCCCTCTTCCTTTCTCTTCGCACAATTTGACGATGCGTATCATCCCGAACTTGAATGGAAAACTATTGAATCAAAACATTTCTTTGTACATTATCACGATGGCGCAGAACGAACTGCAAAAGTTGTTTCAAAAATTGCAGAAGAAATTTATTCACCGATTACATCATTGTATCATCACGAGCCGGACCAAAAAGTTTCTTTCATCATAAAAGATTTTGATGATTACTCGAATGGCGCGGCGTATTTTTTTGATAATAAAATAGAAATCTGGGCAACATCGCTTGATTTTGATTTGCGCGGTTCACACAACTGGTTGCGCAATGTTATTACGCACGAATTTACGCACATTATACAAATTCAAACGACGATGAAATTCGGAAGAAAAATTCCTGCATTTTATCTGCAATGGCTTGGCTATGAATCGGAACGTCGCACAGACGTGTTGTATGGATTTCCCAATGTCATTGCATCGTATCCTGTTTCCGGATTTCTTGTGCCGAGTTGGTTTGCAGAAGGTGTTGCGCAATACAATCGTCCCGAACTTTCCTACGATAAATGGGATGCGCATCGCGATATGATTTTGCGTATGTATGCGCTTGATGGCAATATGCTGACGTGGAATGAAATGTCCGTATTTGGCAAAACAAGTTTGGGCAATGAATCATCATACAATGCCGGATTTGCATTTGTAAAATACATCAGCGAAAAATATGGCTACGATGTTGTGGAAAAAATTTCCCGCAATCTTTCCCGCATTACGACGCTGACAATTGATGAAGCAATTGAAGATGCTGTCGGAAAATCCGGTGATGAAGTATATGATGAATGGAGAACATATTTACAGGCATCATATCGCGAGCGTGTTGCTGCAATTCAGAACAATACCATAGAAGGAAAGAAAATAGCCGATGTTGGTTTTGGAAATTTTTATCCGCAATTTTCACCTGATGGAAAACAGATTGCATACATATCAAATAAAGAAGCAGATTATTTTGGCGTTTCATCGTTATACACGTATGATGTGGAAACAAAGGAAGAGAAAAAAATAATTGTTGGAGTTCGTTCAAATTATGCGTGGTTTCCTGATGGGAAAAAAATTGCGTTCACAAAAACGACAAGCGATAATACATTTTGGTCAAAACTCCACGATATTTACATCTACGATATTGAAGCGGAAGAAGAAACTCGCATTACGACAGGACTTCGTGCAAACGCTCCGACTGTTTCTCCCGACGGAAATTCCATTGCATTTGTTGCAGGCAACGATGGAACGTTAAATATTTTTTCTTCTGCATCTGACGGAAAAAATGTTGCACAACTGACACATTTTACGAATGGAGAACAAGTATATAATCCGAAATTCTCTCCTGACGGTAAAGATATTTATTTCGAATACTCAATTAAAGACGGAAGAGATATTGCCCGTATTGCAACGAATGGAAGAGATGTGGAATATGTTCTTCAATCTCCGAATGATGAACGCGGAGCGATTATTTCTGCAGATGGAACTACGATGGTTTTTTCATCAGATAAAACAGGCATATTTAATCTTTACGAATATAACTTCGCAACGAAAAACATTTTACAAATCACCAATGTGCTTGGTGGTGCGTTTATGCCTTCGATGAACAGCAGAAATCAACTTACTTTTGCAACATATACTTCTTCCGGTTATAAAATTGCGTTGCTCGATTCTTTTGCTGCACACAATTTTGTTGAAGCAACGTATGCGAAAGAAGAAAATACAACTCCTGCATTTGCGAGCGCCGCGAATATCAATTGGGAAAAAATACGTTCCTTTGATGACGCAACCATTCCCGAAACAAAACCGAAAGCGTACAAAAATATTTTTACATCAATGACGCTGTTTCCATTTGTGCGCTTTGATAATTACAATGAGAAGGCAAAAGGATTTGAATTAGTAAAGCCCGGAATAATTTTTGTCTCCAATGATGTCTTGGATAAATACGGTCTGTTTGGCGGTGCAGCAATGAATACGCGCATGGAACGCGATTTGTTTTTTATTTTTGAATATCGCGGACGGCTGCCGTTGTTTTATCAATTAACGATGGACCCGATTTTATCGCTTGAAGCGTATAACATTACGCGCAAAACGGAGTTTACTGCAACACTGAGACCCGATTCGCCTATTTATATTCCGCTTGATATTTCATTTAACTTAATTGAATTTGATGTCGCACTGAAGCAGAAGTTTTTCTGGGAAGGAGTGGATTTTGAAGCGCGGTACATTCATAGCAGATACACAAGCGATATAGGAAGTTTTCCGTTTAAAGACCCTGACGACCCGGATGCACCTTCATTTGTTGTTCCGGGCTCGCGGGAAGATTATTTTATTGGGAATGATATTTCTTTGCGTTGGAAACTCAATGCCATTGCGCCCTCGCGTTTTATGGAAATAAATCCTGTCGGAAGAAAGATTTCTTTGCAATATGATTACGAATTTTCACGATTCAATCCGAGTCTTGAAATTGTGGATGGGGAAGTGCGGCGTATTTATCAGGAGCCCAAATTTCATCGTGTGGAAGTGAAATGGGCAGAACATCAAAAACTTCCCGGCTGGAAACATACGCTTTCCACAACAATGCGCGCGGGAACAATTTTCGGCAAAGAGCAGGATGATTTTTTTGATTTCTATCTTGGCGGGTTAATCGGAATGAAAGGATATCCGTACTATGCTGTTGGTGGAAATCAAATTGCAGCATTTAATATTACATATCGTTTTCCGCTGTGGGAGAATATTGATATTCGTGTCGCGCATTTGTACTTCGATAAACTCTATGGCGCGTTTCATTACGATGTCGGCAATGCGTGGACGGGCGGCGGAATTAAAGGAAAGAAATTTCTTCGTGATGCGGGTGCGGAGTTACGTTTGGAATCGTTTTCGTGGTACGCATTTCCCACGCGGGTATTTTTTAATGCAACCTACGGATTGGATGAACGCGAGCGATTTGATAAAAATAAAAAAGTCAATGTAGTGTACGGGCATGAGTGGAGATTTTATCTTGGCATTTTGTTCGGATTTGATTTTGATTGATACAATTCTATGAATAGTTCAATGAAATATTATTTCAAAATTCTTCTGCTTATTATTCTCGCATTGCACTGCACAACGTTTCTTGTTGCGCAAGAGAAGGATGAAACTCCGATGCATTTTACCGGCAATGCAAAAATAGATTTGTTATCGCAAACCCGCGCACCATATTTTTCAAATGAAATTTCTCAGGAAATGCGTACAACCATCGCGCAGAAAAAATCTGTGCTTACTGCAACTGCATTATCATTTCTTCTTCCCGGAGCGGGAGAATTTTATGGAGAAAGTTATTGGAAGAGCGGCATATTTCTCGGACTGGAAGTAGCAGGCATAACAACAGCATTGATGTATAACAGTAAAGGCAATACGCAAACAGATTTTTTTCAGAATTATGCCGACGCGCATTACAGCGTGGTGAAATATTTCTTGTGGATTAAAGAAAATCATACAGGATGGAGTGTGCGCGACAGAGAGAGAGTCAATGAATTAGTAACGCAAATCGCCATCAATCCCAATGCGCAATTGCCGCCGTGGGAGCGCATAGATTGGAATTTGCTCAATCAACTTGAAACAGCAATAGGCAATTCATTTTCCCATTCAATGCCGCGCAGACCGCAGCAACAGTATTTTGAATTGATTGGAAAGTACAAACAATTTCGCGCCGGTTGGGATGATTATGATTCTACTTTTGCGGGCTATGCAAGTATGGAAACACACGGTTATCCTGTTTCTACACGGTTTTCATTCTACTCCGTGGAGCGGGGAAAAGCAAATGATTTTTATGATGTTGCAAAGTTTGCCGTGAATATGGTGTTGCTGAATCATTTATTAAGTGCAATTGATGCCGCATTTACCGTTGGAAGTTATAATGCGCAATTCTCTTCACAAATTCGTTTTGAAAAAGAACAAACATTGTATGGAATGAATCTTAAGCCAACATTAACAATGCAGTTACAGTTTTAATATTCTTCCACATCAGTATTGTAAAAAAGTCAAATCATTGCGGTTTGACTTTTTTTTGTTTTAAAAAGATTCTCGTACATTTTGCCCGTAATTTATTCAATGAATTAATGAGGTACATTTATGCGTTTACTACTCTTCTTATTTTTTACAACGTTGTGCGTTGCACAGGTACAACAGGTTTGGAATCCGCCTCCGGTTGCTAACGGCAGCGGTAATGGTTTTGATATTCCCTCTGGCATCGGAGTGGATAATGCGGGCAATGTGTATGTCGGCGGCTCTGTTACGGAACTCGGCACAACAGATAAAGATTGGTTAATCATTAAATATGACCCAAGCGGGAATCTGCTGTGGACAAAAGATTTTCCTAACTTTGGCAATGATTTACTTACGGCAATGTATGTGGATACAGCAGGAAATGTGTATGCAACAGGAATGTATAATTTCGGTTCAAGCAGCGGAGGGCGGCAAACAGAAATATATACCATCAAAGTTGCGTCTTCCTCAACTACAATCTGGTCACGGCGGTTCAGTCTTAAGCCCGGGGCTGGCGAAGATTGCGGCAATGCAATTTTTGTGGACAGATTCAGGAACGTATTTGTTACCGGTTACGGCGAAACTCCTGAAGGGACGTGGGATATAGTTACGCTGCAATATGATAATACTACCACTGGTATTGACTCTTCTACCTACTCGCGTAAACTAATTTTTGATGGAAATAATTCTTCTGGTACAGATGCCGGCACCGTTATTTGCAAATCATACAATAATAATATTTATGTAGGCGGATACAGCGCGGGGGCAGGCACTTCTTTCGATTTTATTACTCTTTGTTACTATGGCGAAGATACAATGTGGACTCGGCGATTTAATAACACACCCATAAATTTAATAGATAGAATCGTTGGTATGGTGGTTGATAATGCTAATAGTGTTATTGTAACCGGGATGTCAAAAAGTTCAGCGCAAAATGATTTTCGTACGATAAAGTATGACCAGTTGGGCAATGTACTCTGGTCGGTGAAATATAATTATTTTGGCAATGATGAGCCATCCGGTATTGCTATTGATGAAGAGAACGGTATTTATATTACCGGCAAAAGTAATCGCGGCGACCAAAAAGATAATATTTTTACCATAAAATATAATGGCGCAACAGGCGATACACTCTGGACGAGTTCTATCAATGGAAGTTCAAACCTTTCGTTTGATAGCGGCACAAAAATACTCTATGGTAAAGATTCTTCAATTTATATAACAGCGTATATTGATGGAAATGATACATTGCACGGATTGAAAAATATTGCGCTCATTAAACTGCATCGCATCACCGGTGAAAAGATATGGATGACTTCCTTTAACGGGGAAGGCAATAGCAATGACGCACCGACTGCAATGGCGCTCGGAAAAGACGGAACTATTTATATTGCCGGCTACACATATTCCGCAACTCAGGATAATGATTTTGTAGCGTTGAAATATGTTCCCGACCCCGTGGGAGTGAATGAGTTATTTATGAAACAAACATTCGCTCTTGCACAGAATTTTCCCAATCCATTCAATCCGCAAACTGCTATTGGCTTTTCGCTCTTGGCTGTTGGGAATGTTACGTTGAAAGTGTATGATGTGTTGGGAAGAGAAGTACAAACATTGCTGAACAATGAATCATTGCAGGCAGGGAGACACGAAATACAATTTGATGGAAGCAGATTAACAAGCGGCGTGTATTTTTATCGGTTAAGCGTAGAGGGAAAATTTTCCGAGACGAAGAAACTACTATTGATGAAGTAGCGCATTACATCTTCAAGGTTTCCAAAACATTGAAGGTGTATGTACCATTGAGTATTATTCATTGAATTATAAAATGCTGCGTGTTGTAAAAGATGCGCAGCATTTTTTTTACAAGACCTTTAAGGTTTTTAAAAACCTTGAAGGTCTTTGCATTTATAAGCAACGTGAAAGATGTTTCCTGTTCCTCTTCTTCCTCTTTCCTTTTGCAAAAATGAAAACACCGCAGTACCAAATTCTCACTGCTGAATAAAGACACAATCATCTCATTGCAAAATTTGTGTGAAAACGATAGTTGCTATCGAAGAAGTATATGGCATATTTGTTGTTGCAATTTACAAAATTATGCATACGTGTAATCTTTTGCGATGTGGGATGTACGATGTGAGCCGTGGGAATTTTAGATTTTAGAAGTAAGATTTTAGATTGTTTTGTTCAACATCCTTTGCGTACTCTGCGTTTAAGAAAAACCGCATATAACCGCAAAGGTTCACAAAGGCAATAG
>CAYHPL010000027.1:0-38864 GCA_964358705.1 uncultured Chitinophagales bacterium
GAATCTTTTGAAGAACCGGGAATTGCTAATGCAACACAGGTTGTGTGGCTTGTTGCTAACGACATGAACGACATTCGATTGTTTGGTTCTCCTCCTATCGGAATTGAGATGCAAATAACGTACTGGACATACGATAAACCATATCCATTGAACAATTCAATTTTCAAACGAGTGCGATTAATTTATAAAGGAACCTCAAAAACACCACCAACGGCATTTATAGATAGTATGTATCTCAGTATCTGGAGCGACCCGGATTTGGGAGACTACGGTGATGATTATGTCGGATGCGATACGCTGCTTCAATTAGGGTATGTGTATAATTCTACATCTCACGATGAAAATTATTTGCTGTATGATGAACCTCCGCCTGCTGTGGGTTATACAATTTTACAGGGTCCGATTGTTTCTTCATTTGGTGATACTGCAATTTTTGATTTTCAGAATCGTATCGGATATAAAAATGTACCAATGACTTCGTTTACTTATTGTGCTGCAGGAATGTGGTACGCTTCGGATTGCTGTGATTACGAACTTATCGGAGATTATTCCGAAACACTCTGTATATATAATCTTATGCAAGGGCGCCCGGGAACACCAATTGGTCCGCCGCCACCTCCATTTACTATAGACCCAATTACGGGGCAGCTAACAAAATATTGGTTAAATGGGAATCCAATTACAAACAGTGGCTGGATTGATGGTTTTGTTGAACCAGCAGGAGACAGAAGGTTTTTTGCTTCGTCCGGTGAATTTTCGATGGCATTGGGAGATACACAGGAATTTACTATTGCACTTGCCGGCGGAATGGGAAATGACAGATTATCAAGTCTTGTTGCATTAAAAAAGAATACATCATTCGTACGCACTACATATTCCAATTTTATGGACAGTAGTTTTCTGAAAATACCAAAGTTAGAGCGTATTTATCAGGATTATATTTCTACGACGGAAACGCAAATACATTTATCAATCAATGCACAAGGAACTTCGACAAATTCTCTTCATGCACTGTTGAGACAATGGGACGATGGCACAGTTTCTTCGTTGCAACTCTTTGATGACGGATTGCATTATGACAGAGATGCAGGGGATAATATTTTTGGTAATACTTTTTATGTCGTGCCGCAGGAATCAATACTTTCTATTGATATTCAATGGATGAGCATAGATGGAAAAACACTACTTATTCCTGCATTAGCATGGAACATAACCACAATTGGAAATGTAAATATTTCTGATTATGAAATAGTCTCTGATAATTTGAATAATGATGGCGTTGCAAATCCGGGAGAGAATATTCGGTTTGCTCTCTCAATAAAAAATAATTTGGCATCAAAACTTAAAGAAGTAAAAATTAAAACTCTGCACGGCGCAACAAAGAAAAAGATTTCTATTCCCCACATTCTCTCACACGAATTATTTACACAAACCTATAATCAAAACGATACTTCTTCTTATTTCTCATTTGATGTACCGGAAGATTATGCATTGCCTTATTTCACAGTCATACTTGCAATCATTGATTCATTTTCAAATGAATGGTTTGATACTTTGAAATTTTCCGTCCGAAAAATTACTCCGCAAGTTTATCTCTCTTCCATTCAGCACAAAGGAAACAGCGACTGGAATTTAAGAATTAAAATTATTGATGCTACAAAAATAAAAAATCATCAATATGAAATTGTTGTCGTTGATTCAGCTGATACTTCGAATAATCGGAAAATCACTCTTCGCGATAATACTATTGTCAAAAATATTTTGACAAATTATTCTTTGCCGGAATCATTGGAACATAACATCCCCGTAACTGATGGTTTCAAAATAATTCACGGAGAAAACTGGGGAAAAATTGGGTTCATACAAAATGAAACAAAATGGATAACAGAACAACATCCTAACTTTAGCGGTTATGGTTCATCGTATTACAATAACGATTTTATAACGTTTCATAATGGAATATTTTTCGGGCATCACAGGAAGATGACGAATAAAAAAATATTCTCTTCTTTTGATTCTTCGCGGGCATTTTCTGTCGAGATTCGTTTCGATACACTGCATCTGCAAAAAGCATACAGACTTATTTATAATGGAAATAATAGAAGTTATTTAATTGATGATTCAAATTCTTTTGTAAATGTTCCTTTTACCGTGTGGGATGTTTCTTCACAAAACGTACCGACACAACTTACAATTGCATGGGTTGATGGAAACAAAAATGGAAAATGGGGAAGACTACCGAATGGTGTACTCGAGCCATTTTATATTTATGATAAAGAATATGATAGCAGCGGCACTTTTCAATTTTCAATGCCTCCGAATGTTCTTCCCAATGAAGCAACGCAGGGAAGTAAAGCAAATATTATTTATGGCGTTGATTTAATTGACGAAGAAAATGAAATCGTACAAATGCCTACAGGAACATTATTGATTCGTCCATACCATGTGATAAATTCTTCCGACACATATACTTTTAATCCGATTCATATTCTCAATGATTCAATCGGTCAATTATTTTCTTCATACACACTACTACAAAACTATCCTAATCCATTCAATCCAACAACATTTATAAAATTTTATTTGCCGCAAAAAGAAAAAGTGCAATTGAAAATATTTGATATTCTCGGAAGAGAAATTGCAACTGTTATTGATGAAGTAATGGAAGCAGGCGAGTATCGTATTCCATGGAAGGCAGATGGAGTTTCTTCAGGCATTTATTTTTATCATCTCGAAGCAGGTAAATATTCAGAAGTGAAGAAAATGTTACTATTAAAGTAAAAATTATAACGTATTTATTATTTTGAGTACTTATGAAAAACACAAATATTTTTATAATTGTATTTTTAATTCTGTTCAGTTCTGCATTATTGCAGAGCCGAGATACACGAAAAAACAAACAGAATATTAATTACTTATCTGGCTTTCCGACATCCACTCTTGTCAATGCAGGTAATATTACTTATTGGGTAAATTTGTCAATGAATTTTGCAATGAATCCATATGAAAACGATGGCGGTGGAGTCTTTCCTCGAGGTACTGTTCCAAGCATATATAGAGATGGAATTCTTTGGGGTGGAAAAGTTCACGATTCAATTTCACCGATGTTGCGCGTAGGAGGAGTAACGTATAATGTTGGAATACAATCGGGAGTAATTTTTCCGGATGGAATTCCTGAATCACTTTCATCTTCTTCTATTCGTGTTTATCGTATTCGCAAGGATTGGCAAATAGCAGATTTGCGACAAGATGCAGCAGAGATAAACCTTATCCCCACCTCCGCAGTTACAAATGAACAAATAGCACAAGTGCGTTTGCAATATGAAAAAGATTGGAACGAATGGCCCTGGCAAAAAGGAGCGCCATTTTACGATGCAAATCATAATGGCATCAAAGAATCTTTTGAAGAACCGGGAATTGCTAATGCAACACAGGTTGTGTGGCTTGTTGGAAATGATTTGGACAGTAATAAAACTAATGGATTATATGGTTCTCCCTCTATCGGATTAGAAGTACAATTTACATTCTGGGCTTATGACAAACCAAATATTTTAAGTAATACAATTTTCAAACGGGTGCGTACGATTTACAAAGGAACTGCAAGCACACCAGCCAACGCACACATTGACAGTATGTATTTTGGCAACTGGACTGATGTAGATTTGGGTGATTATGGCGATGATTTTGGCGGATGCGATACAACATTTGATTTGGGTTTTGTCTATAACTCTACTAATGATGATGATGATTACAATAATTTTAAGATTCCTCCTCCTGCCATCGGATATAAAATTGTACAGGGTCCGATTGTTTTATCACCGGAAGATACTGCAAATTATAATTTCGAAAAGAAAATTGGTTACAAGAATCAATCAATGAGTTCTTTCTTTCTGAGCTGTTCTGGTGGATTATGGAGCGACCCAATATTTGGTCAATATGAAGGAACGATTCAAACATATAATATGATGCTTGGACGACCTCCTACACCAACAGGACCACCACCGCCGCCATTTAATATTGACCCTGTTACAGGATTACCAACACAATATTGGGAAAACGGAAATCCATTTACACACACTGGTTGGGTAGATGGAATTTTAGAACCAGCAGGAGACAGAAGATTTTGGCAAAGTAGTGGACCGTTTTCTATGGCACTCGGAGATACAAACGAAATTGTTTTTGCTTTGATGGGCGGCTTGGGATATAATAATATGTCGGGCTTATATTCTGTAATTGCCAATGCACAATCCGTTCAATACGCATACAATAATTTTTTTGAAAATAGTTTGCTGATTATGCCTGTTGTTTCTTCTGTCAGTTCTAAATCTCTTTCTGCTGATTCATCGCAAATATTTGTGCAGGTAAATGCTGTAGGTACACTGGCAAATACAATCACCGTGATTTTAAAGAAAGATATTATCGCAACAGTTGCAACGCTACAATTATTTGATGACGGATTGCACGACGATAATAATGCAAATGATAGAATTTTCGGCGGCTCGGTTACTGTTCCTACGATGTTAAAAATATACACCGCAGATGCACAAATCACAAATTATACAGGAGAAACATATACACTTGCAAATGCAGTGCAATCAATCAGTACAATTGGAAATATCTCTATTTCGCGATACAAAATTGCAAGTGAAAATAAAGCAAAAGATAATGCTGCAAATCCGGGAGAAAACATTCGTTGTGCTTTTACCGTACAAAATGCTTCAAAGTATAATTTGAAAGATGTTACCGTTTACTATTCAAACGGTTTTGAATCCCAATCTTTTTTTCTGAATGCACTTGATTCGTCATCTGAATATTCGCAAGTATATTCAAGTACAGATGTAACATCATATTTTTCTTTTACAATCCCAGAAAATTATACAAAGCCAACTTTTGATGCAGTTTTATTCATTTCAGATACGAATGCAAATAAGTGGAGTGATACGATTCATATTCCTGTGAAAAAAATTACGCCGACTCCGTACCAAACTACATTTCATCATAACGGAAAGAGCGATTGGAAATTTTCAATAGCAATTGTAAATCCCAAAGAAACCAATAAACATCAATACGAAATCAGTATAGATGATTCGGTTGATACGCTTGGAAATGCAGAAATGAATTTGTATGACAGAACATTAAAGAAATATTTACTGCAGCATTCACCGCTTCCGGATTCTTTCGCACATAATATTCCTGTGATTAATGGAACGAAAATTATGCGCGGAGAAAATTGGAATACAATCGGTTTGCGAAAAGATTCCTGTTATTGGAGAGGTGCGGATTCAATGTGGTTTGAAGGATATGGTTATTCTTACGACCCGCAATCAGTATTTAAAGGAGGAATAACAACCGGAGAACAGATTCATAAATTACGTAATATGTCACATATACAATCGAGTTTCAGTGCGAGAAAATCAATATCGATTGAAATCCGCATAGGACTTGGTTCACAAAAAGCATATCGGTTATTGAAGCAATCTATTACTATGAAATATATTATAAGTTCACTGCTCCCTATGTCAAGCATTCCAATTACAGTTTGGGATATTTCTGTAACTCCAAACAGGCAATTAACCTTAGCCTGGTATGACAAACATTATGATTCATTATGGTATTATAGTAATCCACCCGATTCTGTACTTGAAACTATTTTTATTTATAACAAAACATATAATCCATCAGGAAATCAATTTACAATTTCTCCTGCACCAATTCCTAATGAAGCAACAGTTGGCGCTAAGGCAGATATATTGTACGGTATATTTTTAAAGATTAAAGCAGGGCACACATTTATGGAAACGCCGGGAAGTATTTATCTTCGTCCGTATTATACTCTCACATCAGCAGATAAATTTTTATTTAATTCCTATTCAATTGCAGATACAACAATTCCGGAAACGTTTTCTCTCTCACAAAACTATCCTAATCCATTCAATCCGACAACATTCATAAAATTTACTTTGTCTCAAAAGGAAAAAGTGCAATTGAAAGTGTTTGATATTCTCGGTCGAGAAATTGCAACGGTGGTGAATGAAGTATTGGAAGCGGGAGAGTATCGTATTCCATTTAATGGAGAAGGAATTTCTTCCGGTGTTTATTTTTATCGCATTGCAGCAGGGAAATATTCAGAAATAAAGAAAATGTTACTTTTGAAATAGTATATTTTCACACAATTTTTATCAATCATCATATTCATTTAATAATCGGAGTAATTATGACAAAAAGAAATATTATTCACATTCTCTTTCTCGCACTATTCAGCATAACAATTTTTTATGGAAGAGATACACGAAAAAAAATACAAAACGAAAATAAAACTCTTGGCGAACCAAAGGCAAGCCTTTCCAACGCAGGAAATATATCTGCGTGGTATCGTCATGACGGATTTATTGAACGCAACCCTTATGACAATAGTTCTGGAGTTACTTTCCCTCGCGGAACTGGACAGCTTATTTATGCATCCGGATTAGTGTGGGGCGGAAAAGTAAAAGATGGAGACCCACAAATATTACGTGTGGGAGGCGGTACATATAATATTGGATTGCAGGGAGGAAAAATATTACCGAATAGAACATCCGAACCTCAATCAGAACCTTCCGTACGAATTTTTCGTATTCGTGCAGATTGGCAAACGGCAAATTTACGAATGGATGCCGCAGAGATTTATTCAAAAAAAATTGAGGCAGTTACTGATTTAGATATTGGTTTAGTACGTACACAATATCAAATAGACTGGAACGAATGGCCTTGGGAAAAAGGAGCGCCTTTTTACGACTTAAATCATAACGGAATTAAAGAGCAAAATGAAGACCCGGGTTTTGCAAATGCAACACAAGTTCTTTGGTTCGTTTCCAATGATTTAGATGGTGGGAAAACGAATGGATTATATGGTTCAAAACCAATCGGATTGGAAATGCAGACAACAATTTGGTCTAATGCATCAAGCGGAATGAGCGGCAATCTCATTTATCGCCGCCATAAACTAATTTACAAAGGAACACCAACGACTCCCGATACTGCACATATTGATAGTATGTATATTTCGGAATGGTGTGACCCTGATTTGGGAGATTATGGCGATGACTTTGCAGGATGTGATACAACATTAGGGCTTGGGTTTGTGTATAATTCCAAAGATATTGACGCTGATTATTCTTATTATAATCTTCCACCTCCAGCCGCCGGATATGATTTTCTTCAAGGTCCGATGGTTTATACCGGAAATCCAAATGACCGTGCCGTGTTTGATTTACAATATCGTTATGGATATAAAAATCTCCCAATGACTTCGTTTATTTATTTTGCCGCAGGCGGTATTCATTCAGATCCTACACTGGGTGCTTATGAAGGTACAAATCAATGGTATAATTTGCTACTTGGACGCCCACCAAGACCCACAGGTCCTCCTCCGCCACCCGAGCTTATTAATCCAGCTACTGGACAACCTACTCATTATTGGAATAGCGGTGACCCGATAACAGGAACAGGATGGGTGGATGGTATGATAGAACCTACAGGCGACAGAAGATTGTGCTTAAATTCTGGTCCATTCAAAATGGCGTTAGGTGATACGCAGGAAGTTGTCTGTGCGTTGCTTGCATCGCTCGGGAGCAGTCATCTTTCGAGTCTTGCATTATTGAAATCACTGGATAGAGTCGTGCAGGAGCATTATGATACGTTGTTTTCTGTTCCAATCAGGAAACTACCGACACTGTCTCCCATTGTCAGAGAATACGTTTCTCCTACTCTCACACGGTTGTATGTTCAAGTTGATGGAGTAGGAACAAATTCTGTTTCGATGAATGTCTCTCTGAAATTAGTAAATAATACTCTGGTTACCTCAGCACAACTATTCGACGATGGCATGCATTTCGATGGTGAAGCAGGAGATAAAATTTTTGGAAATATTTTATTAGCCGTGCCAAATAAATTGGGTGCGTATTTGGATTTGAATGTAACAATGAGTGACGGTGAAAATTATGAGTTCTCGCATGCAGAAGATTATATCGCTATTGCAGGAGAATTGCACATCTCTTCGTATCAAATAGTTTCAGACAATCTGAATAATGATAGCATTGCAAATCAAGGAGAAAATATTCGTTATGTGTGGACCCTTGAAAATAATGCACATTTTAATTTTGATAGCGTCGTCATAAAACTATCGCCAAATCCTGAAGTGAAATATTCTTTCTTTCCGGTATTTGATTCTCTTTCATCGTTCTCTTTAATTTACGATCCGAATAATCCTGCTTCATATTATTCTTTTAATATTCCGACGGATTATGAAGATTCTCTTTTTAAAATTATTATGATGATTAAAGACAAGAATTACAATAGTTGGAAGCATACATTAGTTTTTCCTGTACAACCAATCCGTGCGCAACACAATGGTAGCACAGTTCATCATAGCACTGGTATGAGTGATTGGGAATTTGGTATTCGTGTTGTGGATTCAAATGCAACTACTAATCATGTGTATGAAATTTCTGTAGTAGATTCGATTGATACAAATATGACGAAAGGGTTTACGCTTAAAGATTTATCAAATCAAACCACTCTGTTGCAAAATAATCCGCTACCTGATACTTATGGACATAACATTCCTGTTTCAGATGGATTCAAAGTAATGCAAGGGAAAGAATGGGGTGTGGTTGGATTAGATTATCCACCTCCTGATTCTACTCGCTGGATTCCTTCCTTTTCTCAATGGTTTGACGGCGCTTTTAGTACATGGGATGGGAGAAATACTAATTATACATTTTTAGGCGGTGTAAGATCAGGAGAAGGCGTTCATGATAAAATACCTTTAGTTCAAAGTGTCTTTCCGATAACACACTCTACTATTGTTGAAATTAGATTCGATACTTTACAACAACAAAAAGCATACCGCCTCAAGAGATCATCAAATGATATATCAATTAACTCTTCAAATCCATATAGGATGATACCATTTTCTGCGTGGGATGTTTTTGATTCACTTCATCCAAGACAACTAACTATAGCTTGGATTGATGGCAATAATAATAATATATGGGATAGAATAAATCCAACACAATTGCTGGAATATGTTTTAATTTATAACAAAAACTATGATTCAACCGGGACGACTCAATTTAATATGCCACCGAATACTATTCCGAATGAACCTACACAGGGTGAAAAAGCAGATATTATGTATGGACTATTTTTAAAAATTAAATCCGGTCATATCATAAATGAAAATAAAGGGACTTTATACATTAGACCATATCTTATGGTGAGAAATAATGACCTTTTCACATTTACTCCAACAGTTTTATCAGCACAGGATAATACACAATACCCATTTAATTATTCACTCTCACAAAACTATCCCAACCCGTTTAATCCGACAACATTTATTAAATTTTCTTTGCCGCAAAAAGAGAAAGTGCAATTGAAAATATTTGATATTCTCGGTAGAGAAATTACAACAGTGGTGAATGAAGTATTGGAAGCAGGAGAGTATCGTATTCCATTTAATGGGGAAGGAATTTCTTCCGGTGTGTATTTTTATCGTATTGCAGCCGGTAAATATTTCGAAGTCAGGAAAATGGTGTTACTGAAATAACAAACGTAAACAGCAAACAAAAAAGCCGTAAGAAATTCCTACGGCTTTTTTATTATTTTTTTTTCAATTGTTCCAACTCTGCTTTGTAATATTTATCGTAACAGTCGGGACACAATCCGTGACTGAATTTTGCCTCCGAATGTCGTGTAATGTACGCTTCCACTTCGAGCCAGTAATTTTTATCATCGCGTATTTTTTTGCAATATGAACAAATAGGGAGGAGCCCTTGCAGGATTTTCACTTTGCCAATCATATTTTCCAATTCTGTAATACGCTCTGCAAGTTTTTGTTCCAGTGTAACTACGCGGATGCCTGCTTCAATGCGCGCCTGTAATTCACGCGCAATAAAAGGTTTTGTGATATAATCATCTGCTCCCTTGTGCAATCCTTCTATAACATCGTGCGATTCTGTTAATGCTCCGGTAATGAGAATAATGTACAATGGTCTGTGAGCAAGTATTTCACGCGCTTTCTCACAAATTTCTTCGCCGCGCAATCCGGGCATTTGTCTGTCAAGAATTACAATCGGCGGAGAATTTTCTTTTTGCATTTCATTCCACGCTTCAGTTCCGTCTTTAACTGCAATTATTTCATATCCCCATTTTGAAAGCATCGCATAAAGAAGATTTCGCGCTACCGGGTCGTCGTCTGCAATGAGTATGTGCATACAAATATTCTCCGAAAAAATAAATTGATATGTTATAAAATATATCTGCTTAAATCGCGATTTTTTACAATAGATGAAAGTTTATCCCGAACTGTATCTTGCGAAATGATAATTGCTTCTGCGGTAATCTTTTCCGGCGCATCGAAAAGAATATCTTCTAATAATGTCGTCATTATTGTATGCAGTCTGCGTGCGCCGATATTTTCAACTTGCTCGTTCACTTCAGTTGCAATTTTTGCAATTTCACGGATGCCACTTTCAGAAAACTCCAGCACGATACCTTCCGTTTCAAGCATTGCCGCGTATTGCAGTATCAATGCGTTCTGCGGAATGGTAAGTATCTTTACAAAATCATCTTCTGTTAAGGAATTTAGTTCCACACGAATCGGAAACCGTCCCTGTAATTCGGGAATCAAATCCGAAGGTTTTGTCGTATGAAATGCGCCCGATGCAATAAATAAAATATGGTCAGTTTTTACAATGCCATGTTTTGTCATGACAGAAGAGCCTTCAACAATCGGCAGTAAATCACGCTGAACGCCTTCGCGGGAAACATCGGGTCCGCCGTGCGATTTACTTCCTGCAATTTTATCTATTTCATCAATGAAAACAATTCCAGAATTTTCGATGCGCTCAACTGCATCTTTTGTTACTGCTTCCATATCAATGAGTTTCGATGCTTCTTCCTGCTGAAGAATAATTTTAGCCTCTTTGACAGAAACTTTGCGCTTCTTCATTTTCTTCGGCATAATATTGCCAAACATCTCCTGCACATTCACGCCGATTTCTTCCATACTGAACGGACCAAAAACCTGCATATTGGGCGCCTGAGAAGTCGGAACATCAATTTCAATATTTTTACTATCCATTTCTCCGTTGTTTAATTTTTCGCGGAAACGCTCACGCGTCGAAAAATTTTCTTCTGCCTGTGTTACTGCATTATCAACATCAATTGTCTCTGCAGGTTGTTTTGATTTTTTTAACGGCGGAACAAGAATGTCGAGTATTTTTTCAATTGCAAGTTTTGCTGCTTTTTCCTGTACTTCAATTGTGCGTTCAGCTTTTACCATATTTACACCGATATCTGCAAGGTCGCGCACCATAGATTCTACATCGCGTCCAACATAGCCAACTTCGGTATATTTTGTCGCTTCCACTTTTATGAACGGAGCATTTGCAAGTTTTGATAATCGTCGAGCAATTTCAGTTTTTCCAACGCCTGTCGGACCGATGAGAATGATATTATTCGGCATAATTTCTTCGCGCAGATTATTCGTAACCTGCAATCTTCGCCATCGGTTTCGTAAAGCAATTGCAACAGATTTTTTTGCATTGTGCTGTCCGATAATATACTTATCAAGTTCCTTTACGATTTCTGTCGGCGTAAGTTCTCTGTTGTTGAGCGTGTTATTTTTTTTCGTCTTTTTTTCCATTAAAATTTTATAAAATCCGTGTTACAATCCTTTTTTTAAAATTACAATTCTTCGATAGAAATATTTTTGTTTGTGTAAATGCAAATATCCCCCGCCGTTTCCAATGCCTCTTTGACAATTTCTTTTGTAGAAAGGGGAGAATGTTTGATTAGCATACGTGCCGCCGCAAGAGCAAAACTTCCGCCGCTTCCGATTGCAATAATTCCATCGTCAGGTTCAATTATTTCTCCTGTGCCGGAAATTAATAGTGAACGCTCTTTATCCATTACTGCGAGTAATGCTTCAAGTCGTCCGAGATATTTATCCGTGCGCCATTCCTTTGCTAATTCAACAGCCGCACGTTCGAGATTTCCGCGATACTGCTCCAGTTTGCTCTCAAATTTATCAAATAACGTAAGCGCATCAGCAGCCGCACCTGCAAATCCTGCGAGAACAGTTCCATTATGCAACCGTCGTACTTTACGTGCTGTATTTTTCATTACCGTATTGCCGACTGTTACTTGTCCATCGGAGCCAATGGCAACGCTTCCATTGTGGCGGATTCCGATGACAGTTGTCGCGTGAAATTTTAAATCATTCGTATTCATTTTTTATTCAATTGTTTTTCGTAAACGTGCAATAGGTATTTCAAGAATTTCTCTGTATTTAGCTACCGTTCTTCTTGCAAGAGGAAGTCCTTGCTCATTGACTATTTGTGTGATTTCTTCGTCCGAAAGCGGATGCATTTTATCTTCTGCATCTATAATTTTTTTGATACGCAGTTTTGCCTCTTTGTTGGAAATTTCTTCTCCATCGGACTGATGTACTTTTGTACTGAAAAAATATTTCAGCGGATACACGCCGAAAGGAGTCTGCACATATTTTCCATGCACTGCGCGGCTAATTGTTGAATCGTCAAGCGAAACTATGTCTGCAATATCTCTATTGGTGAGAGGACGTAAGTGTTCACCGGTTTCAAAAAAATCCCGCTGTCGTTCAATGATGGCGCGCATGACTTTAAGCAAAGTTATATGCCGTTGATGAATAGATTGAAGAAAAACTTTTGCTGCATCAATTCTGTTTTTGATAAACTCGCGTGTTTCAGGTGATATGTTCAGGGACTTTTTTTGAATCATTTCTTTGTACGCTTTATTAATGCGAATCACGGGCAACGTACTATTCGTCAACTCGACAACAATTCCTTCGTCGTCATCGTGTTTAACAATGAAGTCGGGGACTATTTCCAGACTTTCATTTGGTGATGAACCTTCACCGGGTTTGGGATTCAGTTTGTGGATAATTTTTTCTACCTTCTTAAACATTTCGATAGAGATACGGAATCGCGAGAGAATTGTTTTAAATCTGCGATTGACAAAATCATCAAAATGTGTTGTTAAAATATCAAGAGCCAGTTTTTTCTCAGGATGCTCTTTATCAGGAACTGCAGTTAATTGTGCAATGAGAGATTCCCGCAAATTTCTTGCAGCCAATCCCGGCGGGTCGAGCTGTTGAATTTTTTTCAGGACTTTTTCAGCATCTTCTAATGAAAAGGGAAAAGGCAATTGCATTATAAATTCACTCAAATCCAATCGAAAATATCCATCGTCATCAAGATTGCCGATAACTTCCTGCGCAAAAAAGTCCTCTTCAGGTGTTAATTGAAGAAAATGTAATTGTGTAAGTAATTTTGCAGAAACAGGAATGAAATCTTCAATCGGTGGTTCAGAAAATTCATCATCATCGTTATTTTCTTTTGTTTTATATCCTTCGGATTCATCACCAAAAAGGTCGTCAAGTGAATAATCTTCAATTTTCGGTTCTTCATCCTGTGTTTCATCATTTTCTGAGGACGATTCTGCTGGTTGCTCTGGTAATTCAATATCTTCGTCTCCTTCTTCAAGAACAGGATTAATTTCCAATTCCTGTTTCATACATTGTTCAAGTGAAAGTAATGGCTGCTGGAGAATTCTTAAATATTGAATTTGCTGCGGAGAAAGTCTTTGCAGTAAACGTTGTGTTTGTGTTTGAGTAATTGTAATTGTTGACATTATGAATTCATTTCATCATTATTGCAAAGCTTGTGAAAGCGTTCATACCATTGTACGCCATATTTTCGCACAAGCGCATCTCGCAGAAAACCTACCAAACTTGTTTCTGTTTTTTTTCCTTTATTGACAGCGGGCGTACATTCATCAATTTTTTCGTAGCGAAGAAGTGGTCCGCCAAAATCTGCAATGCGTATTGGAAAAAGATGACAGGAAATTGGTTTGCGGAAAGTAATTTCATCATTGAAGTACGCTTTTTCAAATGAGCATTTTGCAACGCCATTTTCTTTGTACGAAAAAATACAATCTTTATTATTGACGCTGACAATTGCAAATTTATCATTCTCCTGATAAAAAAAAGAATGGTTTGCAAGTTCCAATTGATGTTTCTTTGTTAGGTATTTCGACACAATGGGGAGACTTTTTTTTATGGTTCGAATTTCAGAACGTTCAATCGGTGCGCCTCCAGCTCCTTGTAACGTACAACACGTGCCCTTACATACTTTCAAATCGCAAGCAAATTGAGCTTTCGGGATTCGTGCATCAACCACTATTTCATCTATAATTATCATTCAAATGTTTAATGGCACAAAAATTGCTGGACAAAGATACTTATTTTTTAAAATGTGAAAAATAGAAACTGGTAAATCATCTGCTTTCTCAAAATAAATTTTCCTCTAGGACGCTTTGTTTTTTATGTGTTTGGTGCGCTTCCTTTTTTGCTCTTTTGCCTTTTCTGTATCTTCTGCCGCAAATTTTAGAATTTATAACAATAAACATCAAAAAAAGAGATAATGACATTTAAACAGCGCACACATACCTGCGGAGAACTACGCTCAAAAGATATTGGAATTGAAAGCACATTAAACGGTTGGGTGGATAGAGTCCGCGATTTAGGTGGTGTGTTATTTATTGATTTACGTGACAGATATGGCAAAACACAAATTGTATTTAATCCCCAAAAATGTTCCGGCGAAGTGTACGAACTTGCAAAAGAATTACGGAGTGAGTTTGTTGTATCAGTATCAGGTCTTGTGGATAAACGTCCGGAAGGAACGGAAAATTTAGAACTGCCAACAGGTGAAGTAGATATAGTCGTTACAGAACTTGAAATATTGAATCGCTCATTAACTCCACCATTTTCTATTTCCGAAGAAGACGGAACGAATGAAGAAACGCGACTCAAATATCGCTACTTGGATTTACGCCGCGATGTTGTGCAGAAAAATTTATTGATGCGTCATAAAATGTATCAGGTAACACGCAATTATTTTTCCGAGAATAATTTTATCGAAGTCGAAACTCCCGTGTTGATGAAAAGTACGCCGGAAGGAGCGCGTGATTATCTTGTACCATCGCGCGTTCATCACGGAAAATTTTACGCACTTCCACAATCGCCGCAAACGTATAAACAAATTCTGATGGTTGCGGGATTCGATAGATATTTTCAAATTGTAAAATGTTTTCGCGATGAAGATTTGCGCGCGGATAGACAACCGGAGTTCACGCAAATTGACGTGGAGATTTCTTTTCCCGATGAGGAACTCGTGTATAAAATTGTCGAAGGATGTATGACGCGTTTATACAAAGAAGTGTTGAATGTGGAAATTCCCACGCCGTTTCCGCGAATGAGTTATCACGATGCAATGGAAAAATACGGAAGCGACAAGCCGGATTTGCGATTCGATTTGCAATTAACAAACGTGAGCGATGTTGTGAAAGATTCTCCGTTTCGTTTGTTTGCGGAAAATGTTGCGAAAGGAGGAGCAGTTGCTGGATTGAGAATTCCCAACGGAAATGAAATCGGAAGAAATCAAATTGACGGCTACACCGATTTTATGAAAAAATTAGGCGCGGGAGGTTTGATTTGGGGAAGAGTTGTTGGCGCTCAAATTGAATCGCCAACGGAAAAACATATCACGCAAGAATATTTTCAAAAAATTGCGAAGAAAATGAATTGCGTTGATGGCGATTTGATTTTACTCGCTTCGGGAAATTGGAGCAATACGTTTTCGTGGCTCGGAACACTGCGTTTGGAAATTGCGCGCAAAAGAAATTTGATTGATGAATCGCAAATGAAATTTTTGTGGGTTACGGAATTTCCTATGTTTGAATTTAGCGAAGAAGAAAAACGATTTGTCGCAATGCATCATCCGTTCACATCGCCGAGTATGCAAGATGTACATTTACTCGATAGCGAACCGAACAAAGCCCGCGCTCGTGCGTATGATTTAGTGCTCAACGGAAATGAAATCGCTGGCGGAAGTATTCGTATTCATTCGTCGGAATTACAGAGCAAAGTTTTTTCACTGCTCGGAATCGGCGAAGAAGAAGCGAAACGAAAATTTGGATTTATGCTCGATGCGTTTAAGTATGGTGCGCCGCCACACGGAGGAATTGCATTCGGATTTGATAGAATTGCAATGTTGATGAGCGGTTCAAAATCCATTCGCGATGTAATTGCATTTCCGAAAACCACAAGCGCAATGTCATTGATGGATGAAGCGCCAAGTGAAGTGGATGAAAAGCAGTTGAAGGAGTTGCATATAAGGGTGGTGTAATTGTAAATGAAAAAAAGTAAAATGCTAATGAAAAATCAAGCAAATTCCAGTGGCAAAAAATAAAAATGGTGCTTCCTAACCATCAAACAAAATTTCCAATGATAAACCAAAAAGGACAATTTTGGTGCATTCCAGCTTGTATAGAAAGTATGATTAAATATTTAGGAATTACAAATCTTACACAAGAAGAGATGGTTCTTGATTATTGTAAAAAATATGGAAATAATGCTCTAGTTAAATATCAAGGAAATCAACGCATCAAAATTCCGATTGATGGGCTTAATGATGTTCAGTTAATACAACTTGCTTATAATTCTGCTCTTTGTAACGCGAGTTTTTTTAACTTTAAAGATATAATTGAAAACAGAACAAGAGGCACAGGTTTAATTATAGAATTTAAAGATGGGATAAAAGATGCTACTGAATATTTGGGTTTGATACGAAACTATATGTTCATAGGGCAACCCGTATTAATTGCTTCCACAAATCCCAACGGTTCAAGCCATATAAGAGTTGTTCTTGAAGATAAAACAGACTCCCTTGTTTTATTTGATCCAGCACTTAAAGAAGAAAATGTAAAAGAGATACGTATAACGGATATAAAATTTAATCACGATTTACTTACTGCTAAGCGAACTCAAAAGAAGAAAAAGAAAAAAATAGAATAGCATATGGTCAAGGTTTTTTAATCTGTAATTTTCAGAAAAATTTTATGAGCACAAAAGAATTACTTATCAATGAAATTGAACAAAAATCAGTGCATTGCTTGATGAGATGTTAGATTTTGTTTGGTCTATCAAAATAACGTTTCAATAAATATTATATATACAATTATGACAGCGACACTTACAGCAATTTATGATGGCAAAGTTTTTCAACCGGAACACCCAATCAATTTGGAGCCGAATACAAGAGTTCGACTCATTCTTGAAACATCAGAACGGAAGCAACAAGAAGCAGATTCGTTCTTAAAAACTGCGCGATCACTTCACTTGAATGGTCCAAGAGATTGGTCCGTTCATCTTCAAGATTACTTGTACGGAGGAACGACGAGTGATAGCAAATGAAGTTTTTCTTGATGCTTCATACGCAATTGCTTTGTCTTCTACCAATGACCAATTTCACGCCAAAGCAGTAACGCTTGCTTTTGAATTAGAGAAAAATAATACGCGCATTATTACTACACGGGCTGTCATTTTAGAAATTGGTAATGCGTTAGCAAAACTTCGTTTTCGAAATGATGCAATCCGTTTACTCCATTCGCTCGAAAATGATTTAACGATTACCATTATCCCACTTTCGGAAGATATATTTCAGAGAGCGTTTGCACTATTTCAACAAAGAAAAGATAAAGAATGGGGAATTACAGATTGTATTTCATTTATTGTAATGAAAGATAAAAGATTGAAGGATGCAATTTCTGCCGATGAACATTTTCGCCAAGCAGGATTTCGTGCATTACTTTTAGATATTCAATAATTATGATTAGATATATAATATTTCAATGAAACAAAAAATTCGCATTGCATCCGGTCAAGGATTTTGGGGAGATTTACTCACCGCTCCGATTGACCAAGTAACAAAGGGACAAGTTGATTATCTCGTGATGGATTATCTCGCTGAAGTAACGATGTCCATTTTGCAAAAACAAAAGTTGAAAGACCCAAAACTCGGTTACGCAAAAGATTTAATTCCGTTGCTCGAAACAATTCTTCCGATTTGTATCGAGAAAAATATTAAAGTAGTAACCAACGGCGGTGGCGTAAATCCGATTGCGTGTAAAGATGCAATTCTTTCTGTTGCGCAAAAATTGGGAGTGAATGTGAAAGTTGGTGTTGTTGCCGGCGATGACATTCTCGAACAAATTGATGCGCTTGTTGCAACCGGAAATGAATTGAAAAATATGGAAACGAGTGAATCGCTTGCGAATGTCCGTTCAAAAATTTCCAGCGCGAATGTGTATTTCGGCGCTGCGCCAATTGTGGAAGCGTTGAAGCAAGGAGCGCAAATTGTGATTACGGGAAGAACAACCGATACGGGAATTACGCTTGCGCCGATGATTTATGAATTTGGTTGGTCACTGGACGATTGGGATAAAATGGCGGTGGGAACAATCGCGGGACATATTCTTGAATGTGGAGCGCAATCAAGCGGGGGAAATTTTTCTGCTGATTGGGAAAGTGTTCCCGATATGGCGAACATTGGTTTTCCGATTGCAGAAGCGTATCCAAACGGAGAAATCATTATTACGAAACACGAATCGCTCGGTGGAAAAGTTACACGGCAAACCGTTACAGAACAATTGCTCTATGAAATCGGAAATCCGAAAGAATATATTACGCCCGATTGCGTTGCTGATTTTACTTCGATACAAATGGAAGAAGTCGGAACGAATCGCGTAAAAATGTTTGGCGTGGAAGGAAAACCGGCGACGGATTTTTTCAAAGTTTCGATGGCGTATCTTGATGGGTTCGTTGCGTTTTCTACACTCACGTATGCATGGCCTGAAGCGTTGAAGAAAGCGCAAAAAGCAGATGTAATCTTGCGAGAGCGTTTGAAAAATTTAGGATTAGAATTTGAAGAAGTGCGAACAGAATATCTCGGATATAATTCGTGTCATGGTCCGCTTTCTCCCAATTTAGAGTTGAATGAAGTCGTGATGCGTATCGGAGTTCGCGGAAAAGATTACAAAGCGGTGGAACGTTTTGGAAAAGAAATTGCGCCGTTGATTTTAACGGGACCACCAAGTGTTACTGGTTTTGCAGGC
The DNA here is from genome assembly GCA_964358705.1 of uncultured Chitinophagales bacterium. Taxonomy (GTDB): domain Bacteria; phylum Bacteroidota; class Ignavibacteria; order UBA10030; family F1-140-MAGs086; genus JBBTJF01. The sequence continues at coordinate 19,042 of CAYHPL010000027.1, forward strand.
GGAAGACCGAAGCCAAGTGAAGTAATTGCGTATTGGCCCGCGTTGATAAAGAAAACAGCAGTTAATCCCAAAGTTTTAGTGTTTTAAATCTCTCGTCATCCCGAACTTGTTTTGGGAACTATTACACAGATGCTGAAACAAGTTCAGCATGACGAATCAATAAAATAATTTGAAAATGAAAATACAACTCTTACAAATTTGTCACGCACGTTCCGGCGATAAAGGAGATACCGCAAATGTCGGTCTCATCGCGCGTGAACAAAGATATTATTCCATCATTGAAAAATATGTTACTGCTGATGTTGTGAAAAGACATTTCGAAGGAATTTGTTTAGGAAAAGTAGAACGATTTGAACTTCCGAATCTTTGGGCATTGAATTTTCTTTTGCATAATTCACTTGGTGGCGGTGGAACAAAATCGCTTAAGAATGATGCGCAAGGAAAAACGCTTTCATCTGCGTTATTGAGAATGGAAATTGATGTTCCGGAGAATGTAATTTCAAAATAATTTATATAATGGCGAAATCAAAACAACTACAGTTAGATTCAAGTAGTATTGATTGGAATGCTGCAATTAAACCATTGCTCAAACAATATAAAGGGAAAAAGCATCCGCTTGATTACAAGAGTAATTATCAGTTACTTGTAATGACTATTCTTTCCGCTCGTGATTCGGATAGACACATCAATCAGGTTGCGCCAAAATTATTTGAAGTGTATCCTTCGATGAAAGAATTAGCTACCGCAGCAACTGAAGATTTGTTTGCATACATTAGTGGCGTTGTAAATTTCGCGAACAAAGCATCGTGGTTAGTTTCAATTGCACAATCGGTTAAAGACGATAAAAATATTCCCACAGCACTTGAAACTTTAATTAAACTCCCGGGCATCGGAAGAAAATCTGCGAATGTAATTTTACGCGAAATGGGAAAGCAGGCAGAAGGAGTGATTGTAGATTTACATGTGTTACGGGTTTCTCCACGACTTGGTATTGCACAAGGAACAAATCCTGAAAAAATTGAAAAGCAAATAATGGAAAAAATTCAGAAAAAAAATTGGGGAGATATTGGAATGTGCATTTCATTCCTCGGCAGAGAAATTTGCCGCCCGACAAATCCCAAATGTGAAATGTGTGTGATGAATACAGTCTGTGCATATTATTCCACTTAAAAAACTCTATTGTAAAAAATGAAACAACGCTATCTGTTTTTAATCCTCATTTTTGTTGGAGGATTTTCATATTACAGTTTGAAGCAAAATGTTCAGCCGTATGCTTCTGTAATTTATATAAATGGAAAAATTTATACTTGCGATGAGCACAATTCCATTGCTGAAGCAATTGCCATACAAGGCACAAGAATTATTGGTGTTGGAAAAACATCTGACATACTTTCTCATTTCAAAACAAGCGATACACTTGATTTGATGGGAAAAACTGTAATGCCCGGATTTATAGATGCACACGGACACATGCTTGGACTGGGAGACGCTTTACAACGATTGAATCTTGTCGGAACTACTTCTTTATCGCAAGTAATCGAAATGGTGAAAGAAAAAGTTCAGCAAAAAAATGCATGGGTTTTCGGGCGTGGCTGGGACCAAAATGATTGGGAAGTTAAAGAATTTCCTAACCACGAAATGCTCGATGAAATTGCCGGTGCGAAATTTATTATTCTCAGAAGAATTGATGGACACGCAACTTGGGTCAATCAAAATGTAATGAATCTTGCTAAAATTACTCGGGATACTCCTGATCCGGATGGAGGAAAAATTCTTCGCGATGCAAATGGTAATCCAACAGGAATTTTACTTGACAATGCTGAAAACCTTATTCAAGCAGTTGTACCAGAGCGGACTCAGGGAGAAATTGAACATTCACTCTTTCTTGCGGCGAATGAATGTGCAAAGTATGGTCTCACTGAAGTACACGATATGGGAGTTGATTTAAAAATACTGAATGCTTACGAACGATTAATCAGTGCGGATTCATTACCAATCCGGATTTATGCTGCAATTGATGGCGTTGGTGAAACGTGGGATTTTTTCTTGCAGAATGGCTCCGTTGTTGACTATAAAGATAAAATTTCCATTCGCGCTGTAAAATTATATATGGATGGCGCTCTTGGTTCACGAGGTGCTGCATTGATTGCACCATATTCGGATGACCCGATGAATCGCGGATTAACCTATATGAGCGAAGATTCTCTCAAAAAAATTTGTGAAAATGCAATTGCAAAAGGATTTCAGGTGTGTACGCACGCTATTGGAGACAGAGCAAATCACATTGTGTTGAGTGCGTATGAGAAAGTTTTAAAAAATAATTCTTCCGATGTTAGGTTTCGTGTTGAACACTGTCAGATTCTTGATACGAATGATATTTCTCGCTTTCATCAACTTGGCGTAATTCCATCAATGCAGCCAACTCATGCAACATCAGACAGATGGTGGGCAGAACAACGATTAGGAAGCGAGCGAATCAAAGGCGCTTATGCGTGGAAATCATTATTAAATGCACATTCTGTAATTCCAACAGGTTCGGATTTTCCTGTCGAATCACCGAATCCTCTCTGGGGATTTTTTGCTGCAGTAACTCGCGCAGGAAATGATAATTATCCCGAAAACGGATGGTACGGCAACCAAAAAATGTCACGAGAAGAAGCTGCGAAGGCATTTACTATTTGGGGTGCGTATGCTTCATTTCAGGAAAATTGGAAAGGGACAATTGAAAAAGGAAAAGTCGCAGACTTAACAATTTTTTCCAAAGACATTATGCAAATTCCACAAAAAGAAATACTTGATGCAGACGTTGAGTTTACAATTGTAGGAGGGAAAGTTGTGTATAATAGAAATAAAGTTCAACTAAATTAAATAAACCGGAATACTGTCCGGTGAAAATTGAAATCAAGAACTCTCAAAAATATTACATAAATTTTTACAATTTCAAATTATGTTTTTTACAAGAATAACTATTGACCCAAAAGTTTGTACGGGAAAGCCGTGCATTCGTAATTTACGTTTTCCTGTTTCTCGCTTATTAGGTTTGTTGGCATCGGGCGAAACAAAGGAAACAATCCTAGAAGCATATCCATATCTTGAGTTGGAAGACATAGAAGCATCATTGCTTTATGCTTCTTTACTCGCTGAGGAAGAAACAGTGGAGTTTGTTCATTGAGATTTCTTATTGATATGCCTTTATCACCACAGTTAGCAAGGTGGTTAAGTGATCAACAGCATGATGCTGTTCATGCATCAAGAATTGGTTTCGCAACTTCTCCAGATGAAGAGATATTTGAATATGCAATCAATGAAGAGCGAATAATCATTACTGCAGATTTAGATTATACGCGGTTACTGGCATATTCGAGGTTAAGCAGACCCGGTCTGATTCTTTTTCGAGGAGGAAATTATTCGGAAACAGAATTATTGAACTTGTTGAAATTAGTCTTGTCATCTGTTTCGATGAAAGAATTAGAAAACTCCATCGTTGTCGTAGATTCGAAAAGAATAAGAAAACGAAAACTTCCGATAGAAAACTAAACATTATTATAACTATCCGTGAAATACCCTTTTCAAGAAATAGAAACCAAATGGCAGAAACGCTGGGAAGCAGAAGGCATTTACAAAACCAATCTTTCCGAAGTAGAAAAAAAAATGTACGCGCTTGTCATGTTCATTTATCCTTCTGCGGCGAAAATGCACATTGGACATTGGTTCAATTACGGTCCGACTGATACGTGGGCGCGATTAAAACGAATGCAAGGAAATAATGTGTTTGAGCCGATTGGTTACGATGCGTTTGGTTTGCCCGCAGAAAATTATGCAATCAAAACCGGCATTCATCCGCACGATTCCACGTTGCAAAATGTAAATGACATTCGCGAGCAACTCAAAACGCTCGGCGCAATGTATGATTTCGATTATGAAGTCAATACTTCACTTCCAGAATATTACAAATGGACGCAGTGGCTTTTTCTTCTGCTCTACAAAAACAAACTTGCATATCGTCAAAATGCGCCGGTGAATTGGTGTTCGAAAGATGCAACCGTTCTTGCAAATGAACAAGTTGTTGATGGAAAATGTGAACGTTGCGGAACTGAAGTCGAGCGAAAAAATTTAACGCAATGGTTTTTCAAAATCACCAACTATGCGGAAGAACTTCTTAAATATCTCGACAACATTGATTGGCCCGAGAAAACAAAAACAATGCAGCGCAATTGGATAGGAAAGAGCGAAGGAATAATTATTCAATTTCGGATTTCGGATTTCGGATTTAATTCCGCAATCGAAAATTCGCAATTCGAAATTATAGAAGTTTTCACAACTCGTCCCGATACACTGTTCGGCGTAACGTATGTTGTTCTTGCGCCGGAACATTCGCTCGTGAAACAACTCACAACTTCTTCGCAAATAAAACTTGTCGAGAATTATTTGGAAGAAGTAAAAAAAGAAACAGAAATTGAACGTCAATCAACAACGAAAGAAAAAACGGGAGTGTTCACGGGAAGTTTAGCAATCAATCCCATCAACAACGAAAAAATTCCTATATGGATTGCAGATTATGTTCTTGAAAGTTATGGAACCGGCGCAGTGATGGGAGTTCCAGGACACGATGAACGCGATTTTCTTTTTGCGAAAAAGTTTTCTCTTCCGATTAAAAAAGTAATTTTGGAAGATGGAAAATCAGCAAACGAAGAATTGCAATCTGCATTTTGTGAAATTGGAACTTTAGTCAATTCCGGAAAGTTTGATGGACTTAATTCCGAAATCGGAAAAGAAAAAATTTCCGATGAGTTAGAAAAAATCGGAAAAGGAAAACGCAAAACAAATTATCGTTTGCGTGATTGGCTTGTGAGCCGTCAACGATATTGGGGAGCGCCGATTCCGATTGTGTATTGTGAAAGTTGTGGCGAAGTTCCAATTCCCGAAGAACAACTTCCAATCAAACTTCCTTACGATGTTGACTTCCGACTTGGTGGAGAATCTCCGCTTGCGCGAAGCGAAGAGTTCGTTAATACAACTTGTCCAACGTGCGGAAAGAAAGCAAAGCGCGATGTTGATACGATGGATACGTTTGTGGATTCGTCGTGGTATTTTTTGCGTTATCTTTCTCCAAAGGACGACGAACAACCCTTTGATAAATCAATCACGAACAAATGGCTTCCCGTGGATAAATATGTCGGTGGCGCAGAACATGCAGTAATGCATTTATTGTATGCGCGATTCATTACAAAAGTGTTACGCGATTGCGGATACATAAATTTTGACGAACCATTCTTGAGTTTAGTTCATCAGGGAACAATTACCAACAAAGGCGCGAAGATGTCGAAGTCACGCGGCAATGTTGTAAATCCCGGAACATTCACTGAGCAATACGGCGGTGATGTGTTTCGTTTGTATTTAATGTTTATGCGTCCTTACGATGAAAGCGGCGATTGGAACGATGAAGGAATTCAAGGAACGTGGAGATTTGTCAATCGTATTTATCAACTTGTGTTGGATAATCAAGATATGCTGCGAGCAACGATTCCAAACATTCAAGATAAATACGAAATTCAGAAACTCGCTTCATCGGACAAAATGATTTATCGCAAGACAAATCAAACGCTGAAAAAAGTTGAAGAAAATATTCACGAATTTCATTTCAACACTGCAATTTCAAGTCTAATGGAATTACTGAACGAACTCACGAACCAACCAACTAACGAACGAACAAACGAAATAACGAATTGGTGTATTCACAAACTCATCATTATGCTTGCACCGCTTGCTCCGCATTTTGCAGAAGAGTTGAATGAAATAAGTGGAAGCAAAGAAAGTTTATTCAAAGGAAGCAAATGGATGAAGTATGATGAAACTGCGATTGCAGAAGATGAAGTTACCATTGCAATTCAAATAAACGGCAAACTTCGCGACACAATGCAATTCCCGATTGATTCGCACGATGAAATAATTAAACAAGTAGCATTGCAAAACGAAGTAGTAAAAAAATATGTTGACGGAAAAACAATTGCGAAAGTTGTGGTGGTGAAAAATAAATTGATTAGTATTGTAGTGAATTAAAATATCGAATAGAATTTCTGAAAAATAACTATGAAAGTTACAGACAAAAATAATTTGTATAATTTATTCCAGATTAATCACGAGAAAATAAAATCTCTTGGTGTGTCCCGAATTGGTTTATTTGGTTCGTTCGTTCGGAATGAACAGACAGAAAAAAGTGATGTGGATTTGCTTATTGAGTTCCAGCAGGGAGAAAAGAATTTTATTAACTTTATGAACTTGTCATTTTTTCTCGAAGAGCTGATGGAAAGGAAGGTTGAAATTGTCACTCCTGAATCAATGAGTAAATATTTTGCACCGTACATTTTGAAGGAAGTTGAATATGTCGCATTTGCATGATTATATTGGCGTTGATTATGAAATTGTATTTGACGTTGTGAAAGACCAAATACCTTCTTTCCTTGCAACGGTAGAAGAGATTATAAAAAAAGACGCATAAATTGATTTATGTAATGGGAAAATAAAATATTGTATGAAAACTATAAACGAAATACTATCTCTATTAGCAACTCACAAGCAGGATTTTACACAAAAATACAACGTAAAAACACTCGCTGTGTTTGGCTCGTACAGCAGAGGAGAACAACACGATAAAAGCGACATTGATATTCTTGTTGAGTTTACTGAACCAATTGGTTTTGAATTTGTAGATTTTGCTGACGAACTTGAATCCCTGCTGCAAACAAAAGTAGATTTAGTTACAAGAAAAGCAATAAAACCTCGTTATTGGAATTATATTGAAAAGGATGTGCAGTATGTATGAGTAAACAGAAAGAAGTACCCGAAAGAACGGGAACTCAAGGCTGGGAACAATTTCTTGCCACTAAACAAGAAATGCTTTATGAATATGACTTAGCTAAATTATATGCCAAGAGCCATATCGTAAAAGTATCACATGGAAACGTTGCAGAAGCCACATTTAGAAAATGGTTAAATAATTTTCTCCCACAAAAGTACGGGGTGACATCTGGGTATATTATAAGCCAAAGTACAAATTTTGCTGGACTGAAATTACCACATTACGATGTCATTATTTATAACAAATTGGAAAGTCCAATTCTTTGGGTTGAAGAGAATTCTGACAATTCTGAGTTTGGGAAAGTAAGAGCAATTCCTGCAGAATATGTTGGGGCAGTCTTTGAAATTAAATCAAGTCTAACAACACAATCATCATCAAAAGCAATAAAAAAAATATTAGAATTAAAACCACTTCTTCAAACAACAAAGGAAAATATTAGATATTGCGGCAAATTTACTTCTTTTTTTTTCACTGCAACAGTGTTTTTTGAGTTGCTGAAAGAAAATGAATACAAGAAACAGATACTTAACAATCTTGTGATACCATTTGATTTTCCTTATCATGGTGGTATAATTCTAAGGGGGCAAGATAGAGATATTAATGACACCGGATGTTTTCGAATGCAACAAGGTGAAAGTTACATTGAGTCGACCGTAGGTGTTGGTAAAGAATCTCTTATTACTGGAGCTCCACTTTCTGATTCAAAAGAAATTAAAGACAAACTACATGTTGGAACAATGTTAACTTGGAATCTTGCCAATTTTTCTACTTTTGCCTTTGATATTGTTTCTTTACTTGAAGGAAAATATCAATCTGGTTTTGTTTCGAGTTTTTATGGAATGAATTGGTTAAATCCAAAACGAAATAGATAATAACTTATTTTTACATACTTGACATTAATAAAGCGATATGAAACGAATATTATTTACATCAATTTTAATTCTCTCCTTTAATCAATTATTGTTTTCACAAGAGATGGTATTAAATATTGGCAGAGTAATTCTGTATAGTGATAATAATGCCTTTTTTAATAGAATAAAAATAACGTCAGAATATTTTATGATAGAAATCAAATTAAAATATGGTCAATCGTATCCAGTTTCATTCGATGAGTTTTTAGTAGATACAAAAAACTATTTACCAGCAAAAGTGGAAGGCTATAACTTAGGGAATAAAACTGGTACCGATTTTTGGGTTTATGTACCAAGAAAGTATAAAACTCTCTATATAAATGGAATTAATGCTTTTGGTAATAATACAACATTAGATTTGTCTCCTTATGATGAATATGTAAAAGCAAGAACAGGAATCAAAGGAATAAGCGATAATGAAAAGCCAAAAATTTCTTTGGATGTTCCAATTGTGAAAAATGGATTTTCTAGAACAGATGAACAGACTGTAACAATAGAGGGAAAGGTGAGTGATAATCTTGGAATTTTATCTTTTAAAATCAATAATGAGTTAGTAAAAATCAATGATGAAGTGAACTTTAAGCAAAGAATAAAATTGAAACTCGGGAAAAATCCTATAGTATTACAAGCAACGGATATCAATGATAATGTTACTACGTATGATTTTGTAATAGTCAGAGATGATATAATTACAAGCGAGCAGTTTAGTGATGTAGATTTTCCAAAAGAGTTATCGGGTAACAATGAAAATGGTGTTGCTGTTGTCTTTGGTATCGAGGAATATCAATACGCTCCCAAGGTTACTTATGCATACAGCGATGCAGATATTTTCCGAGAGTATTTAGTAAAGAGTTTCGGTTTCAAACGAGAGAATATTTATTTCCGAACAAATGAGCGTGCAACCAAAGGAGAGTTTGATAAAGTTTTTTCTCAAAACGGTTGGCTCGCAAAACAAGCAACAGCAAAATCTGATGTTGTAATTTTTTATGCGGGACACGGCGCACCGGAAATAAAATCAGAATCTGCATATCTCATTCCTTACGATATTGACCCGAACTATTCTTCAACGGGTTATGCGCTTCAAGAACTCTACGACAATCTCGGAAAGATACAAGCAAAATCAATTACTGTATTTTTAGATGCGTGTTTCTCCGGTGGAACAAGAAATAATCAATCCTTATTTTCCGAATCGCGTCCAGTGCATTTGAAAGTCAAAGGAAGTATTGTTTCCGATAATACAGTTGTATTTTCTGCTTCGGCAAATAATGAAATCAGTTCCGGTTATTCTCAAAAACTTCACGGTTTGTTCACCTATTTTGTTCTCAAAGGTTTCAACGGCGATGCAGATGGAAATAAAGATGAAAAGATAACTGTTGAAGAACTGCAAAATTATCTTTCGGAAAATGTTTCAACTCAAGCAAAGAAAATGGGAAGAGAACAAAATCCGCAGTTGTTGGGCAAAGAAAGAAATAGAGTTTTATTAAAATACTAAAAACAAAAATTATGGAAAACACTTGGAAACAATTTATTCACTCTGACCCCGATGTACTTTTGGGAAAACCGGTAATCAAAGGAACACGAATTTCCGTTGAACTCATTTTACAACTATATGAAAAAGGTTGGACAGAAAAAATGATACTTGAAAGTTATCCAAACGTAACATTAGAATCGCTTCACGCAGTGTTTGCATATTTGCAAGAGTGCATTCAAGAGGAAGTATATTTTCCTTTACGTAAGAAAGTTGCGTAATGAGATTTTTAGCGAATGAAAACTTTCCTTTTCCCAGTATAATAATTTTGAGAGGCAAAGGATATGAGGTTATCAGCGTTACTGAAGTAATGAGTAGCGCAAAAGACGAAGTAATATTGCAGAAAGCAATGGAAGAACAATTAATTATTTTGACGTTTGATAAAGATTATGGTGAATTGCTCTTCAAATATTTTTATCTCTCTCCTCCGGGTGTTGTATTTTTTAGACTTGAAAACTTTTTCCCAGAAGATGTAGCAAAGATTTTATTATCGAGGGTTGAGAATGATCGCTTAGAGTTAGATTCTTATTTTACAATAATTGAAAATGATAAAACGCGCCAGAGAAAACTTCGATAATTTTTACTTCTCCGTTTACCACGAATCTCCAAAATACTCCACAGATTTTCACGGATTCAATTCGTGTTTATTTGTGTTGTATCAGTGTAATTCGCGGTTAAGTAAATAATAAACCGTGAGTACATATTTCCGCATACTTCGCTACATCAAACCTTATCGAAAGCATTTAATTCTTTCGTTTGCGTTTCTCTTTTTGTATTCTGTTTTCAGCGGTATTTCAATTTATTTAATTGTACCCGTTCTCGAAACACTTTTTGAGCAGACAAGTACACACGTCTTTTCTCCCGTCAACGGAAATTTCTTCACGAACATTGCGCAAAATATAACAGCAGGATTTTATGATTTCATTTTGCTGCCCGATAAAATGGATTCTGTGTTGCGGCTGTGTTTTGTTGTTGTCGTCATATTTTTTCTCAAAGCAATTTTCGGATATGCGCAGGCGTATCTTGTTGCGCATATAGAACAAGGCGTCATTCGTGATATGCGCAATGCAATGTACGAGCATCTCCATCAGTTGCCGCTCGAATATTTTACCAATGAACGCAGCGGCAATCTTATTTCGCGCATTACCAACGATGTAAATATTATCAATAACGGATTGACGCAAAGTTTAGTAAGTTTGTTTCGTGAGCCGCTTCTCATCATTGTTTTTGTTGGCATTGCGGTAACAATTTCTTGGAAACTGACGTTGCTTGCATTTATAATTTTTCCCTTTGCAATGATAATAATCAGTTCCATTGGAATTAAATTGCACAAAGAGAGCGGTATTTCACAGGAAAGAATGGCGGATATTACTTCTGTACTGCAGGAAACAATTCAGGGAGTGAAAGTGGTAAAGAGTTTCGGAATGGAAGAATCGGAAACAAATAAATTCAAATCCACAACGCAAAAATACTTTCGCTCTGTACGCGCAATTTCGCGGTTGCACAAACTTGCAATTCCGACAACAGAATTTTTAAGTATCGCCGCTGCAGTAGTCATTATCTGGTATGGCGGAAAACAAGTGTTGTTAGATAAAACACTTGCTGCAAGTCAGTTTATCGGATTTATTCTTGCAATATTTCAGATTATGCCGCCGATAAAAGAACTGAGCGGAGTTAATAATAAAATTCAGGAGTGTACTGCTGCGGGCAAACGTATTTTTGAAATTCTTGATGCGATTCCGCATATACATAACAAACCCAATGCAATTGAAATAAAGGAGTTTCGTAACTGCATTTCTTTTGAAAATATTTCATTCTCGTACAAAGCAAATAAAAACGAAACTCACCGCAGAGAAATTTTTCATAATATTTCTCTGACAGTGAACAAAGGAGAAATAGTTGCTCTCGTTGGTTCAAGCGGCTCGGGAAAAACTACATTGGTGGATTTGATTCCGCGCTTCTACGATGTACAGCAAGGAAAAATTTGCATTGATGGAATTGATATTCGCGATGTTGACGTGCAATCACTGCGTGAAAAAATCGGCATCGTAACGCAGGAAACAATTTTATTCAATGATTCCATCCGCAATAATATTGCCTACGGACATAAAAATGTTTCCGAGGAAAAAATTATTGAAGCGGCAAAGGTAGCAAACGCACACAATTTTATTTCGCGATTACCGAACGGATACAATACGGAAATTGGGGACAGAGGTGTGAAACTTTCCGGCGGCGAGCGTCAGCGTGTTGCAATTGCACGAGCCATTTTAAAAAATCCGCCGCTCCTTATTCTTGATGAGGCAACGTCTGCACTTGATTCAGAATCGGAATTACTTGTACAGCAGGCGATTGATACGTTGATGCAGGGGAGAACAACGATTGTCATTGCACATCGTCTTTCCACAATTCAAAAAGCACATCGCATTGCAGTGTTGCATGAGGGAAGACTTGTTGAACTTGGGACGCATAGTGAGTTGCTCACTATAGAACATGGCGTGTATAAACATTTGTATGAATTACAATTTCAAGTGTAGATGTTTCAAAAAATCCGAACATATATTCCTGCATATTTCTTATTTCTTCTCTCTGTGTACATTGTGGGGTTACTAATGTTTACAGCGCCACGATATATTTTGTTTCTGCGACATTTGGATGAAGTGCAGAATGTTCCTACAAATATTTTGTGGGGTGCAATGTTTATGGGATTTCGTTTTGATTCCGTCATCAGTGCGTACATACTTGCGCTACCGCTTTTATTCTTTATTGTCGCATCTTTTTTACGCTGGAAAAGTGCATTTGCTGAAAAAATAGTTCTGTGGTTAATAATAATTTTATACGGCATAGCATTATTTATTTGTGCGGCGGATATTCCCTATTTCGAACACTTTAACTATCGCATAACAGTTTCTGCATTACAATGGATTGATACACCGGGATTTGTTCTTTCAATGATATTCAATGATGCATCTTATTATCCATATCTCGGGTTATTTTTTATTTCTATTCTGCTATTCTCCTTTAGTTTGAAGAAAATATTTTTTGTTGTAATGCAGAGTAAAGCGCAACAAAACAATTCTCATCATAAAATATCTTATAGTTTATTAATTGTATATGCTGTTCTTTCTCTTGGAACTGTTTTTATTGGCGCGCGTGGAAGAATTGCAAACAAATCACCTATTCGATGGGGAACTGCATTTTTCAGCAATTATCCTTTTCCGAATCAACTCGGATTAAATCCGGTATTTACTTTTTTGCGCAGTTGGTTAGATGAACGCGACCCGATGAATCAGCAGATTCATCTCATTGATGAAAATATTGCTTTGAGAAATGTGAAGAATTATTTGCAAATAAATAGTAAAACCGAATTCCTTTCACCTATTGCAAAAAAAATCGTTGCAGATTCTCTTCCAAATAAAAAAAATGTCATCATCGTTTTGATGGAAAGTGTTTCTGCCGAAATGATGGCACGATTTGGAAATAAAAAAAATCTTACCCAAACGCTTGACAGCCTTGCAAAAATTTCATCACTCTTTACAAATTTTTATTCTGCCGGAATTCACACATGCAATGGAATTTATTCTACATTGTTCGGTTATCCCGCGTTAATGCGCAAACATCCGATGACTGCAATTGAAAGCCTGCAACCATTTGGTGGCATTGCGCAAACATTGAATGAAAATGATTACACGACAATGTTTTTTACAACGCACGATGAGCAGTTTGATAATATGGGAGGATTTTTGAGTTACAATGGATTTGCACACATTACATCACAAAAGGATTATCCTTCAAATAAAGTTGTAGGTCCTCTTGGGGTTCCCGACCATGTTATGTTTGAACAATCACTGAAGTATTTTGCAAAAGTTTCTTCTGAAGGAAAACCCTTTTTTGCCACAATGTTAACAGGAAGTCATCACGGTCCGTATGTTATACCGAAAAATATTTCGTTTATTCCAGATGCTTCTTTAAATTTAGAAGAGCAAACATTGCAATATGCAGATTGGTCTATTCAAAATTTTCTAAAATCTATTCAAAATGAGCATTGGTTCAATAACACTATTTTTCTTTTTCTCGGAGATCATGGAACCGGCGCACACTATACGTCGTATATGACACTATCATTTCATCACACTCCATTGATAATTTATACGCCTGATAATCAAATTGGAAAAGAATGTAAACAACTCGGCGGACAAATAGATGTGTATGCTACTTTGATGGGATTGCTGAATATTTCCTATATCAATAATTCATTTGGAATAGATTTGTTTAGTGAAAATCGCTCAATGATATACTTCAGCGCAGATGATAAATTGGGGTGCTTGAATGAAAAATATTTTCTGATTATGCATACAAAAACGGATTTAGAATATTTAGTGAAATACAGAGAAAATGAGCAGACAGATTTAATAAATGATTATCCGGATGTTGCAGAAAGTTTGCGAGTGTACGCACAATCAATGGTGCAATCATCTCAATGGATGATAGCGAATAAAAAAGTTCGACATTTGACTATGAGCTACGACAATTGAATTTTAGAATGGAAAAAAAAATATGAGCAAAAAAATTGTTAATTTCGGTCTCGTTGGATTTGCCGTTTCTTCTCCACTTTCTTTATTTGCAGCAGAAATGTGTATTGCAATTGTTGTCATTGGCTGGATTTTTAGGATTATATCTGAAAAAAACTTTCAATGGAAGAAAAGTCCGATTGATATTTTTATTATTTTCTATCTTTCATCGCAAATAATTTCGTCTGCTATCAGCATTGCCCCTGTTCACGCGTTGCATGCGATGATAGATACTGAGTGGCCAATGCTTATTTTTTTCGGATTAATAAATAATTGTGATGACGAAAACTTACTTAGAAAAGTTGCGTATGTTTTAATTACATTTTCACTTGTTGCAAGTCTCTATGCATTTTGGGAATATTTTTCTGGATGGGATGTAATACGTCAAAAAAAATTAGCGGGCTTACCGGAAATTGCGCACTATCGTGCAGAAGGTTTTTTTGAATTTTATCTCACATTTGCTGGCTATCAATCTGTTGTGTTGCTTATTACGATAAGTCTTTTTATAACGGTCTCTACAATGAAGGAAAAAATATTTTTATCAAGCGCTTCAGTGATACTTTTTCTTTCTATACTTGCAACATACGCTCGCAGTATGCTATTCGCGCTCACAATAGCAGCAGTTATTTTTGCAATAATGAAAGGAGGAAAATTTGCTTGGAGAATTTTAGTCATCGGAGTAATTATATTTGCGATGATTTCTTTTTTTATTCCCAGTTTTTATCATCGCGCATCTTCTGCGTTCAGTGCAGAGGAAAATATTGACAGAATAAATGTGTACAAAACCTGCATTAATATTGCTAAGGATTATCCTGCTTTTGGAGTCGGTGTTGAAAATTTCTTACTATATTATGATCAATATAAAGTTCCCGAAAATAAATTGCGCAGTCCTCATAATGATTATTTTAATGTATTAGTGAATTCCGGAATAGTTGGATTGGTTACGTTTTTAGTTTTATGGAGTGCATTTATTTATTACTGCACACGAGCATATTTTGCGATGAGAGATTCATTTTCAAAAAACTTGTTACTTGGTTGCACACTTGGAATTATAACGTTATTATTTGGTAGCATTTTCCAAGGGTACTATACGGACATAGAAAATAGTATGCAATGGTGGTTTGTTGCCGGCATTGCAATGACCATTGTTGTGAATAAGGAAAAATTGCTGCACGAAATATGACATTATCTGTATGTATGATAGCTCATAACGAGGAGCAAAATATTTTACAATCGTTGGAAAGCGTAAAATGGGCTAATGAGATTATAGTAGTAGATTGCGAATCAAAAGATGAAACTGTAAAAATTGCAAGTCAGTTTAGTGATAAAATATATAGTCGTCCGAACATTGTCAATTTAAACGTCAATAAAAATTTCAGTTTTTCTCAGGCAACAGGAGATTGGATATTTTGCCTCGATGCAGATGAAATAATTCCTAACGAGTTAAAGGATGAAATACTTTCTGAAATAGGCAACCAAAATGAATTTGACGGATATTTTTTAAAAAGAAAAAATTACTTTTTTGAAAATTGGTTAAAGTATGGAGGGCAATATCCTGATTTGCAACTGCGTCTGTTTCGCAGAACATGTGGAAAATTTCCGGAAAAACATGTTCACGAGCGAATTGAAATAAATGGTAAAACAGCAATCTTGAAATCACCATTTGAGCATCATCCTTATAAATCCGTATCCATATTCATTTCAAAAATGGATTTTTATACTTCTTTTGAAGCGAAGAAATATTTTGAACAAAATGTGTCAACAAATTTTTATTCTGTTTTTTTTTATATTTTTGCCCGACCGATGAAGCGTTTTATTTCTCGCTATGTTTTTAAAGGCGGTTTTTTAGATGGCATTACTGGTTTTTATGCCTGCTTTTTCGATATTATAACACAAATAATTTCCTTTGGGAAATATTATTATTTTAAAAAACAAACTTAAATATTTATGGATGCAAATGAACGTGAATCGTTTTTATTTATAAATTTACTTTTTTCATTGCAGATGACGGCAATGCAACAGATGGGAAAAATTAAAAATCCTGCCACAGATTCAATTGAGAGAGACCTTGATGGAGCGCAGACAACAATTGATATACTAGAGGCGCTACATAAAAAGACTAAAAATAATCTTGATGACCAAGAGGAGAAATTTCTCACAATAGTTTTGCAGGAACTTAAATTGAACTTTGTCGATGAAAAAAATAAAGGATAAAATGGCGTGAGATTCGGGATAATTGGCAATACACAAAAAAAAGAATTTTTGGAAATATTTACCGAATTATTGCTTTTGCTAAAGCAGAAGAAGGTAGATATAGTTCTCGAAAATTCATTAAGGAATTTCATACCACAAAAATTAGAAAATATTTTGCTTAACTTTTGTGAAGTTGAGCTACTTCCTGAACAGTCTGATATACTTTTTGTGCTTGGGGGAGATGGAACAATCCTTTCTGCAGCGCAAATAGTAGGGGAAAGAAAAGTACCAATTCTTGGAGTGAATTTAGGAAAATTGGGTTTTCTTGCAGGAATTTCCTCAGATGAATTAGAAATAACAATTGATGAAATTCTTTCAAACAGCATTATTCTCGACGAACGCTCCGTAATCAAAGCAACTCACTCTCAAAATTATACATCAGTCTTTGCTCTTAACGATATTGTAATTGATAAAGGTTCATCATTTAGAATTATAGAGGTTGAAGCATTTGTAGATGGAAGTTATGCTGTTTCATATGCGGTAGATGGAGTAATTGTTTCAACACCAACTGGCTCGACTGCTTATTCACTCGCTGCAAATGGACCAATTATTGTTCCTTCGTGTGATGCAATTGCATTGACGCCTATTTGTCCGCACAATTTAACAACTCGTCCACTTATTGTTCCGTTGAAAAGTGAAATAGTATTAAAAATTAATTGGGCACATAGTAATGTTCACTTAACAGCGGACGGAAAAATGGAGCAGTACTTAGGAACACCAATTGAGATAAATATAACATCAGCCGAATTTAAAATATCATTAATCAGAAGAAAACATCAGACGTTTTTTGAAACTTTGCGCACCAAACTTATGTGGGGTAGAAGGTATTCTAATTCTCAACAATAATTCTGAAAAAAAAATGTAATCTATTTGATATTTATCATTGCAAATTTGTATATTTGTTATAGACCTTTGTAACAGTTTCTCCCCTGGCTGTTACAAAATTAGTGGTCGAGCCCGATGTCCCCCCCAACGTCGGGCTTTTTTTTAACTAAGTGAAAGAAATTATCTATGGCAAAATTAGCTAAGAAAATCAAGAGAAATAAATTGGATGAAAGTATTCCTTTCAATGCACAAAATTATATCATATTAGGCGCAGGATTATTATTTATCACGATTGGTTATATTTTTTTATCAAAAAGTGATGTTGCTGGTTTCATACCACTTGTACTATCTCCTATTCTTTTAATCATTGGTTATTGTGTGTTGATACCTTTCGGCATAATGTACCGTAAGAGAGAAAAAATAAGTGAAGAGTCAATACAAAATAATTAGTAATTTTTAAGCGACAAAAGATTAATATTCTTAAGAGAACAACAATCTTTTTGTATATTTCAACGTCAAAATTCTCCACAAATTGACTAATAAACTAAATGTAGAGCCTGTAGCTCAGTGGTAGAGCATCTGCCTTTTAAGCAGAGGGCCGGTGGTTCGAGACCACCCAGGCTCACATTATTTTATGCACAGCGCGCGCGAGTGGTGGAATTGGCAGACACGTACGTTTGAGGGGCGTATAGCGAAAGCTGTGAGGGTTCAAGTCCCTCCTCGCGCACATTTATTAATTTAAATTTTATCGCATTATGAATAAATTATTTTTTTATTGTATTATGCAATTTTTAATGCTTCCCTTAATTGTTCACTTCTCTTATTCCGGAGAAATAATTAAGGAGCATTCCTTCAGTGGTAAAAGCAATGGTGAGCAAGTAACTTTACGCTGGATTACTGAAAAAGAGCACCAAGTGTATAAATTTGAAGTAGAACGCCGTACTTCGATTGATGCTTCTTTTTCATACATTGCATCTGTCAATCCAAAAGGTGTGCCATCTCAATATGAGTTTATTGACTATTCTGCATTCAAGAAGGTTGACCAGAATTTTTATCAGTACAGGATAAAAGTTATTTTTAATGATGATACACGCCCTGTTGAATATTCTGAAATTATCAGCGTCTCTCATTTTGTTTCAGGTGTCAGAAAAACTTGGGGCAGTATTAAGGCAATGTTTCGTTAATACATCTTTTGTAACTTTTAAAGCGATGCTTTTTGTATCGCTTTTTTTATTTTTAAAAAAGTGCTGACGTTTGAAAAGCCACTTATTCTTGCTTCGCAATCACCGCGAAGAAAACAATTGCTTGAACAATTAGGATTAAATTTTGATGTAATTGAAAGTAATGTACACGAAATTTGGAATAACAATTTGTCCGAAATAGAAAATGTACGTGTTATTTCACTACACAAAGCAGAAAGCGTAGCACGTCAGTTTTTCGATGCAATTATTATCAGCGCTGATACTGTTGTAAGCGCAGATGGAAAAATTTTTGGTAAGCCAACTTCTTCATCAGATGCTATAGAAATGTTACAGGAGTTAAGTGGAAAAACACATACTGTTCATACAGGTTACACCATTTTGCATGCATCCAAACAAATGTTGGTCAATGAAGTAGAATCTACTTTTGTAACGTTCAGAAATTTGGAAATGCAAGAAATTACAGATTATGTTGAAAGCGGTGCGCCTATGGATAAAGCGGGAGCGTATGGTATTCAGGAAGATTTTGGCGCTGTGTTTGTCGAAAGAATAAATGGTGATTACTACAACGTAGTTGGATTACCACTGCATAAATTATACCTCTCTTTAAAAAAATTTTCTTTGTAATTAATTATGGAAAAAAAAATACGTGTTTTGGTTGCTAAAGTTGGCTTAGATGGTCACGATAGAGGCGCAAAAGTAGTTGCAGCCGCCTTACGTGATGCAGGAATGGAAGTGATATATTCCGGGCTTCGCAAAACCCCCGATATGATTGTTGAAGCTGCGTTACAAGAAGATGTTGATGCTATTGGAGTTAGCATACTTAGCGGCGCGCACATGACAGTTTTTCCAAAAATTAAAAAACTTATGGAAGAAAAAAAAATGAGTGATGTGTTGCTTTTCGGTGGAGGAATTATACCGCAGATTGATATTGACAAACTTAAAGAAATTGGCTGTGGAGATATTTTTACTCCCGGAGCATCTACTATTGATATTGTAAACTATGTAAAACTATGGTTTACTCAGCATCCTCGCATTAATTAGTTTTTATGAATTTTATGAAACGAAATTTATTCTTGTTTACATTTCTTTGTGCAGTACTCTTTTCAGCATTCAGTGAGAATATTTATGCACAAAAATATAGTCGTCGAACATCATATCAACAATCCGAAGTATTTAAAAAAAGAGTAAAAGGCACAAAAAAATTTATCAGCCCTCCTAAATATTTTCATGGCTCAATAAATCTGATTCCTGAAAAAGCATATTATCTTCAGGATTTTGAAAATGAGTTATTTCCTCCTGCAGACTGGACATTGGCAAATTCTGACTCTGACGTAACTTGGACAAGAAGCATCGAGGCAAGTAGTTATGGTATTGGAACTGGGTCAGCATTTATCAATTTTTTTGATTACGGTTCACTTGGCGAAACAGATTCTTTATTTACACCACTTTTTACTGGTTTGCAAGGTAGCGATAGTATTAAATTTGATGCTGCGTATGGTTATTTCGAGGGATTTTATGATACTTTGAAAGTGTTGCTAACTGTGAATGGAGGAGTATCGTATTCAGTTATTTTTTCAAAAGGAGGCGACTCTTTAAAAACAGTAACAACGGATGAGTATTTTGTTCCCACTCCCTTTCAATGGAAAACATGGAAAATTGCTCTTCCGAGTTCTGTTA
>CAYHPL010000028.1:0-37653 GCA_964358705.1 uncultured Chitinophagales bacterium
ATGCAGAAAAAGAATTAAAAAAGGCGACACAAGTAAATATTTTTGTATCGCCTTTAAAAAATGCTATTAGCCAAGGGCTAAAAGCTAACCGCTACTTCAGCAACATCATCTTCTTCATTGCCACAAACACACCATCATTAAAACTTATGCGATAGAAGTACACACCCGTTGAAAGCCGCGATGCATCGAAGCGGAGATGATGAACTCCTGCATCAAGAATTTCTTCATTCAACACTGTTGCGACTTCCTGCCCGAGAATATTATATACTTTCATTGTTGCAGTTGCGCCATCAAGTTGCTCCGGTACAGTGATGGTAATTGTTGTTGTTGGATTAAACGGATTGGGATAATTCTGACTGACGGAAAATTGTTCCGGTATTTCATCATCAAAGCCGATGGGAAGAGATTTTTCTCCTTCTTCCTGCGGTTTGCAAATAACAACGCCAACCTGCGGAGGGGATTTTACTCCCTGCAATGTTATCGCATACGGATTCTTTTTTAGTGCGCCTAAATCAATCGTGTAATTCGTGTCATTCAATTCTGCGTAAAATGCTTCGTTCACGCGCTTCAAAACTTTGTTCACAATATTATCAAGGTCAGCATACGTTGCGGAATCTTCAATGCCGAAATCTTCCCAAAACGTCATCACCGTATCGAAATACGCACCGATTTGCGTGAGCGTCTGCCCTTTTAAATCGCGGTCGAAAAATGAAATTGCTGTATCAAGTACTAATCCGCCTAATCCGTATGGTGTTGCGCCATACGCGCTTGCAACAAGATTGAGATTGAATATAACGCCTTCATTGATTGCGGGATTATTCAATTTATTTGAAACTTTAATCTGCTTGCTGAATCGCTTTGCAGATTTTCCCACCGTACGCAATGAATCGAGCGGACGTGAAGAAAGCATCGGTGCGGTTTTAAAAATTTTGCCGAGTTCCGATGCATCTTTAATAAACATCCAACCGTAATCTTTTGCAATGGATTTATCTTTTACCTGTACGCCAAAAGAAAGTTTTCCTTTGCGCGGAATGCGATTGAATACGCCGCCAACTGCTGTTAAGATATTCGGCGGCGATGAAGTAAGTGTACCGTTTTTTTGTTTCAATCGAATTGCTTTTACGGAAAGATTCGTTTCGTTTTTAAATGTGCGGAACTTCGTTGTATCAGCAACACATGGCGGCGTAATGATGCGCAGAAGTACCAATGAATCTTCTCTGATGCCAATGCCAATATCAGATTGGTCGTAACTTAATGAAAGTTGTCCGGTGCCGCCTTCGCCAACGTACGCGCTTACGTAAAACATTCTATTGAGTAATGGCATACCGGTAGTGGAAATGCGATTATGTCCGATGGCAAAATAACCGAATTTATTTATTGCATCAGCAGTAACAACATTATTTATTGTATCAACAGTGCCGGTGTATGGTTGCGCAAATTGTCCGAACGCATCGGGAGAAATGTTTCCATATTTTGTAAGAGAAACATATCCAGATTGTCCCGCGCTGCCATCAAGTGTAATTGCGTTGTTGCTGTTATCAAAGCGATAGCGGTCAGAAGATTCGGAAACAATTGCCCGTCCGACAACGCCATTCAATATTCTTCCATCGCCGGAAAGCCCATCTGCTTCTCCGTTGGAAATACTCACGGTGTATCCCGATGCGTTGATGTTGCCATCAAGTTGAAGTATGCCGCTGATGTAAAGATTTGAACCAAGAAAAATATTTGCAGTAGTGGTGGTAATATTTTCTGCAGAACGAATGGTAAGATTGTATAACGTTTTTCCGTTTGTCTTTAATGATTCAGGATTGCTGCCGTTCATAACAATGCTGAGGAATCCCGCAGTAAATTTTCCTGAAATGGTTACATTACCGCTTACATCAAATGTCGGTGTGGAGTCAACGTCAACGGTGAATGTTCCGCTGGATTTAAAATCGCGCAGAATGTGCAGCGTTTCACTTGTTGCTACGCGGATTGTTCCAAGATTATGTAATGATGCAATAGTATTATTCGCGACAAGAGTATCTATTGTTACTTTTTTCCCTTTGGGAATAACAACCGAATCACTGCTTAATGGGATTCTATCGAGACTCCAACTATTTTTCCTATTCCAACTTCCCATGCCGTTGTAAATATTTACTGCTAAAACAGAATCCGCATTTGAACTGACAAACTGCACCAACACGCTATTTCCACCGCCTGATAAATTTATTTCTATTTTTCGCAACGCGCTTTCATCATTAAATACGGTATCATCATTCATCAAATGTAAATAGCCGAGATGTTTCCATCGCAAAGAATCTACCTGCATTGCATAGTAAGTTCCCGGCGAAAGATTCTCAACGGAAAGTTGTGTCGTATCTGCACCTGAAACAAGTTGATTGCTTCCGTTGTATAATGCGAGATACCAGCGCTTCAAACTTCTGTCATTTGTCGTCGTATAATTGGAATCCGTATCAAGATAATGCTCAATGATAATTTCATCACGTTTCAGTGCATTGATGAAAGAAACATTTTTTGTCATTCCATTAGCAACGGATAAAGTGATTTGTGCAGTTGCAGTTGCAAAAGAGGAATCGCTCGCAACTATGCCAATATGATTATACGTTGAAGAATCGCTTTCGATTGCAATATAATTTCCATCGGTAAGATTTTCCACCGTGAGCAAAGTATCAGAAGAACTTTCTGCAACTAATGTTGAATCCGTAACTGCATTGCTGTACAATTGAAGATGCCATTGTTTTCCTGTGCGGTCATTCGATGTTGCAAACAATGCGTCGGTATCAGTATAATTGCGCAGAGTAATTGTATTGGGAAGAAAGAATCCGAAATGCTGTGCAGGAAAATTACTCCCGCTTTCTATTGTGATTTCATAAGATGAATCAGGAAGTGTTTGCAGCCAACCGTTTTGCGGTTCAACACGCAGAGAATAATTTCCCACAAGTAAATTTGTAAAAGCAAAATTTCCGTCTTCATCTGTCAATTGAGAATCAATAACAACATCATTATTTTGCAATCGCACAAGCCATTCAAGCAAACCTGTTTCCGAAAGAGTTTTTGTGCTGTCATTATTTTTATCATTAAAAACAATACCGCTGATTGCACCGCGTTGGAAATTTCCAAAATTGATATTCGCGGTATCTGTTCCGCCTGATAAAGATAAAATATGCGCTGACAAAATCGGCAATGTCTGCGTCCAACCATTTTGCTGAAGTTCACGCACTTCATAATTGCCGTCAATGAGATTTGTGAAAGAATAATTTCCGTCTTCATCGGTAACAGCAGTATCAATTGCAATTGAATCTTTTTCAAGAATAATTTGCCACTCCGAAAGACCAATATCTTCTGCATCTTTGTTGCCATTCCCATTTACGTCTTTAAACTTCATCCCGGAAATTGAACCATAATTCACATTGCCGAAATTCAATCCAATCGTATCTACTTCAATGCCGAGCGAGAATGAATATGAATTTTCGATGGGTAACGTTTTGGTCCAGTTATTTTGCAATTCTTGATGAAGAGTATAATTTCCTGACAACAAACTATCGAAAACAAAATTGCCATTTATGTCACTCATCATTGTATCAGCAATATCGCCACCAAGAATAATTTCCCAATTACTCAAACTGTTTTCACCAATATCTTTTATACTATTCGCATTGACATCATTAAAAACCAATCCTGATATTGAACTGTAATCAAATGCATTTCCGCTTGCAAGAAGCGTATCGGGAGAACTTTCTGCATCGTGTGTAAAAATAATGTTGGCAGTTTTCATTCCTGATGAAATGGGAGAAAATGTAACGATGAAGAAAGCGCTGTCATTTTCATTGATTGTTGCTACAGAAGGAGCAACAGAGAATTCACTGTTTCCCGCAATAGCATTTGTTACATAAAGCGGAGCAGTACCGGAATTTTTTACAAAAACTGTTTCCTGCGAAGTAGTGTTAAAAAGCAGACTTCCAAAATTCAATGCAAAAATTGAAAATAAAAATGATGGCGCAATTCCCGTTCCGCTTACGAAAACAGTATCCGGCGAGCTTGATGCGTTATGCAGAAAAACGATAGTACCATTTTGCAATCCTGTTGCAATGGGCGAAAATATAACTTTAAAAATACTGCTATCACCGCCTGCAATTGTATCGGGAAAAGTTACAATTGAAAACAGGTTGTTTTCTGAAATAGCGCTTGATATAAAAAGTGTGTCAACGCCAGTATTGGCAATGAGCACACTATCGTCTTTGGCAGAACCGACAAGAATATTCCCCATCGAAATATCTGAAGCCGCAGGAGAAAAAGTTTGTGCATTTGCAGTGTAAAAAGCAAAAGCGATAAGTAATACAATGTAGCATCGTTTCATAGTTTAAATTATTTATTAAGTGATAGTTCAAAAAAATCTTTCAGAAAATATAACTTCGCAATGAAAAATGAAAAAGAAGTCAGCAAACAAGTAATGCTCTGTGATATTCAACGCAGAAGAATGAATCCAAAATTTTTGTATAAAAAAAGCCCGGAGAAAAATTCTTCGGGCTTTTGTTAATTCTTCGTACAGAGTTCAATTACTTCTTTGCGGGAAGCACTGCATCTTTGCACGCTTTAGCAACGCGGAACTTCAATACCTTCTTTGCAGGTATTTTGATTGTCGCGCCAGTGGCAGGATTACGTCCCATACGCGCTTTGCGCTGGACGAGAACCAATTTTCCTAAGCCCGGAATGGTGAAGGAATTTTTCGCTTCTTTGTATGCAAGCGATACTAATTCTTCCATCATTTGGACTGCAGTCTTCTTGGTGGTGCCGGTTTTCGTTGCTAAGTGGTCAACGATTTGACTTTTAGTTTTGGGCATTATTTACTCCCAGATAAGTGAAACATATATAATATTTGCGGGAGAAACATACTAAATAAATTATAACATCAAAAGCAATATTGATTTTATTGATGTTTTTTAATATTGCATTTTTATTCTTGTCATAAAAAATATTTCTGTTCTCTTTCATTTTTCACAACAAGTTTCGTATAATACTTGCCCATTTTTAACTTCATCAATAAAATCAATGTGAACCGTATCTCTTCAATATTTTATTAATGTACTCTTATTCGCATAATTATTATGAACAAATTATATTTCCCCACTCGTCTCTGTCTTGCACTGTTACTGTTTTTATTTACGGAAAATATTTTTTCGCAAACAGCACAAGTAGAAGGCATTCGCCAGAACACGCCGCGTGTACATGCATTGATGAATGCACGTATTGTTACTGCCCCCGGAAAAATTATTTCCAACGGTATTGTCATTCTTCGCAATGGCATTATCGAAAATGTCGGCGAAAATATTTCTGTTCCCGCAGATGCGCGGGTATGGGATTTGCATGGAAAAACACTCTATGCAGGTTTTATCGAATCATATTCCGATTATGGCGTGTCGCAACCGGAGCAACGGAATGAACGTGGCAACGAAGGACCAATGCGCCGTCAGCAAAATATTCCGGAAGTATCTCCCGGCTCTCCGTATTGGAATGCAAAAATTCTTGCACAGAAAAATGCAAATGAAATTTTTTCACCCGATGCAAAGACTGCGGAGAGATTACGCAAGATGGGTTTTACGTCTGCTCTCTGTGTGCCGCAACGTGGAAACATAAAGGGAACAAGTACGTTAGTAAATCTCAGTGACAAAAAAGGAAATGATGTTATTCTAAAAAATGCAGTTGCGATGCATGCGAATCTCGATGTTGACCAATCATCTGATGGCTATCCCAATTCACTGATGGGTTGTATAGCGATGATACGACAAACATTGTACGATGCGGATTGGTATAAAAAGGCAAATGATGCATATACAAAAAATCCATCTCTCCCGCGCCCGGAAGCAAATGCAGCACTGGCATCACTGTACAATGTTCTCTCTGCAAAACAGCCCCTTGTCTTTGAAACATCGAATGATTTGAATGAACTGCGCGCTAAAAAAATCGCGGATGAATTCAAATTGAAATTAATTTTACGCGGTAATGGAATGGAATACCGCCGCATCAATGCCATAAAAAATTGCAATGCGCCGATTATTCTTCCGATTAATTTTCCGAAAGCGCCATCGGTTGCAACATCAGAAGATGCCGCCGATGTTGAGTGGAGTGAATTAATGCATTGGGATATTGCGCCGGAAAATCCTAAACGATTGTACGATGCGGGAATTCCTTTTGCACTTACTTCCGCGACAATGAAAGAGCAGGATAAATTTTTAGAGAATGTGCGCATTGCAGTAGAACGCGGATTGCCCGCTGATGCAGCGCTTGCAGCATTAACCACAACTCCTGCAAAAATGTTTGGAGTAGAAAATTCTCTTGGCACAATTGAGAAAGAAAAAATTGCAAACATCATCATTACTGATGGAGATATATTTGGAGAGAAAACAAAAATACTCGAAAGTTGGATTGATGGCAATCGTTATGAAATTATTACGCAACCAATTGTTGATGTGCGCGGAAAATGGGAAGCAACAATGAACGATAAATTCACTCTCAATTTCAAAGGAGAAATGAATGATATCAGTGGGACGATCGCAAAAGCATCTGTGAATGATACAAGTAAAGCACGAGAGGAAAAACTTAAAAATATTTCTTTCCTTCAGAAACAAATTTCATTTTCCTTCAATGGTGATTCACTCGCAATGAAAGGCATCGTTAGAATGAGCGGCACGATTACGGGAAATGAAATAGTGGGTAATGGCGAACACAGTGACGGAACATTTTTTCAATGGAGTGCAGTGCGCACAACACCATTTACCGCCGAAGCTGATACTTCACAAAAGAAAAAAGAAAAAATGAATGCATCGTTTGAAATGCCAATGCCGCCAATGCCATTCGGTCGTACGCAACTTCCTGAACAGCCAGCGTATGTATTCATCAATGACGCAACATTGTGGGTTACCGATTCAACAGGAAAAAAAATGGACAATGCTGATATGCTGATACACAATGGGAAGATTGAAAAAATCGGCGCAAATCTTTCTGCTCCTTCCAACGCTGTTATTATCGAAGCGAAAGGAAAACACATTTCTCCCGGCATTATTGATTGCCATTCACACAGCGGCGCAAGCGGAAGCGTGAATGAAGGCGGACAGGCAATTACTGCAGAAGTGCGCATTGGCGATGTGGTAGATGCGGATGATATTTCTTTGTATCGCGAACTTGCCGGCGGCGTTACTGCGATAAATATTCTGCATGGTTCTGCAAATGCAATCGGTGGACAAAATCAGGTTATCAAATTGCGTTGGGGAATGTTGCCCGAAGAAATGAAATTTGAAAATGCGATGCAGGGAATTAAATTTGCTCTCGGAGAAAATCCGAAACAAAGCAATTGGGGCGACCAATTTACTTCGCGCTATCCCCAAACAAGAATGGGTGTGCAGCAAATTATCCACGATGAATTTTCTGCCGCGCGCGATTATGAAAAGATGTGGAATGAATACAAAGACGGAACATCATTGCCGCCGCGCCGCGATTTGGAACTTGATGCGGTTACAGAAATTTTAAATAAAAAGCGTCTCGTCCATTGTCATTCATATCGGCAGGATGAAATTCTTGCAATGATGCGGACAGCAGAAGAGTTTGGATTTCAAATGGGAACATTTCAACACATTCTTGAAGGATACAAAGTTGCTGATGTGATGGCAAAACATGGTGTCGGCGGTTCATCATTTTCCGATTGGTGGGCGTATAAATTTGAAGTCTATGATGCAATTCCATACAACGGCGCGTTGATGAATAAAGAAGGTGTTACGGTTTCCTTTAATTCTGACAGCGATGAAATGGCGCGACGGTTAAATGATGAAGCAGCAAAAGCAGTGAAGTACGGCGGATTGACAGAAGAAGAGGCAATTAAATTTGTAACATTGAATCCTGCAAAACAATTACGCATTCATAATCGTGTCGGTTCGCTCGAAGTTGGAAAAGACGCTGATTTTGCTGTGTGGAACGATAATCCACTCTCAACTCTTTCAATGTGCGAGCAAACGTGGATTGACGGAAGGAAATTCTTTGATGCAAAGGAAGATAAAGCAATGAATGAACAAATACAGCAACAGCGCGCGGTGTTAATTCAAAAAATATTACACAATAAAATGGGCAACGATAGCGGCGGTGAATCTCCATGGAAGCGACGTGGTCACGAAGAGAAAGGTTGCCACGAAGTAACATACAAATAAATAATATCCAAACGAGCATTTGAAATTACGGAAAATATTCTCGTTATTTTGCCGCAAGTTTTTTACCACTTGCGGCATTTATATTTTGGTGGCTTCGGAAATACTATGAAAAAAATACTACTCCTTCTCTTGTTGCTCTGCTCAATCACGTTCGCGCAGGAAACAACTACATTCGATTTATCCCTCGAAACGATGGATGGCGAAATAGAAAATCTCTCCGATTACTTACACAAGGGTCCTGTGTATGTAAGTTTCTGGGCGTTGTGGTGCGAGCCGTGCAAATCGGAAATAAAAATGCTCCAGAAAATCTATGAGACATATAAAGAGCAGGGATTCACTGTTCTTGCGATTAACCACGATACACAAAAGAGTCTTGCGAAAGTAAAAGCATACGTAAAGACGCAGCAATATTCTGTCCCGATATTTATTGACCCGAATGCGCAGGTGTTTGAAACACTGAACGGACAAAATATTCCCTACTCAGTGCTTTTTGATATGGAAGGGAACATCATAAAAACGCGCAGCGGTTATCTTCCCGGCGATGAAAGAGAAATCGAAAAAGATATTCAAGAGGCAATTGCAAAGAGCAAGAAAAAAAATGTAGTGGAGTAGTGGAGTTTTTGAGTAGTTGAATAATTTGGGAATGTGCCATTGAAGATTTTATTTACATTGGATTGTTTGTCGTCTGTAGTGTGCTGCAAAAAAAAATAGCAACACATTCTCGCGTTTGAAGGGAAAAGGAATGTTGTGCGGTTTGATGGAAATTATTCCGCGTACGAAGAAAACAGAAAAAACGTTTAGGCATCGCCGCCTGCCAACCGCAGAGAATGAAGTGTAAAAAGTTGATGAAGATGAATTCGTTTTTGATTTTGTAATTGTAGATTTAGTAAATTATAGAAGCAATTTAATACGTAAGAAAATAAATATGTTAGCAATCAAAGGTATATACGATGGTCAAAAAGTACAATTGATGGAATTACCGCCAAAAGTGTATTCGCGAAAGAAAAATACGCCGGTGATAGTTACTTTTCTGGAAGAAGAAAAACTTCCCGCATCAACCGTGCGAGCAATTCGTGAGATGGTGAACGGCAAAATGCGCCCACTTGAGGAGGTTTTGGATGAACTTTGATGTTGCGCCACAATTTGAACGGCACTCAAACGGTTGAAAAAGAAATTTCCTTCGATAAAGGAAGATATCATTCGCGTGCAAAAAATATTAACAGAAAACCCTCACGCAGGAATTCCACTTGGTGCGGGACTTTACAAAATTCGGTTGTCGAGTACAGATATGAAAAAAGGAAAACAAGGCGGTTTCAGAGTTGTGTATTTCGTATTTCTTTCTAACGAATTGATTGTACTTCTTGATATTTATTCAAAGACGGTACGCGAAACGGTTCCGATTGCAGAAGTAAGGAATTATTTAGAAGAATATCATTTGCATGGAATGAGTGTACAAGAACCTACGGTGAAATACATTGCAGCAAGAAAAAAAATGTAGTGGAGTAGTGGAGTTTTTGAGTAGTTGAGTAATTTAGGAATGTGCCATTGAAGATTTTATTTACCATTGGATTGTTTGTCGTCTGTAGTGTGCTGCAACAAGGCGTGGCACAGAATATTTCTGCGTCAGTTACTAATTCTCTGCGCTACGGTTCAGGAAGAGAAAATATCGGCGAGGGTGGTTTTGTTTCTGAAATACGCAAAGAGTATCTCGATAACGTTGCTGATTCGCGCTTCTTCATCAATAACGTTATTGTGGGATTTCGATTTGATTTGAGTCAGCAGCCGGAATACGGTGTACCCTATCGCGGCATTCGTAAGAAATTTGTGGAATACAATCGCGATGGTGTTGGCTTTCGTGCCGGTGATGTCTATGCGCTCTTCAATAATGGTTTGTCGTTAAATCTCTTTGAAAACCGCGCGCTTGCATTTGATAACGGAGTGGAAGGTATTCGCGCATCGTACAGAGCGAAGCAATGGAATACAATGCTAATCGGTGGTGAAGTAGATTATATTGAGCCCGTTACTATCGCACTCGGACCACTGCGCATTGAACACTATTCCGTGCGCGGCGGAATAATAGAATTTTCTCAGTTGAAGCACATTACTTTAAGCGGAAGTTATATTTCTGCAAAAGGAAAACATCCGACATTTATTACCGATGTCTTCGACAGCGCCACCACACATCTTCCCGAAGTATCCGCATCGCTGCATTTCCCAATTGCTGATATGAATATTTCCTACGTTACGAAAACGACAACTGTGAATGAACGCGACAGTGCAAGCGGTAGCGGATTCTACGCCTCCGTTTCGCATACAGGAAATGGCTATGGTATTACATTTGAATATAAAGATTACCGCTTCGATATTGTGGATGATATTCATAATGATAATTTCCGTACGACAAGAATGTTGCCGTTGCAAAATCCGCCGACAGTCCATAAAGAACATTCGTACACACTTCTTACACGCTATCCGCACGTTACCAATTTTAATGACGAAGTTGGTTTTCAACTTGATGCGTTCTATGCCGTAAATGAAAAGATGACATTGAACGGCAACATCGCACACTCCAGCAGACATTATGCTTTTGAAAATATAAATTTTGCAACGCTGCAAATGGAGCGCCGCACTATCGGTTCTCAATTTCTCCCTTCCTTTGCAAAAGAACGCTCGCCATTTTGGGAAATCTACGCGGATGTGGAATATTTTTTTGCAGATGCAGAATCCTATTTCAAAATAGGAATAAATCGCCGCAGTGAAATTACCTACACCGCGCTCGTGCAGATACTTGAACAATACACACGACAAACTGCAATTCCCGCAGTCGTACAATATACATTTAATGAAGTCTGGAGCGCGAAACTTTCGAATGAATTACAGTGGGTTACAAAATTTCCCGAAACACAGCCGTTTTTTAACCATCTTATTGCAGTGCAACTCGCACACTCACCCGATTATTCAGTCGGATTACGCTACGAATACACAACCCACGAATACGAACCGCAGGACGAAAAGCATTGGCTTGTCGGTGAAGTCGGTTACCATATCGGCGCAAACAATCTTGTAGGGATTACCTACGGAGCAGAACGCGGAGGGCAAGTGTGTTCTAATGGAATTTGCCGCGTCATTAGCCCATATAAAGGTTTCCGTCTCTCGTTTACGAGTCAGTTTTAAGCGGAATCTCATTTTTGATAAAGTTTCCATTGAGGAAAAAACTGAAATATGGCGAATTTAGCGTGCCTGCCCTATTCGTAAAATTACGAATGCTATGTTGCCAGTGCCGATACCCTATTCGTAAAATTACGAATACTATGTTGCCAGTGCCGATGCCCTATTCGTAAAATTGAGAATACTATGTTGCCAATGCCGATGCCGTATTGTAAAAATGTATATTGCTATGTTGTTGAAAAGTTATACACTCGGTAAATACTATGAGGATTCAGCGATACTCTCATTGCCGATTGCTAAATGCTGACTGCCAAACGCTATTTGCTGTTTTACTATTTTCAAAAGTTTTAATTTATTATATTTTCCCCGCATCTATTTACAAACTTAAAAAAACAGAAAGGTTCCTTATGAACAAATTCTTCTCTCTCTTAATGCTTGTGTTCCTTCTCGCAGCAACAGAAGGAATGAGTGGACAACGTAAAGCAATGGTAGAAATTTTTACCAGCACTACGTGTCCTCCGTGTGCCGTACAGAATCCTCCGTTTGATAATTGGCTTGCTAATTATGAGTATGCCGATTTAGTAACAGTGGTAAAGTATCATGTGTGGTGGCCCTCTCCCGGCAATGACCCATACTATCTTGCGAATCCATCAGAGCCGCAAGCGCGTGTTTCGTACTATGGCGTAACAGGTGTTCCTGATGGTATTGTGGATAGTTACAATAACGGTAGTTCGTTTTCTTCATGGACGACTGCAATTCAAGGTCGTTTGCTTGTATTGAGTCCGATTGATATAACAGTAACCGGTAATATTTCAACGAGTGGCGGCACTGTTGATATAAAATTGAAGTCTGATGGAAGTCAAATGTCTGCCGGTCCGTTTAAATTACATACGCTGATTGTTGAGAAAGACCTCAACTATACAGGACCCAATGGCGACCCGCATCACGAATATGTAATGCGCAAAATGAACCCTAATGCGAGTGGTGAACAGTTCACACTTGTACAGGGAGATTCGATTTCGTTTACCAAGACAATCACTGTGAATAGCGGATGGAACTTTAACAATTGTGAACTCGTCGTCTTTGTACAAAAAGATGCCACGAAAGAAATATTGCAATCCAGTAAAACTCCGCTCTCGGATTTACTCGGTGTTGGTGTAGCAGAGAATGTAATGCAGCCGCAAACATTTGCATTGTATCAGAATACTCCCAATCCGTTCAATCCAGTTACGGCGATTTCGTTTTCGCTTGCAACGCGCTCCACTGTTTCGCTGAGCGTCTATAATCTGCTCGGGCAGGAAGTGGCTTCTGTCTTAAACAATTATGATATGGCAAGCGGAGTGCAACATATTAACTTCAATGCCGATAATCTGAACAGCGGCGTGTATCTCTACAAACTCACCGCAATTCCGCAATCGGGAACAGAACACATTTTTACGGAAACGAAGAAAATGATTCTGTTGAAGTAAACGAAAAAATGAAGTAGAGCGAACCGACAAAGTTCGCTTTACTTTTTATATACAGATTTCTCTATATCTCTTAACTTAATTATTATTACAGGGTAACTCTTATGCAAAAATATTTTACTTATTTATTATTTACCACCATTCTTTGGAGTGGATTTTATACAACCACACAAGCGCAATATGTACGTCAGTGGATTGCGCGCTATTCAAGCGATGTAAAAGCAGGCAATGATGCCGCAACCGCAATGACGGTTGATGATTCGGGATACGTCTATGTAACCGGATGGACTACACGCGCTACCACAGGAATTGATTTTGCTACATTAAAATACAGCCCCGAAGGCGCATTGCTCTGGTCTGCATTTTATGCAAACAGTGGAAGCGGCGCGGATAAAGCATTGGCAATTGCCATTGATACGGCAGAGAATGTCTATGTAACCGGTTCAAGTGTTGGTGCAGGTTTAGATTTTGCAACGGTGAAATACGACCGCAACGGAACACAACTTTGGATACAGCGTTACAATGGCACTGCAAGCGATGAAGATGCACCAATTGCAGTTGCGGTGAATGATTCGTTAAATGTGTATGTCGGAGGGTGGTCTAAAAATACGGGAACAGATTTTGATTTTACGGTTGTAAAATATAATTCTCTCGGCGAGCAGCAATGGGCAAAGACATTGAACGGCGCGGCAAATGGTGCAGATAAACCATACGCAATGGTACTGCGCGGCACTTCAACACCCGATGTGTACATCACCGGTTCAAGCGCGGGCTCGGGAACAGGACTGGATTATCTCACAGCAAAATTCAGCGGCAGTACCGGCGATACAACATGGACACGCCGCTATAATGGAAGCGCAAGCAGTGATGATATTGCACGTGCGCTGGTTCTCAGTAGCACAAGCGCAAGCGCAGATGTATATATTACCGGCGGCAGTACAGATACTACAAACGGAATGGATTACGCAACAATTAAATATTCTTCAACGGGAACGGAAGATTGGGTAACACGGTATAATGGCACTGCAAACGGCGATGATTTTGCGTATGGAATAACATTCAGCGGAAGCCGTGCGCTTGTTACAGGAAAAAGTTTACAGGTCGGTTCATTCCACGATATTGTAACCGTGCGTTACAAAACGGACGGAGATGAAGACTGGGCTTCTGCATTCAACGGTGCAGGCAATGATGAAGATGGCGGTGTGCGTTTGACAGGAAGCAGTCCGTATGTTATTGGCACAGCAACGGGAGAGGGAACAGGAACAGATTACGCGCTCGTAAAATACAATAGTAGCGGCGATGAAGAATGGAGCGTTTCGTACAATGGACCTGCAAACGGTAATGATGTACCGGTTGCGGTTGTATCAAAAAGCAGTGCAGTATTTGTAACAGGGTACAGCGCAGCATCAGGTACGGATTTTGTAACAATCAAATATGTTGATGATGCAAAATTGAAATACCGTTCATTTACACAAGATAGTCTTATCAGCAAAGCCGCAGATTTGAAAAAAGGTACAAAGGCAACAGTTGGCAATGTCCGCGATACGATATTTTCACGGAAGTATGGCAAAATTAAAAAAGGTCTTCCCGGCTTTCCCGGTGGAATGGTTCTCGGTAATGTACGCAGTGATAGCGCAACATCCTATGGATGGATTCGCATTGATAAATCGAAAACGTTTATCACCTTTGCACCTCATACAGCAGCAGCGCGCGGATTTGATACATTCGGAACCGCAAACTTTGTCGGCGAAAAGAAGAATCCGAAATTGTCGTTGTACAATAATCACTTGCTCGGTGAATTGATGATGCTGAAACTCAATATCTCCGCGAGCGATGCGGAAATTACTCCTCCGTCATTCGGCAGTATTATTTATGACGACAATGATACCGCCAATCATTACAATGGAAAAACCCTCCGCCAACTTACCATTCTGGTAGATAATCTTCTCACCTATTGGAAAAAATATCCATCGGGTTCTATCAACTGGCCGTTATTTGATTCAATGCTGACGCGAGTGAACAGAGCATTTACAGGACCATTGGGAATGGTATCAAAGAGTCCGTTGGTGATTTCGGGAGTAACGCATATTGACAGCGTTGCATTTCTTGACCCGCCGAATAAATTCGCAATTGATATAGAATTTGAAAACGGAATTGTCGATGTTCCGAAAGAATTTACACTTGAACAAAATTATCCCAATCCGTTCAATCCACAAACAGCAATTGGCTTTTCGCTGTTGGCGGTTGGGAATGTTACATTGAAAGTGTACGATGTATTGGGAAGAGAAGTTGCAACGCTTTTAAACTATGAAACGATACAAGCAGGCAGACACGAGATACAGTTTGATGGAAGCGCACTAACAAGCGGTGTGTATTTTTATCGGTTAAGTGTAGATGGAAAGTTTTCAGAGACGAAGAAATTGGTGTTGATGAAATAAAAAGCGATTAGCGTTTAGCAATTGGCTATTTGCAAAACGTGCTACGCATTCTTGAAATGCGTAGCGCTTATTTTTGAAGGCGATACAAATATAATTTACTTGTGTCGCCTTTTTATTTTACAAACACCAAATCGGATATAAATGTACAGAAGCAAAAAATTAATCTCAGTTTGCAACATTTAATGTTTGTTCTTTTGAAATTTATTTTATCATTTCGTATATCTTGACTGCATTTATGACGTTATAAAAATAAAACATATTTTTTATAAACTCGTGAATGTACTTTTATATTCTTCATAAAATTTAATTGCACCTTTTGGTGCGTATGAAGAATTTTTTTATATTTTATTTTGAGGTATCCAATGAAAATAAATTTATTATCGACTGCGAGACTATTTATAGTCTTTGTATTTATTTTGCTTGGCTCATACACTTCAATGTATGCATGTGATTCGTTAATTGTGAAAGGAACGATTACGGCAAGTGGTTCTCCGAATGGAGTAGTAATTAAGGTATATGAAATTATAAATGGCATTCAAAATGAGAGAGCGTCCGGAACAGCAAATTCTTCTGGCTGGTATTATATTGATGTTACACATCTTTTCTATGATGATGGTAATAATTTCATAGTGAAAGCACTTTGTTGTGATAATGCCGTTGGGATAAATAAGACAACTCTACCATATAATTTCGGAGTGGAATGTAGAAAAACAGTTAATATAAATTGTTCAGGAGAATGTAATCCCTAAACAGAGATAACAAACGCTTCGCCGCTTCTTTTGACGGATGCGGCGAAGCAGATATTTAATTTCTCAATCTATAAACATCAATAGATATGAATCACCTACCATCACTAAATTGGTTTACCTTCATAAGGTATAATGTATTTACACTATTTGTTATTTTTTTTTATTTCTTAACATTCGCATATGCTGATGACTGGCAGTGGGCAAAAAGTGCGGGGAAACTGTCCTATGACCAAGGACGTGCAGTTATATTTGACCAGAATTCTAACACGTATCTTCTTGGTAATTATCAGGGTACCTCTATTACTTTTGGCGATACACTACTAACGAACAATGGTGACTATGATATATTTTTCGTCAAATATAACAAAGCAGGAAATATACTTTGGGCAAGAAGAGCAGGAAAATCTGGAATGGATTTCTCCACTACAATTAAGGCAGATAAAATGGGATATGTATATACCGCAGGTCAATTTGATAGCCCAAAAATCATTTTTGGCAATGATACATTACTGAATAGTCCGAATTCAAGCTCTGATATTTTCATTGTAAAATATGACACAAACGGAAACGTAAAATGGGCAAGGCGTGAAGGTGGTACAAAAGCGGAGTATTGTAATGGAGTCTATGTCAGTAAACAAGGAGATGTATTTGTTACCGGAGGTTTTTCAAGTACGACAATTACGATTGGGGATACGACATTCACCAATCATACAAGTCTTAATTATTTTACAGATACCTATCTGATTAAGTATGATTCGAACGGAACAGTCCTTTGGGGCCGCAGCAGCGGTGGCGAAAATTATGATGATGGATATGATATTATTACAGATGCCGAAGGGAATATCTATTACTGCGGCAACTTTAAAAGTAATTCTATTGCGTTTGGCAGTAACACACTTACCACACACGGAAACGCGGATATTTTTTTTGTAAAATATACTGCATCGGGAGATGTTGAATGGGCGCAAAATGCAGGTGGCAGTAATCTTGACAATGCATTATCTATAGCATTTGCACCAGACGGCAATATTGTTTTAGGAGGATATTTTTCCAGTTCATACTTTAGTATCGGTGATACTACACTCGTTACGTCGGGTGAAAGTGATGTGTTTTGTGCAAAATTCGATACAAGCGGAATGCTATTATGGGCTCAAAAATTTGGTGGAATTGGTCAAGATCAGGGAGGAAAGGTAGCTGTAGATTTACAAGGAAATATTTATAGCACCGGATATTTTTCCAGTTCCACAATTACTTTTGGCTCATATACTCTTACAAATGCAGGAGGAATGGATATATTTACTGCAAAGTTAGATAACGATGGAAATCCAATTTATGCAGAAAAAAATGGAGGAATATTAGATGATAATGCCTATGATATCGCGGTTGATATGAACGGACGAATTGCCATCACTGGAATGTTTATAAGTCCGACTATTCAATTTGGTAATTTTACCTTTACTAATGCAGATACAATCAATCAAACATCAGATGTTTTTGTCGCACTCCATG
Organism: uncultured Chitinophagales bacterium; assembly: GCA_964358705.1. Lineage (GTDB taxonomy): Bacteria > Bacteroidota > Ignavibacteria > UBA10030 > F1-140-MAGs086 > JBBTJF01. The sequence continues at coordinate 17,529 of CAYHPL010000028.1, forward strand.
AGCCAATAGTAGGTGTCACAGAAAAAAATTATTTTTCATCTAAGTTTTCATTACAGCAAAACTACCCCAATCCATTTAATCCGCAAACGGCTATTGGCTTTTCGCTGTTGGCGGTTGGGAATGTTACATTGAAAGTGTACGATGTATTGGGAAGAGAAGTTGCAACGCTTGTAAACAATGAAACGATACAATCAGGCAGACACGAAATACAGTTTGATGGAAGCGCACTAACAAGCGGTGTGTATTTTTATCGTTTGAATGTGGATGGAAAGTTTTCCGAGACAAAGAAATTTGTATTGATGAAGTAGCCGTGGGAATTTGGTTGTTCAAAATGCCGCGCATTTCCAGAATGTGTGGCATTTTATTTTTAAATACCCCAATTGTGGTATTGTCGAGTAAAAGAGAAAAGCATAGATTTACATCGAATTTTAATCACAACTAAAACTAAAAGCATCAAATGAAAATATTTATCCTCGCACTCATCATTATCGCAACATTTTTTATTACACCTGTACAATCGCAATGGGTAACATCATTCGGCGATTTCGTTGCTGTAGAAGCTCTTGCCGCGAACGGAACGAATATTATTGCAGCAACTCATAACAACGGCATATACCATTCCACGAATAACGGCACAAACTGGGCTGCAGCGAGTACTGGTTTGCCGGTTGCGTCAATAACGTATAAGTTAGCATTTAACGGAAATGATGTCTTTGCAGTAACCGATGGTAACTGGGGAATGTATCGTTCGACTAATAACGGAACATTATGGACTCAATCGGGACTAAACGGGATATGGTTGACATCCATATTTATTGATAGTTCCAATATGTTTGTGGGAACAAATGGAAATGGAGTGTATCTCTCAACGGATAACGGAACAAACTGGACCCAAACAAATACGGGATTAGGTTTTTCAATAGGGATTTGGGCATTCGCAAAAATAGGCGCAAATCTTTTTGCCGGAGGCGGGTCAAGTTTGGGGGAAGGGGTTTTCATGTCCACTGATAACGGAGCAAATTGGACGCGTCCTGCAAACACTGGAATAAGTGCTCAAAGTATCAAAACACTCTCTGTAATTGGCAACAACTTATTTGCAGGAACGTTTTCCAACGGGATGTTACTCTCGACTGATCATGGAGAAAACTGGACAGCGATTAATAGTGGATTAACGAATTTGGGTGTAAAAGCATCTCTCGCAGTTGGGAATAATCTGTTTGCGGGGACGTATGGCGGTGGCGTATTTCTTTCAACCAACAATGGTGCGAATTGGAGTGCGCAAAATACGGGATTGACTTATTTGTATGTTACTTCGTTTGCTATAGCAGATGGTAAACTATATGCCGGACACTTTGGAGTATCGAGTCGCCCTCTTTCTGAAATGATAACAACATCTGTGCAAGAAATTAAAGGGCATAATCTTCCATCAAATTTTTCGCTTGAACAAAATTATCCCAATCCGTTCAATCCGCAAACGGCTATTGGCTTTTCGCTATTAGCTGTTGGGAATGTTACGTTGAAAGTATATGATGTATTGGGAAGAGAAGTAGCAACGCTTTTAAATAATGAAACAATGCAGGCAGGCAGACACGAAATACAATTTAATGGAAGCACATTAACAAGCGGTGTGTATTTCTATCGTTTAAGTGTAGATGGAAAGTTTTCCGAGACGAAGAAACTGGTATTGATGAAATAACGGTTGGTTATTAATCAGGGAATTATGATAATGCTGCGTGTTGTAAAAAATGCGCGGCATTTTTTTTTGAAATTTTTGAATTATTATGAAATAAGTTTAAGAACTGAAAAAATAAGTTCGCAAATAACTTTTTCTCTTGTTTGCCTGAAAAAATATATTACGGTATATTGACCACCGAATTTTTAACCGAATTCTAAATATTATTCCACTTTTTTTTGAGGATACAATGAAATCTCTCTTCCTTTTTCTTGCTCTCATCATTGCTTCGTTTGGTGTAATTACTGCACAGGATGCGATGGAAGTTAGTCCGTTTAAAACAACTACGGTACAGACTTCCACTACCAATTTCACCGAAGACCAATGGGATGTTCAGTTTAACTATGATGGTCAGGCAGTAACCGGTTTTCTCGGTAGTGCCGGCGCAGAGTTTACAGGTACGAATTTCTATACCACACGATGGAATAGAAATATGATGGTGCGTTGGAATGCTGACGGCACGTTTCGCGATTCGATGGCGCTTTCCGGTTATACGGGTGCTACCGGTATTCGTGATTTGGCATGGGACGGTGAATTTCTTTATGGAGGAATTGCTGTAACAAATCAGATTGCAGTGATTGATACGGGTTCAATGTCTGTTGTTGCAACTATCAATTGCCCTGCAGCAAATTTAGTACGCTCCATTGCTTACGATGCATCACTTGATGGATTTTGGGTGAGCAATTGGGCTGATGCGTTAACTTGTGTGAGTCGCGAAGGCGTAGCATTAGCAACAATTTCTACAACACTTGCCGCAAAATATGGTTCTGCTTACGACCCCTATACAGCAGGTGGACCATTTCTCTGGGTTTGGGACCAAGGCGCAGGTCAGGGTAATCCTCAATTTATACATCAGTTTGATTTGAATACATTACAACCCACTGGTTTTACGTTAGATATTTTAACTGTAATAACAAATGGCGGAACAACAGCAATTGCAGGCGGTTTATTTATAACAGATAAAATCGTTGCCGGAAAAGCAACATTGGGCGGAGTACTGCAGGGCGCTCCTGACAGATTATTCGGTTTGGAATTAGCAACAACATTTGTTGGACCGCTGAATCCATTTAACTTGCAGTCACCGGATGCAGGAACTTTAGTTGAATCATTTCCCGGTTCGACAACTCCTGTTTCTTTTACATGGGATACATCAAATGCAAGCGCAACATATCGTTGGGTATTTGGCACATCATTACCAACGCGATTGCTTTCTATTGCGCGCAATAAAAGTTATTGGAACACCACACTTGGCGAACTTGACGAAATTTTGACCGAAGCAGGTCTCGCTCCGGGTCAATCGTGGGTGGGCTCGTGGAATGTATGGGCATACAGAAACAATGCTCCTGATTTTGATACCTTATCAGCAACAAACGGTCCACGCACATTGACATTAAAGCGTGGAACACCAATACTCGGTGCGTTTCATCTTTTAGTGCCGCAAAATAATGCTACATTAGTTACATCACCATTCAATCACTCCACTGTTGAAAACAAATGGAGCAAATCAGGTGAAGGTGCAAAATATATGTGGATGTTTGGCGCTCCGACAATTGCCACTCCAACGGTAATGTTTTGGTCAGACAATAACGGATTTGATACTACGCTTACAATGATTAATTCAGATATTGACCAGATGCTTGCCGATGGTGGAATTCTTCCCGGTCAATCATTAGTAGGTGAATGGGCTGTGTGGGCGTACGGTGCAAATGATTCATTAAAATCCGTTGAAACATACAATTTGACTTTAATGCGTCAGGGACGCGGTGATATTCTTATCGCGTATGATTCAACTGTCGCTGCATCACTCATCAGTCGCGATTCTGTTGCCAATAATCTCTCAAATATGGGCATTACATTTGATTTGCAAAATCGCGGAACAAATGCCGCAGGCTTACCTTTCTCAATGGATGATTATACTACCGTAATTTGGCTCGGTCAGGGAACAAGCGTTGGTTCTACTGCGCAGGTTGGCTCAATAAAAGAATGGTTGATGTCTGGCTCACCCACTTCCAAAAAGCGCCTTATTATTTACGCAGAAGATATTGGCTATCAGTTTGGAAGAACCGGTTCAACATATATTGACCTCGAGTTTTGCAATAACTATCTCGGCTTTAATTATTGGGCAGACCGCGCACATGGTGTAGCTGCGCATGGTTTAATCGGATTAGAAATTAATCCGGGAATTGCTGATAGTACAATCGGAACTTGGCCCGATGTATTAGGCGCTTTCGAAGGCGAAAATACTGTGCCGCTGTATCAGCACAGAGTATTAGTTGGCACAGATAGTTTGAATGCAATCGGACATATCACCGATAATTTTGTTACGGCAACATTTGGTGTTGATATTCGTTCATTGCGCTCTGCCGAAGATAGTCCCGAAGGTTCACCTGTTACACGTTTTGTACAAGGTGCGCTGGAATGGGTGAATCTTGTTGGTGTTGTAGAAAGAACAGATAATACGCCAAAGGCATTTGCTCTTGACCAGAATTATCCGAATCCATTCAATCCGACAACGAAAATTTCATTCTCTCTTCCGGCAAGTGAATTTGTCTCATTGAAAATTTTCGATGTACTTGGTCGCGAGGTGGAAACGTTAGTGAACGGCGAACAGACTGCAGGAAGTTACAGCGTAGAATTTGATGCATCACGCTTTACAAGCGGTGTATATTTCTATAAACTGACAGCAGGAAAATTCTCCGAAACGAAGAAAATGCTTTTAGTGAAATAATTTTTTCACCTAAAAATTTTAATGGCGATGTTGTGCAAACGATATCGCCATTTTTTTTGCATAAGTAATTTTTTGCGCTACAAATGCCATTCCATTTGCATTCCTATTGCATTTATTTTATTTGATGGAAATTCGTTGATGCCGCTTCCGATAATTTTTACATCATCGCGATACGTGCCGCTGTATTTTATTTGCAATGTTGCGCGTTGTGTAATTTCCGCCTGTAAAAAAATGTACCAGCGTACGCCCTTTCCATACAGCGAAGGAATACTCAATGCTCCCGTAAGGTCTTTTTCAAATTCTGCAACTCTGCTTTCGTACGAATCTGTTTGGAAAAATACGAAGCGCACTGTCCCGCTGATATAGTCCGAAATTTTTTTTCCAATATCGCCGTAGAAAAGAACACCGCGTTCAGTTACAGTAGAAAAATCTTTCTTCACAGCTACGACATCAATGCGCTCGCGGAAAGAAAATCCACCGATTGTTTTGGAATCAACAATAATGCGCGCCTGATATTTTGTATTAGTAATATCGCTCGCTATTAAGTTATTTTCAGAAATAATTTGCTCGCGCGCTACAGTTTGTTTTCTCTGCAATTGTAGTGTATAAAGTAACATTGATTTCTGCACTTCAACGCGACAAAGCGCTTCATTACCTTTGGGAGGAAATATCGTTGTTGTCGGATGTTGGAACGAAAATTGGTCATAAAACAATGCAAGTTTTATTGTGCGCGCAGGGCGAAGTGAAAACCCAAAATAAATACCGCGCTCGTTGGAAGTTTCTGTACGTTCACCGAATCCTAATCCGTGCGGAGAGAAAAATTGTTCGTCGTAATTGCGCCAGACAGTGATGAAGGTAAAATTACGCACAGGAAAAAATTCTCCGCCAAGGATTTTGCCATTTGTCTTTGTGCTTGTGTGCGCTGCCTCTCCAAATAATTTTATTGACGCAAATCGTGCATCGAATGAAAGTGAGCCGATGGAAAATTGTTTTCCGGAAAAAACGTTGCCGCTTCCAATTTGCACGTTGTAATCAAAATAGGAGCGATAGAAAGATGAGTGCATTGCAATGTTCTCAGAAAAAGAATACGCTGCAATTCCGCCGAAAGTTTTTTCCTGCAATGCATTTCTCTTTGTCCGTTCATTTTCTGTACGAAAATATCCCGCAGTATAAAACGAAGCGCTCTGCGAAAGTGTATCTATTGTTGCGTCGCGTTTTCTCTGCGATACGAAGAGAGAAAAAGAAACAGGAGAAAAATGAAATGTCGCCGCGCCGCCGCGAAAAAAATATACTTCATCGGATGAAAGATGGGGAACAATACCGCGCGCATTCCGATGTGCGGGAGAAAGTACGCTCGCACTTTTGCCCGCATCAAATCCGCGCCACAGTACAAGCCCTTCGCCGCTTTCTGCAACATAATCACCAACAAGAAATGAAATACTATCCACAATATTTTTTACGCTGAAAAATCCTGTAGAAAAATCATTCCATCGCTGTTCGCCAGCATCTTTATCAAACAATACTCCGGTAGAAAAATTGTTGTACGCTCCTGCAATGCGTTGATACGATTTTAAACGTGTTCCTCTGTAATCGCCATTCTGAAATCCCTTGCGTTGCTGAACTTCACTTTGAAAACGTGAACGGATTTGCAGCGATGGTTGCTCATTCTCATTTTCGTACAATGAGTCTGCAAGAAGCTCAAGAACAGGAGAATCATTTTCATCTGTTTCATTTTGTTCCAAAAGAGTTTCAATAGAGTTGTTAAACAGCGTATCTGTTTCATTTTCCTGCAAAGAATCAAATTGCGCGAAAATACAATTTGTAGAACAGAAAAAAAGAAAAAAGAAAAGAACAATATTTTTGTTCATCATATCTTAATCATCTCCCCAACGCATCGCGAGCGAAAGATAATGTGTTATTCCCAAAACAGAATGAGATGTTGCTGTATAATCTACAGAGTAATCACCGAGTACAATTCCAAACCCGCCATTAAATAATGATGGTGCATTTTGTACGCCGCATCGCAATACAAGTTCATCAATCGGTATGTATTCAATACCGATGGTTGCGGCGACATCAAAGCGGACATCTTTTTCTAATCCGGCAGTGAGCAATACTGATTGTGCAGGCATATATCCGATGCCGAGAGAAAATACTTGCGGTAACCGTTCTTCTTTTTTCGCTATGGTTGGCGCGTTGATGTTCGTAATATCAAATCCAAAAGAAAGATGTTCTACCGGTGAAATCTGTGCACCGAGATCTATTCCGATTGCGCCATCGCTTTGATATCGTTGAATGGTCAGTGTATAGTAGTTGATATTGAAGCCGAGAGAAAATTCATCAAATGTTTTTGCAAAAGAAACGGTAGAGGTGAGTTCACGATATAATTCAAAACCAAATGAACGAACACCCGCGCTGAGTGTTCCGAAATTTTGAATCGGAAGCACAACGCAACCTGATGAAGACGCAAGTTCTTTTACGCCGAGCAATTGCGGAGAATATGCAACAGCAACTGCACGGGAAGAAATTGATGCGAGTCCTGCGGGATTTGATGCAAAGCACCACACATCACCGGTAACAGCAGAAAAACCGCCTCCGAAAATATTGTAGCGCGGAGATGGCGTGCGAAGTTCAAATGCCGCGAATGCAACATTGGAAAAGAGAAGGAGACAATAGAAAATATTTTTCATACAGTTGCAAAATTCTTTCGCTGAAAAATAGTTTTCTTTCGTGAATAATGCAAATGAAATGTGAAAATTTATTTCATTACAGTCCATTTATTAAATAAAATTTTAAAACGGAATATTTGAAAATCGGCATCTTTGTATATTCTTCTCATAAAAAAAATGGAAACCAATACTACACAAAATCTCTCTGAAATAATGCAACTTGCATCGGTGGGTAAAACGCAACAGGCAATTACTTCGGTGCAATCACTCATCAGACAGCAACCGGATAATGTGCATGCAATATATTTGTACGGCGTTCTTCTTTTACAGCAAGAAAAATGGAGCGAGGCAATTTCCTGTTTTCAAAAAGTGATTCTTCGCTTTCCTGATTATATTGATGCGCATCTTCATTTGGCAGACGCATACGAAAAGAGAGGAACGCCTGATGATGCGTTAGAAACTCTTCGGCTGATATTGGGAAAAAATACCGGAGTCATTTTTCTTTGGGAGCGATTAATAAAAATGATGTTGCGCCACGAGCGAGTAAACGGCGCAATTGCAATTCTCTTTCGTGGATTATCACTGCATCCTGATAATGAATTTCTTTCCGTAACTCTTGCGCATCTTCTGCGCAATTATAAACTTGCAGAAATACAACCCGACTGGAAATCTGTGTTGGTGCAGTTGTGCAACAATAATGCTATCGGCAATAATGATATTGCACACGCAGTCATTGATGCAGTAAAACAAATGCCTTCTTTTGTGTTTCTTCTTCAATACGCAAAAGAAAACCGGGATATTGTTGAGCAACAAAGTTTAGTGAAAGATTTTTTTAAAGATGAATTTATGCTTTCAGCATTGTCGCGCATTGTTTTTCGTGATGCAGATTGCGAAAAAGTTTTCGTGTATCTTCGTCGTTCTTTACTGAACAATATTGCAGAGCAGAAATTATTATTAGCGGATGATGAAATCGTACGCAACTTTTTTTGTGCGCTTGCCCGACAGTGTTATTGTAATGAATATGTTTTTTATGTTTCAGAAGATGAGCATACGCTTATCAAAACTCTAAGGGAAAAAATTGAAAATGAGTTAAAAAATGATTCTGTCAGTATTGTTGCAATGGAAAGCGAATTCATTTTGCTGGCTTTGTATCAATCTTTTTCTTCTCTACGTCATTTTTCAAAATTAATTATTATTGAAGTGCAAAAATGGAGTGAAGTATTTCAGCCGATTATCCGCGAACAGGTGTTCAACGTTGTAGAGGAAAATGAATTTGCAAAGCAGAGTTCATCGCTAACAACTATCCGCGGAGAAGTTTCGCTTGCGGTGCAACAACAATATGAAGAAAATCCATATCCACGCTGGTTACGGATTACCAAGCCGCATCCAATTTCTTTTGAGACAAAATGGAAACAATTTTTTCCGAATAAAAATATTTCCCGTTTCCCGCAGCCGGTGCCAATGCTTGTCGCTGGATGCGGAACAGGTTCTGACCCGATTGCGTTGAGTTACCAGTTTTCCAATGCGAAAATTCTTGCTGTGGATTTAAGTCGAAAGAGTTTGGGATATGCGCAACGAAAAGCAGTAGAACTCAATGCGCATTCTATCGAATTCGTGCAGGCAGATATTCTGGAATTACATTCGCTTCACAAAGAATTTTATCTGATAAAATCCACGGGCGTATTGCATCATTTACAAAACCCGCTTGACGGATGGAAAATTCTTGTTGGGTTACTTCATCGGGATGGAATAATGAATATTGCATTGTACAGTGAAGCAGCGAGGCAGGATGTGCGTGAAGCAAGAAAATTTCTTGACGGAAAAAATTTTCCACCAACAGAACGGGGAATTCAGGAAGCACGCAATGCGATTTTGAATTTGCCGGAAGAACATCCCGCGCGCCAAATTCTTTTATCGCGTGATTTTTATTCCACGAGTACCTGCCGCGATTTGCTGATGCATGTCGAAGAACATACGTTTACGATAGCAAAGATAAATGAAACGCTGAAAGAATTGCACCTCCGATTTCTCGGCTTTGAACTCAATCCGAAACTCCGCGCAGGATTCACAAAGATGTTTCCCGAAAAAGATGCGGCGGGCGATTTATACAAATGGAAATTATTTGAATCAAAAAATCCAACGGCGTTTACGGGAATGTATAATTTTTGGTGTTGCAAGAAATAATTGGATTGTAATTACAAGCCGAAAGAAGTATATTTAACGCGAAAAAATGAAAGAAAATGTATGGTAGCCATTTATAAAATTAATGCCAACGAACTTGATACAAGTTTTTTGGAAAACTTAAAAGCGTCGTTCAAGAATAAAGAAATTGAAATCGCGGTGTATGAAACGGATGAAACTGAATATTTACTTCGCTCTCCGGCAAATAGAGAGCAACTACTCAAGGCGATTGAAGACGTTGAAAACAACCGCAACATAGTTGTTCCCGACCAAAGTATGTTTCGATGAGAGTTGTTGCTTTCCACGGCAATGCTTTTGAACAATTTACACATTGGGCAAAAGACGATGCCAAAATATTTGAACGCCTCACTACTCTTATACGAGAAACACGAAGAACGCCATTTGAGGGAATTGGCAAACCCGAACCGCTCAAACACGACCTCAAAGGTTATTGGTCTCGCCGCATAAACGACGAGCACCGTTTAGTGTATAAAGTTACCGACGAAGCGATTGTGATAATCTCGTGTAAGTATCATTACAGATAAATTTTGTTATTTTTCGCAATTTTAATGAACCTGCTTTATTTCTTTGTCGCTAAAAAAAAATTCCGTTTTAACATAGAGTACACAAAGGAAAATACAGAGTTTCACAGAGAATTTTTATAATCACTTCCTGTTTCTCATCACTTCATCCATCCCGCCATTTTTGATTTCGACAATGTTCCTTTTTTCAGCGCGTGCAATTTCATATAATGAAACAGCACAGGTGTAACAACAAGTACGTGAATTGTTGAGGTAACAAGCCCGCCAATCATTGGTGCGGCGAGTGGTTGCATTACATCGGAACCAACGCCCGTGCTCCACATAATCGGCAATAAGCCAATCAAACTTGTACCCACCGTCATAATCTTCGGACGCAATCGCAGTACAGAACCTTCAATCGTAGCGTCGGTAATATCCTGTGCAGTAATTGCACCGCGCTCACCTTTTTCAAATGCGTGCAATCTTCTGTCGAGCGATTCGTGCAGATACACCACCATCACGACACCGGTTTCTACCGCAAGTCCGTAGAGTGCAATAAAACCAACCCACACTGCAACAGAAAAATTATATCCTAAAATATAGATAAGATACACGCCGCCGATGAGCGCAAACGGAACAGAAAGCATTACGACAAATGCTTCGGCAAAATCTTTTGTTACAAGGTACAGCATCAAAAAGATTATGAAAAACACAATAGGCATAACGAGTTGCAATCTCTCTTTCGCGCGAATTTGGTTCTCGTACTGTCCGCTCCACGAAATATAATAGCCGGCAGGAAGTTGCATTTCTGCGGTGAGTTTTTCTTTTGCTTCATTGACAAAACTTCCCATATCGCGACCGCGTACATTGAGAAATACAATGGAACGCAATAAAGAATTTTCGCTGGAAATCATCGGCGGTCCTGCAACTTGTTGAATATCCGCAAGCATCGAAAGTGGAATGAAAGCATATTTGCGAGATTTGGGATTTGAGATTTGAGATGTGCGATTTGAGTTTTGTACACCTTGTTCCATTCCCATTGATGGCTGATTACTGGTTGCTGATTTCTGACTACTTTCTTCTTCATTCATTATTGCCGGAACAGGAACGAGTAGTCTTTTCAAAGCATCAATGTTGTCGCGAAAATCTTTTGCAAATCGTACACGAACAGGAAAACGCTTTCGCCCTTCAACGGTGGTAGAAATATTTTCTCCGCCGATTGCTGTTTCGATAACATTCAGCACATCGCCAACGTTGATGCCGTAACGCGCAACGGCTTCTGTTTTAATATTTATATCAAGAAATTCTCCGCCAATAGTTCTTTCTGCATATAAATCTGCGGCGCCGGGAATTGTTTTGAGAATTTTTTCTGCATCAATTGCAAGCCGTTCGAGCGTATCCAGATTATCGCCAAATACTTTTACTCCCAAATCTGTGCGCACTCCTGTGGAAAGCATATTGATGCGGTTGATAATCGGTTGCGTCCATCCGTTGCGCACTCCGGGTATCTGCAACTTCGCATCAAGTTCTGAAATGATTTTATCTTTCGTCATTCCCGCACGCCATTGTGTTTTCGGTTTTAAAAGTATAATTGTTTCAATCATACTGATTGGCGCATTGTCGGTGGAGGTTTCTGCGCGTCCGACTTTTCCCAGTACTTGCTCTACTTCGGGAAATTGTTTGATAATATTATCCTGCACCTGTAAAATTCTTTTTGCTTCGGTAATGGAAACATTGGGCAATGTTACAGGCATAAATAATAAACTTCCTTCATCGAGCGGCGGCATAAATTCACTGCCGATACTCATCATCATCGGAATGGTGATTAATAGTGCAATGATATTAATGGCGATGGTTGTTTTTTTCCATTTCAATACCCAATGAATTATAGGAGCATAGAGCCAATTCAAGAATTTGGTAATCGGGTTTTTTTGTTCACTGCGGAATTTTCCGCGCGTCAACATCGTCATCAACATCGGTACAAGGGTAATTGCAATGATTGCTGAACCAAGCAACACAAATGATTTAGTAAATGCAAGCGGCTTAAAAAGTTTTCCTTCCTGTCCTTCCAGCAAAAAAACCGGCAAAAAGGAAACCACCATTATTGCAACGGAATAAAAAATTGCAGGTCCAACTTGCTTCGCAGACAGAATGGAAATCTCGATGTACTCTTCTTTTGATAATTCGCCTTTTTCTTCCTGTGCATGCGCAACGTTGCGATACGCATTTTCCACAAGTACAATAGAGGCATCCACTATAACGCCAATAGCAATAGCAATTCCTCCGAGCGACATTATATTGGAAGTAATGCCGAATATTTTCATTGCAATAAATGCAATCAGCACTGCAACGGGAATTTCAATGATGACGCGAAGTACACTGCGCACGTGGAGAAGAAATAGCAACACCATAATGCTGACGACAATTGCTTCTTCCATCAGCGCATCTTTCAATGTGTTGATGGAGTGGTCAATGAGTTCACTGCGGTCGTATGCCATTTTAATTTCAACACCGTCTGGTAATCCCTTTTTCAATTCATTGATTTTTTCTTTTACGCGAACAATGACGTCTTTTGCATTTTCTCCATAGCGCATAACGATTATTCCGCCAACGACTTCTCCTTCACCATTTTTATCAAGCAATCCGAGACGTAAATCGCCGCCCATCTGTACTGTGCCGATATTTTTTACATAGACAGGCGTGCCGTTATTTCCGGTTGCAATAATTACATTTTCTATATCAGAAATTGATTGCACATACCCTTCGCCGCGCACAAACATTTGCACATTATTTGTTTCAATAATTTTTCCACCGACCTCGCGATTGGTATTTCTGATAGCATTGACAACGCTCATATAATCCAAATCATACGCCGCAAGTTTGTTGGGGTCTAAATCAATCTGATATTGTTTTACGAATCCACCAATGCTTGCAACTTCTGCAACTCCCTGCACGGAATTTAGTTGATAGCGAATGTACCAGTCTTGTATAGAACGCAATTCTGCTAAATCGTAATCCTTGCCTTCTACGGTGTACCAATACACATGTCCAACACCGGTTCCATCGGGTCCGAGCGTTGGTGTTACTCCTGCGGGAAGAAATGACGAAGCGTAATTGAGTTTTTCGAGTACACGACTGCGCGCCCAATAAATATCCGCATCATCATCAAAAATGACGAAGATAAACGACATGCCGAACATCGAAGTTGCGCGTACTGCTTTTACTTTCGGTAGTCCTTGCAAATTTGTTACAAGCGGATAGGTAATCTGGTCTTCAATTATTTTTGGAGAGCGTCCCATCCATTGTGTGAAGACGATAACCTGATTGTCAGATAAGTCAGGAATTGCGTCAACGGGAGTATGTTGGACAGACCAAATTCCCCATCCGATAATGAGCAGGTAAAAAACAACAATGATGAATTTGTTGCGTGCAGAGTAATCTATTATACGTTCTATCATAAAAAATTAATATTAAATTGCGATTGCAGATTCATGTCGTAAGTTATGTGAAGTGTGATTCGTGCAAAATTTTATGAAACGCATTGCACGCATCGCACTTCTATTTAAAATATTCTTCCGAACATTACAACCATCATTGCAAGCATTGCAATTCCTCCGACGAGCATCATTGGCGAAAGTTCAAAACTGCTGTGTTCACTGTGTTCCATCGTCATCGGTTTTGCAAAACGGTCTGCGGAAAGAAAAATCAGCGATGGTAATTCTGTAGAATCAATTTGCTCTACAATAAAATTTATATTGTAATTTGCTTCTTCGTGCGGAGTGAAAGCGTATTCATACATATTATTTTCAGACGGTGAGAGAAGTTGTACTACTTCCGCTGGTTTCCCGTCGTCTTCATTTCCCTCACTGATTTCCAAGCGTATTGTCGCTCTTATCCAAAGGGAATCCTTCGATGAAAATATCTTTAATGTGAAATTTGTTTCCTGATGTTGCTGCAAAGGCGGAAACTCTGCAATGATATGATATTTACCAATGGAAACATCTTTTACGATAGATTGCTCAATAGAAGATGAATCGTGGTTATCGTGTTGCATTCCACCGTGCATAAACATCATGCAACTATTTAAGGAAATGAGAAAAGCAGCAATAAGTAAATAATATAATGGAGTTGTTTTCATATTGATTTTTTTGATTAGTGTTGGTGAGATTGTTCTTTTAAATTATTTTTTTTATCTGGTTCAGTGTGCTGTTCATGTTCACTCGTTCCCATTCCCATTTGCAATTGACCTTCTGAATCAAGTAAATATCCGCCGGAAGTAACAACAATTTCTCCTGCGCTGATTCCATCAAGAATTTGTACGTAGTCATTCTCTTTTACTCCGATGCGCACATCGCGTGGTACAAAAACATTGTTACTCTTTTGCACCCACACAACACGCCGATTGCCGGTAGAAATAATTGCGCTGGATGGAATGACAATTTCATCTGCAATTTCAATTTGTATTGTTGCATTAACGAACATTTTCAGTTTCAGTCTTTCATCTTCATTTGGAAATTCCACACGCACTCGTACTGTTCGGGAAGAAACATCAACGGTAGGTGCGATATAAATTATTTTTCCACGAAATATTTCCTGCGGATATGCGTCACTCGTTGCTTCAACTATTTGTTCGGTTTTTAAAAACTGAATTTCATTTTCATAGACATCTGCGTACATCCAGACTTTTGATAAGTCAACAAGTTCCGCAATCACTTCGCCGGCTGATGCATAATACTGTGCGCGATATTCGTTTTTGATTACAGTTCCTTCCACAGGAGAGTAAATTGTAACAAGTTCTTTCACTGTTTTTGATTCTTCTAATTCTGAAATTTGTTCATCAGTAAATCCCCATCTCTGTAATTTATTTTTTGCCTGTTTCACTAATGTTGCAGCATCAGATAAATCAACACTGCCCTGTTGTACTTCTTCGCTTGCATTCAACGCAAGAATAAATTCCTGTTGTGCGGAAATTGCTTCGGGAGAATAGACATCCGCAATCGGGTCGCCAACTGAAACTTTTTGCCCGGTGCAGCAATTGATATACATTTCCTCTAATCGTCCGGGAAAACGCATCGTGATGAGTTTATAATTCGGCTCCACATAATCTACCGTTCCTACTGCACGAATTTCTTTGTGTAAAGTCATTCGCTCTGCCGTGTACGTACTGACATTTGCAATTGCCTGCTGTGATGGAGAAAGCGTAACTGCTTCCGGTGTTACTTCCTCTGATGTTGTTTTGCTCTGCACTTGTTCAGTCACTTTCACAAGCGACATATTACAAACAGGACATACGCCGGGTCTGTCGCTTTTTACAGAAGGATGCATCGGGCAAGTGTAAATTTCTTTTGTGTTGTGTATCGTTTGTTCTTCATTTTGTGGCTGTTCTTTATTGGAAGTACAGTACCAATTAGTGAAACTCAGTGTGTAAAAAATAATAATGACGAGAAGTTTATTTATCGTTAAATGTGTATTCATAATTTCTAAGAATAATTTTAAAGGGTTTAATTTTCAAAACGTGCAACATTCTGCACGCCTGTTTCTTTATCAAGTTCTGACAGTGTTTGTTCAAAATTCATTCGCAGCATATAGTATTCTTTTGTCAGGTCAACAAGCAAGCGATACGAATCAATGAGCATCAGGTAATTTGTTCTTCCGTTTTGGTACGCAACAAGATTATTTTCAAGCGATGAGCGTGCTTGCGGCAAAATCCCTGAAGAAAAATTTTTCATTTGCAGTTGCGAAGATTGTATTTTATAATATAAATCATCAACCGTTGAGCGCACCATATTTTGTGTTGCATTGAGCATTGCTTTTGATTTATCAATCGCAATGGATGCTTCTTGCACTTGCGCATCTGCTTTTCCGATACTCCACGGAGCAAATGGCAGCGTAATTCCCGCAGAAATACTCCATCCGTTTTCGCCAGTCATCGGAGAGTGTAAATATTCAAGTCCGACATTAAAATCAGGATAGTATTGTTTCTTCGCCATTGCGAGCATAGTTTGTCCTTCGTGAATGCCCAGCGAATCGTGTTTGAGCATCGGACGATTGATGAGTGCAAGCGCATGTAATTTATCGAGTGATGGTATAAAAATAATTTCTTCTGAAATTACTGCAAACCCGAGTGTATCATTTTTTGTTCGGTTGAGTATTGACATCAGCATTGATTTTGCACTGAGTTCTTTTTGCCGCAATTCAATTAATTGATTGTCAAGCATATTGATTTCAATGCGAATTTTATTTATTTCTTGTTGCGCAATTTCTCCTGTTCCGAATTTCGTCTGCGCAATGCTCAGCATTTGTTTCATTAATCGCGCATTTTCACGGTTGAGTGTATGCAATTGCTGAACGTACCACAATTCTGCGTACATCTTTTTCAATGTTCCGATAACATCATTTATTTTTTCAAGATGGTCATGGTGTGAATGTTCGGATTGAATATGCGCAAGTTCACCCATTAATTGTAGTTTACCCGGATAGTGAAACATTTGCATCAATTCTACTCGCGTGAACATTGCATCACCCGGATCGAAACCCGGCATATCTTCCTGCATTACAGATAATTCAGGAGATGCGGGAGAATTTGATTGTGGAATTTTTGCGCGAAACATATCCCACTCGAATGATGCAGCGCGTATATCAGGATTGTTTTGCATTGCTTCGACAATAAGAAAATCCAAATCGAGAATGTTCGATTCCGGCACGGTGAGCGAATCGGAAATTTGTCCGAAACTTGTTTGTGCAAACAGGTTCAGTATAATCAGGAAGTGTAAAAGTGTTTTCATAAAAAATCAAATAAGAGTTAATTTGCAATTGAAGTTTATACAATAAACTACAACATTACAATTAGGAATTTTGACCGTAAGAATTACTTCTTACGGAAAAAGGGATTTTTTAAATGAGGTAAGTTGAAAACAAGACGTACTTCTCCACCGAACTAAAATTATTTTGCTTTTTGTTCGTGGGAAATAACGTGCGGAAATTTTCTGAAGGGGAGAGAGAAAAAGAAAATATCAGAAGAGGGGCTGACGTGAAAAATTGCTCTTTCGCTTGAGATTGTTCTGATATTGCCTGCATTGTGGAAAGTTTTCCTGCGAGCGCAGTAATCATACAGGGCAATGCATTTTTCTTCAATACTGGCAAATGGGACGAATTATTTTTTCCGCAGGCAGATAGTACGGAAGCAGAGCAACAGGAGGCATCATTGCTCATCGTGCATTTCTCTATTATCATTGTAAAGCCGCTCGATGAAAATACAAAGAGTGCCAACACAATGCGCCAGACAAAAATAATATTTCGGGTTTTGGAAAACATTTTTTTTAGTGATTCTTGAACAAGTGCATTTGCAAATACGTTCCTTGTGCAAAAAATCTGTGGTTAAAATACACTCTTTTTATTATATCAAAAAATGTGCCTAAATGAATTCCCCCCAAAAAAATTCGAACTAAGAAAATTTTTCACCGATTTTAAAATGGAAACCGCGTAAAAACTCCTGCGTGAACATCTTTTTCTTTCCTTCCTTTTGCAATTCAAGAATTTCAATTGCGCCATTTGATGTTTGTACGAGAATTTTATTCTCACATTCAAGAATCGTTCCGGGCTGCTTTTTCAATTCTGCATTAGTTACTTTCGTCCGAAGAATTTTGAGTTGTGTATTTTCATAAAAAGTATATGCTCCGGGATGCGGCGAAAGTCCGCGAATAAAATTGTGAATTGTTGCTGCTGGATTATTCCAGTCAATTTTACAATGCGGACGAAAAATTTTTGGCGCCGCGCTTGCAAGTTGTTCATCTTGTTTTGTTGGATGCACGTTACCATTTTCAATAAGATTGACTGTGTGGAAAACAATTTCTGCGCCAATATCCGAAAGCGCATCGTGAAGTTCTCCAGCCGTTTGATTCTCCTCGATATTCACTTTCGCTTGCAAAATAATATTGCCGGTATCTACTTTTTCCTGTAAAAAAAATGTCGTAACGCCGGTTTCTTTTTCGCCATTGATAATTGCCCAGTTGATGGGAGCCGCGCCACGATATTTGGGAAGCAATGAAGCGTGTAGATTTATTGCGCCAAATGTCGAAAGAGAAAAAATTTCTTTGGGAAGAATTCTGAATGCGACAACGACAATTATATCAGCATTTAATTCACGGATGCGCGCAATAAATTCTGCATCATTCAGTGTTACGGGTTGTAGCAATGGAAAATTATTCCGGAGCGCAAATTCTTTAATGGGAGAAAACTGAATGTGTTGCCCGCGTCCCTGCGGTTTATCGGGAACGGTAACAACGGCGGCAATGTCGTGATGTTCTTCTGCGAGTATGCTCAGTGAAGGCAAGGCAAATTCAGGCGTTCCCATAAAAATTATGCGCATTGATTTCTTATTTTTTCTTCAGAAGTTTTTTTTCGTCAGGCAAAGTGAAAACGTCGTAATCTGCTTCCATATCACCGCGCCGTATGTCATCGAGTTCCGGCTGAATCTTTTTCAACTCATCTTTCGGCAAATGGTCAATAAATAAAACGCCGTTGAGATGGTCAAGTTCGTGCAACATTACGCGCGCAAGCATTTCATCTGCATCCAAAATAATTTCTTTCATATTTGCGTCTAAATATTGTATGCGGATTTTTTCAACTCGTGAAACCTTTCCGCGAATACCGGGAATACTTAGACATCCTTCTTCCATTTCAACTGCGCCTTCACTCGCAATAATTTCAGGATTAATCAGCGCAATCGGTTTTTCATTTTCAAACCCTTCCAGTTCAGAAATATCCACGACAAAAACACGATGCAGACTTCCGACCTGATTTGCCGCCAATCCGATTCCCTGCGAGTAGTGCATCGTTTCAAACATATTGCGAATCAGTGTAATAAGTTCATCGGTAATTTCTTTCACCGGTTTTGCTTTTTTTCGCAGAACAGAAGTGCCGTACGTATAAACGGGAAGGAGTGCCATTGTTACAATAAAGTTTAATGAGTTGTATTAGTTGTGTATAATTCTTCGCGCGCCAATGTATTTTTCTTTGTAGTATGAGCTTTCGAGAGAAGAAATGGTAACGCCGAATGACTGGCTTGCGTGCGCAAATAATTCATCATCAAGAAAAATGCCGACGTGAGACGGGGATTCGCCTGTGGTATTAAAAAAAAGTAAATCACCGAATGTTAATGAAGAAGATGGAATTGTTGTCCCTTCAAGAATTTGTTGCTTTGTTGTGCGCGGTAATGAAATGAGAAACGCATTGCGGAAAATACGTTGTGTAAATGCAGAACAGTCAATGCCATCGTTATTTTCTCCGCCCCACACGTATGGTGTGCCAAGCATTGCGAGTATTTCTTCCATTGCTTTATCTCTTACAGTAAGTTGTTTCGAATTTTCCTTTGCCTTTTTTTCAAATTTCTTTTCGCTCTTCGGTTGGCTTTTCTCTTCTGAAAATCTTTCGGAGCGGTATTTTTTTTTAACAATTTCTATATCTACTTTTTTATCATCTTTTTTTATTTCTTCTTCGAGTGGAGATGCAAATCGTTGTTGCTTATGTTCCTTTTTTTGTGATGAATTTTTTTGCGGAGAAGAAAATCGTGGAGATGTTCCGCTGCAATGTATCTGCACTATGAGAAACAGAATTACTGAATATCGAAGAGCGATATGCAAAATGTTGTACTGTTTCATTTCTTTTTAACTAAAAAAATTCAGTTGTAAAAGTGAAAACCCTATCCGATGGACAGGGTTTTCTTTTTATTGCTTTATAAATAATTATCCAAGATATGTGCGGAGCGTTTTACTTCTGTTTGTGTGCCGCAATCTTCGTATCGCTTTTTCTTTTATTTGTCGAACTCGCTCGCGTGTGAGATTGAATTTTTCACCGATTTCTTCTAACGTTAAAGGGTGTTCGCGTCCCAATCCGAAATACAAACGCACAACTTCTGCTTCACGGTCAGTTAATGCAGTCAGTGCCATTTCAATTTCTTTACTCAAAGATTCACGGATGAGAATATTATCCGGCATCGGAACACGGTCATCCTGAATAACGTCGAGCAATCTGTTGTCGTCGCCTTGTGAAAACGGCGCGTCCATAGAAAGATGACGACCGGAAATTTTCAATGTATCTGCCACTTCATAGAGCGACATATCTAATTCATTTGCAATTTCACTTGCGCTGGGTTCACGTTCAAATTCCTGTTCTAATGCGCTGAATGCTTTGCCGATTTTATTAAGTGCGCCAACGCGGTTGAGCGGTAAGCGGACGATACGCGATTGTTCTGCCAGTGCTTGTAAAATAGATTGGCGAATCCACCACACGGCAT
>CAYHPL010000029.1:0-37303 GCA_964358705.1 uncultured Chitinophagales bacterium
ATATACTCAACTGGAATACAAGTGATTCCGTTGTTGTGCGTCCGATACAGGTTGCGCTTGCACAATGGCTTGATAAATCCGTGCGTATCAAAGTCCGTTTGTTGGGACAACGTGAAAATGAACTGACAACTGCATTGACCAAAATACTTGTCAGCAACGAGAGTGACCCGATTGCAAAGCAAGGGCAAGTACCAAAGGGAGAACAAATTCTTCCACAAACATTTTCTCTTGAGCAAAACTATCCCAATCCGTTCAATCCGCTAACGGCTATCCGGTATGCACTTCCGGAAAATTCATTTGTTACGCTGAAAATATTTGATATACTTGGAAAGGAAGTTATATCGCTTGTGAATACATTTGAAAATGCAGGATACAAATCCGTTCAATTTGATGCAACAAACTTACCAAGCGGTGTGTACATTTACCGTCTTATTGCTGGTGAACATCGTGATATGAAGAAAATGCTGTTGATGAAATAACGAATTACACCTTCAAGGTTTTGAAAACCTTGAAGGTTTTTTTTATAAAGACGATTTCAACAAAATGAAATCGTCTTTTTTTTTGTTTAATTTTTGCTTCAAAATAATTTCGATACATTTTTCCCGCGAAAATGTTTTTGAACGATAGCGACCGAACTATACTTTGCATATTATTACACGAAAACGACTCAACGAATTTGCGGCAATGTATCCTGATATAAGGAGTAGTGTAATACATTGGTATAAAATAATGAAGCTATCACAGTTTGATAATTTCAGCGAAGTGCGCGCGGTATTTCCCAACGCAGATAAGGTTGGCAATGTAACGGTATTTAACATCGGCGGAAATAAGGCAAGACTTATTGCTGCAATTCACTATAATAGAAAGCGCGTGTATATTCGTGCTGTTCTCACGCATCAGGAATACGACAAAAGTAAATGGAAAGAATAAAAATGTCAACACTTGAATTACAGGAAGTAAAGAAAACGTGGCCGTCTTTTTCACGTTTTATCTATGTTCCTCACAATGAAGAAGAATACAATCAATTGGTTGAATTGCTCGATAATATAATTGATGAGGTGGGAGAAAACGAACATCATCCACTTGCACCATTGATGGAACTTCTCGGAACGCTCGTGGAGCGTTACGAATATGAAAATGTCGCGGAAATGCACGAATAAAAAATAGACCTTGACTGTGGCAAATCTAACAATTATGAAAATACAACCAATCAAAAATGAAAAGCATTATCAGGAGGCGCTGAAACGACTTGCATTGATATTTGATGCAGAAAAAGGAACGCCCGAAGGAGATGAACTGGAAATATTAGGAATTCTCATTGAGAAATATGAGGATGAACATTTCCCCGTTGGATTTCCTGACCCGATTGAAGCAATCAAATTCAGAATGGAACAAATGGGATATACTCAAACAGATTTAGCCAAATTTGTAGGACTTAAAAGCCGTGCGTGTGAAATACTGAATAAGAAAAGAAAATTGACGTTGGAAATGATACGATTGCTTCACGATGGTTTGAAAATTCCGACAGAAGTATTAATTCAGTCTTACAATTAGAAAGCACTTATGAAGATTTATAATTACACAGTATTATTTGAGCCGATTGCGGAAGGTGGATATCAAGTATGCGTGCCTGCGTTATCCGGTATTGTTACTTATGGCGAATCATTAGAAGAAGCGCGTGTGATGGCGACAGATGCAATTCGTTGTCATTGCGAGGGATTACTCAACGATGGGGAAAAACTTCCTGACGATGTATCACTTCTTTTAGAGCCGGTAAAAGAAACAATCAGTATTGAGTTGGAACAGGTATGAACGGTGAAATACCTGTTCTCAAAGCAAGAGAAATACTCCGCATACTCGAACGTGCAGGATTTTATATACATCATCAGACAGGAAGTCATGCACAACTTAAGCATCGTCAAAATCCGATATTGCGAATAACAGTACCTGTGCACAATAAAGACGTTCCAAAACAAATTCTTCGGAGTATTTTAAAGCAAGCGCAGATGTCTATAAAGGAATTTAACGTGTTTCGATAATACGCCATTTTCCGAGTAGAATTTCAAAGCGGTTTCAATTCAACGGAATCGTTTTTTTTTCCATTCCTTTTCACTTCGGAACGCGCAGTATTGTAACTATTGCGAGAACAAAGAAAATAATATTCGCCATCCACGCAGTGAGCAGCGGCGGTAAGTCTCCATTGTAGCCAAATACCTGACTGACTTTTAAAAAGACCATATAGAGAAAACATACGGCGACTGCAATACCAAACTCCACCCCCAAACCACTCTTTCGTTTTATGGAAGAAAACGGTACGCCAAACAATACGACAATCACCCCCGCAAATGGGAACGCTATCTTTCCATAAAAATCTACTTTGTATCGCGCAACTTCGTTTCCCAAAGATTCCTGATTTGCAATAAATTCATTCATTTCATCATAATTCATTTCGTCCGGTTTCTTTTGTTTTTTTAACACATCTTCCGGCGAAAAAGAAATTGAGCGAATAGTTTTATCCGTGAATGTCCAATATTTTTGCAATGAATCATCCATCATTCTATGAATGCCATTGTGCATTGTCCATTTCTTTGTTGTATCATTCCACGTCATTGTTTTTGCATCAAGCCGCTCAATTAATTTTGTCGGGTCGGCAGGAGAAAAATCATTGATGCTGATGTTGTATGCAGTAAAATTGTCTTCATCAATCCGTTGAATGGAACAAATACGATATTTACCCGACTGGAAAAATAAATTCTGCGTTGCTTCCTCATCCAGACTTTTCCCAAGATATTTTCGCTCGATGGAAAATTTCTTTGCATTTGCTAATGGTACAATCCAGCCATTAAAATAAATTGCGCCGATGCTGGTAAGAAATGCAACGAGCAAAATAGGGAAGAGCATCCGGTACAAACTCATGCCGCTTGCCGTCATTGCTGTGAGTTCGGAATAGTTGTTGAGTTTTCCGGTGGTGAACATTCCCGCAAACAGCAACGCAACCGGAATCATCAGTTTGATAATTTCCGGCATAAAATACACATAGTATTCTGCAATGATTGCCGTTTCGACACCGCTATCGAGAAAGTCATCGAGGTTTTCCATCATATCCACCGTGATGAAAATAACTACAAATGCAACCAACGCAAAGAGTGTTGTCGCAAAAAGCTGGCGGAGTATGTAGCGGTCAAGTATCTTCACAAATGTGGTTGCGATGGATTATTTTTTTTGAAAAAATTCTGAAGAGCAGAAAACTGGAGCGTTGCAGAAGATTTTGCAACGCGCATTATCATAAGAATACCGACAATTCCAAGTAAAATATTTGCAGACCACATTCCCCAAAACGGAGAAACAATATTTCTATCTGCAAACTTTTCGCCGCCAACGAGGAACGACCAGTACAAAAGAAAGAAACCCAAACTCAGTGTTGCTGAAATGCCAAAACTTCCGCGTCGCACAAACATTCCCAACGGCGCGCCGATAAGCACGAACACGACACACGCGGCAGGAATAGAATATTTTTTATGAATTTCTACGAGAAACTGGTCTGCTTCTTCTTCGTAATAGCCGATTTGCGCAACATCATTTTGCACCATTGCAGCAGTGAAACGAATTTGTTCCTCGTGGAATCCGGAAAAATTATTGCGGAAAGTTTGCGGCAGTTGTCGCAGTTGCTGTGTTCCGTTGAAAAGTTCCGAAAAATGTGTCTGCATTTTTTCTGCAATAGAAGCGCGAAGTTGTTCAATAAGTTTTTTCAGCGAATCAACACGCGATTGCATTTCCTTTGCGCTCAATTCTCTGTCGCCGCGTTCAAAAGTTCCTTCGCCGGAACGCTCGAATGCGAATCCTTCTACTGGCATTACGATTCTGTGCTTTGTAAATTGTATGATGCGGTATTGCGTATAATCCTTTTTATCGAGTTCGTGAATTTCGCCGCTGTTCAAATCCATTACTAAATTGCGAAAATCTTTTGTGAAGGAGACAATGCCTTTTTTTGCAGTAACAAGTACCTCCGACTCGGGATGATTGTAATCGTAGATTTTCACGCCGCGTAACTCGTTGGAATTTTCAAAAGTCTTTTGCACTAAAATACTGTATCCCGCAATATCATTGGAAAACATTCCTGCCTGCAATGTGAATGTAGGTTTTTTATGGCGTATATCTATAATCAGTGATTTTGCACGGTGATTTGCTTCGGGAAGAATTTCGTTGTTGAAATAAATAAGCAGCAATGCGGCGATAACGGAGAGAGCAAAAGACGGAGCAATCATTCTGTACGCGCTCATTCCCGATGCTTTCATTGCATTAATTTCATTAGAAGAAGAGAGATTGCCGTACGCCATTAGCGTTGCAACCAATACAGACATTGGCACGGCAAGCACTACCATCCAAGCAAGATTGAGAGAAATCAATTCGATAATAACCCAGCCGCTCAATCCTTTTCCTGCAAGCGAACTGATAAAGCGCATAATGAATTGCAATAAAAAAATAAACATCAGCGTCCCGAACGAGAACAGGAACGGACCGAGATGTGCGCGAAGTATAGTGCGGAAGAGTATCATATTTTTGACGGGAAAATATACTAATTTGCTCTGTTGGAGATGAGATGTTTTTCAGGAAAAGTTTCCTCCAAATCACTTTAAATTGAGTGCAGAGATATTTATATTTACCGCCGAGAAAATGAAAAAAACAGAAGTAAATAGAATGAGCGATGGAATCTTTTCCATTCGTGAAGCAAGCCAGTGGGCAAGTGATTTTTTGAAAAAAGAAGTTACTGAATCGAATATTTCTTATTTAATTCAATATGGAAAAGTGAAAAAAATAGGAAGCAACGGCAGTACATTCCTTGTAAAAGAAGAATTGCAGCAATATTATGAAGCGTATCATGGGCAGAGAGAAACCGATTGGAAAAGTAAACTCGGCAACGATTTGAATTGGCATTTATCGTTTGAGCAATATAAAGAATCCGATACTACGAAACATGTTCATCGCCTTCATCCGTATAAAGGGAAATTTATTCCGCAACTGGTAGAATATTTTTTGGATTCACACACGGATGAATTTAAAAAAGAAATTTATTTTCACAAAGGCGATATTATACTTGACCCATTTGCCGGAAGCGGAACAACATTAGTACAAGCGAATGAATTGGGAATGCACGCAATCGGTATTGATGTTTCTGCTTTCAATGCATTGATTAGCAATGCAAAAATTACATCGTACGATTTGAAAGATATTCATAATGAAATTGCGGCAATAACAAAAGCATTGAATCATTTTCTCGTTGATTCAAAAACGGTCGCATTTGAACAAACTCTTTTAGAAAAGCTGGGAGAATTTAACACAAAATATTTTCCAAGCCCGGAATTTAAACGCAAAGTTCATTTAAAAGAAATTGATGAAGAAAAATACGGCGAAGAAAAAGCAAAAGAGTTTTTTCCCGTTTTCAAAAAGTTAGTAAAGGAATTTGACATAGAACTTTTACAAAAAGATGCTGACGGTTTTCTTGATAAATGGTATTTGCAACACGTACGAAATGAAATAGAATTCGTGTTCAATCTTGTCAAGAAAATTCAAAACCAAAACACAAAGAAAATTGTATCAATCATTTTAAGCCGCACGATTCGTTCTTGTCGGGCAACAACACACGCAGATTTAGCAACGCTTAAAGAACCAATTGCATCAACGTATTATTGTGCAAAACACGGAAAAGTTTGCAAACCACTATTTTCGATTTTAAGTTGGTTGGAGCGTTATAGCAAAGATACAATTCAACGTTTATCAAAATTCAATTCGCTTCGCACAAATACGTTTCAATATTGTTTGACTGGCGATTCGAGAACGCTCGATATTTTCAAAGAGTTAGAAAAGAAAAATATAGAATTGTTCAAACTTGCGAAGAAGAAAAAAATCAATGGAATATTTTCAAGTCCACCATACGTTGGTTTGATTGATTACCACGAGCAACACGCGTACGCTTATGATTTGTTTGGCTTTGAAAGAAAAGATGAATTGGAAATCGGTGCAATGGAAAAAGGAAACGGAAGAGAAGCAAGAAATTTATACGCGAAAGGAATTGCAGAGGTTTTAAACAACTGCAAAAAGTTTTTGATTGATGATTACAGTGTTTTTTTAGTTGCAAACGATAAATACAATTTGTATCCGACAATTGCAGAAAACGCCGGAATGAAAATCGTCAATCAATTTAAACGCCCCGTTTTAAATAGAACTGAAAAAGATAAAGGCGCGTATTCAGAAATAATTTTTCATTTGAAAGGAAAGTAAAATGCCTAAATTGAATTTAGATGCTCTAATACTTCGAGAAGATTTTGAAGTTGAAGAGAGCCAAAAACAAGATTCTAGTAAAAAAACTGAAACAGTATCTATTCGGGATTTAGAACAAAATTCGTTTTTCTTTCCCTTATTGAGAAAACCAGATTTTCAAAGAGAGACAAGTGAATGGGAACCACAAAAAGTATGTGAATTTATAAAGAGCTTTCTTGACGGAGATTTAATTCCAGCATTAATTCTTTGGCAGGGCTCAAAGAGTAGATTCATTTTTGTCATAGATGGTTCACATAGAATAAGTGCCTTGGCTTCATGGGTTTATGATGATTATGGTGATAATCGAAAGTCACAAGATTTCTATGAAAGTGAAATTTCCGCTGACCAAAAGAAGATTGCAGAAAGAGCAAGAAAATTGATAAATAAAGAAATTGGAAAATACTCTGATTATAAATTGGCTCTTACAAATCCAGAAAAATTGAATTCAAAACTAGTAGATAGAGCCAAAAATTTGAGTACGCTCGCTATACAACTTCAATGGGTGGGCGGTGATGCAAAAAATGCTGAAGCATCATTTTTGAAAATCAATAAACAAGCAGCTCCGATTAATCCTACAGAATTAAAACTTATCGAATCAAGAAAGAAGCCCAACTGTATTGCAGCTCGGGCAATAAATAGGAGTGGAAAAGGGCATAAATATTGGTCTGGATTTTCAAGTGAAAAGCAAACGACTATTCAAAACCTTTCAAAAGAAATTAACGAATTGCTTTTTTCTCCAGAACTTGAGACTCCTGTCAAAACGTTGGACATTCCTATTGGTGGTAAAAAATATTCAGCTCAGAGTTTACCGCTCACTTTAGAGTTTATCAATATTGTAAATAATCTCAAACCCGATTTTAGCAAACTTACAAATGACGATTCTGGTGATACAACTCTTGAAATGCTACAGAAATGTAAGGATATAGCATATCGAATAAACAGCATTCACCCAACATCTTTAGGATTACATCCCATTGTGTATTTGTACACTAAAGAAGGAAGACATAAAACAACTTCCTTTTTTGGAACCCTTCTTTTTATAATGCGATTATCTAATGAACAATTAATTGCAAAATTTTTATCGGTACGTGAAAAATTTGAAGAATTGCTTTTATCGTATGATTATTTGATTCAGCAAATGGGCAAAAAATTTAAGT
Source organism: uncultured Chitinophagales bacterium (assembly GCA_964358705.1). Lineage (GTDB taxonomy): Bacteria > Bacteroidota > Ignavibacteria > UBA10030 > F1-140-MAGs086 > JBBTJF01. The sequence goes on from CAYHPL010000029.1 coordinate 7,476, forward strand.
ATTCTGTGAAAAGCGTTGAACATGTTTGTGGTTTTTACTTTTCAATAATTGATTTATTAAAGGAAGGCAAATTGAAAGATGAGGTTATCTCTCAATTACTAAGCCAAGAGAAATATAATTATCTAAAGATTCAGACAGAACAAAAAGAAAATTCTTCAAATGAATTTAGTAGAGAAGACAAATCAGCAGTTTATATAAAAGAAGCCTTACCAGGTGTACCAAAATGCAAAATCTGTAAAGGATATATCCATAAGAATTCAATAACAATTGATCACAAAATTAGAAAATCCGATGGAGGAACTGCAGAAATAGATAATGGACAACTCGCTCACCCTTATTGCAACACTACTTTTAAAAATTAGAAGTGTCAATTAATAAATCCAATATTAAATACATCGAAGAAATTATTCGCAATAGTTTACGAGAAAAATTTCTCAACTATAAACCCGAATCAAGCAATATGCCGTTTCATTTAACTCACAAAGAACTATCTTCTTTTTCTATCCTCCTCCTTTCTCGTATATTTTCGCCGAAATTTTTGTAGATAAATGCGCCCGACTCGAGCAGAAATACATCTTCCATCGCTAAAAAATAATATTCGTAAAATTCGCAATGCCATTGGTACAAATGTGCTGATGATGGGTGTTGTGAAAGCGAATGCGTACGGTCACGGACTCGTGGAAATAGCGCAGCAAATGGTGCAGAATGGCGTTGAATATCTCGGCGTTGGATTTGTGGAAGAAGGAATTGCATTGCGTTCCGCAGGTATTACTTCGCCTATTGTTGTGCTGGGCGGCGTTCTTGGCAATCAGGTGCAAAAATTCCTCGCGTTCGATTTTGAAATTACTGTTTCATCACTTGAACTTGCAAAACACATCAACAATGAAGTTGCACGGACAAACGGACGCAAAGCGCGTGTGCATTTGAAAATTGATACGGGAATGGAGCGTCTCGGCATTCACGCAGAAAATGCTGTTGATTTTGCGCTCGCAGTGAGTGTGCTTCCGCATATTGAAATCGTTGGAATTTTCAGCCATCTTGCAACATCCAGCGGCGAAGATAAGCAGTTTACAGAATTTCAACTGCAAAGATTTTTTACTGCAATTGAAAAAATTGAGCAGTACAATATTACCATTCCGCTGAAACATATTGCCAACAGCGGCGCAGTGCTTGAATACAGAAATTCGTATTGCAATCTTGTGCGTCCCGGAATAATGATGTATGGCGTGTATCCTTCTGCAAGCGCAAAAAGAACCATTGAAATATCGCCGGTTCTTGCACTCAAATCGAAGATAGTGTATTTGAAAGAAGTGCCTGCGAATACAAGCATCAGTTACGAAAGAGTTTTTTTTACCAAAAGAATTTCACGCATCGCTACGCTTCCGATTGGTTATGGCGATGGATATTTCCGGCAACTTTCCAATAAAGCGGAAGTGCTTATCAATGGAAAAAGATTTCCTGTTGTTGGCATTATTTGTATGGACCAGTTGATGGTGGATGTTACAGATGGCGATGAAATTCACGTTGGCGATGATGTAACATTACTCGGAAAAGATGGCGATGAAGAAATTCCGGTAGTAGAAATCGCGGAAAAAGTCGGAACGAATGTGTATGAAGTGCTGACAAATATTGCTGCGAGAGTGCCGAGAGTGTATGTGAGTTAAGAAGTAAGAAGAATAGAGAACTTAGGAAATCTAAAATTTAAAATATAAAATACTGTGAATGTTTATTGTGTAATAATGGCTGGTGGTGTCGGGTCGCGTTTTTGGCCACGCAGTCGCGAAAAATCTCCAAAGCAGTTGCTGAAAATATTTGGCGAACAGACGATGCTTCAAGGCACGCTTTCACGCATAGAGCATATTATTCCGCCAAAAAATGTTCTTGTCATCACGAACAAAATTCAGAAGCCGCTTATTGAAGAACAACTGCCGAATGTACCGAAAGAGAATATTATTGCGGAACCATTCGGAAAAAATACAGCGCCGTGCATCGGACTTGCAGCAATTATGTTGCATCAGTTTGACCCAAGTGCAGTAATGGTAATTCTTCCCGCAGACCATTTGATAAAAGATGAAGAAGAATTTCTGCGTGTCATCAAAGTTGCATCTGAAGTTGCATACGAATCAGGAAAACTCATTACGATTGGCATTCACCCGACACATCCTGAAACAGGTTTCGGCTATATTCAATATCATGAAAATAATGATGAGCGCAATCCGTATTTTGAGCGTGGTGTGTATCGCGTAAAAACATTTGCAGAAAAACCGAATCTTGAAACGGCAAAAACATTTTTATCAAGCGGCGATTTTTTATGGAAAAGCGGAATGTTCGTTTGGCGTGTTGATGCAATACTGCGGGAGTTTAAACAACATCTTCCGGAAATTTATTCTGATTTAAATAAATTAGAACCGCTGATTGGCGATAAAAATTTTCCTGTCGTGCTGGAAAATGTGTACAAAATGATGCGTGGGGTTTCTATTGATTACGGCGTAATGGAAAAAGCAAGCGATGTATTTGTTCTGCGCGGAAATTTCGGCTGGAGTGATGTGGGCAGTTGGGATGAGGTAACGCGGCTTTCCAAAACAGACAGCGATGGCAATACAGTGAAAGGGAATGTTTTTTTGCGCAAAGTAAAAAATTCTTTCGTTGATGTGTCTGATAAATTTATTGCGCTTGTTGGCATTGAAGATGTGATTGTGATTGATACAAAAGATGCGTTGCTTATTTGTAAAAAAAATGAATCGCAGGATGTGAAAGAAGTAGTGGAGTATTTGCGGCGTGAAGGAATTAACGGATTACTGTAAATGAATGGAAATTTTGCTGAGGTACATTGGAAAAATTTGTATTGTAGTTACTACTGCGATATTGTTCCACGCTTGTTCCACTGTGCCGCGATTTACTGCAATAAAAACGCCTCCTAAAAAAAGCAAATCTGAAACGAACAGAAAGCAATCGGAAGATAATGACAGGAAGCGCAATGAGCATACAAAAAATAAAAATGAATCTGCACAGCAAAGCGATGGTTCGTATAAAATGGTTGAACAGGGAATTGCTTCGTATTATGCAGATGCATTTCACGGCAATACGACTGCCAACGGCGAAACGTTCGATATGTATAAATTTACAGCCGCACACCGCACACTTCCGCTGGGAACAAAAGTACGCGTGAAAAATTTAGATAACGGTCGCACAATAATTTTGCGCATTAATGACAGAGGTCCGTATGTTAATGGCAGATTGATTGATGTTTCCTACGCTGCTGCAAAACAACTTGGTATTGTCGAGAATGGAACTGCAACGGTAAGAGTAGAAGTGTTGCAACTTGGTGATAACGAATATAAAAAGTAATGTGGATTTTGTTTTTCGCACAAAGTCCATTTACAATTGATAGAACAAAGAGAAAATTTGGAAAAAAAATGCCTAAACAACTCATAACAGAGCAAACAGTAACAGATGCTGCGAAGCTAAAAAAATCTTCAATTGAAATTCAGAAAAACGCTTTAATTACAATGGCGGCTCAAGAGACTGCGAGAAAATTAGGAATTAGTTTTACAGCGCAAAAAGAAAATAAAACTACACCAATGTTACAACCAAAAGAGCAAACCGTATTGTCAAAACCGACATTTTCAGAAATTTCCATCGCAATAGGAAGCGACCACGGCGGATTTAAGTACAAGGAAATATTAAAGCCATATTTAAAGGAATTGGGTTGCAAAGTTGTTGATGTCGGCACAAACAACGAAGAAGCGTGTGATTATCCTGAATTTGCGTATGCCGTCGCGCGAATGGTATCGTTGAATGAAGCAACGTATGGCATTGTTATTGATGGCGCGGGAATTGGTTCGTGTATGACGGCGAATAAAGTACCGGGTGTTCGCGCAGCATGTTGCAATGATGAATATTCTGCACGGAATGCGCGCGAACATAACGATGCAAACGTTATCACATTGGGAAGCCAGATAATTGGAGTTGGAGTTATGAAAAATGTAGTGAAGAATTTTCTTGAAACATGGCATGGTGGCGGACGGCATAAAAAACGGGTGGAAAAAATTATGGATGTGGAGCGGAAGTTTTTGAAATAATTGAGTATTAAAAGTCATTTTTTAGCAAATAAACGTCATAAATCTTAAAGAATATTTTCCACTTTTTTAAGTATCTTTATCCCGAAAAAATTAGCGGGAAATCGTAACCATAAACCAATTTTTACAGTCTAATCTCCTTGTCAAAGTGCGCCCGAAAAGTTCAGACGCACATATATTCTCAATATTTACTCACAATTAACGAAAGAATTACAATGTATTTATTTTTGAAAAAATTTTTGCAACGCATTACTATCGGAGTGTTTGCAGGAAGTATTTTTTTTGCGCCACTTTCCAAAGCAGATGAAGGAATGTGGACATTTGATAATCCGCCTTTGAAACAATTAAAGGATAAGTATGGATTCGAGCCAACAAAAGAATGGCTTGACCACATTCGGCTTTCCAGTGTACGATTTAACGACGGCGGTTCCGGTTCATTCATTTCTCCGAATGGACTTGTGTTAACAAATCATCACGTTGCACTTGGGCAACTTTCAAAAGTTTCTTCTGCAGAAAATGATTATGTTAAAAATGGATTTTACGCTGTTTCACTTACAGATGAAATTAAATGCCCGGATTTGGAACTTAACGTTTTAACTTCAATGGAAAATGTAACAGAGAAAGTAATGAGTGTCGTAAAATCAGGAATGTCTGATAAAGATGCGCTTGATGCACGAAAATCAAAAATTGCCGGCATTGAAAAAGAAAGCACGGAAAAAACTGGAATGCGTTCCGATGTTGTAACATTATATCAGGGTGGAGAATATTGGCTGTATCGCTACAAAAAATACACTGATATTCGCTTGGTAATGGCACCGGAACAGCAAATTGCCTTTTACGGCGGTGACGCAGATAATTTTACTTATCCGCGTTATGATTTGGATATGGCATATTTTCGAGTCTATGAAAATGATAAGCCGATTCACTGCGACAATTATTTGTCATGGAATAAAAATGGCGCTGGAGAAGATGAACTTGTATTTGTTTCAGGTCATCCGGGTTCCACGAATCGTTTACACACAATGGCGCAAATGATGTTTAATCGTGATTACGCATATCCGTTGCGACTCAAAACATTGCAGTACCGCATTGATGCATTAAAACGATTTGCAAAACTCAGCGATGAAAATGACAGAAGAGCAAAGAATCAGATTTTTTCGCTTGAAAATAGTTTGAAGGCATCAAAAGGCGAATATCAGGGTTTGATGGATAAAAATGTTGTCGCAAAGAAACAAATGGAAGAAGATGAATTTCGCGCGATGGTGGATAAAAATCCTGAATGGAAAAAGAATTATGGCAAGGCGTGGGATGATATTGCAGAAGCACAGAAAAAACTTGCAACACGTTACAGAGAACTTTTTTATCGGTCGCTTGCTGGTTCACGATATGGTAGTTTAGGTTTGCAGATTGTTCGTTACGTTGCAGAAATTAAAAAAGAAGATGGCAAGCGACTTGATGGTTTCCATGATTCACAATTGCAATCGTTACAATTTCAAATGTTTTCCAAAGCCCCGATTTATCCTGATTTAGAAGAATTTGTTATTGCTGCACGTTTGGAAGAAGTAGTCAGCGGACTTGGAAAAGATGATGAATACGTAAAAATAGTATTGAACGGAAAATCTCCTGCAGAAGTTGCTAAAATGCTTGTTTCTACAAAACTTGGCGATGTTGAGTTCAGAAAAAAACTTGTTGAAGGTGGTGAAGAAGCAGTTGCAGCATCCGATGACCCGATGATAATGTTTATGAGAAAATACGACCCAATGGCACGCGAAATGAGAAAATGGCAGGAAGAAAATATTGAAGGAATTACCACTGCGGCAGGCGAAAAAATCGGACAAGCGCGTTTTGCGGTGTACGGAAAAGAAAAAAATCCTGATGCGACATTTACATTGCGCCTTTCTTATGGAACAGTAAAAGGTTACTCAATGAATGGTACAAAAGCGCCATATCGCACAACAATTGCAGGATTATACTCGCGCTCATCAGAGTTTGATAATAAAGGCGATTTTGAATTACCTAAACGATATGAAGAGCGCAAAGATAAAATTAGTCAAACAACTGCACTGGATTTTGTTTCGACGTGCGATATTATTGGAGGAAATTCAGGTTCTCCCGTTGTGAATAAAAAAGGCGAACTTGTCGGATTAATTTTTGATGGCAATATTGAAAGTCTTGTTGGACGGTTTGTGTACGATGATGTTGCCAATCGCTCCGTTGCTGTTCATTCTGCAGGAATGTTGGAATGTTTGCGCAATGTATATGATGCGCATCCGCTTGCCGATGAAATTGAAGGAAAGAAAGCGGATATAAAATCGGGAGAGAAGAAGTAAAAACTTAATGAAACTTTGTGTTCTTAGTGCCTTAATGGTAAAGAAAGAAAAACCGTTAAGGCACTAAGTTCACTACATACAGCGTAAATTTTTTATAAAATATTATTATCATACGTATGAATGTTCAAGTTGTAACAAATACTTCGGGAAAGAAAACAGCAGTTCTCATTCCTTACGAAGTATGGGAAAACTTTCAAACGAAGTTTCAAAAAATTCAGAACAAACTCAAAGTAATGGAAGGAATTCGCGGAGGAATTTCTGAAATAAAAAAAGCAAAAAAAGAGGGAAAACAATTACAATCGCTTGAAGATTTTTTGAATGAATGTTAACGTTGAAGTTACTAAACATTTCAAACGAGAAGCGAAACGATTTTTCACAAAATTTGCTTCTCTCAAAAATGAGTTACTGGAACTAAAAGAAAAGTTAATGCTCAATCCCACTTTTGGAACTTCACTTGGTTCTAACGCTTTCAAGATTCGATTAGCAGTACAAAGTAAAGGGAAAGGAAAAAGTGGAGGGTTGCGAATCATTACATTTCTTGATACAGAAATAATCGGAATTGTAGAACAAGAAACCAACAGAGTAACGAAAGTATATTTATTTTCGATATACGATAAATCAGAAGTAGAAACGATAACTCAAAAAAGAAATAAAAGAGTTAATCGAAAATATTGAAGTATAATTAAAGAGGAAATTATGAGCGTTCAAGTTGTTACAAATACATCGGGAAAGAAAACTGCAGTTCTTGTTCCATTTGATGAGTGGAAAGTGATTCTGCAAAAAAATTCTGCATTTGATGAACATAAGAGAATGTACAACAATTTGAAAACTGCTTTTCAAGAAGTGAAAGATTTTCAATCGGGAAAGAAAAAAGCGGTGGAATGAGAATAATTACGTATGTGATTTCTTCACATGAAATAATCTTCTTATTGAATATCTATGATAAATCAGAATTGAGTACGTTGAAAACGGAAACTATAAAACAGTACGTAAGACAAATACAAAAAGAATTTCAATCAGTTTCATAATAGACTCAAAAAAGAACAAAAACAATTTTTATATATGCCCATCACCCCATTTAAAAACGAACCATTTACCGATTTCTCGAATCCGAGTAATCGCAAAAAACAAGAAGCCGCTATTGGAAAAATTCAAGCGACGTTAGGAAAAGAATATCCTATAATCATCGGCGGCGAAAAAATATTTACAAAAGAAAAATTCAATTCGTACAATCCATCGAAAGCAACGGAAGTTGTTGGTGTGTTTCAAAAAGGAGACGAACAACTTGCGAACAAAGCAATGGATGCGGCGTTGAAAAAATTTGCAGAATGGAAATTTGTTCCAGCAACAAAACGCGCGGAGTATCTTTTTAAAGCGGCAAGAGTAATGCGCAAAAAGCGTTTTGAACTCAACGCAATAATGATGTTTGAAGTTGGCAAAACGTGGCCCGAAGCAGATGGCGATACTGCTGAAGCGATTGACTTCCTTGAATTTTATGGAAGAGAAATGCTGCGGTATGCAAAACCTGTTCCCGTTGTAAAAAACAAAGGAGAGCGCGGACGACTTGAATACATTCCGCTTGGCGTCGGCGTTGTTATTCCTCCGTGGAATTTTCCGCTTGCGATTCTCTCAGGAATGACATGCGCTGCTCTCGTTACAGGAAATACCGTTGTGCTCAAACCTTCTTCCGATTCACCTCGCATTGCGTATGCGTTTATGGAAGTAATGGAAGAAATAAAATTACCAGCCGGAGTTATAAATTTTGTAAGTGGTCCCGGCGCAGCAGTTGGCGATACGCTTGTGCAACATCCGAAAACGCGATTTGTTTCATTCACCGGTTCAAAAGAAGTTGGAATTCACATTAACGAAGAAGCCGCGAAAGTTCGTTCGGGACAAATTTGGTTGAAGCGCGTTGTTGCAGAAATGGGCGGCAAAGATTCCATCGTGATTGATGAAGGAGTTGATTTGGATGAAGCCGCTGCCGGAGTTACTGTTGCCGCGTTTGGTTTTCAGGGACAAAAATGTTCTGCGTGTTCGCGCGTTATCGTGCACGAAAAAGTGTACGACAAGTTTGTGGATTTGTTGAAGAAGCGCGCGGAATCAATTTCTGTTGGCAATCCATGGGAAATGAAAAATTTTATGGGACCGGTGATTAACAAAAAATCGCAAGAGAAAACACTGTGGTACATTCAAAAAGGAATTGAAGAAGGAGGAAAACTTCTTACCGGTGGAACGAAAACAAATGATGATGGATATTTTTTGCAACCGACAATTATCAAAGACGTTCAACCGAAAGCAACGATTTCGCAAGAAGAAATTTTTGCACCAGTACTTGCTGTCATCAAAGCGAAAAATTTTGATGATGCGCTTGAGATTGCAAACAATACGGAATTTGGTTTAACCGGCGCGGTTTATACAAAAAATAAAAAGCGTTTGCAGAAAGCAGAACAACAATTTCATGTTGGCAATTTATATTTGAATCGCAAATGCACCGGCGCATTAGTTGGCGTGCATCCGTTTGGCGGATTTAATATGAGTGGAACAGACTCCAAAGCAGGAGGAAGAGATTATCTTCTGTTGTTTATGCAGGGAAAATCCATTGCGGAGAAAGTGAAATAAGATTTAAGCCATGACAGTCAACAAAAATCTCATTTGGGATTACGATTGGAAAGAAGCAGATTACGACACAGAAGAATTTAAGTGTTGGTACATTGCTCGTGTATTGATGCGCGGAAGCACGCATGATGTTCGTAATATCGGTTTTGCAAAGATTCAAGAATATCTTCCGAAGATTACAATTCCGAAGCGTATTCGAGAATACTGGGAATATGTATTTTCACTTCCATTCATCATTGAAAAATATGGTGAATATAGTGATGTTGGATAGTGAATGTGGCTGAAGTTCTTACACAAAATCAACAAACGTTATTGCGAGTGTTTGGGTCAAGCAAACTTTCGCAGCATTTTTATTTAACCGGTGGAACTGCGCTTTCTACTTTTTATCTTCAACATCGTTTCTCGGAAGATTTAGATTTTTTTACGAATGAAAAACAGAATGTTGAGTTGTTGCGGAAGCAAATTGTTGAAGTTCTTTCGCCGATGAGTAAAAATCTTAACTTCATTCGAAGTCTCGAAACATTCATTGAATTACATATTACGCTGAATGATGGAGAAATAATCAAAATGGATTTTGCTTATGATACACCGTTTCATCTCAAAGAGAGAGTTCTGAATTCCGATTATGGAATTCGGATTGAAAGTTTGCTTGACATTGGCTGTAATAAAATATCTACCGTTTTTGATAGAGCCGATGCAAAAGATTTTGTTGACTTATATTTTCTACTAACAGAACATTTCACATTTGAAGAACTTTGGGAACATGCAAAACAAAAACACGTCGGACTCGATGAATACTGGTTTTGTCAAGCATTGATGCGTGTTGTTCAACTTTCGAGATTACCAAGAATGATTAAGCCGCTCACATTGGAAGAGTTACAAATATTTTTTAAGATGTTGCATAGTTCGATACTTGCAAAAATTTCAAATTAAAGCATACAATATTTTTTATTATAAAACCTACTTATGAAAATACACGAATACCAAGGGAAAGAAATTTTACGAAAATACAATGTTCCAATGCCAAAAGGCAAAGTAGCATTTTCACCAGAGCAAGCGGTGAAAGTGTGTATTGATTTGTGCGCAGGAAGCATAGAAGAAGCAGATAGTCGCACTTGGGTGGTGAAAGCACAAATACACGCCGGCGGACGCGGTAAAGGCGGCGGAGTGAAAATTGCCAAAACACTTGATGAAGTATATCAATGTTCTGCAAAAATTTATGGAATGAATCTGATAACGCATCAGACTGGTCCCGAAGGACGCATTGTAAAGCGATTATTGATTGAAGAAGGAATTTCGATAGCAAAAGAAATGTACATCGGTATTACGCTTGATAGAGCGCGCTCGCAAAATGTGGTAATGGTTTCTACTGAAGGCGGAGTGGAAATTGAAAAAGTAGCCGCCGAAACTCCGGAAAAAATTCTGAAAGAATACGTCAATCCTTCCGTAGGTTTTCGTGATTTTCAGGCGCGAAAACTTGCCTTTGGTTTAGGATTAACGGGTGATGCGTTTAAAAATGGCGTTCAATTTTTACTTGCATTGTATAAAGCGTACGAAGAAACAGATGCATCGTTGGCAGAAATAAATCCGTTTGTTATAACGACTGATGGAAAGACACTTGCGCTCGATGCGAAAATGAATTTTGATGACAATGCATTATTCCGTCATCCGGAAATTCTTGCAATGCGCGATTTGGAAGAGGAAGAGCCGCTTGAAGTGGAAGCATCAAAATCCAATCTCAATTATATCAAACTTGATGGCAATGTTGGTTGTATGGTAAATGGAGCTGGTCTTGCAATGGCTACGATGGATATTATCAAACTTGCTGGTGGTGAACCTGCGAACTTTCTTGATGTTGGCGGTGGAGCAAATGCGGAAACAGTTTCCAACGGTTTTCGTATTATTCTTGCAGACCCGAATGTGAAAGCAGTACTTATAAATATTTTCGGTGGAATTGTCCGATGCGACAGAGTTGCAAATGGCGTGATAGAAGCCGCACAAAAAGTACACGTAAATGTTCCTGTTGTTGTGCGTTTGGAAGGTACGAATGCAGAGCAGGCAAGAGAAATTCTTGCAAATTCCGGAATGAATTTAATTTCTGCAACAACATTGGAAGATGCGGCGGCAAAAGTTACGAGAGCAATTGCAGCGTAAAGAAATTTTAATTGGTGATTTGTTTAATTTAAAATATTGTAAGTGATGAGTATTGAACAACTCATTGAACATTTCCTTTCTCGCAGAAAAAATATTCGTTTTCGTGAAATGGAAAAAGAATTGTTAAATATTGGCTTTGAAGTAAGACAGCAAAAACGTGGAGGAAGTCATTATGTTTTCAAACATCCGACACTTGCAATGTTTATTGTGTTAGTTACTCACGGGAAAAATGATGTTCTTCCCGAATATCAAACAATGAAGGCAATTCGAGCGCTACAGGAACTTAAAAATGAATTAGAGAAATAATTATGAAAAAACTAAAAGAGTATCTGAAATACAATTATTCTATCCGCATCGTCCAATATTCTGATGGAGTGTATTGTGCAGAAATCGAATCAATCGAAGGATTATGTGCTTATGGAAAAACTCCACAAGAAGCCTTGCTTCAACTTCAAGATGTAAAAGAAGCGGCGTTTGAATTAATGATTAAGCATGGGAAAGAGCCGCCGATACCAAATGTTCAACTTCAAATTCCAATAAATATTTTTGAAAAATTTCCCTACCGTTCTAAACTTCAACAATTTGTGAAAGTATAATATGTCAAAAATCAAACCATTAAAATCAGTTGATTTTGTTACGAACGAATACACGAAACGCATTCTTACCAATGTGATTGGAAAAGATGTGATTCAAGTTCTTTCTGAAACGCCGAACAAATTGAAGAAACTTTTGAAAGGTTTATCGAAAGAGCAACTTACAAAACGTCCCGGAAAAAATAAATGGTCTATCACAGAAATTGTTTCGCATCTTGGCGATACGGAAATGATAATGGGATTCAGAATTCGATTTGCACTTTCTGAGAGCGGTTCACCGTTGCAGCCGATTGAACAAGATGATTGGGTGAAAAATCACCGTTACAATTCTCGTGATGTACGCATTGCATTAGACGCATTAACTGCGATGAGGAAATTTCACGTATCAATTTTTTCTTCCCTGAAAAAAAATGAATTGAAGCGATTTGGCATTCATCAACAACGCGGAAAAGAAACAGTGGAATTTATGATACGCCTCCTTGCAGGACACGACGTAAATCACTTGACGCAGATTGAAGAGTGGAGGAAGAAGTGGCTGGGGAAGTAGTTTTTTCCAGATAATAAATTTTTTGTATGTTTTGCTCGTGAAAATAAGAGTAAGCACTACAGAAGAAATCTCGAAAGTAATTTTCCGATTTGGAGAAGCGACTATTATTGGCTCGGGCGCATCAATGTTTGTTTCGAGTGTTTCAAGACTTCAGTCTTTATTTGGTGGTATCATCGGATTAGCCTTAATTCTTATTGGCATATTACTTCATACAAACGCAGACTTGAAAGGCAGGTAAATTTATGGAATCAACTGGAGCATATTTTCTTTTATATCTCGGTATGATATTATTGTTTGCTCTTGGTACTACAGTGATAATTTTCCGCTCAGGCAAAGAGAAAAAAGCATAATAGCATTACTGAACAATTAATTATTAAACAATTTTTTATGTAAAACGTAAAAACAAAAAAATTTATAACGTAGTTTTTCGCTAGGTTCAAATTAGAAAACTGGTAATTTTCAAACCCAAGAACAAGCGAGAGGATTACGTCCAGCAATGGACGTAGCCTCTTTGTGTCTTTCTGTAAGGTATGCTAGTATCTCGTATCAGGACGTAATGCAGGTTACGTCCTTTTTTTGTTTATTACCCAGATTATGCATTAGAATATAAAAACGAATGGTAAAAAATATTGCCAGAGTCTTAGGAAACTCAATACTGTTATGCATCTTATAGCTTTTCTAATGCATAGCAGTAGAAAATTACTGCAAATATTAAGTGATAACCATTGACAAAATGTGGTAACCGTGTAAGTTCCAATAAATTCAATGTATTAGACCACCGAAGAATTTCTAATACAGAATAAGTGTTAAAATTTTTCTAAAAAAACTAAAGGCGATTTCAAAAAAACGAAATCGCCTTTTTTATTTTCTCTTCAAATTTATTTCGCTTATTTTTGTGCCGCAAATTTATGAATGAAAACTTCACGTAGCAGCATTTTTTGTTGCACATATAATCTACAATATCGTTACTATAATTTTATTACAATGAATTCTACTTCTCAGACAAGCCCACAATGTATCGCCTGCAACCGCACAGCGGAACAGATTCCTTTGATTACACTCGACTACCAGAATAGAAAATTTTCGATTTGCCCACAGCATCTTCCTCTGCTCATACACGACCCGAAGTTGCTTATCGGAAAATTGCCCGGTGCAGAGGGGATGGAGCCAGCAGAACATCACGATTGAAAATGTTTTCTTCCGGACGATTTTTACTTCAATCCGATTTCGCTTATTTTTGTGCTGTTAATTTATGAGAGAAAACTACGAAGCAGTAATCGGATTAGAAGTGCACGCGCAACTTCGCACAAACACAAAAGCGTTTTGTTCTTGCACAATACAATTTGGCAACGAGCCGAACACAAATGTTTGTCCTGTGTGTTTGGGAATGCCGGGAACATTGCCGGTATTGAACAAAAACCTTGTTGGGTTTATTTTGAAAATGGGAATCGCAACTGATTGCAAAATTCGAGAGCGTTCTATCTTTGCGCGGAAAAATTATTTCTATCCCGATTTACCGAAAGGATATCAGATTTCGCAATATGAAGAACCGATTTGCGAATTTGGTTTTGTGGAAATTGAGAGCGATGATGGAGTGAAAAAGAACATCGGTTTAACGCGCATTCACATGGAAGAAGACGCGGGAAAACTTATTCACGATGTGGATGTTGATTCGCTTGTTGATGTAAATCGCTGCGGAACTCCGTTGATTGAAATTGTGAGTGAACCGAATTTACGTTCTGCAAAAGATGCCTCCCGATATTTGCAAAAAGTTCGACAAATTGTAACGTATCTAGAAATTTGCGATGGGAATATGGAAGAAGGAAGTTTGCGTTGCGATGCAAATGTTTCCATTCGAAAAAAAGGTGAAACGAAATTGGGAACGAAAGCCGAAATAAAAAATATGAATTCGTTCCGCAATGTTGAACGTGCAATCGAGTATGAAATCAATCGGCAAATTGCGATTGTGGAAAGCGGCGGAAGTGTTGTTCAAGAAACGTTGCTATGGGATGCGGATAAACAAATTTCCAACTCGATGCGAAGCAAAGAAGAAGCCCACGATTACCGATATTTTCCGGACCCTGATTTGGTGCCGGTGATTGTTGACGAACAGTGGATTTCCAACATAAAAAAATATTTACCCGAACATCCAACAACACGACGCGATAGATTTATTTCCGATTACAATTTACCAAAATACGATGCTGATGTTCTTACGCAGGAAAAAAGTTACGCCGATTATTATGAAAATGCCCTCACTGGACTTACAAACAAAACAAAAGAAAATTTCAAATCCGTTAGTAATTGGATAATGACGGATGTGTTGCGAGTAGTGAGTGAGAAAAATATTTCGATACAAGACTTTCCTATTACTTCAAGCAATATTGGTAAACTTGTTTCGCTTATTGATAACGGTACAATCAGCAGCAAACTTGCGAAAGATGTGTTTGAAGAAATGCTGAACACAAACGAAGACCCTAAATCCATTGTTGAACGCAAAGGACTCGTACAAGTTTCCGATTCAAATGAGATTGAAAAAATTGTAAAAGAGATTGTCGAAAATCCATCGAACAAAGAGCAAGTAACAAAATATCTTTCGGGAAATGAAAAAGTGCTTGCGTTTTTTGTTGGTGAAGTAATGAAAGCAACAAAAGGAAAGGCGAATCCGAAAGTAGTAAATGAAGTTTTGAGAAAGTATTTGAGTAGATGAGTAATTGAGTAGTTGAGTATGAATAAGTTTAAGGATTTGAAAGTATATCAAAAAGCGTTGAAGTTTACTAAACTTGTTCGACAAACGATTCGCACATTTCCGAAAGAAGAAATTTTCGGTTTAACATCTCAATTTAGCAGAGCCGCTGATTCTATAGTTCTCAACATAGCAGAAGGCGCGGGCAATTCTTCAAAGAAAGAATTCGCAAGATTTTTGGATTACTCAATTCGTTCCGGTTTTGAATGTATTGGATGTTTGGATATTGCTCTTGAAAACGATTACGTAAAGGAGAGTATATATCAAAAACTGCACAATGATGTAAATGAAATAATTGCAATGCTTGATGGACTTCAAAAAAGTCTGAATCATTAACTATTTAAAAACTCAACTACTTATCTACTCAACTACTTAACTACTTAAATTCTATGAGAAACAAACTAATTGCCGGCAACTGGAAAATGAACAAGGACATTCACGAGTCCGCTAACTTAATTGATGAACTGAAACATAAAGTAACAACGAATGAAAAAGTAGGCGTGCTTCTTTGTCCGCCGTACATTTCATTGGTTATTGCAAACACATTGCTCAAAGATTCGCCGCTCAAACTTGGCGCGCAAAATATGAGCGATAAAGATGACGGCGCATTCACCGGAGAAATTTCCGCGCGAATGTTGAAATCTGTTGGATGTACGAGTGTTATTCTCGGACATTCGGAGCGGAGACAATATTTCAAAGAGACGAATGAATACATAAATTTAAAAGTGAAGAAAGCGCTCGCATCGCAACTTGTTCCGATTATTTGTGTTGGCGAAACATTGGAGGAACGGGAAAGCGGTGTTACGGATGCAGTGATTACCGCACAGGTAAAAGGCGTTCTCGCGGGACTTTCTGCAACGGATATGGAAGATGTGGTGATTGCATACGAACCGGTGTGGGCAATCGGAACGGGAAAAACTGCAACAACGGAACAAGCGAATCAAGTGCATAAACTTATTCGAAAACTTGTTGCGCAAATGTACACGTGGGCAATTGCCGAGCAACTCATCCTTCAATACGGCGGAAGCGTGAATGAAAAAAATGCGCTCGAATTATTATCGCAATCCGATATTGATGGAGCGTTGGTTGGCGGCGCAAGTTTGAAAGCAGATTCGTTTGCCGCAATTGTGAAAGCTGGAGTGGAAGCGGTGAAGCAAATATTTTGACAATTTATATTTACAAATAATGTATGAGCAATATAAGTGCTAATTCGTTGTTCCATTTTACCTGTACAAAAGAAAATTTAATTAGTATTATTAATAATGGTTTTTATCCAAGATACAGTTATGAAACTTTTATTTATGTTGAAGATACTCATTCTCTTGGCATGAGTATTCCTATGGTAAGTTTTTGTGATATTCCATTATCTCAGATTAAGAATCATGTTCGACAATATGGGAATTATGCAGTAGGACTTTCAAAGGAATGGGCTAAGAAAAAAACGATATGCCCAGTTCTATACACTCATTCATCAGCATCGTTAGCTTCGAATATTTTTAGCTCATTTAAAACAATTGAAAAGATAAATAAAGAAAATAATAACCAAAATGTTATTAGTGAAGTAGATGAAGTTTTTAAAGCAATTGCTTATTCTTTATGTTTTATGAAACCTTATGAAGGAAAGTTAGTTAAAGATGGAACATATAAAGGAGAGATTATTCGATTTTATGACGAAAGAGAATGGAGATACATGCCGTCACCAGATGATTTTGAAAGATGTAAAATAAAATTATTAAAATATGATGAGTTAGGTAAGACTGAAATCTTAAATCGTCAATTACAACTTCAATTAATTTTGCCATTCGAACCTAATGATGTAAGATATATTATTGTCGATAAAGAGAGTGAAATTATTGAAGTTATGAATATAATAAATGATGCATTTGGTCAGAAATTTTTTGATGATGATGTGCGGTTATTAATTACAAGAATACTATCTATAGAAAGAATAAAGGATGATTTTTAGTCTATCACCTCTTTGCAAATTCATATTTATATTTTATACTTCATCGTAACAAATATTTCCCACCACTTTCCACGTCCCCTCATAAACGACCTCCCGCCATTAATTTACAGTGACAGGCAGAAATGTCTGTTCTACTATTGGTAACAATATTCCTAATATTTTTCATCAATTTTTTTTCCCCGCGAGAAATAAGTATTTTTTCCCCGCTTTTTTACAAATAAAGCGCAATCTGTTGTACCTCTGTGGCTTCCAAAAATCGTTTTTCAAAGTTTGTTTCAGTGAAATTGAAGGAAATTGGCAATACCATTCTTCCTCCGAATGTGGATGATTTATCTCTACGCGAATCTTCAGCGGATAATTCTGTTGAAAACAAAGAAATTTCGGGTTCAAAAAAAATTCGTTTTGATGATTTTCACCCGGTGCAATCTTCTGCAAAGCCGCGCGAGCTAAATCAGTCAAATTTTATAAAAGAGAAAAAATCGGTCGCAGAGCAATTGAAAATTGAACAGTTTCACGAAATTACAAAAGAAAAATCAGAGGGAATTACGGACGAATTATCAGAAAAATTTTTCACAGATTTTTTAATTGGTGAAAAGGAACTTCCCGATAAAAATACTGACCCGAAAGAGGAATTTTCTTTTTTATTGCTTCGCATTTTAGAAGTTTTAAAAATAACAACACGCGCATTTTCCGTTGCGCTTTTTTGGGTGAATAATGATAAGAAGCAAATCATTCTCGAATCGAAGGTGAGTGACGCACAGAGTTTTATGACGCAAAGAAGATTTTCATTCGGAAATGATTTGGTGAGCAAAGTTGCTTTAAACGGACGCGCTGAAATTCTTTCTCCGATAACGAAGCAAGCAGTAAAAGATTTGCTATGTTATTATTCACAGAATGAAACGGTGCAATCATTTGTCGGCGTACCGGTTTTTTTACCTGCTACAGCAAACATAGCGAGCGAACAAAATTCTCCTGTAGCCGTGCTGATAATTGATAGTCAAAAGGAAGAAACGTATGGCGAAAAAACTCTTCGTGTACTTGCGCAATACTCGAAAATGATTTCTGTGCTGTTAAAAAGTTACACAGAAAAATACGATTTACTCAACGATGCTAAAGTACTTGGCGCAATTTCATCGTTAGAACAATTGGCGCGAAAGGGGACAGGCGGAAAAGAAATAGCAGAGCAACTTATAAAATTTACATCGCAGTTGGTTGAAGCAGATGATAGTACTGTTGTACTTTTTGATGAAAAAAATGAGAAGTGGAAAGTTGTTGCGCAAAAAAGAAGCGCGAAAAATATTGCAGTCGGTCAAGTAATTGATTATGCAAAAAGTATTGTCGGAGAAGTGATTCGCTCGCAAAATGAGAGATTGATTGATAACATTGCTGACGAAAAAAATGCTGTCAGATTTTTTTCAGGAGAAAACTTAACAAGCGATGGTTCGTTTCTTTGCATACCAATACTTTCTCACAAAAAATGTTTCGGCGCAATTGCATTTGAAAAAGAAGGTACTTCTGGTTTTACGAATGCGGATGCAGCAGTATTGCAACCGCTCGTATCATTTGTTGGTACGCTGTTTGATGTTTCTTCTTTGAAGCAATTTATAAACGAATGTGTTTCGGTGGATAGCGCGACCAGTGTATTAACGGAACATTTTTTTCACACTGCGCTGGAAAACGAACTGGACCGTGCGCATCACTATAATGGAAATCCTGCGCTTGCTCTCATCGGTATTGATGACGAGAAAATTCTGCAGGAGAGATTTGGAGAGAGCGGCATACATTCCGTTCGCCGTATTGTTGCGCAACAAATTCAAAGTTGTGTTCGCACATTTGATAGTGTTGGGCAACTTGAGCAATTTTTTATCGCTCTTCTCATTGATACAAATGTGGATGAAATACAATTGTGGGGAGAAAAAATGCGCACAGCAATTGCAAGCACTGTTTTAAATGATAACGGGAAACAGTTTTCGGTAACAGTCAGTATTGGTATTTCTGCGCCGACAAAATTAGCAGACAGTCAGACGATGATAAGCAACGTACGCGCTGCGATGAATAAAGCAGTGGAAAGCGGCGGCAATACTATAAAGATTTTTTAGATTTTTTTATTAACAAACTTAATTAACTACAATGGCAAAACAACAAACATTTGCAGATAAAGCAACAAAACTTGCCGCGCAAGCAGGACGAAAATGCCCGAAGTGCGGAGAAATTTCTCAACCAACACTTTTCATTTCAACAGAGCGCTCGCAGCATGGCGGTTGGCGATTTTCTGAAAAGCATATCAAAGTATGCAAGTGTAACGAGAAAGAAGCGTACGCATAATTTCTTCTTTGAAATTCAATGAAAGTTCTTCTCACAATTCTTGATGGCGTAGGTATTGGCGAATTGCCTGACGCGCATCGCTATGGTGATGAAGGCAGCAATACACTTGGAAACTGCGCGAACGCTGTGCAAAACCTTTTTATTCCACATTTGCAGAAACTCGGCATTGGAAATATTGCTCCGATAACGAATATTCCGCCGTCTGAAAATCCACTTGCAAATTATGGAAAGATGGCAGAAGTTTCCGGTGGTAAAGATTCAACAACAGGGCATTGGGAAATTTGCGGAGTAATTTCTGAAAAAGATTTTCCGTATTACACGAAGAGCGGATTTCCAAAATTGTTGCTTGATTCATTTCTTGATGCTACGGGTTGTAAAGGTTTTCTTGGCAATAAAGCTGCATCGGGAACTGCAATTATTCAGGAGTTGGGAGAAGAACATCAGCGAACAGGATTTCCGATAGTGTACACTTCGGCGGATTCTGTTTTTCAAATTGCGGCGCACGAAGAAACAATTCCGTTGCAACAATTATATGAAATTTGTCAACGTACACGCGATAAAATTTGTATAAATGAACACGCAGTCGGAAGAGTAATTGCTCGTCCTTTCATTGGTTCAAACGGCAATTACACGCGCACAACAAACCGCAAAGATTTTTCACTTGTGCCGCCAAAGAAGACTTTACTTGATTGTTTGGAGGAAAATAATTTTCCTACCATTGCCATTGGAAAAATAGAAGATTTATTTGCCAGCAAAGGAATTTCCAATGCAATACATACAAAATCAAACGCAGAAGGAATTCAAACAATCATTTCGGAAAGTAAGAAAATTTCTGATGGTTTGATTTTTACCAACTTAGTGGATTTTGACCAATTGTACGGGCATCGCAATGATGTTGTCGGATTTGCAAAATGTCTTGAAGAATTTGATGCTTCTGTACCGGATTTAATTGCAACATTGAATAGCGACGATTGGCTCATTCTTACTGCAGACCATGGCAATGACCCTGTTACGCCAAGCACAGACCATTCACGCGAGTATGTTCCTGTGTTATGTTTTTCAAAAAATGGAAAACGCGGAGTAAATGTTGGCGTGCGTTCTACTTTTGCAGATTTGGGAAAAACTGTTGCTGAAATGTTCGGCGTACATTCAGCTCAATGTTCATTGGATGGAACAAGTTTTTATTCTCTCATCCGATGATAGATACAACCCGACATAGTTTAGAATTTGAATCCGTCGTTGATGAAGATGGAATGTTGCATTTACCGAAAGAACTTGCCAATGCATTACGGAAGGGAACAAAAATAACTGTTCGCGTTACGGGAAACGTTCTTTCAAAAGAAATGAAAGCTAGAAAAATTGAAGAAAATGAAATTGAACGCATTGCTTCACTGCAAATTGAACCGCGCACGCAGGTCGTAAAATTCCTTCTTGCAGAAGGCGCTCTTGCAGAAAATAAAAGTTTTATGAAGCGCACGAAATTATTAATGCGAGCATAGTGCGATGCACAAAGTTGTCATTCATACGGATATTGTTCTTGATTATCTCACTTGCGATGATGAAGCATCATCATTGCTGCGATTAGCGCACAACAATTTTTTTTGTTACACGACAGTGTTTAATGCCATTGAATTATTTTCGCTTGCAGAAACGCAAAAAGAGAAACAGGCAATTGAAGATTCACTCGCATCAATGAAAGTGCTTGGAATGAATGCGAAAAATGCAATGAAATACGGGGAGCTTTTTTCGGAGTACGACCATCTCCGAAGATTTAACGCGCTCATCGTTGGCTTATGTTTGGAAAGCAAACTTCCGATACTCACAACGCGCACAGACGAATTTAAAAAAGTGAAACAACTGCATATTATTCCTGCGGGCTATTTGCGAAAATATAAAACTGCAGAAGAAATTTTTAAAGCAACTAAAAAATAATTTTTAAAAATACATCACATCAAGTTATGATACTCGGAAAAGTCGTTGGTACAGTATGGGCAACAAGGAAAGATGAAGAACTTGTTGGATTGCGGTTTCAAATTGTAAAACATATCGGAGTGGATTACAAATTGAAAGATGCTTTTGTTGTTGCTGTAGATACAGTGCAAGCAGGTGTTGGTGATATTGTACTTGTGTGCAGCGGAAGTTCTGCGCGTCAGACTGCGCTGACAAAGAATAAACCTGTTGATGCAGTGATTATGGCAATTGTAGATAAAATTGATGTAAAAGAGTAAAATATAACTACGATGTTTTTCGGAAAAGTTATCGGGACAATATGGGCGACCAGAAAAGATGAAAGTCTTTCCGGAAAAAAATTGCAATTTGTTCAGCCGATGAATTCAAAATTGGAAAATAGCGGCGAGCCGCTCATTGCAGTTGATACCGTGGGCGCGGGTGTTGGTGAAAATATTTTTTACATAACATCGCGCGAGGCAACAGTTCCGCTTGCAATTCCGTTTGCACCCGTAGATGCAGCTATCGTAGGGATACTTGATAAGATTGACGTAGAAAAGTGAACATTAAACAATACTATGCAACAATTGCAACATACAATTAAAGCAATTATTTCTTTTGGAGAAACACATTATATTGCAGAATGTGTTGAAATTAATGTCGTTACACAAGGCAAAACACTGGATGAAGTTGTTAGTAATCTCAGTGAGGCAGTTCGCTTGCATTTAGAAGATGAAAACCTCGCGGAGCTTGGTTTAGTACATAATCCGGCATTGCTTATCACGATGGAGGTAGAGCCGGAGTATGCCGTATAAATTACGACGGCTTTCAGGAATGGAAGTTCTTTCCATTTTCAAAAAATTTGGTTTTGCTATTCATTCTCAAAAAGGCAGCCACGCAAAGCTACGAAGAATAAATTCACTCAATGAAAAGCAGACACTTACTATTCCCATTCACACAGAACTTGATAAAGGAACATTACGAGCAATTGTTAAACAGGCAAACAAATATATTTCCGATGCTGAATTAACAAGAGAATTTTATACTGAATGATTTCTATGTTGGAAACCTTTCTCCTCGCATTTATTCCTCTCTTCGTTGCCATTGATGTCATTGGTGTTTTGCCGCTTTTCACTGCGCTTACTGATGACCTTGACGAAAAGAAACGAAGGATACTTACACTCGAAGCTACACTCACAGCATTTTCCATCTCGCTCGTCTTTTTGATTTCCGGAAAATTTCTTTTTTCTTTTCTGGGAATTACGGAAAATGATTTTCGTGTGGGCGGGGGAATCGTATTGCTTGTACTTGCCGTCAATGATTTACTCTTTTCAAAAGACCGCAAGCGCGACCCCGATTCCACTGTGGGCATTGTGCCAATTGGAATTCCGCTCATAATGGGTCCCGCCGCGCTCACGACGATTATTATTCTCGTTGATTCGTATGGCTATTTTATGACCATTGCATCGTTGCTTGCGAATATGTTTATCGTCTGGGTTGTATTTACTCAGGCGCAATGGATTACCAAAATAATCGGAAAAGCAGGTTCCCGCGCCGCAGGAAAAGTTGCCGCGCTCTTTATTGCAGGTATCGCCGTGATGATGATTCGCAACGGAATTACTGCGATGTTGCAAAAATAGTTGCAATCATTTAAATAACTCTTTACCATACGTTTCTCTTATTCGTTTTTTATGAACACGTACGCCCTCATTATTCTCTGTACTCTTCTTGCAGAATTTTTTCTCCATCTCATTGCTGATATTCTCAATCTCCGCGCGCTCAACGATACAGTACCCAGAGAATTTGATGATGTCTTCGATACAGAGAAATACCGCACGTCTCAGCAATACACGCGCACCACAACACGATTCGGATTTCTCACATCTACAATAGATATTATCATTCTGCTTCTCTTTTGGTTCGCCGGCGGATTTAATGTTCTTGATACATACGTAAGAAGTTTTCATTTGCATTTTATCTGGAGCGGGTTGCTTTATGTTGGTATCTTAATTCTTTGCAAATCGTTGCTCACTTTGCCTTTCAGTATCTATGCAACATTTGTTATCGAAGAGCGTTTTGGTTTCAATAAAACAACACCGAAAATTTTTATATTGGATTTGTGCAAAGGAGTACTGCTCGGTATTCTTCTCGGTGGTCCGCTTTTTGCCGGAGTGCTTGCGTTCTTTCAGTTCGCGGGTGCAAATGCGTGGCTGTACTGCTGGGGACTGACTATTCTGTTTCTTCTGACCATTCAATTTATTGCTCCAACATGGATAATGCCGCTCTTCAATACATTTACGCCACTTGAAAACAGTGAACTCAGGGAGAACATTCTTTCTTATGCAAAGTCAGTAAATTTTTCATTGCAAGATGTTTTTATAATGGATGGGTCGAAACGTTCAACGAAATCCAATGCATTTTTCACCGGGTTTGGAAAAAATAAACGCATCGCGTTATTTGATACGCTTATCGCCTCACAATCCACCGATGAACTTGTTGCAATACTTGCGCACGAAATCGGACATTACAAGAAGAAACATATTTTGCAGGGAGTATGTATCAGCATACTTCATACGGGAATAATGTTTTTTCTTCTCTCCTTATTTATCAGCGATGAACTTCTTTTCACAGCCTTTTATGTGGAAGAACAATCTCTCTATGCGGGAATGATTTTTTTCGGAATGTTATTTTCGCCGCTCGAATATTTTATGAACCTTGCAATGAATATTCTATCGCGGAACAATGAATTTGCAGCAGATGCCTTTGCAAAAGAAACCACGCAGCAACCGGATAATTTAATATCTGCGCTCAAAAAACTTTCGGCAGATAATCTTTCCAATCTTACGCCGCATCCGTTTTATGCTGTTCTCAATTATTCTCACCCGCCTGTCCTTGAACGGATTCATGCCTTAAGAAAATAATTTTTATTCCCCTACTTTCTTTATACCGAAGATTTAAAAAACAAAAAAGCCGCTTGTAGAGTGAGCGGCTTTCTCAGGAGTGTGGCGATTGTTGAATATGTTATTTTTTTAAGATGAAATGAATATTAATATTTCAATGTAGTATGTATTGTTATCTTCCGCAGTGAGTATATGCTGGTGTACAATTATGTTGCTCATTGCTGCAATAATTTTGTGAAGAAGATAAGTGATTAAGAGATTCAAGTCAAGTAAAAAAACACGAAATATGGCTACTGGTAGATAAATTTAGTCTGTGAACAGATTTGGCAGTTTAAGTGTACTTTTTGTGAGTCTGTAACATTTTGATGGATGCAATTTTGGGCATATTTTAGAAATATTCTCCCCGAAGACGAAAAATAATTTTCAGGTTTTGCAATAATAACAAAACGGACGATTCCTTCTCCTACAGAATCGTCCGTTTGTATTTCATCATCATCTATTGAGTATCATTCTTTTCGTTTGTGTAAATGTATTGCCGATGGTGAGACGATAGAAATATACGCCACTGGATAATTTATTTCCATCGAATGGTATTGCGTGTTCACCTGCATCCATTTGCTCATTATGTAAAAGCACCGCAACTTCTCTTCCCAACACATCATATATTTTTAACGACACTTTCCCTACAGCCAACAGCGAAAAGCCAATAGCCGTCTGCGGATTAAAAGGATTGGGGTAGTTTTGCTCAAGAGAAAATTGAGATTTTTTTTTTCCTATTTCGGGAACGCCGACAATAGGAGAATGTACTGCTACAAATACATCGGACGTACCATTGAGTGTATCTGCATTCGTAAAACTAAAATTCCCAAATTGTATCATCGGACTATTGAACATCCCAGTAATAGTGACCTTGCCAATATCATCTATCGCGATGCCGTACGAGTTATCATCTAATATTCCTCCAATTTTTTCTGCGTATAATGGATTTCCATCGCTATTTAATTTTGTGATAAAATTATCCGCTCCTCCTGTATTTGTAAGAGTATATGCGCCAAAAGTAATTGTGGAACTGAAAAAATATCCGGTGCAATAAATATTGCCCTGCTTATCAATAGAAAGATTCGAACCATCATCTCTTGCTGTTCCTCCAAATCTTTGTGCCCATAACAATGTGCCAATGGTATCGAACTTCGCACAAAATATATCGTATCCCCCGTTGGTAATAATCGTAGTATCGCCAATTATAAAATACGAACTGGAAAAAGAGCCAACAACGACAATATTACCCTGCGGGTCAAATGCAAGAGCCACTGCATTATCGTTGTTATTGCCGCCCGCATTTTGAGCCCAGACTACATCACCCGATGCTGTATATTTTACTAAAAACATATCTACATTTCCGTGTGTGGTAAGTGTGTTACTGCCAAATGTAATGGAATTGCTTTTAAATGCTCCACAATAATAAACATTTCCTGCGCTATCACTGATAATATCATTTCCTGTATCATCATTTTCTCCTCCACTGCTTCGAGCCCACGATACATTTCCGCTTGTGTCATATTTAATTAAATGCGCATCGGTCTTCAAGCCGTCATTCGTATGATTGATGAATGTTGAATCGCCAATACTAAACGTAGAACTCGAAAAACTGCCTGTTGCAAACATTTCGCATCGGGTATTGACAAAGATGCTAGTACAATATTCATTTTTTGTTCCTCCTTCACGTCGTGCCCATCTGATATTTCCGCTCGTATCATATTTTACAAGATAGATATCTGTGTATGTATTACTATTGTTTACAAGTGTATCAAAACCAAAAATAATTTTGGGGCTATCAAATTGACCTGTTATATAAATAAATCCTTTTTTATCTGTTGCAACGTTAGTAGCGAAATCCGTTCCTGATTTTCCCGCTCTTTTTGCCCAAATTACATTTCCCGCATTGTTATATTTGACGAAAAAAATATCGTAGTCACCATTGTTTGCCAGTATTGTATCGCCAAAAGTAATAGAGGGACCCTGATAATTACCAAGAAGATACGTGTTAGAATTCTGGTCAAATATAACTGCACGTCCTTGGTCATAGGACAGTTTCCCTGCGCTTTTTGCCCATTGCCAGTCATCAGCATGTGCAAATGTCGGGAAATAAAAATAAATAATATACAGTGCAAATACATTATACCTTATTAAGGGAAACCAATTTAGTCGTAGTAGGTGATTCATATCTATAAATGTATGTAGTATTGATAAATTAAATATCTGCTTCGCCGCATCCGTCAATAGAAGCGGCGAAGTGTTTGTCATCTCTGTTTAGGGATTACATTCTCCGGAACAATTTATATTAATTGTTTTTCTACATTCCACTCCGAAATTATATGGAAATGATGTCTTATCTATCCCTACTGCGTTATTACAACAAAATGCTTTCACTACGAAATTATTGCCATCATCATAGAAAAGATGTGTAACATCAATATAATACCACCCGGAAGAATTAGCTGTTCCGGACGCTCTCTCATTTTGAATGCCATTTATAATTTCATATACCTTTATAATTACTCCATTTGGAGAACCGCTTGCAGTAAGCGTACCTTTTACAATTAACGAATCACATGCATACATTGTAGTGTATGAGCCAAGCGAAATAAATACAAAAACTATAAATAGTTTAGCAGTTAATAATAAATTTATTTTCATTGGATACCTCAAAATATAATTTTATAAATATTCTTCACACGCCCCAAGATGTGCAATTAAATTTTATGAAGAATATAAAAGCGCACTCATAAGTTGATAAAAATTGTGTAGCATCTTTATAACGCTATAAATGCAGTCAAGAGATACGAAAAAGGAAATTCAATTGCAATAGCAATAACATTAAATCTGCCCGCTTGTAGATAAATTTAGTCTGTGAACAGATTTGTCAGTTTAAGTGTACTTTTTGTGAGTCTGTAACATTTTGATGGATGCAATTTTGGGCATATTTTAGAAATATTCTCTCCGAAGACGAAAAATAATTTCAGAGATGCGAAATATTTTGCAAAAGAATTTCCCTGCCATTGCGGGAAATTTCTATCTTTTCATCATTCGAGAGAATGATATGTCCGGGATTGTTGCGGATGTAATGACGGATATGCTCGAGATGGACGAGATGCGATTTGTGCACGCGAATAAATTTATACTCTTTCAGCAGTTCTTCAAATTCTTTCAGCGTTTTTGCAATAGTCTTTTTTGTGCCGTCCTTCATTGTCAGTTCGCAGTAATTACTTTTCGATTCCACACGGATTATTTCTTCTACGTGGATAAAAATAGTTCCCGTTGCTTGCGGTAAACCTATGACGCTGAATGTATTCTTCGACGAATGAAGATTGGAGAGCAGTACTTCAATTTGTTTATGAAGTGTTTGCTGTTGTATCTGTTTCTTTTCCACTTTCATAATTGCACTGCGCAATTCGTCAAGGTCAACTGGTTTTAAAAGGTAATCCAGCGCACTGAATTTTATTGCTTTGATAGCATAGTGGTCGTGTGCAGTTACAAAAACTATATCAAAATTTATCTCTTCGCATTGTTGCAGCATATCGAATCCCGATTGGTACGGCATTTCAATATCGAGAAATATAAGCGCGGGCTTGAGTTCTTTGATGAATTGCAAACCTTCTTCCGCCGATTCTGCCATTGCTACAATTTCCACTTGCGGAAAATATGTGCGCAATAGTTCTTCAAGCACGCGGCGGCTTTTCTTTTGGTCATCTATGATGATGGAGCGGAGCATTGGGTAAATAGCAGTTAGCAATTAGCAGTTAGCATTCAGCAGTTAGCAGTTAGTCGTAGAAAATATACGATATTCAGTAAGAAGTAAGAAGTAGGAAGTAAGAAGTAAGAGGCAAGAAGTAAGAAGTAAGAGGCAAGAAGTAAGAATATTACTTTCTGTGATATTTCTTTGTTTTTTACTCTTTTATCTTTACTCTTTACTCTTTACTACTTACTCTCTACTACTTACTCCCTACCCTACGAACCACGATTCACGCTTCACGATTCACGATTCACGATTCACTATTCACGAACCACGCTTCTCGCTTCACGCAAAGATGAGTTGCGCTTCGTAGCGTCCTTCTTCATTGGCATTCATATTGGTTACATTGAAGAACGTATTCACAATGTTCCCTACATCTTCAACGCCAATTTCTTTCTCGGACATTCCGTCCACGACTATATTATTATTGCCGCACGCAATCCCTTCCGCCGGTGCAAGGCAAAATGA
Source organism: uncultured Chitinophagales bacterium (assembly GCA_964358705.1). Lineage (GTDB taxonomy): Bacteria > Bacteroidota > Ignavibacteria > UBA10030 > F1-140-MAGs086 > JBBTJF01. The sequence continues at coordinate 35,940 of CAYHPL010000029.1, forward strand.
TAATTGCGCTTCGCCGGTATTTTTCAGCAGTACTCTTGTTCCTGCGATAAATTCCCGCTCCACAATTGTAATTGTTGCGCTTGCATCCACATTGCCTTCCCAGAATGTTGCATCGCCGCTATCACCCGGGCGGAGTATGCTTTGGTCAAAAAATACTTCTACCATATCAGGGTCGCCGAGATATTCGCTGCCAAGCGCAAGAACATTTTTCATCAATTGCTTCTCTACCACGTCGCGCTTCACGGATGTTGCCTTCCTATCCTTATCCACTTCGCTGATAGCATCTAACTGCAATCCGCGCACGATTTTATAATTATCGTATAACTGTTCAAACAGTTGCAGAAACGCGCCGCCAAGTTGTGGTTCATACACTGCTCCAAAATGCGTCATACGCTGCATTAATGTATCAATATCCATTTTGGTTGCGTGTGAGTATTCCGTTAAACCGTGCGGGAAAAATTCGATGTATTCAGGAGAGCCATTGTGGAATTTCGCACGGATAAGCCCTTCCTGTTGCTGAACGTTATCCTTAAATTCCGCAATAATGGTATCCACCGTCAAAGTTTTGCCGCGTTGCGTGGAAAGTTCCGAATCCTTCTCCGTAATTGCTCCGAAGTAGGTATCATACGCAGTCTGGGTTGCAGCAATCATTGCCGTATATTTCCCTCCTGTGTTATTAGCCGTTAAACGGTGTATGTGGATTTCTGTAAATTTTTTGATACGTGCATCACCAATTTTGTTTGTATCAAAATGGTTCTTAAAAAATATGCGTAAGTTTTGCATAGTGTTTATCCTTTTAATTATGAGTAAATATTTGTTGTAAAGTTAAAAAAAACTTGAAATTTCGTTATAAAGGACAATCCGTTTTTCCTCCAATATTGGAGGGGTCATAAAACAAACGTTTTGTCTTTCCTCCAATATTGGAGGGGTCATAAAACAAACGTTTTGCCTATCCTCCAATATTGGAGGGGGCATAAAACAAACGTTTTGCCTATCCTCCAATATTGGAGGGGTCGTAAAACAAACGTTTTGCCTATCCTCCAATATTGGACTTGCCATAAAAAAATGTTTTTGTCCATAGTTCAAAATTGAACTTGGCATATTAAAATGTTTTTGCCTATCCTCCAATAGTTGGAGGGGGCATATATCAGACATTTCCCTCTTTGTGCGCCTTTGCGATAATCCTTTGCGTTCTTCGCGGTTAAAAGCGATTTTCCTTAAACGCAGAGAACGCAAAGGATAGCGCAGAGTTTCGCAAAGGAAATACGATTAAAAATTCTAAAATCTAAATTCTAAAATCTAAAATCCCCACATCGCATATCTCAAATCCCACATCCCAAATCTGAAATACTAACCTACTAACA
>CAYHPL010000030.1:0-10001 GCA_964358705.1 uncultured Chitinophagales bacterium
GGAATCTATGGTAATAACGTGGATTCCGTGTCAAGCACGGAATGACAATGAACCGAAAAGGCATGCAAGTATTTCACAATGGTACGCAAAGAGGGAAATGTCTGAATGTATGGCTTTCTCAAAAATGTAAAAGAGTAAAGCATCTGTTTTATACCATTCCAAAAATTGGGAATAGGGTACTGAATTTACAGGATGGTATTCTCAAAAAAAAATGCTACGCACTTTGGAAGTGCGTAGCATTTTTAACGAAACCACCAATTATTTCTTTCTACTTCATCAACACCATTTTCAGATGAGATGAATACAATTCTTTCGTATTGTTGAAAGCACGAACTCGTGCAATGTACACTCCGCTTGTTGCTGTTTCTCTGTTATCATTCTTTCCGTTCCACGTAATTTCATTTACTCCTGCTGCCATATTCTCATACGATATTCCCCGAATTTTTTGTCCGAGAATATTGTAAATGGAAATTTCTACATTCACCATTTGCGGAAGATTGATATGAAATGTCGTCGTTGGATTAAATGGATTGGGATAGTTATTACTCAAAGAAAATTCTTTTGGCAGAGATTGTCCGCCCGAAGAAATTCCTGCAGGTGCATCGGGTCCGCCGGAAAGCAATACAATGTTTCCAATTTTCCCGCCAAAAATAATTTCAAAACTATTATTGTTATCCATGTCAGGAACAATTGCAATTTCTCTCGTTTGCTCTGTGGTGGTAGTTGTGTACAGTGCAAGTTGTTCGCCATTATTTCCGCGTACAATTTTCGCACCAGTATTTTGCACTGCAATAGCCACTTCATCTATGCCATCACTGTTTAAATCGGAAACAGCAGTAATGCCCATCGTATTGGAAGTTGCAAGCGACCAAACGATATCACCATTTTCACCATTGATGCAATATGTTCCGTTGCCAAGTAGAACGGCAAGTACTTCATCCACGCCATCGCCTGTTACATCTTTCAGAATTGCAAGTTGCATTACGCCGCTATTGCCTGTTGGACGAGACCATTTTTGCATACCCGTTGCTCCATTGAGTCGGTAAATCGGTCCCCAAAATGCGCCAAGAATAATATCGGAAGTAATTCCGGGTACAGGAAATTCAATAACTTCTTTTGCACTGCCTCCAGATGGAACAGGAAAATTCCATATCTGCACGCCATTTGTTCCGCTGAATGCAGTTGCTTTGAATGATGGCTCGCCAACGGTTGCGACAACATCGGGAGTTCCGTCATTATTCAAATCGCCTGTCGAAATTATTCCGTGTGTAAAACCAAGCATTGGTGCAGTCCAGATAATTTCACCATTGATACCATTGAAAAGATATGCCATTCGTCTTCCGCCAATGCCTCCTGTTTCTGTTGCGCTTGCGATTGCTACTACATCAGGAACGTCGTCATTATTGAAATCTCTTTTTACATCCACTGCAGTAAAATCGCCAAGAGAAAAACTATCTTGCGCATCTGTTCCGTACGTCCAGAGCATTGTTCCTTTTTTTCCATCAATTGCATACACGTGTTCATTGCCGCCACCCGTGCCGATTACGACATCATTGAAGCCATCGCCATTTAAATCGGATGCTATTTCCAGTGCTTTCTGATGAGAATAATCTCCGACAGTGCCAATGGAACCCGCGCTGTAATTTGAAATGTAAGAAGTAAACGCCCACAACGAATCTGTTGTACCTGAGCCATTACCATTGAGCGCCATTGTCCAATAATTTTCTGTTGAAACAATAATATCTTTTTTCCCATCTTCTGTAATGTCGTTAATTGCGCGGACTGCTTTTACAAGTCGTCCTGAATTTGAAATGGGATGGTCAGCAACGGTATGTTTCCACAATGGAACGCCGAGCGCAATATTTTGCTGCTCACCAATTCCGCTGAGAGAAATATCTGCTTCGGGAGCGTTGGTAGAATTGTTAAACAAACGTAACACTGCGGCGTGCGTTCCAACTGAATGTGGCTGAAACCACACGCGAACATTTAAAGAAGAAAGCGGAGGAACTGTTACAGGAAATGTTCCGCTTTGCAAATAGAAACCGCCGGTGAAACTTAGCAATGCTGCGCTATCAACATATAATTCTTCATTGGCGAGATTTTGAATTTTCAAATTCCATTTTGTTGTGCTATTGATTCTTCGTGTGTTATAATCAAACGAATCAGGTACGCTGATAAATCCTGATGCAGAAATTCCATTGCCGTATGTTTTTACTGTCTGCGGTCCGCGTACAATATCATTGCTGTACAAAATAAAATATGCGCTGTCTTTTCCGAATGATTGAGGAGTAAATGTTATGGTAAAAGCAACGGAATTATTCGGTGTAATTGTATAAGGCGGCGTGAGATTTGTGCTGAAATTTTGAGAGAACATTACCCCAACGCTATCGAGAATAAGGTCGCCGGAACCGGTATTTTGTATAGTACAAACTGCATTGCCCGAACTACCGACCGCAACGTTTCCAATATTAAAAACTTTTGCTGAAAGTGCAATGGAAGGAGTTCCGTTTCCGCCTAAATCGTACTGATAAATTGCTTGTCCAGAAGGAGAGCCAAGCGGCTTTGCAATTAACCACATATAGCGTCCGAAAATTGCAAGCCCGCGGGGATTGACATCTCCCAACGGATTATTATCGGGCATCTGAATTGTGCGTACCGTATCGTGAGAAACAGGGTCAACAACATAAATGAGATTGAAATTCGGTTCGCTGCTGAATCTATCCATTGCGTAATAAAGATATGAGTCATCGTACGCAACGCCCGTTGGTTGTGCGCCTAATGTTGAAATGCTATCCACGATTGCTTTTGTGTCCCAGTTTATTTTATACAGCCGCCCATCCGTTGGATAGTAATCGGAAACCCAAATATCCGTGCCATCAAACGTAATGCCGCCGATATATCGCTGCGGATTCGTAATGCGCATTGAATCAACAAGCGAACCATCGGGATACAGTTTGAATATGGTACACGTTGAAGTGTAGCGGCGCACGTAAAAATAAAATTCGCCGTTGAATACAAGCCCTTGACTTGCACCGCGTGCAGGATTAATATCGCCGACAATATTGCCTGCATAGTCAATCTTGTAAATGTAGCCGTAATTGGGCGCAGATGTTGTACTTGTGCTGCTGCTGATGTACAGATAATTTGAATCTGCCGCAATACCATACGCCTGATTCCAGTAGGTTTCATTGGGAAGCGGAATAACATTCACAATCGTTTGCGCATGGAGAAAAAAAACTGATGTGAAAACAAAAAGGAGGAGAAGATGTAATTGTTTCATAGGGATTTGTTGTTTATAAAAAATTGTGGATTACAAATGCGGGGAAAATATACGTAAAAGAGGAAGGGATTTTTAACGCTCACTTTTTAAGACTTTTACGATTGTAATTTTTTTCTCTTTTCTGAACAGCGGCAATCTTCTTTCCTCCGTCATCTTTCCAGTTCCACCAAAGAAGCAAAGCGGGGTCGTGTTTTTTATTGGAAACATAATAGACAATACATCGAAGAACATAGAGCATACATCTATCAATGTGCATACCTTTTAAGCGGCAGAAACGTTCATAAAGTTCTTCGGGATTTTCGTTCATCAGTTCGCTATTGGAACGAAAACCAAGTTCGTATAAATCAACCGCAATGCTTTTCCCTACGCCGGGGAGTTGCTGAAATTGTTTGAGTATGTCTTTATCCATAGTGCTACGTTAAAAATTGCGGGCGTAATTTATGAAAGTTTGGAGTGAATTTTCTTTTTTGCTGACAGTATCTCAAATTTTTATCTTTGAACCCGATTTTTTTTGAAATATATCTTACAATGCAATTAACGAAAGAAACTACAGCAGAAAACCAAACGAAGAAAATATCCTTTTTTGAGAAAACAATAATAAGATACTGCGGAATAATTATTCTTTTATTTTTTATCAGTTCCTTTTTCCCTCGAGATTGGAATTGGGGAGTAAATTTACTTGCTTTTTTTTCGATGTGGGTTCGTGTGATGTGGTTGTTGGTTGGTGGAGTTTTTGTAGTTCCCAAATCGCGTGATTGGCTGTATGGGAAATTTCAAACTTTCTTTCAAAGACTCAATCGAAAAAATGAAAAGATAATCTTCTTGTTCATTAGTATTGTTCTTGTCGTTCTATGTTGGCTATTCCCTGTACAATTTTATCAGTTGGGTGATGGCAGCGGATTACTTACAGGCGCGGAACAGGAATACAAGACTATAAGTACCAATGAAGACACGACAGAAATCTTTTCTCTTGATAAATTTCAAAACAATTCCTATCCGCGCCAACCGTTTGCTGAAGCAGTGAATTATTTTGGAATCAAACTGTTGCGTAGTGTCAATTCCACCGATGTCAAACTTCTTTTTCGCGCACTTGGCATCATTGCGTTTGTACTGACTCTCGGTGCATTGTATTATTTCTTTTCTCTTCAGAAATATTCCATCGTAGAAAAATTTCTTTTTACCTGTTTCACACTCTTCACTGCATCAAGTCTTTATTTTTTTGGCTATATAGAATTATACACAATCTTTTCATTGACAGTTCTTCTGTTTATCATAAGCGGATGGTTAGCAATAGAACGTAAAGTATCGGTGTTTATCGTCGGAATTGCTTTTGCTTTGATGCTGGGATTTCATTTTGCAAGCGGAGTGTTTGGCATTGGATTTCTCGTCCTCTTATATTATGCAATGAAACAAGAAAAGAAAACGGCAATTTTAGCAGCAGTAGTCTCTATTATGATTTTCTTCGGCGTATTGTTATCGTTGCAATACTCCTTTCAGGAATTTATTTCCAGATTTTCGCAGCGTGAAGGTGGTTTCTTTTTACCGTTCTTTACTGCAAAAGAAGGATATATCTATACTGTCTTTTCTCTTCCGCATTTGATAGACATACTCAATGAAATTCTTCTTGTTGTGCCGGTATCATTTGCAATAGTAATTTTAACTCTTGTTTTTTCGTGGCGAGAAATAGATATGAAAGAACCGGTGTTCATTTTTCTTTCTTCACTGACGTTTTGCGGATTGGCGTTTGTGTGTGTCGGTAATTTTGAATTGGGATATATGCGCGATTGGGATACAGCGGCGCAGTTTCTTATTCCGTTGCATATTCTTGCGTTGTATTTTCTTCACCGATTTTTCAAATCGAAACTCCATATTGTCTTTTCACTCGCTGGGATTATGTTATTGCAGTGCGGATTGTGGATAGCATTGAACGCTGATAATGAAAAAAGTTTTCAACGGTTTCAAGCAGCGGAGAGTACTTTGTTGATGAATAATGTTGTACGCGGATATTACTACGACCAGATAGGACAATATTATGAGAGAGCGCATAATGATACCAACGCAGTAAAATATTATGAAAAATCAGTCGCACTTCTTCCTCGTAATTTCAGCATCTGGGATAAATTAGAAAAAGAATATGTTAAGCGTGGGAATACAATGAAGAAATTATGGGTGCATCAGCAAGTTGTTAAAATTGATACAACAAACCCAATCAATTGGTTCAGTCTCGGTCGTGTGTATTTCGATATGGAACAATATAAAGAAGCGGATTCATGTTTTCTTCGCTCATATTCGCTTGATTCAACAGATACTGATGTGTTATATGAATTGGGAAGATTGCACTATGCTGGTTTTAGCAATCCACTAATGGCACGGTATTATTTTATGAAAGTGATAGAAATTGACGATGAACATTTAGACGCGCTTAGAGGTATAGTTTTTGCATCAATGGATGTGAACGAGTTTAATGTAGCAGAAAAATATGCATTACAATATCTAACATTAGTTCCGAATGATACGATGATATTGAATGTTATCGGCATTATTGCACATGAAAAAAAAGGGACTAAATAATTTTAGTACCTATCTTCCGTTTATTTATAGAAATAGTAAGCAATCGCCCAAAAATTTAATCTGGTGTGTTTTTTTCCTTTCTCTTATCGTTTCCTATATTTTCCCCCACAATTTTATTACAAGAATTAATTAATTTAACACAGGAACAATTTTATGAATTATACTGATATACAATTCCAACTTGGAACAGAAGCAGAAAAATATCTCAATCACGAATGTAAAACCATTCCCAAAAAACTTCTCCATCTTCCCGGAGGAGATTTTATTGATAGAGTTTGGGCGCACTCCGACAGAAGCACCAATGTTCTTCGCAATCTCAACTGGATGTTCAATAGCGGACGGCTCGCAGGAACAGGATACCTTTCCATCCTTCCCGTTGACCAAGGCATTGAACACAGCGCGGGTGCGTCATTTGCTCCGAATCCGGTTTATTTTGATTCGGAAAACATTGTGAAACTTGCTGTCGAAGGTGGTTGCAATGCCGTTGCATCTACACTTGGCGTACTCGGTTCTGTCGCAAGAAAATATGCGCACAAAATTCCTTTCTTATTGAAGTTCAATCACAATGAATTTCTTTCGTATCCCAATTCATACGACCAGATTATGTTCGGCAGTATTAAACAAGCGTTTGACATGGGTTGTGTTGCTGTTGGCGCGACAATTTATTTTGGTTCTCCTGAATCAAAGCGGCAGATAGTGGAAGTCGCGCAGCAGTTTGCTTACGCACACGAATTAGGTATGGTGACCGTGCTGTGGTGTTATCTTCGCAATCCCGCATTCAAGAGCGATAAAGATTATCACGTCTCTGCGGATTTAACGGGACAAGCGAATCATCTCGGCGTAACTATTCAGGCAGATATTGTGAAGCAGAAACTTCCGGAAAATAATGGCGGATTCAATGCTGTTACATCAAAAGAGAATCCGTACGGCAAAACTGACAAGCGCATTTATAGCGAACTCAGCAGCGACCATCCGATTGATTTATGCAGATATCAGGTTGCAAACGGATATATGGGACGCGCAGGATTGATTAATTCCGGCGGTCCTTCCGGTGCCAATGATATTGCGGAAGCAGTGAAAACTGCAGTGATTAATAAACGCGCGGGTGGTATGGGGCTTATCTCCGGCAGAAAAGCATTTCAAAAACCAATGCCCGATGGCGTGAAAATTCTGAATGCTATTCAGGATGTGTATTTGTGTAAAGATGTTACGATTGCGTAGCATACTTTATTTCTTTTCAAAATAACTGATGACTAATGGCAGATTGATGTTGATACGCTCTTTGCCATTAGCCATTGGCTTTTAGGTAATACTGACAATGTGTACATATTTTTTCTCTCCCACTTTATTATTCTTACTGCTATGATAAGAAATTATACTCTCGATTACTGGCTCGATGATGGCTGGTATGTTGGTAAACTACGTGAAGTGCCCGGTGTTTGTAGTCAGGGTGAATCACTTGCTGATTTAGAAATAAATATCCGCGAAGCGTATAAACTGATGATGGATGATACTATTAGTGATGAGCGCGAAGAAATCTTTTCGAAAGAACTCGGAGTTGAAGTGTGAAACGGCGTGAATTTATTCGCGAACTGGAACAGCACCAATGTTTCCTGAAACGACACGGCAGCAATCACGATATTTATATGAACGCACTCAATGGAAGAAAATCTTCTCTCCCGCGACACAATGAAATCAAAGAAACATTGTGTACTCTCATACGAAAACAATTAGGAATTCCCCACGAACAATAACGTAATGGATAGTGATACCGACTCTCAACCCTCTTTTTTCCAACGCGCCAAGAAATTTATTATTGGCGGCGCGTTAAATCCTTTTGATAAATCCGTCTTTCATAATCTTTCTCTCATCGCGTTTTTTGCGTGGGTGGGATTAGGTGCAGACGGTCTCTCCTCCGCATGCTACGGTCCTGAAGAAGCATTCCTTGCACTGCACGCTCATCCGTACCTTGCCATTTTTGTTGCGCTTGCTTCGGCGGTTACTATTTTTGTCATCAGTGCAGGGTATTCTCAAATCATCGAACTCTTTCCTTCCGGCGGCGGCGGATACGTTGTTGCGAGTAAGTTACTTTCTCCTACATTGGGAATGGTATCAGGGTGTGCGCTGCTGGTGGATTATGCGCTCACTATTACTCTTTCCATTGCAAGCGGCGCGGATGCTCTCTTCAGTATTCTTCCTCCTGAATTGCATTATATCAAGATGGAAGTCGCCATTGCCGGAGTGATTTTTCTTACGCTGCTCAATCTGCGTGGCGTGAAGGAATCCATTGCGGTACTTCTGCCGGTGTTTCTTGTCTTTGTTGCAACGCATATTTTTGTTATCGTCTATACACTGGCAACCCACGTGGTGAATTTTCCGGAAGTTGCCAGCGCAACTCTTACGGATTTGCAGCGCGCGCCTGATGAACTTGGCTATATGGGTGTTCTCATTCTCTTGCTGCGTGCGTATAGTATGGGCGCAGGAACATATACCGGTATCGAAGCAGTCAGCAATGGGTTGCCAATGTTGCGCGAGCCGCGTGTGCAAACGGGCAAACGCACGATGACGTATATGTCGTTCTCGCTTGCCTTCACCGTAGTTGGGTTAATGTTTGCTTATATCCTGTACGGTGTGCAGCATACGGCGGGCAAAACTTTAAACGCCGTACTGTTTGAAAGTATTACCAGTTCCTGGTCGGGCAATTCCGGATATATCTTTGTTCTTGTTACGTTGCTCTCCGAAGCAGCAATTTTATTTGTCGCCGCACAGACGGGCTTTCTCGGTGGTCCGCGTGTGCTTTCCAATATGTCGTTAGATAAATGGTTCCCTTCCCGTTTTGCTATGCTCAGCGATAGATTAGTTTCCAAAAACGGTGTTGTGCTGATGGGTGCGGGTGCGGCTGCGACCATGATTCTCAGCGGCGCATCGGTAAAATATCTCGTCGTGCTGTACGCAATAAACGTGTTCATCACCTTTGTCTTAGCGCAACTCGGTATGGTGCGCCATTGGTGGAACGTACGCGCAAAACAGAATGACTGGAAGAAAAAAATACTCGTTGCTGGCACGGGGCTGTTTCTCTGTACCTTCATCCTTGCTTCCGTTACCTTCTTAAAGTTTTTTGATGGCGGTTGGATTACTGTGTTAGTAACCGGTAGTCTCGTTATAGTGATGGTATTAATTAAAAGGCATTACGAAAAGACTGCAAAGATGCTCACGCGCCTCGATGCGCTTGTTGTTTCCGCCGCAGAGATTTCTTCCAGCAATGCTGCGGAAGAAAATGATACGACCGAGAAGCCCGTGTATGACCGCAAAGGTAAGACAGCAGTATTTCTTGTCAATGGATTTAACGGACTTGGTTTGCATACACTGCTTTCCGTAATGAAACTGTTCCCGCATTTCTACAAAAACTTTATCTTTGTGCGCGTTGGCATTTTCGATTCCGGCAATTTCAAAGGCGTGGAAGAAGTAGAATCGCTACGCCGCCAAGTACAATCCGACCTCGACCGCTATATCAATTTTATGAACAAGCACGGGCTTTTTGCAGACGGCGTTAGCGCCTTTGGTACTGATGTGGTGGAAGAAGTTTCCACTCTTGCCTCGGAACTTCTCAAGAAATATCCCAACGCAGTATTTTTCGGCGGGCAACTTGTCTTCCCCGATAGTTCGTGGTTCTCGCGGTGGTTGCACAACTATACTATTTTTTCGATGCAGCGCAGATTTTACTATCAGGGTATTCCCATTGTCGTGTTGCCGGTGCGCGTGAATAGTTAGGAAGAAGTAAGAAGCAAGAAGTAAGAAGGAAGAAGTAAGAAGTAAGAAGCAAGAAGCAAGAAGTGAGAAGTAAGAAGGAAGAAGTAAGAAGCAAGAAGTAAGAATTATGGGAGTATTGCCGTTGCATTTATGCAACGGATTAAGGATGCAGAGATTATTCTGGCTTAAGCCGCAAGGGAAATTCATTTTTAATTCGTAATTATTAATTGCTAATTACTGAAACTGCCCTTTTTTAGCAAAAAAACCAATTTCGGTGGTTTGGAAGTGGGCAACGGAGACACCGTTGGAGGCAACGCTCACTCCGTCGGTACGAATATTGTCTCCGTTGAAGGCAACGCTCGCTCCGTTGGTACGAATATTGTCTCCGTTGAAGGCAACG
>CAYHPL010000030.1:10101-35641 GCA_964358705.1 uncultured Chitinophagales bacterium
CTCACTCCGTTGGTACGAATATTGTTTCCGTTGGAGGCAACGCTCACTCCGTTGGTACGAATATTGTCTCCGTTGAAGGCAACGCTCACTCCGTTGGTACGAATATTGTTTCCGTTGGAGGCAACGCTCACTCCGTTGGAGGCAACACTGACTGCGAAGAAGACATTGCTGGTATGGAAGAAGACATTGCTTACAGTGAAAAAGATAACGCTGACTGCGAAAAGGACATCGTTTACTGCGAAGAAGACATTGCTCATTGCGATGGAGCGTATGTTATGAGCGAAAGGAGTTTTTTAGACAGGGAAATGTGTTACGAAGCATCCGCAATATGTTTCCCAATAAGCGAAAACAGTTTCGATTGGCGGGAGAGACATTTTGGTCTGTCGGGAAGCAAGAAGCAAGATGTTAGAAGCAAGAAGCAAGATGTTAGAAGCAAGAAGCAAGACGTTAGAAGCAAGAAGCAAGATGTTAGAAGCAAGAAGCAAGAGAAGGAAATTCATTATTAATTGGTAATTCGTAATTACTAATTATTAATTACTAATTACTACACTATAAAAACAAATTACACAATGACTAAAAAACACACATCAGATGACATACGCAAGAACGTGCGCGAGCGATATGCGCAGGTTGCTTTGCAAGACGATGGTTGCGGTTGCGGCAGTGATACTTCGTGCTGCAATACATCGGACGCAATAACGGCGGATAAAATTTCTGCAAAATTAGGATACAGCGCGGAAGAACTAACTGCAATTACGGAGGGCGCAAATCTCGGACTTGGGTGCGGCAATCCGCAAGCAATTGCAAGACTGAAAGAAGGCGAGACGGTTCTTGATTTGGGAAGCGGCGGCGGGTTCGATTGTTTTCTTGCGGCGCGGCAAGTGGGCAATGAAGGAAAAGTTATCGGTGTGGATATGACCTTTGAAATGGTACAGCGCGCCCGCGCTAATGCGGAAAAGATGAACGCGCTCAATACGGAGTTCCGTTTGGGAGAAATTGAACATCTTCCGGTTGCGGATAACAGCATTGATTGCATTATCTCCAATTGCGTGATAAACCTTTCGCCGGATAAACAGCAGGTATTCAATGAAGCATATCGCGTATTGAAGCGCGGCGGAAGAATTGCCTTTTCTGATGTGGTGCAGATTGCTCCTTTTCCTGAAGAATGGAAGAACGATGCATCGCTGTATAATAAATGTGCGACAGGTGCAGTTACCATTAAAGAGTTAGAAACGTTTCTGCTGGCGGCGCGGTTTCATTACATCACCATAGCGCCGAAAGAGAAGAGCAGGGAATTTATCCGCACATGGGATGATACAAAGAATATGCAGCATTACATTATCGCGGCAACAATTGAGGCAGTAAAGTAGATGGAGAAGAAGAGAAGAGCAGACGGCATCATTGCCAAACCGATGTATCACGATGCGGAACTGTACGATTTAAAGTACGCAGAGAAAGTAGAGGATATAACGTACTATCTGCGCAACTTACGCGACCGCGGGGAGAATATTCTGGAACTGATGTGCGGAACAGGACGCATTGCCATTCCGCTTGCGCAGTACGGCAACATAGTTACCGGTATAGATAATTCCTATACGATGCTGGCATACGCGCACAAGAAAATCGGGCAGACGTTTTTGAAGAATATATGGCTGTACGAATATGATTGCAGAGATTTCGACCTCGGGAGGAAGTTCAGCTCCGTGATATTGCCGCTCAATTCCCTTGCGCATTTACTGACGGACTACGATGTGCGCAAAACCTGCGACTGTATCAAACTGCACCTGCTTCCGCGGGGCAGGTTCTTCCTTGATTATCTCAATCCCAATCTTGATATCCTGATGCGCAATAGGACCACGCCCGAACTCGCCGGCGCCTACACCACCAGCACACGCAAAAAGATTACGCTTTCGTTCACCAATATGTACAACGAGAAGAAGCAAATCAATACCGTCCATTGGTTTTACGACATTGAAGGCAGCAACGAGCGGTATGTGGAAGAAATGCCGATGCGTATCTACTTCCCGCAGGAACTTGATGCGCTCTTAGAAGCGAACGGCTTCATCATCGAAGAGAAATACGGCAATTACGACCACTCCCCGTTCACCGAGAGTTCTCCGCAACAGTTGTATATATGCCGCAATGGTGCAATAAGCAGTTAGCAATCAGCAGTCAGCAAGTAGCAATTTATAATTCTCAACTTTTAACTTATAATTTTTAACTTCGTTATGTTTTTCACGTTTCTCCTTATCAATTTCGCCATCGCTGCTGCAATGTGTTTTTTGCTCCAGCGTGTATTCCGCAAGCCCGTCAATAGTATTCTTCAGCGCCTTATCGCGGAAGAGATTTATACCGCGTGGAGTAAGTATCTTACGTTCGCAACGTATGTGGTCGGCATCTCCGGCGGCGTGCGTATTTGGGATTTGGAGAAGTACATCACGCCCCGCGAGAACAAAGAAATTATTATGCTCACGTCCGAACGTTGGGCATTAGAGATTTACCGCACCATCATTGAAACGCTGCAAAGCGTTGCGTGGATGCTGCTCATCTTTTTTCTCTTCGCGCTCATCGCATTCGTTATTGTCAAAGGAATGGAAATGCGCAAACCAATAGAAAGGAATTAGTAATTACTAATTCTTAATTATTAATTACCAATTATTCTCAACACACACAATACCATATATATTATGCTCCATACAACCACCCATACCATCGAAGGAAAGAAAATCGTCAAGTATCTCGGCATCGTAACCGGCGAAGCAATACTCGGCGCAAACATTTTCCGTGATTTATTTGCCGGCATCCGCGATATAGTCGGTGGACGCGCTGCTTCCTATGAAACCGAATTACGCAAAGCCAAAGATATCGCCATCGAAGAGATGACGTATCAGGCAATCCAACGCGGCGCCAATGCGATTATCGGCATTGATTTAGATTATGAAACCGTTGGACAAGGTTCTATGCTGATGGTCAGTTCCTGCGGAACAGCAGTCGTTTTTGAAGACTAACTCGCAAAGGATTTCTGTATGAGAGAAAAGTATTGCGCGCCGAGGGAAGTTCTCTTCGCGGTGTGCGTTATTCTTATTGCATTCAGTTGCAAAAAGAAAGACGACAGCATAACGAATCCATCCGGCAATAATAATCTCTACGATTACACCAATGATACGGTAGATGTAGATAGTATTGGTATGCCGAAATTTGTGAAGAATGATTACATCGCGCTCGATAGCATCGGATACATCTCCCGATTCCGCTCTGCTATCGGACACGATTACTCAGATGACTTTGAATCCTGCCGCAGTATGAAACATTATTTTCAGCCGAAGGATACAGTTGCGTGGGCAAATGTAAAAATTTATTCTCCGGTGGATGGCGTTGTTCTGAACGTGTATCCTGAGTGGGCGGGCAATAAATATCTCCTCCGCGCAAAAAAATATCCCGCGTTTTTCTTTGAAATATTTCACGTCAATCCGGTTATTATGTTGCAAGTCGGCGATACAGTTTTCGCAGGTGAATATATCGGCAACCATGTGGGTGAACAAACGTACTCCGATATTGCCGTGCGCGTTCAAACTCCCGCAGGCATGAAACTTGTCTCGTACTTCAGCATTATGACCGATACGCTGTTCAATCATTACAAGAATCGCGGCGTGCAAAATCGCGATGCGTTTATTATCAGCAAGCAAGCACGCGATGCGGATACATTGCGCTGCAACGGAGAAACGTTTCAAAACAGCGGTACGCTCAGTAATTGGGTAACGTTGTTCTAACATATCTTTTATTACAATAACATTACTTACACAATGCGTAAAAAAATCTTCTCTGGTTTCATAATAAGTTTTTTTCTCATTCAGTTTCTCAGCCCGAAAAAAACAAACCCTGTCGCTGAGGGAAAATCTATGAACGCACCTGCCAATGTATCCGCAATACTCGAGCGCAGTTGCAGCGATTGCCATTCCAACAAGACAAACTGGCCCTGGTATTCCAATATTGCGCCGGTATCGTTCTTCATTGTCAATCACGTTATTGACGGACGCAAGGAATTAAATTTCTCGGAGTGGGAAACATATAAAGAGAAAAGAAAACTGAAAAAATTTAAAGAGATATGTGAGCAAGTGAAAGAGGGGGAGATGCCAATGGAATCATACCTCTATGTACACGGCAATGCAAAACTTTCCGCAGAAGATATTACCACGCTCTGTGAGTGGGCAACGAGGAACGGCGGCGTTGAAGAAGAAGAGGAAAAAGAAACAGAGAAAGAAACAGAGAAATAACGTGGAGTTTTAAAAAAAAATCACGATGCATTTCTGCGTTGAGTAATTCTTCCCAACATCCAGAAAAAAAATGATACCGCAAGTCCGGGATACAGTGGTTCAATATTCAAAAACGCCGTTTGCGTATGCAACCCCGCAATCATCCAACCCAACGATACCAGCCATCCGCAGAGCATGGAAAGAAAAGCAAACCGTGCCGAGATTTTCCATCGCTCAAAATAACTTGCCATAAGGGGAATCAATAATCCCGGAATAATAACCGTTCCGATGGTGTACCAGATTTCAATAACACTCGGTATGAGCAAAGCGATACAAATGGAAAACGCAAACGAGACGAGCAAACCAATTTGCGTCGCGCGCTTCGATGAAGAATAATGCCGTTGCGTATTTTCTGTTGATGGCTTTGCGCTCTTTTTCATTCTCAAAAAAATATCGCGCCCCAGTGTTTGCGCAGAGACAAATGCAAGCGTATTCAGCGTGGACATAATTGTCGCAAGCATTCCCACATAGAATAATCCTTTTGCAATAGGGGGAAGAATTTTTTCGGCAAGCATCGGATACGCCATCAATGGTTGTTGTAAATCGGGAATTGATGCGCGTGCATACAATCCCGCCGTTGCCGTAAGCGCATCAAAAATGAACCAGAAGAGAATGGAAATGAATATTCCCTTCTGCGCAGTTTTTTCATCTTTCGCTGCATAACATCGCTGATGAAACGCCGGGTCAACCAGCGTCCACAACGCAATAAAAAACCACACGAAAAGATATTGCAGCGAATTTCCGCCAAGCAACGCAAGATGCGTTTGCGGAAGATTCTTTTGTAAATACGCAATCCCGCCGAAGTGCGAAAAACAAAACGGCAACAGAATCGCAAATCCTAAAAACATCAACATAAACTCCAGTACATCGGTCTGCACATCCGCGCGAAAACCACCGCTGTATAAATATGAGATTGCTACCAGAGAAGTAACAGTAAGTGAGAGTAGAACGCTCCATCCGAATATCATTTGCAACATTGTGCTCAACATAACAATATATGCGGCAGGCGTCATTAATATAAATGTGAGAAACGAACTGAGCAGCGCAGTTTTAGCATCGTATGATGATGCAAGTTTATCAGGGATGGAATAAAAATTTGTCGTGCGGATTTTTTTTGCAAGAAACAATGCAAAAATGCTTGCAAAAAAATAATACGGGATTCCCTGAATAACCCAACTGAATATTCCGTAGCGATAATAAAATTCACCAACGCCCAGTATGCCGCCGTACCACGTTGATACAAGCGTCATAACAAATAAAGGAAGCGTCAGTGAACGACCTGCGAGGAAAAAATCATCATCATTATCCGATTTTTTTTTTGCGCGGAAACCTATAACAATGACAGCAGCAAAATACAAAAATATGATGGCGATATCAGAAAACGAAAGATGAACCATATTCATTGTTTGTGAAAACGGTATAGCAACAAGGTTCCTTTTTGCACAGAGATAGTAACGTGCTTTTTCATTGCTTCATTGCTAATGCCCTCTCGCAATCCCAATGCAAGAGTGTCGTTGTTCAGTTCATAGAGTAGATTTGTTGTTGTAACTCCTTCGCATCGTTCAAGCGGAATCAGCGAAATCTTTTCTCCTCGCTGTGTAGTAATTGTTGTCGTTGTTTTTATAAGTGTTATTTCACCAATGCAATCTATAATTTTCATTTCAATAGTATTGCCGAATTTCCTGAAGCATCCGAGACTTCCCGTACTATGGTCAATTCTGTTTCCGGTTGCGCCAATAATTTCAACGGAAGAAATATTTCTTTCAATGCAATAGCGAATTGCTTTTTCCAAATCAGTTGAGTACTGCTCGGGAATATGAATGAGCTGCACGTTTTTAAAATATGCGCGCGTGGAAGTTTTTATTGAATCAAAGTCGCCGAGAATGACATCGGGAGTAATGCGCAAACGTTTTGCTGCATTTGCTCCTCCATCTGCGCAGAGGATAAATTTTTTCTTTGCAAGAATTGCATTGATGATACTGCGGGAGGGCAGAGTTCCATTTGCAATAATGAGCGCCTGTTTTTGTTCCATTGTTCTATAAGGTTACAGAGCATCCAAAAAGATAATTTCGTTCCGCTGCAGGAAAATATGCATCTCCTTCTCCATTGCTGAAATACAATGTATTGAACACATTTCTGATTTCTCCGCGCAAAACGATAGTGCTGTTAAACATTGTTGAAATAGTATAGAGCGCTTCGATGTTACAAATTGCGTACGCATCATTGCGATGCTCTTCGATGCGGAAATTATCGGTATAAAAACTTCCGACATATTTTACCAGCGCAGAAAGATGCAATTGTTCAGTATGATATGTGATGCGCGCATTTCCAAGCAGTTCAGGAAATCCTGCAATCGGATTGTCGCTGAGATTCAATTTATTTCCGTTTTCGTACACATCATAGTGAATGAGACGATTATCAGAAATAGTGAGATTGCCGCTTATATCAAAAGAATTACTGAGTTGCTGCGCGGCATCAAATTCCATTCCGATATGTCGTGTGCGGTCTGCATTGCCTGTAACCGGCTGACCGAAAATATCCAGTTGTCCGCTTTTTACCAGTTCATCAAAAAATTCCATCCAGTAAAAATTTATTTTGCAGTACGCTGTATTGGTGCGATACGTGCTGCCGATTTCAATATTAAACAAATGTTCAGGTTGTGCAAGAGGTGAATTGAAATCATATTGAGGAATCCCATTGGCTACATTTGTAATTTTAAACTGCGGCGTTGCTCCGAAATAGGAATCTTCCGCCGCATACAAATTGCGTAAACGCGGTTCACGCGAAGTATATGAAACAGAAGTATAAACATTGGAAAATTCATTTGCATTGTAATTAATCCCAATGCGGGGATTGATAAAAAAGTAGGGGAGAGAAAATGTATTGCTCAAATATTTTTCTCCTGAGATTTTATATTGATTATACACGAACTGCACATCTGCCATAACGGTTGTTTTTGTTTCCAAACGGTAGAGTTCGTGCGCATACACGGAAAAAATATTTTTGCTGCCGTTGTATTCATAGAAATGATAATCAGTATTAAAATTCTTCGGAAGCAAATCTGCGGATTGAATTTTTCCCCAATGCAATGAGCGATGAAAACGCAATTCGCTTCCTGCGAGAAATGTTCCGTTTTGATGTTCTATTTCAAGACGCGGAAGAATACCAAACTGTTTATTGCCGACATACGCGCGTATTAATGTATTTGCGGGATTTTGCGTTGCCGGAATTCCGTAATTATAGCCGATGCGCAGCATTGAAGTATCAGCCCACGAGCCATCGTAATCAAAAGAACCATCGCCTTGCACATAAAATATTGTATTGCAGAATTTCATTGAAGAAGAAATACTCCAGTCATTCATCAACTCAAAATGTGGCTGATGAAAATTCTCTATTTCTTCTTTTCGTCTGTCAAGCGAAAAAGTCAGTTGTTTGTTTGATGCTTCCCAATACGAAAAATTTTTTCTGCGCAGTTTTGTGTTGCCGTTCAGGAATTTCGGAATTCCGTAGTAGGCAAGCCCGTCTTCAATTGGTCCGCCAAAAAGTTGAATGCGTGTAGTAAAATTTTCATCAAAGCGGGCAGCAGCGAAAAAGAATGAATATAAATTTGCATAAGAATTTTCGCGATAACCATCGCTTGCAAGTCGTGAAAGTTTTCCGTACAAAAGATATTTTTTTTCGAGAAGTCCTGAATTGTATGATACTCCGTATTTACGCGCATTCAGTTCAAGAGAATTTTCGCCGCCGAATTCCTGAAAATTCACAGATGTTTCGAGCATAATTTTTTGCTGCAAAGTGAACGGAGATGTTGTGAGATTTATGGAGCCGCCAATTGCAGGAGGTCCGTAGAATGCGCTTCCTGCACCACGCTGCACCTGAATATTTTCTGCACTGCCGAGAATATCAGGAAAATCAATCCAATACACATTGTGGTCTTCAGGGTCATTCTGCGGTACTCCGTTTATCATTATAGAAAGCCGTCGCTGGTCGAATCCCCGCAACGAAATATAATTGTAGCCGATACCATTGCCGTTTTCAGAATATGTTGTGATAGAAGGCAGTTCTGCAAGAAGCGTCGGCACATCCTGTTGTGTATGCCGCAATTGAATTTCTTCGCGGGAAATATCGGAAAATGTTACCGGTGATTTCCGCTCCGTTGCTTTTGTTGCAGTTATAATAACGGGAGGAATGTTATATGTTGTATCAGCGTTCTCTTGCGAAATTACAGGAAGAGCAGAAAGCAGGAAAAATATGGTTGTATAAATTGTACGTTGCATAGTTGGTGTTTTGTTAAAAATAAAAAACCATTTCCACTGACTGATGCAGAGAAAACGGTATAATTCATTGTAATCAAAACAGCGCGTTTTCCTCCGCTGGCATTATCCAGTTCAGGTCTTATGGTATTCTCTCAGCCGCAATTTCTCTTGCAGCACCCATAACGGCGGGCAAAATATAGGAGGAAAAAATGAATTGGAGAAAAATAAAAATGGCGATACTATAAAAATTTACATTGTGGCGCATTTTTGAAAATTGTTTAGCGAAGAATTTTACTTCATCAAGAGCATTTTCTTTGTTTCCGAAAAGTTACCTGCGGTGAGTTTATAAATGTACACACCGCTTGCAAGTTTTCTTGCGTCAAACGGAACTTCATAATAGCCCGCTTGTTTTACGCCATTCACCAGCGTTGCAATTTCTTTTCCGTTGACGTCAAAAATTTTCAATGAAACATTTGCATCAACAGGCAGTGCAAATTTTATTTTAGTAGCCGGATTGAACGGATTGGGAAAATTTTGTTCAAGTGCAAACTCTTTGGGGATGTCGTGTAAAGTACCGATACGTATTTTTGCTTGCCCGCCGCCTGCAACATTAAACGTAACGCCACCCGATGAAGTTGATACATTATTACCATTATCAACTGCTTTAACAGTGTATGTTGCTTCCTGTTCGCCGTCATTATACTCTTCTAAATCTTCATACGATGTTGTTGATACTGTTGCGATGAGATACGGAGAGCCTGATAGTTGCTTAAATACCTGATATTCTTTCATATCATCTTCTGCATTGGCATCCCACGTGAATTTCGGATGAGCCGATTCAGGAATGATTTTTGCTACATTCGCTGGAATTTCCGGGGCAGGATCTATTCTGTAAACACCTGCAGAAGTTGCGAGATAAATCAAAGTATTATTTGACGGGTCTCTCCGTAAATCGTTTATTGGTTTAGGTACACCGGATGTTGAGATAGTCGTCCATACTGTTCCACCGTTGATTGTTTGATACAGGGAATCACCTGTTGAATTAATCATATAAATATAATTCGTAGAATTTGGGATTGAAGGATTCATTAACAGTCGCTTTGCTTTGAGTGTACTTACTCGCGTAAAAGTATGCCCTGTATCTGTTGATTTATAAATACCAGAATCTCCTCCCGCATAGATAGTCGCGGAAAGCGTTGTTGTCTTGGTATTAATGGCTATGCTTGAAATGGGTTTACCATCAAGACGATTGAGAGTATCACTCAATGAATCAACATTATTGACACGTACAATTCCTCCTCCTATTCCATTTGCTTTCCCAAGTCCAACATAGATTCTCTTTGAATAATCGTTGTTTCCTCCAGTATATAATGCTACAGTATCTATTGCGACACAAAGTGCCGGATACTTACCATCATGCCTGACTTTTTTATTCGACCATGAGGCACCTTTGTCATCGCTGATGAATAAATTATAACTCCCTCTGTACCCGACTGCATAGACAAGCGATGAATTACGCTTGGGGTCAGGCACAACCTGATAGAAAGTGGAACTTTTTGCATACTGAGAAAATTTTTTATCCCATTCACCATCGGTTGATGAACGAACAAAAATATGTGCATCCATTGATGTATCTCCGCAAGCGTATGCATATTCAGGGTTCCCGGAAATAATACTTCGCGGGTCAAGTGCAATGTAACGACCTATGAAATGATTCGATGCGATGACAGGAGAGAAATCCCATGCACTGTTTGCATAAGTACCGATACCTGAGTGTGTTTGCGATGTCCCGTGTAGAAAACTGGCGCTGTTATACGGAGCAACAGAAGATGTATTTAACTTTTGCGTTCCTGTCTTTATCGAAGTCCAGCTATTGCCGGTATTTGTGGTTTTCCATACTGACGAATACGTTGAAATATAAAAGGTACTATTATTACCCGGGTCGGCAATTATTTTAAACATATTTTTTTCATTTGTCGTCCACGTGGAATTATTGGCAAAACTCCAATCCGCTGCACTGTTCGTACTTTTTATAACTCCTTTATCCGTTACGGCAAGAACGGTCATTGTGTCTCCTGCTTTTACGACGATTGAGCGTATGTGAGTAACTTCCAAAGAATTAAGCGAGTTATTGCTGACATTATCCCAATGCACCCCCAAGTCATAGGATTTCCAGACGCTCGCATACGAACCACCTGCCCTTGCAGCAAAGAGAATCGTTCGTGTTCCAAAGACCGTCGCAGCAAGCGAAGTAAAATTCGTGCTGCTTTTTTGTTTCGTCCAATTCCCGCCGGCATTGGAAGAATACCAAATATCGCCAACAATATTTTCGCTCGGTGATTTGCTCCCATTAGCATCAGGATAACTCACCACTGTTGATGTCGTACTCGTATAGCCGTAATCATCAAAGACAGTATCCGACTCCGATGATTCTTCATAGTAGGAATCGGTATAGGCGCTTTCTACTGCTGCCACTTCCGCTGATTTTGCAGAACCGCATACCCACACCGATTGCGACAGTGCAGACGTTGGTCCCGTTACTATATCATTGACAAACGTATGTACCGTATCTCTGAAATAAAAATCTTCACTCCATGCACCACCGCCGTTCGTAGTTTTATACAACGACGTTTTCCATACCGTCCCATCCTTTACGGGTGATGTTCCCAGATAGCAAAACGAATCGTTCGTAGCAGAAACGACAAGTCGTAACGGCTCTGATTTGATGGTAGATAAATCAATTTTATCAAACCATGTATTTCCGCTATTGGTTGTATACCAAAGTTTGAGTTGTGCAAGTACGTGAATCTTGCTCGAGTCAGCTAAGCGAACCGCAACAAGAAATGGTGAAGCAACGTTTGTATTAGTACTTACAGTCGTCCACGAACTTCCGGTAGTTCTTAATGATTTTGGCCAATCGTCATCGCCACTGAATAGGATACTCGTACCTGTCGGTTTTGAGATTGCAATATCGCGGGATTGATACGTCCGGTTCGGACCTTGCATATCTATCCACGTCTGTGCGTTGAGAATCTGGGTTGAACCCAGCAGGGCAATAATAACAATAGCGAATAAACGCTTGCAAATAAGGACAATATTTATAGTCATAATAATTGAACTAAAATAGAGTTTTTAAATATATTGGAGTGAAGAATTCGGATTACTCCGGGTTCTAACACAAAGGAAGTGGGTGTCTCCGTTCCCGACTTTCGACGGTAGGAACTGCGGGACACTTGCTTACCTTTTTCGGGTCCAATAATCGTACCTAAAAGCACGATATACGATGGCTTACCTTCAGCCAAAATTTTTTACCACATCTTTCCCCTCCTTCACAGATACTATGTGAAAACTCCAGAAGATTGTCTTTCCCGTCCCGTTTTTCAACGGGATAAACTCCAGCGGGAATCAAAAAAATCTTTGAAAACAAAATGGATTCCTCCCGACATGTCGGGGGGAATGACAAATCGTTGTTGACTGAATTTTCACACAGACTCTCCAAGGATGGGAAGAAAAGGGGTAGTTTTATTACTTCATCAACATCATTTTCTTCGTTATTATACTCGTAATATTTTTATTGTTCGTTACCGAAAGCCGGTAAAAATACATCCCGCTCGCATACCCTTCCGCATTCCATTGAGCGTTATATTTTCCTGCAACATATTGTTTGTTGTTGAGTATTGTTGCAACTTCCTTTCCGTAAATATCAAATACTTTCAATGTAACATTCCCAACAGCCAACATCGAAAAGCCAATAGCCGTTGATGAGTTAAACGGATTAGGATAATTTTGTTGCAACACAATATCTTTGGGTTTTTCTATTTCGTCATCCTGAACGGATGTTACCGGTAACTGTGCGCGACGATAAAAAATATGCCAACCGTTTTTTGCCTCTTCCCATACCACATGCACGGCAGTTGGAGAAAGAGCAATCGCGGGGGATCCTGCCAATGACCCTCCTGAAGTTAAGTCATAAAGATTTGACCACGATTCTCCGCTATTCATTGAAATTCTCACTTTGGTATGATGATTGCAATCATCTATCCACACCACAGCAATAATGTTTTTATAAATCGCTACTTTGGAAAGGAGACCCCTTGCATTATCTATGTGGAGGGGAATTTCTTCCCTCCATTCTTCTCCGTTATTCGTTGATAAACGAAATGGAACACCTGCCCCAAAACCACATCCCCCATATTTTCCGTCGCGCCATGCAAGGGCAAGCGTTGTGTTTCCCGTATTATCTGTATATGAACCCAAGGCGCTATAATCGGAACTATAAATATCATCGTCGGAAAGTATGTTTGTTGAAAACCACGTTGCCCCGAGATTTGTTGAACGGCGATAGGATACTTCTCCGTACCAGACCGTTGGATCTATTCCAGCGTCCGATGTAAAATGGAGTGTACTGGGACTTAATGCAAGTGATGCTGATTGCAATGCAAAACTATCCTGTGTCCACGACCAAGAAGTACCACGATTTGTAGTTCTTGCCAAACCCAAATGATTATATGCAATTATTTTATTATCTGCAACGACTACGATAGTATCCTTATTCATAGCTGCACCATAAAAAATTCCTGCGTTATCTGTTGGGGAAGAGGCGATGGGATACGACCATGTTGTTCCCTTATCGTAACTGAACATCGTATAAAGGGACCTATATGGATTAGTACCAGAAACGGGAGGGTCGAATGCAAGACATACCACGCCGTCATCGGAAAGAAGCGCACTATGAGCCCATGAATCAATCAAGATAGTAGTGTCGTCAACCAATTCACGAGGTTGCACAAATGAAACACCATCGTTGATAGAGCGAACGTACGGCATCTTCATATGAGTATCTCCACTATTTAGCCATATACAATGTATTGCATTATCTGTTGTTGCTATGCGCGGAGAATAGTTTTCTGTAGAATCTGATGATAGTTGTATAACAGGACCCCACGTAATAGTATCTTGTGCAATAGCAGTAAAATTCATAAGTGTAAGATTCAGGAGGAGACAGAGATAGGCACCTCGCGCTATGTGTGCAATGGCGCGAAGGAAAAGAGAAGTAGTGTAGCGTAGTAGTTTCATAAATAAACAGAGAGATTATTAAATACTCCGTACATCATCACTGAAAAAGAATCATGCCAATAATCAGTTTTGATGTACAGGCAATAAACTGGGCATAATATACAATTCAATACAATTCAATGCAATTCAATGCAAGAAAAAATTAAAAATATTTCAAAAAAAATCCCCTGCACTTTTAATGCAAGGGATTTTTTCCTAATGGCTAAAAGCAAAAAGCAAATGGCTATTTCATCAAGAGCATCTTCTTCATATCTACAAAATTTCCAGAAGTGAGTTTGTAAAAATACATTCCACTCGAAAATTTTGAAGCATTAAATTTTAGATTGTAATTGCCTGCATGCTGGAAATTATCAACCAACGTTGCAACTTCCTCTCCTAAAAGATTGTAAATTTTCAAGGTAGTGGTTTGCGGCGATGCAAGTGAATATATAATTTCCGTCGTTGGGTTAAACGGATTTGGATAATTTTGTGCAAGCGAGAATTTGTATGGTTGTAAACGTTCATTCACTCCTACTATTTCATTTGTTTCTAAAACTATTGGAATGTGAAGTTCAGTGTTATTCGGGTCGTTAGAAAGAATTTTGAGAATGCCGCGGAAAGTTTCATCTTCTTCTAATCCGGTTGCATCAAAATTAACAAAAATACGTCGTGAATTCATTCCTACAATCGAATCGCGTATAAAATCTTCCCCATTAAAAGAGCACCAGGGAACATCTCCGATTGGGTCTATGCCAAGTGATGTGTGTCCTTCATTCGGAATGAAATCCAACGTAGTGGGAGGATAAATGCCTAAACTATCAGCCCAATGATAGGAACTTCCTGCAATGTTAATATTGCCATCATCGTTGCCGAGCGAACTCAGCGATATTGAAATTGTAATTGAACTATCAGTTTCTACTGTTGCGGCATTCGGAATTACCATCGGATTTCCACCTGCAATATTGTCAAAAATTAATACCGTATTTGCAGGAATTCCAAACCATGGAATTGGAGGTATTGTTACAAATACATCATATTCTGCGCCAACATCACCTAAATAAATTCCTATTGATGATGAACCGGTTTCAGGATTTTGATCTGTATCTAAAGCATATCCGATTGTTTCGCTGTCAGGATTTACAGGATGATAATATTTCATTTTTAGTGTGATAGATTCATCATTCTTCTCGCCGAATAGCGACTGAATATCCGGTTTACCTGAAGCGCCGATAACATCATTGGAAGGATCTGAAACTAATAATTCCATTTCTTTTTTGAAATTGCTATTCACTACAGACTCGTTCCAACGTGCATTACGAACGGACTGGAATATTTTTCGATTGAAATTTTTTGGATTGTATTTTGTAAATGATTTATTCCCTTGCGAACCGTTAACGTCATCTACAGTAAATCGTAAAGTCCCGTTTCCGGTGTTTGAAATATCAAAGTGCTCCTGACTTGCACTGTCAACATCTAACACGACACCGATACTATCGCGGCTTAAAGAAATAAAAGCATTCTCCGGTTGAAGCGCTATATCTAAAGTATATGGGTCATCCTGCGGCAATGTTAACGTTGTTGTAGTGGGAAAGTATCCTGTCGCAGAAATGGTGATAGTGTGAAAGCTAGCGCTGGTTTTCATTTGATAAAAACCGTTTTCATTTGTATAAAGTGTTTTATTTGCTTCAAGGAAAAATAGTTTTGCATTTTCTATCGTATCGCCTGTTTGAGAATTATATACCGTTCCTAAAATGCTTCCGCGTCCGATTTCATCAAATTTCATTACATACAAACCTGTTTGTATATCAGAGACAATAAAACTTCCGCTGTTAAAATACGGATACACTCCCCACGCTCCTACAAATCCATTATCAGGGTCATGGTATGTATCATAATATCCTACTTCGACAGGGTCATGCGGGTAAGAAAGGTCAAGAATTTTTACGCCTTCCGCGTAATGCGATAAATAAGCGCGTGAACCTTTCACGTGGATATTATGCGCTATTTGTGTTGCATCGCCGATATATTCGGAAGTCAAATCAATCTCTGAATCATTGGATGTATCTGCATCCCAGAGATTTTCAATACGGAATGTTTTTACAGTTGCTCCTGTAACTTCATCTGTGGAATAAAGATAATTATTGTCTTCGGAAATTCCGGAATTGTGTGAAAACCCATTGGGATACGTGATAGAGTGAATTAAATTAATATTATCAAAATCCGCAATGTTCCAAATATCTATATGTCCGCCTTCATAAATATTGCTTGCAAACAGGAGGTTATTGCGCACATACGTATCGTGTGCATAACGAACCGGAAGAGTCGCGCGACTCACAGGCGCTGAAGGTGTTGCTAAACTCAATATGCGAATTCCTCCCGGGTCGCCTCCTGCAATTCCTTGCGTTGATGTACCACCTTGTATAATCAATAGCGCATGCTCAACATCCACCGTTACTGAATGAACTTTTGCATTGCTTGCGGTAACACCGGGCCAGCGATAGTTTGTAACCAAATGGACTGAGTCAGGAAGAAATGATAAGTCAACAATTTGAACTCCGCTCATACTATTGGGTTGCGTATGCTCGCTTACAATGTAGGCGTAGTTATCGTATGTTTTAATTTCACGCCAAATTGTTCCGTTTGCTGATGGACCCGGAAGCATATCCCGTTCAACAGGTTGCGACGGGTCGGAAATATCTACAAAAGAAGTTCCCTGATTATGACCGATTATTGCATATTCTTTTCCATCAGAACCGACAAATCCCCAGATATTCGAATATACATCATACGAATCCCAATGAGATAATAATGTAACATTATTGTTTACTCCGGGAGAATATTGTGCAAATCCAATCGCAGAGAAGCAAAAAATAAAAAATAATAAATACGTCTTCTTCATAGTAATTGTACCTTTTTAGTTTAGTATAGTTGTTGTTAAAAAATCTGTGCTAAATTTCGCCAAAAAATCCTTTTCAAAAAAAGATAAATAGGTTTGGCTTTGACTTGCTGAGCTTTCGAAATGTTGCAGAAAAATTGAGCAAATTATTCCCTTTTATTTCCATCGGGAAGTTTTGGCTGAACAAATATCACTTGCTCGCGCTCCATATACACTGCTCCTTCTTTTAATCCTTTGGGTTTGCGTACATACTTCCGTTCACAATATCCGACAGGAACATTCTTTGCTTTTCGCATTTTACTGTAATACGCCGCAATACTCGCTGTTTCATTTATTGCCTGCTTTGAAGGAGGATTTTTGCCATGACACCGCAACACCACATGACTTCCTCCTGCGCCTCGCGCATGAAACCATAAATCATTTGGCTTGGCATTATGTATCGTTAATTCATCGTTGTTAGCGCTGCTTTTTCCTGCCCACACTTCGTAACCGCCGGTAACATTAAACACGCGAAACGGAATTCGTTCCTCTTCCGCTTTTTCTTTATTCAAGGGAATGCCAAGTGCGGATAATTCTTTTTCTTTTTCATTCATAAATTTTTTCAATGCTTCAGAATCCTGTATTGAAGATAGTGAAGTGTGCAGAAGTTCAATGTTGCGTTGGATTGATAAAAAATTGTTTTTTCGTTTTGCTAATTCTTCATACGCGCGTTGGGCATGTTTCATCTTTTGAAAATAGCGCTCTGCATTTTGTACTGGTGTAAGTTTTTCGTCTAAAGAAATTTGTATTGCAGAAGCGGGATTTTCAAAAAGCGGAAGAGAGATTTCTTTCATTCCCTTTGAAACAACCTGCAAATTTGCCAGTAGAAGTTGCGCGTTCAATTCATATTCTTCAACGCGCGAAGTTTCTGTTAGCTGCTTTTCTATTTCGATGAGCGAGCGTTGTATGCGATGAAGTTTATTCTTCACCGAAGCAAGCAGAGAATGATGACCTCGCTGAAAATTTTCGCTTCTTCGCTGCAGTGCAACAAACGTCTGCACTGCTTCATTGACGGAAAGAAATGTCTTCTCTTCCAATCCATAAAAATATTGCAACGGAAAAAGCGCAAATTCTTTTACAGAATTCTTTTCAAAATAAATTCGCGGCGCAGGTGTATTGTTATCCTGATACATCTGTTGCAATGCGACAAATATTTCTTTCCGTTTTTCTATTGGAATTGTGCTGACAATTTCCTTTTCATCAGTATGAGTACGGCGACAAATTTCTTTGGTAAGTAAAGTTCCGAGCAACGGCGCAGTTTTTTTTAAAGCAAAATAAATACTGTCGCTCAGATACAATGCCAGTTGTGCAAGAAAATGCTCTGCGTCAATTCTTTCATCTGTAGCATTGTGCGAAATAAGAGTGAACGGCATTTCAATTGCATTTTCCGATTTGGTGAAACACTCTTTTATAATGTTATCTTCATTAACTACATAAATATTCGCGTGCGCTCCGAATAATGCAATGGCTATTTTTTTACCCGATGATACTTCGAGAAAAATAATCCTGTCATTGTTATGAAGAAAAATTTTTTCAATTTTTTGTCCCGTAAGTTGCGAAAAAATATCGAGTGAGTTTTTTTTTGCGCGTGCGTAGTGTTCGCGTATGTAAGCCACGTTGTGTGCCGCGCAGGAAACAATAAGGAAGCATTGCTGTTCCTTTAATGAAAACGCAAAAATCAGTTCATCTTTTTCCTGCGTGAAAATCTCATCAATCTTCCACGTGTGCAGTCGTTCGTTCCATTCACGCGCAAGATGAAAAAGTGTAAAATAATGTGCAATCAAAAAAATGAATTTTTTAGAATGGATACGAAAATGTAATGCGCGATTCCACTCTTTTCTGCGGAACAAATTCTCCTTCGTCATTCTCTTTAAATGTCCAGATATACACAAGCGCAACAGTCATATAAGGATAAGGTTTGTAGCCGTATGAAGCATACAACAAAGAACGTTCGTCCAATGTGAATACATCTTTATTATCTTCGATATATTTTTTGTCGTACCCCGCTTCGATAACAATGGAAGGAAGAATTGTGCCGGTATTTGTTGCAAGATGAAGTATGCCGCTCTTTGAAAGGTCATCCAACTTGCTGTATGTGCCGCGCACTTGCAATGTTCCTAAAATGGAAAGAGAAATATCTCCGAAAATTCCCGGTCCCTGCGATGAAATGGATTGGAGCGAAAGTCCTTTTTGTGTTCTGTCAATTTCATACAATGCATCAAAGTAGTTGAAGATAAATTTATCGCCGGGAAATCTTCGTTCAATGCGTGTAAACATATCAAGAATTCCCAATCCCAAAATATTATTTTCCCAGCCGATAGTTGTGCCGCTTCCGTAATCAATTATTTTTACAAAATCAATATACACGGTGGATTGAAAAGATTGCATTCTTGCAATGGGAAATCCGAAATCAAATCCAAACATTGCTAACGAACCGTGATTTTTTTGAATAACTGCACTGCTCGTTGTATCAAACGTAATTCCACGCGCATCATCTCGCATATCACCGGACAACGTTACGCCCGCTTCCATTTCGCCAATAACCGGAACTGAAGCGAATGAAGTGTATTGAAGCGGCTTTTCGTATCCGCGAATGCCAAGAACTCCTGCACGCGCAAAATCTCCATATACAGTTTCAAATCCATTTGTACCGAAATTCATATCAAACTCAAGCCCGACGCGGCGGTTATCGTAACTCGGGCTGTTGTTGTACAAATACATTATTGAACCGTGTCCAAGTCGTGCGTAATCCAAGCGTCCCAATCGCGCGTAAAGTTCATCATTCTTCATTCCGTACCGAATGTAGCGTATCATTCGCACGAAATCATATCCTTCGTCAAAATCTTCCTTGCGTAGTTGTTGCGTTTTTCCGCTGAAGCGTAGATTCACATCGAGACCAATACCAAGTTTTCCAAATGTAAGTTCAGGAGCAAGAGAAACCTGATAAAATGGTTCGCCATTTATCCACGTCATTCCTGCGCCGCCTGTAAAAATATTTGGTGTTACGGGAGATTGTGTTTCATTTTGTTGCGCAAATGCACATTGAGAAACACTGATAACACAAAATAAAAAAGCCAAAAATATTTTCATAAAAATTTGTTTAAAAGTTAAGTAATTATTACACGCGCATCATTGATTGCAATTTTGCATTAATCATATCTATTGCAATCTGATTTTCTCCGCCCTTTGGTAAAATAATATCTGCCCAACGTTTACTCGGCTCAACAAATTCCAGATGCATCGGCTTTACCGTATCAATATATTGCGTCATTACAGATTCAATGGAACGTCCGCGCTCAAGTAAATCTCTTTTTAATCTTCGCAATAATCTCTCGTCTGCATCGGTATCAACATACACTTTTATATTCATCAGGTCGCGGAGTTTTCTTTCAACAAAAATTAAAATACCTTCGACAACAATAATAGGTCGCGGAGAAATGAGTTTTGTTTGCTCCATTCTCCGATACGTTTTGAAATCGTAAATTGGCATTTCGATAGCAACACGCTGTTTGAGCAAACGCAAATGTTCTACGAGTAAACTTGTTTCCAGCGCATTGGGATGGTCGAAATTAATTTCTTCCGGTGTAAGTCCTCCAAAGGCAGAAATATCTTTGTAGTACGAATCGTGTTGTACAAAGACGATTTTTTCCGGTTCAAATTTTTCAATAATGCGCTGAGTAACGGTAGTTTTCCCCGAGCCCGTTCCGCCCGCAATGCCGAGGATAAGTGGTGTTTCCATAATTTTTGCCCGAAAATATAAGAAGAAGTAAAGAGATGAAGTTATTTTTATGCTCCGAAAAGTAATTTTTATATTCAGACGCAAAAAAAAATCAAGAACAAATGAAACTCAAACTTTATCAAATAGATGCTTTTACCGATACACTCTTTTCCGGAAATCCCGCCGCAGTTTGCCCACTGCAAAATGAATGGCTGGATGAAGAAGTAATGCAACATATCGCAATGGAAAATAATCTTGCCGAGACAGCATTTTATATTTTTAAAAATAATGAATTTTCCATTCGTTGGTTCACGCCGACAACAGAAGTAGATTTATGCGGGCATGCAACACTGGCAACAGCGTATGTCTTATTTTTTCATGAGAATTACCAAAAAGACGAACTAACATTTTCTTCGCGAAGCGGAAAACTTTCTGTGCGGAAGGATGGCGATTTTCTTGTATTAAATTTTCCTGCGGATACCATTGCAAAAACTGAATTAACAGATGAATTGCGTCAATGTTTTAGTATTCATCCAAAAGAAGTGTACAAGGGGAAAACGGATTATATGCTGATTTTTGAAAATGAAGAACAAATAAAAAATATTCAATTTGATTTACAAGCGATTGAAAAAATAGATGCGCGGGGAATAATTATTACTGCGCTGGGAACAGATGTAGATTTTGTTTCGCGTTTTTTCGGACCGCAGTCAGGTATTGCAGAAGACCCGGTTACAGGTTCTGCGCATACAACGCTCGTTCCGTACTGGCAAAATGTTTTCCAAAAGGAATCGTTTACTGCAAAGCAAATCTCGTCGCGTGGAGGATTTTTGCGATGTAAATTTTTGAACGAAAGAATTGAAATTTCAGGTCAGGCAAGAACATATTTAATTGGCGAAATTTACGTTTGAAAAATTGACAATTCGTACTTCATCAACTGACAAAAGATGCAATCGTTTGAAAAAAAATCAAAAAATCAACTTTCAATATTTCTGAGATTCTTTATTTATTATTGATTTTAAAAATAGTAATTGCCTTTTTTATCTAAAATTTAACCAAAACAGCGTTGTAAACGGTAATTTTTAATTTTTGAATTTCCCCGCCCCACTACTTTCCTCTCTCGGCACGCTTTCTGCATTGTAATTTGCACTCTCAAAAAAATCTGAAAAAAAGCAGATTCATTTTTGAATTTACAATTTTATAAACAATCTATCCACAATCAACTTATTCGGAGTAAAATACTATGGTAAAACCTCTCGGTGATCGTGTTGTCGTGAAACCAATGTCATCTGTTGAAAAAACAAAAGGCGGCATTATTCTTCCCGACACAGCAAAAGAAAAACCAGTTATCGGCGAAATTGTCGCTGTTGGCACTGGCAAACGTACAGAAGATGGGAAGCTCATTCCTATGGACTTAAAAGTCGGTGATAAAGTTCTCTACGGAAAATATTCCGGAACAGAAGTTTCCATTGACGAAACAGAATATCTCATAATGCGTGAGAATGATATTTTCGGAATCTTATAATCGTAACAAGGAAAAAACACTATGTCAGCAAAAATAATTACATTCGGTGATGATGCCCGCGCAGCTATGAAACGCGGCATTGACAAACTCGCAGATGCCGTAAAAGCAACTCTTGGTCCAAAAGGACGTAACGTCGTAATAGACAAAAAATTCGGTGCGCCAACCATAACAAAAGATGGCGTAACTGTCGCAAAGGAAATTGAACTCGAAGACCCGTTGGAAAATATGGGTGCGCAACTCGTTCGCGAAGTTGCTTCAAAAACTTCCGATGTTGCAGGTGACGGAACAACCACTGCAACCGTTCTCGCACAAGCAATTGTTCGCGAAGGTTTCAAAAACGTAACTGCAGGCGCAAATCCAATGGATTTGAAACGCGGAATTGATGCCGCAGTCCGTAAAGTTGTTCAAGGTTTGCAGGAACTTTCTCAAACTGTTGGCGATGATAAAAAGAAAATCGCACAGATTGGAACAATCTCTGCAAACAATGATGAATCAGTCGGAAAACTTATTGCCGATGCAATGGAAAAAGTCGGAAAAGATGGCGTAATTACAGTCGAAGATGCAAAAGGTCGCGATACAACTCTCGAAGTTGTTGAAGGAATGCAGTTCGATAGAGGCTACCTCTCCCCTTACTTCATTACCGATGCAGAATCAATGGAAGCAGTAATGGAAAAACCGCTTATCCTTATCCACGATAAAAAGATTTCCACAATGAAAGACCTTCTCCCCGTATTGGAGAAAGTTGCACAAGGCGGACGTTCACTCGTTATCATTGCAGAAGATGTCGAAGGTGAAGCGCTTGCTACACTCGTCGTCAATCGCTTACGCGGAACACTCAAAGTCTGTGCAATCAAAGCGCCCGGATTTGGCGACCGCAGAAAAGCAATGCTCGAAGATATTGCAGTCCTCACCGGTGGAATGGTCATTTCCGAAGAAGCAGGTTACAAACTCGAAAATGCAACATTGTCCTATCTTGGCACTGCCGAAACAGTGAAAGTAGATAAAGACAACACCACCATTGTCGAAGGAAAAGGCAAGAAAGAAGACATCAAAAAGCGCATCAACGAAATCAAAGTACAGATAGAAAAAACTTCTTCTGACTATGATAAAGAAAAATTGCAGGAACGCCTCGCAAAACTTTCCGGCGGTGTTGCAGTATTGAAAGTCGGCGCATCTACCGAAGTAGAAATGAAAGAACTGAAAGCACGTGTAGAAGATGCACTCCATGCAACACGCGCAGCAGTAGAAGAAGGCATCGTTCCCGGCGGCGGCGTTGCATATTTACGTGCAATGAAACACCTCGACGGTTTGAAACTTGACAATGCAGACCAGAACATCGGCGTACAAATAATCCGACGCGCACTCGAAGAACCGATTCGCACGATTATTGCAAACGCAGGTCTCGAAGGTTCCGTAATTGTAAAAGAAGTAAAAGAAACGAAAAACAAATTTGAAGGATTCAATGCACTTACGGAAAAGATGGAAGACCTCCTCAAAGCCGGCGTAATTGACCCAACGAAAGTTTCGCGTATCGCTTTGGAAAATGCGGCAAGTATCGCAGGACTTCTTCTCACCACAGAAGCAACCATTGTAGAGAAACCCGAAGAAAAGAAATCTATGCCCCAAATGCCACAGGGCGGCGGAATGGATTACTAAACGAAGGCGTTTTAGAAAACGAATAACAATCAACAATATGATAACCCCCAATCCTTGCATTTATGCGAGGTTGGGGGTTTTTGTCTTAAATAACTAACTTTAAATTTACAAGAATAATCACGTATGATTTTATTCATAATACTAACTATCTTATTTTTTGTTACACTCATTATCTTAACTAAAAAGTATTTTGAACAAACAGTTTATGAAAATAGATGGAAATTTGATTCACTATCTAATTTACTTCAGACTCTTTTTATTTTTGTTGCATTATGGTTTACTATTTTTACAATCGTTTCCGGAAATTCTGACACAAAAATATTATTCGAAAATCTCCAAACATTCAGTACGCAATTTTCAAATATGGATACTTCACTAAACGATGTTTCGATAAAGTTAATACAAATGCCTGAGAAAATTGAATCTTTTTCAAAAAGTATTAATTCTCTTAATGATGTTGTTGTACAACAGAAACTTGATTTTCAAAAAAATACAAAACAATTAAATATAACTATTAAAGAATTATCCAATTCAGTTTCAGATTATGAAGAAAACATAAATAATTATAGTAGTCAATTAAAATCAATTGTAGAGCAAACAGATAAACAGTTAATTATATGGAAAGAGCAACAAAGGATTCTACTTGAGGAGTATTCTCGAAAACCAAAATTAAAACTGTTATCCAAAGACATTTCAAGGAACAGTGACACTATAGTAATAAATGATATTGTAATACAAAACGATGGCAATATTGAGGCAAATGTAAGTGCAATTTTTCTCACAATTCCATTTCAAAATTTAGATTCAGTAGTCAGTCCCGCTTTTGTTAGGTATAAAGATAACAATAACGTTTCCGTTATATACAAATACAATCCAGATATAGGTTCAGGTATAGAAATAATTTCTGCTGGTTCTTCAATTATTATACCTTGTAAAATTACTTATCAACATCTTCCAACTAACACTATTAAATATCAAATTAATTTCTGGAGTAAATATTATTCGGATATTTTAATTGATTCATTGATGTTTTGATTGTCAATATAAAAGACATCAGAATTAGTTTTTAAGCGGGGCAAATGGAAGAATTCGTGACAAAGATAGTTACGGAAACGACCCACATCCTCCAAAGGATACAAAACATTAAAAACAAAAACCCTTCGTCAATTTCCGGCGAAGGGTTTTTTGTTTTAAGGAAACATTGGTAAATTATCGCCGCGTTTTTTTACTAATGCGTTAATTGAAATTAAACTACTAACTGTTTACTTTACTACAATGAAACTCTCGACAAATCTTCTCCTTGCAATTTCTTCTCTAATTATTTTTTTCATTTCTCGAACCATCGCGCAAGAACGTATCGAAATTAATCCTGATGGACGCGATACAATAAAGTACAATTCATCAACTTACTCAAATGTAAGTTTTATCAATGATATTGTGCCATTTGCGCTTACTGCAAACTACGATTGCAATTTGCGTATGCAAGTCGGCGGATTGGCTGTCGGCGATATTGATAACGATTTTGATTTGGATGTTGCTATTGGTTGCTACCGTTCGCAAAGTTTTCCTCCTTACACTGATTGGAGAAATTTTGTGTTGTACAATCAAGGCGGTCAGTTAGAGGCAACTCCCGGCTGGTGGACAAAGGATTCAACTTCAACAACGGAAGTGCGCATTGCTGATTTCAACAACGACTCGCTCCCTGATATTTATTCAGGCAATGGCGATGGTTCTTTTCCACCAGATGCAATTTATTTTGGCGTGAGCGGCGACAGTCTTTCAAACGTTGCCGGATGGACTGCATTGAATGCTACGTGGACAACGGGAGTTGCTGTTTGCGATTTCGATAAAGATGGCGATATGGATGTTGCGACTTCCAATCAAGGTGTTGCTCCGAATGCGTACAGACCGGTTTCCATTTTCATAAATAATGGAGGAAATCTCGAACGCACTCCTTCGTGGAATTCTATTGCGCAAGAAATATCCAACGGACTTGCGTGGGGCGATATGAATAATGACGGCTATATGGAACTCGCTGTTTCCAAATGGGTAAATTTCCATTCGTGTGTATATTATAATAATCAG
>CAYHPL010000031.1:0-35239 GCA_964358705.1 uncultured Chitinophagales bacterium
GTTGTTCTGCTGTTTCCACTGCGGCATCAAGTAATCCACCCGGATTTTCGCGCAAGTCAAGAATCACGCCGGAAATATTTCCTTTGCCGCGTAAATCCTGAATTGCAATGCGTAGTTCCGCTCCCGTTTGTCGCGTGAATCGTTCAAGGCGGATGTACGCAATTCCCGGCGTGGGAAAATCTGCATACGTTATACTTTTCAATTGAATTTCTTCGCGCATGCAAACAAATTCCATCGGTTCTTTTTCGTCTTCGCGTTCTATTTTTACTTTTACTTCGGTGAACGGGTCTCCGCGTGTTAATCGGCGCACTTCATCAGATTTTGCGCCGACAATATTCTTCCCGTCTATTTCTAAAATTTTATCGCCGGGAAGTAAGCCCTGCCGCTGTGCGGAATATCCTTCCATCAAAGAGAGAATGGTTATATAGCCATCGCGCAGACCGACCGAGATACCAATGCCGCCGTAGCGTCCGGTGGTAATCAGTTCTACTTCATCGGCTTCGGATTCATCAATGAATTGTGTGTATGGGTCAAGCGCTTCCAACATTCCATCAATGCCGGCATGCATCAGTTTCTCCGGGTCAATGTTTTCGACATAATTAGTTGCGACTTCCTGATAGACTTTGCCGAAAATATCAATGCTCTTATTGATTTTCAAATAGATTTTGCTTTCGTTGGTCGAAGCAAAAACAGTAATGCTGACGGCAGAAAGCAGTACGAGGAACAATATTTTTTTCACGTTCATAACGTTTATTAAGATTGAGTAAGTATAGAAATATAATTTATAAGTGAGTAAGACTCTTATGCAAATCGTTTTTGGAGAATAGTCCAAATTTCGGCGTGAATATCTTCAATTGTTTTCATTCCATCAATTCTGATGAATCGTTGCGGTTCTTTTTTATGCAGCCAATGAAATCCGTTATACAGGCATTGGAAGAAACTCATCTCCGCATCTTCCATTCTATCGGCAATGAGGCGCGATGTATTACGGCGGTGAATTGTTTCTGCGATGGGAATATCTATAAAAAAAGTAATGTCGGGCAGTAAATGTTCCGTTGCAAAATCATTGATAAACGATACTGCATCTAATTGCAAACCGCGCCCATAACCCTGATAGGCAGTGGTGGAATCA
The DNA here is from genome assembly GCA_964358705.1 of uncultured Chitinophagales bacterium. Classification (GTDB taxonomy): domain Bacteria; phylum Bacteroidota; class Ignavibacteria; order UBA10030; family F1-140-MAGs086; genus JBBTJF01. Next base: position 1,133 of record CAYHPL010000031.1, read on the forward strand.
ACATATCTATCGCAGAGAACGATAGAGCCCTGTTGCAACGCGGGAAGAATAATTTCATCTACAAGTTGTGCGCGTGCAGCGGAAAAGAGCAGTATTTCTGTTCTGGGAATAAGTCGCGTATGGGAATTATCGAGCAATATATTCCGAATCTTTTCACCAATCAGAGTTCCGCCCGGTTCGCGAAGAAGTAACACTTTGTTCCCGTCTGCTTCGTAACGCTCTTTTAATAATCGTGCCTGCGTTGTTTTGCCGCAGCCATCAAGCCCTTCAAAGGAAATAAACATAATTGTATTTTTTGCGGCAAAAAAATACCAATTTTTTTCCACTTGGAAGAATGAATGAAGATTTTAGATTTTAGATTATTGTGGTGTATTTGCAAAATAGAGATATGCGATATGCGATGTGCGATGTGGGGATTTGAGATTTGAGAGTTGAGATTTTTTTTAAACACTTCCTTTGCGTAACTCTGCGCTTCCCTTTGCGGACTCTGCGTTTAAGAAAAACCGCATATAACCGCAAAGGTTCACAAAGCAAATTGCAAAGGTACGCAAAGAGGGAAATGGCTGATGTGTAACATTCTACAAAAGAGAATTTGTCATTTTGAGGAGTGAAGCGAAGAAGAATCTTTTTCATAGTTATTTTATCCTTTTTAGTTTAAATTAGAATGGAAAATGTGATGAATATAGTTTTCACTTGGTAATACTAATATTTTCTTGGTTTCTTTTTTTGAACAGGCATCTTTTTTGGTCCATGGTAATTTTTGCCATATTTGGTTGGTTGTCCTGGATTATATTTCCTTGATTCATCCAGATCAGTAAATATAATCTTTATTGAGCTACAATAGTCAGGTTGTATTCCATCTTTTAAAGACAAGGGTAGAAAACTGAAACCAACATATATGTTAGTGAGTTTATGTATAACGTCTTTCCACATAGGTTTCAATAGAAGTTTAAAAGTAACGGTAACTGAATCACCTTGTTTAATATATCCATCCCAATATCTTTTACCAATTACTTCAAATTCGTAATCATCAGGACCGATGTAATATTTTAAGGAAGGTACAGCCATCAGGGTGTATGTTACTTCGATTGTATCTGTTGTTTTTACTTCATACCTCGATGCAATCAATATTGCACGGTGAGGAAAAAGAGGTTTACTTGCATAAGTGGGTAGTAAGTATATTATGCATATAAAGAATAGGATTATTGTTTTCATAGTTTAATTTTCTGTTAAGATAATAGGAATAAATTGCTTGTTAATTATTTTATCAAAACCACTATGATGTATAGTGATAGAAAAATACTCCGCTTTGTAAATGATATTGTGAAGCGTAGATGTTTTCTTTATATCTTTTCGTTCAAATGCTATTGATTAGAGCAATTTTCATTCTTGTAATTTTTTTTAAATCTACTGTGCAAAGTAAGGAATATTTTATGAATGCAAACACAAATGAAAAGCAACAATGAAACAAAATGTCATTTATTCGACAGTGTTACAAATTAAAATGCGGATATGTCGGGGGAATATGCGGTGGAGATTGTGCGCGGTTCGTGAGGGAGTAGGAAGTAGGGATGAGAGAAATTACTTTCTACTTCTTACTCCCAACTCTCTACTCATTTTTAGAATATCTTCTCCCTTCTTTCATATTCTCTTGAAAATCACCGTATAAAAAACTATATTTTTCACAGATTTTTATGAGAGAACACATCACATATAGTTTTTCGGGAGGAATTTGTTTTCAGCTCTGAATTACGTAAACATAAAATAGCAAGTAAATTAGGCGGCAAAGTTTTGGTACTGAACCAGAATTATGAACCCGCTACGGTGTGCAATGTGCAAAAAGCAGTAATACTACTCTATTTGCAGAAAGCAGAACTCATTGAAGCATTTGAAACAAAAGCAGTGCGCTCAGTGTATTCTGCAATGCCGTATCCGAGTATTGTGCGGTTAGCGCAATACGTACCGATTCCGTTTAAAAAAATTATACTGTCGCGCAAAAATATTCTTCGCCGCGATGGACATCGGTGTCAGTATTGCGGACGTTCCGATGCGGTGTTAACGGTTGACCATGTCTTCCCACGTGCGCGCGGGGGAGAAGAAACATGGGAAAATCTTGTGTGCGCGTGTGTGCATTGCAATAATAAAAAAGGAGACCGCACACCCGAAGAAGCTAAGATGCGTCTCGATAGAAAACCATTGCGTCCCAATCACGTAACATTTTTGCGGCACTATATGGGAAGTTTCGACGACCGCTGGAAACCATATTTATTTATGCGCTGATATATTTTCAAACTGATGATGTGCGATGTGAAAAAATAAATTTCCATCGCACATCTTTTTATTTTATCAATACTCTACCAATTTTTTTAAAGAAATATTGAACACAACACAACAGAAACGCCATCGTATTCTTTCCGGAATGCGACCCACCGGAAAACTGCATATCGGACATTATACCGGAGCGCTTGAAAACTGGGTTGCATTGCAGGAGACCTACGAAAATTTTCATCTCATTGCAGATTACCATGCTTTAACAACCAATCTTGATTCAAACGATATAGAAGAAAATTCTATAGAGATGGCAATAGATTGGCTTGCCGCAGGAATTGACCCGCACAAAAGTAAAATCTTCCGTCAATCCAAAATAAAAGAACATGCTGAACTCTTTCTTATTTTTTCGATGCTGATTTCTTCTGCGCGGTTAGAACGGAATCCGACATTGAAAGACCAGGTGCGCGACCTCAATATTGAAAGTGTTGTTTACGGTCATCTTGGCTATCCTGTACTGCAAGCCGCAGATATATTATTGTACAAAGGAGAACTTGTTCCTGTCGGCGAAGACCAGGTGCCGCATGTTGAAATTACACGCGAGATAGCAAGAGATTTTAATCGTCAATATGGCAATGTGTTTCCGATTCCTGAACCGAAACTTACCAAATTTGCACGGCTCACCGGTTTGGATGGTAATGCAAAGATGAGTAAATCATTGAACAATACTATCTTGCTTTCCGATGCGCCGGAAGAAATTCAGAAGCGTATGAAAACAGCCGTAACCGACCCGCAAAAAGTAAGACGCAATGACCCGGGACATCCTGAAGTGTGTACCATATTTACGTATCACAAAAAATTTAATCCCAATGAAATTGAGCAAATCGAAACAGATTGCCGCAGTGGTGCGTTAGGGTGCGTGGATTGCAAAAAGAACTGTGCATCGAAAATCAGTGAACTGCTTTCCCCGATGCGTGAACGAAGAACACACTATGAACAGCATCGCAGTGAAGTGCTCGATATACTTGCTTCAGGAGAACAGCACGCAAAAGAAATTGCACAACACACGATGAGTGAAGTACATACAACAATGAAACTCGGATAACGATGTACAAAGTAAAACTCGAACAATTTGAAGGACCGCTTGATTTGCTTTTATTTTTTGTCAAGCGGGATGAACTTGATATTCGTGACATACCGATTACAAAAATTACAAACGAATTCGTTGAGTATCTCCATTATTTGGAGATGCTGGATTTAGATGTTGCCAGTGATTTTATTGTAATGGCGGCAACACTGATGCAAATCAAAGTCAAAATGCTCTTACCGCGCGAAGAAGTAAACGGTGAAATTGAAGACCCGCGCACAGAACTTGTTCGCCAATTATTACAATACAAACGATTCAAAGAAGCGGCAGAGGAAATGTCCGATTTGGAAGATGCGCGCCGTAAATTATTTTTTCGTGCTGATTTTTCTGCGGATGAATGCGAAAAAATTGTTGAAGTGGACGACGGATTGAAAAATGTAACACTATTTCATTTGATTGCGGCATTCAAATATGCAATGGAACATATTCCCAAACAGAATTTTCATACGGTCGAGCGGCTGAATGTTACCATTGATGAACAAGTGGAATATATTCAACATTTTTTTTCTTCAAGAAAGAATGGAACATTTCTTGAACTGATTGCGCCGATGAAAGAAAAAATCCGCATTGTTGTTACTGTACTTGCTCTGCTTGAAATGGTGAAACTTCAGACAATAGTATTTCGCCTTGCTTCAATGTCGAATGATATTATCATTGAATCTAAAGATATTCCACTTCTTCCACTTCAACTCAATTAAAAAATTTATGAGCGAACAAATTTTACCGCACACCAATTCAGCAAAACGCATTATCGAAGCGTTAATTTTTGCTTCCGATGAGCCGCTGACAGCAAAACAAATTCTGACAGTATTTGCAGATGCACCGCGCACCGCAGAAGAGTTCAAAATTTCTGCTGATGATGTACTCTCGTTCATCAGCGAGTTGAATAATGAGTATGAAACGCAGGAGCGCGCATTTCGCATTGTGTCCATATCGGGAGGCTTTCAGTATGCAACGCTTCCGCATTATGCGCGTTGGGTTGGCGAATTATTCAAAGAAAAAATACGCCGCCGACTTTCACAAGCCGCTGTGGAAACACTTGCGATTATTGCATACAAACAGCCAGTTGCAAAACCGGATATTGAAGCAATTCGCGGCGTCAATGTAGATTATATTATCAGCACACTGCTTGAGCGCAATTTAATTACAATTGTAGGTCGTGCAGAAACAATTGGTCGTCCGCTATTGTATGGTACGACGGATTATTTTCTCCATCATTTTGGAATTCATTCGATTGCGGATTTACCGAAACTTCGCGAGATAGAAGAACTGATGCGCGAAACAGAATTAGAGCAGGAAAAACAAGCGCTTGCAGAAGAAACTGCGCAACTTGCAGAAAGCGATGAATTCACGCAAGCAAATGCTCTTGCAGAAAAACTTCCGCCAGTTTCAGTATAGAAATGTTATGAAGTCTTTTCTTGTGAAGACGTAACTGTAGGTGTCGCCGCTGTTGGCGTTGAATCTTTTGTTTGACTTGATGTCGTCTCGGTAGATGTTTTTGCAGGTTCTGTAACAGGCTTTGGTGCGGGGGAAGAATCACTCCCGACTTTTTTGTAATCCGTTTGATAATAACCGCTTCCTTTAAACATCAATCCTGCGCCGCTTCCTATCATGCGGATGAGCGCTTCTTTATCGCAAGAAGGACAAAGCGTTAATGATGCTTCTGACATGCGTTGCAATTCTTCAAATTCAAACTGACATTCTTTGCAACGATAATTGTACGTGGGCATAGTTTTTTTCTTCGTAAATTTTGATGCAAAAAATACAACAATTTCTCCTCTGAATGAAATACTCTTCCGAAATTATTGAGCGCGTACGCACTGCAATTGATATTGTAGATTACATTGCTCCATTCGTTGCGCTCAAAAAACGTGGTAAAAATTTTATTGGTCTCTGCCCGTTTCATCACGAAAAAACTCCATCCTTTTCTGTTTCGCAAGATGAGCAATTATTTTATTGCTTTGGCTGCGGCAAAGGCGGCGGATTGTTTCAATTTGTACAGGAATATGAAAAACTCTCTTTCGTTGAAACCATTCAGCATCTTGCAAGACGCGCAGGAATAACGCTTCCGACCACCAGCGAAGGAGAAGCCGCAGATAATGAGTATGAAGAGATGCTCGAAATTATCCGGCGTGTTGCAAAATATTTTCACGAGCAACTCATCAAAAGCAATGAAGGGAAATTTGCGCTTGAATATTTACGCAATCGCGGTTTGCAGGAAGAAACTATTCGGAAGTTCGGTTTGGGATATGCGCCAAAAGGTTGGGATGCGCTTGTAAAAAAATTGCAGGAAGAAAATATTTCGCTACCGCTTGCAGAAAAAGTAGGTGTACTCCGCCGCAATGAAGAGCGCATCTATGATTATTTTCGCGGACGTGTAATATTTCCGATTTTTTCTTCGATGGGAAAAGTAATTGCATTCAGCGCGCGGAAAATCTACGAAGATGATACGCTCGGAAAGTACATCAATTCTCCCGACACGCCTCTGTATAATAAAAGCAGAGTATTGTTCGGGCTTTCTTTTGCAAAAGAAAGTATTCGCGAAAAGGATTTTGTATTGCTTGTTGAAGGAAATGCAGATTTTCTCACCGTGTTTCAGACAGGAATTGAAAATGTTGTCGCATCAAGCGGCACTGCGCTGACAGCAGAGCATATTGAGTTAATAGCGCGTTACACAAAAAATATAACCATCGTATTTGATGCTGATGCCGCAGGTTCCAATGCGTCATTGCGCGGCATTGATTTGATTTTGCAAAAAAATCTCAACGTTCGTATTGTGCAATTGCCTGCGGGAGAAGACCCGGATTCATTTATTCGGAAATTTGGCGGAGAATTATTTTCCCGGAGAATCAGTGAGGCGATTTCTTTCGTGGATTTTATTGCGCAGACACTTCAACAGCAAGGAAAATTTTCAAGCCCCGAAGGACAAGCAGAAGCCATTCGCATGATTGTACAGACGATTGCAAAAATTCCCGATGAACTAAAACGTGCGATGTTCATAAAAAATGTAGCAGAAAAATACGGCATTTACGAATCCACATTAGCGCGGGAATTAGCCAAATCATTTCAAAAAGAAGGCGAGCGGAAAAATACTTTTGCGAATACGCCTCAACAATTGCAGCAAGAAATTACGCAAAAGGAAATGAAAAATACATCATCAAGGCAGCTCAATCCTGCAGAACGCGATATATTACGTGTTATGCTTGAAGGAAGTACGGAATTGGCACATTATGTCATTGAACATTTGCCAGTCGAAGAAATGTGTTCACTTGCACAGACGATGTTTCAATTATTATACGAGCAGTTTCACAATGAGGGAGAAATTCACGTATTGAACTTATTCGAGAATTTGCCGGAAGGAGAAATTAAAAATCAGTTTGGCATATTAATTTTTAAAAAGCAAACGTACAGCAAACATTGGGAACTTGGAGGAAAGGAAATTCTTGATGCAGGATTAGACCAAATTGCGTATGCGGCGATAGTTTTTTTTCATAAACAAAAACTTCAAAAAAAAATTGAAACGTATCAGCGAATGTTGAAGATGAGCAACAGCGAAGATACGCTGGAAATTTTGCATCAAATTCAAAATATTAAAACAGAACTGCAAACTTTGAACAGTAGCACATCAGCGAAATATTAGAATTAGTGTGCCAGTATCCACACAATAATATTTGTCCCAAACTCTAACGCAGCTTCGCGCACATCCGGCGGGTCGTTGTGCACATTTGCATCTGCCCATCCATCGCTCGGATTTGATTCGAACGTATAAAGCAATACCAATCTTCCTTCGTGAAAAATGCCAAATGATTGCGGCGGTTTATCATCGTGCTTGTGTGTTTTCGGAACACCGCTGGGAAATTCAAAATGCGAATGGAACAATCCAAAAGAGTATGGAAGTTCAAGCAATTCTTTATCCGGAAATATTTTTTTGATTTCCTTCCGGAATGATTTATCCATTCCGTAATCATCATCTGCATAGAGAAATCCTCCGTTTTCTAAATACGAGCGAAGTCGCTCTGCATCAAAATCTGAAAATTTTATTGTTCCGTGTCCGGTAAGAAAAAGCATCGGGTAGGTAAAAAGTTTTTCAGATGAAATTTCGACAAACTGATATTTGGAATCAACGCCAATAAGAGTTTTCTCTTTCACAAAATTCAATAAATTTACTTCCGCAGACGGGTCATTATACCAGTCGCCGCCTCCATTGTATTTAAGGCGGCCGATGCGAAAAGATGAATTCACTTCCTGCGTAAACGACATATTTGCGCAGAGGAGAATCAGGAGAAAATATTTCATAGTTTTCATAAAAAATTGGAGTAGAAAATATGAAATTTTACGCAGGAGAAAGGATAACTGCAATAATTTTTTCCGTAAATTTGCCCCGTATTTTTTAACTCTCTCGCACGTGGCGCTCCCTGACCGATTAACAGTTTTACGAATTATTTTATCTCCGGTGTTTGTTATTTTATTTTTAAATGACACGCCGGAAGTTAAAATTATTTCGTTGTTCGTTTTTTTAATTGCTGCAATCACCGATTGGTACGATGGGTGGGCGGCGCGACACTATGGATATTTTTCGCGTTGGGGAAAATTTCTCGACCCGCTTGCGGATAAGATACTCACGTCTGCGGCACTCATTGCGTTTACTCGAATTGGGCTTATTGATGCGTGGATGGTGTGGATAATTATTTTGCGCGATTTTCTCATTACGTTGCTCAGAAGTTATGCAGAATACAAAGGGAAACCTGTTGTTACTTCATTTACTGCGAAAACAAAAACTGTCGGACAGTATATTTCCATCTATTATATTTTGCTGCTTTACGTTGGCAAATTTATTCCTTCTGTCTATGAAAGATTTTCGATGGAAATAGAAAATTTGCTTCATCCGCAAGTGTTATTCGGAATGATGATTGTCGTTACAGCCGCAACTGCGTGGACAGGCGTTGTGTATATCGTAGAAAATCGTAAAACGCTGATGGAGATTTTGTAGTGAAGGCAAACTATTCAAAAAAAATTCCTTTTTTCTCTCATTGTGTTGCAACAGGATTTTTCAGCGGATATTTTCCGTTTGCATCGGGGACATTTGGTTCGTTCATTGCATTGCTTTTTCTTTTTATTCCATTTGATACAACGGAGATATTTTTTTTTCTGACAATTACTTTGGTTTTTTTTGTTGGAGTTTTCACATCGGGAATTGTAGCAAAATATGTTGGAGATGCAGACCCATCAATAGTAGTGATTGATGAATTTGTCGGAATGTGGATTACTATTGCATTCCTTCCTAAAAAAATTATTCTCGTTGTGCTTGCATTTTTTTTGTTTCGTATTTTCGATATATGGAAACCATTTCCCGCGCGCCAGTTAGAAAACCTGCGCGACGGATGGGGAATCATGCTTGATGATGTTGCTGCAGGAATGTATGCGAATATAATTCTTCGCGTATGTCTATTCTTTTTCCCCTCACTTGCACTATGAACGCAGAAATTATTTCCATCGGTGATGAATTACTTATAGGGCAAGTAATCAATACGAATCAGGCGTTCATTGCGCAACAATTAAATAGTGTTGGTGTGTCGGTACAAAGTATGATTACCGTTGGCGATACTGAAAATGAAATATTATCAGCATTTGAAAAAACATGGAGAGACACGCAGGTTATAATCGTTACAGGTGGACTTGGACCAACGCACGATGACATTACGAGGCAAGTTGTATGCAGATTTTTTGATGACGCACTTGTAATGAATATTGATGCGCTGAAAAATATTGAGCGGATAGTTCAGGGAAGAAATTTACGCATGCGACACGAAATAGAAGAGCAGGCGCTTGTTCCGATGAATGCAGAAATTATTCACAATGCTATTGGAACTGCGCCGGGAATTTTGTACAGAAAAGAAGGAAAATATTTTTTTGTATTACCCGGTGTTCCTCGCGAAATGGAATTCATGATGACGAATTTTATTATTCCATTGTTGCGTGAAAAAAATTCCGGAGCAGTGATACTTCACCGAACGTTGAAAACCGTAGGCATCGCGGAATCATATCTTGCGCTGACACTCGGCAATATTGAAACACTTCACAATCATCATCCAACGACAACACTGGCATTTCTTCCGCAAATATTTTCCGTGCGATTACGGATAACCGTGCGCGAGAAAAATTTATTGCAAGCCGATGAACAAATTCAACGGGTTGAGCATAATATTCGTGAAAAAATTAACAATTACATTTATGGAGCAGATGACGAAGAACTCGAAGAAATAGTCGGAAAAATTTTAGCACAAAAAAATAGAACAATTGCTGTTGCGGAATCCTGTACAGGCGGAAGAATTGCAGATAAGATTACCAATGTTTCTGGAAGTTCATCCTATTTTTTCAATGGTGTTGTTGCATACAGTAACGCAATGAAAATATCATTGCTCAACGTGGATGAAAACCTTATCAAACAATTTGGCGCAGTCAGTAAAGAAGTTGCAGAAGCAATGGCAAGCGGTGTGCGACAAATTTCTTCCGCCTCCATCGGAATTTCAACGACAGGAATTGCAGGACCAACAGGAGGAAGTAAAGAAAAACCGGTTGGCCTTGTCTATCTTGGCTATTCAACAGCCGAGGAAACTTTTGCAATACAATATTTTCTCGGCGAAGGAAGAAAAGAAATCAAAGAACGTGCATCACTTGCGGCGCTTGAACTTGTCAGAAGAAAATTATCAGGAATACCGTTACAATGATTCGTACATTCATTGCCATAGATACGCCAGCGGAGATAAAAGAAAAAATGTTTTCTTTACAATCTCTATTGAAGCAAACAAATGCGGACGTGAAATGGGAAGCAAAGGAAAAATTTCATGCAACAATTAAATTTCTTGGTGATGTTGATGAACGGCAACTTTCATCAATCGTTGCAACGATAAAAAATGTCGTTGATACATTTTTGCCAATTGAACTAACGTTTGAAGGGATTGGAAGTTTTCCCAACAGAATTGCGCCGCGCGTTGTGTGGATTGGATGTGAAAATGAAGATGGACAGTTGCGCCGTTTTAAAAATGCGCTCGATAAACAACTATCGCAGTTCGGATTTGAAATCGAAAATAGAAAATTTTATGCGCATATTACCCTTGGCAGAGTGAAAGGCAATAGAAACATAAAAGATTTGCTTCTCTCAATGGAAAATCTTACTTTTAGCCCGCAAAAAATTCAGTGCAGTGAAATTCTGGTAATGAAAAGCGTTTTATTGCCACAAGGTTCTGAATATTTTGTATTACAAAAAATCCCATTCAGGAAAACAAACGAATGACAAATAAACTAAAAACAATTTTACTCGTTGATGATGAGCCGAGTTGGTTGAGTACAATGAAAACCGTACTGACAGAAAGTCATCTCAGCGTAATGACTGCAGAGAGCGGAGAAGATGCGCTTGCTGAGTTACAGAAAAATAAACCGGATTTAATCTTATGTGATGTGCGCATGCCAATTATGAATGGGTATGATGTTTTCACCAAAGTAAAGGAAGTCCAGTCATTAAAAACAATTCCCTTTGTCTTTATGTCCAATTTTGATGATTTTGAAGCGAAGAAAGTAGCAAAACAAATGGGTGCCGACGATTATGTCGCAAAGCCATTTACCGTAGATGAAGTGCATATCGTTGTAAAAGATTTATTAAAAAGATTTGAAAAATAACATTATTATTTATGTCAGCAGAAAAACAAACGAATACAGATTTTAGCAAAGATGCGCGCGCACAGGCATTAAAAATGGCTGTCGAGCAAATTGAAAAGCAACACGGCAAAGGTTCCATAATGAAAATTGGTTCAGGACCGATTCAAAAAATTGAAGCAATTTCCACAGGTTCCATTTCGCTTGATGCAGCATTGGGAATCGGAGGAGTTCCTCGCGGGCGTGTTGTAGAAATTTACGGACCTGAATCATCAGGAAAAACAACCATTTGCCTCCACGTAATTGCAGAAGCGCAAAAGCTGGGCGGACTTGCGGCATTTGTTGATACCGAGCATGCGCTTGATATTCAATATGCAAGAAAATTAGGAGTGGATGTCAATAATTTACTTCTCTCACAACCGGAATATGGAGAGCAGGCACTTGAAATTGTTGAAACACTTGTCCGCAGCGGAGCAATTGATGTCATCATTGTTGATTCTGTTGCCGCATTAACACCGCGCGCAGAAATAGAAGGTGAAATGGGAGACCCGACGATGGGTGTCCATGCGCGCTTGATGTCGCAGGCGTTGCGCAAATTAACGTCAGCAATTTCCAAATCCAAAACGCTTGTAATTTTTACGAATCAGTTGCGGCAAAAAATTGGGATTATGTTTGGCAATCCTGAAACTACAACCGGAGGCAATGCGCTGAAATTCTATGCGTCAATCCGCATAGATATCCGCAAAGATGAAGTGCTGAAAGATGCGACTTCCATTATTGGCAATCGGGTAAAAGTGAAAATTGTAAAAAATAAAGTTGCGCCGCCATTTCGTGAAGCGCGATTTGATATTTTGTACAACGAAGGAATTTCAAAACTTGGCGATTTAATAGATACTGCTGTGGAGCAGAATATTATTCAAAAATCCGGCTCGTGGTTCAGTTATGGTGAAACGCGCATCGGACAGGGTCGCGATTCTGTGAAAGAATTTTTGAAAAATTCTCCTACGCTGACGGATGAAATTAATGTGAATTTGCGAAAAAAATTAGGTTTGACAATGGAAGAAGCACAATCTCCGGAGCCAACGCCCGCACCTGCGCCAACAAAAAAGAAATAATTTTCAAGAAATTTTCACTGTGTTGTTTTGCTTCACTTGCATCGGCACAGTGATTTTTTTTGTACACGCAGTATGAAAATCACTGCAATAGAACCGCAGAAAAAAAAAAGACGAAAGAATATTTTTCTTGACGGAGAATTTGGTTTTGGTCTCTCGGATGAAAATATTATTCGCTTCGGCTTGCGAATTGGCGATGAACTGACGAAAGAATTCATCGAAGAAATACGCTATACGGAAGAATTTTCCGGCGCGAAAAGAATTGCATTGCGTTCACTTGCGCGGATTATGAAAACTGAACAGGAAATTCGACGCAAACTTGCATCATTTCAATTTGCAGACTCAGTCATAGAAAAAACAATAGCATTTTTGGCAGAGCACAATTTTTTGAATGATGAAAAATATGGCGAACTGTTTGTCAACGACGCAACACAAAGAAAATTACTCGGAAAAAAACTTGTATTCTATCAGTTGCAGGCGAAAGGTATTCCGAAAGCGCTTGCACAACAATCCGTTGCAAAAATAGATGTTGAATCAGAGCGCAGAAACGCAATTCTTCTTGGACAAAAAAAAATGGCATTACTTACTTCTTCACAAAAAAAACTGACGATAGAGCAAGTTCGGAGGCGAACAGGCGACTTTCTCTTACGGAGAGGGTTTTCATCTGAAATTGTTTTTTCTGTGTTAAAAAAATTATTTTCATAGCACATTCACTTTTCTTAAATTTTCCCGTCAATTTTTAGTACAAAACTTATATTCAATGGAATGGCTTTTTACAACACGTAACGGAAAGGTAACGCTTGTCGTCGCAGCACTTGCTCTGCCGATGTTTGCGCTATCATTGTTCCGAGAATTTTTTACGTTGATAGTTGTTTCCGGAGCGCTGACAATGATAATGATTCCTATCGTGGATAATTTTGAAAATAGAGGAATGAAACGTCAGATAGCAATTGCAGTTACGTTTGCTTTAATTATCGGCGGCGTCGGTACAATTGCAGGAATTTCCTACCCGATAATGCTGAAGCAATTTACGCAGATGGAAAAAGCATTTGGCGTGCAGCGGGCAACAATCGGAGACAGTGTGTACATTCGTTTGACATCGAATAAAATTTTCCAGGGAATATTGCGCACACAAAATGATACTGCGATAACAGTTACAGATTTTACCAAAGGTGAAATATTTGAATGGATAACTCCAGATGTTGCATCTGTTTCGCGCGTTGGCGATTCTGTCATTGTAACGTCGCACGATGGAAGAAGAATTGAAGGCGTACTGCGTCCGTATTTTGTAGTCATGCAGGATGAACGCTTTTACAATTTTTCTGCCGAAGATAAAATTGTTCCGAAGCTGAATCCGTTTAAAGAAAAACTCAATGTTTTTGAAAGCAATCTGCAGAAGAAATTTGCTTTTTTGCAGGAAGCGGATATTACTGCATTTATTGATTCATTTATTTACTCTGCGCTTGAAAAAATTCAAAAAGCATTATTGAATATTAAAACACTGTTGGGAACGCTCGTTATTGTCCCGATGGTAACGTTTATGTTTCTACGCGACTATCATAACTCACTCAAGAAGTTTATCAGAAGTATTCCAAATAAATATTTTGAAATGTCGCTCAATCTCATCAGTTCCCTCGAAGTGCAGGTAGGAAAATACATCCGAGGGGTGTGCATAGAATTTTTTATTATAAGTTTTCTTGCTGTTCTCGGATATTCGCTTATCGGATTGCATTTTGCATTTGTTCTCGGCGTTTTTGTTGGGTTATTTAATGTCATTCCGCTCATTGGTCCATATCTTGGCACTTTTCCCGCAATGTTTGTTTCTATAACACAGTTTGGCGATATGAGTTTATTTATTCCCGTTGTGTTGGTGAATTTACTTGTGCAGGGCGTTGATGTGTGGTACGTAAAGCCAAAACTCTATGGAAATTTTTATCGCGCGCATCCTTTGATGGTGTTAATTATGGTTTTGCTCGGCGGACAAGTGATGGGGCTTTCGGGCGCAATTATGGCAGTTCCGATATTCACGACGCTTGCAGTAACCGCAAAAGAAACGCGGTGGGGTTTAACACAGTATCAGATAACTAATACATAAAATTTGATTGGAATGCAGACACAACACAAAAAATTTTCTGTTTTAAAATTGCGCGGCGTGCGTGTTGCAGGCGTGGTGCTTGCGTTGGGAATACCAATAATTTTGCTTGCGCGTTTCTTGGAAATATTTTTGATGATAATATTTTCTATTGCACTTACGCTTCTTTTGTATCCCTTTGTAGATTATTTTGAAAAAAAGGGATTGCGGCGGATGAATGCAACATTTGCAGTGTACGGCTGTCTTGCGTTTATCGGATTGCTATTTTATTATGTCATTCTTCCGATTTTTGTCGGACAGGTGGAAGACCTTGCGACAAAGTTGCAGAAAATTTCGCTCGATGATAAAATACGTGAAGCGCAAATGCTCATTCATCAATTTGCGCCAAATGTAAAGACAGATGACTTGGGGATAAAAATTCACGCGGCGATAGCAAAATCGCAAATGCAATTTAAAAGTCAGATAGCAGGAATAATTTCAACACTGTCATTCTTTATGCTGATTCCGCTTTTTGTTTTTTTTGCCATTCGGGATTTTCATTTGATACAAAGAAAATTTCTTGATGCAATTCCCAATGAATATTTTGAAATGTCGCTCAATGTGATGTATCGCATTGAACAGACGATTACCAAATATATGCAGGGAATGTTTTTGGATTCAGCGGCAGTTGGGCTGCTTGCAACAATTGGATTTGTTTCGATTGGTTTGGATTATTCACTGATTCTCGGATTGCTCATCGGCGTGTTTAATATCGTTCCTCTTGTTGGACCCGCAATTGGTGGCGTGTGTCCTGTGCTTGTTGCGGTTGTGCAGTATGGTTCAATAAAATCTGCTATCGCTCCAATTGCTATTTTTGCCGCAGTGCGTATGATTGACGGCTGGTTTATACGGCAACAAATTTATAAAACAATGCTTTCTGTTCCGCCCGTGCTTGTACTTATTCTTGTTGCGC
The DNA here is from genome assembly GCA_964358705.1 of uncultured Chitinophagales bacterium. Lineage (GTDB taxonomy): Bacteria > Bacteroidota > Ignavibacteria > UBA10030 > F1-140-MAGs086 > JBBTJF01. Next base: position 16,357 of record CAYHPL010000031.1, read on the forward strand.
TGGGCAATGAATTACTCGGAGTAATCGGAACAATTTTGTGCATTCCAATTTACACAGTCATTGCCGCAACAGCACGCGAAACAAACTGGGGTTTACTTAATTACAAAATAACTTCTCACTAATGTCCACCGTAGTATTTGATATAGAAACTCTCGCATATCCATTTGAATCAATGGAGCAGAAGCAACAAGATTATCTTTTAAAATTTTGCAAAACCGAAGAGGAAAAAATTATAAAAATTCAGGAAATGGCGTTGAGTCCGTTTACTGCGCGGGTAATTGCAATCGGAATGTTAAACGCAGAAACACATAACGGAATGGTGTTGTACTTTGCTGATAATGAATCATCACACAAGAGTGATGATGGAAAAATTGAATTTATTGCGTTCACCGATGAGCGTAAACTTCTTGAGGAATTCTGGAGCATCATTCTCCGCTATCCGCAATTTGTAACATTTAACGGCAGAAGTTTTGACTGTCCTTTCCTTTTGCTTCGTTCTGCAATGCTCAAAGTCAAACCGACAAGAAATCTGATGCCGTATCGTTACGATACAAAACAGCATTGCGATATTCTCGAACAATTTACATTTTACGGAGCAACACGGCGATTCAGTCTCGATTTTATTTGCAAAAGTTTCGGCATACAAAGCCCGAAAGAGCAAGGCATAACCGGACTTGATTTGCAGCCTCTGTTTGCACAAAAACGTTTTTTTGAAATTGCAGAATATTGCATAGGCGATGTTATTGCAACAGCGGAATTGTATCGCATCTGGCAGCAATATATGAGTGGAGAATAAATGCGTTCGCCTGTTGATACACGCATTAACGATGCGGAATTTTTTGTCGTTGATGTTGAAACAACCGGACTCAATCCACGCAACGGAGACCGCGTTGTCGAAGTCGGCGCAGTAAAAATGATTGGCGGCGCAATTGTTGAAACATTTGGTTCGCTCATTAAAGTGGATATTCCGATTTCGTACGGCGCATTTATCTGCAATAATATTTCTCCTGCGATGCTTGAAGACGCTCCGTATTTTGAAACTGTTGCAGAAAAAATTGTCGCAATGTCCGCAGGAAGTTTTCTTGCTGCATACAACGCGCCATTTGATGTTAGTTTTTTAAACGCAGAACTTGCACGGTGTGAAAAAAAACTTCTTCACGATAATGTCGTTGATGTGCTGCCGCTTGCCCGCAGAATGATTCCGAATCTTCCGCGCTACAAACATGAAGTGGTTGCGGCTGCATTACAAATTTCTTTTCCCGTCAAGCATCGCGCGCTGGAAGATACGATTGTAACGGCACAGATTCTTGCTGAATTATGCCGCAGAGCAAAAGCAAGCGGCTATCAGACCGTTGCAGATTTAATGCTTCCTCCCAATACCTATCCCGAGGAAACTGCTCCATTTGTCGAACAGATTTTTCACGCGCTGACGTACGAAAAAAAATTACTGCTCAAATATCAATCCGGAGCGACAGGCACAATTTCCGAGCGCATTATTACTCCCAAAAAAATTGAGCGAAGATATCTCACCGCATACTGCCACACTTCCGAAGAAGAGCGCACATTTCGCGTGGATAGAATTTTGGAATTAAAAATTCATCAATGATTATCAATCAACCGAACACACTCATCATCAACGAAATTTTTTACAGCATACAAGGAGAATCTTCGCGTATGGGATTACCGTGCGTTTTTGTGCGGCTGACGTATTGCAATATCCGGTGTTCGTATTGTGATTCGGAATATGCTTTTTATGAAGGAAAGGAAATGCAATTGGAGGAAATCATTGCACAGGTAAAAAATTTCGGATGTTCATTAGTGGAAATTACCGGCGGCGAACCATTATTTCAAACAAATGTATATCCATTGATGAAGCAACTTTGCGATGATGGATTTGAAGTTCTTCTCGAAACGGGAGGAAGTCTTGGCATCAATGAAGTGGATGCGCGAGTGAAAAGAATTGTGGATTTCAAATGTCCATCGAGCGCAATGGTGAAAAAAAATCTCTGGAAAAATTGCGAGTATTTGTGTTCATCGGATGAAGTAAAATTTGTTATCGGAAATAGAGAAGATTACGAATGGGCGAAAGAAAAAATATTGGAATTTGATTTGCTGAAAAAATGTTCCGTGCTGATGTCTGTTACGTTTGGTAAACTGCACAATGTACGGCTTGCGGAATGGATTCTTGAAGATAAACTTGATGTGCGGTTTCAGTTGCAAATGCACAAATATATTTGGGCGCCGGATAAACGAGGAGTGTAGGAAGTAGGAAGTAAGAAGTAGGAAGTAAGAAGTAAGAAGTAAGAAGTAAGAAGTAAGAAGTAAGAAGTAAGAAGTAAGAAGAACATATCTAATAATGTGAACAAACGGACAAACGAGAAAACCAGCCAACGAATTATGCACACAAAAAAAATCGCGGTTGTACTTTTGAGTGGAGGAATGGATAGTTGCGTTACTACTGCAATAGCCGCGCAAGAATATGAACTCGCATTACTCCATTTGAATTACGGACATCGCACGGAGAAGAGAGAACTGCAAGCGTTCAATGATATTGCTGATTATTTCAATGCGCAATATCGTCTCGTTATTAATGTAGAGCATTTAAAAAAAATCGGCGGTTCAAGTCTTACGGATGAAACGATGGAAGTAACAAAAGCAGATTTGCAAACGAAAGAAATTCCTTCATCGTATGTGCCGTTTCGCAATGCGAATTTTCTTGCAATTGCGGTGAGTTGGGCGGAAGTAATCGGTGCGGAAAAAATATTTATCGGCGCAGTGGAAGAAGATTCGTCGGGATATCCGGATTGCAGAAAAGAATTTTATGATGCGTACAACATTGTTATTGCACAAGGCACAAAACCGATGACGCATATTTCCATTGAAACGCCGATTATCAATTTGAAAAAATCTGAAATTGTACAGAAAGGAATTGAACTTTTTGCGCCGCTGCATTTGACGTGGAGTTGCTACCAAAATGAAGATGTTGCCTGCGGCGTGTGTGATAGTTGCGCATTGCGTTTGCGTGGATTTGCAGGCGCGGGAATTGAAGATGCGATTGCGTATGCGGTGAGAGAGAAGAATTGAAATTTTACTTCACCTAACTTTTTTGTAATTTTGAACACTAAAAAATAGTATGAAACAAAGGATTTACATTGATACTTCAGTAATTGGCGGCTGTTTTGATGAAGAGTTTAAAGAATGGTCGAACGCACTTTTTGACGAGTTTATAAATGACATTGAAAAACTAATGCTGTCTGATTTAACTTTGCAAGAATTGGAATTTGCAAACGCAGAAGTAAGAAATAAACTGTATGAAGTTTCAGAGTTGAGTATAATAAATATCAGTGTTTCAAATGAAGCAATTCAACTTGCAGAAACTTACATTGAAGAGGGTGCATTAACAAACAAAAGTTATAACGATGCTTTACACATTGCTCTTGGAACAATAAACAATGCTGATGTACTTGCAAGTTGGAATTTTAAACACATCGTCAATCTTGAGCGGATACGACTATACAATTCTATTAATTTACGATTTGGATACAGAATTATTGAAATACGAACACCAAGAGAAATTTTAAAATCAAAAGACAATGAAAAAGAATAAAGAATTTGATGCTGTTCAGGAAATGAGGAAAATCAGGGAAAAGTTAAGCATAAAATATTGGAAACATCCCGATATTTTGAAAAAAGAAATGGAAGCAATCCGTAAAAAATACAACATTAAACCGACCCGAATATATACGGAAGAAACTGTTTGAGTTGCATTTTTTATAAAAAATAAATTCAAATGCAGTTAATAAAAAACAATCCATATCGTACAGTTGGTTTGCTTGTTGGTGCAACAGCAAGAGAAACAAAGATTGATAATCAGGTAATATCAAAGCAACGGGTTGCTGACCACGGAGAAGTTTTTACCGCACAACGGGAAGTGCAGGCAATGCTTGACCTTGTGAAGCATGAGACGGAAAGAATTGATTCGCGTTTTTTAGAGCCCGCATGCGGAACGGGTAATTTTTTAGTAGAAATCCTAAAAAGGAAATTGACTGTAGTTGAAGACAGATATTTAAAAAGCCGGATTGAATTTGACCGCTATAGTTTAATTGCAGTAGCCAGTCTTTACGGAATTGATTTGCTTGAAGATAATGTAATTGCATGTCGCAAACGCCTTCTTGAATTATTTTTAGCGAGATACCAATCACATTTTAAGACAGTAAAAAAAGATTTCCTGCGTAGTATTCAGTTTATACTATTTAGAAATATAATTCACGGAAATGCTCTTACGTTAGAGAGCGAGGGCTTATACAATGAACCAATTGTTTTTTCGGAATGGTCATTGGTGTACGGGAATATGATTCAGCGAAGGGATTTTAAAATGGTTACACTTCTGGCGAATCAACCAATAAACGAGCCCAATCTTTTTTCTGACCTTGGCGATGATGCGTTCATTCCAACACCGGTGAAACATTATCCACTTCAAAGTTTATACGATTTAGCAGAAGATGTACAAAGCAAATTATAATCCCGATGTACTCACGTGTCTTGCCAATTTGAGCAATGACGAAGTATTTACTCCTCCCGCTTTGGTGAATCAGATTTTGGATTTACTCCCCCAGAAAATTTGGAGTGATAAGAATGCAAAATTTCTTGACCCTGTGTGCAAGTCGGGAGTATTTCTCAGAGAAATTGCTAAACGATTAATGGTGGGTTTGGAAAAACAAATTCCTGATAGCGACAAACGCAGAAACCATATTTACACCACTCAACTTTATGGCATTGCAATTACCGAACTTACTTCGCTTCTTTCAAGAAGAAGTGTGTACTGCTCTAAAACTGCAAATGGAAAATATTCCGTTTGCGATGATTTTAAAACTGCACAGGGCAATATCATTTTTGACCGTATTCAACACGCTTGGGAAAACGGAAAATGTACTTTTTGCGGAGCGAGTGAGGAAGTGTACGCTCGCAATGATGATTTAGAAACTTATGCCTATCAATTTATTCACACACATACACCGGAAAAATTATTCAATATGAAATTTGATGTTATTGTTGGAAATCCTCCGTATCAATTAAGTGATGGTGGATTCGATAAAAGTGCAAGTCCTATCTATCATAAGTTTGTTGAACAAGCGAAGAAACTTAATCCAAGATTCCTTTCAATGATTATACCTGCTCGTTGGTATTCTGGAGGAAAGGGATTAGATGAATTTAGGACTGAGATGCTTCATGATGATAGAATATCAGAAATACACGATTTTCCTGAAACATCCGATTGTTTTCCCGGCTTAAATATTAGAGGCGGCGTTTGTTATTTTTTATGGGATAAGGAACATAAGGGAAATTGTAATGTCACAATGCACAAAGCAGGAAATGTTGGAGAAACTGTTTCCAGACCACTACTAGAAAAAGGAAGCGAAGTATTCATAAGGTATAATGAAGCAATTAGTATTCTTAAAAAAGTTCAAAAGCACAAAGAAGAATCTTTTTCGAAAATTGTTAGTTCTCACAAAGCATTTGGATTAAGGACTTATGTTAAAGGTAAAGAAAAACCTTTTGATGGAAGTGTGAAACTTTATCAAAATGGTGGAATTGGATATATCAAAAAATCTGATGCCCTTAAAAATTCACAATGGATTAAAGAGTGGAAAGTAGTAGTACCATACGCCAGTCCTGGAACAGACAATTATCCGCACCTCATATTAAGTAAGCCAATCATTTCTGAACCACAATCTTGTTCTACAGAAACATATCTTGTCGTTGGCCCTTTTAGTTCAAAGAAAAAATGTGAAAATGTATGCACTTATATGAGGACGAAATTTTTAAGATTTTTAATTTTACTTCTCAAGCCATCACAACATGTAACACAAAAAACATATTCGTTTGTACCTGTTCAGGATTTTAATGAGCAATGGACAGATGAAAAACTTTACAAGAAATATGGTATAACCAACGAAGAAATAAAGTTTATTGATTCTTTGATTCGTCCAATGGAGATAAATACGAAAAGCGATGGAGAATAAACTATCATCCAACAAGTACGAAAGTTTAATTGGCTCAATTGGTCAATTATTACAACAAGGGCGCGAACAGGCAGCCCGTTCGGTAAATACTATTTTGGTACAAACCTATTGGCAAATAGGCAGGCATATTGTAGAGTTTGAACAAGGAGGAAAAGAAAAAGCTGAATATGGCAGTGATTTACTAAATAAACTTTCTAAAGATCTTACATACTTGTACGGAAAAGGTTTTGGGCGTTCCAATTTATTTTATATACGAAAATTATACTTAGCATTTCCAAATAGTGGAACACTGTCTCACGATTTGGAAAAAATCCAGACACAGTCTGGACAAATGAAAATAAGTGGGACAGTGTCCCACTTATTGAGTTGGAGTCATTACTATGAAATATTAAAATCAGAAAACGAGCTTGAAATTGGATTTTATACCAAGCAATGCGAAAAAGAAAACTGGAGCGTGAGAGAATTGAAACGCCAAATGAAAAGTATGCTGTTTCACCGTCTCGCTTTAAGCAAGGATAAAGAAGGAGTATTGAAACTTGCCAAAGAGGGTGCGGCTATTCAACAAGCAGAAGACATCATCAAAGACCCGTATGTATTGGAGTTTTTAAACATTCCGCAGAATGAAAAATATCTTGAAGGAGATTTGGAAGAAAAACTTATCCAAAATCTGCAATCGTTTTTATTAGAACTGGGAAAAGGATTTGCTTTTATCGGAAGACAATATAAAATCCATATTGGTGGCAGACTCTTTTTCGTTGACTTGGTGTTTTATCATCGTATTTTAAAATGTTTTGTCTTGTTTGATTTAAAGCGCGGAGAAATTGAGCACGGAGACATCGGGCAAATGAATTTGTATCTGAACTATTTTAAGAAGGAAGAAAATACGGAAGGGGATAACGAACCGATTGGCGTTGTATTAGGCGCTTACAAAGACCATATTTTAATGGAGTATGCAACAGCAGGTTTGAGCAACCAGTTATTCGTAAGTAAATATCAATTGTATTTACCCGAAAAGGAAAAGTTGGAAGCGGAGTTGAGTAAACTTTTAGAAAGAAAAGAAGATGAGCAATAAATTTTTCCCATCCCGACCTGAGGCAACTCCGACAATTTATGCGTACGAATTAGTTGGCGTATCAACTCATGCAGGACTTTTGAAAATTGGTTACACGAGTCGTAATTCCAGTGAAAGAATTGCAGAACAACTGCAAACCAGCCGTGTTCAATACAAAATTGTGTTGTCAGCATCTGCAATGAGAAATGATGGAAGTTGTTTTACCGACCACGATGTTCACCGCAATCTGAAGCAAAATAAAATAAAGAATACTGACGGCGAGTGGTTCAGATGCACCGTGCAAGATGTGGCGGCGGCAATACTTTCAATCAAGAGCGGAATAAAGAATGAAGAGAACCGGACACTTGATTTTGAAATGCGACCGGAACAAGTGCAGGCGATTGAAAGGACAATAACTTATTTTAAAAGTTTCAGAAAAGAAAACCGAGACAAGACACCACATTTTTTATGGAACGCAAAAATGCGGTTCGGAAAAACCTTTGCAACGTATCAGTTGGCAAAGAAAATGGGATGGAAAAAAATATTAGTTCTCACTTTTAAGCCAGCAGTGCAAAGTGCATGGGAAGAAGATTTACTCACGCACATTGATTTTAAAGGGTGGCAATTTATTTCTCCGAATGGATTATCATATGATAACGCGGATAAGATAAAACCAATTGTTTGTTTCGGTTCGTTTCAGGATTACTTAGGTAAAAATGATGTTGGTGGAATTAAAGTTAAAAATGAATGGGTACATACTATCAATTGGGATTGCGTTGTGTTAGACGAATATCATTACGGGGCATGGAGAGAAAATGCAAAAGAACTTTTTGAAGCAGAAGGAAAAAAGGAAAAAGAATTTGGCGAAGGAGAGGGCATAGAATATTTTGATGAAAGCAATATGCCAATCACCACCAACGCGTATTTATATTTATCAGGTACGCCGTTCAGAGCAATTGCATCGGGAGAATTTATAGAAGAACAAATTTTCAACTGGACTTATTCAGACGAACAGAGAGCAAAAGAAAAATGGAAAGGAGAAAATAATCCGTATGCTGCATTACCCCGAATGGTAATGCTCACTTATCAGTTACCCGATTCAATTCGTGAGATTGCAATGCAGGGCGAGTTCAACGAGTTTGATTTGAACATATTTTTTTCAGCCGAAGGCGAAGGCACAAAAGCGATGTTCAAATACAAAGACGAAGTTCAAAAATGGCTTGACCTTATCAGAGGTTCATATTCCGAAACTACCATTGACCATCTTAAGTTAGGAGCAAAGAAACCCCCGCTTCCATTTTCTCATGCACCATTATTAAATGTGCTATCACATACCTTTTGGTTTTTACCGAGTGTTGCATCGTGTAATGCAATGAGTAATCTGTTAGCACAGAAACAAAATAAATTTTACAAGGACTACAAAGTTGTAGTTGCAGCAGGCACAGGTGCAGGGATTGGTGTAGAAGCATTACCGCCCGTTTTAAATGCAATGGACAATCCGTTGACATCAAAAAGCATTACACTTTCTTGCGGCAAACTCACAACAGGAGTTTCAGTAAAACCGTGGACAGGAATTTTTATGTTGCGAAATTCTTCAAGCCCCGAAACATATTTCCAAGCAGCGTTCCGAGTGCAAACACCCTGGACAGTAAAAAATCCCGACAGCATTTCACCGAATAAAGAAGAAATAATAAAACAAGAATGTTATGTTTTTGATTTTGCACCCGACAGAGCATTGCGACAAATTGCAGATTACAGTTGCCGTTTGAATGTGAACGAAACAAATCCTGAAAAGAAAGTGCAGGAGTTCATTCACTTTCTTCCAGTGCTTGCTTACGATGGAAGTTCAATGAAACAAATTGATGCAGCAGGAATTTTAGATATGGCAATGAGTGGAACTACTGCAACACTTTTGGCAAGACGATGGGAAAGTGCATTGCTTGTAAATGTTGACAATAACACTTTGAATCGCTTATTGAACAACCCCGATGCAATGGCAGCATTGATGAGCATTGAAGGTTTCAGAAATATAAATCAGGACATTGAAACCATCATCAACAAAACAGAAGCAGTAAAAAAATTAAAGAAGGAAGCAAACGAAAGAGACCTCACAAAAAAAGAAAAAGAGAAACTGACAGAAGAAGAAAAGGAATACATGAGTAAGCGAAAAGAAATTCAGGAAAAATTGATAAAGTTTGCAACCCGTGTTCCGGTCTTTATGTATCTCACCGATTTTAGAGAGAAAAGTTTGAAAGATGTAATCACACAACTTGAACCCGGGCTTTTCAAAAAAGTAACAGGATTAAATGTAAAGGACTTTGAGTTACTTGTAAGTTTGGGAGTGTTCAATAGTGCATTGATGAACGATGCAGTTTATAAATTCAAACGCTACGAAGATGCAAGTTTAGAATACATAGGTATAAATAAACACAAAGGCGAAGAAGTTGGGTTATATGATACAGTTTTGAGCAATGAAGATTATAAAAATAGTTTTGTGAATGAGCCGAAAAAAAAATCATTATAAATAAAGAACAATAACCATTGTACATCTTTCACCAATGCCCATCTCCATCCGTCCCATACAGCAAAAAGACAATCCGATTTTAGCGGAACTTATCCGTACGGTGTTCCGTGAATTTAACATTGATAAGCCGGGAACAGTTTATACCGACCCAACGACAGATAATTTATTTGCATTGTTTCAAATTCCTAAATCACAATATTGGGTTGCAGAAGAGAACGGAATAATTCTCGGCGGCAGCGGAATTTATCCAACACCAGAACTTCCTGATGGATGTGTGGAACTGGTGAAATTATATTTATCGGGAGAATCGCGCGGAAAAGGAATCGGCAGAGATTTGATGCAAAAGTGTATTGACACTGCGCGTGAATTCGGCTTTACACAAATGTATTTGGAAAGTCTTCCAGAGTTGAAAAAAGCAGTAGGTATGTATCTCAAAACAGGTTTCAGATATTTAGACAAACCGTTGGGAAATTCAGGTCATTATGCATGCAATATCTGGATGGTGATGGACTTGTAATAAAGCAAGATGTTATTAAAAATTGCTATTTGATTTTGCCAAAAACTTTTCCTATAATTAACCGCGTTTTGTTTAACGAGATACAGTTCTCTGTGTCGAAAAATGGGTTCCGATTTTATCAACTATTATTTATAAGGATTAATTATGAAAAAAATTATTTCTCTTTTGATGTTTGTTGTGTGTGCAAGCGCAATTTTGTACGCACAAGTTCCGTCTCCGACAAATTTAACCGTCGGTCAAAATCCCAGTACTATTGGCGCATATTTACATTGGAAATATGCTTCCAATGTCGGTTTATTTAAAATATTTCGCGCAGTAGATTCTTCTGAATTTGTTTACAGAGGTACTGCGCAAATTACTTCCTATACAGATGTGGAAGTTCCGTCAGGTCATATCTATCGTTACTATGTGCGCGCGTATGTTAATGGAGGAGCAAGCGAGCCGAGTAATATTGTAACATTTATTCCCAATACGCCATCACCAATTGCAAAAGGAATTGTTGCGGGTTCAGTTGTAAAAGATGAAACGGGTGAGCCGATGGTTGGCTCATGGCTTCGTTTTGTGCGTCCCGGAAATCAATATGCAGCGAAGGAAGTTTCCATCGGAGAATCAGGACATTATGCCGTTGCATTGGATACCGGAAAATATCAGATTCAGGCGCAGAAGCAAGGTTATGTGAGTGAATGGTACGATAACAAACCATCGCGCGATAATGCAGATATAATTGTTGTTGCGGAAAATGATTCTCTCTTTGCGAATTTTTCTCTTGCACCGGTTCCACCTCCGCAAGTTGGAATGATTGCTGGAACGGTGTTGAAAGAATCAGACCAAACTGCAATTATTGGAGCAAAATTATTATTCTATTCGCCAAACAGTAATCAGGCAATTAAATATACATTTACTGATTCAACAGGAAATTATCATGTTGAACTCACAGCTGGAAGTTATGTTGTGCAGGCGAAGCGTGAAGGATTTGTTGCAGAATGGTTTGATAACAAATTGGAGCGCAGTGAAGCAGATGCTATAGTTGTTACTAATAATCAAACTGCAACAGCAGATTTTCAATTGGCAAATGTTCCGCCTCCGCAAGTTGGACTGATTGCAGGAACCGTTTTAAAAGAAGCAGACCAATCACCGCTTGCAGGCGCAAAATTATATTTTTATACTGGCAACAGTACACAACCTGCGAAATATGCATACAGCGATTCTCTGGGAAATTATCATATTGCATTATCTGCAGGAAATTATTTCGTGCAGGCGAAGCGTGAAGGATTTATTGCGGAATGGTTTGATAACAAATTAGAACGCAGCGAAGCAGATGTAGTTGTTGTGGCAAATAATCAAACTGCAACCGCAGATTTTCAGTTAGCAAATATTCCAACGCCCGCTTCCGGAATGATTGGTGGTACAGTAGTTGATGAAACAACAATGATGCCGCTTGCAGGTGCTTATATTGGTTTCTATAATTCCAATGGCAATGGCGGATGTATGCTTTATACATATACAGATTCTTCCGGATTATATTCAACAGAAATTCCGACAGGAGAATATAAAGTGCGTGCAGAAAAACATCATTACATTGCTGAATGGTTTGATAACAAGTATGAATTCAATGAAGCAGATATTGTTACCGTTTCTGAAAATGGTATTGCAACTGCAAATTTTGCTTTAGCAGGTATTACACCTGTTGCAGCAATTCATATCAGCGGAACAGTAACGGATTCTGTCGGCAATCCGTTAGCAAATGCAAAGGTTGCAGTGATACGCAGTATGAGTCAATATCACCGTGCGCGAAGAATGCTTGGCGCAAATGCTCTTGCGGGAGAAAATATTTTTATCGAAGGATATGGAAGAATGTGCGGTGTTGTATGGCACGGTTTAACAGATGAAAACGGCAATTACACTGCGAGTGTTCCACCGGGAAGAACGTACATCGTGTTTGCAAAAAAAGCAGGATTCTTTCCTGAATTTTATAATGACAAGCAATCAATGCACGAAGCAGATAAACTGACATTGAATCACGATACAAGCGGCATTAATTTTTCACTTACTATCAATCCCAATGTGCAGAACAGCATTGCAGGAACAGTGAAAGATTCAGCAGGTAGCGGAGTAATGGCGCATGTTGTGTTAGTTAAATTCAGAGAAGGACGATGGCGCGGCGTTCGACACGTTGCAACAGATTCGATGGGAAACTATTCCTTTACAAATGTCTGGACAGGAAATTATTTCGTCCGAACATTTCCTGCAACGGGATTTGCTCCCGCATGGTTTGATGCTGGAAATTGTGGCACAAGCGAATGGCAGAATGCAGATACTGTTGTTGCAAGCGGTAATGTAACGGGAATTGATATTTGTGTTGTTGCTGCAAGTGGAAATGGATTTGCACACATCAGCGGTACAATACGGGATAATCAAAACGTTGCAAAAAATGGTGTTATTGTTTTTGCACTTTTAAGCAATGATAATTCTCTTGTCGGTTTTGATGTAACAGAAAAAAACGGCGTGTATGAAATGGATAATCTTCTTCCCGGCGCATATCATATTGTTCTTGATTATGAAGGATATGAACAGGAAAGCGAACAGAATGTTGTGTTGAATTCGGTAAATCAATTTAATGCGACAAATGTTAATCTGAAACTTCTGCCAACTTCACCTTTGGGAATAAATAATGCAGGAAATGCACAACCGAATGAATTTGAATTGCTTCAGAACTATCCCAATCCATTTAATCCGACAACGGCTATTGGCATTTCGCTGTTGGCAGTTGGGAATGTTACATTAAAAGTATATGATATTTATGGAAGAGAAGTTGCAACATTAGTGAACGAGAAAAAAGAAGCCGGAAATTACACGGTTGAATGGAATGCGGAAGGATTTGCAAGCGGAATGTATTTCTATCGCTTGAATGCAGGAAATTTTTCAGAGACGAAGAAAATGATGTTGATGAAATAATTCATTAAGACAATTGCCTTTTACAATAAGCCATTCGGAAATTCCGGATGGCTTTTTTTTTATTAAAATTACGACTTTTAATTTGCTGAATATTTGGAATTCTCTATCTTCTGCGGTCAAAATTTGCGGATAGTGCTGTCGTATTTATATTTTATCACCTCTAAATGAATTATTTCAATGAATAAATTCTTCCTCTTTGTTATTTCGCTATGTTTTGTCTCCGCAGTGTATGCTGGTGGAGTTAAGTTGGGTCAGGACCAAACAGTAAAACAGGATTATCGTCCCGGTGTGCTGGTGGTTCGTTTTTCAGAAAATGCAGTTACTTCTTCATTCTTTCAAATCGGATTGGATAAGAATGGTTTGCCAACAACAGGAATTTCTTCGATAGATGTATTGAGCAAGCAGTATGGAGTACAAAAAATCAGTCGCGAAGAAATGTATGAGCCTCGCGATGTTATACTTGCGCGCCAACTCGGTTTTCACCGTGTATATTTGATGTATGTTGCGTCTGTTGCAGATGTTCGTGCAATAGCAGAACAATTCAGCAAAGATGCAAATGTAGATTTTGCAACACCGGATTGGTATGCCTATCCTTCCAATGTACCTAATGACCCTCTTCATCCAAATCATTGGGGACATAATAATACTGCACAAATGCCAAGTTACAATTGGAGTACCAATTTACACAACGGACCAAATGTCGGAACAGTTGGCTTTGATGCAAATGCACAATCTGCATGGGACGGTTCACAGGGATATGGAAGTTCCACAGTAAAAATCGGCATAATTGATACCGGCGTTGATTGGCTTCATCCTGATTTGAGTATTGCAACAAAAGCATCAGACCCGATTGATGGCGTAGATAATGATGGCAACGGAAAAATTGATGATTATCGCGGATGGGATTTTGGCGCAAATGATAACAACCCTGATGATAATAGTGCAAGCGCTGGTCATGGTACCGCGTGTTCAGGAGTTGCTGCTGCAATTGCAAACAACGGCGTTGGTGTTGCAGGTGCGGCGGGTGGTTGTTTAATTATGCCCTTGAAAGTTGCAAACAATGCTGGCTCTATGACATATACTGCTATTACCAACGCAGTTACGTATGGCGCAGATAATGGCTGTAAAGTATTGAGCATGAGTTTAGGTGGTTCTGCTACTGATGCAAATTTACAGAATGCATGTACGTATGCATGGAATCTTGGAGTAGCAGTTCTTGCCGCTACAGGAAATGAAAATAATTCTATTATCAGTTATCCTGCCGCAATGACCAATGTAATTGGTGTTGGTGCAGCATCCAATTGCGGTGAAAGAAAACGAAGCAGTAATCTTTCTTCAGAAATTAATCCCGGAGTTTTTACCGACCCGAACGGTTACACATGCGATGGTGAACGATGGTGGGGTTCTAATTATGGTTCAACAACAAAAGATGCTGTCAATGCTGTTGATGTTATTGCGCCGACAATTCTTCCAACCACAGATAGAGTAGGTTCTGCTGGTTACGACCCAAGCGATTACGATTTATATTTCAACGGAACGTCATGCTCGACTCCGTATGCCGCTGGTATTTGCGCTTTGATTTTCTCTAAGAATCCAACGTGGACTGCAACACAGGTTCGCAACCAACTTTGCAACACTGCACAAGATGTTACAAGTGTTGAATCCATTGCCGGTTGGGACAGATATACCGGATATGGAATGGTGGATGCGGCTGCTGCAGTAGGTATCGGCGCAACTCCGACAGTTACTGTAACTGCTCCAAACGGCGCTGAAAACTGGACTGCAAATTCACTTCATAATGTTACTTGGACATCCACAGGAACAATTGCAAATGTAAAAATTGAATACACCACTGATGGAACGAATTATTCGGTGGTTATTGCCAGCACAACCAATAGCGGAACGTATGCATGGACAGTACCGAATACACCAAGCACAACTTCCAAAGTTCGTGTATCTGATGCAACAAATTCTGCAATAAATGATGTCAGCAATGCAAACTTTACCATAAGCGCACCTGATATAACTGCTCCTGTTATTTCCAATGTTGCATCATCTGCAATTACCAATAGCACTGCGACTATTACGTGGACAACAAACGAAGCATCCAATTCGGTTGTGAATTATGGCTTAACGACAAGTTACGGCAGTAACAGTTCCAATGCGTCAATGGTAACGAGCCACAGTATTTCTCTTTCGGGATTAACGGCAAATACGTTGTATCATTATCGTGTGAATTCTACCGATGCTTCCAATAATACTGCAACATCCGGCGATTTTACATTTACTACAACAAATTCGCTTTCACCGATTGAAACATTTTCAGATGGAAACTTCACCACAAATCCTGCGTGGGGTGGAAATACAACGAGTTGGCTGGTTGTTACAAGCAGTACTGCTGGCGCTGGTGCAACAAATTCCTTTACGCTTCGATTAAATGCAGCATCCGGTTCAGGCACAAAATATTTGAGCACGCAGCGAACAGCGTCGTGGGGTACAGAGCAATCGTGGTCATTCTGGATGGGAAAAAGATCGCAAGCCGCAACAGCATCCAATGCAAGTATGGTGTGGTTGTGGGCAAGCGCTGCAAACGTTTCATCAACATCTACAAATGGCTATCGCATTCTCTTTGGTGATGATTCCGGCGGAGATAATATTGTCCTTCAACGTGTAACTGCAGGTGTTGCTACAACTATTTTAACTTCAACAGGTACCACCACAAACGGTATTACTGATTTTGGATTTATGGTACGAGTAACCCGCACCAGCGGTTCTGTCTGGACAATTTTTACTTCAACATTGCCGACTGTAAGTGGAAGCGGAGCTGTTGCTTCAACTCAACCAACGGCAGCGAACACAACAGTGACTCAGGGAAGTGTTACTAATTCAACATACACCACATTTACCAACGGATATTTCGGATTTGCGGCAACCCATTCAACAGCGTCAAGCGCACGCACAAGTGCAGAGTTTGACCAGTTGTATTTCGATGTCAGCGCTACTTCTCCGATGAGTAAAGAAATATTTGCTCAATTTCCGATTGTAGAAAAAATTGCTCCCACCGCATTTGCCATCGAGCAAAACTATCCGAATCCCTTCAACCCGACAACATCATTTACATTTAATGTTGCAGAAGAAGGAAATGTTTCATTGAAAATTTTTGATGAACTCGGCAGAGAAGTTGCCATTGTAACAAATGCAAACTATCAGCCCGGCGCTTATTCTGTGCAGTGGGATGCAAGTAATTTTACCAGCGGAATGTATTTTTACAGAATGACTGCAAATAACGGTCGTTTTGTGCAAACAAAGAAATTGTTGCTCATAAAATAGTTTTATAAGCCAAAATTTATTTTAATGTCTAAAACCCGACTTCGCAAGCAGTCGGGTTTTTTTATTGACTAATAATTGGAGATTGTTTCTCGCAGCATTAAGCATTTTTTTCTGTTTGTATTGTTCTGCTCCGATTGTATATTTATCCGCATTAAATTACACCCTCAAAATTTTTTACGACAATGAAAACAATTTACACAACACTACTGCTTCTCTGTTCTTTGCACATTGCTTTTACACAATTCACCAATGTGCGCATCAGTAATACATCAAGCAATAATCCCGAAGAGGTTTCTATTGCGATTAATCCGATGAATCCCATGCAACTTGCTGCCGGAGCAAACATCAATTATTTTTATTATTCCACAAATGCGGGGCAATCATGGACGCAGGGACAACTCACATCATCATTTGGCGTGTGGGGAGACCCGTGCCTTGTATTTGATTCGACAGGAAATTTATATTTTGCACATCTATCCAATCCGCCTACGCCGGGATATTGGATTGATAGAATTGTTGTACAGAAATCTACAAATGGCGGCGTATCGTATAACAATGGTGTTGGCGTGGGATTTAATCCGCCGGCACACGCGCAGGATAAGGAATGGCTCGCAGTTGATATGACGCGCTCGCAATTTAGAAATAATGTATATATGTCGTGGACGGAGTTTGATGATTATGGTTCTTCACTTGCAACGGATAGTTCGCGCATTCTTTTTTCCCGTACCACAGATGCGGGAAACTCGTGGTCTTCTCCTGTGCGCGTGAGTGATGATGCAGGCAATTGCATTGATAGCGATAGCACGATGGAGGGCGCTGTTCCTGCTGTTGGTCCAAACGGAGAAATTTTTATTGCATGGAGCGGACCGAAGGGAATTTATTTTGATAAATCAACAGATGGCGGAGTTTCTTTCGGACTTGATTCATTTGTAACACCACAGCCCGGCGGATGGGATTACAATGTTCCCGGCATTTATCGTTGCAACGGATTGCCGATTACAGCGTGCGATATCAGCAGCTCACCGCATCGCGGAACTATTTACGTGAACTGGACAGACCAGCGCAACGGAGAAAATAATACGGACGTATTTTTAATTAAATCCACTGACAGCGGAAATTCATGGAGCGCGGTGAAAAAAGTAAATACTGATACGATAGCACGACAACAATTTCTTTCGTGGATGACGGTTGACCCGAAAACAGGTATTGTGTACATCGTTTTTTATGACAGAAGAAATTATAATAGTTCTTCAGTTACTACTGATGTGTTTGTTGCAAAATCTACCGATGGAGGAGAGACGTTTATCAATTTCAAAGTCAGCCAAACTTCATTTACGCCCAATGCATCTGTGTTCTTTGGCGACTATATAAATATTGCCGCGCTTGATGGAAAAGTGTATCCCATCTGGATGCGGTTAGATGGCAACAATCTCAGCGTGTGGACTGCATTGATAAATGATTCTGTAAATGTCGGAATAAATGAAGGACAGCAAATTGCAAATGAATTTTCTCTTTCACAAAATTATCCCAATCCGTTTAATCCGACAACAGATTTTAGATTTCAGATTGCAGAGTTCAGATTTGTTTCTTTAAAAGTATTTGATGTACTCGGAAGAGAAGTTGCAACAATTGTGAATGAAGATTTACAGCCGGAAAAGTATTCCATTTCGTGGGATGCAAGTAATTTGCCGAGCGGGATGTATTTCTACCGCTTAACCGCAGGAAGTTTTTCCGAAACAAAGAAACTGATGTTGATGAAGTAGCGAATTAAACCTTCAAGGTTTTGGAAACCTTGAAGGTTTATTTACCATTGGGTATTATTCATAGAATATAGTAATGATAAAATGCTGCGTGTTGTAAAAGATGCGCAGCATTTTTTTTTACAGAGTGCTTAATCAGATAAATAAGTATGCAATCAAAAAAATAATTGCAGGTTGTAATTATTAATGTGTGTTTTGTAGAAATTCATTTTTTCTTTCCGTATATCTTGACTGCATTTATAACGGAACAAATATGAAACACACACAGTATCTCAATACAAAAATTATTCTTCTTGTAATTGGCATTATATTTTTTAACTTTGTTCGCAGTTACTCACAACCACAGGGCTGGCAGTGGGCAAAAAGCGCAGGGTCACTCAATGGTTCTGATGGTGGTAATATCGCAATAGATGCGAGCGGGAATGTATTTATGGCAGGTACTTTTGGTTCGCCATCAATTACATTTGGTTTTACTACATTACTTAATAAAGGAAATGATGATGTATTTATCGCAAAATACCATTCAAGCGGCAATGTGTTTTGGGCACAGGGTTTTGGTCGCTCTGATATTGAATCTGCACGGGGTATTAAAATTGATGCAAGCGGAAATATTTTCGTGACTGGTACGTTTAAGGGCCCCACTATTGTTTTCGATACGGATACACTGACAAATCACAGCGTGAATAATTATGATTTTTTTCTTGTAAAACTTAACACTAACGG
>CAYHPL010000032.1:0-31499 GCA_964358705.1 uncultured Chitinophagales bacterium
AGCGAAGGACAAATAAATATTCGCGGGTTTTCCGGCTATACGAAAGGAGTTGGTTCGCGTGTGCTTTTACTTGTGGATGGTATGCCAATGCTTTCCGGTGATACGCAGGAAATAATTTGGGAGACGCTTCCTGTTTCAACCATCAGTAAAATTGAAATTGTAAAAGGAGCAGGTTCTGCAACGTACGGTTCTTCTGCTCTTGGCGGAGTGGTAAATATTTTAACAAAAGAAATTTCAGACCAACCATCAACACAAATGAAATTGTACGGAGGAATGTACGAACAGCCGCGTTACAAACAATGGCAGTGGTCTTCGCGCGAGAGGCTGTTCAATGGCATATCACTGTTTCGCTCACAGAAAATGAATGTTCTCGGATTGCTCTACGGATTTGTGCGCACGCAGGATGACGGCTACAAACGCAATGATTATTTTACGCGCTGGAATGTATTTTCGAAAATGCTGTATCCGATTTCACCGTATGAAAACATAACATTGAACGTATCACTATTGTTGCAGGAGCGGGGCAATTTTTTGTACTGGAAAAATTTAGAACATGCGCTCGAACCTGCTGATGACCAGTTGCGCGAACGAGTTGCAACGACACGGTTTTCTTCTTATTTCGCATATCGTAAAATAGTTTCGCCGGAATTATTTTATTGGTTTCGCGGTGCAGGATTTTTTGCACAATGGAAAAACATTGCATCCGTACAATCAGGAGACAGCACGCAAACACATTCCCGCTCATTTGCTTCATCGTGGGAATTGCAATTTACGTATCAGCCGCGCTATGCATCAACATTAACATTTGGCGGTGAAGCAAAATCAAATACCGTCATTGCAAACTTATTTGGTGAACGTGTGAGTAACGGCGGAGGGTTGTACGTGCAGGAAGAAGAAATATTTTCAGAATATTTTCGTACGACAGCGGGGATTCGTGCGGATTTTTCCAAAGCAGATTCGCTGAATGGAGTAGGAGAAGTGAATCCGAAATTCGGTATAGTCATTACGCCGCAGTTGGGAACAGCATTGCGTGCATCAGCAGGAAGAGGTTTTCGCGCGCCGAGTGTTGCAGAATTATTTATTGAAACCTGTTCGGGACCGTTTTGCACGATTCCAAACAGAGCGTTGAAATCGGAACAAAGTTGGTCGCTGGAAGTGGGCGCAAATCAGTTCTTCAGTGAACATTGTATTGCAGATGTATCACTATTTCAAAGTGAGTTTTGGAATTTAATAGAGCCGCAGTTTGTGAGTAGCAGCAGTGGTGGATTAGATATTCAATTTGAAAATATTTCGCGTGCGCGTGTGCGTGGCGTGGAGGCAAGTGTACACACCGCATTCTTTGGTGAACTGCTACAATCAACGCTCAGTTTTACGCATGTTCTCACAAAAGATATTACGAATGAAACACCATTGAAATATCGTCCGAAAAATTTATTGTACATTTCTGTAAATGGAAAAGGAGGAAATATTTTTTACGGCGTTGATTACCGGAGTTTGAGCCGCGTCGAAAGAATTGATGTACAATTTACAGGCATCATTCCGCAGGGAAATTTCCGTGTACCGATTTATGTACTCGATGCGCGCATTGGGAGTGATATCCTTTTTGCAAATGGAATGATGACGATAACCTTGCAGGCAAATAATTTACTGCAATATTATTACAATGAGTTTATCGGGACAATTGCGCCGATTAGAAATTTTGTGGTGACAGTGGAATTGAAAATGTAAAAATTATCAGTTCATTGCAGTCAAAGTATATCCCGATTCGGAAATTGCATTTGAAAAATCTGCAAATGTTGTTATCGTTTCATCAAATTGGACTGTTGCTTTTCCAATCTGCACATCTTCGATTGCAATATTTGGAAGTTTACTGAGTTCTTTTTTCACGTGCATTACACAGTGATTGCATGTCATACCTTCAATGTGGAGAGTTTGTGTTTTCATTGTTCGTTTGTTGGTTGATTAGTTCGATTGCTCGTTACATTTTGATGACGAATTTTAATTTGTCCATTGCTTCGGCGCGTCTCTTCAATGCGAGATTCATTTCTACAAATCCCTGCTCAAGTTCCGCAAGCATTTTCTTTTGTGTTCTGACGAGCACGCCCGTAAAAATTTCTCCGTGAATAAATCGTACGTGATTTTTCTCCAATCGTTCAATGCGGAAATAATGCTCGCCTGCGAATAATCCTTTCGTGAAAAGTTTCCCAATCCATCGCAGTTCTTCATTCTGTTGCGCGATTAAAATCTTTGGCAGGAATTTCATTTTTTTTCCGCTTTTTTGTTGGACAGTAATATTGATTATCGTACCAACTTGAGCAATTCCTGTAGCGTGCGTGATAAGCGGATTCCAGATAGTGTACGCTTCAAAATCGGTGAGTATATTCCAGATATTTTCCGGCGATGAAGTGATTTCAGTTTCAGTAAAAATTGTGTGCATTGAGTTGTGGTCGTTTAACAACAAGATGAATTGAATCCACCGCCGCAGAACCGAAAATACCGATACCGCCCTGCAAGTTATATTTGAATTCCTTTATATCCGTTGATTGGGAAAAAATTTGCCGGAAAAATTCGTAATAATTTTTATCAACTGCAAATACTTTGATTGCATTTCTTCCAAAAAAATGAAAAGCAAACCAGGGAATTTGTGACTGATGAATTTCTTCAAAACCAAATGTAAAAGATGTACGTTCACTGAGTTCAATACTATCTGCATACGGTGTATCAGAACCAATGGGTGTTGTTTCATTCATATCTAAACTCGTGATGGACATAACGTAATCGTGATGCAATGCGCTTTCAGTCCACGTCATATATGGAATTCCATGCCCATAAGTCATTTCCGAAGGCGGTCGCTGTTCAATGTGAAATGTATCTGGAACAATTGTTGTTCCGCGAATTTCTCTTCCATCCGGCACACGTACAAACAGAGAATATTTTTGTTTCGGCTTAATTATTTGCGGCGAGAAATAATGTCCTGCTTTTCCATTAACAGGATTCAATGTATCATTGATTCCATTGGATGAAACAACGACGAGCGCATTTTTTATTGCAGCCGCAGTTGCAGAGTAGCGTACATCAATTGGCAGCGTTTTAGAAACGACAATGCTGTCAATCGGTTTTCCTGCTATGAGATACCCTGTAACGACAATTTCATTGCGGTATTCGTTTTCTGTAGTTGGTTCAGAACAACCACTAATGAAAAGTGAGAAGATGAATACACTAAAAATAAATATGATTTTCATTGTTTTAACATTCATTTTTTAAAATTCAAAATCAATTCCGACGGTCGGAATAATGGGAAGCAGTTTTACATCAGTAATTTCTGTGGGATTTTTCTGTGTGTCAAAATTTTTGAACCACACATTGCGATGACTGTACACATTGAAAATTTGTATGTACCAGTTGCCGCGTAATCCGAAAAATGTTGTACTGTTTGTCAGACTGATATCAAGACGATGATATGGTGCGAGTCGCCGGTTATATCGTTCGCCGGGAATAATAAAATCGAAATTCTGTTGCGGAGTCGGAAGAACATAACGTCCCGCAGCAGCAGTATATGATTGTCCTGTTGCATAGGTAAATGCAGAACTGATTTTCCAGTTATCACTCAAATGATAATTTCCGGAAATAGTTATATCGTGTCTTCGGTCGTATTTTGGATAAAATTCGTTGCCATTATTTATTTCATCAAACTTTCTTTTTGTCCACGAAAGAGTGTATCCGAGAAAACCGGTGATGTCGCCGATTTTTTTTTGTAAAAATATTTCGACACCGTATGAAGTTCCTTTGCCGAGAAAAAATAGTTCATTCAGTTCGGTTGTGCGCGTAACTTCATTTTTAAATTCGGCAAGATTTTCCTGCTCTTTGTAATAAATTTCAAAGTTGCAATCGTAACCTTCGTCAGGTTGCGTTTCAATTCCTACCACGTAATCAATACTTTTTCCCGGCGGCATTTTTTTATCGAGCGGCGACCACATATCAAAGAAAGAAATATCGCCGACGGTTACGAGATTTAAATATTGATAATACAATCCCGTCGCAGTTTTGAATTGAATATTTTCAGTGAGATTATATTTTGCAGACAAGCGCGGACCAATTTTTACTTCATCGCGCTCACTCGTTTTTTCTAATCGAATGCCACCTTGCAAATGCCAGCGTTCATCAACTTCCCAGTCATCCTGCGCATACACGGCATAGTTTGATGGATATAATGTTAAATCGTAATATACATTGTCACCAAATGTGCGCAATACATTGAAGCGATAAGTTGAAATCCAAAATCCAAGTTTGATAAAGTGGTCATTGGCGGCAAAATAGTCAAGGTCGCCCTTTAAAGAATAATCAGAAAGTTCATTTAATGCTCTGAATTCAGAATCAAAATTTCCGAAAGTCATTTCCGAACGGAATTTACTTCCGGTAATAATAAAATTTGAAAACAATGTGCGGTCAAAAATATGCGTCCATTTCAGCGAGCCCGTTGTGTTGCCCCAGTTCAAACCCGCTTCAGAACTTGTTGCTTCTTCTTTGAATGATAAATTATCCTTACCCGTGTATCCGACAAATGAAAGTTTATCATTTTCGCCAAAATCCTGATTTATTTTTCCATTAGCATCATAAAAATAGTACAATGGCAACGCATCCTCTCCTTCATCTAATTTTCCCAACGAAATAAACTGGTCGAAATAAGTTCGTCTTCCTGACAGAAACCATGAGCCATTTCCAATTGGTCCCTCACCCGTCAATCTACTGCTGATTAAACTGATGGAACCTTTTCCGTGTGTTTTGACGCGGTCACCATCTTTATTTGTTACATTCAATACCGAAGATAATCTTCCGCCATATTCCGCCGGCAAACCGCCTTTAATGAGTTCAATATCTTTTACGGCATCGTTATTAAATGTTGAAAAAAATCCGAACAAATGGGATGGATTGTAAACAACAGTGCCATCAAGTAAAATTAAATTTTGGTCAGGACCTCCGCCTCGTACATATAATCCGCTGGAAAATTCTGATGATGCTTTCACGCCGGGAAGCATTTGCAGTGCGCGGAAAATATCTGTTTCACCAATAGAGGGAAGTTGCTCCAAATCTTTTGATTGCATCACGAGGCGGCTTGTTTGTACTGCTGCTCTTTCTTCAAGTCTGTCTGCGGTAACAATTACTTCCTCAACTTCCATATCGTTGGGAATCATTGCAATATTTCTGATGTAATTTTTTCTCTCTGTAAAGTCAAGTTCGATTATTTGCTCGTGGTAACCAAGAAATGAAAATCTGATTTTTTGTTTACCAAGCGGAACATTGGGAATTGCAAAGTAGCCGGAGAGATTTGTTGTACCGCCGATTTTTGTTCCGATGAGAACTACGTTGACAAATGGCATTGTTTCTCCGTTTGATTTATCTGTAACGTATCCGCTCAGTGTTGCAGTAGGCGCATTGATTTCATTGGAAAATAATATGAGTGGAGAACAAAAAAGAAGAAGAGTAGTTAAATGAAATATCTTTCTTGTATCAAAAATATTTCGGATGTATTGTAAAAGCATATTCGCGTGTATAAAAACTATTTTTTAAAAAATCACTCGTGAGACTGAATACATTATGAAATAGTTTCGGGAAAAAGTTGTGCATCAAAGTTTTTTTTCCGGATAGATTTACCAAATATTTTTCTGAAAAATCTTGGCAATGCAACCTTGATATTATCTACCGTAATATATACCGATGGTACAAGAATTAAAGTCAGAAACATAGAACTCGTTAGCCCTCCGATTAATGCCCAGCCCAATCCAGATTTCCATTCTCCGCCTGCTCCTGTTGCTATTGCAGTCGGCAACATTCCAAGCACCATCGAAACAGTCGTCATTAAAATCGGACGCAAGCGTGTCTGACCTGCTTCTACAAGCGCATCAAAAATTGTCAAACCATTCTGTCGCATTTGATTGGTGCGGTCAACGAGAAGAATTGCATTCTTTCCGACGAGACCAACGAGCATTATTACTCCGAGCATGGTAAATATATTTAATGATTTCATCGTAAGTGCAAGCGCGAGTAATGCGCCAACCATTGCAACCGGAATGGAAAACAGAACAACAAACGGATATACGTATGAATCGTAGAGTGCAACCATAATCATATACACAAATAAAATTGCGGCAATCATTGCGAGTCCTAAACTACCGAATCCTTCTGCCTGATTTTTTAAATCGCCGAGATATGATATTTGTATTCCTTTGGGAAGTGTTACTGTTTCCATTGCTTTTTTAATATCATCACCGATACTTCCGCTGGCGCGACCAACTGCTTGTGAAAAAACATAAATGATGTTATTTCTGTCTTGTCGCTGTAATTTTGTTGGTCCTGTTGTTTGATAAATATTTGCAAATTGTTTTAATGCAATATGCTGTCCTTTACTATTCATCAACGTGATGTTTTCAATATCGGAAGTTTTCGAGCGGTCAAATTCATCAAGTTGAATGCGAATGGTATAATCCGTTTCACCATCGCGAAATGTTGATTCATCATTTCCTGTCAGTGCAGTTCGCAAGGTTGCTCCGACTTCTGCAAGCGATAAACCAAACGCCGCAATTTTATCTCTGTCAATTTCAATGCGTGTTTCCGGCTTTCCCTCTTCCGAAGAAAGACGAACATCTGCCGTTCCCGGAATTTTGCTTGTAAGCGTGGCAACTTTTTCTGCTGCAATGCGCACGTCATTGAGGTTGGTTCCACTAATGCCTAATTGAATCGGAGTTTGATTTGCTACGCCAAAAAGTCCTATAGGATTAACACGCACTTTTACGCCTGGAATATCCATTACTTTTGATTTTATTTCTTGCGCAATTTCATCCGATGAACGCACGCGCTCTTCTTTTGAAACAAGAGCAACATTGAGTTCTGCAACATTGTTTGATGTTTGCCCTATCAATCCTTCATTCGATGCGCCAACATTCGTAAATACTTTTTCAATTTCAGGAATTCCTGCTAATATTTGTTCTACTTGCTGCGTTGTGTGATTTGTGTGCTCATAGCGTGAACCGGGAGGAAGTTCAATCGTAACTGCAAATTCTCCTCGGTCAACTTGTGTCATAAATTCTCCGCCGATAAATCCAAGTGGAACAAGCGACAACGAAGCAAAAAATAATACAATCGTAATGATGGATACTTTTCCGCGATTTAATAAACTCCAGCGAAGAAGCGCAATGTAAAAATTTTTCAGTTGCTCAAATTTTCCTTCAAACCAGAGACCAAAATTTCCCATCAATGTTCCCTTCGTGAAATGTTCGCGCTTTGCAAAACGTGATGCAAGTATTGGCGTAATGGTAAATGAAACAAACAAACTCAGCAACGTTGCAACCACCACCACAACGGAAAATTGACGAAGAATATTTCCGACAAGCCCTTGTACTAATGCAATTGGAACAAATACAACGACATCCACAAGCGTAATAGAGAGTGCAGAAATACCGATTTCATTTCTTCCTTTTAATGCTGCCGCGCGTTGTTCTTCTCCCATTTCCAAATGCCGGTAAATATTTTCCAATACGACAATGGAATCATCAACGAGTATCCCTATAATGAGCGACATTGCGAGTAGTGTCATTAAATTAAACGTAAAACCAAATAAATACATCGCAACCAATGTGGAAATCAGTGAAGCGGGAATTGCAATCATTACAATGAGTGAATTGCGGAAACTATGAAGGAAGAGCAACATCACCAATGCAACAAGAATTATTGCAAGCATTAAATCATGTTTAACTGCATCTACGGCATCGGTAGTAAATGTTGCGCCATCCTGTGCAATATTGAATTTGAGATTTTGCTCTGCGTATTCGCGCTCGATGTTCACTAATTCTTTGCGCACATTATTGCTCACATCAACAGTATTTGCATCAGATTGTTTTTGAATAAAAATACCAACAGATGTAATTCCGTTTATTCTGCTTTGCGTTATCGTTTCTTTTTGTCCGTCGTAAATATCTGCAATGCTCTGCAATTCAATATCGCTGCCTTGTCGCGATTTGCCAACAATCAGATTTCTTAATTCTTCGCTGGAACTTATTTTTCCCGCAACGCGCACAATAAATTGTTCATCACCTTCTTTTATTTTTCCCATCGGAAAATCTAAATTTGATGCCTTTATAATATTGGTAACTTGCAACAGAGAAATTCCGTATGCCTGAAGTTTTTGCGCATCAATATTAATTTGAATTTCACGTTCAATGCCGCCAATAAGCGTAACTTGCCCGATGCCGGGAAGCTTTGATAGACGTGGCTGAATATGGTCTTTCAATTGTTGATAAAATTCTTTATCAGGAAGCGAACTTGTAACACCCATGCGCAATACAGGAATTTCATCCAGTGCAAATTTTGAAATAACAGGGGGACGAGAACCGGTCGGAAGTTTTGCAACAATTTCTGAAACTTTGCGCTGCGTTTCCTGCAAAGCAATATCCACATTTGCAGATTGGATAAATTCAATGCCGACAAATGAAACACCTTCCGATGATGTTGTGCGGACTGCGGAAATTTTATCTAATCCCGAAACAGCATCTTCAATAATTTTTGAAACAGAAGTCTCAACTTCCTTTGGTGATGCGCCGGGATAAACGGTAGAAATCATCACAAGCGGGGGAGAGATGCGGGGGAGAAGTTCGTATTTTAATTGTATGTAACTGAAAATTCCCAACACAGCAAGTGCGGAAAAAATGACGACGATGAATGATGGTCGTTTAATAGAAAGTTCGGTGAGTGTCATAAAAATAAAAAAATGTTAGTGTTATTCTACAATTGCAACTTGCACGTTATCCTGTAGATTATTCTGTCCGTTCGTTACAATAATCTCTCCTTCTTTTATTCCCGAGAGTACTTCAAGAAATTTTCCTGAATGTGCATCAATTGTAATAGAGCGAAGTTTTGCAATATTATTTTCAATGACAAATACCTGCGCATTTTTTAAACTGCCAATGAGCGCTTCTCGTGGAATTGCAATCGCCTTTGAATGATTCAATGGTTGAAACGAAACGCGCACAAACATTCCCGCCCGCAACTGTTCATTACTATTTTGAAAACGTACCTCAACAGGATACGTATGCGCATCATCTCCTTTTACACCAATACTGAAAATCTTACCGCTAAAAGATACATCAGGAAAAACATCAGTCGCTATTGTTGCGACATCGTTATTGTGTAGTTGAAACACATCTTTTTCTGCAACATTGAGTTTTACTTTTACCCGAGAAATATCCACAATATTCGCAACGATGTTTCCGTTTTGAATATTTGCGCCGATATCTACATTGCGTGCTGTTACAATTCCTGCAATTGGCGATGTAATTTTCGTATCGCGCAACTGTCGGCGCGCGACAATAAATTGCGCTTCAGCCATTTTATATTGCAACCGTGCATTTTCAATTTGTGATTCAGAAATCGTTTGCTCTATTTTCAAAGATTCAAATCGCTCAATATCTTTTTTTGCCTTTTCATAATTTGCTTCTGCAGTAACAAATGCCGCTTGTTTCAGTTCATCATCAATTTGTACAATGGGAGTGCCCGCAGAAACTTTATCGCCGACATTCACAAATACTGCGATAATTTTTCCTTGTGCTTCCGATGCTAATGCGACATCGTTATTTGCCGCAATTGTTCCGATGAAAGATTGCGCTGTTTCAATTTGTTGCATTCCGATAACCGCAACGGAAACAGGCACTGCCTTTTGTATAACTTTTTGCGTTTTTGCCTGCATTTTCGATTTATTATTGAAGAGAATAATAATAATAACTGCAAGCGAAATGAGAATAAGTAATGTGAGTTTTATTTTTTTCATAGGAAGAAGATACAATATGTAATTTTTTTATTTGCCTGTTGCTCGTGCTAATCGTGCATGCGCAATCTGATAATCAATAAGTGTTTGTGTAGAATTTGTTTTAGATTGAAGTAAAAGAACTTCTGCATCAAGCAATTCAGAATTTAAAAGTAATCCTGCTCTGAATTTTTCACTTGCAGTTCTGTAATTCTCTTCTGCTTGCAGTTTTCCTTGCTCTGCAACTGCAATTCGTTCTTTCGCTTGCTTAACATTGAGATAGTGCTGTGTAACTTCCAAAATAATTCCATCTTGTAATAGCTGAATGCCATCTTGTACTTGCGAAAATAATGCTTCAGCCTGCGCAGTCTGATGTGATGTAGTATTCCAATTCCACACATCAAAAGAAATTCCTACACTAATATCCCACGTATCTTTAAATTCATCTTTAGTCGGGAATATGCGTTGATTGGGTCTCGCATAAATATAATTTCCAGTTAAAAATACTTGCGGATACCATCCTGATTTTGCGATAGTAATTCCTGCGACGCTTGATTTCATACGCAAATCCATACTCTTTAATTCCGCGCGATTGTTTAACGCATCAGTTATAAAATTATCGAGTGGTGAAATTGCATTTGTACTCGCAGAAATATTTTCGGTAGGAAATAATTCTGTTGAGAGAGGTAATCCCAAAAGACTGTTCAATAAATACGTTGCCAGTTGAATATTGTTTTCAGCATCCATTTGCATCAGTTGAATATTTGAAGATTGTACTTGAACTTTGAGTACATCATTTTTCGTAGCCAAACCCTGTTTCATTAAATTTTGCGCGTCAGTCAGATGTGCGAGAACTTGATGGGCGTTTTCATCAATCAATTTTTTAAATTCAATTGCCTTATACAAATTCCAAAACGCCTGTGTAATTGCAAGAGTAACATCTGCTTTTTCCTTCTGAAAATCTTCCGTTGAAATTTTCAAAGATAACTGTGCAATTTCATTTGCACTTGTAAGTTTATTTCCCATAAACAGCGGTTGTGTTACGGATAATTTTGTCAGATAATTATCAAACACCGAAGGAGAAATTGTAAATTTGCTTGGAAAACCAGGCAATTGAATCGGGCTTGGGATTGATGCTTCCGGAACTTCGCTCAAACGTGTGTATGCACCCGTAAATTTTAACGATGGCAATTGCATTGCAAAGGTTTCGTCTGCTTTTGCGGTTGCTGCATTAATATTCATTTGCGTTGAATGTAATTTAGGACTGTGCTCCAATCCGAGGAAAATTGCTTCATTGAGAGTAAGTTGCTTTTTTTCAGCAAACAGTGTTGTTGCAAAAAGTAGTGTGAAAAGAGATAATAAATATTTCATAGTAGTATTGGTGTAAGAAAATTATAACGCGATGAGTCCGTCCTGAAGATTTTCAAACTTTTTGTATTTCATTCTCGCTTCTTCTGTAAAAATACCTTCAAAAATTATATGTATCAGATTATCATAGACTTCTGATGCTGAGAATGAATTTTGTGATAACACTTCCGGATTAATGAGATGTTGAACTGCGCCCGCGTACAGCATTACAAGAATTTTTTTATTCACGTCCTGACGAAAAACACGTTCATGAATTCCTTCTTCAACGAGCGCTGTAAAGTCTGCAAAAATTTTCTCTGTGCGCCATTGGTCAATTTCTTTCCAGATTTCGGGAGAATTTCTTCGTAAATCGGCGATGAACTGTGGAGTCATATTTGAATATTGCTCGCCAATGTACTTCAAAATTAATTTTAGTTTTTCAACAAAATTTATTTCATCTTGCATCATAATTTTTGAACATTCGCAAGCGTGAAGATTTTTTTGAGTATTCAAAAGTTCTCGGATGAGAATATCTTTTCCGGGAAAATACTTATAGATTGTTTTTTTGCTCATTCCCATTTCATCGGCAAGTTCTTCCATAGTAACTTTGCTAATTCCGAACTTGAGAAATTGCTCAAGTGCAGTGGTGAGAATTCTTGTTCTTGTTTCGTTTTCTGTTTGCATTTTTTGAATTAGACTTTATATTTTACAAAAAGTTTATGTTGGAAACTAAAATTGTACAACTGGTTTCCATTTTTAACATAAATTACGATTTAAAAATGAAATAAGTGGCAATTTTGGTAAAACGGAAACTATTATCGTTTTTAAAGTTTCCAAATATACTAATTATCCTTTCTTCTCAAAATTTTTTCTATTCTCTCAATAAATAGTATAAATTTTTTAACGGTGTTTTATAAAAGACAATGCATTTTTCAATTAAAACCAAATATTTTTTTTCGCTTAATAATAATTTTAGTAAATTTTGCCCGCATTTTTTGAGAAAGAATCAATATCAATAATTTAAAGAACACATTACAAAGGTTTTCCAATGTCAAAAGTTTGTGAAATTTGTGAAAAAAGACCAGTTTCTGGCAATAATATCAGTCATGCGCATAATCGTACACGCAGAAGATGGCTACCGAATTTGCAGAGAGTTCGTGCATCTGTGAATGGAAGAACTGTGAGAATGCGTGTGTGCACCGGTTGCATTACAAGCGGAAAAATTACAAAAGCAGTTTAATTTTTTTACTAATTATGTTGTGAAGGTCATCTCATTTTCACTGGGATGACCTTTTGCTGTTTTGTAGTATTGCAATGTTCGAAAGCCTTGTTATAATTTTTACTCTTTTATACATTCTTGATTTGCTTTGGCTGAGAAGGGGATTAGTCAAATGTACGCTCAATAATTTTAGAGAGAATAAAAATAAGGAACTACCATTCGTTTCTGTCGTTGTAGCCGCAAGAAATGAAGAGAGTAATATCAGACAATGTTTGGAATCATTAAATACGCTGAATTACCCGCAAGACAAGTTAGAAATAATTGTAGTAGATGACCGCTCAACTGATACTACCGCAGAAATTATTTCTTCGTTTATTCCGAAAAATCCAAATTTTAAACTTTTGCAGATTGCCAAAGAGGGCGTTGCATTACGAGGAAAAGCAAATGCGCTTGCGGTCGCTCTTGATGATGCAAAAGGTGATATTTTTATGTTCACCGATGCAGATTGTATTGTTTCAACTGATTGGGTATTAACAACAGCAAGAAACTGTGAAGCAGAAATTGGAATTATTGGCGGTTATACAATTTTGCTTGCGGAGAACACATTTCAGGCAATTCAATCCATTGATTGGCTCTTACATTTTTCTGTCTCAGCAGCAGTTGCAAGCCACTCTATTCCAATCACAGTTATCGGCAATAATTTTACTGTAACGAGAAAAGCGTATGAAAAGGCAGGAGGTTTTCGTAATATTCCTTTTAGTGTAACCGAAGATTATGCACTCGTGCAGGCAATTGCGCAAAATACAACTTATAAAATTCGCTTTTTATTATCAGCACAAACGAAAATAGAAAGTCTTCCTTGTGAAACGTGGAAGCAGATTTATCACCAAAAGAAGAGATGGGGAGTTGGTGCGTTGGATATGGTTTGGCAGGGAGTTTTTATAATCGGGCTTGGATACGTTGCGCATCTTGTACTTTTTTTCGGTTTGTTTTTCGTTCCGCTTTCTTTCATGATGAGTTTATTTTTCATAAAATCACTCGTGGATATATTCTTTTTGTGGAAGCCAATGAAAGAATTTCGGCTGTTTCATCTTTTAAAATATTTTCCTGCATTTGAAATTTATTATTTTTTTTATGGATTAGCATTTCCCTTCTTTCCGTTGTTCGCAAAAAATGTTACATGGAAAGGGAGAAAATTTTAATGCTTCATTCCAATTACGCCGAACATTCTTCCCGAACGATCTCCGTCTCTGCGAAATGAATGAAACAATGTTTGCTGATGTATAGTACAATAGTGATTAGTTTCAATATTTTCATCAGGAATACCTTCATTGAGTAAAATATCTTTCAAGCAAGATTGTAAATCTGCAAGAAAATGCGTTGCACTTATTTGCTGAAGATATTTTGTATCGAATTGAGATGCAACATTGCTTTGAATTTCATAGCAACATTTTCCAGCGCCCGCTCCTATCCAACAAACCATATTTTTTGTAAGTAACGAAAATTCTTTTTTCATCAGTGCGATTGTAGATTGTACGATGCCATTAGAAGTTCCACGCCAGCCGGAATGAATTGCGGCGATAATATTTTCCTTTTTGTCAAAAAGAAACACAGGATAACAATCTGCAACTGAAACACAGAGAAAAACATTTTTGTTGCTCGTAATTAATGCATCATTATTTTCAATATGACAAGGCGTATGGATTATCGCTGCATTATTACTATGGATTTGCTTTTGTGTCGCAATGTTTTCCAAAGGAATTCCGAGTTCCCCAAAAAATAATGAGCGATTGTTGCGCACATTGTCTTCTTTATCGCCTACGGAAAAACTGAGATTCATTCTCAACGGTATTTCGGATGAATTGCCTTCTCCGCAAGTTGATTGTGCGCAAATTAAATTCGGAAACGCACACAATGCTGTTGAAGAAATATAGTTTGATGATGTGTTGGTCATTTTATGAAAATAAAAAATCCTCACTAAGCTAATTTTAGTGAGGATAAAAAAGTACAACAATTCTTTGTAATTATAAAAGGCAATGTTCTTTCCAAAGAAAAAGTCCTGTTTGTTCATCGAATCCTCGTTCAAGTAACGCGCCTTCAAATTCATCTATAAAAATTTCGCAAGCAAATAATATTGTACCGGGAAGAAGATGACCGGAAAAAGTTTTTCCGTCTTTATCGGACATTACCAAATGAACATGAACAAAAGGTTTGCTATCGCGTAAAGTGATATTGCCAAAACAAGAAAGAATTTCCATCGGCTCTGAAAATTCTAACGTCTCATAAATTCTTGTACTTTGATTATAATACGCTACGCGACCGAAAGTAGTTGCGCCTAAACCTGTGATTCTCCCGACAGTTATATTTTCCTCTTGGGCGATTTTTGACAACGCATTGTATAAATCTTCTCCGCAAGGAATTTTTCCTATAATTGTACGTTTATAATGATAACTTTCACGAATCATTCGTTAGTTATTTTCCACTCTGTTCCATCATCTTCGCGTTTAAGTACAATTATTTTTTTCTTTTTAGTACCGTCTTTGAGTTTAACACTACACTCAATTTTTGCCTGCTCCTGCCATAAATGGTCGTCAACAATTTCTACATCACAGCGTTGCTCCGTTAAATCTTCGATAAATAATTTTGCAGCTTTTTCGTAGCCGCTCGGATTATTTTTCAATTCATTAACAACATCGCTGATTACATATTTCATTGCATCGCTATCTTTTTCTTTCTGTGCTAATGCAAAAAATTTTTTTACAACATCCCCCGCTTCTGAAGATTCATCGCATCCTGCAATTCCAATTGCAAGAACGAAAAATAATAGTGCGGAAACAATTGTACGTTTCATAGTTATTCCTTTCTTCTGGTGAAAAAATACTTACTTAATTGTTCAGTATGTGGGCAAAAGATAGTAAAAATGATATTCGGAAGCAACGTTTTATTTAAAATTTATTGTTAAAAGCGTTTCACGAAAATGCTGCGGTTTGTATATTTTCTGCACATTTTTACATAAAAAATACACTATGATAGTAATGAAATTCGGAGGGACATCTGTTTGTGATGCAAACGCAATGAAGAATGTCGCCTGTATTGTAAAGCAGTTGCAATCGCAGAAACCATTTGTGGTGATTTCTGCAATTGCGCAAGGGACGAATCTTCTTGAGAAAATGGGGAACACTGCGTCGCAAGGAGAAATTGAAGTTTCAAAAGAAACAATTCGTGATTTTATCGCACGCCACGAATCAATTGTTCGCTATGGTATTAGCAATGAGGAGAACAAGAATTTTTTGCAAAATATTTTGGAGAATGTTGCACAGGAGCTGGCGGATTTATGCCAGGGTATTTATTTACTTCAGGAACTTTCTCCGAAATCACTTGATAAATTATATGGATTTGGAGAATTTCTTTCATCACACTGTGTCGCAAAAATACTGGATGAAGCAGGAATAAATGCGCATTGGATTGATGCAAGAACATTTATGATTACGGATGAAAATTTTAATGCCGCAAATCCACAAATGAACATTGTCGCAAAAAAACTTTCGAATCTGCTGGCAGGAAAAAATGATGATACTGTTTTTGTAACGCAAGGATTTATAGGAGCAACGTTGCAAGGATTTCCCACAACGATGGGGAGAGAAAGTTCAGATTTTTCTGCCGCAATTCTTGGAGCAGTTCTGAAAGCCGAGGAGGTGCAAATCTGGACTGATGTTGATGGGATTTTTACTGCCGATCCGAATATTGTAACACGCGCTAAAAAAATTTCTACACTTTCTTATCAGGAAGCATTGATTCTTTCAGAAAGAGGAGCAAAAGTTTTGCATCCCAAAACAATTATTCCTGTGATGGAAAATGATATTCCCTTAATTGTGCGCAATTCAAAAAGAGTTGACGATGTTGGTACGAAGATTTTTTCAAATACTATGCCTTCTTCTGATGCAACTGCAATTTCGTGGATGAATAGTTTAAGCATTATTTCGCTTGCTCCTATTCGGGGAATGAATTATTTTCTCATTGCGGAAATTCTTGCGGGAATTTTTGCAAAGAATAAAATTACGCCGATACTGCAAATATCTTCACAAAACCTGCTCCAGTTTGTGTTTAATGAAAAAAATTCATTGAATTCATTTATTCAGGATTGTGTTTCTATCGGGTATGTTGAGGTGCTGGAAAAGAAGGCGTTACTTTCATTGGTAGGAAAAAATACTTTTGCAGTGAATAGCGTTCTCAATCGTATAGGAAAAATATTAGATATTGTGCCGACATATTTATTTTTCTCCGATGTTCAATCGAAATGTATTTCCATTATTGTTGACGAAGAAAATATTGCTTCATTTGCCCAAAAAATTCACGAGGAATTTTTTGAATAATTTCGCTGAGTTTTGTTTCAAAAAAAAGCCCTGTTCATTTCAGGGCTTTTTTTATTTTAATTTCCTTCCTCTTGCGAAGATAAAAACGTGTCCCAATCTTCTTTTATGTAATGATCTTCTGCAATATATTTTAACATCAGCAAAAATTTATCGGGAGGAACATAGCCGGGAACCATCGTAATTACTTCACCGTCTGCCGTGAAAAAGACTGTCGAAGGATAGCCATCAATACCAAGTTCATCTGCAGCAAGAACTGATTCCGTCAAGCCCTGATTATCTTTGTATGTTACTTCGTTATTTGACTCTGCATTAAGTTTTATAAGTATAAAATTATTTGCAAGGTATGCTTTAATATCTGCCTGCGAATAAACATCTTTGTCCATCTTTTTGCACCAACCGCACCAATCTGTGTACACATCCATCATTACTTTCTTTTTTCCTTTTGAGTTTAAAGAACGCATTGCGCTTTCCATTCCATCATTAAAAGAATTCCATTGCAATTCCTGTGCTGATGCAATTGTGGTAAAAATAACAGTTAACAAAAAAATAAAGGCAAATTTCATTGAAGAACCTTTCAAAAATTTTTGGTGTAAAACGTTGCTAAAAAATTTATTCAAAAACATAACTTATTGCTATTGTATGTCCGGCTGCAAAATTGCGGATGTTGGGTACAAAAGCGTAGTCAAAGATAACCGTATTGTACGTAATTCCCAAACCAACGGACAAACTTTTTTTTGCTTCGAAACCTGATTGGTATCCGAGGCGAAGAGCAAATATTTTATCGTACAAATATTCCGCACCGATACTAATATGCATTTGCTTTTCGGGAAGAATGTCAATCGCATCCGTAGCGAAAAGTATTTCTGAATGCATTGCGGAAAGAATGAGAGGGTATGCTCCGCCAATCCGTAATGTTGTAGGAAGTGTTGTTGCCCCATTGCGCAGTTTTGACATTGAACCAAGATTATTCAGTGATGCGCCTAAAATAAACTGATTTTCAAATTGTTTTCTGATGCCTAAATCCAACGCAAATCCAGTTGCATCGTCAATAAAAATCTTTTCGTAGAGGAGTTTTCCTCCGATGCCAAGAGAGAAATTTTCATCTACGCCATAGGATGCAGAAATTCCTGTTGCAAAATAGTGAACGCCGAATGTTCCTTCTGCTTCACCGGGGATTGTGCGTATTTCAAAACCCGGAATGTTTGTTGTATTCAACGTGTATGCGAAAGAAAATCTGCTGTACGAAGTTTTTGCGCCGAAAAATTGCATTGTAGTATTTGCAAGCCAGTTTCTGTGAAGTATTTGAAGAGATGAATTTTTTTTCTGCGATAGCAACGCAGGATTGCTATATCCCGCAGACGCATCATTGCCAAGTGCAGATGATGCCTCGCCCATTGCAATTGAACGTGCGCTCACTCCGAATTTTAAAAATTGCAGACCTGCATTGCCAACCTGTGCATTGGATTTTGATGCAAAAGACAAGAGAAAAAATAATAATATTATTAAAAAGTTCATTCGTTGTTTATTAATATTGGAAAACTCAGCATTACAATATGCATGGCGGATGGTGAAAAAGGTTCAAGAACATACGCATAGTGCAATGTTGGTTTAAGTTCATAGACGTAACTGCGTACAGTAAATCCAAATGAGGGTTTCATTCCTGCAAATTCATCATTCAGAAACCATCTGTCAAGTCCTGCGCGCAGTGAAAAATGTTCATTTAAAGTTCCCTCTGCACCGAAGCGTATCATTCCGGATGTTTGCGAAGCCATTTCATATTCTACAGAAATTACGCCAAGACTTTCCGGAAGAGAGTATGCAATTGCAACTTTTTTGAGCGTAGCAAATTTATTATCCGTATCGCGTCCGTCCAAATCGTATAATTCTTTTGAGTTCCAGTGATATTTCGAGCCAATATCCTGCACGACAAACGCAAAAGAAAAATTTCTATTTGTGCGAATGAGTAACCCTCCGTCAAATCCTACGGTTGTACTTGACATTCCTTTATATAATTTTGCATAATATAATTTTACGTTGACACCAACAGCAAAAAAACGTGAGAGGCGGTTCGCAAAAGAAATGTAAAATTGATTTTCTGTTGTTGAAATGTCTTCAATATGGTTGCCATCAGCATCACGACTATCAATCTTTCCAACGCTTTGATTAATAAGTCCGAGAGAAATTCCCGCCGTTGGTTTTACGTTTTGAGTGTAACTCAGAAAATTCAGATTTCTATCAAGTGACAACAGAGAAAATGTTGCTGCTGCTGTTCGTTCACCGGCAAATGGAGATAGCGCAGGATTGTAATACGTTGCTACTTCACCTGAAGTTACAGCAGTAAGTGCATTTCCCATTGCCATTCCGCGCGCTCCAAACCCCATGCGCGCAAAACTTCCAGCAACTCCGCCAAGTTGTGCAAATGAACTTCCGTAATTTACAAGACAACTGATAACGACTATCAGCATTATTTTATAACACTTTTTCATCATCGCAATACGAGTACCTTTCCCCACAGCGGTTCATCGTTACCTATTTTTACGCGATAGAAATACACACCGTTTGCGACAACATTGTTTTCATCATCGCGTCCGTTCCATATTTCATCATGGTCAAAACCACTGCGAGTTGCTTCCCGAACCAGTGTTCGCACGCGATTCATGCCAAAATCAAAAAATTCAATTGTTACATTTTCATTTCTATTGTATGTTGAATAATGTATTCGCGTAATTTCAAGTTCGGGAGAAAACGGATTTGGATATGAATACGTTGTTTTTTCATTTCCGAGTTGTTCACTTCGTCTGATAATTTCCCATTCCTGTCCAAACGGATGAGCATCATTATCAATAGATTTTACAAGTCCGTCTGATGTTCCTGCAAAAATTGTATCGCCGACAACTTCCACTGTGTATATTGTTCGTGTTGCAATAATATTTCCGAAATTATCTCGTATGTCGCTTGTTCTCTGAAAAGTACTTCCGCCATCATCAGTTCTGAATAATCCTTCAACCGTTGCGATGTATGCGATAGAATCTTTAAAAGCAAAATCAAACGCTTTTATGCCGTGCAACAAAGTCGTCCATGAAAAACCTTCATTTTCTGTAAAACTGATGCCGTACTGCTCATCATTATCTTCTGCAATCCAGTTTGTGCACCACACGCGGGCAACAGTATCTGTCGGCGTATCATAATGCTGGTAATCAATCGCAATTACCCAATTTCCGAGAATTGGCGATGCCTGATTTTGATGAGAGTATTTTGTCCAACTCGGATATTGAGAATGTGCGTCTGTTGATTTATTAATTCCTCCCGCAGTTCCGCACCATACAGTAGAATCATTTACTGCGAGAACAGAAAATGCTTTGATGTTATTGTGCGGTCGCGGGTCGTAATAAAATTCATACGCAGAATCGGGAGAAATTTTTGAAAGATTATCTGTTGGCAGAAGAATGCGCTCCCACTTCGTGGAATCATAATGTACAAGTCTTCGCAAACCGCTCGCCCAACTTGCAATCCACACAGTTCCATTAGGCGCAACAGATAAATCGAAAGTTACATTCTGCTCGGGGACAATAACAGGCAAAATGCGGATTGAATCATTTACTCCGTACGCAATAATGCTATCTTTGCGTTTGTCGAGAGTTTGCTGTTTGAAGCGCCACGAATTTCCGTTATCAGTTGAAAATGTATATCCCGCGCCCGTTTGCACTGTTCCATCTTGAAAATCTTTTTCGTATCCGGTGGAAGTCCAGATTGTGTCGCCGTGAACTGCAAGAGAAAATATTCCTTCTTTTGCAAAGGCAGAATTTCCGGCAAAGGAAATAAATGAACGCGCTCCGTTATTTGATTTTGCAAGTCCGTTGGAAGAACCAAACCACAGTATTGAATTGCCGAGTGCATCGCGCGAACGAATCTGCGAAATACTATTACTTGGCGGTTGTGTTCCGGAATTACCTGATGAATTATTCAGACGAAAAGTTTTCTGAAACATTTTTTGTGAAAATGCTGGAGTGCAAATGAACAAAACGACAAAAAGCGAAATATATTTTATCACTGATAAAACGTAACTAATTTTGAAAGTGAATCAAGTGCGCTCGTGTTATCTTTCACGAAATAGCGAAACTCCTTGTAACCTGAGGATGCAGTATTACGAATGAAAAGCGAAAAAATTCCATCGCCGGCAACTTCATCGCCGCTACCGGTTGTTCCGCCATCATCAAACATCGGAAACTGATAATCGGGAGAATTTGAATTGATGCTTCGGAAATACACTTTATTAATGTCGCCGATTCCGTCAGAATCAGAAACTGCAACAGAAAACAATAGTGAAATTGTATCGCTCGAAGGAATAAAAACGGAATCCTGCGTAAAAATAGAATCAATGTGCGGAACACTGTTATTGCGCGTAATTGTCAGTGGAATCATTATTGCGCGGCTCACCCAATTTTCTTTATCACTTGCAGAAAATTCAAAGCGATATACACCGGGTTGTGTTCTTTTTACAATGAAAAAAAGTGAATCAGAAAACCATGCACTATCTGCAAAAGAGGAATCTTTGCGGATGTTTCCTTGTATCAGAACGTCGTTTGAATTCGGTTTAAAAATTTTGTATCGGAGTGCAGCAATATCATTGAATCCATCAATATCTTCTACTTTTGAAAAGACAAAAACTTTGCAGCCAAATGTAATTCCCGTATCAATCGGTATTACCTGAGTAGAAGTGTCAATATTGATTTCTGTTTTGTTTAATGAAACAAAAGATAATGTTGGCGGAGTAGATGTATCATCAATTTTTCCGGTGGGATTTTTTTCACAGCCGGAAAGCAAGACTGAAAATAATACCAGCAGCGTAAAAAAATGTTTCATTATCGAATCAGTGATGCGCAAGTTCAAAAAACGGGACGGGAGTAAAGGTTAGTAAAAATACAACAAATATAAACCAGCCAAGAAAACGGCGTTTCCCGTCGAGAAGTTCCGTGTCATGAACTTCGGGATGGTCGGGTTTCACAAAGAAAAAAAGAATGACAGCCCACAACAGCCATCCGGTTCCTCCGATGGAATCGAATTCTATAAAAGCAAATACGCCGCCCAATCCGATGAGAACAAGAAAAATTAAAAAAGTGCGGGCAATAAATCCTTGTTTTCTTCCAATCAATGCATAAAGAATATGTCCTCCATCAAGTTGACCGACGGGAATTAAATTCATAGAAGTGATGAATAAACCAAACCACGCGGCGTTGAGAAAATGGTAATGATATATTTCATTCATTGGAGGGAAAAAAGCGAAAGAGGAACCGATGTATGATACGAAATAGAAAAATAAAGATTTTCCAAGTGTTAATCCGCTTATGGGAATAATTTGTGTCGCTACGTATTCAGGATGCACGGAGTATAAAAATTCTTTTTCGGGCAATGTCATCAGTCCGAAAAGTAATACGAAGACAGTAACCACCAAACCCGCAACAGGACCTGCAATGCCAATATCAAATAATGCTTTTTTTGTACGAATTGGTTCTTTGATGCGTATAATTGCTCCCATTGTTCCAAAAGGATTGAACAGGAATGACGGCATCGGAATAAAATACGGCAATGTGGTTTTTACGTTATGATATTTTGCCGCAAAGTAATGACCAAATTCATGCGCGGTAATAATTCCCAATAACGCAATCGCATAGGGAAGACCCAAGAAAATATATTGTAAATCAAAGGGGTTTTTATTGAGCCATTGCACGCCCGCTACTGTAACTGTAAAAAAAGTAGTAACAAAAAGAATACTGTGAAATAAAATTCTGCCAGCGTTTTTCCAAACAGATTCAGTCTGAATAGATGAAATGTAATTATCCTCTTCATTCGAGAATATTTCTTCCTCGTTATTTATTTTATCAGGAGGATTTTCCATTAAATATTGATTTGCGTTCTGTTTTTTTTACAAAAGAAAAAGGCACAGTGGAAATAACTCATTCACTGTACCTTTTAAAATTCAAAGTACTACTTAATTTTTTTTGTCGTTTTTTGATAACACCGGAAACTTTTTCCACGGATTACCAAGCACTGTTGTACCCTTCTGCGATTGTGCAGGGATTTTTTTTGCGATGGACATTTTTTCAACCAATTGATTGACATAGTCCGCAGAAGTATTGGGGCTTGTGCGCAGGAGCAATTGCTTGATAAAATGTTCTGTCAGATTCAGTTTCGGTTTCATAGTAAATTTGTGTCTGCTTTTGTACAATGCTAAAATTTGTGGGAAAAAAAATACAAAATTGGAGGGAGATACCAAAGGAGATGGAGGTATTTCTGAAAAAGAGGAATATTTTAACTACAAAGGCGACTTCATTTTATTGAAATCGCCTTTGGATTATTCTCAGCATTTCAGGTTGTTTATTTCGTCAATACAAGTTTCTTTATTGCTGAAAATGTTCCTGCGTTTAAGCGATAAAAATATATTCCGCTTGGGAAGTTGCTTGCATTCCATGAAACAGAATAATTTCCCGGCAGCAAATCTTCATTCACTATTGTTGCTACTTCCTCTCCGAGTATGTCAAATACTTTCAATGAAACAAATCGCTGTTCAGCAATCTGAAACTTAAAATCCGTTGTCGGATTAAATGGATTGGGATAATTTTGTTTCAATGAAAATTCTTTGGGAATATCATTTTCTGTAACGCTTAACGGCAGTCTGTGATTTCCAAAATTTTTATTATGATAGCTATTGGAATCCCAATTCACATAAAAGTAATACTGGCCAGCAGCAGGTGCAGTGAGAATCCATCCGGGTTTGGGAAATTGATGAAGGTAATAAATGCCGTGATATATACTATCAATGTGAAAATATCCGCTCGAATCAGTAAAAACTGTATCAATAGCATTTCCCGAAAGACGTACACCCCAATTTGATAAATAAGGTTCATTCGGACCTTTTGCGCCATTACTATCTACATCGTTAAAGATAAATCCTGATATAGTACTTGGAACTTGCTTATAATGTCCAAAATATAAATTTCCCAAATGTGAATTTGAAGTCGTCGTTGCATAGTATTTTCCATTTAACGGAAATGTAAAGAGCCAACGCGGCTGTAAGTATGTCGTAATAATATAACTTCTAATTGGCAAATTTAAAAATTCAAAATATCCGGATGAATCAGTTTGTATTGTTGA
Source organism: uncultured Chitinophagales bacterium (assembly GCA_964358705.1). Lineage (GTDB taxonomy): Bacteria > Bacteroidota > Ignavibacteria > UBA10030 > F1-140-MAGs086 > JBBTJF01. The sequence continues at coordinate 23,885 of CAYHPL010000032.1, forward strand.
ATTTATATCGCCTCCTGTAATATTCACCGATTTATTGGAAAGAACGACATCCGTTGAATCAGATATTCCGTTGTGATTAAAATCGTGATATACATTTCCGCTGATGGAACTTGCACGATAGATTCCAAAATTCAATCCGGTTACATTTGTACCGGTTGCATAAATATTAATATAATCACCATACGGATGGGTAGAAGAAAACCACGAATGTGATAAATCTACTGTAAAATGATACTGACCAGGAATGAGATTTTCAAAATGATAATTCCCTGCCGAATCCGTTACGGTTGAATCATTGATAAGTCCGCTGATATACACTTTCCAGTTTGCCAAAGTAGAATCTTCGGGATTCTTTATGCCATTGCCGTTTTTGTCGTGAAATACTTTTCCGCCTACGCTTCCATACTTAAAGTAGCCGAAATTTTTTACAATTATTGTACCATTGGTATCAACAGTAAAATTGTATTCTCCGCTTTGCGGATAGGTTATATTCCAACCGTCAGGTGTTCTCTGACGCACTGTATAATTTCCGGTGGGAAGTGCATAAAACATATAATCGCCACTCGCATTGGTAACCGCAGAATCTGTTTTTGCTCCTGTCAGATATATTTTTACGTTTGGTAAAATTCCACAGGTATTAGTGAAGCAATCAAGATAGGATTTTCCAACAACTAAACTTTGAATGGTAAAATTTGTATCGTGCATCCAGTGATTATAATCTACAAATCCATAGTCTGAATGGTCAAAGACATCATATATTTTTGCAATATTACCCGGAAAAGGCGTAGTATCCATTTCAAAAGTAGTTGCAGTACCCCACCAGTTATATTGTGCATTTATTCCGTCGGCATAACTTTCATACCTGAAGTCGTAATTGCCATTACCATAGAAAGAGTTATTTATTACCAACAAATTTGTCTCATTCATAATGAGTCCGTCGTTGCCATTATTAATTACTTTATTGAAACGAAACAATGAAAAAATATCTTCATCCACGTACAATTCAATACCATTTTCACTGTTTTGTTGTATGAGGTTATGTTCGAATAGCGCCTCACCATTTTCTGAATATTCATAATAATAAATGAGCCCTCCATTAGCATTTTGTGAAATTTCGTTATTGGAAAAATAAAATTTATCGCTTCCTGCTTCAATCTCTAATCCATTATCAAAATTTGAAATTTTGTTATACTCCATATTAATTTTGGATATTGATTCAACATTAAAAGACAACCCGGTATTATTACTCGTATTTGTTTTTCCAATAATCTGGTTATTGCTGAAAATAAATTTATGCAGTGAATATACATTGAAGACTATTCCATCACCTTCTATCTCTAAAAACGTATTGTCGCTGATATTTACACTTGTTGTTGTATCTTCTTCGTCAAATTCAATTTCCAAATAAATCGGAGAGATGTAGTTCTTGAATGTATTGCCAATAAAATTAAATTGCGGCACATTTACATATTCGTTACTATACACTCCGTAAGATACTGGAGTTGCCGTTGAAATCGAATTATTTTTAATATCACAGCGCATATCTTTTACGTAATTGAAATAGATTGTTCCATCTTCAGAAGCGTTGTTTAATTCAATAATATTATTTTTTATTTCAAACAATGAATTGACGCTTTCAGTAACAGAAGGAAAGATATTTTTTCGTTGATGTTGTTCACCGCGTTTGTGCTTTGGCAGTTTTTCCGCAAATACTTTTTTAGATTTTCGTTCTGCAATTCTCTGCAACGCATTTGCGCGAAGAGGAGTATAATATTCATCTCTATTGCTACGTGCTTTCCGCAGAATTGAACTTTCATCGTTAATTCCTTCAATATTCTCGAAAGCAAATGCATGTTCAAATTCTCCGCGAATAATATTGCTATCAATTGACAAATGATTTACGTAAATATCATAAGTAGAAATTGCGCTGTATACTGTCTGGTTTTCCGGTGTTTCAATAGTATTGCGTGAAATACTGAGAAAACTTTGTGGCGATGCTCCTATAAATTCAGATTCCAAATAGATTCCAACTTCATCATTATTTACAGTTAGTTTATTATTATCAATAATGAGTGTGTCAAAATGAATATATGTATTCAGATAAATTCCAAGTCCTGCATCGGAGACAGTGTTGTTTCTAATAACATAATGACCGCTTGGGTCAAGATTGAATCCTGTATAAAATTTGGAAACTACATTATTTTCTAACATCAATCGCCCCTCGAGATAAGTAAAGATTCCAACGTCAGAAACAGAAGCAGAATATCCCGTTACTGTATTGTTACTTATAATCGCATCTCCAATCATTTCTCCAGTTTGAATACCAGATACGTAAACTTCAAGCGAATTGTACTGCATTGAAAGTTTTGCTACAAAATCTTCATTGTCATTATTAATATTATCGAAACGAATGCCATCGTTCGTTTTATTAATTGTGTTTGAATCTGCAGTTATAAATTGGCAACTATCAAGAACATATACCAAAATGCCAAATTTATTATATGTTTCGCTTGTGATGTTGTTGTGAGAAATTTCAATATTATCTGTGCGTGCAAAATGTACATATATACCGCCGCATAATTCCTGCGCTCCGACAACAGAAATCGTATTATTTCTAATCGAAAGCAATCCTCCTTCAGTATTTTTCTTTATTAAAGATTGAGTATGTTTGAATTGGTCGGAATTAATTTTTGAAGCAGTACGACGTCGGTACTTTGCCGGAGAATAATGTTTTTGCTCCTTTTCTGTTTGCAAAGAAACGAAAGAACTTTCCTGCAAAGCACTTCCTGTCGTATCCTGAAAATCATGCAAATATATTCCGGCAGTAATAAATCCGGCAAAAGTATTATTCTCTATCAAGAAATTATGAGATTTTGCTATACCGTATATTCCGTTAGTAGTATTGCCGTAGCCGAAAAATTTATTTCCCTGTATGACGACATCGCCTTTCCAGATAAACATTTTAATTCCTACATTATCATTTGTATGGAGTTCTGAATTGTGCAATGCAAATGAAATGTTACCGGTTAATTCAATGCTTCCCTTAAATATGACATTGGAAATTTCTGTTCTTTGTGTTGTATCGCTAAATACAGAAAGAGCATAGTAAAGATGGTTTGATGGCGCGTACTGAAGAATGACATCGGATAAAATAAATTGAGGAATTTTATTGACTTTCAACGCTGCAAAATCAAGATTGGAGTAATGAATCGTAATGGTTGCAACATTTCCGGGAGAAGATGTAATTGTAAGAGACGAAAGGAAAACGCTATCCTGTCGCAACGCTAATTGAGGCTCGCTGTACGCCGCATCCGTAAGCAAGAGAGTTAACGAATTGGAAAATATTCCCGCGTTGATGGAATCGAATGCTTGTTTAAGAGTTGTAAAATCGCCTCCGATGCCAACCGTTTTTGTAATTGCAGTATGAAATGATTTTGAAATCTGTTCGTTGTTCTTTTTTGCAAAAGTATTTTCACTGCTCAAACATATAAAACAAATTACTGCTGCACACAATTGGAACAGATAATTTTTTCTTTCTGATATTGTAAACATAGAGTTAACCTTTCATTGAATAAATTTTATTATTGTAAAAAAAAAACGCTTTTGTTAGCGTAATATTTTCGTTGTTGCACGAAAAATTGCGGGGATAATATAAAACTATTTCGCTGGTTTCCAAAAAAAAGACATCACAGTAAAAATGAACCAAATTTGTTTCAAAAGCAACGATGATATCAGATATTCTCTTTCATGGAAATGACGAATTTTGTTGATATAAGTTTTTCAGATATTTCCCCATCTGCTTTGTTATCCTCTCCCTTTTTCGATATTTTTTTCCCGATTATTTTAACACACTTCCCTTTGAGGTATTCTATAATGAAACAACTAACTATAATTTTTACAATCGCACTCGTTTGTTTTTTCCAAACCTTTGCAGACACACCTGAGAAATTTTCACGCATACGCATTTTTGTTCCCGACAGAACTACGCTGCAAACAATCTGGTCCACAGGAATTGATTATGAAGGCGTCGCAGGAAAAATCGGCGGCGAAATGGAATTTGTCGCCGGTCAGTTTGAACTGGAACAACTTGCCGTAAAAAACATTGCGTATCAGATTGTTATTGATGATATGGCAAAAGAAGCAACTGAGCGACTTGCGCATCAATCTTCCGAAGCAATTGGTTTTGGCTATGGAAGTATGGGCGGCTTTTACACATTTCAGGAAGTGCTGAAACAACTTGATACAATGCGCATGGTTTTTCCGAATATTATAACGCTTCGAGAAAGTATCGGAACAACTCGTGAAGGTCGTGCATTGTGGATGGTAAAGATTTCGGATTTGCCCAATCAAAATGAACCCAATGAACCGCAAGTGTTATACACTGCGCTTCATCACGCACGCGAACCACAGGGAATGATGGCGTTGATGTACTATATGTGGTGGCTGTTGCAAAATTACGGAGAAAATCCCGAAGCAACGTATTTAGTAAATAACAGAGCGATGTTTTTTATTCCTGTAATGAATGCAGATGGCTATGTGTATAATCAAACAACAACTCCCGGCGGCGGTGGAATGTGGAGAAAAAACCGCAGAGTAAATGGCGACGGAACATTTGGCGTTGACCCAAATAGAAATTACGGACCTGAATTTATGTGGAATGCACCCAACGGAGGGTCGAGTACAAGTACATCAAGTGAAACATATCGCGGCACTGCTCCTTTTTCTGAACCGGAAAATCAGGCGATAGATAATTTTATGCGCTCGCATAATATAAAAGCATGTTTGAACTACCATACGTACAGCAATCTTATAATTTATCCGTGGGGCTATCAATCAAAAGAAAATCCTGATTCACTGATTTACAGAGATTTTGCCTACGAACTTTCTAATTCAAATAACTATACAACGGGAACAGATTTGCAAACCGTTGGATACGCAACGCGCGGCAATTCCGATGATTATATGTACGGCGATACCAGCAACGGAAAAATAAGCACATGGGCTATGACTCCTGAAGTCGGCTCAACAGGATTCTGGCCTTCAATTGCAGAAATATTTCCGCTTGCAATTGAGAATTTAAATTCAAATAAATATACTGCGCTTGTTGCAGGACAGACGACTCGATTGAAAGAATTTTCTATTGCAGATGCAGACAGCGATACATATTTAGAAAGGGGAGAGCAATTTCTCTTCAATGTAAAAATAAGAAACAAAGGATTTTCAAAAGCGTCAAATATTACAGTGGGATTATCTGCTGATACATTGATTGAAATAATTGCGCCGACAGTACAACTCCAAACTATTTCTCAACTGACAGATTCACTTTTGCAATTTGGTGGCGCTGTAAAACTCAACGCAAAAGAAGGCGTGCGATTTCCACTGATAATTTCTTTTTCCGATGTGGGAGGCTATTCGTGGAAAGATACAGTGCAACTCGTTATCGGAACTCCCACCGTTTTACTTTCTGATGATGCTTCCAATGGCATTGCAAACTGGACTGCGGCAGGTGGATGGAATACAACAACATCAAAATATCATACGCCACCAGCTTCATTTAATGAAAGCCCAAATGGCAAATATCCACCAAGCGCTAATAGTACGCTTACAAAAACTACCGGAATGAATCTCACTGGTTTTGATTATGTTACACTGCAATATTGGACGTATTGGGCAATCGAACCATCGTATGATTTTGCGACAGTGGAAATTTCTACTAATAATGGTTCGTCGTGGAGCGCGTTGCGTACAAAAATAATGCAAAAAGGTGCAGGAAGTACACAGCCAACAACTGCGTACGGTTATGATGGTTATACGCCGGGACTTTCATTTATTTTTCAGGAAATAAATCTTTCAAATTATATCGGACAAACTGTTAAACTCCGCTTCCACACTGTATCAGATGGCGGCGAAGAACGCGATGGATTTTTCGTTGATGATATTCGTGTTCTCGCGTATCATAAAAGTATTGATAATGGCGTATTCATTTCACCTGCTTCTCTCTCCGTTTCGGGAACCACCGGAAGAGATGTTACGCAGCAAGTGCAACTCTTCAATAATACAGCAGATACTATTGTTGTAACAGTTGCGGAATCTTTGCTTACATCAGGAGAGAAAACTACTGTAATTCCCAATAGAACATTTTCAAACTTCAATGGAAAAGATATTGCAAAGAAAATTTCTTCCATGCACATTTCAAACATTGCGCCTGTTTCTTTTAGTAAAAATGACAATGGAATAATAACAAAAGCGTGGACAACAATTATCAATGACGCATCAGGTGATAATCTGTTACGCGGCGTTGATATGAAACGTTTGGATTATCAGAAGCGCACGATTCCCGGATTCGGCGATATACTTGATTTGCGGATGGTAATGAATACGCCTGATAGCAACGTGATGGGATTTATTTCTGTTGATACAGATCAGGATTTCGGTACAGGCAATTTTCCGACACCGCTTGGATTTGGTTTCCCGACTCACGATGTCGGCGCGGAATTTGAAATTGCATGCTTTTTAAGTACCGAAGTTGCAGAATCACTCGGCGTGGGTTCTATTCCGCTTGCTGTTGTTCTTTCCGCAGAAACTGATTCTATTGTTGGTTTACCATTGCCGATTTCCATTACTCAGGATTCTGTCTTCACTGCATCATTCAGTATTCCGCTCGGGAGTTTTTATTTGAATGATGATGGCAAACTCAATCTCTCTACAATGTTTTACCGCACAAAGGAAAATCCCACACCGGATATAGCGCCCGATGCTTCGCATGGAAACATTGGCGGCGAACTTGGTGTTTCATGGTTTAGAATTTCACAAACAGAAATAGTAATTGTGCCCGGCGATACCTCTTCGTTTGATGTGCGCATTTTAACCGCAAAAAATCCCGGAAATTATTCTTCACAAATACAATTACGTATTGAAGGACAGCAGCCGAAAATTGTTCCTGTAACGATGCAAGTTACTGCGCCTCCTCCATCACATATTGTTATCGGTCAATCTGCAATTCGCGATACGCTGGAAATCGGCGATAGTGCAACGGTGCTTCTCTCCGTAACAAATACAGGCGCAGGCAATTTATTTTTTGCTGTTCTTGATACAACGCAGACGGAATGGCTCACTCTTGCAAATAATTTTGGAATGTTGGAACAAAATGCTTCAGGCGATATTGATGTTCAGTTTAACGCGACAAATATCAGCACAGGAAATTATTTTGCAACGCTGATTATTTCTTCAAATGACCCTGCACAACGCACATTGACGCGACCTGTTTCTTTACAAGTAATTCCGCAAGTTGGTGTGAATGAGCAAATTTCCAATCTCCCGACCAAATATGAATTGAAGCAAAACTACCCCAATCCGTTCAATCCCGTAACGGCAATTGGCTTTTCGCTGTTGGCTGGTAGTGATGTAACACTAAAAGTATATGATGTTCTTGGAAGAGAAGTTGCAACCTTGATTAATAATGAAAAGAAAGATGCCGGAAAATATTCCGTTCAGTTTGATGCAACACACTTACCGAGCGGTATTTATATTTACAAATTGACCGCAGGGAGTTTTATTGATATGAAGAAGATGGTGCTGATGAAATAGCCATAAAACCTTCAAGGTTTTGGAAACC
>CAYHPL010000033.1:0-30801 GCA_964358705.1 uncultured Chitinophagales bacterium
ATCTTTCTTAAACGCAGAGTCCGCAAAGGGAAGCGCAGAGTTACGCAAAGGAAGTTGTACAAAACAATCTAAAATCTCACTTCTAAAATCTAAAATTCCCGGAACGCATATCCCACATCTCATATCCCAAAAACAAAAAAAGGTCACTGAATTTCTTCAATGACCTTTCATATTTATAAAACTATTTCTTAGTTACGCTGCTGTTGCAACTGCTTTCTTTGGTTTCGGTTCTCTTTTAACTTTTTTCATCGCACCTTCACCTGCATTGTAATCTACAAGTTCGAGCATTGCAACTTCAGCCGCATCACCCAAACGCTGACCAAATTTAATAATTCGCGTATATCCGCCTGCGCGATTTGCAACTTTCGGTGCAATCTCATTAAAAAGTTCTTGTAGCACATCACGGTCTTTAATAATACGCGAAACCATACGGCGTGCGTGTACATTCTTCACTTCTGCTGTTTCACCCGCAACGGCATTCTTCGCACGGGTAATAATCGGCTCCACAAACATTCGTGCTTCTTTTGCTTTCGCTACTGTTGTGCGGATACGTTTGTTGCGGAACAATGCTGTCGCAAGCGCGTTCAAAGTTGCCTTACGATGGCTTGCAGTACGTTTAAGTTTTCTTCCTGATTTTCTGTGTCGCATAGAAATTATTCTTTATCCAAATACTTGTGTACTTCGTACCCAAAATGCAATCCGAAGTTCTCAACAATCACAGAAAGTTCTGCAAGAGATTTTCTTCCGAAGTTGCGCACGTTTAATAAATCCTTTTCTTCTTTCACCACTAACTCGCTGATGGTTTTAATATTTGCCGCCTGCAAACAGTTCCGTGAACGTACCGATAATTCAAGTTCATCCATCGGTGTTAAAAGAATTTTCTTTATCCGTTGATTTTCATTCAATTCTTCGACGGTTACTTTGTCTGTTTCTGCATCAGGTCCGATTGCAATAAATAATTGAATATTATCGCGTAAAATTTTTCCTGCGGTGGAGACTGCAATTTCCGGTGCAATGGAACCATCTGTTTCCACTTCAAGAATAAGTTTCTCGAAATCTGTTTGTTGACCTACACGAGTTGCTTCGACAATCGAACGAACATTCGTAATAGGTGTAAATATTGCATCAATGGAAATTGTTCCAATGGGAGAGTTAGGAACTTTATTTTCATCAGCGGGGGAATAACCTTTTCCACGCGAAATGGTAAGTGTAATTTCCAATCGTGAATTATCATTGCTCAATGTTGCGATATGAAAATCGGGATTAAAAATTTGTACATCGGGATACATTTCCTGAATGTACCCTGCTTTGAATTCTTTTTTTCCCTTCAGACTCAAATCCACCTGAGTAAATTTCTTTTCAGGAAGATGCATACGAACCTGTTTGAGGTTCATTATTATTTCGCTGATGTCTTCAACAACACCGGGAACAGTAGTAAATTCATGCAAAATATCTTCGATGCGAATAGAAGTAATTGCAAATCCCGGCAAAGAAGAAAGTAACACGCGGCGCAAAGAGTTTCCAACTGTAGCACCGTATCCTTTCTCCAATGGTTGAAGTATAAATCTGCCGAATGTCGGTGATAACGTTTCGATATCTATCTCGACTTTTTCCGGCATTTGAATTGTAGTTGTTGACATAATTTTTGTTTTCTGTGAAAAAACTCTTACTTCGAATACAATTCGACGACGAGTTGCTCATTTGCATTGAGCGGAACGTCAGCACGTTGCGGAATATTAAGAAATGTTCCTTTCATTGCTCCCTTATCCAACTCAAGCCACGGAAGCAAAAGATTATCTTTCATTCGCTTCATTGATTCATGGATGAATTCAAGTTTCTTACTTTTTTCGCATACTTTAATGATGTCACCCGGACGAACATTTATTGATGGAATATCTGCGGGCTTATCATTCAAAAGAAAATGCCCGTGTACAATTAATTGACGCGCTGACTTTCGTGAAGGAGCAAATCCCATACGATAAACAACATTATCAAAGCGACATTCTAAAATCTGAACGAGTGTTTCGCCAGTGCGACCGGTTTTTCGCGATGCTTTTTCAAAGTAATTGCGGAACTGTCTTTCGAGAATTCCATATTGACGACGAATCTTCTGCTTTTCGCGCAATTGCACTCCATACTCAGAAACTTTTGGGCGACGACTTGCTTGTCCGTGTTGACCGGGAGGAACACCGCGTCTTTCAACGGGGCATTTATCGGTAAAACACCTTGTGCCTTTTAAAAACAATTTTTGACGCTCTCTGCGGCACAATCTGCAATTGGGGTCAGTATATCTTGCCATACGTTAATTTTATATTCTGAATATTAGACTCTTCGACGTTTTGGTGGACGACATCCATTATGGGGAATTGGTGTGATATCTCTTATTTGTAATATTTCCATCCCAGAAGTTTGAATTGCACGAATTGCTGCTTCACGACCTGAACCAGGACCATTGACGAACACTTCAACTTTTTTCATTCCAAGTTCAAATGCTTCTTTAGCGGCTGCTTCTGCGGAAACCTGAGCGGCATAAGGAGTATTTTTTCGCGAACCTTTAAAACCGTTTTTTCCGGCTGTTGACCAACTGATGGTATTTCCATACGTATCGGTAATGGTGATATGTACGTTGTTAAAGGTTGCTTTAACAAGTACTTTACCGTTGATATCAACGTGAGCTTTCTTTTTCTTTTTCGCTGCAGCAGCGCTGGTAGTTTCTTTTGCCATAATCTTATTTGTAGAAAAATGTGCGAATGGTACAGATTACTTCTTCGCGGCGGCTTTCTTCTTGCCGGCGACTGTTTTTCGCTTCCCTTTACGAGTGCGAGAATTCGTTTTTGTTCTCTGACCACGAACCGGTAATCCTTTACGATGACGCGAGCCGCGATAGCTGTTAATGTCCATCAATCGCTTAATGCGCATTTGCATTTCGGAGCGTGCGGCACCTTCAACTTTATATTCGTTCGTGATGATTGAACGTATTTTTGTTATTTCTTTATCGTTGAGTTCACCGATTTTTTTACTCTCATCAATACCTGCTCCTGCGAGTATTTTTTTCGCAGTTGTTCGTCCAATCCCGTAAATGTATGTTAAACCAATTACGGAACGTTTGTTTTTCGGTAAATCAACTCCAGCAATACGAGCCATTCTTCTTCTTCCGGATAATTATAAAAATAATAATGTATTAACCTTGGCGTTGTTTGTGTTTTGGGTTTTCACAAATTACCCGCACAACACCTGCGCGACGGATAATTTTGCACTTATCGCACATTTTTTTTACTGACGATCGAACTTTCATTATGTTCTTTCTTTCAAATTTATTTAAAAATTATTTATAGCGGTAAATTATTCTTCCCCGCGTTAAATCATACGGGGATAGTTCTACTGTTACTTTATCTCCTACGAGAATTTTTATATAATTCATTCTCATTTTGCCGGAGATGTGTGCGTGAACAATATGTCCATTCTCGAGTGTAACATTGAATGTTGCATTCGGAAGAGTTTCCTGAATCACTCCATCCATTCGGATAGGACCTTGTTTTGACATCTATTAAAATTTCTTGTGAACTTAACTTTTTAAATAGTAAGTATATCCGGTTCGCCTTCTGTTACTACGATAGTGTGTTCAAAGTGCGCAGATGGAAATCCATCTCTTGTTCGCACTGTCCATCCATCGTCATCCGTATATACATCTAATTTACCGGCGTTTACCATTGGTTCAACTGCAATGGTCATTCCGGACTTTAAGCGAGGACCCTCACCGTGTTTTCCAAAATTGGGAACTGGCGGGTCTTCATGTAAACTTTTTCCAACTCCGTGTCCGACTAACTCACGAACAACAGAGTAGCCATTTGCTTCTACAAAATCTTGCACTGTTGCAGATATATCGTGCACATGGTTTCCAAGTTTTGCTTCCTTTAAAGCCAAGTACAATGCCTCTTCGGTAATGCGCATCAATCTGAGTTTTTCTTCCGAAATTTTTCCTACTGCAAATGTCCATGCGCCATCACCTACGTAACCATTTTTTGTTACTCCAACATCAATCGAAAGAATTTCACCTTCCTGCAATTTTATAGGCGTTGGAATTCCGTGTACAACTGCATCATCTACCGATGTACAAATACTTGCGGGAAATTTTTTTCCTTTTCCATTCTGACTGTATCCTTTGAACACAGGAATTCCTCCCTGTGAGAGAATAAAATCTTCCGCAATTGCATCTAATTCCATCGTCGAAATTCCGGGCTTGATAAATGTTTCAAGCAAGCGAAGAACTTCGGAAACGATGCGCCCGCTTTCACGCATCAGCGCAATTTCGCGCGGGGTCTTTAAAAAAATTTTCCCCACGAAAAAAAACTATCCGCGACGACTCTTCAATTTCCCACCTTTCATAAAGCCATCATAATGACGCATAAGAAGATGAGATTCAATTTGTTGCAATGTATCCAATGCAACACCAACAACAATTAATAAACTTGTTCCGCCAAAAAAACTTGCAAAACTGCTTGTTACTCCAAAGCGCACCATAAATGCGGGCAGTATTGCGACGATAGCAAGTGCAATAGAACCGGGCAGTGTAATTTTAGTTAATACGTTATCTATAAAATCAGAAGTATTTTTTCCGGGACGAATACCGGGAATAAATCCGCCTTGCTTTTGCATATTATCTGCAATATCCTTTGGGTTAAATACAATGGCAGTATAAAAGTACGTAAAGAAAATAATTAAGAGCGCGTATATAAAAGAATACGTAAATGATGTATAATTGAAGTATCCTTGTATGCGCTGAAAAAATTCATACTCAGGGAAAAACGTAAAAATTGTTGTAGGAATAAACATTATCGCCTGTGCAAAAATAATTGGCATTACACCAGCAGCGATAATTTTCATCGGTATGTATTGTGTTACGCCGCCGTACACTTTTTTGCCTACCATGCGCTTTGCATATTGAACGGGAATCCGACGTGTTCCTTGAGTAATGAGTACGACTCCCGCAATTATTAACAGCATTAAAAATACAATAATAATTTCAACAATCAATCCGCGCGCGCCTGTAGCAACGAGTTGAAATTCTTCCATAATCGAATGAGGAAATCGCGCTACAATTCCGATAAAAATTATTAGCGAAATTCCATTGCCAATTCCACGCTCGGTAATACGCTCACCTAACCACATTGTGAAAATTGTTGCTGCAGTTAATATCACCATTGTAGAAAGTGAAAAAACAAATCCACTGAGTCCCGGAGCAATAATTGATTGACCGTCAGCATTCATACTCAATAAATATTGGCTTACTCCCCATCCCTGCAATAATGCAATTACCACTGTTCCGTAGCGAGTGTATTGATTTATTTTGTTTCTTCCTTCCTCGCCGCCATCTTTCGACAGTTTCTGAAAATATGGAAATACTGCACCAAGCAACTGAATAACAATAGATGAACTAATGTAGGGCATTATTCCGAGAGCAAAAATTGCCGCATTGGAGAATGCTCCTCCAACAAATAAATCATACAAACCAAACAATGTATTTGAACCCTGTGCCTTTGCAACGGCGGTAGAGAGAATAGCAGTATCAATACCCGGTAATGTTACGTGCGCTCCAATACGAACAACAAAGAGAAGTGCGAGAGTATATAAAATCCGCTCGCGGAGTTCCTGAATTTTAAAAATATTGCGAAAGCTTTCTGAGAGACGTGTCGCCATTATTATTCCGCTGATTTAAGAAGTGTCGCAGTTCCACCAACAGAAGAAATTTTTTCCATTGCTGACTTGCTCATTGTATGTGCTGTAACATTCAGTTTTGACTTCAATTCACCATTGCCAAGAATTTTAATTGGTAGGGATTTTTTGGCAACAGCGCCACTTGAAAAAAGAACTTCTGGTGTTACTGTTCCATTGGAAATTTTTCCGGCATCAACCAATTCCTGAAGTCTGCTTACATTTACAATCTGAAATTCAACACGATTGGGATTTGTAAAACCAAATTTTGGAACTCGGCGAAGTAACGGCATTTGTCCGCCTTCAAACCATGTCTTAGCTCGCTTTGCACCAGTTCGTGAACGTGAACCTTTATGCCCTTTTGTAGATGTGCCGCCATGACCAGAACCCTGACCACGACCGATTCGTTTCCGTTTTTTAATTGCGCCTTTTGCAGGACGAAGTGTACTTAAAATATTTGCCATTTTTCTATCTCAGTTCAAACTATGAAATTTCCTCGATACGAACGAGATGTATAACTTTTTGAATCATCCCGCGAATTTGCGGTGTATCGTTTTTTATCACTGAATAATTCGGTCGTCCTAATCCAAGAGCTTTTATTGTAAGCTTATGCTTAAGAAGCGTATCTGCTATACTTATGACTTGTGTAATTTTTAATTGTTTTGTTTTCATTGCAGTAATTAATAGTTAACTGCCTCAATTTTTGGTTGCATTGGCTTACCAAACAATTCGTTTAAACTCATACCACGTCGTCGAGATGTGGTAAGCGGATCTGAACACTGAACTAATGCCTGCAAAGTCGCTTTGACAATGTTGTGATGGTTTTGTGAACCAAGAGATTTTGTGAGAATATCTTTGACTCCTGCCATTTCAAGTACTGCACGAACTCCACCACCGGCAATAATTCCTGTTCCGGGAGATGCTGGCTTTAGCATTACGTGTGCTGCACCGTATTTTGCTTTTGATAAATGAGGGACCGTTCCGCGCAATAATTTTATGTGTACAAGATTTTTACGCGCATCTTCGGTGCCTTTCGCGATAGCGTTGCTTACTTCTTTTGCTTTTCCTAACCCAACGCCAACGTTTCCATTTCCATCACCGACAACAACGAGTGCGCCGAAAGAAAATCGCTTTCCACCCTTCACAACTTTTGTCGTACGTGAAACGTGCACCAAACGCTCTTTTAATTCTAATTCGCCTGCTTTAATTCGTGACAATGTTATTTACTCGTATTATTTAAATATTGTTTGTATAAATTTGGGCTGCCGAGAGAGGAGTCGAACCTCTTCATACGGCTCCAAAGGCCGCTGTCCTACCATTAGACGACTCGGCAACGCTGAGATAAAATCTCATCGAAAGTTATTTTAAAACTTCAAACCATTTTCACGGGCGCCATCTGCTAATGCTTTGACATTCCCGTGAAATAAATATCCACTGCGGTCAAAAACAACGGAAGTAATATTTTTTTCCTTTGCTTTTGTTGCAATATCCTTTCCAACAATTTTTGCTCTTTCGGACATTCCTTTTGCGCTCTTTGCAATATCTGCAATTTCTTTTTCTAATGTAGATGAATGAACAAGAGTTGCTCCCGCGACATCATCTATAATTTGCGCGTAAATGTGATTCAAACTGCGATACACACATAAGCGCGGACGCTCAGCAGTACCGGATATTTTTTTTCGCACGTGCACTTTTATTTTATGGCGTGCGAGTGATTTATTTTTTGTTATCATTGTATCGTATTCAACACAAAATTATTTTCCTGCAGATGCAGCAGCTTTTCCTGCTTTTCGACGCACATGCTCACCCGCATAGCGAACACCTTTTCCCTTATATGGCTCAGGCTTCCGAAACGAACGAAGTTTAGCAGCAATTTGTCCGACCAATTCTTTATCGGTTCCTTTTATGGTAATATTTGTAGGAATCGGTGCTTCAAGCGTAATACCTTCCGGTGCTGAAAAAACTATCGGGTGCGAATAACCAAGGGACAGTTTCATTTTCTTGCCGAGCATTTCTGCTTTATAACCAACCCCCTGTATTTCTAATTTTTTTTCGTGTCCCTGTGTTACACCGACAACCATATTTTGAATTAATGCGCGCCACAAACCATGGAGTGCATTATAAAATTTCCCAGAAGAAGTAATTCTGCAATGCAATTCTTCTTTGGTAATATCAAGTTCAATAGAAGGATGAAGTTCTGCAGTCAATGTGCCCTTCGGTCCTTTAACAGAGAGTGCAGTTTGATTTTTTTGAATTGTAACACCGGCAGGAATGACAATTATTTTTTTACCTATTCGTGACATTTATTTCAATTCCTCTTTCTACCAAATATAACACATAACTTCACCGCCAAGCTTTTGTTGACGGGCTTCTCTATCAGACAAAATCCCTTTTGAAGTGGATATGACTGCAATACCAAGTCCATTGAAAACGCGCGGAATGCTTTCTGCGGATTCATATACACGCAAGCCCGGCTTACTTATTCGCTCCAAACCCGAAATAACTGACTCTCCGTCACTATAACGTAAGGAAATGCGAAGAGTTTTTTTTGCTCCGTCAACGATTTCTTCATAGCCGTTGAAAAATTTATTTGCAATTAAAACTTCTGTTAATGAGCGCTTCATAATTGAGGAAGGGACATCTACTTTTTTATGGTGCGCCTTCACAGCGTTGCGAACACGTGTAAGATAATCTGCTATCGGGTCTGTATGCATAAGGAAATTCTATTCTATATAATCGCTTGTTAATTTTTAAAATTAAAAATTACCAGCTGGATTTAACAACTCCGGGAATTTTCCCATCGAGAGCAAGATGTCGGAAACAAAGACGGCAAATTCCAAATTTACGGATAAATGCTCTTGGACGACCGCACATTGAACAGCGGTTATGCTGCTGGACGGGATACTTTGGCTTTTTCTTTGCCTTGACTCTCATTGCTAATCTTGCCACGACTATACCTTTATATTTTTCAGAGTAAAAATTGAGTTAATGATTATGTGCGTAATTACTTTGTCGCTACGTTATCTCGTTTTACAAACGGCATTCCAATCCCCTTAAGCAATTCGTATGCTTCAGCATCGTTGGGTGCAGTTGTTACAAATGTAATATCCATTCCAAAAAGCTTGGTTACTTTATCTGTATCAATTTCAGGGAATATAACTTGTTCCTTAATTCCGAGAGTGTAATTTCCGCGTCCATCAAAAGACTTATCTGAAAACCCGCGAAAATCTCGAATGCGTGGAACTGCTACACTAATAAAACGGTCTACAAATTCGTACATTCTATCACCGCGCAGGGTAACACGAACTCCTACCGGAAGCCCTTCGCGAAGTTTAAAATTTGAAATTGACTTTTTGGCTTTTGTTATAACTGTTTTCTGTCCAACAATTTGTTCAAGTTCCTTTGTAACAATTTCTATAATTTTTGCATCTACCTGCATTGCTTTTCCGATACCAACATTTACTGTTACTTTTTCGATGCGAGGCACCTGCATTACAGTTTTATATCCAAATCGCTGCAATAAGGAATTTATAACGTTCTCTTTATATAATGTTCTCAAACGTGGAATAATTTTTTCTTCTTTAACGTTTGAAACTTCCTGTTTTGATTTCGATTCTTTCTTTGGCTTTTCTTTTATTTCTTTTGCCATACGTAATTTTACTTACTTTCCTTTTCGGGATTAAAACATTTCTTCACAACTTTTGCACAATCGCATCATTGTTTTTCTTCCAGTGCCAATATCCGTAACTTGCTTTCTTCCTAAGCGAGATGGTGTGTTGCATTTTGGGCAAATAACCATAACATTAGAAAGATGTATCGGAGCTTCGCGTTGTTGAATTCCACCCTGGGGATTATTACGGGAAGCTTTTGAATGGCGTTTTACAATATTTACGCCTTCTACAATTACGCGGCTTTCATCGCGATAAACTTTTAGTACACGGCCGGTTTTTCCATTGGAATTTCCCGCCACTACTTTAACATTGTCGTTTTTATGAACTTTCATTGATGTTTGTTCTTACAATACTTCCGGCGCTAACGAAATAATTTTCATATACTGTCTGTCACGCAATTCTCTTGCAACCGGACCGAAAATACGTGTACCTCGTGGCTCACCCTGCGTATTTAATAATACTGCTGCATTATCATCAAAGCGGATAAATGAACCATCTTTACGACGTGTTTCCTTTGTTGTTCGTACTATCACTGCTTTTGAAACCTCGCCCTTTTTTACATCTGCTCCGGGAACAGCGCTCTTTACAGAGACGACAATTAAATCCCCGATGCCGGCATAACGACGCTCATGACCGCCAAGTATGCGAATACATCGCACTTTTTTGGCACCAGAATTATCTGCTACTGTTAAATTCGTTTCTTCTTGAATCACAATCGAACTCCTGAAAACTATTTTGCTCGTTCAATAATTTCTACTAAACGCCAATTCTTACGAGCGCTGAGTGGGCGAGTTTCCATTATTTTTACGGTATCGCCAATTTTTGCTTCATTCGCTTCATCATGCGCCATCAGTTTTGATGAACGCTTTACATACTTTTTATACACTGGATGCGGTACACTTCGCTGTATTTCTACAACAATTGACTTTTGCATTTTATTGCTCACGACTGTTCCAATACGTGTTTTACGTAATCGTCGTGCAGGTTTCATTTCTACATTTTCCATTGCTTGCCTTTACTTTGTCTCTGTAGCGTTGCTTAATTGACGCTCGCGAAACACTGTTTTCATTTTCGCAATACCACGACGTACCGTTCTGATTTTCATCGGATTTTCCATCTGACTTGTTGCCTGCCGGAATTTTAACTGCGCAAGCAAATTTTCATCGCCAGTTATGCGTTCCTTCAATTCCGTCTCTGACATTTGGCGTATTTCTACTATTTTCATACTCGTTAATTTTTACTCCTCTGAATAACCAAGACGAGTAACTAATTTTGTTTTTATTGGTAATTTATGCGTTGCAATTTTAAATGCTTCTTCTGCAACAGTTCGCTTCACACCGCCCAATTCAAACATCACACGACCAGGGGCAACTGGCGCTACCCAAAATTCTACCATGCCTTTTCCGCTTCCCATACGTGTTTCTGCTGGTTTTTTGGTAATCGGTTTATCGGGAAAAATTCGAATCCAAACTCTGCCTTCGCGCTTCATCATTCTGCTTAATGTAACACGCACTGCTTCTATTTGTCGTTGTGTAATCCAACCTGGCTCCATTGCTTTGAGACCAAAATCACCAAATGCAACGGTCACCCCGCGTGTCGCTTTTCCACTCATACGTCCACGCTGTGTTTTTCGATATTTAACTCTTTTCGGTGCTAACATTATTATTCAAAAATTCTATTAATCCATTTTTTCCATTAGTACATCGCCACGACAAACCCAAACTTTAACTCCAATGGCACCATATATTGTATTTGCTGTTGTTCTTGCAAAATCAATATCTGAACGAAGTGTCTGTAAAGGAATTCGTCCTTCTTTATATTGTTCAGCGCGTGCAATTTCTGCTCCGCCCAATCTTCCTGAACACATCACACGACATCCATTTGCTCCCATTCGCATTGCTGAAGTGATGGCAGCTTTCATTGCACGACGGGTTGATACACGTCCTTCTATCTGCTGAGCGACTTGTTCTGCAAGAAGAAAGGCATCCAATTCAGGTCGTTTTATTTCCTGAATTAAAACTTTTACCTCTTTACCAGAAACTTTACACAATTCTTCTTCAAGTTGCTGAATATCTTTTCCGCTTCTTCCGATTACTATTCCCGGTCGAGAAGTGAAAACTGTAACTTCAACGCGCTTTGTCTTTCGTTCAATAAGAACTCTTCCAACGCCTGCCTTCTTTAAACGGTTGAATACATATTTGCGTAATTTAATATCTTCGCTTAATTGTAATGCGAAGTCTTTCTTCGGCGCGAACCATACTGAGTCCCACGAACGAAGAACGCCAAGTCGAAATCCGATAGGATGTGTCTTCTGACCCAAGATTACTCCTTTACTGCTGAATTATTCACAAATTCCAAAACTGTACCTTTCAAAAAAAATTATGTACTACTTTTTATCAGAAATTATCAGCGTAAGGTGATGAGAACGCTTTCGTATTCGGTACGCTCTGCCCATAGGAGCAGGAAGCATGCGTCGTAACGTTACGCCCTGATTTACATACGCTTCTTTTAAAAACATTTGCTCCGGAGCAATTCTCTCTCCACCTTCTTTTTGATGGAAATTAGCGACTGCAGAACGTAATGTTTTTTCACAAACTTTTGCGGCGTGTTTTGTTGAATAGTGCAACATAGTAAGCGCATCATCAACATTTTTTCCGCGTATCATATCTATCACCAGCATCATTTTACGCGGTGATGAATTAGTATTTCTTTTTATTGCTCTTGCTTCCATTATTGATTTTTTACTACTTCGTGGATGCTTCAGATTTACTACCGGGATGTCCACGAAAAATTCGTGTCGGCGCAAATTCACCTAACTTATGACCAACCATTCCTTCGTGGATATACACAGGAATAAATTTATTGCCGTTATGAATTGCAAATGTATGACCAACAAAATCGGGCGTAATTGTAGTTGAACGCGACCAGGTTTTAATAACTTTCTTCTGACCTGATTTAATTATTGTTTCAACTTTTTTTAACAATTTCGGGTCAATAAATGGACCTTTTTTTATAGAGCGAGACATATTTTCGTATAAAATTTTATTACACTAACGATTACATTATGTACCGTTTTCGTTTTCTGGTTTTCTTTCCTTTTGTATGCCAACCCCAAGGTGAAACAGGATGCGGATTTCCCTGCGGAGATTTTCCTTCTCCTCCACCGTGTGGATGGTCAACAGGATTCTGTACAACACCACGAGACTGCGGACGTACTCCGTACCAACGCATTCTTCCTGCTTTTCCATAACTGACATTCAGATTATCGAGATTACTCACTACTCCAATAGTAGCAAAACAATCCTGTCGAACACTACGTACCTGACCTGATGGCAACTTCAATTGAACTAAACCTTTTTCTTTTGCAACAATCTGAATTGACGTTCCAGCGCTTCGTCCCATCTGCCCGCCTTTTCCCGGTTTTATCTCTACATTATGAACGAATGTACCAACGGGAATATTAGCAAGCGGAAGTGAGTTGCCAACTTTAATATCTGATTCAGGACCAGAAAAGATTTTTGTGCCTACTTTCAATCCATCGGGAGAAATTATATATCGTTTTTCTCCATCAACGTAATGCAATAAAGCAATGCGTGCTGTTCTGTTCGGATCATATTCTATAGAATGAACAAGAGCAGGAATACCGTGCTTATCGCGCTTAAAATCTATGATGCGATAGAACTGCTTATGTCCGCCGCCTCTATGACGCGAAGTAATATGTCCATTATTATTTCTTCCGCCCGAACTTTTTTTCGGCTCAAGAAGAGATTTTTCCGGTCTGGACTTTGTAATGTCCTCAAACGTAGGCAATATCGCGTGACGTGTGCCGGGTGTATTTGGTTTTAATTGTCGAATACCCATCAGTTACTCTTTGCGTTACACGTGTTCAAAGAAATCTATTTTGTCACCTGTACGTAATGTTACGTAGGCTTTTTTCCAATTACTTGTATGACCGGAGAATGCTCCTTTGCGAGTCATCTGCGATTTGGCTTTTCCTTTGATGTTTGCAGTCCGAACACTTTCGACTTTTACATTAAACATCTTTTCTATTGCCTTAAGTACTTCTAATTTATTTGCTTTGCCATCAATTTCAAATGCATATTGATGCTTTTCTCCCAATGCAGTCATTTTCTCTGTTACTATTGGGCGATAAATAATTTTACTCATTTCTTACCTCCAAAAGTATTTTCAATTACAGAAATAGCACTTTTCTGTACAAGTAGAAAATCATAGTTCAATATCTCATACGTTGATGCTTTATATGCCTCAAGAATTTTAACTTTTGGAATATTGCGTCCGGATTGGTGAATTTTTTCATCGGATTTATCCGTAAGGAACAACACTTTTTTCCCTGCAAGATGAAGCGCTTTTAAAACATCTACCATTTGCCGTGTCTTTGGAACTTCAAAAGAAAAATCTTCTACAATTTTTAATTGAGATTCACGAACCTTGAGACTAAGCGCAGATTTTCTTGCAACTCGTTTAATATTTTCAGGCAAATTTATTGAATAATCTCGTGGCTGCGGTCCGAAAATTGTTCCTCCGCCTTTCCACAACGGTGAGCGAACTGAACCCATTCTTGCACGTCCGGTATGCTTTTGCTTCCAGAGTTTTTTTCCTGAGCCAGCAACTTCTCCGCGTGTTTTTGTCTTATGTGTTCCCTGACGCTGATTAGCAAGATATGCTTTTACTGCTTCATACATTGCATGCTGTCGAGGTTCAATTTCAAAAATTTCAGGAGAAAGAGTAACTTTCTCGCCGCTCAACGTTCCATCTTTTCGATAAACTTCAAGTTGCATATTACTTTTTTTCCTTATGAATTTCTAAATAACTACTGTTGTAACCTGGCACAGAACCTTTTACTAAAATAAGATTAGATTCGGGTATAACTTTTATCACGGTTAAATTTTTAACCGTTGTTCTTGTTCCGCCCATTCTTCCCGCCATACGCATTCCTTTAAAAACGCGTGAAGGATATGAAGAAGAACCAATGGAACCAGGAGCACGCACTCTATCGCTTTGACCGTGAGTCATCAAACCACCACCAAAATGATGACGTTTAACAACTCCCTGGAACCCGTGTCCCTTTGATGCACTGACAACTTTTACGCTATCACCTACTGAAAAAACTTTATCAACTGTAATTTCATTTCCGGTTTGCACGTCGGTGATTGGCTCATCACGAAATTCCCGAAGAACTCTTTTGGGAGCAACGCCATTTTTTTTGAAATGTCCTGTAAGAGGCTTGTTCACTAATCGTTCAGGTTTTTCACCAAATCCAAGTTGAATAGCCTGATAGCCATCAATCTCTTTAGTTTTCACCTGTACAACATGGCACGGACCTGCTTCTATTACAGTACACGGGATTGCTTCTCCACTTTCACTGAAGTGGCGCACCATACCAAGTTTTTTTCCTAATAATCCATTCATGGAATTGTTTTTTCTACTACGTTATTACTTTACTTCCACATCAACGCCAGCAGGTAAATCAAGCTTCGTTAATGCATCAACGGTTTTACTTGATGAGCTGAGTATATCAATCAATCGCTTGTGAATGCGTGTTTCAAATTGTTCACGTGATTTTTTATCCACGTGAGGCGAGCGCAAAACAGTATAAATTGTTCGACGTGTTGGAAGCGGAATAGGGCCCGCTACAACTGCGCCGGTTGATTTGACTGTCTTGATAATCTTTTCAGCAGATTTATCAATTAAATTGTGGTCAAATGATTTTAGTTTGATGCGAATTTTTTGCCCGCTCATGGATAAAATACTTTGTGAATTATTCAATAATCTTCGTTACAACACCGGCGCCGACCGTACGACCACCTTCGCGAATTGCAAAACGCAATCCTTCTTCCATTGCAATAGTTGTAATAAGCTCGATAGACATATTATCAACATTATCACCGGGCATAACCATTTCTACTCCGCCGGGAAGATTTGCTACTCCCGTAACATCGGTAGTTCTGAAATAAAATTGAGGACGGTAACCATTGAAAAACGGTGTATGACGTCCACCTTCTTCTTTTTTCAAAACGTAAACCTGTGCAGTGAATTTTTTATGCGGGGTAATTGAACCGGGTTTTGCTATAACTTGTCCGCGCTCCAATTCGTTTTTATCTACTCCACGAAGCAATAACCCTGCATTATCACCGGCGCGAACTTCATCAAGCTCTTTACGGAACATTTCTGCACCAGTAATTGTAGTCTTTTTATGCATTCCAAGACCGATGAGTTCAACTTCATCGCCGACTTTTGCTTTGCCGCGTTCTACACGACCAGTACCTACTGTTCCGCGTCCGGTAATTGAAAACACGTCTTCGACAGGCATCAAAAATGCTTTATCAATATCGCGCTGTGGAATTGGCACATATACATCAACAGCGTCCATTAATTCATTAATGCAAGTAAATGCTGGGTCGTCGCCTTTTGAATCTGCGCGCACGGCAGCTTCCATTGCCTTAAGGGCTGAACCACGAATAATCGGAATTTCATCACCAGGAAATTCATATTTGCTCAATAAGTCGCGAAGCTCTAACTCAACAAGGTCGAGGAGTTCCGGGTCATCCACCGCATCGCATTTATTCATAAATACAACGATGCGAGGAACACCAACCTGCCGCGCGAGAAGAATGTGCTCACGTGTTTGTGGCATTGGACCATCGGTAGCAGCAACAACAAGAATCGCTCCATCCATTTGTGCTGCACCAGTAATCATGTTTTTAACATAATCTGCGTGCCCAGGGCAATCTACGTGTGCATAATGACGATTTGCTGTCTGATACTCCACGTGTGCGGTAGCAATCGTGATACCACGAGCGCGCTCTTCGGGAGCATTATCAATACTATCGAAAGTACGAATCTGTGAAAGACCTCGTTTTGCAAGTACCATAGTGATAGCTGCGGTCAAAGTCGTTTTACCATGGTCAACGTGTCCAATTGTACCAACGTTGACGTGCGGTTTACTGCGATCAAATTTTTCTTTTGCCATTGTGTAATCCTAACGAGTGATGGATAGTGTAAGTGTATTAAAAAACATAATTAAGCGGCAACGGCTGTGCCGGATATTTTTTCTATAATTTCGTCAGAAACATGTTTTGGTGCTTCTGCGTAGTGTGAAAATTGCATTGTATAAATTGCTCTTCCCTGTGTCATTGAACGCATTCTCGTAGCGTAACCAAACATTTCAGAGAGTGGTACGTGCGCTTTAATTACTTGCGCATCTTTTCTTGCAGTCATTCCGTGAATCATTCCTCTGCGAGAACTCAAATCACCGAGAATATCGCCGAGATATTCTTCTGGAGTAACAACCTCAACCGACATTAATGGCTCAAGTATTGCAGGATTTGCTTTTCTGGCTGCCTCGCGAAAACCCATCGAGCCAGCAATTTTAAATGACATTTCATCGGAATCAACATCGTGATATGAACCGTAATGCAATCGAACTTTTACATCAACAACAGGAAAACCAGCTATCACACCATTTCGCATTTGTTGCTCAATTCCATCTTCGACTGCAGGTATATATTCTCTCGGAATTACACCGCCTTTAATGTCGTCAATAAATTCAAATCCTTTGCCTGGTTCGTTTGGTTCAATTTCAATTTCAACGTGAGCATACTGACCTCGACCACCTGATTGTTTTACGTGTTTGTAAACTTGATTAACTTTATTTCTGATGGTTTCACGATAAGCAACTTGTGGTTTTCCAACATTCGCCTGCACACCAAATTCACGTTTCATTCTATCCACAAGAATCTCCAAATGAAGTTCACCCATTCCGCTCATAATAGTCTGTCGTGTTTCTTCATTAATAGAAACTTTGAAAGTCGGGTCTTCTTCTGCTAATCGCGATAATGCGATTGAAAGTTTATCCTGATCTGCTTTTGTTTTTGGTTCGATTGCAATCGAAATCACAGGGTCCGCAAATTCCATTTTCTCAAGAATTATCGGGTCACTTTCATCGCAAAGAGTATCACCTGTACGTGTGTATTTTAATCCAATAACGCCGACAATATCACCAGTCATTGCCTCTTCCAAATCCTCTCGATGATTTGCGTGCATTTGCACGATACGGCCAACGCGCTCTTTCTTTTCAGAAACAGAATTGTAAACGTAGGAACCAGCTACTAATTTTCCGGAATAAATTCTAACGAAAGTAAGTTTTCCAACATACGGGTCGGTCATTATTTTGAAACCAAGTGCGGCAAATTTTTCACTATCAGATACTTTGCGTACTACGTGGTCATGACGATGTGGATGATGACCTTGTAATTCTACTGTATCTATAGGAGATGGAAGATAATCAATTACTGAATCTAAAAGATTTTGCACCCCTTTATTTTTAAATGACGAACCGCAAATTACGGGAATAATACTTACTTTCAAACATGCGCTGCGTAAAACTGCTTTTATTTCATTGGGAGAAATTTCTTCTCCGTTGAGATATTTTTCAAGCAGAGTATCATTTTCTTCAGAAACAGATTCTAATAACTTGATACGCCATTCTTTCGCTTTGGCTTCTATGTCGCGGGGAATATCTATATCTTCAAAAGATGTGCCTAATGTTGATTCGTTAAAAATACGTGCCTTCATCGTAACTAAATCAACGATACCGGAAAAAATATCGCCTTCTCCGATTGGAATTGTAATTGGAACAGGATTGGCACCCAAACGTTCTTTCATCATAGTAACTACGTGAAAGAAATCCGCACCTACTCTATCCATTTTATTCACGAATGCAATGCGCGGAACTCCGTACTTATCTGCTTGTCTCCATACTGTTTCCGACTGTGGTTCAACACCGCCTACAGAACAAAATAATGCGACAGCGCCATCAAGTACACGCAACGAGCGTTCAACTTCAACGGTAAAATCAACATGCCCTGGGGTGTCAATAATATTGATACGGTGCTTACTCCAGAAACAAGTTGTTGCAGCGCTTGTAATTGTAATCCCGCGCTCTTTTTCTTGCTCCATCCAGTCCATCGTTGCTGCGCCATCGTGCACTTCACCCATACGATGCAACACACCTGTATAAAACAAAATGCGCTCCGTCGTAGTAGTTTTGCCCGCATCAATATGCGCCATAATTCCAATATTCCGCACGCGTTCAAGCGGATAGGTTCTCGGCATTGTCTTTTTCTTTAAACTTTATTATTAAATTTTTTACTTACCATCGAAAATGTGCAAATGCTTTATTTGCTTCTGCCATCTTATGAACATCTTCTCTTTTTTTAACTGCAGAACCCTCTTTATTCGATGCTGCAATTAATTCTGCAGCGAGCTTTGCATACATTGATTTATCCTTCCGTTGCTTTGCATACGATATCAACCATCGTATTGCAAGAGCTTCTGAACGGTCCGGTCTTACTTCCGTCGGAACCTGATAATTTGCGCCACCAACACGTCGCGCTTTAACTTCGAGAAGTGGTCTGCAATTCTCAACTGCTTTTCGAAATACATCCAATGGCGCTTGGGATGTTTTTTGCTCTATCACTTCAAATGCATTATAAACGATCGAACGAGCAAGATGTTTTTTCCCCTCGCGAAGGATATTATTTATAAATCTGCCTACCTGCAAATCATTAAATTTTGGGTCAGGTACAATTGGACGTTTTGGTGCTCTTTTCTTTCTCATTTTTCTTATGCAGCTTTTGGTCTTTTGGCACCGTATTTTGAACGACCTTGTTTGCGGTCCTGAACACCTTGAGTATCAAGTGTTCCTCTTATAATATGATACCGAATACCCGCCAAATCTTTAACACGTCCGCCTCGAATCATCACTATTGAATGTTCCTGCAAATTGTGTCCTTCTCCCGGAATGTAAGCAGTTACTTCTACACCGTTTGAGAGGCGTACACGTGCAACTTTTCTGAGTGCAGAATTGGGTTTTTTGGGCGTGGTTGTGTACACGCGTGTACAAACACCGCGCTTCTGCGGTGAACTTTGCAACGCAGGGGCTTTACTTTTATATTGCTCTTTCTCGCGTCCGAGACGAACTAACTGATTTATAGTTGGCACAATAGTTCCGTTTGAGGTAATCGTGTATTTTTAAAATTATTTCTTGAAAATTTTAGGTCGCAAATATACTACTTTTTTTTTTTGCTCCAAATATTTTTTCGCCTATTATTGCGGTATCAATGATGTTTCTTTCATTCGCATTGATTCTTCATAAAAATCCGGGCGTTCATCTACCGGTGTAACGATAATATCTTTGTATTTTCTCAATCCAGTTCCAGCGGGAATTAATCTTCCCATTATAACATTTTCCTTGAGACCACGAAGATAATCTTCTTTCGTTTCAATAGCTGCTTCTGCCAAAACCTTTGTTGTTTCTTGAAAACTTGCTGCTGAAATAAAGCTTTCCGTTGTTAATGCCGCCATTGTTATTCCCAATAGTACTGCTTCTGATGAAGCTGGCTGTGCATCTCTGAACTCTATTAATCTTTTTTCTTTTTTACGTAATTCAGAATTAATTTCTCGCACTTTCTTCTTTGTCATTAACTGACCGTCTTTTACTTTTGCATCGCCCTTGCTTGTAATAATTATCATAGTAGCAAGTAATTCGTTCTCTTCATTAAAATCTGATTTATCAATAAAATCTCCTTCCAGAAATCGTGAATCTCCCGGGTCGGTTATTCTGACTTTTTGCATCATTTGACGTACAATAACTTCGATGTGCTTATCATTGATTTTTACTCCTTGCATTCGATAGACTTCCTGAATTTCATTCACAAGATATTCCTGCACTGCACTAACGCCTTTAATTTTTAAAATATCGTGAGGATTTATTGCACCATCTGATAAACGCTCGCCTGCACGCACAACATCGCCATCTTGCACTAAAACATGTTTCCCTAATGGAATAAGATAGTGTCGTTCATCATGGCCATCGTGACTTATAATTGTAACTTCTCTTGAGCCGCGAATCTGTTTTCCAAACCTAACAATACCGCTAATTTCGGCTACGGACGAAGAATCTGTTCTGCTTCGTGCTTCAAATAATTCTGTTACTCTTGGCAAACCACCAGTAATATCTCTTGTTTTTCCAATCATACGTGGAATTTTTACAAGTATTTCTCCTGCTTTAACTTTTTCATTATTCTCAACTACTAAATGCGCGCGGGCAGGAAGAATATACGAGCCTAATTTTTCTTCGTTTTTCCCATAAATTACAAGCGTAGGCGTAATTGTGTAATCACGCGATTCCAAAACTACTTTTTGAATGTGCCCGGTTTGTTCATCGGGTTCTTCACGGAACGTAACATTTTCTTTCAAACCTTCATACTTCACAATACCAGCATAATCGGTAATAATAACAGCGTTATATGGATCCCAATCGTAAAGTAATGCACTTTTTTTAACATCTGCATTATCATGTGCAATAATATGTGCACCATAAGGAACATCATATTTCGCGAGAATACGATGGTCACTGTCTAAAATATGTATTTGACCGCCTCTTCCTGATGCTACAATGCGTTTGTTTCCAAATTCATCGTCGTCATCCATTTTAATAAGTTTTATACTATCGTATTTTACTTTACCATCAAACTTTGATACAACTTGTGATTGCGCAGCAATTAAACTTGCAGTTCCGCCTGTGTGGAATGTACGAAGTGTTAACTGTGTTCCCGGCTCTCCAATAGATTGCGCCGCAATGATTCCTACTGCTTCACCAGGCTCGACAAGCTTCATTGTTCCCAAACTTCTACCGTAACATTTTGCGCATATTCCACGCTTTAACTGACACGTAAGCACCGTTCTTATTTCAACTGTTTCAAGTGATGTTTCAGAAATTTGCGCGGCGGCTTCCTCGTGAATCATTTCTCCCGCTTTAACAATAGTTTTTCCTGAAATCGGGTCTTTAATATCGTGTACTGATACACGACCGAGAATACGTTCAGAAAGAGGTTCTTTTACATCTTCGCCTTCCTTTAATGCGCCGATTTTTAATCCAAAAATTGTTCCACAATCTTCATCCGCAACAACTGCATCCTGAGCAACATCAACGAGACGTCGAGTCAAATAACCAGCATCTGCAGTTTTCAAAGCAGTATCTGCAAGACCTTTTCTTGCTCCATGCGTAGAAATAAAATATTCCAAAACTGTTAAGCCCTCGCGAAAACTTGCGATGATTGGATTCTCAATCAATTCACCTGTTGTTCCCTGCATACTCTTTTGCGGTTTCGCCATCAAGCCGCGCATTCCGGCTAACTGTCGCACTTGTTCTTTTGAACCGCGCGCACCGGAATCAACCATCATATAGAGAGAATTAAATCCATCTTGCGATAACTGAAGCGTATTGAATAATCGCTCAGCGATTTTGTTTGTTGTGCGCGTCCAAACGTCAATAACTTTATTATATCTTTCGCCGACAGTAATAAATCCATTTTGATACTGGTCTTCAATGCTGTACACTTCTTTTTCGGCTTTCGTAATGATTTCCTGCTTTTCTTTTGGAATAACTACTTCACTGATTCCAACAGAAATACCTCCGCGTGTTGCAAAGCGAAATCCTGTTTCTTTCAACTTATCAAGGAACTGCGCAGTTTTTACATTTCCGCAGCGACGATACACAGCAGAAATAAGCTGAACAAGTCTGCTTTTATTCAAAAGTTCATTGATGAAGCCCATTTCTGTCGGTACAATTTGATTGAAAATAACGCGACCAGTCGTCGTCTCAATAATTTTTCCATCAATTCGTACTTTTATTCTCGTATGAAGTCCGAGTTTGCCATTATTGAAAGCAATTATTACTTCCGATTTTGATGAAAATAATTTTCCATCGCTTGGCTCACCATTTTTCGATTTTGTTAAATAATATAATCCAAGCACCTGGTCTTGCGTAGGATGAACAATCGGATTTCCGTTTGAAGGAGAAAGAATATTATGACTCGAAAGCATCAATACGCGCGCTTCCATTTGTGCATCAAATGATAATGGAACGTGAACTGCCATCTGGTCGCCATCAAAATCCGCGTTAAATGCAGTACACACCATCGGATGGATACGGATTGCTTTTCCTTCGACAAGCACAGGTTGAAATGCCTGAATTCCAAGACGGTGCAGTGTCGGCGCACGATTAAGCATTACCGGATGACCGTCAATAACGTTCTCTAAAATTTCCCAAACTTCAGGTCCTTTGCGCGAAACAATTTTCTTCGCGCCTTTCACGGTCTTTGCCAAACCTCTTTCTATAATACGCCGAATAACCATCGGCTGAAATAATTCCACCGCCATATCTTTTGGCAAACCGCATTGGTGCAAATGCAATTCTGGTCCCACAACAATAACTGAACGACCGGAATAATCTACACGCTTTCCTAAAAGATTTTGTCTGAAACGACCTTGCTTTCCTTTTAAAATATCAGAAAGCGATTTCAATGCACGATTATTTTCAGTACGGACAGCAGTGAGACGACGCGAATTATCAAACAATGAATCTACTGCTTCCTGCAACATTCTTTTTTCATTGCGAAGAATAACTTCGGGCGCTTTAATTTCTATTAATCGTCGCAAACGATTGTTGCGAATGATAACACGACGATACAAATCATTTAAATCCGAAGTTGCAAATCTTCCTCCTTCAAGGGGAACAAGTGGGCGCAATTCCGGCGGAATGATGGGAACGACATCCATTATCATCCACTCTGGCTTTGCAACATTCACATTTACACGTTCACGAAATGCGCCAAGCACACGCAAACGTTTCAACATTTCTTCTTTTTTCTGAACGGATGTTTCTACTTTTGATTGCTGCCGTAATTCATGATATGTCTTTTCTACTTCAACACGTTTTAATAACTCTCTCAACCCCGGCGCGCCAATTGAAGCAATAAACTTGCGAGGGTCTTCGTTATCCAATTCCTGATTGCCCGCAGGTAACGTCTCAAGTACTTCGAGAAATTGTTCTTCCGTCAGCAAATCCAATGTACGCAATCCGGAAATGCCGGGTTGCACGACTACGTAACTCTCATAGTACACAATTTTTTCTACATCTTTCGTGCTGATACCGAGAACCAGTCCAACTTTGCAAGGCAACGATTTGAAATACCAGATGTGCACAACAGGAACGGCAAGCGTAATGTGTCCCATCCGTTCGCGACGAACATTTTTTTGTGTTACTTCAACTCCGCATCTGTCGCAAACGATTCCACGATAGCGGATGCGTTTGTATTTTCCGCAATGACATTCCCAATCGCGTGTTGGTCCAAATATTTTTTCACAAAATAATCCGTCTTTTTCCGGACGGAATGTGCGGTAGTTTACCGTTTCCGGTTTTGTTACTTCGCCGCGCGACCAATCAAGTATTGTATCAGGTGATGCAATACTTATCGTGATTTTTGAAAATATTTTTTTCTGTACTTTGGGGCGAGTATCTGCTAATCCGTAAACCATAGTTATTTGTAATTTTTTGAAATGTGTTCAAGAATAATTGAATATACGATTAGTCAACAAGGACATTTAAACCGAGTCCCTGTAATTCTTTTACTAAAACGTTAAACGATTCCGGAATATTTGAATCAGGTAAATCTTCCCCTTTTACCAATGCTTCATAAATTTTAGCACGTCCGCTAACGTCATCAGATTTTACGGTAAGAATTTCCTGCAACACGTGTGCTGCGCCGTATGCTTCAAGCGCCCACACTTCCATTTCTCCAAATCGCTGTCCGCCAAATTGCGCTTTTCCACCAAGAGGCTGCTGCGTAATCAAAGAATAAGGTCCAATAGAACGTGCGTGAATTTTATCATCCACAAGATGGGATAATTTCATCATATAAATGTAGCCGACTGTAACAGGCTGGTCAAATGATTCGCCTGTTCGTCCATCGTATAAAATAGATTTTGACGTTTCACCCAATCCTGCTTTTTTCAATTCTGCCGCGACATCTTCCCACGTTGCGCCATCAAAAATCGGCGTTGCATATTTTTGGTGGAGTTTTTTTCCTGCCCAACCAAGCGCGGTTTCAAAAAGTTGTCCGAGATTCATACGCGAAGGCACACCAAGTGGATTTAAAACAATATCCACAGGAGTTCCGTCTGCAAGGAACGGCATATCTTCTTTTGGAACAATACGCGCCACAACACCTTTATTTCCGTGACGCCCTGCCATTTTATCTCCGACAGAAAGTTTTCGTTTTTTTGCAACAAAAACTTTTGCAAGTTGTACGATGCCGGGAGGAAGGTCATCTCCTATTTGAACAGATGTTCTATCGTGTTTGTGTTGTGATTTTAGGTCAGCAATTTTTCCAAAGTACGATTCATAAATTTTGGAAAGAATAAGATTCTTTTTCTTATCCTCAACCCATTCAGAATGAAAATCAAGCAACTGCAAATTATCCGACGCGGCAAATTTTTCTGCAGTTAATTGCACACCGCTTCTGAAAATGATTTCCCCTTCGAGTGTGCGAATACCTGTAGATTTTTCGCCATCAAGCAATACACCGAGCTTGTGTTGCAGTAATTGATACGTTTCTTTTAAATTAATTTCGAACTGACGGTCGAGAACGTCAAGTTTTTTCTTCTCTTCGTTTTTGGATTCAATATCTTTTCTCTTTCTTCCAAAAAGTTTTGCATCTACAACGATGCCCTTCATACCGGGAGGCGCTTTTAATGACGCATCTTTCACATCACCTGCTTTTTCTCCGAAAATTGCGCGAAGCAGTTTTTCTTCGGGTGATGCCTCTGTCTCTGCCTTTGGTGTAATTTTTCCGATGAGAATATCGCCTTCGCGAATTTCTGTACCGATTGCGACGAGTCCGTTTTCATCAAGGTCTTTTGTGGCTTCTTCACTAACGTTGGGAATTTCGCGCGTAAATTCTTCTTCCCCGCGTTTTGTATCGCGCACTTGTAAATCAAATTCTTCAATATGTATCGAAGTGAAAACATCTTCTGATACGATGCGTTCGTTGATGATAATTGCGTCTTCAAAGTTGTAACCGTTCCAGGGCATAAATGCAACAAGAACATTTTTTCCTAATGCAAGTTCGCCCTTATCTGTCGCGCATCCATCAGCAAGTATATCCCCTTTTTTTATTTTCTGCCCGACTGAAACGAGCGGACGTTGATTAAGACATGTATCCTGATTTGTGCGTAAAAATTTTGTAAGTGCATATTCAACACGTTGAATATTTTCAAACGTCGTTAATGCATCTGCACTGCGGGGGTCAACATCGTAATCAACAATAATGTGCTGCGCATCGGATTCGATAATAACGCCGCTTCGTTCTGCAATAATAAGCGTACGGGAATCACGGGCAATTTTTCTTTCAAAACCTGTTCCAACAATCGGCGTTTCTGTTTTAAGCAAAGGCACTGCCTGTCGTTGCATGTTCGAGCCCATCAATGCACGGTTAGCGTCATCGTGTTCGAGAAATGGAATAAGCGCTGCTGCTGCAGAAACAATCTGGCTTGGCACAACATCCATATATTGCACTTTTTCAGGAAGTTCGACAGGGAAATCTCCTTTTTGTCGTGCGCGCACTCGCTCGTGATTAAATCTTCCTTTTTCATCAAGCGGTTCATTTGCCTGTGCGATGGTAAAATTATCTTCTTTTTCTGCGGAAAGAAATTCAATATCTGTTGAAACTTTTCCGTTGTGAACTTTGCGATATGGAGTTTCAATGAACCCAAATTCATTTACTCTTGCATACACGCACAGAGAAGAAATCAAACCGATATTCGGACCTTCAGGTGTTTCGATAGGACACAAACGTCCATAGTGCGTATAATGTACGTCGCGAACTTCAAATCCTGCTCTCTCACGTGTCAAACCTCCCGGTCCGAGCGCAGACATACGGCGTTTGTGCGTTATCTCAGCAAGCGGATTTGTTTGGTCCATAAATTGCGACATCTGATTCGTTCCGAAAAACGTATTGATGACGCTGGTAATTGCGCGTGCATTGACAAGCGCTTGCGGCGTGAGATTTTCTTTTTCACGGAGATTCATTTTTTCGCGAATTGTTCGCGCCATACGAACTAATCCGAGATTTATTTGTTGACCGATTTGCTCGCCAACAGTACGAACACGACGATTTCCTAAATGGTCAATATCATCAACCTGACGTTTTCCTTCTTTCAGTTCAATGAGATATTTAATAATCGAAACAATATCTTCTTTTGTTAACGTCGTAACTTCTTTCGGTGTAACAGAACCCAATCGCTGATTGATTCTGAACCTTCCTACTTCTCCTAAATCATATCGCTTTGGATTGAAAAATAATTTCTCCACTAAACTGCGCGCGGTTCCTGCATCAGGTGCTTCAATAGAGCGCAGTTGCTGATACATTGCTGCAAGAGCATCTTCTTCGGAGCGTACAGGGTCTTTTTGTATTGTGTTTGCAATAATGGATGAATTTCCTCCCTCTTGCTTAAAGAAGGAAACAATTTTTACAGCAGATTTTGAAATTGCATCTGCAATTTCCTCTGTTAACTGCTGGTCTTTTGTAACAAGTATTTCTCCTGTCTTTCTATCAATGACATCGCTGCACACTACTTTTCCGATGTATTCTTTGATGGAAATTTTTTTTATATCAACATTTTCAACTAAATCAAACAAATTGAGAATCTCATCATCGGAGGAAAATCCTAATGCGCGTAATAATGTTGTAACGAGGAATTTTTTCTTACGGTCAATATAAACAAACATCATATTGTTGATGTCGGTAGTAAATTCTACCCATGCGCCGCGAAACGGAATGATGCGCGCATTGTATAATTGAATACCATTGGGATGCGTGGATTCGCTAAAGAATACACCGGGCGAACGATGTAATTGCGAAACGATGACACGCTCTGCACCATTAATGATGTACGACCCACGATACGTCATGGACGGAATACTGCCGAGATATACTTCCTGCTCAATGGTATCAACAACATCGCGTGCTTCATCCGTGCGAGGATGTAAACGGAGTTTTGCTTTTAAAAGGAATGTGTAGGATAGACCGCGTTCAATACATTCCTGAATTGTGTAACGGGGTTTGTCAACATAATATTCAATAAACTCGAGCCCGATGCTTTCGCGGGCATCAAGTATAGGAAAATTTGCAAGAAACACTTCCTGTACGCCAATTTTTTTTCGTTTGGAAGGAGAAGTATTTACTTGTAAGAAACTTTCCCAGGAATCAAGTTGAACGTTTAATAAATCGGGGGTTTCAACGATTTCCGGAATTTTTGAAAAGCTTATTCTGTCGCTTGAATTAATATTTGGTGTCTTCAACGCCGCAATTCCTCAATAGTGAGTTATACTTATATAGAAAAACATACTCGACCCCCTTTACGAAGGTCGAGTATTATACTGGGATAATGACTTAAAAATGTTGATTATAGAATCAACAAACGAGCATTATTTCACTTCGACTTCTGCGCCGGCTTCCTCAAGTTTTTTCTTGAGTTTGTCTGCTTCGTCCTTATCAACGCCCTCTTTCACTGCTTTCGGCGCACCATCAACCAAGTCTTTCGCCTCTTTCAAACCAAGACTGGTAATTTCGCGAACTGCTTTGATAACACCGATTTTATTGGCGCCGACACTCTTTAAGATAACATCGAATTCCGTCTTCTCCTCAACCACCGGTGCTGCTGCTGCGCCTCCACCTGCTATCATAACAGGAGCGGCGGCACTTACACCAAATTTTTCTTCAAGTGATTTTTTGAGCTCAACGATTTCAAGTAAAGTTAACTTCTCAATTTTTTCAACAATTTCTTGCACTACTGACATTGTATTATTTCTTTCGTTTTATTTTTTTTGTTAAAGGATAAATCTGCCTACGTTACGAAGCAGGTTGTAATTTTTTTTCAATTGCATCAAGCGCATACACGACATTAGCAATAGGCGCATTCAGACTGCCGAGAATACTGGCAATCATTTCGTTTTTAGATGGCATTGCCGCAATAGTATCAAATCGCTTTCCTTCAAACACCTGGTTTTCAAGAACGCATAATTTTACCGAAAGTTTATTTGTTTTATCGGAAAATTTTTTGAGTATTTTTGCAGGAGTCACCGCATCTTCGTATCCGAATGCTACGGCAGTTGGACCGCGCAACACTGGTTTTAACGAATCATAATACGATGTGCCTTCTAAAGCACGGGCAATAAGTGTATTTTTTGCAACTGCGTATTTTACGCCGGCTTTGAAAAATTCACGTCGGAGATCATTAATTTCTCCAACTGTGACGCCGGTAAAATCTGCAAAATACAACCCTTGCGCACCTTGTGATAATTCGGATATTCTTGTTACAACTTGTTCTTTTTCTGAACGAGTCATTTTTTTTTCTTTCAATTAATGTCTTTTATCTGAAGAGAAGCATTTCTTTTTTTTCAAAAAAGAAAATCAGCAAATAAAAAAACAGATGAGTATTTATGTTATATGTGAGTGCGTAAACTTTTTTTTAGTGTGCTGTCAAAGCAACATTCTTATCCACCTGTACACCAGGACCCATTGTGCTTGAAAGGAAAATAGTTTTTACATATTGACCTTTTGCTGTCGCAGGCTTCATTCGAACTATCGTAGCAAGAAAAGCATTGATATTATCTATCAATTTTTCCTTTTCAAAACTTGCCTTTCCAATCATTGCATGAACAACACCGGCTTTATCAACACGGAATTCTATTTTTCCTGCTTTCACTTCTTTCACTGCTTTCGCTACATCCGGTGTTACTGTACCGCTTTTGGGATTTGGCATTAAGCCACGGGGACCGAGAATTTTTCCAAGTTTTCCCAAATCTCCCATTACATCAGGAGATGCGATAATGACATCAACATCCGTCCATCCTTGCTGCAACTTGTCAATATATTCCTGAAAACCTGCATAATCCGCACCAGCATCTTTTGCTTCCTGATCTTTTGGAGATTTTGTTACAACGAGGACGCGGACTGTTTTTCCGATACCGTGCGGCAGGGCAACAGTTCCGCGTAATGCTTGGTCAGCTTTTTTAGGGTCAACACCTAAGCGTACAGCGATATCAACCGATTCATTAAATTTTGCTGTTGCAGTTTCTTTAACTTTTTGTACTGCGTCGGAAATGGTGAGTGGTTTTTTGGCATCTACTTTTTGTGATACTGCCTTAAAACGTTTTGAGACTTTCATAAAAATTGTTACGATATTTTATTATTAAAATTGCTTACGATTAACCTTCAAGGGTAATTCCCATACTACGCGCAGTACCTTTTACCATGTTCATTGCTGCGTCAACAGTCATAGCGTTGAGATCCGGCATTTTCAATTCTGCAATTTCCTTCAATTGTTTTGATGAAATTTTACCGACTTTATTTCTGTTTGATTCGCCTGAGCCTTTCGGAATTCCTGCGGCTTTGATTAAAAGTACTGCGGCAGGAGGCGTTTTGGTAATAAATGTGAACGATTTATCGGAAAAAACGGTAATGACAACCGGTATAATTAACCCTTGCTGTGCCTGTGTTCGCGCATTAAACTGTTTACAAAACTCCATAATGTTAACGCCCTTTTGACCTAATGCAGGACCAACAGGAGGCGCTGGTGTTGCCTGACCAGCGGGAATTTGTAACTTAACGTAACCTGTAATTTTTTTCATTGAATAATTTGATTATGTAATACTCTATTTAAAATTATTTTTCTTCTTCAACCTGATTAAAATCTAATTCTATCGGCGTCTTTCTTCCAAAAATACTTACCATTACTTTGAGTTTCATTTTTTCCAAACTCACTTCCTGAATGGTGCCGATAAAGTTATTGAAAGGACCATCTGTAATTTTCACAGACATTCCCGCTCTGAATTGTGTAACGACTGATTCTGTTTCGTTTGCGGCATCTTTTCCCAAAAACCTTTTTACTTCATCCATTCTCATTGGAACCGGTTTATTTTTTTGGTCACCAACAAAATTCAGTACCGATGGAGTTTGAAGAATAAAATCACGTGTTTTATTATCAAGGCGCAATTCAACAAGAAGATAGCCGGGCAAGAATGTTTTAACTTTACTACGTTTTTTTCCTTCGTGCATTTCAAAAACTTTTTCCGAAGGAACAAACACGCTCAGCACACGCTCTGAGAAACCTTCTTCCGACGCGCGTTTCTCAATGAGCGCTTTCACTTTCTGCTCTGTTCCTGTTACACAATGAATAACATACCATCGAGAAGGAATTTCTGCTTCGACTTGTAAATGGTCTGTTGGCATTAAAAAATCTTTGTAACGAGAAAAGAAAGAACGGAATCAATGCCAAAAACAAAAAGCGAAAGAATACCACATACTGCGGCTACAATAATTGTAGAATCACGCAACTCATCTTTCGTGGGCCACGAGACTTTATTCATTTCTTTCATAACATCAGCAGAATAAGCGAGAAGTTTTTCTTTCATAGGAATTTATTGTTGGAAATGTGGCACGTCAGGAGGGACTCGAACCCCCAACCTGCGGTTTTGGAGACCGCTGCTCTA
>CAYHPL010000034.1:0-29970 GCA_964358705.1 uncultured Chitinophagales bacterium
AAATTTTCTTTTGCAACATATACTGTAAGCGATTTTCCCGCACGCAGTGATTTGCCAAACGCTATATTGTTCCAGTTGCGCACATCGCTGATGCGCACATTATATTTCTCTGCTATCGAAGAAAGTGTTTCACCGCGGAGAATTTTATGCCGT
This sequence comes from uncultured Chitinophagales bacterium, assembly GCA_964358705.1. GTDB lineage: Bacteria > Bacteroidota > Ignavibacteria > UBA10030 > F1-140-MAGs086 > JBBTJF01. The sequence goes on from CAYHPL010000034.1 coordinate 154, forward strand.
ATTTTCTCTTTTCCTTCTGCGCTTGTAATGGAAGGATGTTGTTTTTTTGTTGTTGCTTTTTCTGCCTTGCTTTTTGTCTGAGTAATTCCTGTAACGTTTTTATTTGCGACAGGAATAATTAAAGTTTTTCCGGCGCGCAGTTTTGATTTGGTTGACAGTTGATTTGCTTCTGCGAGCGAGTTTGCTGTAATGCCATAACGTCGTGCGATTTTTTTCATTGTTTCGCCTTTGCGAATTGTATGCGTCAGCCAATGTCGTCTTTCGCTTACAGGAACTTTTGCATAATTATCTGCGAACACGTCTTTTGTTCCGGCAGGAATACGCAATTCATAAGGCGTTGGAGGCGTTGCATAGCGTAACAATGCGGGATTGAGTTCTTGCATCGTTTCGGAAGTTGTACCAGCGCATAACGCAAGTACAGAAAGGTCAACAGATTCGTTTGTCGTAAATGTTTCGTACTGAAGCGGCGCTCCGAGAGTTACATCAGTAAAACCATATCGAACGGGATTACGCGCCATTAATGAAGTAGCAATAAATGCAGGAACATAATTTCTTGTTTCGCGCGGGAGGTAATTCCACATCTTCCAGAAATTTCGCGTGCCGGATTTTCGAATTGCGCGATTCACTCTTCCTTCGCCGGAATTGTATGCTGCTAATGCAAGATGCCAATCTCCAAGAGATTTATATAAATCTCTCAAATGTCGTGCTGCTGCACGAGTAGATTTTTCCACATCGCGTCTGTCATCGCTCCAAAATGTTGCATTCAATCCGTACAATTTTCCAGTGCCGCGAATGAATTGCCACATCCCGACTGCTTTTGCCCACGAGCGCGCAACAGGATTTAAACCGCTTTCAATCATTGCAAGATATTTTAATTCGTCGGGAACGCCTTCTTCTGCAAGAATCGGTTCAATAATCGGAAAATATTTTCCTGATTGCGCCATCCAGAAATTAAAATGATGCCTTCCGCGCGTTTGCATATAGTTGATATTTTTTTCAACATAACCATTTAAAACAAGCGGAACAGTTGTTCCTTCAACAAAACTTTTTGGAACCGCATCTTCTTCGACATCTGCAGAATCGCCAAGTTGAGAGAGTTTTTCTTTTAATGCGAAAATGGAAGAATTAGGGCTGAGTGAATTAGTACTCGCAATGTATTTTTCATAATCTTCGACGACACTTTTTGAAAGGTCGTTAAATTCCTGATTGGATTCAATGAGCGGAATTGTGCTGAGTTCATTCAAAATTTCAATTGCGGATTCAAATTCTTCGGCAGAGCGAACAGAATCATTATCCGTTTGCGCATTTAACGCATTGAGGTAATGTGAACGCGCACTTTCCAGCATAGCGGAAATTTCCTGCGCATATTGTTCATCTTCGATAATTACAGAATCTTCCGCTGAAATTTCATCTTCTTCCGGAGTTTCTTCTGCAAGTGAAATCGTATCTTTTGGAACAGGAATAGTGTGTTGCTGTACCACCTTCGGCGGTGCAGGTTGTTCTTCTTTTGGTGCTGTGGTAAAACGCGGCGAAGCAGTATTTAACGTCGCGCATCCTACAAGCCAGCAGAGCGAAAAAGAACAGAGTATATAAAGGAGTTTTTGTTGCATCGTCTGGAGAATAGTTTATTTGGAAATTTGCGGTAAAAAAGTAAGAAAAGAAGAATTTACCTTCAACCAAAACGCGGGAAAAAGTTTTTTGTGAAGAAAATTTAAGGGAGGACGAGTGGAAGAACATTTACATCAATTTATCGCTTCCCTTCTACTACAATGACAAATTCGCCGAGAATTTTTTTAGCAGAGTAGTGTGCAATTATTTCCGAGAGTGCTCCGCGCGAAATTTCCTCGAATTTTTTTGTCAGTTCGCGCGCAACGGCAACATTTCTATTTCCAAAATGCGTGTGCAAATCGTTCAGAGTACGGAGAATTCTGTACGGGGATTCATAAAAAATAATTGTGCGCGTTTCCTCTTTCAAAAATTCGAGTCGTGTTTTTCTTCCTTTTTTTACAGGAAGAAATCCTTCAAATACAAATGCATCCGTTGGTAATCCGCTCGCAGAAAGCGCAGTAATTGCTGCATTTGCTCCGGGAATCGGAATTATATTTATTCCTGCATCAATGACTGCGCGCACTAAACGAAATCCCGGGTCAGAAATTGATGGCGTCCCTGCATCACTTACAAGCGCAACGGAATTTCCTTCTTTGAGGAGTTGAAGAATTTCAGGAATTCTTTTTTGTTCGTTCTGTTCAAAGTAAGAGAGAAGTCGTTTTGGTTTGAGTTCGAATTTGTTGAGGAGAACTTGCGTGGTGCGCGTATCTTCGCAGCAAAGTACATCAACATTGCCGAGAATTTTTAGAGCGCGAAGAGTGATATCTTCGAGATTGCCGATGGGAGTGGAGACGAGATAGAGAGTGGAGGGGAGAACTTCGTTCATAAAAATAGATATGAGATATGAGATATGGGATTTGCGATGTGAGTAATAAAACTCATATCTCACATCGCAAATTTCAAATCCTATTTCATTTCTCCGAACATTTCCCGTTCAATCAATCCGCATAAAATATGTCCAATAGTAATATGTCCTTCCTGAATCCGCTGCGTATCATTTGATGGAACGATGATGGAATGATGACAAAGTGATTTTGCTTTTCCTCCGTCTTTGCCGAGAAATCCAATTGTTACCATTCCTTTTGCATTTGCTTTTTCGATTGCTTTCAAAATGTTCGGTGAATTTCCGCTGGTGGTGATTGCAATGAGAATATCACCGGTGTTTCCCAGCGCTTCGATGGAACGTGCGTACACATTTTCAAAACCAATATCGTTTGCACCAGCTGTTAAAATGGAAGTGTCTGTACTCAATGCAATCGCGGGAATTGCAGCGCGTTCACGCGGCAACATACGAATGACAAGTTCCGTTGCAATGTGTTGCGAATCTGCCGCACTGCCGCCGTTTCCGCAGAGAAGAATTTTTTTCTTGTTGTTGAGCGCGTTCACAAGCAAATCCATCGCTTTGGAAATTTGCGACGTGCATTGTTCCAGCATTTTCAATTTTGTCGCTGAACTTGCTTTGAGTTCATCCTGAATAAATGATTCGCGGATGAGAATAGTGAGGGGGAGATGTGCCATTGAGTATTTTAGGTTTTAGATTGATTTTTTTCCGTATATCTTTTTGGGTTCTCGAAATATATCATATTGCCCAGTTGGAGTTATATACGGACGTTTTAGTTCAAATTCTTTGACAATATTTTCGGATATGGGAAGCATTGATAAATTGCTTGGCTCAACTTTGATAGCACCCGAACCGTAACTTTTGCCAACAAGTTTTAAATTCTCTAAAGTGTCAGGATGATTAAGTGCTTGCCAAAGTTTTTCAATAAATACTTTGTCGTCATAAATTGGATAGACACAAAGGAAACCTGTCAATGGTAAAACACCCGCATCATTTTTTATGAACCTTGTATTTCGTCTGCCGAGATATGCAAACAACAATGGCGGCACTGCTCGTTTCTCCATTTTATACCACGGCTTGCGCTGCTGAATGAGTGAACGACTTGGCAATCCCATTTCCTCACCAACTTTCAAATAATTTGAAATTGCTTTTGGTAATTTATCATGTCCGTTTATCGAAAGTAAATATGTCGGACGATTTTCTTTTTCTAATTCTTGGACATCCTTTGCAGTCAAAATACTTTCTGTTGCATCTTTTGTTCTGCCGACTGCTCGTTTCAAAAACTCTTTTGGAATTTGTAATTGCTTTACTTGTTGTGCTGTCAAAAAGAAAAACTCATTTGAACCTGTTGCAATTCCTCTCATCACATTTGCAAAGTCATTCAAATGAAATTTAAAACCGTTATGATTTTGTTCGGGTCTTGAAAAACCTGTTGCAATTCCTTCTTTGAGTTGTCGGTCAATTATCTCAATGGTTTTAAATTTTTGTTGTTTGAAGTTTGAAGAAATGAAATTGAAAAGGTCTGCTGAATATGCCTCGTTAGCTTTTACCCAATGAAGAGTTTTAATTGGTTTGGAATTTTTGATTAAGAAAACCATTGCATTGGTATCAACATTTGGAAATGGCGTAGCCCTTTCATCAAATGTAATTACACTTTCAATGCAAAATTTTTCTGAAATCCATTTCCATAAATTCTTTGCAAACTTTCCTTCGCAAGTGTCAGCAGGCATTATGAAAGCAAGTTTGCCGTCTTGCTCTAAAAGGTTCAATGCCTGTATGAGAAAATAAATGTGATAACCTGCTCTGCCGTCAATAGTATCGCCTGTAATACTTACTGAAAGTTGTTTAAGTAAATTTTTTGTTTCCTCGTCAATGCGATGATGTCTTATGTAAGGTGGGTTTGCAACTATTGCTTTGAATTTTCTTTGGGGTGGATTTTTTATAAAATCTCTTTCTTCAACAAAACAATTTTTGTGATTGTAAATTTCATCTTCTAAAACTTCGGTGTCAACATCAGTTCCGAAAAAAGAAACTTTTGGTTTGTTGAGTTTTAGTAGTGCTTCATAAAATGCTCCTCTGCCTGTTGCTGGGTCGAAAACTAAATCTGTGTTTTCAGAAACATAAGCAACCATTGCATCAGCAACCCAACTTGGTGTCCAAAACTGTCCTTTGTCACGAAGAATTTCTCTTTCGCTCCATTCGGTTGGCAACTGCTGATGTGATTTTACTTTTCCCATCAGAGTTGTTTTAAAAGATTTACTGCATCAGAAGTAATCTCAAGCGAACCGCCTTCAAATTTTACATAAGGCAAAATGTGTCCGTTCTTATCTTCAATGAATGCTGGAATTAAATTAGGTCTTTCCTTCGCAATGCCGAGAGGATAAGCGTAGTGATAATAATATTTGTAAATCGCTTTCTTGGTTGTTGCACCGCCAGGTGCTTGAAATACTTGTTCTGTTGGAAGAATTAAACCGTCTTTAACAAGTCGCTGTGCTTCGTCAAACGAAAGTCCATAAGCTCTGTCAAAGAAAACATGCCAAACATGAATTGGAATTTTGTTTTGTTCTTGCCATTTGCTTAATGGGATTCTATCTTCTTCTTTTATAATTACAGTCGGAAGAACAGCATTTTTTGCAAGTCCCATTTTCCCTCCAAGCCGCTTTTGTGGCTTCATCGGAATATTATAGAACGGCATTTTCTCTGCTACCCAAAGTGAATTCTCACATTCAACGGCAATGATTGCTTTGGAAATTAAATCTTGAAGTTTGTCTTCTGTGATGAATGGGAGTTCTTCTTCTCCTCCGATGCTTGTAAGAAATTTGTCAACGAATGGTTTGTCTGCAATCTTAAAAACTAAAAGGTCTGGTCGTTTAATGTTGCCAAGTCCTGCTGCTTCCAACCTTTCAAAGTAAAGTTCAAATGCTCTTACATCGTCTGTCGGTGCCGTTCCACTTGGTCCATAAGGAATGGCGTAAAACTGATTCGTCTTGTTAGTAACATCAATTAAACGTTTTTCACTCCACACGCCTTGTGACCAACGCATCAGAAAATCACTACCTCTTAATTTTCTTGGGTTTAACCAAAAGTCAGCCCAACAGATTTCTTTAACGCCTCTTAATTCGAGTTCGATGTCCTCGGTTGATACTGATAATATTCGTTCAAATGGATGCATAAAAAACTTTCATAATTTTCGTCAGTTATTATCAAACATTTTTTTCACAAACTTCGCAAACCCACTTAACACCTCATCCAACTTCGCAACATCTTTTCCTCCTGCGGTTGCAAGATGAGGTTTTCCACCACCGCCACCTCCGAGTTGTTTCGCAAGTTCGCCGACTATTTTTCCTGCCTGTAATTTTTTTTCTTTAATCACGTCGTCTGTTACAACGCAGACAAGAGAAATTTTTTCATCAATGACAGACGCGAGAACACCAACGCCGCTTTTCATTTTCTCACGTAACATATCGCCAAGATTTTTCATTTCTTCGCTATCACTTGCTGTAACTTTTTCTGCAATAATTGCAATGCCGTTTTGTTGAACTGCATTCTTTACAAATGTATCAAGCAAAGTAACTGCGGAAAGTAAACGATATTTGCATAACTCTTTTTCTAATCTTTTCTTTTCTTCGAGCAACTGCGAAATTTTATCTGCAATTTTCTGATGGTCAACATTTAACAAGTCCTGTGCGCGTTCCAAATTTGTCATTCGTTGTCGAATAAAATCATCCACGCCTGTTCCGGTAATCGCTTCAATTCTTCTTACACCGCTGGAAATACTCGCTTCTGAAAGCAATTTGAAATATCCGATTTCACCCGTAGATTTCACGTGTGTACCGCCGCAAAATTCCAAACTGAAATCACTGAACTGCACTACGTTTACTTTATCGCCATACTTATCGCCGAAGAACATCAGTGCGCCCATTTTTTTTGCTTCATCAAACGGGATTGCGCGATGGTGAGTGAGCGGAATATTGCCGCGAATTTTTTCATTGACAATATTTTCAATTTCAAGCAATTCTTCCGCGGTTAATTTATTGAAATGGTTAAAATCGAATCGCAAATATTCAGGAGAAACAAGCGAGCCGGCTTGATGTGCGTGTGTTCCGATTGTTTTTCGCAAAGCAGCGTGAAAAAGGTGCGTCGCAGTGTGGTTGCGCATTATCGAATAGCGGCGCTTTGTATTCACCGCCGCAATTGTTTTGTGCAAACCATCAGTGCTGGATATTGGAATTGCTGATTTCAGTATGTGATAGTGAAAATCGTTTTTCTTTACAACATCAAGAACTTCAATACTGTTATTTTCAAAAAATAATGTTCCTGTATCGCTAACTTGTCCGCCGCTTTCTGCGTAAAACGGTGTTTCCTTTAAAATTATCTGTGTGCCATTTGAAAATAATATTTCCGTTTCGAGAGAAAGCGCATCGTATGTGAATCCTGAATGTGTTTCAAACTTTGGAATCTCAAGCGGTATTTCTGCTTCGATATTTATTTTGAATGCAGCGCTTTTTTGCGAACGGGTTTTTTGTTCTTCCATTAAATGAACAAAACTGGATGTATTTACTTTCAATCCGCGTTCTTCGCACATCAGTTCAGTCAGGTCAAGCGGAAAACCATACGTATCGTACAATTTAAAAGCGTATTCGCCCGGGAAAATTTTTGATTGTTTGAGTTCGCGTACAACATCTTCAAAAATTTCCAAACCTCTGTCAAGCGTGTTATTAAAACTCTCTTCTTCGCTTTTTATTACTCTTTCGATGTGAGTTTGTTTCTCAATTATTTCCGGAAAAACATCACCCATATTTTTGACCACTGCTTCGACGACACTATAAATAAATGGTTCGCGCTTATCAAGTTTTCTTCCGAAGCGTGCCGCACGTCGTAAAATTCTGCGTAAAACATATCCGCGTCCTTCATTCGATGGAATTGCACCGTCTGCGATTGCAAAAGTCAAAGTGCGCACGTGGTCTGCAATTACACGCATTGCAATATCCGTTTCGTCGTTCGTTGTTTGTGAATCGTGGGTCGTTTCTATTGTGCCGAAATATTTTTTGTTTACAACTTCAGCAATGCGATTGATGATTGGCGAAAAAACGTCTGTATCGTAATTTGATTTTTTATTTTGTAACACTGCGCAAACGCGTTCAAATCCCATTCCCGTATCAACGTGTTTTGCTGCAAGTGGTGTAAGTGTTCCGTCTGCATTTCTGTTATATTGAATGAAAACTAAATTCCAGATTTCAATACATGCTGCAGTTCCTTCATTGACGGGAGCAATTCCGCTCATATTGTCGCGCAAATCTATATGAATTTCAGAACACGGACCACACGGACCTGTATCACCCATTTCCCAAAAATTTTCTTTTTCTCCGAATCGCAAAATATGAGAATGTTCAATATCCGTTTCTGATTTCCAGAGTTCAATTGCTTCGTCATCTGTTTTATAGACTGTTGCCCACAATCGTTCTTTCGGTAATTTCCAGACGTCTGTTAGCAATTTCCAAGCCCAACTGATTGCGTCTTTTTTGTAATAGTCGCCGAACGACCAGTTGCCGAGCATTTCAAAAAATGTGTGATGATATGTATCGCGACCAACTTCTTCCAAGTCATTGTGTTTTCCGCTGACGCGAATACATTTTTGTGTATCAGCGGCGCGTGTATAATCACGTTTGCCTGTTCCAAGAAAAACATCTTTGAACTGATTCATTCCCGCATTGGTAAAAAGCAATGTCGGGTCATCGTGCGGAACAACAGACGCGCTGGAAACAATGCGGTGTTGTTGTTCTTGAAAAAAATCTAAAAATTGTTGTCGGATTTGTTGCGAGGTCATTTAATAAGAATTGGGATATGAGAATTGAAAACGACAATTAAATTGAACGTTTACAAAAACTAACTATACTTCCACATGCGTCATTAAGCGAATTTCTTCGAGAACGCTGCTAATAGAAAGGCATTTCAATATTTCACCAATGTACACAACTGCTTTTCCGCGTGAATGGACTTCCCACGTAATTGCCTCTGCTTTTACGTAATCATATCCCGTCGCTTTGATTATCTGCCCAATGACTTCATCAAAAGAGTGGATTTCGTCATTGAAGAGAATAACTTTCGTCGGCTCGATGGTCAGAACATTTTCATCATCATCTTCGATGATTTCATGTTCGGGAAATGTGAGTGTTTCAGACATTCTGCTTGTGTTTTTTGGGAAATTTTTCGTGCAAAAGATAGAAAAAATGAAGGAGGTTTTCAAAGAAAAAATTATGTTTTTCCGTTGGTAGTTAAAGAGAAAATTCCGTTATTTTTCCGCCAAAATTATCCTGCAGATAATTTTTCCATTACGAGGCGCTCCTTAATTTTTTGAAAACTCTTTTTCGCTTTAAAATTAAAGTGAACGCAATTTTATTTTTACGTCCTTGAAATCACTCTCGATATTTTTTATCCTTTGTTTGAGTTTTGCATCTATTTTTGCGCAACCCAAACGAGGAACTCTGCAATCATTGCAACTTGGGAAAGCGACACCAAGCACAATTTTAAAAATTGACCCTGTCCTTGCAGAACTTGTTAGCCACATAGATTCTATAAAGATATATTCCACACTTGAGCGTTTGCAGGCATTTAAAACACGCTATGCAAACAATGCATCAGGTCGTGATTCTCTTGCCCGCTCGCGCGACTGGCTTATTTCGCAATTTACGTCGTACGGTTACACGAACATTGAGCAACATACCTTCACTTCCGGCGGCAATCAACTCCAAAATATTATTGTAACAAAAACCGGAACACTGTATCCTGATTCTGTCATTATTTTATCAGGGCATTATGATACCGTTAATGGACCTGGAATTAATGATAATGGAACAGGAACAGCAATTGTTCTCGAAGTCGCACGCGTTCTTGCAGAAAAACAACTTGATTTTACTGTGCGTTTTATTTGTTTTTCTGCAGAAGAACAAGGATTGGTGGGAAGCAACGCATACGTGCAACAGATTGTCGTTCCGCAGCAACATAAACTGAAGCTTGTACTAAATGTTGATGAAGTTGGAGGCATACGCGAAAACCCGACGAATATTGTAAAAGTTGAAAAAGACAATGATAATAATCCTTCAGGAAACAATGTCGCATCTGCAATGTTTACCGATACACTTGCGGCGTTGACAAGGACGTATTCTTCATTACAAACAACAATTACAAATGCGTTTGGGACAGATTATGTTCCGTTTGAAAATGCTGGCTATGTTATAACGGGATTTTACGAGAATATTCAGACGCCGCACTATCATCAGCCGACTGATTCGCTTTCGCATGTGGATATGCACTACGTTAAAGAAATTTGCAAAGGAACAGTAGCAGGAATTGCGCATTTTGCTGGCATTAAAGGGAAATTTCTTTCACTTTACCATACGCAACTGCAGTCTTCGCAGGATACGGTGAACGGATACAATATTGCAATTGAAGCAAAAAGTACATCAGGAATTGATTCAGCGAGAATATTTTACTCAGTGAATAATGCGCCGTTTGAAATGCAATTGATGAATTACAACGGTGTGCATAATGATACGATGGCGTTTTCAGGAATAATCCCCGTTCAACAGTACGGAGCTGCGATACGATATTATTTTTTATTTACTACAGTGGATAGTGTCTCATCGCGATTGCCAAATTCGACAAATGATTATTTTGCATTTTCAGTGTTGCCCGATTCAATCTCCCCAACTATTGCTCACACTGCACAACAAACAGCTTCGTATCTGAATTTTCCTTTTGACGTAACTGCTGCCATTTCAGATGAAAACGGAATAAACAATGCGTGGATTGCATGGAATTATAATGGTATTGAATTTACTGATACGATGGATGAAATTTCATTGCATAATTTTATTGGAACAATTAATGCTTCAGTGTTGCCGGGCGACAGTATTTTGTATGTGATGTATGCGGAAGATAATTCATTGCGAAAAAATATTTCACGTCTTCCCCATGAAGGCGCATTTGTACTGCGTGTTGTGTATTCCCAATCCTTATTGCACAGTCAAACAAGCGACAGCGGAAATTTTTCTCCCAATAATGATTGGCAATTTGGCAATCCGTCAACACCGGATATTCCTCCCTCGCCAACAGGTTTAAAAGTTTGGGCAACAAATTTAGCGGGAAATTATTCGAATAACATAATTTCTATACTTGAAACTCCAACAATTTCGCTTCAACTTAGAAATAATATCACACTTGTTTTTAAACACTATTACCGCACAGAGCCATCGAACGATGGAGGCAATGTGCAGATTTCGGTAGATGGCGGAGGTTATCAGTTGCTTATTCCACAAGGAGGATATCCGTACGCAAATGTTGGCGCATTAAGTGCGCCGGGATTTTCGGGAAATTCTTTTCTCTGGAAAGAAGAGAAAATTGATTTAAGCGCGTTTCGCAATCACGACATAAAAATACGTTGGAAATTTGCAAGCGATGCATTAACAAACTTTCGCGGCTGGTATATTGATGCTGTTCGACTTGATTTTTTGCTTGACCCAATTGGCGTCAATGAAAATGCAACATCAACATTAGCCAATGAAGTAACGTTGCTACAAAATTTTCCCAATCCGTTTAATCCCAAAACAAATTTAAGTTTTCAATTACCACAGCAGAGTTTTGTGCAACTGCGCGTGTATGATATGCTCGGTAAAGAAATTGCGTTGGTATTTCAAGGCGAAGTGCAGGAAGGAAAATTTGCTGTTGAATTCGATGCATCGCATTTATCAAGCGGAATATATTTTTATCAACTGCGCGGGAAAGAAATTCGTACGGAAAAGAAATTTTCCGCAACAAAGAAAATGTTACTTACTAAATAGTTTTTTTACGACAGGTTCCAACCAATTTTAATTCACTAATATTTAATAACTATACTATCGCTTCAATGAAAATAATCTCGTCTATACTTTTAATCGCGGCAGTTCTGTTTATGACAGCAACTGTTGGTTTTGCCAAGAAGGCGCCACCAGGAACACAGCGCGCGAATGACATTGTTAAATCTGCGGAAGTCTATACCACTGCAAACGCAGAAATAGATGCACGCACCGGAATTCCCCGCGCAATGTGGAATGTGAACGCAGGACCATACAGCGGCACGGCAGTTGATGTTGCACGTCAATATTTATCTGAAAATTCAGGCATGTTTCAGATGAAAGGTAATTTGAGTGATTTATCGAAAATAGAATCACACACAACACACAATGTTTCACATATCAGATTACAGCAAAGCGTCAATGATATTCCTGTCTATCGCGGCGAAGTAGTTGTTTCTGTGAACAATGAGAATGTTGTAACATTCGTTACAAATAATTACCGTACGCATTTGGACGTAAATACCACTGTTGCACTTGACGCAAATACTGCATTAAATATTGCCAAAAACTCTCTTCACATAACAGGAAAAATTATAAACGAATTCACTCCCGTTTTAATGGTGTATGCAGAAGAAAAAAATCCCGTACTTGTGTACAAAGTGAATATTTTCGCAGAAGAACCACTCGGCGACTGGCAAATTTTTGTTGATGCGAATACCGGCGTTATTGTTTTATCTGAAGATATTGCCGTGTACGAAAAGCCATCATCTTCTGCCAGCAAAAAAGTAATAGGAACTGGATTATCTTTTGACCCCGACCCACTACAAAGCGCTCAGCAGTTTTATAACACTGCAGGTTATGTTGATGGCAATGACGCTGATACGCCGCAACTTTTAGCAGAACGAAAACTTGTAACATTGCAGGATATTACATTTACAAGCGGAACATATAAATTACAAGGACCGCATTGCAAATTATTGGATTTTGAAGCGCCTACAGAAGTATTTCAATCGCCCGCTCATCCGGATTCATTTCAATTTACACGCTCTCATCAAGGATTTGAAGAAGTAATGGTGTATTGGATGATTGATTCCAGTCAGCGCTATATGCAATCTCTTGGATTTGATAGCATTCAAAATCTTCCTATTGAATGTGACCCGCACGGATTGAGCGGCGCGGATAATTCTCATTTTATACCAAGTTCAAATCGTTTAGCATGGGGCGAAGGCGGTGTAGATGATGATGAAGATTTAGATGTTATTTGGCACGAATACGGACACGCAATACAACATGGAATTCGTTCCAATTGGGGCGGAGGAGAAGCAGGCGCTCTTGGCGAAGGGTTTGGAGATTATTGGGCAGGAAGTTATTCAAGGGCATATAACAATTTCAGTACAAATTTTGTTTTCACGTGGGACGGCGGATTGACTTCAGGTGGGACGGGTGCAATTTGGCCCGGTCGTCCACTTAATGACCCTCGCGTACTTCCACCAGGCGGATTATCAGGTTTTTCCGTGCATGAAGGAGGTCAATTATGGTCTGCGGTATTAATGGAATGCTGGAATGATATTGGTCGAGAAGTAATGGATAAACTTGTATTGAAGAGCCATTACTATTTAACAGGCTCTCCGACAGGTCGCCAGAATGCACAAGCCGTTATACAGGCAGACAGAGATTTATTTAGCGGCGCGCACGTTCAACAACTTGTCAATCGCTTTGGAGCGCGTTCTTGGGTGAATCCATCAGATTATGTTCCTCAGGTTCAGCATACAAAACTTGGCGATACAGAAAATCTCACAGGTCCATATCAGGTTGTAGCAAAAGTATTTCCCGGATTATCTCCACTGAATGTCAGTTCGTTCAAAGTATTTTATGGACGAGCAGCATCATTTACAGATTCTGTTTCATTGACGCCGACCGGGAATTTGAATGAATATGCCGGAAACATTACCGGCAATGGTTCTTCGGCAACGTATCGCTATTACATCATTGTAAAAGATTCCGTAGGCACAGCAGTTACAAGTCCGGCAAATGCACCAACCGTGTATAATTCATTTTATGTCGGCTTTGATACAGCTTCTCCATCTATTACTCACTCACCAATCCGCGACCAGTCTATCGGACGCTGGCCTGCAAAAGTAACTGCAAACGTTACTGATAATCTTGGTGTTGATTCAGTATGGGTGGATTATTATATCAACGAACCCAATGATAATGGTTCGTTTAATTTGAGCAATGGTGGAGGAAATAGTTATTCAGGATTTTTTGATGTTGATACTTCTGAAATAGAAATCGGTGATTCTATTTTCTATAAAGTTGTTGCGAAAGACAATTCTTTAACAGGAAATATTTCAAGTTCACCTGTCGCAGGTTTTCATCGTTTTGCCGTTACGGAAGGAATTGCGGTTCTCGTTGTGTATGATTCTTCACAGGCATCCGGTATAGTGAGCAAAGATTCTATTACAAATAATCTGGACGGAATGGGATTAAGTTACGAAGTGAAAAATCGCGGCGCAATGACATCTGGAATTATATTCAGTCTTACAGAATATAAAAAAGTAATTTGGCTCGGTCAGGGTACAAGTACAGCATCTGCTGAGCAAATCGCATCAATGAAAGAATACCTGAATGCAGGAACACCGCAATCAAAATCGAAACTGATTATTTTTGCAGAAGATATCGGTTATCAGCATGGTCGTACCGGTTCGACAAATATTGATTTAGATTTTGTCAATAATTATCTTGGATTTAATTATTTGGCTGACAGACCTCACGGAACTGCTACTTGGGGATTAGTTGGATTGGAAATAAACAGTGGGATTTATGACAGTACAATCGGAACGTGGCCTGATGTTTTCGCACCATTTGAAGGTGCAAATATAACACCGCTTTATGGCTTCAGAGGCATACCGATAGATAGTCTGAATGGAATTGGAAACGTAACAGATAATTTTGTAACTGCAACAATTGGCGATGATATTCGCTCACTGCGTCCGGCTATAGATAGTCCCGAAGGTTCTCCGGTTACACGTTTCTTACAAGGTGCGCTTGATTTTGTGGATGGCATTGTTGGCGTGAAAGAGAATACGACAAAACAAATTCCAACGAATTTTCTTTTGAAACAAAATTATCCGAATCCTTTCAATCCGTCAACAACTATTTCTTTTGCATTGCCGGTACAGGCAAATGTTACACTTCGTATTTACAATACAATCGGACAGGAAGTAATGACATTATTCAACGATGTTGCCAATGCCGGAAATTTTGAAGTGCAGTGGAACGGAAAGAACAGCGCAGGAATGAGCGTTGCAAGCGGAATGTATTTCTATCGCATAGATGCATCGCCTACAAAGGGCGGTGAACATTTCACGCAAGTGAATAAGATGATATTGCTGAAATAACTTGTTCGCAATAATATTTTAATGAAATGTGCTTTGGATGCTAAAAAAAACAGAATCAGATTTTTTTCAGTAGCCAAAGCATTTTTTTTTATGAAGTTTTTTATAGTAAATTTTCACCCAATTTTTTTTAATATTTAACCCAGAGATAAATTTATGTTTAATACAATGTTGTGGAAAAATTTTTCCTTATTTGTAGCACTTCTCGTTATCACCTGCTCCCAGTTTGGATTTGCAGGGGATATCAGTGCATTGCTAACAGAACAAATGCGTTCAACTCCGCCGATGGAAAAAATCCCGGTAATTATTTATATGCGCGACCAGATTGATTTGAATGAAATGGAAGTGTATCTTCGTAGCAATGTATTGCCCGGAGAGCGTGTTCCCGTTGAATTCCGTTATAAAACAATTGCAACTGCATTACAACAGGTTGCTGACCAAACACAACCTGCAATACTCAATCGCATCCAAACATTTTCAACCGATGGAACAATAGATAACGTGCAGAAATTTTGGATACGAAATTTAATTTGCTTAAATGCAACGCCAAATGTTATTGAGCAAATCGCCTTGTGGGATGAAGTCGAAACAGTATATCTTGATGGAATTTTAAAAAGGGATATGCCGCTGAACGGACACGAGGGAGTTGCAAAAGCCGGTTCTGAACCGGGTCTTCGTGCAATCAATGCTCATCGTTTATGGGAACTTGGCATTACTGGTGCAGGCAGATTAGTTATGAGTATTGATACAGGCGTGAATGGAAATAATCAAGCGTATAATACACGATGGCGTGGAACACTTCCCGGAATTTTACCAACGTGGGCTTGGTTTGACCCATCAGCACACACCGTGTTCCCATCCGATGGCGATGGACATGGTACACATACAATGGGAACTATGTGCGGACGTTATGATGCAGTACATGATACTCTCGGTGTTGCGCCGGATGCGTTTTGGATTGCTTCAAATTCATTAATCGGTGGAAGTCCTCATACATCACGCTCCATCGCATCATTTCAGTGGGCGGCGAATCCCGATAGCAATCTTAATACAATGGAAGATGTTCCGGATGCAATCAGCAATTCATGGTACGACCCGAATGTACAGTCCACTGAATGTAACGGCGCATCAGGATATTATGAAGTTATAGATGCAATTGAAGCATTGGGTACTGCCGTTGTATTTTCAGCAGGAAACAATGGTCCGAATCCATCAACAATTACACCGCCGAAAAACAGATTAACTTCTGCCGTAAATATATTTGCAGTTGGCGCACTTGATGCTAATACAGCCGGGTATCCGATTGCAAGTTTCAGTAGTCGCGGTCCATCCGTGTGTACCGGTGTTCCCGACTCTATGCGTATTAAACCTGAGGTTTCTGCTCCCGGTGTACAAGTGCGTTCAGCATCAGGTACAAGTGGATATGCAGTGTACGATGGCACGTCAATGGCATCTCCGCACGTAGCAGGCGCAATTGCTCTTCTCCGTTCTGCCGCACCATTTTTATCGGGAACAGAAATTAAATATTATTTGTACAATACTGCTCGCGATTTGGGAACTCCCGGCGAAGACAATAATTACGGAAGAGGTTTAATTGACGTGTGGGCTGCCTATTTAGCTTTACCGTTAAGTGTTGGTAAAGTTGCAGGTGTTGTAACGGGAAATGGAAATCCCCTCAATAATGTACAGGTAGATTTTGTTGATTCAGTATTGCAGATGGCGGGAAAAACAAATGCAGAAGGAAAATATATGATTGCTGCAAGAATTGATACGCCAAATACTTCAGCAACGTACACCATTCGCGCACAGAAATTCGGATATTTAAATTACACAGATACGGTAACACTTGTACTTGATGATACGGTAATGAAAAGTATTGCAATGACACCAGCTCCCGGTGGAACGCTTCAGGTAAAAGTAAAGAATTCAAGTAATGTTGGAGTTCGTGCAAATATTCAGGTGCGATTTAATAATGCTATTGTAGCAGACGATTTTTCTGATTCTGCAACGGGAAATTATTCAACTCCGCTTCCTGTCGGTACGTATCATGTAACAATTGATGCGCCTGCTCCGTATGGAACGCTTGTGTATCCCGGTGTCGCCATTTTTGAAAATCAAAACACTACTTTGAATGCACAGGTGCGTTATGTTGTAGAAAATTCTCTTGAAGAATTGAATGACACACTTGCACTCGGAATGACACGCTCGCATACAATGACACTAACCAATACAACAGACGATTCAATTCGTTTTCGCGTGAGTGATGATAATGCCAAACGCCGTGAGCAAAAACTCGCGCAGGCACGCGCAAATACAGTGATTCACCAAAGTATCTTACTCGGAAAAGATGAAAAAGATCCTCGACCTGGATATTCACCGGTTGAGGGACAAGGCGGTCCAGATGCATTTGGTTATGAATGGATTGATTCCGATGAACCAAATGGTCCATTATATGATTGGGTTGATATTTCCTCAACAGGTACAATGCTCAATGCAAGCAGTCCGTGGGTTGCTTCGGGAACACTTTCTGCAACTGATGAAGGAATAATTCAAATTGATTTACCTTTTCCATTTCCGTTCTATGGTAATACATACAGTTCCGTATATATAGGAACAAACGGTACACTCTCATTTCAGCCACCGACAGGAAGTTTTTATTCCAATGGGCAAATTCCATCCCCTGCAAGTGGTTCTGCTATGATAGATAATTTCATCGGCGGTTTTTGGGACGATTTGGATATTGCTGGAAATGGCGTGATGTACTACGGCGTACACAATGGAAGTTTTGTTTTGCAATGCGTAAATCTTGAGCGATATTCATCTACAAATGCAGATTATACATTTGAATTTATTCTCAGACCAAATGGCGAAATACTTATGCAGTATTCACAAATGGGCATTGGCGGCGGCTCAACTATTAGCGCAACAATTGGTATTGAAAACATTGGTGGCACTGTTGGATTGCAAGTCGTTGCAAGCGCAACGTATTTACACAATGAACTTGCTATCAGGTTTTTCTTACCGGATGCACCATGGATTTCTGCTGAACCATCATTTGGCGTAATTCCTCCGTTGTCGTCATCAAATGTTCAAATTGAATTGGATGCGGCAGAATTAATGCTTGATACAACATACAATGCAAAATTATTTGTTGATGCCGTGCATCCTGATGCAGGCGCATCTATGGAAATTCCTGTTCAATTATATGTGAAGTTAGCAGATTCAGCATTGATTCTGACAAATAGAAATACGGTTGATTTCGGCATTGTTCCTTTGTTTGAAACAAAACGAGAAAGTATCAGAGTGAAAAACGGTGGATTGTTGCCATTGAATGTTAGTTCCGTAACAACGACGAATGCGTTCTTTGCGGCTTCTGCAAGTAGTTTTTCACTTGAACCCGGCGCAACAAAAATGTTATTTGTTGATTATCATCCATTCATAGAGAGAGAAGATACTGGGCGCGTTATATTTATCAGTAACTCACAATATACACCGCGCATTGATGTGCTTTTGCATGGCGTTTCTGTTGGTGTTGCACATATTGCGCTTTCACCAAATTCATTCTCTGCAACAACGCAGGCAACCGATGACACGATTTCCTATACGATGACTGTGAAGAATCCCGGAACAGATACGCTCCATTTTGTTGTCAATGAAACGCCCGGCGCTACTGTAACTGATGGCAGAGGCGGTCCTGATGCGTTTGGTTATGTCTGGCGTGATAATGATGATGCCGATGGTCCTATGTTTAATTGGATGGATATTCGTTCAATGGGAACTGCTTTAACACTTGTTGATAATGGCGTCAGTAATGCATTACCGCTTGGATTTGATTTTATGTACTATGGAAATTCATACAATCAGTTGCGTGTTTTTGCAAACGGATTTCTCAGTTTCACAACAACAACTTCTTATTCGTTTAATTCTGCTGTTCCATCAACTGCAATGCCAAACAATTGTTTGTATGGATTCTGGGATGATTTAAATCCAGCAACTGCAGGCGGCGAAGTGCATTACTATGCAAATGACGGAAAGTTTGTTGTGCAATACACAAATGTTGCGCGCGCAAATGATGCAAACAGTCGTGTAACATTTCAGATAATCGTTAATCCAAACGGTGAAATAATGTATCAGTATCTCACTCTTGCAGGCGTTCTCAATTCTACTACTGTTGGAATGGAAAATCTGAATGGAAGCGCGGGCTTGCAAACAGTGTATAACAATACCTATCTTCACAATAACCTTGCAATACTTTTTACGAAAGACAGAATTTCATGGCTTTCAGTAAATAAATTGGAAGGTACTGTAGTTCCCGGCGATAGTACAAAAGTGAAAGTGCAAATTCATCCGCGTTCAACGCAACCCGGAAACTATACCGCAAAATTGCGTGTAACCGGAAATACTGCTGATACTGCTTTTGCAACAGTTACGTTAAATGTTTTAACAGCAGTGAATGACGGAAATATTTCATCAATTCCTTCACAATTCAGTTTGAAGCAGAATTATCCCAATCCGTTTAATCCTGCGACAACAATGAGCTATTCCTTACCTGTTGAATCAATTGTACGCTTACGTATATTTGATATTCTCGGGAAAGAAATTTCTACACTTGTACAAACAACACAAGCCGCCGGATATTACGACGTTGTGTGGAATGCAGGAAATGTTGCAAGCGGAATGTATTTTTATCGCCTTGATGCAGCACCGAAAAATGGTTCAACACCATTTACACAAATTAAAAAAATGCTGTTGATGAAGTAAATAACATCATCATTTTTTAGAAGGCGACATTGAAAAAAACATCAATGTCGCCTTTTTTTATGTTTTTTTTGCAAAACGCTATGTCACAGACTCACAAAAAGTACACTTAATCGGCTAAAAATGTTCACAGACTAAATTTATCTACCAGTAGGCGCTTTTCTTTTTTTTGCTATTGACTCTGATTTTTTTCTGACGTATATTACTGCCGCAATAACGCTCAAAATAGCAATTTTTTAACCGTACAATTTCACAAAATATTTTTTAATTTTTTACAAGAGGCTCTTATGAAAAAGCAAATTATCTTCTCGCTTATTTTTTATTTGTGTGTATTTTCAAAAATTTATACGCAAGGGTATGCAACGGATTCTAATACAGTTTTACTGATGCATATGAATGAAACTTCCGGAAGCACCGTTGCAGATTTTAGCGGACTTGGCAACAACGGCACGACTACAGGGACAACGATTGTTACAGGTAAGTATGAAAATGCCCGCTCGTTTCCGAATCAGTTTGATGGTGTTGTTATAAATCAAAACCTTCTTAATTCAATGAATGTTGATTTTACTTTTGAAGCATGGGTGTATCCGATGGAATATGCTAATAGCACTCATCGCCGTGCATTATTTAATCAAAGAAATACTGCTGACGGCGCACCGACAATTGAACTTACCATCGGAACATTATATTCATCAAATGGAACAAAAAATATTTCATTCGTTGCGAGGGATGACGATTGGAATATGATTGAATATTATGGAACGTCCGAAATTCCACTCAATGAATGGACACATCTCGCCGTGGTGCGGGATGCTACAAACGGCAAGATATATTGCTATGTCAATGGCAATATTGAAATTGATGTCTCACTTGGGAATTTTGGCACGCAATCCGGCTTTAATACGTTTGTCATTGGTCGCAATGCGTACGCTCCTGCGTTTGATTATTTTGCAGGTAGAATTGATGAAGTGCGTATCTCGAATAAAGCACGACAACCGTTTGAGTTTAATCTCCCTGATGGCAATAGTATGTTTGCTTATTATCCCTTTACAGGCGGAAGTACTGACGACTCAAGCGGGAATGGAAATAATGCAACAAACTATAGTGCATCACCCGCAGCAGATAGGTTTGGCAGTGAAAATTGCGCATATAACTTTAATGGCGAGAACAATTATATGACGACACCGTTAAACAGAGAAGAGTACGAAAATTTTTCTGTAGCATTGTGGTATAAGTACAATGGCAGTACCAATGAAATGTATAAGGCACTCATTGCTTCAGACAGTGGAGATTTCTTTATTGGGAAAAATTCTCGCAATACAGATATACGTGTGATGGATTTTGAAGAATATGATGATATGGCAACCGGAACAAACGCGTGGGATGGTAACTGGCATTTCATTACATATACTCTTGATGATGGCAACGGGAAATTATATGTAGATGCGCAACTTGTTGGGAATGAAAATTTCTCCGGTGGTGCAGGAATGATTTGGTTCGGTCATCAGAATGTTTCTAACGGATATTATTTTAATGGAGTATTAGACGATATTCGTCTGTACAATTATGCAATAAGTGAAAACGATATTAATGCTCTTTATAATGCTAATAATTGGGGAAGTTTTGTTATTACTACTTCGGTTGAAGGATACGGTTCTATAACTCCTGATGGAGATATATTATTACCTTCCGGTGCAAGTCAGCAATTCCTGTTTGAGCCGGATAATGGCAATCATGTAGATAGCGTGTTCGTTGATGGATTTTCTGTTGATTCTCTTGAAAGTTATACGTTTGAAAATATTTACTCAAATCACTCTATAATGGTAAAATTTGCTTTGGATTCTATTATGAAATTCCGCACATTCAAACCCGCAGATGGATTGGGAAACAAAGCAATACAACTGAAATACAAGCGGGATAAACTTGTAAAACTACCGAATGAGGCAACAGCAGTGGAAGCAGAATTAAGAAAAATCGGTAAAACTAAAATCGCTATACTCGGAGTGCAACAATTTTCAAATGATAATATCAAAAAATATTCATGGTGCGAGTTGAGAAATGATAAAGGGAAAGGCGGAGAAGCAGTATCAAAATTATTTCTCTCATCACATTCAGGTTCAGCATTTCCATTGGATTCTGTTCGGAAGAACGGGAAAGCCAAAAAAATAAAAGGTGCGATAACACCGGATTATAAAAATTATAATAATGTTGCAATTGAACAAGGCGTTCTCTTCAAATTAAACTTGCTTGCAAGTCGCGATGAAATATTGCCATTCGGATTTGGTGCGCTTGTATTCAATAAAGATGTTACTGTTGTAGGGCGTCAGTTAAAAGGAAGGACGCTTTCTCAGATTGGAAGTTTGTATGATAGTATGATGACATACTACGAAAATTTTGGTATTGATTGGTTCAACGGGTATGAACAACTTTCCATTATGGTGGAATCTGTATTGCGCCCAACCAATGAAGTATTTATGCAGGATATTGATTCTACTAATTTTATAATTACCACTGACAACGTAAAGAGGAATCCGTATGCCATAAAACTTCGTGGTGTAAAAACTGCATTTGAAACAGGATTTTTATTGCAGGTATCAAAACAAACTCAACCGTTGCAATCCGGTGTTACAGCGCTAAAACCAAATAATTTTTCGTTAGAGCAAAACTACCCCAACCCCTTCAATCCTGTAACGAACATACGATTTACGCTCAATGATGTACGCATCACGACACTGAAAGTATATGATGTGCTCGGCAGAGAAGTTGCGGTGTTATTGAATAATGAAATGCTCGAAGCAGGCGCACACGAAGTACCGTTTGATGCAACGCATTTATCAAGCGGCGTGTATTTCTACAAACTCATCGCCGGTGATTTTTCTGAAACGAAGAAGATGCTGTTGATGAAGTAGGAGATAGCAATTGGCTTTTAGCGATTAGCAGTTAGCGTTCAATGTGCTACGCATTTCAACAATGCGTAGCACATTTTTTTACACAAGCGGAAAATATGTTAAGGATGGTATTTCCTTTGCGTAACTCTGCGCTTCCCTTTGCGAACTTTGCGGTTCAAAAAGTGTGTGTATGTAACCGCAAAGGGCGCGAAGGTTTCGCAAAGGTACACAAAGATGGAAATGTCTGATTTATTGCATTCTCAAAAATGAAAGAAGAGTGCCGTATCTGTTTTATGGCATTTCCAAAAGTGGAAATAGGGGTCTGAGCGTTCAGGATGGTATTCCAAAAATTAGGAATAGGGGTCTGAGCGTTCAGGATGGCAATCCAAAAATATGGATATGGATGCTGAGCGTTCAGGATGGTAGTATGGAAATCTATACATAGGCACTGAGTGTTTCAGGATGGCAGTATGGAAATTCATACATAGATGCTGAACGTTCAGGATAGTAGTATGGAAATCTATACATATAAAAATGACTTATTTTAGCCAATTTTAAAAATTTTTACTATTTACAATTAATTTCTACTAACAAATATTGGAGTGAACAACTACAATGAAGAGGGACGGTTTGAAGTGGAGATAGTTTCGTGAGGGGGGAGCGTGGTTCGTGCATCGTGCATCGTGAATCGGAAAGTAGGGAGTAGGGAGTAGAGAGTAGAGAAAAATTGCTGTTTACTGCTTACTTCCTACTCTTTACTAACATACTAACGTACTTAATGAGCCTGTTGCCGAATAGGTTTTTTACAAATTTTTCTCTTGAAAACTGAATAAAAACAAAATGTTTTTTAACAAAAAAGTCATTCGGCAACACACTCTTAATACTAACATACTAATTGCTAACCGCTAATGGCTAACTGCTATTTCAATCAAATCAAACCGTGAGAGAATAATTTTCCTCACGGTTTTTTTATTTGTGAAGTTTCAATAGTGCTGGAACTCCCAAAATGTTTATCCGCTGGCACGTATATTGTTATTTAAAAAAAGGTAAAAAAAAATCTGCAAATTATTTGGAAAGTAAATGGTTCCCGTCTTATATTAACCACGCATTTTTACTAATTTTTAGTATTTTCAACTCAGGTGTACTTATGACTACTAAATTTTTTCCTATATATCTATATATCTATATATCTATTAAATTATTTACAATTAATAACTGCAAACAACTCAGTTCGCTGAAACGCTGTATGAAGTTGTTGCTCTCCATCCTGCTGATGGTGTTTGTGTTTGATGTTACGCGGACGCAACAGATAACGGGTGTCGTATCGCTCAATGGACCTCACCGCTCGCCCGCTACATTTGATATTGCATTTGCTCAAAACAGCATTGCCTATGTTGCTGATACTATTCGGTTAATGAAAACCACCAATGGCGGCAATGATTGGTTTGCTACTCCTGTCGTTATTGCCTCTCCGCATCTTGTTTCTGTAAATCCGTTTGATGACAATTTTTTAGTCGTTGCAAAAGGAGACACTGTCTTTACTTCTGATGATGGTGGCGTGCATTGGGATCCCAAAATTACAACAAGTCGTTCCAACCGTTTTTCCCGCTCGCCGAATAATGATACAATAAGCCCCAATATTGTATGGGCAGGTTTGAATTACGTTGAAGACAATAATCAAAGATTCTCTTCGTTATACTATACACAAAACAGCGGATTGAGCTTTGTTGCGGTTAAATATTTTCGTGATTCAATAAAAACCAATATAACGGATATAGCCGTGAAGCCGGGCGATGATAATGAAGTGTGGGTATGCGGCACAAACAGCGGACAGTATGCAGATTCCAACGGAGTGTGGAAAACACTCGATGCCGGGAACGGAGCATTTTCTGCATGGGAAAGAGTACGCATCCCCGGTGCATCGCGTTCAGTAAAGTACTCTGCTATCGCAATGGATGTGGAAGGGAAAATATTTATCGGCACCACATCGGGCGATATTTACCGTTGCACAGATGCAGGTGCAAACGTATGGAGCAAGGTTTTCAATGGCTCAACATCATACAGTATTAATGCTCTGAAATATGTTGATGAAAATAAAGTGATTGCGCTTACGACAAAAGATATTTTTTATTCCTCTTCCGGCGGCGATTCGGGGACGTGGATAAAGGTTACGGTGGAAAATATTTCACAGGGGTTCCATTGGAAGAAACCACTGATGCAGAATATCGTCGTAGATAAAAATAATCCTGCAACGTGGTATGTCTGTGCCAAAAGCGGAATGTACAAAACGGAAGATGCCGGCGCGGATTGGATTGAGTGCGGCACTGCGTCCCTTGTTGTTCCTTCTGATGTCGTTGTTGCAAACAATAATTATGTGTTCAGTATTCGCATGCCGAAACTGACAAAGAAAAGAAATGAAAACGAACTTGGGGGAGTGGATAGGTACTCGCTCAACACCAATGAGTGGACACAACTGTCATTTGGCGTATATGACGATTCAGCATTTGTGTGCCAAAAAATATTCTCCGATACGGATGGTAAAATATATGCGTTAGGTTCAATAAATAAAAAGCGAGGAAAAATACTTGTCTCAAACAATGCCGGAGATTCCTGGTCGCTTGCGCATCAATCTGGAAGGAACGGCAGTGATTTTTATGGGATGATACGGAAAGATAACGCGCTCCTTGCATTCGGTAAAAAAATTACTCCATTCACAAATATTGTTGCATGCACAACCAGTGGAGAATGGTTCGAATATGCTCCGGCAAAGATAATGACAAAAGGAGCAGTGCTTGATATTGCGGCTGTTGATGACAATGAGAACAGAAGTATCAAACTCTATGCACTACTCTCGGGAAGTTATGACAATCTGATGGAATTAACGTATCAGGATACTTCTATTAAATGGCTCAATGTGCCATTAAGTCCGAAGGCGAAGACATTGATGAATGTTTCCGTGCGCAGTAAATTTGGCGCATCCGATGTCTATTTTATTGCGGGGAAAAACTATCTCTACAAAGGGGGCGTTGGACAGTATGAAGGGTCGTACCGACAGGCGCTGGTGTTTAGCGACGTTCTCTTTACGATAAAAGAAGATAATCCAGATATTCTCGTAATGACGCATACCGATTCAGCACAACAGAGCGGCGATATAATAAGCAATATGTTATATAACTTCAATGTTCGGAGGATATTCAGTATGTGGGCACAACCAACGGGTATTTCATCAATATTTACTCTTTATTGTGCAACAGATCAGGGAGTTTTTCAGTTCGAAGTATGTACCAATTGCACTTCCGGTTCTATCCCAATTGTTTTGAATCCTCCGCAAAATAATAATGTAATTATACGTCGGGGAGAAGAGGAATATTTTACACGCGATGTTTTCATCCCCTCGGGCTCTGTATTTATGATGGAAGATGATGCAATGGCATTATTTGAAGAGGGAGTTGCGTTGCGGATTGAAGGGGAATTAATTATTCGTGGTTTGCCCGACCGTCCTGCAAAACTAAAACCTGCTTATGAAGCAGCTCGCTGGCAAGGAGTTTATGTCGCACCGGGTGCAACAGCATTATTGGAATATGCAGAAATTCAGGGAGCATCCGTTGGTATTTTTGATGCAAAAGCAAATCTTGCAATAAATAATTCGACGATAACTCAATCACATATCGGTGTAGCAATGTATGGCAGTGATGATGAAACTCCTATGATAGATTCGTCGCATTTTTCCAATAATATCTGGGGCATTGTAATGGCAAACGGCGCTCAGGCATTACTCAACGGCAATACCATAGAAAATAATCAAAAAGGAATTGTGATTGATGCGAGTTCTCCATTGCTGTACGGCAATACTATTTCCAATAATACGCAGGTGGGTGTTGCCGTGTATGGAGGCGGCTATCCGCGGTTTGGCGATATTGCGCTGAATTCCTCCGGAATGAATATTGTCCAGAATAATGCGCTAACACAATTAATGACGGTGAATAGTTATGCTTTTCTCGGTTTTCTGCGTCGCGATTGTCTAACGGAGCTTGGCGGCGGGAATCTTTTTACAGGCGCAGACCCTGATGAACCGCTCTGTGTTGCGGTAGAACAGTCTGCAATTTCATCGTTAGCAACCGATTGGGGAATGGCAACACTTTCTCGGAATTCTTTCTTACAGGATTCTAATTCGCAAATTGTATATCAGTGCCTCTCGCAAACGCCCCACACCGAAGAGGAATTACTTTTATGGAATGCGCTGGAGCATCGGAGTCTCGGCGCATATTCATTAAGTAAAGAAGAATATATAAATGTACTGCATTATCCTGACGCTCGTCCGGAAGAGGCATTGCAGGCGCTTGCAGGGCTGACCTCTGTTGTTGCTCTCGAATATGATGAAACGGAAAACGAAACAGTATTGGAGGAATATCGCGCGGAGTTATCTTATGCGGCAGAAAATCATAACTCTTCCGATGTGCGCTCTGCTGCGTTGCAATTGCTTGCGCTTGATGCCTCGCGCAATGAAAATGAATATACGGCGTATCAAAAGTTTCTGAATTTACAAACACTGCCAATGGGCGACGATGCAAAAATTTCTGCTATGTTCAGCAGAAATTTGTTCGAGGCATCAGATTTGGAGTACGATGATGAAGCATTGGCAACAGCGGAATTGATGAATACGCTCTACGCCGATGATGAGCGCTCGCAAATTGCCGGCGTACTCACCGAAATGGTAACGAAACATTCATTGCCTCAGCAATTTTCGAAGAGGAGAAAATTCAGCGCGGCAATGCGTAAATTCCCATCACGTACGGAACATACATCCACACTACCAACATCATTTGCGCTCTATCAGAATTTCCCAAATCCGTTCAATCCCGTAACCACGGTGAAATTCGATGTGGCTGAAGAGTCAAAAGTGGAACTTACTATCTATGATTTGCTCGGCAGAAAAGTAACCACACTCATCAATGAAATGAAACCCGCAGGAAGATACTCGTTTGTATGGAATGCAGGTGTGTATGCATCGGGTGTCTATTATCTGCGAATGAATGTTGAAGGACGTTACACGCAGGTGAAAAAAATTCTGTTAATGAAATAAAAAGGAGAACAGACATTTTGTCTGTCTTATGATTTAATACATTTTTTATCAATCGTTAAACAAAATTTTTTATGAACTACAATAAAAAGACAATGCGTGTGTATTTCCTCGTGCTCTGTCTGTCATATTTTTTCACTCTGTCAGCGCAGGAATTACAGCACACAAACGGCTACACGTTACAACAGTCACAAAAAGGTAAATTTTATTTTAATCAAAGTGCTCATTGGAATCCTCTGTCTAAGAAACTGCAAGTGCCCGTAGATACGATTAATGATATGGAATGGAATCCAATCATTTTTCTCCCTCCGGATACGACCCATACGAGAGTAGTTATTGGCTGGCCTGATATAGCAGCAAATACTACTTCAGAAGGAGAATTTTTTCATATCGTGTACCCGAATAATTCATTACTCTATTATGGGCGAACCAATGATGGATTAAATTATAATATGAAAATAATCTCAGATAGCAGTGTACTTGAGATTGCGTATGCGAATATTGTCGCATTTGACAGCACCGTTCTGTTGTTTTGCTTTGCCTATATCAATGGCTTTGCCGTTTCGCCCGTCTATCTGATGCGCTCGACAAATAATGGAGAAACATTTGATACCGCGCGTCAGATATCCAAAGAAGTCTTTGCCTGCACGGCACAAACCACGTTTTACCCTGTGGTGCGCGGAGATACGGTATTGTATTTTATATCAGGAGGGAAAAAAGACGGCAGGTACTGGCATATTTCCACCGACCGCGGGGTTACGTGGCGCGTAATGAAAAAAAATACTCCGTATCCCGGAGCGAAATATTTGTACAGCAAGTTGCAGGCGGCAATGACATCGCGGGGATTGCATCTCGCATATACAAAACTGGGAAAAAAGAAACGGGAAGGTGAAACCTATTTTTCCACTTCAATAAATTTGGGAAAAAGCTGGAAGAAAAAAAGAGCCCTTTCACAATTGGACGGCTATTCATCAGATGTTGCACGCATTGTTTCTTCGGATAATGATAATCTTCATGCAGTATGGGAAGACGGAAGGTTGGGCAGTGTGGATGGATTCTCTCTCAGTATCAGTTACCGCCGTTCTTCAGACGCGGGAAAAACGTGGACGGACGAGCAGGTATTAACGCAACGACCGGAAGCTATTTTTGAAAATTCAAAAGGAATTGCAATTGAAAAGACAGAAGGAAATGTTCTGGCTGTTGGCTGGTTGTATGGATTAATGGATGATTCTACACGTAATAAAATTCGTGTATCAATGGACGGCGGCTTATCATGGATGCCCGAAAGGATAGTCAATCCATTTACATTAAAAGCAAATGAATGTGCAGTCTCTGCTACAAAAAATATGGTTGCAGAAATGTGGCCTGAACTTCATTACAATAATGGATATAAATATTTTCCTTACATTCGAGCGGCAAAACTCGTACGAAAAACGGAGAGAACACAACCAGCAGTGACAATAAAAATTCCGGAAGTTACGCAGTTGAACAATTATCCCAATCCGTTTAACCCCAACACAACATTTCAGTTTAATCTTGCTGCCACGAGTAAAGTAACCCTGAAAATTTATAATACATTGTCGGAGGAAATAAGCACATTGATTTCCAATAGTGAATTGGAGCGCGGCACACATGCAATAGATTTTAAAGCAATAAATCTTGCATCGGGAGTTTATTTTGCTCATCTTTCTGTGGAGACAATGTGGGGTGATAAATATCGGGATGTGAAGAAAATTATGTTGGTAAAGTAAACATTTTTTTTTGTCTGAAGTTAAACCGTGAGAGAATAATTTTTTTCACGGTTTTTTTACTTTTGAAGTTTCGTATCTTTGCCCGCACAAAAACTATGAAACACAATTTTTATTTCCTCTTACTGCTCGGGCTGTTTTCTCTCCGTTGCAATCACGGACTTGAGCCGTACAAAGAAACTGCGGGATTCAGCGGAACAATTACCTATCGCGGTACGTGGCTGCCCGATAGTGAAATTGTTACCATTCATCTCGTTGCATCGAAAGTACCGCCGCCCTTTCGCTTCGATTCATTGCTTGCGATGATTTCGTCCGGTGATGTGCAGTTTGTACCTCCTGATTTTACGCAAACACTACCGACAAATGTTTCTGTTACGCAATATGCAATGCTTGTTCCGCTTGCAACATATAATTATCTCGCAGTAGTTCTGCAAAAAAGCCAAACGGAAATTACGCCGGATAATTTTCCTGTCATCGGTGTTTATTCGGAAGATACAATTACATTTTCTCCGAAAGCAATCACTGTGCGTGAAAATCAGTTTCACCGTAATATCAATATCACCGTTGATTTTCAGCGCTTTCCTCCAACGCCTTATGAATTAAAGAAGTAAGAAGTATGAAGTATGAAGTAAGAAGGAATTTGAAATTGTTGTTGGTAATTA
>CAYHPL010000035.1:0-29619 GCA_964358705.1 uncultured Chitinophagales bacterium
TAGATACAACGCCATCGGTTGGTAAGCCATATTTAATTTCCGTAACCGGATTGAACGGGTTGGGATAGTTTTGCTCCAATGAGTAAATTTTAGGTAGATTCATGTCAATAACAACTGAATCTCTGTTCTTTATGTTTTTACTTTTTAAATGAGAAGGTGATGATTGAATAATATCAGCAGCAATTTGTGTTAATTTCTCATCAGGATATTTATTTAATAATATATAAAAAGTACTACATGCAAGTGCTCTATTTAATTGAACATATAATGCAATATTAAATTTATTATATAATGCTGTGAGTTCCGTAGATGAATTTGGGTATCGCTGTAGTATATTATCAAGACTTGTAATTGCTCCGGATATATCTCCTTCATGTAATAAAGCATTAACAAGTTTTACACGTAATATTTGTTTTAATTTTTCACTTGATTGATTTTGTAGTTTATTCTTAAAAAAATCAGAAATTTTATTTTGAACAATTGGATTTATTATTTTTTCGTAATTAGCGATGACTTCAGAAATTGCCTAATATATAAAATCATTATCTTGTGATGTGTTAATAATTGTTTTCAAAATATTAATTGCGCCTATATAATTACCTAATTGACGCATTTTTACTGCTTGTTTAAACTTAATATCTCTATGATAATTACTTAATGGACCATCATTAACAGAATTTATTTTCGAATGAACTCTGTACTTTTTAAATACTAAATGATTGCTTATCAACTTACTTCCTGCTGATTCACAATCATTGGGATTGGATTCTAAAGCATGATCTGTAAATAATCGTGATGTAGCATCTACAAAAAAATCATTTTCATTAGGGCCGTTAATTCGAAAATAATCTTCTTGTGCAAATACTGTACTTGTATTTTTAACAACTATTTGATATTCAGTATTATTGTAAACACTATTTAAGCCTGGAAAAGGTTCACCTTCAGTAATACCCAAAATAGGAAATGAATTGTTATCAGCTAATACTCCAATTCCATTATTATAAGAACAATTTCTTCCTCCGTAAATGCCATCCACTAACGAAGGAGATGAAGAATAGCAGACGATACCTCCATCAAAAAAATTATGAAGCTTATTATTAATTATAAAACTTGGAGAACTCTCAATAAACAACATTCCAATATCTCCATCATTAACACCGACAATTGTATTATCCTGAATTGTGACATCACCTACATGGCTATCTATTAAAATTCCAACAGTATTCACAGAATTAAAAGTATTTCCTTTGACCACTGTTCGTGATGGTAACTCTGAATTTGCATTTGTTATAATATGTACACCTATGTCGGGATCTATAATAAGATTGTTCTGAAATACTAATCCGGTACAAAATGGTGCTGTTATTGCATACCATGCATTACTTATTGTAGAATTATTAATTATATTTCCCTCTGATCCATCAAATTCAATACCATACCAAGGCGATCCATCAGCGGTAGAAAAAGTAATGGAATTATTTTCTGTCCCAATTGCAATTAACTTACCATTGATTTTTAGCTTTGAACCGTAATAAAACTTAACCTTTGTTCCTGGTTGAATTGTTAAAGTTGTTCCTTTTAAAACACTTACAGTTCCTTCACAATAATATGTTTGGTCTGCGGTCCAATCTACATTGTCTGTTGAAATCTCACCTTTCCAAATGTGTGGTATCGTATAAATACCTGCATCTGTTGCAAGATATAGTGAATTGAATGTTCTTTTGTCAAAGGACAATTGATTTACTTTAACATTTTCTGGAATTCCAGCGCTAAATTCAGACCAATTTTGCCCAGCATCCGTGGATTTATAAATATGTCCTCCATCTATTGATGTTTCATTCCAAGCAACGTAAACGACATTGCTATTATAAGGATGGACAAGAACGTTAGAAATATTAGGAAAAGAGGCTATCTGTTCCCATGTTTGAGAATTATTAATCGATTTAAAAATACCATCGTCTGTACTCACATACAGAATATGAGAGTTACCCTGTACTTCGCTGATAGAGGAAACATTTGTCCCATGAAGAGATCCCGTATTATCGCTCCAAGTATGACCATCATCAGATGATTGGTAAAAAACTACTGACTGCGTATAAACATCTCTTCCAGCAACACAAATGAATTTTTCATTCTCATGATTATAATAAATAATTGAGGATTGGATCCAATAATCAGTAAAATTGATATCTGTTGGAAGTAACCATGAAAATCCCGCATCGTTTGAAGTCGTCAATTGCCCCGGAATGATATTACTTTCATCACATACGAGAACAGGGGGACAGAGGCTATGGTTAAAAGCAACCATCATTTTCTGATAGTCCTGTGGATCAAATGAAATTGAAATATTTTTTTCCTCTGGACCACTAGTATTTATGTCATACGGTGCTTGAGGATAAGGAATTGTCCAATTTTTACCCCCGGTATTGCTTAAAAAAAAGTTGGGATTTTTATTTTCTCCATCAATTATTTCATAACCTGCAACTATTTTTTGTGGATCGAATGGAGATTGGCATACACTTCTAATTTCATATTCATTATTTCCCGCAAGTGACATACTTTCAAAAATTGTTTTTTCTCCTTCAATATTATTTTTTTTATTAATCAAACCATAGGGGAGTTCAACATTTCCATCAAATGTAACCGTAGATGTACCTGATATTATCGTTCCATTGTAAACATCAACAAATTGCGTAGGAAGAACAAAAATACCTTTTGATGCTCCAAACCAGTTACTACCATAATCGTAGCTTTTATACAATGCTTTTTGTGTGCCTGCGATTAATACATTATTCCCGTTATACTCTGCTATATTTAGTGATAAAGCATATTTTCCACCCAATCCAATTCCTATATCCTGCCAGTGATTTCCAGCGTCTGTAGTTCTATAAATTCCTTTTTCATCACAAACGATAATAACATTTTCATCTTGCGGCGAAATAACAATATCAGACGAATAATGTTCAAAAGTATTAATTACTTCCCATGTATCTCCCTTGTTAGTTGATTTATACAGACAAGGCAATGTTGGTTTTAATTGCTTTCCAATCTCGAATGATGGGAAGCCATAGAGATACTCTGATTTCGTACCAGCATATATTATATTGTTATCAGATGGAGAAATAGTAATAGCGCCAATTTCAAATTCTCGTACATTGTTTAGTATTTCTGAAAAATTTTCCCCAGCATCATCTGATCTCCAAATACTCCCGTACAAATCTTGACTAAAACTTTGACCGAATCCACTTATATATATTCTGGATGGTATAAATTTATCTATAATAATGTCACTTACTACAAAAGGCTTATTAATTCCTAATCCACCAATTACCCAGCTCGTCCCAGCATCGGATGAGAAATATATTCCAAATTCGTCAGGTTCGTTAATTGCTGCAACAATAAAATTGGGATTTGAAAATGATACTGTAATCTTTCTAAAATGTTTATTTGGAAGAACTAAGTCCCACGAGGTTCCTCCATCAGTACTTTTTTTTACGCCATAATCTGTACTGACATAAACTATGTCAGGATTATTTGGATTCGCGGCTACACATAATGGAAAAGGGTCGCTTAAAATAGTGCTCCATGAATTGCAACCATCTATAGATTTTATTACGGATTTACCATCGAAATTTACGGCATAAACAACCGGAGAGTGCTCATTCATACCAACAGAAATATCTAGAATAGTACGAGCATAATAAGGACCATCAGTGAATGTCCACTGATGCGTAGATTGACTAAAAGTAATATCACATACACAAATAAATGTAATCATCACTTTATAATATAATAAATAGCGCATAATAATTGCCTTTCTTAATGAGTTAATATAATGGACTGATAATATCTTCGATTATCCGAAGAAACTTGCACAAAATAAATTCCACTCGCAACTGTAGTATTGGAATTGTCAGTACCATCCCAATAGACAGAAAAATATCCGGAAAAATATTCATCATTAGCGAGTTCTTTCGTAACCCGTCCCAAAACATCATATATTTTTACTGATATGGTTTTACGCTCATTGATTTTAAATGTAATATTTATAGTTGAGTTAAATGGATTGGGAAATGCAGGAAACACTGTGATTGATGGATTTACCTCTATATTGTTGATTATCCCTGTTTGTCCCACCTCTGCTCTTCTATAAAATATTTCTGGGTTTGAATAATTTCTCCACCAAACAATATGTGAATAGTTCCCAACAGTAATATCAGGATGGCCGCCACCATCTACTGGCATTGATGTAGAAAATTTTTGAGGCATACACCATGATTCACCAAGGTCATTGCTCAATGAAAAATAGCAATATTCTGAATCTGGATATTCATAGCTATCCCAAACTATCTGTATGGTGTTTTTGTAAACGGCAATGTCTGAGAATACACAAATTGGTTCTACCGTCAATCTTTTTTCGGGCAACCAAATCGTTCCGTTATTCATTCCTTTTCGAAATAGCAGTGTTCCCCCCCATGTTCCCCCATATTTTCCATCCATCCAATCAACATAAATATTATTATTGCTGTCTGCCGCTATCGAAGGCAGTTGACCCGTAATATTGTCTATCGTAGAAAGTGTTTCCGGATTTTCCCACGATGTGCCGAAATTTCCACTTCTACGATATACTATTTCTTGAGCACTGTTTACAACTTCAGTATATACTCCACATAATCCATACGAAGTTGCAATCATGTCGTAAAAAGAAGGTGCTGGTCCCTTAACATTCCACGTTCTGCCGTAATTTAAACTTACCGCTGTTCTCGATGTGCCGGTTGAATCAATAAAATTTATAAATAACATGTTATCCTTATGTGCAAAGCATAACATTCGCTTGGGGAATAAAATGCGTGTTGAGTCCCACGAAAGTCCGAAATTAGAGCTATGACTAAAATAAACCATTTCCGGATCAGGAAACCCTCCGTGATTAAATACTATGTAAATATGAGTGCCATATGATACTACCCGGTAGTGTGATACTGTAGGTAAATACATTCGGAAGGGTGCCGTCCAATGCTCACCATTGTCATAACTTAGAGCATAGAGACTTGTATCTGCAATTCCGCTCTTCCAAATACAAAAGACCATCGAATCATAACTGACTACACTTTGATTTAAGGTGAAAGAATTCGCTGAGTCCGATGTGATTTGTACTAAATCAGACCAATTGACTAAGCAAGTATTCATATCTTTATTCATTAAATTTTGGGCAAATATTTTTGTTACAAATAAGCCAGTTATACAATAAAGAAGTAATGCTATCACGACTATTGAATAATATTTTGCTTCCATTTTATGCAATATCATATTCTTACAATGTTGGGGGATGTAAAAAATTAAATAATTATTTAGTATTATAATTTCGGCAATAATATACGTCAGAATTTTTGTATAGTCAAGAACTTCTTCTTTCAAAAAACTCGGGCAAAATATACAACGCGCATTGCCACTAAATCAATAAAAAATTACAACTTTGGTGTGAACATACGTTAAAACCGTGTGAACGTACGTTTTAAGCGTGTGAACTACATAAGAAATTAAAAGTGAAAAGTGAAAAATGGAGTATTTTTGGTGGGATTGAGCAGGATATTATTTTATAGTACATCAATACTATGTAATAATATCAATAGTGATGTGGAGTTTGCAAAAAATTATTCCATCATTTTTCTGTACGAAAAAAATAATGTATCGCGATATATAATTCTCTCATTTCAGAAATTGAAATTCCTTGTGAACATACGTTTTCAGCGTGTGAACTACATAAATGCATCATTTTGCATTATTTTAAAAATTAACAAAAAAGCCGTCCGTTGATTGTAAGAACGGCTTTTCTACTCTCTGAAAATATTGAGCAACTCAGACAACCGCAATGTGTTTCATCAGTTCTTCTTTTACCAAACGCGAGATAATTATTTTTGTCCCATCTGTCATTATCACCGTTGCGGGTGTGGAGCGAGTAATTTGTTTGATAAAGCCGAGATTGATGCAATGCGACTTATGCACACGAAGAAAATTCATTTCTTTCAATATGTGTTCAAATTCTTTTAGTGGTTTCAGCGTAAATGTTTTCGCACCTTTACTGAAATAGACAATAGAACAATTATTCTCCGCTTCGATGCGCACAATATCGCTCGTCTCTACAAATACCAATCCATCAAGCGTTGTTAAGCCAATGCGCTTCGATGTACTTTGTGCACTGTTGAGGTATGCGTAGAGTGAATCAAGTTGTGTTGTGATGGAAGTTTTGCTGCGCTGTTGCTGTTTCTGTTCTACTTTCTGAATAGCATTGCGAAGTTCTTCAATGTCAACGGGCTTCAGTAGATAATCAAGTGCGCTGAATTTGAATGCTTTGATGGCGTATTGGTCGTGCGCAGTTACGAATATGATATCGAAATCAATCTGCTCGCACTGCTGTAGCATATCGAATCCCGATTGATACGGCATTTCTATATCCAGAAAAATAAGCGCGGGCTTGAGTTCTTTGATAAATTTCAACCCTTCTTCCGCCGATTCTGCCATTGCGATAATTTCCACTTGCGGAAAATATGTGCGCAATAGTTCTTCAAGCACGCGGCGGCTTTTCTTTTGGTCATCTATGAGGATGGTACGGAGCATAATACATTTTCAATTTATAAATTTTGTTATGCACTGATAACGGGCAATTTGATTTCTACACGTGTACCTGCGGCGTTTTTGTGCGTGTCGTACAAATCAATAACGTTGACGAGTGTTTCCTGTCCGGTAATTCTCTGGATAATATTCATACGCTCTTTCGTAATTTTCATTCCACGCGATTTTCGTTTTGTATTATAAACGGATTCGAGTTCGTTTGCGCGCTCTCTTCCCACGCCGGTATCTTCTACCCAGCAGATTAACGATTCATTCTGCTTTTTTATTTTCACCGTTAATTTCCGCTCGCCTTTTTTATATACCAATCCGTGCCAGATAGCATTTTCTACGTAGGGCTGAATAATCATTGTCGGAACAATCATATCGTACATATTGAGATGCGGGTCAATAATAATGGAATACGAAAATGCATGCTCATACGAAAGCGCTTCGAGTTCGAGATAGAGTTTCAGCATATTGAGTTCGCTTTCCAACGGAATAAATGTTTCTTCGGAATTTTCTAATATCATTCGCAGCAGTTTTGCGAATTTAGAAAGATAACTGTATGCATTCTCTGTTTCTTTAGCAAGAATGCATCCCTGAATAGAATTAAGGCAATTGAAAATGAAATGGGGATTCATTTGAGCGCGGAGCGCTTTCATTTCCAGTTCTGCAAGTTGTCTATTGATTTCTGTTTTGTGCGCTTCTGCTTTTTGAATATAGGAAATGCGGCTTTGAAATAACACATACACACCAAATCCCAAAAGAAGAAATGCGCCGATTTGTATCCAGATAATTTCCCACCAGTGCGAAGGAATTGTAATATTCATTGAAGCGCCTTGCTCATTCCACACGCCATCGTTATTGCACGCAATGACGCGGAATGTATATTCACCGGCAGGAATATTAGTATAATATGCTTTTCTGCGTGTGCCGGCATTTATCCAGTTTTCATCGAATCCATCCAATTTATATTTGAATTGATTCTTTTCCGGCGCAAGAAGACTTAATGCAGTGTAATGAAATTCAAGTTTTTTCTTACCCGCGCTTAATTCGTGCGAAGATGCAAAGGAAAGTGTATCGTCGTTGACAATAATTTTTTCAATTGCAACGGGAGGGGGGAGAGAGTTTTTAGTAATATTTTTCGGGTCAACAATTGCAACGCCTCCCATTGTTGCGAAGTACAGTTTTCCATCGTGTCCTTTCCAGCAACTTGGTTGCGAACCTCCGTTACATTCCACCGAAAGCATTCCATCAGAAATTCCATACGAGACAGGAGTTAGTGCGGGAATTTTTCTCTCATCAAATTCATCAAATTGTTTTTTAGGAATAGTAAAAATACCTTTGTTGCAGCCGAACCACAAATTTCCAAAATCATCTTCAAGAATGTGGTAGATGACGTTATCGAATAATCCGTTCTTTGTAGTATAATTATGAAATGTATTGTTTTTAAAATGGGAAAGTCCGCCATTATAAGTACCAATCCAAAGTGTATTATTGGAATCAGAATAGAGCGACATAATATCGTTATTGGGCAAACCGTTTTCACTCGTAAACAGTTGCAGAGAGTCCTTTTTTAAAAATTGCAATCCACCGCGTGTTGCTATCCAAATATCTCCGGATGAATTTTCTATTATTCCTCTTATTGTGTTAGTATTTACAGCGTTGAATTGGGCTACGTAATTAATGAAAGCGGGATTATTTTTAGGAATAAATTTGCTGAAACCAGATGTTGATTTTCCAGCCCAAAGTAAGTTATTTTTTTTACTTTTGTAGAGAACGCGAATCTGATTATTCAGTAATTCGTTGAGATTATTGTAATTATGAAAAATATTATTTTGATAGTGAGAGATTCCATTATCAGTGCCAAGCCACATTGTATGCTTTTCATCTTCAATGATTGCGCGAACTAAATTTCCCGCAAGACCATTCCTAGTAGAAAAGGTTGTCCATTTTTGATTGACTAAATGACTAATGCCACCGGTTTTTGTGCCAACCCAAAGAGTTTTTTTGCTGTCCTCAAAAA
The DNA here is from genome assembly GCA_964358705.1 of uncultured Chitinophagales bacterium. Taxonomy (GTDB): domain Bacteria; phylum Bacteroidota; class Ignavibacteria; order UBA10030; family F1-140-MAGs086; genus JBBTJF01. The sequence goes on from CAYHPL010000035.1 coordinate 8,636, forward strand.
CAGATGCAATATTATTTTCCGGCAAACCATTTTCTTTTGTGTAAGTTGATACTTTTTTTCGCTTTAATCTGTTTAACCCGCCTCCGCGAGTGCCTATCCAAATACTATTTTCTCTATCTACAAACAATGATATTACCCGATTACTTGATAGCCCCTCTTTTAGAGAAAATCTGCGCAATGTTCCATCAGCAATTTGATAAAGACCATTTTCTTCTGACCCAAACCAAATTTTCTTCTCTGAATCCTGAATTATTGATTTAATATTGAATGTGCTGTTTTTTTGCTTCACGAAATATGGAACAATTTTTTCCGAAGAAAGCACAAATAATCCAAGATTTGAACCAAGCATGTGTGAATTTTTACTTGTTTGTAAAATGCTGTGAATCGAAATTGAATTAATGACTTGTGTAAAATGAGTGTCTCTGTTACGCTTAATATTCAGGAAGCCAATCGGTTGTTTATAAAATAAATTAACGGGTTTCATAGAAGTTGAAACGAAGATTGCATTGCTGCTATCTTCAAAAACAGAATTTACTATTTCTCCATAGCAACCTTTTGATGAATCAATTAATTGTGGTGTACTATTATTACTGTATGTGGAAGTTAAAAAATATAGTTTGGATTCACGCACTATCCACATATTATTTTTGCAATCAAAAAATATATTTGATATATCGCTGTTAAATTCTTTTTGAGGCAAGGGATGGTAAGTAAAAACTCCACCTAAGGAATCGGGAGTAAATAATACAAGACTACCATCGTACATACATAACCACAATTTTCCATCTTTGTGTTGTACCATTTTCACGATGTCAGTAGAAATATCTTCATGGGAATGATTTTTTATTTTTGTGAATTGTATTCCATCAAATCGTATTACTCCTTCGTTTGTTGCTAACCAAATATACCCGCTTTTAGATTGGGCAATTCCGCTAATAGAAAATGCAGGAAATCCCTCTTCAATAGTCCAGCTATCCAGAGAGTATTCTGATTTTAAACTGGTTGAATCTATGGGGAGCTGACTCATATATTGTCCCCATAATTGAAACGGATAGAAAGAAGAGAGCAACAAGAAAATACATATACTTCGCATGAGGAAGTTAGCGAAATCAGAGAGAATAGAATGAACTAAAGATAGCATTGTTATAGAAACAAATACGTTACTTCCCTTCAAATTTTGCCGCACGCTTTTCTATAAATGCGTTGATGCCTTCTTTGTGGTCGTGTGTTTCACTTGCAGTTTGCTGAATGATTGCTTCATAGTCAAGCAATTCATCTAATGTACTTGTGAGGGATTTATTCAGCGTGCGTTTGATCAGTCCGATAGTTTTTGTTGGTGCTTGTGCAAACTGTCGCGCAAGTTTCATCGTTTCTGTCTCAAGTAATTCATGCGCAACAACTTTATTTACTAATCCGACACGCTCTGCTTCCTCAGCAGAAATATCTCTTCCCGTCGTCATATACTCAAATGCTTTTGCCATTCCGACTAAACGGGGGAGAAACCAATGCGAACCGGAATCCGGAACAAGTGCGATGCGAATAAATACTTCAATGAGTTTTGCAGTTGATGACATAATCCGCATATCGCATGCAAGCGCAAGCGAACATCCCGCGCCTGCTGCAACGCCATTGAGCATTGCAAGTACTGGCTTTTCTATTGTACGGATTTTTTTTATCATCGGATTGTAACTTTTTTCCAGTGATTCTTTGAGAGAACGTTTTTGCCCTGAATGTTCTTTTAAATCCTGACCTGAACAAAATGCTTTTTCTCCCGCACCGCGTATTACCACACAACGGATTGCAATATCTTTCTCTGCTTCTTTTAAAGCATCATTCATTTCTTTTTTCATCGCTTCATTAAAAGCGTTAAAAACTTCCGGACGGTTGAGAGTAATTACACAGACTTCGTCTGCAACATCATAGAGGAGGGTTTGATACGATGGCATTGGCTGAATTTATTTTTTAAAAAAATTAGTCGAGAACTGTTGCAATATTAAAGGAATAGGAAATTGAACCTGCGCTATCATTAAAAGGACGGTCGAAATTTATTCCGCTTGTAATTGCCTGACTATGAATATTGCCGCGAATAAGGAATTTTGGAGTAAAATAATATTCAACGCCGAATCCATAATCGAATGCAAGACGCGCTGTTTGTTCATTGTAACCATCAAGAAGTTGATTAAAACTTATGCCTCCATACATCAACGGACGAAAATTGAGCACGGGAAATTTTGCTTTTAATCCGAGTAATGTGAATTCAAAATTTCTGAGTTTTCCTGTGGTAGAAATTCCGCGCACTTTTGTTTTTGTAACGCTCCAGTAATGCAGAGAAGAAGTAAAAAACAAATATTTCAACATTGGGATATCTGCATAAAAATGAACACTCAATCCAGGATTTTTTACTTCGATGTAAGGCGCATCAACAACTGTCAATCCCAGCCCGCCGCCTACGACGATTGAATTTGTATGTTGTGGGAAAACGATGGAGAAATTGCACGCAATCGCAATGAGAAGGATTAATCTGCAGTTAGAAAACGAAATAAAAGAGGTCAAGCTACCCCATATCACACAATCGGACGAACATACCGTTGCTTCCTTCCGGACCTGGCGGGGTTTTGCTCTGTATTGTTGTACGGGACTTGACCTCATAAAAAAACTAAACTAACGTGATAAAAATCGGGGAAAAATATAGTGGAAATAAAGCATAACGAAAAAGATTTCGGTTCACTCGGATAGGAAACTGATATTTTTAATAACATTTTGTTTCTTCTTGAAGCCATTTTTGGTTTTCATTTCACAAAAAGGTATCTTTCCCGCCGAAAAATTGACCATCGGAGGGTTAAAAAAATGAATCGAGAATATCATAAATGGTATAGTCCTGCTTTAAAGAAAGAAATGGAATTACTGGTATTTGGACACAGCGGCACTCCGTTGCTGGTATTTCCAACATCCAGAGGGAAATTTTATGAATATGAGGACAGGGAAATGATAGCAACAATTGATTATAAATACGAAAGCGGAGAGTTGCAGGCATTTTGTGTTGATAGCATTGATGCTGAAAGTTGGTATAATTATGATGTGCATCCGAGTGAGCGCCCGTTGCGGCATATTGATTATGATGAGTACATCACGAATGAAGTATTGCCGTTCATTAAATCAATAAATCCTTCTGAAGAATTGATTGTTCACGGATGTAGTTTCGGTGGATATCACAGTGTGAATTTTGCAATGCGACATCCTCAATTGATAACAGGTTCTATTGCTCTCGGCGGTTCATTTGATATAAAGCCCTTTGTCTATGGCTACTATGATGACAATTGTTATTACAATTGCCCTGCAGATTTTCTTCCGAATCTTGAGGATGAAGAGATATTAAAATTATTCAGAGAGAAGATAAAATTTATCTTTGGTACTGGTGAAAATGATATGTGTCTCGCTGCAAATGTGCAGCTTTCAAGAGAAATGGAAAGTAAAAATATTCCATATTGGCTTGATATTTGGCGCGATGGAACAGGACACGATTGGCATTGGTGGCAGGCAATGGTTCGGAAATATCTCGGATAGTCTTTTTTACATTTAAACAGAAAAATATCGTATCACTCCGGTACCTTGTAATGATACCACTCAAATTTTTTCACGACAAATTTTTTTTAATTTTACATATTAACGAACAACAGGAAATCAACTTACAAACACACACGACTATGAAAAAAATCGGAATACTTTTTGGAATGGAAGATACTTTTCCATGGAAATTTATAGAACGCATTAACGAAAAAAATGTTGAAGGCGTAGTTGCTGAAGCAGTAAAAATAGGTGAAACGAGAATGGCGCACCCATCTGATTACGCAGTAATTCTTGACCGTATTTCACAGGACATTCCATACTATCGCGGATTTTTAAAAAATGCTGTGCTTACAGGAACGTATGTTATCAATAATCCATTTTGGTGGACTGCTGATGATAAATTTTTTAATTATGCGTTGATGTCAAAACTTGGTGTCGCAATTCCACGCACAGTTTTACTTCCGCATAATCAGCATCCGCCTACAACAACATCACAATCAATGCGCAATCTTGTTTTCCCAATGAATTGGGATGCAGTATTTGAATACATCGGATTTCCTGCATTTCTAAAACCATACTCGGGCGGCGGATGGAAACATGTATATAAAGTTCACAATCCGGAAGAATTTTTCTGGAGTTACAACCAGACGGGAGATTTGTGTATGACGTTGCAGGAAGGTATTGAATTCGATGATTATTATCGTTGCTACGTAATCGGAAAGGAAAATGTTCGCATAATGCGCTACGACCCAAAACAACCTCATCATCTTCGTTACGTGAAAGACGGCGAACCGATTCCTGCTGAAATGGTTCAACGAGTGGAGAAAGATTGCAGAATTATTTGCCAGACACTTGGTTATGAAATGAATACCGTAGAATTTGCGGTTCAAAACGGGATACCGTATGCAATTGATTTTCTAAATCCTGCTCCCGATGCCGATTTATTTTCTGTCGGCGAGGAAAATTATGAATGGTTCATAGAAAATATTGCCAACTTCTGTATTGAAAAAGCATTGGCAAATAATGGCAGTGTTATCTCCGAATATCATTGGTCAAAATTTCTCGCTGGTGCAGAATTACCAACAGCAGTTGAAAAAAAAACAGCTAAATCCGCTGCAAAGAAAGCAAAAAAATAACTATTTCCCTATTAAAAAAACACGGAGGAAAAAATAATTTTCTCCGTGTTTTCTTTTTTAACACATACGCAATACGTCCAACATTATGAAGCCCAGTTTTACATTAGGAGTCGAAGAAGAATTTCAAACAATAGACCCAACCACACGCGATTTGCGTTCACACATTCACAGCGAAGTGATAGAGCAGGGGCAAAAACGTTTACAGGAAAAAATTAAACCTGAAATGCACCAGTCTGTTATTGAAGTTGGTACAGATGTTTGCAAGGATGTAAAAGAAGCACGCGAACAGGTTTGTCAGTTGCGTCGTGAAATGCTTTCGCTTGCAAAACAAAACGGATTGCTGCTTGCATCTGCAGGTACTCATCCCTTTGGCGATTGGCGTTTGCAGGAAATTTATCCGCACGAGCGGTACAAAGTAATTGTCGAAGATTTACAAACAGTTGCCCGCGCAAATTTGATTTTCGGATTACACGTGCATGTTGGTGTTGAAAACCGCGATACAATGATTCATCTGATGAATGCCGCACGATATTTTCTTCCGCATTTACTTGCACTCTCTACAAATTCTCCTTTCTGGTTGGGCTACAATACAGGGTTGAAATCCTATCGCTGCAAAGTTTTTGATAAATTTCCGCGCACAAATATTCCCGATTATTTTCAAAGTTGGTCAGAGTATGATAATTTTATCAAACTTCTGATTAAAACAAATTGCATTGATAACGGAAAGAAAATCTGGTGGGATATTCGTCCGCATCCGTTTTTTACGACGTTGGAATTTCGCGTCTGTGACGCGCAAATGCGCGCGGATGAAACTATTGCGCTTGTCGCACTGATTCAGGCAATTGTTGCAAAATTGTATAAACTGTATTCAATGAATATGGGATTCCGTTTATATCGCCGCGCATTGCTGATGGAAAATAAATGGAGAGCATCGCGTTATGGAATGAAGGGGAAACTGATAGATTTTGGCAAGCAAGAAGAAGTGCCCGCACGCGATTTAATCTTTGAATTACTGCATTTTGTTGACGATGTTGTGGATGAATTAGGAAGCCGTCAGGAAATAAATTATGTTTATCGTATGCTCGAAATGGGAACGGGTGCAGACAGGCAACTTGAAGTCTTTGAAAAAACAAACGACGTAAAAGCCGTAGTAGATTACATTGTTGCTGAAACAGAACTTGGTTTGTAGTTGCTTATCAATTCCCATTTTTGCTATTTCACAATTAACAGTTAACTTTTTAAAAACAATAGTACTATTTTTTCTATAAATGAATTCCTATTCACAACACTCTCTGTATTCTGTTCCGTTCGAAGAATCTCTGCTTGAAGGTGCATATAACGCGCTTCATACGTGCCTGAAACTTTCTCCAAGTGAAAAAATTACAATTATCACCGATGAAGAAAGCAAAGAAATAGGAGCAAGTTTACTACATGAAGTAGAAAAAATAAATTCTCCCTGTTCCACATTTATCCTTGAAGATTTCGCGACGCGCCCAATGACAGGAATGCCAATAGAAGTGCTTAATGAATTGGCAACAAGTCAAGTGAGTATTTTTTGCGCGCAAGCGTACGAAGGAGAACTTAAATCCAGAATGGAAATGACGAGTGTTGTTTCAAAAAACCATATTCGACACGGACACATGGTAAACATCAATAAGCAAATTATGCTCGAAGGAATGCGCGCAGATTTTCTGAAAGTAGATGAGTTGAGTTCGAAAGTCCATTCATTGGTTTCAAAAGCGAAGTACATTAGAGCCACTTCAGAAAAAGGAACAACGATTGAAGGAGAATTTTCACCGAAGTTACGTTGGTTCAAAACGAGCGGACTTATTTCACCTGAAAAATGGGGAAACCTTCCCGGAGGAGAAGTATTCACTGCGCCGTATAATGTAAGCGGAACATTTATTATTGATGGCGTAGTTGGCGATTATCTTTGTAAAAAATATGGCAACTTGAAAAATTCTCCCTGCATTGTTGAGATAAAAGACAGCAGAATGAAAGAAATTTTTTGCAGCAACAAAGAACTAGAAAATGAATTATGGGAATATTGCCATACGGATGAAAACAGTGACCGTGTTGGCGAATTCGCAATAGGGACGAATATAGCAGTAAAACAAATTATTGGACATATTTTGCAGGATGAAAAATTTCCCGGTATTCATCTTGCCTTTGGTCATCCGTATTCTGAATACACCGGCGCGGATTGGGTTTCTTCAACGCATATTGACGTTGTTGGAACACAGTTTAATATTTGGGTGGATGACGAACAAATTATGGCAAACGGCAAATTTTTGATTTAGTAATTAAATCAAAAAAACACACAAAATATTTTTTCTGTTTTCCTACCGTGAAAAAATATATTCTCTTCAATAAACCGTATAATGTTTTATGCCAGTTTACTCCTGCAGAGGGAAAGCACACGCTTGCAGAATTTGGATTTCCGAAGAATGTTTATTCAGTGGGAAGACTGGATTATGACAGTGAGGGCTTGCTTTTGCTAACAGATGATGGTGAATTTCATCATCGCTTAATCGCACCGGAATTTATGCACGAGAGAACATATTTTGCACAGGTAGAAAATATTCCCACAGAGGAATCAATTCAAAAATTACGAAAAGGCGTAATGATTGAAGGGGAAAAAACGCTTCCTGCTTTGGTGGAATTAGTACAAGATGAACTGAAATTTCCTGAGCGCTCAGTTCCAATTCGTTACAGAAAAAGTATTCCGACGAGTTGGTTAAAAATAATAATTTACGAAGGCCGCAATCGTCAGGTGAGAAAAATGACCGCATCACTCGGATATCCGACGTTGCGTTTAATACGCACCGGAATTTTATTTTTAACAATAGGAAATGTATCATCAGGAACGTGGAGATTGCTGACGAATAATGAAATAAAAGAAATGAAGAAGGAGTTAAAACTTTCTGACAAGTAATTTTGATTTTAAATTTAGTAGAAAATAAATTATGGAATGGACAATAATAGCAATTAATTTTATGTACGCTGCGCTGGGTGTTGTATTGATGTACGCTTCCTATCGCATTTTTGATTTGTTGACGCCAAAAGTAGATTTTGCCGATGAATTGAAACACGGAAATGTTGCCGTTGCAATTTTTGTTGCGGCAATTTTTATTTCCATTGCAATAATCATTGGCGGAGCGCTTAATTGAAACGGATTATTTTTTTTATTGGAATAATTTTGCTTGCGAGTTCGTCCAAAATTTTCTGTCAGAATTTTGAAGGGGCGAAACGCTACGATGATTATTTCAGAAAATATTCAAAACGATTTTTCGGTATCGGATTTGATTGGCATGTTTTTAAAGCGCAGGGAATTGCGGAAAGTAATTTATCGCCTGATGCAAAAAGTTGGGTTGGCGCAGTCGGTATTATGCAATTGATGCCAGCAACGTATAAAGATATTCAATCCGCTCTTCCTGAAATGCAAAAAATTGATGACCCGCAATGGAATATTGCCGCAGGAATTTTGTACGACAGACAACTATGGAAATCATGGGAGCCGGAAATGGCAAGTGAAGAAAAACTGAAATTTGTTTTTGCAAGTTATAATGCTGGCAGAGTAACTATTTCCAATGCCCAAAAAAAAGCAAAAGCGGAAAATTTAGAACACACGTTGTGGCAAAATATAGCAACAATTGCACCGCAAGTTCAAAAATGGAGACACACAGAAACACTGAACTATGTGAAGCGGATTGAATCGTATTACAGCACACTTTCAAAGAAAGATGGCTTCAGAGAATTTTTAGGAAAGTAAAAAGAAAAAATATGACGAAAGAAAATTTTTTCATTTAATTTTATTTTGTCAATGGGAGAAGATTAGTATATTTGTCCCGCAAAAAATTGCAGACAGTTCTTTGCACTGAGGGGGTAGTAGCTCAGTTTGGTTAGAGCGCCTGCCTGTCACGCAGGAGGCCGCGGGTTCGAGTCCCGTCTGCCCCGCATTTTATAATCCCGATGCTGAGTCGGGATTTTTTATTTTCTGTAAAAATATGTTCACAGAGCATACTTTTGCTGAGAACGTTACCTCTTAAAATACAATGCATCGTTTATTTATTATAGCAGGTTCGTTGCTGTCATTTGTTGCAGTTGCACTTGGTGCATTTGCGGCGCATCTTTTGAAACCAAAACTTCCAGAAAATTTATTCAATATTTTTGAAGTTGGAGTTCGATATCACTTTTATCATTCTCTTGCGCTTTTTGCAGTTGCGTGGTGTATTGTACAATTCCCTTCATCATCATTTACAATTGTCGGCTGGCTTTTTATTTCCGGAATTGTAATTTTTTCCGGTAGTTTGTACGTGATGAGTCTCACCGGAATTCAATGGTTAGGCGCAATTACACCAATTGGTGGAGTGTGTTTTCTTTCCGGCTGGCTTTTGCTTGCGTGGAAGGTGTATCAATCAGCGCAACAGTAAAACTTGATATCCACAATTAAGTAAAATGAAGCGTTCATATAAAAAAGGCATCATACTCAGTATTACTGTAATTCTCCTTGTAAGCGCAGTATATTCTTTTATCAGTCATTTTGTAATTTGGGAGCAAACTGGGTGGGTCGGAATAGAATTTACCCCAGTAAAGAGTATGATGGAGCGCGAAAATATAAATCCTCGCTACCTTGGTTTGCGTAACGGAATTGTTCAAACAATTTTTCTTGGTGGTCCCGCGCAACGTTCCGGCATTAAACGCGGAGATGAGATTATTACAATCAACAATATTTCCATCACTGAGACAGAAAAACTTGAATCACTTTCTGCACAAGTAAAAATAGGAGATACGCTTTCCTTTCAAATGAAGCGCGGAAAAAAACAGTGGACGGTTTTGCTCGTACTTGAACCGCCGCTTCAGTCAAAACAGATTATTGTCAGTTTACAAATTAGTCTTCCCGTCGCATTAATATTTTTTGTCATCGGTTTTTTTGTTTTCTGGCAAAAACCCGAAGACAGAAGAGCGCAAGTGTTTTATATTATGTCCCTTGTCGCTGCCACATCGTATTTTCTTGATACTGTAATGCAGGCAGACTCAATAACAGCAATAGGACTTTCATCGGTAAGCATTGTTCGGGAAGTAACACGCGGAGATTTTTTCATTATTTCCGGGCTGTTTTTTTTAGCAACATTATTTCATCTTTCGTTGATTTTTCCAAAAGAAAGAAAAATTGTACAGGAAAATCAATATATCATTCCTATCATTTATGTATTACCCGTACTTAGCGTTATTGCTGTCTCTCTTTTCAGAAAATTCAACATTTCTCCAACATTTCGCCCGGTTATTGAGGCTCTTTTAATTTTATTATTAATTTCTTATCCAATTGGAACGTTTGTCGCGTTGGGGAGAAGTTACAGAAACAGCGGCATCGAGGAAAAGCGGCAAGTGAGATGGCCATTGTGGGGAACAATTCTTGCCGTTGTTGGCGTATTTCTTCCATTGCTTGTTTTTGAATTGCTGGAAGAATTTTTCGGCGGCTATCTTTCCTCCGTTATTTTCGATGAAATTGGAAAAGCATTTTTCCTGCTTATCCCGATTTCTTTTGCGTTTGCAATTTTGAAATATCGTTTGATGGATATTGACCTTATCATCAAAAAGACGATTGTATATTCTGTCGTGTCTTCCATTACCGTTGCGTTGTATTTTTCACTCGTGCGCGGTTTGGGTACATGGCTCGCAAATTTCGCAGAAGTTAATAGCGAATTTCTGAAATTTTTCTTTACACTTGCAATTGCCGCCGTGCTACTACCAGTTCGCACGCGGGTTTTACGTTTTGTGGACAGAAGATTTTTCAAAAAAAAATTTGATTATCCAAAAGCGTTATCTATTATAAGCAATCAGATTTCAGAGGGAAATGATTTGCAAAAAATGTTGCAGCAAACTGCAGAACAGTTAGTATTAACAATGCAAATTCGCACGACGGTAATTTTTCTAAAAAACTCGCGCGACAAATCGTTTTGGGCAAGGGCGAAAATTGGCGTTCCCGATGAAGTGCTTGATAAGCTGAAATTCGAGCAACAAAGTAAAGTATTACAATTGCTTGAAAAAATGATTGATGTACCGAAGCAAGATTTCCCTGATGATGAAAGAAGAAAACTTCGGAAAATAGGAAGTGCATTACTCATTCCTTTTAAACAGAAAGGCGAACTATTAGGATTTTTGAGTCTCAGTTATAAACTTCCTAAAGAAGATTTTGATACGGAAGACAAAGATTTCCTTTATTCTGTTGCAACGCAAATTGCAGTGGGAATTGAGAATTTCAAATTGCGTGACCATGGGCAAGAGCTCTCAAAGGCGCGAGATATTCAACAAGGATTATTGCCAAAATATATACCGCAAATTCCGGGTTTTGAAATTTCCGGTGCATGGCAGCCTGCGCAAATTGTAGGAGGCGATTACTACGATGTTTTAAAATTTCAGGGAAATAAAATAGGATTGTGCGTCGCAGATGCAGTGATGCACGGAATGCCTGCCGCACTTCTTGTTTCAAATTTGCAGGCAGTAGTTCGCGCGTTTGCATCCGAAGTATTATTACCGGATGAATTGTGCGAAAAAGTAAATCGTGTTATTTCTACAAATGTTACTGGCGGAAAAGCCATTACGTTTTTTTATAGCATTCTCGATGGCGATGCGAAGAAACTTTCGTACACAAATGCGGGACATACTCCTCCAATAATTTTGCGACATTCCGGTGAACAGATATTTCTTGATGCAGGCGGAGCGGGATTCGGAGTATTTCAGGAGTGGAATTATCAGCGAGCGGAAGTTCAATTGTATCAGGGAGACAAAATTCTCCTTTACACAGATGGAATAACGCAGGCAAAAAATTATGAAGGAAGGGAATTCGGGAAAGAGCGTGTTGTTGGATTAGTGATTGGCAACAGAAATAAATCAGCACAGGAATTGCAAAAAATTCTAATAGATGCTGTTGCAGAATTTTGCGGAGGAGATTTTCAGGATGATATTGCGATGATAGTAATTTCAGTTCAATAAAATGGCTCAATTGTTGGCACGGTTTTTGATTTTCCCAATTCTATTATCTATATTTACCCGCACTTTTTGAAATCCCGCTGCGTGCGGGATTCTTTATTTGATAGAACTCCAAAGATTTAAATTATTTATTAATTTTTTATTCAAGAGTAATTTTTGAAGAAAATTACTCTTGTTAAAAGAAATTCCGTATGAATACAGAATTAGTAGAAGCTTGTAATGCATTAGTAAGAGCGAAAAACATTGACCGAGATATACTCGTCGGCATACTCGAAGATATTTTTACCTCAATGGTAAAGAAAGAGTATGGCGAGGATGCAAGTTTGCAGGTTGTTGTTAATATTGAGCGCGGTGAAATTGAAATATTTCTCGAAAAGAAAGTAGTGGAAACTGTAGTCAATCCTGTGCAGGAAATTTCACTTCCGCAGGTACAAAAATTATCCGAAGATGAATTGAATATCGGCGATGATTATGTTGAGATAATAAATTTTGTTAAAGTACTTGGACGACGCGCAATACGAATGGCGTTTCAGGAACTTGTCCGACGCATTAAAGACCTTGAAAAAGATTCTATTTTTAATGAATATGCAAATCTTGTCGGAGAAGTAATTGTTGGAGAAGTGTACCATCAGCGAGGCGGCGATGTATATATTCTTCATAATAAAAATGAATTGATGTTGCCGCGCACAGAACAAATTTCCCGCGAAAAATATAAAAAAGGGTCTTCTATTCGCGTAATAGTTAAAGAAGTACAGCGCAACAACGGTATTCCTCGTGTGATTGTATCCCGTTCAGCGCCGGAATTTTTAGCGAAATTATTTACAATGGAAATCCCCGAAATATTTGATGGAGTTATTGAAATAAAATCCGTTGCACGTGAACCCGGTGAACGAGCCAAAATTGCTGTTATTTCCAATGACGACAGAATTGACCCCGTAGGAGCATGTGTGGGAATGAAAGGAGTTCGCATTCATGCAATTGTTCGCGAACTGAGTAATGAGAATATTGATGTTGTGCAATTCTCAGATGATGAGGAGACTTTTATTGCTCGTTCTCTTGCACCCGCAAAAATAAAAAGTATTTCGCTTAATAAGCACTCACGCACAGCAAATGTATTTATTGATAATGACCAAGCATCTCTTGCAATTGGAAAAAGCGGACAAAATATTCGCTTAGCAACGAAACTTACGAATTACGAAATCAATCTTGTCCGCGATGCACTGGATGAAGTGTACGATATGGACTTAACGGATTTACGTGATGAATTGGGTGAAGATGCACTTACATTACTGACAGAAAACGGGTTTACAACTGCACGTGATGTATTGGACGCAAAACGTATGACACTACTTGCCATTGACGGTTTAGATGACGACATTATAGACCAGATACGTGAGGTAATTCAGGATGAACTTGACAGCGCTGAAGTTGATGAAGAAGTAGTAACTCCGGTTGTTGAAGATGAAAATATTCAACAAGCAATACAAAATCTTTCGACGGAAGAAATAGAACTTTTAAAAGCATTTGAAAAAGGGAAGGAATAATATCGCGGAGTTTTCTCCCGTATTTACATGACAGAAACTGTACAAACTTCGACGTCAAAAAAAATAACCGCCGTTGCAAAAGAGCTCAATGTCGGACTTACCACTATTCTTGCATTTCTCAAAGAACGAGGTATAGCAAAATCTCTCAGTTCTTCGCTTGATGAAGAACATGTGCAATTATTAAATGCACATTTCCGCAAAGACCATGATGAAAAAGAAAAGCGTGAAAAGAAAAAACATGATTTGGAAGAGCAACGAAAAGATGCTATAAAAAAATACGAGGAAAAAAAAGCAACATCTTCAGTAATTTCCAAGCCAACTCATACACAAGTTTCACCTCCTTCAGCACCGCTTCTTAAGAAACGCACCAAAAAAGAAACCGTTGAGATACCCGTAGTTGTAGAAAAGAAGCCGACAGAAGTTTCTGCTCCTGAAGTTATAGAAATACAGGTTCAACAGGTGGAAGCAAAAACTTTAATTGAAGAAATTCCGGAAACACAGCCGCAAGATGCAATAACAATCGGTGTAATTGAGCATAAGACTGAAATTGAATCAGTTGCGGAAGCAATTCACACTCCCGAGCCGTCAATTGAAGTGAGTGGGGAAAAGGACATTAAAGGGAAACCCGAAACTGTAACTCCTACTGCTGAAGAAGTTCGTCATAAGAAAAAGAAAGAAAAAATAAAAGAGCAGTTAGTTACAGGACTTGAACGTGTTCGTTCGCAAAAAAAAGGAATTACATTACTTGGTAAAATAGAGCTTGGTAAAAAGAAACCTCCAACACCGGAGCAACAACCCAAAGGAGGTGCACCTGTCGCAGTAACTCCCGCAAGAGATGCTGACAAAAAGAAAAAGAAGAAAAAGCGCGTTAAAGAAAATAAAGTTGCGCAACAGGAAGATTTAGCATCAAAAGCAGTAAAAACGAAGAAGCAGAAAAAATTAGTAATTGACCAGCAGGAAGTTGACCGCGTTATCGTTCAGACTTTAACAAGCGCCGATGCAGAAACTGCTTGGAAATCTGCAGTAAAACAAGCGAAGAAACGAAAAGAGAAAAGAAGAGAAGAAGCCGTACAACGTGATATTGAATCAGCGCAGAGAGAGAAAACTCTTCTTCGTGTAACGGAATATGTTTCTGTTGCAGAGCTTGCAAACCTGATGCGTGTAAATGTCGCAGAAGTAATTCAGCGTTGTTTCAGTTATGGGAAAATGGTTACCATCAATCAGCGTCTTGAAAAAGATATGATTGAATTGCTTGCTGACGAGTTTGGCTTAATTCTTGAATTTCAAAAAGAATATACAGCTGATGGTCTTGAAGATATTGTTGATGCTAATGAGACATTAAAATCGCGCGCTCCTGTCGTAACGATAATGGGACACGTTGACCACGGAAAAACATCACTTCTTGATTTTATCCGAAGCGCAAATGTTGTTGCAGGCGAAGCAGGAGGAATAACACAACATATCGGCGCATACGAAGTTACACTTCCTGACGAACGCCAGATTACATTTCTTGATACACCGGGACACGAAGCATTTACGGCAATGCGTGCGCGTGGTGTGCAGTTAACAGATATAGTCGTTCTTGTCGTTGCTGCAGATGACAGCGTGATGCCGCAAACACTTGAAGCAATCAGTCACGCACAGGCGGGAAATGTATCTATTATTATTGCGATAAATAAAATTGATAAACCGGGCGCTAATCCGGATAAAATCCGACAGCAACTTTCCAAACGTAATATTTTAGTGGAAGAGTACGGAGGCAAATATCAATGCGCAGAAATTTCTGCAAAGTTTGGAAAGAATGTAGATGTGCTTCTTGAAAAAATATTATTAGAAGCCGATACAATGAATTTACGCGCAAATCCTGATAGATTAGCGCGCGGTGCAGTTATAGAAGCAAAACTTGATAAAGGCAAAGGAACTGTCGCAACGGTATTGATTCAAAAAGGTACTCTGTTTATCGGTTCGCCATTTATTTGCGGTAATGTCAGCGGTCGTATTCGTTCAATGTACGATGAACGTAATCGCCGTGTAGAATCCGTTGGACCTTCGCAACCTGTGCAGATTACCGGCTTTGATGGTATTCCGCAGGCGGGAGATGAATTTATTGTTGTAGAATCAGAACGCGTCGCACGCGATATAAGTTTGTTGCGCTCGCAACTGAAACGCGAACAGGATTTCCGACAGCGACGTGTAGTTACACTTGATGATATTTCTGCGCAAATTAAAGAAGGACAAATTCAGGATTTGAATGTGCTTGTAAAGGGCGATGTTGATGGTTCAGTTGAAGCATTGTCGGATTCATTACAGAAATTATCCAATGCTGAAGTGCGCGTCAATGTTGTGCATCGCGGCGTTGGTGCAATTACTGAATCTGACGTATTGCTTGCGGCAGCATCCGGCGCTGTTATTGTAGGTTTCAACGTCCGTCCGAATCTCACATCGCGCAATCTTGCTTCAAAAGAAAAAGTGGACATTCGCTTGTACAATATTATTTACAATGCAATAGAAGAAGTAAAGAAAGCGCTCGAAGGAATGCTTGCGCCTGATGTGAAAGAAGAAATAACGTGTACGATTGACATTCGTGATACGTTCAAAGTGCCGAAAGTTGGTACAATTGCAGGATGTTATGTAGCCGACGGAAATATAACACGCAGTACAAAAGTTCGTTTAATACGCGATGGCATTGAATTATTTAAGGGCGGCATTTCTTCGTTGAAGAGATTTAAAGAAGATGTGCGCGAAGTTGCATCCGGTTTTGAGTGCGGCATCGGGCTTGATGGCTACAATGATTTGAAAGTTGGCGATGTGATTGAAGGATTTAAAATGGTTGAGATTAAACGCACACTCTGATGTCAATTCGTACAGAAAAAGTTTCTTCACTAATGAAAGATGAAATCGGTGAATTTCTTACAAGAGAATTCAGCGATTCATCAATCGGATTTACGACGGTAACCGATGTGCAGATGACACCAGATTTAAAACTTGCAAAAATTTTTGTCAGTATTTTTGGTTCTGAAGAAATAAAACAGAAAACATTAAAAGCGCTTGAACAGCAGAAAGCGCACGTGCGTCATATTATTGGTTCACACATGCGGTTAAAATTTACTCCGACTATTGAATTTTTTCTGGATGATTCGATAGATAAGATGATGCGCATTGAAGAATTACTGAAGAAGATTCACGACGAAGATGCACCAAAATCTTGAAGCGCTTTCCAATGCCGGATATTATTGCGATGAAGATGGAAAAATTTTTCTACTCAATAAGCCGTTGCAGTGGACTTCATTTAACGTTGTGAAAAAAGTTCGCTGTCTTTTTAATTTGCGCAAAGTTGGACATACAGGAACATTAGACCCGCGCGCAGAAGGGTTATTGATTGTCTGCACAGAAAAAAAAACTAAATTAGTGAGTGAATTTGAATTGATGGAAAAAGAGTATCGCGGAACAATGATACTCGGCGCGTGTACAAAATCTTTTGATGCAGAAACAGAAGTCTATGAGCGCCATTCCATCGAAGAAATCAGTGAAGAGAAAATCCACAGCGTGATGCATACATTTCTCGGTCAGCAGGAACAACTACCGCCAATGTATTCTGCATTGAAGCATCAGGGAAAGTCGCTGTACGAATTTGCGCGTAACGGCGAAGAAATTAAAAGAGAACCGCGCAGTATTTCAATTTCAGTTTTTGAAATGCTGAATATTGAATTGCCTTCTGTTGCATTTCGTGTTGTGTGTTCAAAAGGAACGTACATTCGTTCATTAGTGAATGATGTTGGGAATATGTTAGGTTGCGGAGCGTATCTTAGTTCTTTGACGCGCACGCGAATAGGAAATTTTTCTCTTGCAAATGCAATTTCGGTAGATGGACTTGAGCCATTAGCAAAGCAATACGCAACTCCGCGCATTAAAAAATCGGTAATGTAAATGATTGTTGTCCGCACACTTGATGACATTGCATTGAATGGAAATTCCGTTGTTACAGTTGGCACATACGACGGAATACATCTTGGACATCAACAAATATTTCGCGAAGTAGTTACCCGCGCCCAAAAAAGAAATGCAAAAAGCGTGTTTGTTACGTTTGAACCACATCCGAAGGAAGTAATTCAACAGAAACCGATTCGTTTATTAACGACGTTAAATGAGCGAGTGGAACAATTTCGTCAATGGTTGCCGGATGTTATATGGGTGGTAAATTTTACGTATGATTTTTCGCGATTATCACCAAAGGAATTTTACGAAAAATATATTGTGAAAAATCTCCGCGTTGCTGAAGTTGTGGAAGGATACGACCACATGTTCGGGCGCGATAGAAAAGCCGGAATAGAAGAACTTCAGGCAATGGGAAAAGAATTTCAGTTTGATGTGCATATTGTTTCTCCTGTTATGTCTGATGGTACCGAAGTGAGCAGTACAAAAATAAGGCATTTGCTGGACGATGGTAATGTTACGCAAGCGAATAAATTTCTCGGACGCGCTTATACATTTTCCGGAGAAATTATTCACGGAGACGGACGCGGAGTGACAATAGGATTTCCGACTGCAAATATAAAAGTTGGAGCAATGAACAAATTAATTCCCGCCGGCGGTGTTTATACCGTCCGTGCGATTATAGACGGCTTGGCATATTACGGAATGATGAATATCGGAACAAATCCGACATTTTCAGAAAATGGAACCCAAAGCTTTGAAGTGCATCTCTTTAATACGGACAAAGATTTTTACACAAAAGAAATAACAATTCAACTTCTGAAACGTTTGCGTGCAGAGAAAAAATTCTCTACTGCCGAGGAATTAGTTGCGCAATTGCACAACGATAAAGAAGAGAGTTTACATTTAATTACAAACATACATTGAACGAAAGGATAATTACTATGCCTCTTACACAAGAACAAAAGCGGACTATTATCAATAAGTATGCAAAAACATCGAAAGATGTTGGCAGCGCAGAAGTGCAGGTTGCTCTTCTCACTGCGCATATTCAGGAATTAACACCGCATTTGCAGGAACACTCAAAAGACCACCACTCACGGTATGGTTTGCTGAAGATGGTAGGAAAGCGTCGTCGTTTGCTTGCGTATTTACAACGCAAAGATATTGCGCGGTATCGTACGCTGCTTGACGAACTCGGTTTACGCAAGTAATCCACGAAACAATGTGCTTGCACAAGGCACATTGTTTCCAAACTTTTTGTTGAAGATTTCATGCTTCAACATATTATATATTTATTTACAGGGTAATCAACCAAAAGAAGAATGATAACAAGAAAAGAAATCGAACTCGGCGGGAAAATATTTTCGTTAGAGACTGGAAAATTGGCAAAGCAAGCGAACGGTGCAGTTATTGCGCGTTACGGAGATACAATGGTACTCGCAACAGTATGCGCATCCAATGAAGTAAAAGAAGGACAGGATTTTTTCCCGTTGCAGGTAGAATACCGCGAGAAAATTTCCGCAGCAGGAAAAATTCCCGGCGGATTTTTTAAACGCGAAGGAAAGCCATCAGAAACAGAAGTGCTTACTTCACGTCTTATTGACAGAACAATTCGTCCGATGTTTCCAGAAGGATATCGCAATGAAGTACAGGTCATAGTAAGTGTCTATTCATTTGACCAGGAAAATAATCCCGACGTGCTCGGAGGAGTTGCAGCAGGCGCAGCAATTTATCTCTCAAATATTCCATTTAATACGCCTATTGCAGAAGTGAATGTTGCCCGTGTAAATGGAGAGTTCGTCATTAATCCGACTATGAAGCAACAAGAAGCAAGTGATTTATACATTACACTTGGCGGAACAGCAGATTCTGTTTTGATGGTAGAAGGCGAAGCAAAGGAAGTGCACGAAAGTGTTGTTCTTGAAGCTATCAAATTCGGTCACGAATCTATTAAAAAACTTTGCGCGCTTCAGGAAGAAATGCGTAAAGAAATCGGGATTCCGAAAAAAGAATTTCAAATGGTAACATTTGCAGACGATTTGACTACTGCTGTTAAATCTATTGCAGAAGCGCGAATCATTGCTGCGACAAAAACTGTATTGAGCAAAGATGACCGTAGCGCCGCAATGGAAAAAATACGCGATGATGTATTTACTGCACTTGCAGAACAATTTCCCGAACAGGAAAAAGCAATGAAAGAAATCATTGGCAATATCGAATACACTGCAATGCGTCAGATGATTCTGACGGATGGCAAGCGTCTTGACGGACGTGGTGTTCGCGATATTCGTCCTATTTCTTCGGAGATTGGATTGCTGCCGCGTACACATGGTTCAGCATTATTTCAACGCGGTGAAACGCAGAGTTTAACCACTGCAACATTGGGAACAAAACTCGATGCGCAGATACTCGACGGACTTTCACACGAAGAAATTACCAAGAAATTTATGCTGCATTACAATTTCCCGCCATTCAGTGTCGGAGAAGTTGGCAGACTTGGATTTACCGGACGCCGCGAAATCGGACATGGAAATCTTGCAGAACGCGCATTGAAAAATATCATTCCTTCTGATGTGGATTTTCCCTATACGATTCGTGTTGTTTCAGATATACTTGAATCAAACGGCTCTTCTTCAATGGCAACGGTATGCGCCGGTTCACTTGCTCTTTTTGATGCCGGTGTTCCGATGCCAAAACCTGTTTCCGGTATTGCTATGGGTTTGATAAAAGAAGGGGAGAGCGTTGCAATTCTCTCTGATATTCTTGGCAATGAAGACCATCTCGGCGATATGGATTTTAAAGTGGCAGGAACAGCAGATGGTATTACTGCATTGCAGATGGATATAAAAATTCAGGGCATTACGTTTGATATTGTTGAACGCGCACTTGCACAGGCGCACGAAGGACGTGTTCATATACTCGGTAAAATGGCGGAAACGATTGAGAATCCACGCGGTGATTTATCTATGTATGCTCCGCGATTAACCACGATTCAAATTCCTATTGAAATGATTGGCGCTGTTATCGGACCGCAGGGAAAAGTGATTAAGGATATTGTTGCAAAATCCGGCGCGGAAATTAATATTGAAGATGATGGTCGCGTAATTATTGCGGCGACTTCGGGTGAAGCAGGCGCGAAAGCATTGTTGATGATTCAGCGTATTGTGGAAGTTCCTGAAGTCGGGAAAATTTATCACGGGCGTGTTGTTCGGTTGATGGATTTCGGCGCATTTGTGGAAATTCTTCCCGGTAAGGATGGACTTGTTCACGTTTCGCAGATGGATTTGAACCGTATTGAAGCGGTTTCTGATTTTGCGAAGGTTGGCGATGAATGGGATGTGAAGTTGATGGAGATTGACCGTGAAGGACGATTGAATTTAAGCCGCAAGGCAACACTTCCCGGCTATGACCCAACGCAGGAAAGACCACGCGAACCACGTGAACCACGCAGTGGCGGCGACCGTGACAGACGGGGCGGCGGCGATAGAGATAGACGCGGTGGTGGCGGTGGAAATCGTGACAGACGACATTAATTTATCTTTGCATTGAAAATGAAAGAACCCGATTGTGAAAGCAGTCGGGTTTTTTGTTTATATGCGATGTGGAATATACAGATATGGGATTTGGGATTTGCGATGTGAGATATGGGATGTGGGATATGCGATTTGGGATGTGTGATATGGGATGTGGGATTTTAAAATGCGGATGCGAGTTTTACGAATGCGGGTGAGAGTTTTACAAATGCGGATGCGAGTTTTACGAATGCGGATGCGTGTTTTACGAATGCGGATGCGTGTTTTACGAATGC
>CAYHPL010000036.1:0-28431 GCA_964358705.1 uncultured Chitinophagales bacterium
CATTCCTAAAATTGGGAATAGGGCAAAACGTTTGTAGGATACCATTCCTAAAATTAGGAATAGGACAAAACGTTTGTAAGATACCATTCCTAAAATTGGGAATAGGACAAAACGTTTGTAGGATGCCATTCCTAAAATTGGGAATAGGGCAAAACGTTTGTAAGATACCATTCCTAAAATTGGGAATAGGGCAAAACGTTTGTAGGATACCATTCCTAAAATTAGGAATAGGACAAAACGTTTGTAAGATACCATTCCTAAAATTGGGAATAGGGCAAACACGTTGAAAACGCCATTTTTACATTGTGGCAAGGGTAGAGAACGAACCGAAACTCTCTATTGGAAAATTATTGACGGCAGCAAAGAATGTTCTACTGCCAATTACATGTTTTTTAAAAAGTTACTCAATTTATATTTCTCCGAAAGGAATTTTTATGAAAAAGAATAGTTACTGTGCAGAGAATACAAACTTTATTGCCACGACATTACAACTTGTAGGACACTTTGGAAGTGTCCTACAAGTAAGCAATTTGTCTTACCCGCGAAAGCGGGTATCCATTCCCTTAAAGAGAAAATGGATCCCGTTTGATATTTATTCCGCTATATACGGGAAGGGAATGACAATGTGGGTTGTATTCCTTGCTCTGCTTGTTGGCTTAACGAGTGGTTCAATTGCGCAAACTCCCGATTGGCTGTGGGCAAAAAGCGCAGGAGGAACGAGTAACGATTTTGGACAAAGCATCGCGGTTGATGCAAACGGAAATAGTTATGTAACAGGATCTTTCGGCAGTCCCACTATCACCTTTGGCTCGACTACATTAACGAATAGTAGTAGTGGAAATGGTGATATCTTTGTCGTGAAATACGATGCAAGCGGAAATGTGGTGTGGCGAAAAGCGCTGAAGGAACGTATTACGATTATGGAAGAAGCATCGCAGTTGATGCAAACGGAAATAGTTATGTAACAGGATATTTCTACAGTTCCACCATCACCTTCGGTTTGACTACATTAACAAATAGTGGTGTATATAGCGATATCTTTGTTGTGAAATACGACTCAAGCGGGAATGTGGTGTGGGCGAAAAGCGCAAGCGGAACGAGTTTGGATGAAGGTTACAGCATCACGGTTGATGCAAACGGAAATAGTTATGTAACAGGATATTTCTACAGTCCCACCATCACCTTTGATACGGCTACATTAACGAGTAGTGGAGGTGGTGATATCTTTATCGTGAAATACGATGCAAGCGGGAATGTTGTGTGGGTGAAAAGCGCAGGAGGAACGTATTACGATTATGGACAAAGCATCGCGGTTGATGCAAACGGAAATAGTTATGTAACAGGAATTTTCGGTAGTTCCACCATCACATTTGGTTCGACTACATTAACGAATAGCGGAGATTATGATGTCTATATTGTGAAATACGATGCAAGCGGGAATGTGGTGTGGGCGAAAAGCGCAGGAGGAACGAATGAGGATAAGGGATACGGCATCGCCGTTGACGCAATCGGAAATAGTTATGTTACAGGATGGTTCTCCAGTTCCACCATCACATTTGGCTCGACTACATTAACGAATAGTGGAAGTGATGATATCTTTGTAGTGAAATACGACTCGAGCGGAAATGTGATGCGGGCGAAAAGCGCAGGAGGAACGAGCAACGATTTAGGATATGGCATCGCGGTTGATGCAAGCGGAAATAGTTATGTTACAGGATATTTCAGCAGTTCCACCATCACCTTCCGCGCAAGGAGATTGTTGAATAATGGTGGTTATGATGTATTTGTTGCGAAGATTGGACATTCAGATCAGTACCGCACTTTCCCTGCTGATACAAGTTTATCTGCCTTGGCTGTAAAATTACAATACTCAAAAGGAGCGCTCAAATCACCGCCGAACATTGCAACGGCAATTGAGAATGTTTTTAAGAACATTAGTAATGTAAAGAAAGTCGGCGCGCCCTTCCTTGGGATTCCTCAAACTGATAAAAATGCTGCAAAGAAATATGCATGGGTTGTGTATAAGGAAGCAAGCAAAGGCAACGAACTCGGTCAATTATACACAGCCATTCATACGCAAGGAAATGCGCGTCCGCTTGATTCGCTGCGCATTGAAGGAAAGAAAACGATAAAATTAGCCAAAGCAATTACTCCATCAGTCAAGAAAAAATATAACAATACTGCTCTCGAGCAAGGAGTTGCATTCAATCTGAATTTACTTGCGAGCAATTATTTGATTACGCCACCCGATTTCGGCAACCTTATACTTGATACCGCCGTTGTACTTGCCGGAAGAAATCTCTATGGCGTCAAACTCACGGATGTAGGAAAGTATTTTGACAGTGTGATGACGTATTGGGATACGTTGGGAGTGAAGAATCCCGATGCATACGCAAACCTCAATGACTTCGTGGAAAAGATTCTACGGCGTATCAATAATGGTTTTGCAGCGCCGATGGATTTAACAAACTATGGCATAGATATAGCAGAAGTAACACGAAAGAAAAATAAAAATCCATACGCAGTGTATTTGGGCGGAGTGAAGAAAGCGTCTGATGTTGGCATAGTGAGAGAAGATACTTCTGCGGGCAAGAGTAGTAATTTATTACAAACAAGTATTATTGCAAATACTCCATCCGCATTTGCATTGCAACAGAATTATCCCAACCCCTTCAATCCCACAACAACAATACGGTTTGCGGTTAGTGGCTTGGGGTTGGTGTCATTGAAAGTCTTTGATGTTCTTGGAAGAGAAGTAGCAACGTTGCTCAACAACGAAGCAATGGAAGCAGGCACACACGAAGTTACGTTCGATGCAAACAGATTGACAAGCGGAGTGTATTTCTACCGCATCACCGTTGGTGAATTTTCTGAAACGAAGAAATTATTGCTGATGAAATAACGAAAAAAACCTTCAAGGTTTTGGAAACCTTGAAGGTTTTTTTATTTTCCAGCAGAACGTAACGCTCGCCGTATAATTTCCTCAAGCGGAAGTTGCTCTGTTCCTGTTTCTTTTATGATGTTACGAATTACTTGTTCTGCATCGTAACGTGCAAATCCGAGCGATGTCAACGCAAGAAGCGCCTCACTGCGTATGCTTGATGATTGTGTTGAAATTGCGATTGGTGAACTTGTTTCTATCTTTCCTAACTTGTCGCGCAATTCCATTACCAATCGTTCGGCTGTTTTTTTCCCGACACCGGAAATTGCCGTGAGCGAAGAAATATTTTCCGAAAGAATTGCATTGCGAAATTCGTCCGCGCTCATTCCGGAAAGAATTCCCTGCGCCATTTTCGGACCAATGCCGGAGATGCCAATCAACATTTTAAACATTTCTCGCTCGCTCTCTGTTGCAAATCCGTAGAGCAGCATTGCATCTTCGCGCACGTGAAGGTGTGTAAATAACTGTATTTCCGTTTCCGCTTCCTCCAATGCAGAAAAAGTAGAAAGCGAAATCAGTACGCTGTAGCCGATGCCATTGACATCAAGGACAATTTCTGTCGGCGATTTATAAATTATTTTTCCACGAAGAAGCGCAATCATATTTACTTACGATAGTCAGGCGATTTTTTCGGGATGTGCATTGAGAAATTCACGCCAGTTTTTATAACGCTTGTTTTCCGTTTTGTTGTGCAATGAATGAAAAATAGTGAGAGAAAAACTATGACACAATGCGACCGCAAGCGCGTCGGTTACATCATAGTGTTTCGGCACAGATTTCATTTTCAGTAATGTCTTCACCATTGTTTGCACTTGTTGCTTTGATGCCGCACCGTAACCAACGACAGATTTTTTAACTTCACGTGGCGAATATTCTGCAATCGGAATGTTATTGAGAACAGAAGTGAGAATTGCAACACCGCGCGCTTGTCCGAGTTTCATTGCGGACTGCGCATTTTTTCCATAGAACATTGTTTCAATTGCCATTTCATCAGGAGTATATTTCTTTATTGCGTCAGAAAGTGATTCAAATATTTTCTTCAAACGCAATGGCATCGCATCGGAAGGAGATAAAATTATTACGTCAGCGAATACCATGCGGTTATTGCGGGATGTTTTTTCGATAATGCCTATGCCGGTAAAACGTGTGCCCGGGTCAATGCCGAGGATTATCATTGTGCTATGTCGTTTTTTCTCTTTTGAACCTCTTGGAGAAATAACAGGTCAAGTTTATCCTTTTCACGTCCCGCCGCACTTTTCATTTGAATAAGAGCATCTAAAGAAGGAATGAAAACTTTAATTCCTTTAATAGTCGTTTCGACTTTACTTTCCCATACATCTTCAAATGTAATTCCTGTAGCAAATGGATGAATGTCCGTGTGCAAAATATATTGACGAAAAAGTATTTTTTTTGTCTTAAATAATTCTTTGTATTCCAGCTCGTCAATATCATAGCCAGTTTTTTTCAATGCTTTCATAGTATTTTGAATATTTTCATCTGTTGGATTAATGAGAATATCAATATCTCTTGTCATTCGTTCATAACCATACGCCGGAAGCGCCCACGCACCAATAACAAGAAACTGTACTTTATGTTCTAACAACGATTGCAGGAGTGTTTTTATATCCATTACGTTCTTCCTGTTCTAATCCATCGTTTACCATTGCGTCCATTATATCATATCGCTCTTCTGGGGAGAGAGAAAATTGGAAATCAATTTCAAAATCCAATTCTGATTTAGCATCGTCAATATCAAGAGCCAGAATATATGTTTTCTTTTTTTCCATTATACATCCAGATTTCTGACGTACTTTGCATTCTTTTCAATAAAATCGCGGCGCGGCTCAACTTCATCTCCCATTAAAATAGAAAACGTACGGTCTGCATCGGCGGCATTTTCAAGTGCGACTTGTAAAATTGTACGATTCTCCGGATTCATCGTTGTTGACCACAGTTGTTCGGGCGTCATTTCTCCCAACCCTTTGTATCGCGAGACGACAATCCCTCCGCGCGAGACGGTTCCTTCTGTTGTTTCTGCGACAAGTTGCTCTTCTTCTTCCGTTGCAACAATCGCTTTTTTATCGCTCTTCAATCGCTTCAAAATTTCATCACGTTCATCGTCATCATACGCATATTGTTCCTGTTTGCCTTTTTTTATTTTATACAAAGGCGGTTGTGCAATATAAATATGTCCGAGTTCAACCAACGGTTTGAGATAGCGAAATAACAAAGTGAGTATCAAAGTACGAATGTGTGAACCATCAACATCAGCGTCGCACATAATGATGACTTTATTGTAACGTAACTTTTCTACATTGAAATCTTCACCAAGTCCTGTGCCGAGCGCAGTAAAAATTGCGCGGATTTCTTCGTTCTCAAGCATCTTGTGCATACGAGCTTTTTCAACGTTTAATATTTTTCCTTTTAGTGGTAATATCGCCTGAAAGCGTCTGTCGCGACCTTGCTTTGCACTGCCGCCCGCGGAATCTCCTTCTACTAAATATAATTCACAATGTTCCGGGTCATTGATGGAACAGTCCGCTAATTTGCCGGGAAGTCCGCCGCCGTCGAGTGCATTTTTTCGCCGTGCAAGGTCTTTTGCTTTGCGTGCAGCCTCTCGTGCTTCTGCGGCGCGAACACATTTCTCAATTATATTTTTCCCGTCGGATGGATTTTCTTCTAACCACGTTGAGAGTCGTTCTCCGAGAACACTTTCTACAATTCCTTTTATTTCGCTGTTGCCGAGTTTTGTTTTTGTCTGTCCTTCAAACTGCGGCTCTGGAACTTTCACGCTGATGACAGCCGTTAATCCTTCACGAAAATCATCGCCGGTCAAAGATATTTTGGAATCTTTTACTAAATTATTTTTCGATGCAAATGAATTAAGCGTGCGCGTTAATGCAGTGCGAAATCCTACCTGATGTGTTCCTCCTTCGTGTGTATTGATGTTGTTCACATACGAAAAAACATTCTCTGTGTATCCGCTGTTGTATTGAAGCGCCACTTCCACTTCAACCGTGCGGTCGTTGTCATCTTTGCCTTCTCCTTTTGCATAGAAGCGTTTCTTCATCAGTGACGGACGAGTCTCATCAATATATTTTATGAACTCGACAATTCCGCCTTTGAAATGAAATGTTTCTTCCTCCGCTGTTGCTTCTTCTTTTAAAACTAAAGTTACTTCAGGATTTAAAAAGGCAAGTTCGCGCAATCGTTCCGCTATTGTATCAAACTTGTACGTGCGGTTTTTAAAAATTGTTCCGTCGGGATAAAAAGTAACTTTTGTTCCTGTCTTTCCGCGTGGCGCAATGCCAATTGATTTTACCGGCGCCTGCGGGTCTCCTGCTTGGTAACGCTGAAAATATGTTTTGCCATCGCGCATTACTTCCACTTCGAGCCATTCGCTTAACGCATTAACAACAGAAACACCGACACCATGTAATCCGCCGGAAACTTTGTATGATTGCTTATCAAATTTTCCTCCTGCATGAAGTACCGTCATTACTACTTCGAGTGCGCTGCGTTTTTCTTCAGAATGAATGTCAACAGGAATTCCGCGTCCGTCATCCTGAACAGTAACAGAACCGTTTGCGTTTAATACGACGAGAATATTTTTACAAAATCCTGCAAGGGCTTCATCTATTGAATTATCAACCACTTCATATACAAGATGATGCAAGCCGCGTGTACTAATGTCACCAATATACATTGCAGGACGGCGACGTACTGCTTCCAGCCCTTTTAAAACGGTTATATCTTCGGCAGTGTATGTTTCGCCGTTTGTTGGTATTTCTTCGTTGTCTTTTTTTTCTTTTGCCATGAAGGGAAAATTTGGTTATTCGTTATGTAGTGTGTATATAAAAAATTTTATCGAAATACGATTTCGCTTATTATGCCTTCGCCAACTTCTTTTGCGATGTTTTGAAGGATACTTTGTTTGTGAAACAGTAACTCGTTGCGCCAAACGCTTGATGTAACAGTGATAATCAATTTATGTTTTTCAATTTTTTCTGCGCTGCATACTTTTGCAAGATGTTCGCCGACAATGTGTTCCCAGTTGCTGAATATTTTTCCTTGTGCAATTACACCGGAAAGTCCCATTGCAGGTAATGTTTCATCAAGAATTTCTGCAAGTGAATGTGGCACATGCTCACCGCGCGAAAAAAATTTTCGTCTGCGCATTATCGCTATACAGAAATTTCTGAAAGGATGAAATCGCGCAGTTGAGTTTGTACGGAACAGTTTCCGCTTTCAATATAAATCTTTTTGTGTGCGCCATTGTAATCCAGCACGTAATCGAATACGTTTGCATTGGTGCAGGTTACAAACGTTTGTCCGAATGTTCGCACTATATCGAGCATGTGCGCCGCACGTGTATCATCAAGTTCTGCGAACATATCATCAAGCAAAAGAATCGGCGTTTCGTTGCATTGCGATGCAAGGTAGTGAAATTCTGCAATCTTCAGCGCAATGAGAAACGTTTTATGCTGTCCCTGCGAAGCAAATTTTCTTAAATCAAAATCGTTGATGCGCAATTCCACTTCATCGTGGTGCGGACCGATGAGCGTAGTTCCTGCGCTGCATTCGCGGTGAAATAATTTTTCAAGTTCAGAATGGAGCAGAGAAGCAATTTCTTCCTCTGTTGCGTTGCTTGTGAATTCAATCTGCGGCGTGTATGCAAGTGTTGGTTCTTCTGCGCCATCAATTATGTTACGGTACGTTGCATTCACATATTCCTGAAATGTTGCAATAAAAATTTTTCGTCGCTTCATTACTTTGGCGCCATACAATACCAATTGTTCATTCCACGATGAAATGCTGTCATCCACACTGCGGCGTTCACGTTTTGCTTCGCTTAACATTGTGTTGCGCTGTTTCACAATGCGACGAAAAGCAAGAATATCATTCAGATATGTTTGCGACGACTGTGAAAGGACAAAATCCATAAATGTTCGTCGTTCACCCGGCGCGCCGAAAGTAATCCCGGAATGTTCGGGAGATAAAATTACAATCGGATATTTTCCAATGACCGATGAGCGTGGAGTGATGTTCTTTTTATTGATAGTAAAAACTTTTTCTGCTGTGCTTGCGCGATATGCAACACGAACATTGCTTTGTGTTGCACTATCTGCACACATTCTTCCTTCAATTTCAAAAATATCAGCGTCGCGTTGCAATACGGTTCCATCGCTTGCGTTCAGAAAACTTTTCGTGAGCGCGAGATAGGAAATGCCTTCGAGAATATTTGTTTTTCCTTGTCCATTGTTGCCAACAATAATATTGACTCCTTCTCCGAGTTCGATGAGAGAAGATGTGTGTTTACGAAAATTTACGAGCCGAAGCAGTTCTAAATGCACGGAAGATTATTACAGCAATTTTTATAAGAGAAATGGGATAGTATGAAATGAATATGCACTCCGCATTTCACAACACATATCCCATCGCCTGAGTAGCAAGATATTAAGAATTCAATCGCACAGGCATAACAAGCATCATACAATCTTCATTTGCTGATGGTTGTGCGGATTTTACGAGCGCGGCGCGTGTTGGCGTATTAAAAGAGAAAATAACTTCGTCGCCATCTATGTGCGAGAGAATATCGGTAATGTATGCGGCATTAAATCCGATTTCCATCGCGCTGTTTGAAAATTCACATTCCATCTCTTCGTTTGCATTGCATCCGACTTCTGTATCTTCTGCAGATAATGTAATAGCATTCTTTTTTAAAGAGAAGCGAATTTGCTGTGAAGAAGTATTCGCGCTGGAATACAATGCAACACGGCGCACCGATGAATGTAATTCCTCGCGGTTTATACGCAGATGTTTTTCATTATCTGTCGGAATTACTGCTTCGTAGTTCGGGTATTTTTCATCAATCAATCTTGTAAAGAGATTTGTGTTCCCGAAAGAAAAACGCGCCTGCACTTCATCAAATCCGAAGGAACACGTTTCCTCTTCCAGCGCGCGGTTCAATACAGCAAGCGCTTTTTGCGGAATAATTACGGAGTGTGGTTTCTTTGATGTTACATCTTTCACAATCATTCTTGCAAGACGATGTCCATCTGTTGCAACGCATCGCAATTCACTCTCTTTCAATTCAAAAAGAATTCCCGTCATTGCGGGACGATGGTCATCTGTGCTCGCAGCAAATGATGTTTTGTGAATCATACTTCTGAGAATTTCTTTCTTCAACTGAATTTCATTCGCTTTTTCAAGGTCTTTAATTTCCGGAAAATCTTCCGCACTTTCTCCGGTAAGATGATACGTTCCTTTTTCCGTGCTCATTACAATTTTTTTTGTCCCGACATCTGCGGCGAAAGTAAGAGCAATATTGACAGGAAGCGCGGTTACCGTATCAAGAATTCTTTTTGAAGGGACAGCAATACGACCATTGGAATGTCCTTTAACGCTAATGCTGACTTTCATAGAAAGTTCAAGATTCGTAGCTGAAATGACAAGAGATGTTCCCGTAACCTCGAATAAAAAATTATCTAAAATAGGAATTACGGCTTTTGAGTTGACGACAGTATTTGCTTTGCTTAACGCCTTAAGCAAATCACCGCTTGTAGTAGTAAATTTCATTGTGTACTCCGTGAAAAATTGGGAGAAAATTTGTGTTGGATTAGTAGGAAATATTGTAAAAATCGGGCATTAACTTACAAAAAAAGAGAGTTAAATTCAAGGTAAAATGAAAAGATGAATTGATTTTAAAAAATAGATTTTTATAGTTCAAGTATAATTTTTTTCAAAATAAAAAGAGAAAAGCACGATATATGTTGCAACATTAAATGTTTTAACATATATTTACGCCGCAATATTTTAAAAACCTATTAAACTTATAACTATGAAAAACTTTATTTCCCTTTTTGCAATATTATTTGCAATCAATTTCTCGTCAAATGCCTTTTCGCAAAATTGGACATTAGACAATACACATTCAAAAATTGAATTTTCTGTCCTGCATTTGTTAATATCGGATGCCACAGGTAATTTTAAATCTTTTGATGGAAAATTTAATGTAAAGAATGATGATTTTACAGATACAGATGTAGAGTTTACTATTGATGTCAATAGTATCAACACTGATAATGAAAACCGCGACGGGCATTTAAAATCGGACGACTTCTTTAACGCAGAAAAGTATCCGACAATTAAATTTAAAAGCAAATCGTTTAAAAAAATAGGCGATAAAAATTTCAAACTAATTGGTGACTTGACGATTCGCGATTCTACAAAAACGGTAGAGTGGGATGCAACGTATGGCGGAACTACTGTTGCGTGGGGTCAGCCGCATGCCGGATTTAAATTAAAATCTGTCATTAATCGGTTCGATTTCGGACTGAAATGGGACAAAACTGTGGAAGCCGGAGGATTGATGGTTGGGAAAGATGTAACAATTACGGTCAGTGTTGAATTAGTAAAGAAAGAAAAAAAATAATTTACTTTTTAAAGCAAAAAAAACATACATACTATCTGCGAAAAATGTGTGGATGAATCCAAAATTCCTTCACACATTTTTTATTATATTTTCCCGCCAAAAAAATCCAATGAAACTCGAAACCGAAATTAAGCAACAAAAACCATTCCATAGTGAAACAGAACGATTGACGGTAAATATTTTATTTACTGCCGCATGGTTGCAAACTTTTTATAAAGATTTTTTTAAACAATTCGATATTTCTGCACAGCAATACAACATCCTGCGAATTTTACGCGGGCAGCATCCGAATCCCGCAACAATAAATCTGCTTAAAGAGCGGATGCTCGATAAAATGCCGGATGTTTCCCGTTTGGTTGACCGCTTGTTAATTAAAGGATTTATTACCCGCATTACATGCCCGAAGGACAGGCGTGCTGTTGATATTGTCATTGCAGAAAAAGGTATTGCGCTTTTGAAATCTATTGAAGAAAAAATGCCACAAGCGCAGGTTTCGATGAATACGCTGTCGGAAGAAGAAAAACAACAACTGAACACATTACTTGATAAATTACGAGGATAATTATTTATGAGTGAAGAAGAAAAAAATATCGGAACAGAATATATCGCATATTGCCGCAGAAGATTATCGGAAGAATATTTTCCACGCATCGTTCGTTGCGTTAATGAACTTACTGAGGAAGATATCTGGTGGCGCATTGATGAATCAAATAACAGCATCGGAAATCTCATTCTTCATCTTTCGGGGAATGTCCGCCAGTGGATTTGCGGCGGCATCGGAGAAATAGAAAACCATCGCAACCGCGCGCTGGAATTTTCAGAACGCACGCACATACCGAAAGAAGAATTGCTGAAAATTTTAGAATCTGTTTTACGGGATGCAGATGAAGTTTTAAAAAACTTCAATACAAATAAATTATTGGAACTCCGCAAAATTCAAGTGTATGAAGCAACATGCCTCGATGCACTCTCGCACGTAGTGGAACACTTCGCACAGCATCTCGGACAAATAATCTTCATCACAAAACTCCGCACGAAAAAGGATTTGAAGTTTTATGATTTGTAGAGAAAAAATGTATCTATTTCTTCAACCACGCCGGTTTTAACTTCACTACTTTTTTAAATACAGCGCAACTCTCAATATGTGCGCCAGGCAAATAACCGATGCTCATAAGAAACTCATTGACAATTTCTCCGCCCGTAAACTTAAATGTTTTCTTAAAAAGTTTTAGCCACTCTGTTTTTATTTTCGGATGATGATGTTCAAGCCAGTTGGAGAACGAGCCAAATTCTTTTTGAAGTTGCAATACTGTTTTTGCGTTATGAATGGCGGCATCTATCTTTAAACGGTTGCGGATTATTCCTGCATCCTGCAATAATCTTTCTCTGTCCTTATCTTTATACGATGCAATTTTTTTTATACTGAATAAGTGATACGCTTTTTTAAAATTATTCTGTTTATTTAAAATAGTCGTCCAACTTAACCCCGCCTGATTGATTTCCAAAATTAATCGTCCGAATAATTCATTATCATCTTTTATCGGAAATCCGTACGCCGTATCATGATATAAGCGATGTACGTTGTTTTTTTCTAATTGCCCGACAAATTCGCAGTATGATTTTGGTTGTTCCATTTTATGATGTGTGAATCGTTTAAAATTTACTTTTCTATAAAAACAGGAGACTGCTGATACTTATGCGTGGTATTTGTCAGTTGGCGTACTTCTTTCGTTTTCCAGTTCATCAGCATAATATGATACTGAGATTCATCATCATTTGCCATATCAAACGTGAGTAATTCGCCATCGTGGCTCCAATCATGATATCCTTCCGAGAAAGAATTTTCTGTTAGTTTCCATTGTTTTTCGCCGTCGGGAGTTACCGCAAAAATATTGTGTCTGCCATCCTGCATTGAGATGTACGTTATAAAATTTTCTGTTGGATGCCAATGCGTACAACCCGCTTTGTATCCGTTCGAATTTCGTGAAACGTTGTCTTGCGGATAGTGGGTGAGTTGTTTTATTTCTCCGCCGTCAACATTCATTAAATACAATTCTTCGTTTTGTGTTCTGTCGCGTTTATTTTTGCGATACGTGAATGCTATTTGCTTGCCGTCCGGTGAAAATGCAGGGTCTCCGTAGCGTGCTGCTGTATCATTGGTTATTTGTTGAAACGCGCCTGTTTCTGCATTGATAATGAATAATTGATGGCGGATTTCTTTCCCGATTCTTCCGGTTATAATTATTTCTTTGGCATTATTTCTGAAATCCATCCAGCTATCTTCTAATTGTAACGCCGAAACTTTTTTAACGTTATTCCCGCTTGCATCCGTTTCGTAGAGAAAATAACAACGGTAACACGTATCACGGTCGCTGATAAAAAATAAGCGGTTTTTATATGCTCTGTATATCCATGCAACATCAGGATTATTCGTTATGTTTTGGGATTCAGAGCCATCAAGATTCATTGTAAATATTTCGTAATTGGATTTTCCCGAATCAGTCTTCACTGCAATGTTGTACGCAATAGCGTATTCTTTCTTTCCTTGCGCATAAGATTGAAAAATGGGTGCAATTGCCAAAAATAAAATTAATAAAGTTTGTTTCATAAGAATTGTATAATATTGTGTTAGAGAAATAGTAGTTAAAAAAATTCTGAGAAAAAAAATGGAATTACACCTTTACTTCTTTCCATTTTCCTTTTTTAAAATAGTACCATGCGCAGAGGGCAATCATTGTTTCTGCAATCGGTGTGGATATTACTGCTCCCGTTGATTCCATTTTCATTCCTTGCGAAAGAAAATATGCAAGTGGAATCTGAAACATCCAGAAACACACAAAATTGATAATGGTCGGAGTTTTTGTATCGCCCGCACCGTTTAATGCTTGCGTCATCACCATTCCGATGCCATAAAAAATATATCCCGAGCCGAAAATTTGTAACGATAAAACGCCAAACGCAATAACAGATTTATCTTGTGTAAAAAATTGAATAATCGGCTGTGAGAAAAACAAAAATAACATCATAACAAATCCCATAAAAATGGCGTTATATTTTGTCGTCAGCATAACACTTTGATGCGCTCGCTCTATTTGCTTTGCGCCGAGATTTTGTCCCACTAATGTTGCCGCCGCATTGCTTAATCCCCACGCCGGTAAAATAAAAAAGACAACGTTTCGGACCGCAATCTGATAGCCCGCCGATGCTGCCGTTCCTCCTGTTTCTGCAACTAACCGCGCAATGAGAATCCAACTTCCGCTTGCAATAATGAATTGCAGCGTCGCAGGTGTTGCAATTTTTATGATTGATTTAATAATAACATTATCAAGTGTGAAATGGTATTTTTTAAATCGCAGCATTCCCGTTCCTTTAAACAAATGATAACACTGATACGCCACGCCGGTACTTCTGCCGATAACAGTTGCAATTGCGGCGCCTTTCAATCCAAAGAAATGAATAAAAACTGGGCACAAAAAAATATTGATGAGACTTGCAATCCACAAACTTTTCATAGCCATTGCTGCATCTCCTGCCCCGCGAAAAATTCCGTTAATTAAAAACAGCAGCATTATACCAATACTTCCGCCAAACATAATGCGCGTAAATATTGCGCCTTCGGAAATCACCTCATCACTTGCTCCCATCAAAGATAAAATATCGCTTGCAAATATTATTCCTGCAATACTTGTAAAAATTGTTACGACCAAAGCAATAATAAGCGATTGTGCTCCTGCATGTGCGGCGGCTTCAGGATTTTTTTCACCAATTCTGCGCGCAACAATTGCTGTCGCGGCAGTACTTAATCCTATTGCGACAGAATAGACAATGGTAATAACCGATTCGGTTAATCCAACGGTTGCAATGGCATTTTGTCCGAGTTTACTTACGAAAAAAATATCCACTAATGCAAACACGCTCTCCAAACTCAATTCAAAAATCATCGGAATTGCAAGAAGAAATACTGCCTTGCGAATACTTCCCTGCGTGTAATCCTGCGGCTCGCCATTAAGTGATTGCTTGATTACGCCGTATAAAACAGAGAGAGTATTTGTCTTGTTTTTGTGTGTCATTCGGGATTATTTGGATGAAAAAATTATTGCGTAATTGGATTGTTTTTTTTTACATTCATTATTTTTTTTCTCTTTACTTTTTTTGACATCAAGTCATTCAGTGGTTTAGAGCAACATCGTGTATTGCGTTTCTGTAAATTCTTTTTGCAATTGTTTTCGTCATCAATGATGCTATGTATTTATTTTACAATGAACTTCTCCATACCGCAAGAACCGCCGCACATGCCGCAGATACATTCAGAGATTCTGCCTTTCCGAATTGCGGAATGGAAAATAGTGTATCGGAAATATTTTCTAATGTGGAAGAAATTCCGTGCGCTTCGTTGCCAAAAAGTACGACCGTTTTTTTCGGAAAAGAAATTGAAAACAACGATTGCTTTGCTTTCACAGATGCAGAAAGCACGCGGTATTTTTTTGATTGCAATGTATTGAGTTCTCCCGCTAAATTCACGTCAGTAAAAATCGGCAAATGGAAAAGCGAACCCATCGAAGCACGCACCACTTTTTGATTGAAAAGTTCAACGCAGTTTTTGCCGAGCAGTATCGCATCAACGCCAAACCAATCGCACGCACGCAACATTGTTCCGAGATTTCCCGGATCACTTACTGCATCAAATGCGACAACAAAATTATAGGAATCATAATTAGTTAACTGCATTTTTTTTTGATGAGCAACAGCCAATATTCCCTGCGGAGTTTCCGTATCAGAAATTTGTTCAAATTCTTTTGGTGAAATGGAAAAGAACGGAATATTGTTTTGCTCTGCGTGTGAAAATATTTTGAGAGCGTTTTCATTTTCCGCGTGTTCATTTGAAAAAATCAGCATTTCAATGTGCCAGTCGGAGAGCATTGCTTCTTCAACACTTCGCCATCCTTCTACAATAAATTTTCGCTCTTCTTCGCGGAATTTTTTTTGCAATAATTTCCGCACGTTTTTTAATTGATTTTGGGCAAGAGATTTCATAACGGCGAAAATATACGCAAGTTTTATATTTCATCTTTCCTTTGTAACTTGTTCACAAAATTTTTTAACGACACAATATTTGTATGCAGGCACTCATAAACGGATTGCGAATGAATTATTCCGACGAAGGAAATCGTAATGGAATTCCTTTGCTTTTTATTCACGGATTCCCATTTTCTTCTGCAATGTGGAATCCGCAATGGGAATATTTTGCAAAATCATTTCGCGTTATTACGTACGATATTCGCGGACACGGTGCAAGTGAAATAGGGGATGCGCAATTTTCCTTAGAATATTTTATTGATGATATTCTCTCGCTACTTCAATACTTACATATTCCCGACGCGGTTTTTATCGGGCTTTCGATGGGTGGATATATTGCATTGCGGATGTATGAGCGTCATCCTGAAAAATTTCTTGCACTTGTGTTGTGCGATACCAAAAGCGAAGCGGATACAAACGAAGCAAAAATCAGGCGCGCACAACAAGCATTGCAAGTAAAGAGAGAAGGCGCAGAAATCTTTGCACGCGCATTTGCGCAGGCAGTTTTTTTTGAAAAATCTTTTCAAACCAATCCCAATGCCGTTGCTTCTATAAAAAAAATTATTGCATCCACTTCACCGCTTGCAATTGCAGGAACGCTGATTGCACTTGCGGCTCGCACAGATACAACGCATGTGCTTTCGACGATTTCTGTGCCGACACTTGTTCTCGTCGGAGAAAATGATACCGTAACACCAGTAGCAAATTCGCGCACCATTGCAG
The DNA here is from genome assembly GCA_964358705.1 of uncultured Chitinophagales bacterium. Lineage (GTDB taxonomy): Bacteria > Bacteroidota > Ignavibacteria > UBA10030 > F1-140-MAGs086 > JBBTJF01. The sequence continues at coordinate 16,176 of CAYHPL010000036.1, forward strand.
AAAAAATTCTGAACGCGGATTTGAAAATAATTTCTTCCGCAGGACATTTAAGCAATCTCGAAAACGCAAATGAATTTAATGATGCACTCGAACAATTTTTACATAACATTTTTAAAAAATGAAATATTTTTTTGTAATACTCTTCTTCGGCTTTATTTTTTCTGAAATAGCAACTGCGCAATTTTTTGTAGATGCCAATTTTGAATTAACTATTGCACAATACAAGCCAAGTCAAAGTCCGCTGAAACCAACAAGCAAACATCTCGGCATCAATTCTAATTTTCGCTTCGATGACCCGTTTAATCCTTTTCGCGGAAAAATATTTTTGAATTATAGAATGAGTTCGACTTTTCATTTTGATGCAGAAGTGCTTTTCGATTCAAAAGCGAAAAAAATTAATACAACAACAAGTCAGCCGTTTCGCTTCGATGGATTTTTTCTCGCAGGGAATATTAAACCGGAATTTAATTTCTGGATTGGTAAAGTTCCGTCGTCGGTAGGAAATTTTTCACCGCGCAGCTATGCGCATATCAATCCACTCATTGGTTTTCCTTTGATGTATCATTACAAACTTCCACTGCCCGGCGTAAATACGTACACAAATACGCAGCTGCTTTCTTTTCGCGATGCGTTGATTCCGGGAATAACACAGATTTACGAAGCGTGCTGGCTCAATGGTGTAACATTATTCGGGAAGACAAGCAGATTTCAATGGAGCGGAACTGTGGCAAAAGGAACACTTTCGAATCCTGAAGCGTCGCACAACAAAGGGTATCAGTACGCAGGGAGAATTACAACGCAACTTTTTGAGCAACTCAATGTAGGCGCATCAGCAGGCGTTGGCCCCTATCTGGAAAAAGCAAATAATCTTCCGAACGGAACAACGCTTGAAGACCCAAAGCATCGTTTGTATGCGGCAGAATTTCGTGCAGAATATTTCCGCTATGAATTATTCGGAGAGATTGCATTGAATGAATGGGACACGCCGTTGCTTTCAGAAAAAAAAATTGAAGCAACTTCGTATTACGGTGAACTGCGTTATCAAGTCAGTCCGGTAATTACATTGACGGGGCGGTTTGATAATATGCTGTATGGTTCTATCGCAGATACGAATGGTATAAAACAAAAATGGGGCTACGATGTGAAGCGAACAGAGGTGGGAATAATTATCAAATTTATTCCAGAACTCATAGTCAAAGGCGCGTGGCAACACAATGAAGTTGCGACTGTTCCGAAAAAAACACCACTTGATATTTATGCGTTACAAATTGTCGTGCGATGGGAAGATATTCTTGATGGAAATAAGAAAAAAGAAAAGTATTGATATAGAATTTATTTCGGCAACTTAATCCGGAATGTTGTTCCTTTGCCCGGCTTCGTTTCTTTTAATTCTAATTTCCCTTTGTGATGCTGCTCGATGATGCGTTTGCAAAGAGATAAACCCAATCCCCAGCCGCGCTCTTTGGTGCTGTAGCCGGGACGAAAAATATCGCGGCGATGTTCTGAATCAATTCCTTTTCCCGTATCTGTAACATCAAGAAAAACATTTTTTTGCCTACCGATAATTTCAAAAATTATTTTTCCTTCTTTTGCTTCGATAGCATCGAGAGCATTTTTTACAAGATTTTCCAGAACCCAGCCAATCAGTTCTTTATTTATTCGCACATTCATTTCGCCGCGTGTTAAAATATCAAAAGAAATTTGTTTTCCCGCCCCAAACCGTTTTGATGTCGCGATGCGCTTTTCAAAATAAGAAATTGTTTGCTGAACAATTGCTACGATATTTTCTTCTTTCAGATTTGGTTTGGAACCGATTTTTGAAAATCGTTCTGCTACTTTCTGCAAACGTGAAAGGTCGTTTTCCATTTCTTCAATTGATTCCATTGTGTGCGGATGGAGCGGTTTGCCGCTTTCATCCTGCAATTGCGATTTCAGCAATTCAATCCATCCCATCAAACTCGAAAGCGGAGTGCCAAGCTGATGCGCTGTTTCCTTGGACATTCCAACCCAGATATTACTTTGCTCGCTGCGTTTAATGTAACTGAATCCGATATATGCGAGAAGAACAAACATTGCACCGAGACCGATTTCTATATACGGTAATTGCCGAAGCCGCGTAATCATCAAACGCAATTCGAGAATCATTTTCGATTCGCTGTAATGAATCTTACTGAGTACGATGGAATCCTGATACGCTACTTTAATGGAATTATTTGCCGCATCCATAATGCGGACAAGGTTGCGGAGGTGCTCTTTTTTTTCTTTTTCGGAAAGAAGTGTATCGAGAGAAATATTGCGGTATGCGTTAATAACTGTATCCGACGCATCCGTTTCAATCATTGGAAAATCAATAGTGGAAATTATGTCGTCGAAGAAGAAACTGAAATCGGTGCCAGGGGATTCTGTATTAGCAACGTGCTCAATAGTTTTTGCGTAGAGTTGCGCAATGTTTTTTTCATCGCGGAGAAGTTGGTGTACAATGGATTGTAACTCTTCTACAATAGATTGGGAATAAAAAAGAGTGCCGGCAACAAAGAGAAATGCGGCGGCGAGGAGAGTGATTTTAATATTTGCGGAACGGAATCCGCTCATTGGAAATTGTTGAGAGTTTAGATTTTACATTAAAATTGTTTAGAAAATATCAATATAAAATCTAAACTCTTCAAAATAATTTATTGGACGAGTTCGCCTGCTTTGTGAGTTTTGTAAGCAGACTGGTCTTTTGTGCCAGCAACGCGGCGGATTGTATAATCAAGCACCACTGCGCTTGCGATATAGATGGATGAATATGTTCCGGTGATAATGCCGAATGTTAGTGCAAAAGCGAAACCACGATTTACTTCGCCGCCAAAAAGGAAAATAATAAACACCACAAGAAAAATTGTTCCGGAAGTTATTATTGTACGGCTCAATGTTTCGTTTAAACTTTTATTCATTACTTCAAATAATCCCATTGAGCGATGAATTTTTTGATTTTCACGAATACGGTCAAAAATAACGACGGTATCATTAACGGAAAGACCGACGAGCGTGAGAAATGCGGCAATCATATTCTGGTCAATTTCAAAACTTGTGAACGGAAAAAGTCCGTCAATAATTGAAATGATACCAAGTGTAATAATAACATCGTGAAATAATGCTGCAACTGCGCCGATACCGTAGATAAACTTAAATCGAATGGCAACATAAATTAATATAGCAATGAGCGATGCAAGTATGGCATAAATTGCATTTAATCGTAATTCCGCGCCAACCTTGGGACCTATTTTTTGTTCCTGCAAAACAGTGGTGTTGTTCTGTGGATACGCGGCTTGAAGAGAAGAAACAATTTTATCAGCAACGGATGTGCCTTCTCCTTCTTGCGTTGTTCTGATTAAAATTTTTGAAGCATCGCCAAATTCTTTTATTTCTGCACGGTCAAAACCAGCGGCAGACATTGTTGAACGAATGGATGATATATCTGTAGCATTTTGAAATTGTACAACAACTTCTGTCCCGCCAAGAAAATCAATTCCAAATCCGATTCCCTTGAATGTCAGGGAAAGTAATCCAATAATAATTAAGGAGAGGGAAATCGTGTACCACGTTTTCCGCTTTCCCATAAAATCAATATTTGTTTGTTTAAATAATCTCATTTGTGAATTCCTAAATTTATTATCCGAAACTGACGTTTTTGCCGCTGCTTAAAAGCGCATTGAAGAGTATGTGCGTAACCCAGATTGCCGTTATCATACTTACAACTATACCAATCATCAGCGTTAATGCAAATCCCTGTACGGGACCAGAACCGAATTGAAATAAAATTATACCGGTGATAAACGTAGTAACGCTAGAATCAAAAATTGCGGTAAATGCTTTTTTATATCCTGCATCTACTGATGCCCGTAATGTTTTTCCCGTCGCCATTTCTTCGTGAATACGCTCATTGATGAGTACGTTAGCATCAACAGCAACCGCCATACTTAAAATAATTCCGGCAATACCAGGAAGTGTCAATGTCCCCTGAAATCCTGCAAGGACAACAATCATAAAAATGATGTTAAGAATCAATGCAATATTAGCAATCACGCCGGAAAAATTGTAGTACACAATCATAAAGATTACCGTGAGAATAAACGCAACTAACGAAGAAAGAAGTCCTTTGTTAATTGAATCCTGTCCTAATGATGCGCCAACATTCTGCTGTTCAATTATTTCCACCGGTGCGGGAAGAGCGCCTGCTTTAAGTACGATTTGCAATACATTTGCTTCTCCGACATCCATTCCTTCTATTTGTGAATTTCCACCAATAATTTTGCTGCGGACAACGGGTGCGGAATACACTGCACTATCAAGTACAATGCCTATGCGTTTGTTGATATTTGCTCCCGTAATTCTTGCCCATTCACGCGCTCCTTCTGAACTCATTTCCATATTGACTACGGGCTGATTCAATACGAAATCCACTTTCGCATTTTCAATCACACCGCCAGTAAGTTCGGGGTCTTTTTTGGTTGCATATAAGGCAAAAATTTTCTTTCCGTCTTCGCGGATAATTGGTTTTGCCGACCAATGAAACTGAAAATCTGCGGGAATTACGTTTTGAATTTCAGCAAGATGAAGTACTTTTTTTACGCTATCGCGATTCTCATCAAGGACATATCCTTCGTTGCCGTCTTGTTGCGGAGGTTGAACGAGTAAGTAAAAAGGAATTTCTTTCTTTTTTTCTTCATCTGATTTGCTATCCTTCAGTGATGAGAACGATGTATCTTTTTTCGTCGCAGAAGTATCGCCGGAGGCAATTTTTGAACTGTCCATTGCATTTGATTTTGAAGTATCAACTCCGTAACGTTTCATCAATGCGCCGTTTATTGCTTCATAAGTTTTCGCAACTAAATCCGGGTCTTTTAATAATTTGAATTGCAGTAATGCCGTTCCTTGTAAAAGAGTGCGAACCTGCGATTCATTCTTAACGCCGGGAAGTTCGACAATAATGCGATTGTTTCCCTGCTTCTGAATTGTTGGTTCGGAAACGCCATATTGGTCAACACGGTTGCGGACAATTTCAATTGCGCGGTCAATTGCTGTAGAAGATTCTGCCCGTAGTTTATTCAGAATTGCTTCATTATCGCGTTCCTGTACATCGCCAAAATATACAGCGAGTTCAATACCCTGTTCTGTAAATTTTTTCTGCAACGCGGCAATAACATCAACATCACTTGTATGTGCTTCCTTTCGAATGTTTTCAACGATTTGTGTAAACCGCTGGTCTTTGTTTGTTGCAAGGTCTTCAAACATTTTCAGCACGTCCACTTCGAGAACAACGCGCATTCCACCCTGTAAATCCAAACCTAATTTAACGGGAAGGAAATTTCCCGTATGCTCTTTTTCACTGCTTAACCCCACCACTCGGCTGATTGGTATCCAAAAAACATACCCCAGTCCAAGCAGTGTTGCAACTATTATAAACAAAATCCTATTACGATAGGTACTCACGACATTTACTCCGGATAACCGATAAAAAATTGATAAAATTTTAAAAATTGGATGGCTAATATACCACTTTGAAGGAAAAGAGCAAATAAAAAAAGCCGTGAACATAATGTACGCGGCTTTTTTAAGGGATAAATTATTGGCGATTTATTTCATCAATAGCATTTTCTTCATATCACGATGTTCACCAGCAATAAGACGGTAAATGTACACACCGCTTGGTAATGCAGACGCATCGAATACTATTTCTTTGTATCCAGCATCTTCATAACCATTGACAAGTGTAGCAATTTCTCTTCCGAGAATATCGTACACGCGCAATGTTACATACGCATTTTCTGGAAGTGCATATCGAATTGTCGTAACCGGATTGAACGGGTTGGGATAGTTTTGTTCGAGTACAAACTCTGATGGAATATTTTTTTCTCCCTTTGATACTTGTCCTTGCTTTGCAATCGGGTCACTTTCGTTGCTAACAAGTATTTTGGTCAATGCAGTTGTCAGTTCATTTTCCCGCTGTCCCAACAAACGGACTTTGATGCGTACGGATTTATCGAGCCATTGCGAAAGTGCAACCTGTATCGGACGCACAACAACGGAATCACTTGTATTCCAGTTGAGTATATCCTGCAATAAAATTTGCTCCACATTTCTCAATGTTCTTCCACTTCCCGATTCCACAAGGTCAACGGAGAATACAAGTTTTGCAAATACACTTGGGTCAACATCTGTTGCAATAAAATCTTTCAGCACAAGTTCGTAGGAAGAATGTAATGATTCTCCGGGAGTTGTTACGAGCAATGATGATGTGCCAAGCCATTCGCGCACTCCGGTAGAATCATCTTCATTGGCAAACTCCAACAGCGTGCGTGTGCCATTGTGCGAATATTCGTACGGATACATTGTAACCCACAGACCGCCATTTAATACGCCATCGTTGCCGATTTTGTACTCTTCTATGTGCACCGAGCCGCGACGTATTTGAATAACATCCGTAGTTGTTTCTTTATTCTTTGCAAACGAACTTGTAAATTGATATGTGCGGATATTGTAAAGATTTTCACTTTCCGCACCCCACACTGCATACGTTGTATTATCGAATAGTGCATCGTAATACAGATTGGGATATTTACCGTCTTTGCCGATGCTTTCATCGCCGCCGATATATGTTGCTTCACTCCATTCAGCGTTAGTGGAAAGGTCTCGGGTAATATTCATTAAATGATTGTTACACTGCCAGACGCAACGGAGAATGTTATTCTGTTCAACTACTGCATTGGGATATAATTCATCGTGAAAAACACCAAATTCCTGACGATGGATAAATTGTACAAGTTCAGTCCAGTGCCCATCATTTTGCGTAATATAAAATATTGAATGATTTTCATTTTTGTTAGGATTGTCGCCTTCTATTGCATCGAAAAAGATGTGTGGTAAAGAACTTCCGGATTCTGTTGCATCCTCCTGAAACAATGTAACAGAAGGATTTCCTTTGTGTACTAATTCAGGGTGCTCGCGTGTAATTTCATATGTCGTAGAGTAGTCCCATTCAAGTTGTACATAATTTTCTCCTATGCGAAAATATCCCTTACGATAAAGGATTTCATTTTCTTGTTTCCAAACGAAATGGAAATAATATCCCCACGGAGCATTGTTCTGTTCTCCTGTGGTGATTTTCTCCATAGCAATGGATGGAGTAGAAACATCATGCCGGTCAATGATTACAATTGGTTCAGTATAATAATGCTGTCGGTGATATTTCGTTGCTAAAAATATTCCATCCGGCTGACTCCACACAACACATATTACATTGTCTCTTTCTGGCATTGTGCCGTATGTAATTATTGGCGTTGCTTCAAAAGTTGCATCAGCAGAAAACGATGCTATTTGAATAACATAACTTCCTTCGATAGCCACTATTTGATGTTCCGTCATTCCTTCCGCATCAGCAACAACTTCATAAACAGTTCGGCTAATTCCGTTAAGTTCGGTGTTTATGGTAGAACTTCCGCGTCGTATTGCAGCTCCTCCTTGAGATAACACACCTTCTTCATTTGTCCATTCTGTTAAATCGGTTGAATGAGTTGTGTAAATATTGTTACCGCTTTCATACGTGAGATAGAAATCGCCGCCATCATCGCGCGATAGTTTTGCCTGTGCATTACTGCCGGTGGCTATTGGTGTGTTGGATGCAAGATGCTTTTTAAATATGGCGTGCAATCCATACACATGGTCGGCGGGTGTTAGATTTCTTGGATTTGATGTATTGCCATCACTCCATTGTAATAAGAAATAGTCAGAGTTTGGTGGAACGGCTTCGAGAAGAAGTGGATTAGGTGAATTTTCTTTATATGTTCCACTCCAAGATAAAACATTGTCATAATGGGTTCCATCAGAGCCGATAATATTATAGAGACCTCCGCTTCCTCCTTCTATATATTGTGCTTCAGAAATATTTACGTTGAACACTTTCCAAAAGTTGGCTTTGTATTCAGTATTTTCTGTTACTGGATATGTTGCCACTTCTAAATTTCCATCTCCAAATGAAGTTCCATCGTTTCCCCACGTATCAAAACTTCGCAAAATACCATCAGGAGGAATTTGATTATCAAAGGCAAGCAATGTATGTTGAGTATTTTTAAACCAGGGAAAATCAATACCTGTCTGTGTAGTATTGTTATATTCTTGTCCATCAGTTGAAAATTTTCCTCCATTAAAATTATTTGAAACGTTTACTTTATATTTAATTTCAAATTTTGCTGTATAAGTATGTTTTTCCATTGGTAATGTTATTTCTTGAGTAGTGCCATTTGGAATATCTGAGCCATCTTCGTAAACCCATTTTAAGAATGAATAAGTATTTCCATTATGTATTTTAGGGTCTGATGCTTTAATTGTTTTTTTTGTGCCGGTTACTACATAATTAATGAGGGTATATGGCGAGAAATAAGAACTGCCATCATATTGAATAGCGCTTGAAATACTAAACGGAAATTGATTTTTGATTGTTGACCTCACCCCAACAAAATTACCAGCAATATCATTATCCCCTGAAGCGACCAGGGAAGGATATACTGCCCAATAGGTGTAATCATTTGCTGCAATCCCTATATAATCTCCTGTAAAAGTTGTATTTCCGGCAAAACTTTGATATGTGCTTGCACTGCTGAAAGTACTTCCTCCATTAGTTGATTCAGCTACTTTAAGTTGTATTTCGTTGTTGGACGGATTGTCATTCACCTTATCATAATATGCTATAGCTATTCCACGTTTGCCCGCAGTTATGGATGGCATAAATTGTTGATATCCTAAATCAATTGTTCCTTGTACAGTCCATTGTGTCCACCCGGTTCTCCATTTGGCAAACCATACTTGAGGTTCTCCAGAGTAAGTATTCCAGACTAAGTATATCTCGTAATTTTGGGCATCTATTTGTTTAACTGTTGCATAAGGAGCACAGTTTGCATGTTGAAAATTTCCTCCGAGTACATAGGGTTTAACGTTTTGTACTCCATTTGTTAAAAAAATGTGCGGAGTACCGAAGGTAATTCCTCCATCTGCTGATGAGTTCATCCATAAATTTCCGGATCCAGTATTTTCGTTCATCCTTAACCAAAAAACATAGATTGTTCCGTCAGGTGCGACAAGAAGATTTGAATATTGTACATTTTCATCTCCAGAAACTGCATCACCGCTTATGTTTATTGGATCCGAAAAATTTTCATTATCCCCAACTCTTTTGTGACTAAAGAGAATTTCAGAATAAGCCCCCCCACTTGAAAATCTTGTCCAAGATACGTACACGCTATTATTGAAATTACTGCCCGATATATCGCATGCGATCCATGGCTTGTCATTGAAGTTGTGCGTTGCTGGATTTTCGTCATTGATAACTATTTTTTTATTTCCCCAACCCGAACCTTTGTTGTCGGAAGAAACGACGACGATAGCATTTTTGTTTGACACATTTTCTATTTTATCATAATCAGAATAACAATAATATGCTCTGCCGTTTTCTCCTTCTTTACTAAACGCAATACAAGCATCGTCCTTCTTATCATAGAGCGAAAGAGATGTTGGAACGTCAGATGCAACCCAGGTGCTTCCGCCGTTTATTGAATAAGAAGCACGGGATTTTTTCACGCTGGAAACAGTTGCGGTATAAACAGAAACAAAATTCCATTGGTCAATCGGCGATACGGCAACCATAGGTGAATAGACGGTTTCACCTCCACTGCGAATAATCTTTGATCGAATTTCTTCGAATGGCTCCTCCAAGGGTAAATTGGGATGTTGTATAGAATCTCCTCCGGTAATACGTTTGCTTTCATTCAGGCGATTTATTCCTGCTTGTTCCATTAAGTTTATTTCTTGCTGAGTATATCCTTTGAGCCCGCTTAATCGAAATCTGCGGTGCTGCCAGTAATCGAGAGAATCCGCTTTGTCTCGAAATTTTAAATTGAATTGTGCGTTCAAATCCAGAATATTTCCGGAAATGAATAATGCAAGTATTGTGATAAGATAAATTGTTCTTTTCATTGGGAACTCCAAAATTGTTTGTTGATAAAATTTGAATAATAATAAAATGTTTGATAATTTTGGCGTGCAAATAAAAAGGCATACCTCTCCTTCGTTCGAGGGATAGTAACGCTACGCCTATTTTTTTTGTAATATATACCACGGACGATGCGCCAACATTGTTCGTGGTGTTTGTTTTTATTTCTTCAAGTCATATTTCTTGCTCCCCTCTTATTTTCCGTGATAGATAAAAGTTTTTGAGTTATTTTCACCCATAATAAATACTTCTTTTTCATTCGTCCAGCCTGCAGTAAAAGAGTGATCGGAATTATTAAACTCCTCAAGTTTTTGCCAATTGATGCCGTTAAAATGATAAACTGCCCCTGCATTGCCAACCGCGTAAATGTTTTTTGTGCGTGTACCAAATGTATAGCGAATTACACCACTAATATTTTGAATGTTTAACCATGCTTCATTTTTTTGATAGAAAAGCCCATAACCGGAACTATATATAGTACCACCGATAGATTGAATATTTAAATGCCCAAACGTAAAGATTGAGTTCGGTAATAATGCGAATGAATCTATTTTGAACCAAGCGTCATTGACCTTTTTGAACATATATTTTATTCCAGTAATATACCCGGATGTGTCAATTTGTTTATATGCAGTCAAAAACTGTTTGTTCATATTTCCTCCCAGAGCATTATACCACAAACTCGAATCCACATTTACTTTTTTCCAGTTATTTCCATCATAATGAAATAATGAACCATATAATCCTCCTGTCCAAATATCATTTGGTACATTTCCCCAGATGCCTTGTAATTTACCTCTACTACGAATATCTGGAAAAACTTCTCTCCATTGTGTTCCATCAAAATGTATGATTAAACTACTATCAATATAGTTTGGTGGTGGGTTTATATTATCCCAAGAACGTGCACCAACAGCCCAAATATCATTTACTCCAAATCCATAAATGGCAGATAAATCAATTCCTCCGAGTATGGTTCCACCTTCTGCAATAGTTAATTTTACATCTGTCCATTCAATGCCATTGTAATGATACATTTTTCCGTAACCGCGCTCATTATGTCCTACCACATAAATATTTTTTTCATTCACTGCGTACATTTCCCTCATTGTTGTTTGCAAACTTCCCGGGTAGGAGAGTGTATCAATCGTCCACGTGTAATCGCGGCGTCCGGGTTTGTCGTCATCATTGTTGTCCACCGGTTTCTCTCTGCACGTCTGCAACATCGCAACGCAAAAGAGCATCAATATTATTTTCATTATCGTTTGTGTATTCATTGTCAGTATCGTTCACCAAAAAATTATTGGTGTAATATAGGGCAATTAGCAATTAGCAATTAGCGTTCAGCAAGAAGCAAGAGCATTTTCTCTCTCCTGCTTACTGCTTACTCTTTACTCCACTACTCCATTACTCCATTACTCCCCACTCCCCGCTCCACGCTCCACGCTTCCCTACACTATCTCCACTTCCCACCGTCCTTCATTACTCGCATCCATATTCGTTACGTTCAAAAACGTATTCACAATATTGCCCATATCTTCAATACCAATCTGCTTCTCGGACATTCCATCCACAACGATATTATTATTCCCACATGCAATCCCTTCTGCTGCGGCAAGACAAAATGATAATTGCGCACTACCGGTATTGCGCAGCAGCATTTGCGTTCCCGTTGCAAACGAGCGCTCTACAATTGTAACCGTTGCGCTTGCATTCACATTCCCTTCCCAGAATGTTGCAGTGCCGCTCTTATCCGGTTGGATAATTGTTTGGTCAAAAAACACTTCCACCATTTCCGGCTCACCAAGATATTCATCAGCAAGCGCAAGAACGTTTCTCATCACTTGTATTTCCACCACATCGCGCTTCACCGATGTTGCCTGCCTGTCCGCATCCACAACATCTTTCGCATCCAACTGCTGTCCCCGTACTGTTTTATACTCGTTGTAGAGCGTTTCAAAAATCTGGAGCAGTTCGCCGCCGAGTTGTGCTTCATATTCTGCCGCAAAGTACGCCATCCTATCCATTAATGTTTTGATATTCGCTTTGATTGCTACGTCATATTCCGTTATGCCATGCGGAAAAAATTTAATGTATTCGGGAGAGCCCGCATGGAACACTCCGCGGATAGTTCCCTCCTTCGTCCGTACCGCATCTTTAAATTCTGCAATGAGCGTATCCACCGTCTTTGTTTTGGCACGCTGGGTGGAAAGTTCTCTATCCTCCTTC
>CAYHPL010000037.1:0-24884 GCA_964358705.1 uncultured Chitinophagales bacterium
GTAAATTTTTTTTGAGTCTGTTTGGTTTTATCTTTTTACCAAAAAAAATGCCGCAACACACTAATAAAAAGACATCTGAAAGTACCGCACAATGCACATGCTTTTCATATAAAAATTACAACCCCTCCATCAACTCCTTCACAATCTCATACTTCTGAAACGGCGGCATCAGATACACACCCGTTACCATTGGCTTTGTTTCTTTAATAACTTCTCTTGCAAATTGCAATCCTACAATATTGCCATGGTCGCCGGCATTGCGTATTGCCTCGCGTATTTTTTCCGGTATCCTCATTCCTGGAACTTCATTATGCAAAAAGTCTGCGTGCTTGTAACTCCGCAAAGGAAGTACGCCAAGCATCACAGGAATTTTCAAATGTTCAATGCGTTTTAAAAACTGTTCGATGGTGCGCAGTTCGTAAATGGGTTGAGTAAAAATAATCTGCGCACCTGCTTCTATCTTGCGCTCCGTGCGATGAATTTCCACATCTAAATTTCCCGCAGTCGGATTTGCCGCGCAACACACAAGAAACGATGTAGATTGCTCAATTGTATTGCCCATCAAATCCGTACCGTTATTCATCGAAGCAACTGCGCGGATTAATCCATACGAATCCACATCAAAAACAGATTTTGCCTGCGGATAATCGCCAATGCCTGTCGGGTCCCCCGTTACGCAGAGAATATTTCTGAGACCAAGATAATGTGCGCCAAGCAATTCCGATTGCATGCCGATTAAATTTCTGTCGCGCGTCGTCTGATGCGTAATTGTTTCAATCCCAACTTCTTTTTGAATATGCGATGATAACGCAGTCGCGCTCATGCGTAAACGTGCACGCGCTCCGTCAGTAATATTTACCGCATCCACACCGCATTTATGAAGATATTGTGCGCCATCCAGTACAGGAGACATATCAAGCCCTCGCGGAATATCCAGTTCACACGTAACAAGAAATTTTTTCCCGATGTTCTGCGCAAACTTTGAATGTTTCGTAATAGATTGCTTTGATTGCGCAACATTGGGCGGTGTGTGTTTTGCTTTTATTTTTACCACCGGCAGCGGCGTATTTTTTGGTATTCCCTTTATCGCTTCTGCAATTGCTCGTATATGCGCAGGTGTTGAACCGCAGCACGCGCCTATCAATGTTACGCCTGATTCTACAAGTTCTTTTGCGTACTGTGCAAGATATTCCGGTGTGGTATGATAAATCGAGCGACCGTTGAGCAGTGTGGGAATTCCTGCCGCAGGTTGCGCAGAAAGAATCACCGTATCATTCTTGTGAATATTTTTAATTATCGAAAACATACGCTGCGGACCAACCGTACAATTTCCTCCAACAATATCAGCGCCTTGCGCAATGAGATGCTCAATCACCTCCACAGGAAAATTACCGGAGAGAATTGCACCATCTTCGGCAAATGCTTTTTGTGCAACGATAGGAATATCTGTCAGTTCTTTCGCCGCGTGAATTGCTTCGTCTAATTCTGCAATGCTGACAAACGTTTCCATCATCAGCAAATCCACACCTGCTTCGCAAAGTATTGCAATTTGCTCTTTGAATGTATCCCGCGCTTTCTCTTTTGAAAGTTTGCCAATTGGTTCAAGCATCATTCCCGATGGACCGATTGCTCCTGCGATATACACATTGGTTCCGTGCGCGGCTTGTTTTGCAATTGTTACACCGGCAATATTAATCGCGGCAAGTTTATCTTCAAGATGATAATGCGTAAGACGTAAACGGTTTGCAGAGAACGTATTCGCTTCAATAATTTCCGCACCTGCTTTGATATACTCGCGATGAATGCGTTCAATGATATCAGGATTTTTCAAATTCTGAATTTCATGCGGCTGTTCGGCATACTCGTATAAATCCAAAAGTGTTCCCATTGCGCCATCGGCAACAATCGGACCTTCTTTTATGCGTTCACGAAATGGTTTTTTCATTGTTTCACCACAAAATTCATAGCAAGTAATTTCTCTGCAATTTTTTTTCTTTGGTCGCCCTGTATTTCTAATTCTTTTCCGCGCACCGTTCCCCCCGCGCCGCAATGTTGTTTCAATTCTTTTGCAAGAACTTCAAGCACTTGCGGATTATGTTGTATTCCGGAAATCAGCGTTACCATTTTTCCCTTCCGACCTTTTGTATCAAGAAAAACACGCACAGTTTTCCTGTTGCCATCAATCATTATGCAACGCCTTCGAGTTCATCAAGAAACGCAACCGCTCTTCGCAAATGCGGAATAACGATGGAACCGCCAACTGTTGTTGCAACGCTGAAAACTTCAAAAAACTCTTCCCGCGTAATGCCATTCTCGTGGCATTTGATGATATGATACATTATGCAATCATCACAGCGCAACACCATAGAAGAAACAAGTCCAAGCATTTCTTTTGTGCGCACATCAAGTTTACCCGGCTCATACGTAAGCGTATCTACGCCAAAAAATCTTTTTATTGCGCGGTTATCTTCTCCGAGAATGCGCTCATTCATTTTCGAGCGAAATGCATTAAATTCTTCAAGTTTTTTTCCCATACAAAAAATAATGTTTAAAATATAAAAGAGAATATTAGTTTTTTACAATGCTGTCTTTCAACCAGAACATATCATTGATGAAGGGATAATCAGTGGTAAAATGCAACCCGCGACTTTCTCTCCGCTCTAATGCGCATCGAACAATCAATTCCGCTACCTGCACCAAATCGCGCAGCTCAATCAATCCTTCCGAAACTTTTGTTCTGCGATAAAAATCTGTAATTTCCTCCCGCAAAAATTCTATGCGACGCAATGCGCGTTTTAATCGCACGCTTGAACGCACAATACCTACATAATCCCACATAGTCTGCTGAATTTCTTTGCGGTTGTGCTCAACAAGTATCCACTCTTCGCTGTTCAATGTGCCGCTGTCATCCCACGATGGAATGGCAATATTTTGAAACGGTGTGTTCTGCAATACTTCTTGTGCAATCAAACTTGCTCTGTGTGAAAATACGACCGCTTCGAGTAATGAATTACTTGCAAGGCGGTTGGCGCCGTGAACGCCTGTCATTGCAACTTCTCCGCTTGCATATAAATTTTCGATAGATGTTTTTCCGTACAAATCTGTAACAACGCCGCCGCAAACATAATGCGCAGCCGGAACAACAGGAATCAATTCGCGAGCAATATCAAGTTTGAATTTTTCAAGGCACGTTGTGTAAATGTGCGGAAATTTTTCTTTAATTTTTTCTTGTGAAAAATGGGTAACATCAAGAGAGACAAATTCATCGCCGCTGTTTTTCAATTCCGTATCAATTGCGCGCGCTACAATATCGCGCGGTGCAAGTGATTCGCGAACGTCGTAGCGTTTCATAAATTCATCGCCGTTTTTTGTGCGCAGAATTCCTCCTTCGCCGCGCACTGCTTCCGAAATGAGAAATGCAGGCGAACCGGAGTGAAATAATGATGTCGGATGAAACTGAATAAACTCCATATTCGCAATTGTTGCGCCTGCGCGAAATGCCATCGCAAATCCATCACCTGTTGCAATATGCGGATTTGTCGTATGCAAATACACGTGTCCTGCACCGCCTGTGCAAAGCATTGTAATACGACTGAGAAATGTTTTGACGATAGTATTTTTTTCATCAAGCACATACGCGCCGAAACAATGAATTGCTTTATTGTGCTTGCCGGAATGTTCCAGTTGATGTTCCGTAATCAAATCAATGGCAATATGATTTTCGTACACGGCAATATTCGGATGTGCAGAAATTTTTTCGAGCAGCGCGCGCTCAATTGCTTTTCCTGTTAAATCCTGCACATGCAAAATTCTGTGTTGCGAATGTCCGCCTTCGCGGGCAATATCAAACTGCTCTCCCTTTTTTGTGAACTCAACGCCAAACTGAATTAAATCATTCACGCGCTCCGGACCTTCTTTCACGAGAATTTCTACCGCATCAGGATGGCACAAACCACATCCCACGCTCGACGTATCCGCAATATGGCTCGCGAAAGAATCTTGCGAAGAAAATACAGAAGCGATTCCCCCTTGCGCATAATTTGTATTCGATTCCGCTTTTTCTTTTTTGGTAATAATTGCAACGGTAGCAAACTCCGCAACTTTCAACGCATACGAAAGCCCTGCAATTCCGCTGCCGATTACGAGTATGTCAGTTGTAATTTCCAATTATCAGAAAAAAAATTAAACAGCAGAAAACTCAGAGAATACTTTTTCAAAAATTTGTACTGCTTCATCCACTTGTTCTTTTGTCAAAATCAGTGGTGGAAGAAGGCGCAACACGTTTATATTTGTACAATTGATGAGTACGCCGTTCTCCAGCATTTTATCTACAAAAATATTTCCTTCCGTCGAGAGTTGAATGCCAAGCATCAATCCTCTTCCTCGTATTTCCAAAATGAGATTGGGAAATTTATTTTTCAGCGGAGAAAGTTTTTCAAAAAAATAATTCCCGACTTCCATTGCATTGCTCATTATTCCATTCTCAAGAATTTCTTTTACGGTTGCAATGCCCGCGCAACAGGAAACCGGATTGCCGCCAAATGTTGTTCCGTGCGTTCCAAGAGTGAATACATCTGCAACTTTTTCATTGCCAAGAATTCCCCCAAGTGGAAGCCCGCCGCCAACTGCTTTTGCAAAGCAAATTACATCCGGCAGTAATGAATGATGTTCGCAACAAAAAAATTTTCCTGTGCGACCGATTCCTGTTTGTATTTCGTCAGCAACAATTAAGAAATTATATTTTTGGCGCAATGCAAGTAATGTGCTAACAAATTCTGTTGAAACACCAACACCACCGCCTTCACCCTGCAGACATTCTAAAAATACTCCTGCCGTTGTATCATCAATTTTTGCACATAAATCGTTTACATCATTGTAACGAATAACACCGGCATTTGGAATAAATGGCTCGTACCCGGTTTTATATTTTTCCCTATCCATTATCGAAAGCGCACCGTACGTTCTGCCGCTGAATCCGTTCGACATACCAAACACATTTACTTTGCCTTTTTTCTTTCCCCATTTGCGCGCAAGTTTAATTGCAGTTTCAATTGCTTCTGTTCCGCTATTGGTGAAAAATACTTTTTTCATTCCGCTCTGTTGCAAAAGAATTTCAGCGAGTTCCAATTGCGGCGATTGTAAAAAATTGTTGGAGAGATGATTGAATTTGCGCAATTGTTTTTCAATCGCAGCAATAACGGATGGATGCGCATATCCGAGAGCATTCACCGCAAGCCCGCCAAACAAATCAAGGTAACGCTTTCCGTCTGTCGTAAATAAATAGCACCCTTCGCCGCGCTCTATTTCCAACGGAATACGTTTGTATGTCGGGAAAAATAATTCGTGTTCTTTTTCAATTTGATTCATAGTTTTTTATGCTGGTTTGAGTGTTGAAAAAAGTGAATGAAAAAAATTTACACGCTGCTGCAACTCTTCTTTTGTTCCGTTATTTTCAAGAACAAAGTCGGCATATTTTTTCTTTTCGTCGGGAGGCATTTGTGTTTTCATTCGCTGAACAATTTCTTCTCTGGAAAGTCCGCCGCGTGCAAGCGCTCGCTTAATACGCAATTCTTCGTCTGCATCCACAACGAGAATGTAGTCCATTAAATCATTCATTGATGCTTCAAATATCAGCGCCGCTTCGATTATAATATAAGAAGCGGATAGTTCTTTTTCGTAGTAGCGGATTTTCGCTTCGAGGACATTCCGTACAGCGGGATGGACAAGTGCATTGAGTTTTTGTACTTTTTCTTCATTCGAAAAAATTGTGTCTGATAAAAATTTTACATTCAGTTTTTCATCCGTGGTGTATGCATCTGCGCCGAATGTTTGTCTGATGTGTTCACGCAATTCATCATTCCGCTCCATTTCTATTTTCGCAATAATATCTGCGATGAGTGTTACCACACCCATTGAGCGAAACATCGTACAAATTTCCGATTTTCCGCTGCCTATTCCACCGGTAATTCCAATAACGAGCATATCAATTTGCAATCGCGATAGAACGCCTTTCGCGAAGTACGGTTACTTTAATCTGTCCTGAATATTCCAGATTATCATAAATTTTTTTCGCAATATCACTTGCAAGTTGGTCTGCCATTACGTCGTTAATTTTTTCCGATTCAACGATAACGCGCACTTCTCTTCCTGCCTGCAATGCAAAAGTTTTCTGCACGCCGTTGAATGAGAGAATGAGTTTTTCTAATTTCTCCAGCCGCTTCACATAATTTTCCACGCTTTCTCTTCGCGCACCGGGTCGCGCTCCACTCATTGCATCGCACGTTTGCACTAATGGCGCAATAGTGGATTCCATCGGTATTTCATCGTGATGCGAGCAAATTGCATTAACAACAATCGGATGTTCACCGCATTTTTTTGCGAATTCTCCGCCAACAAGCGCGTGCGTTCCTTCAAGGGTTTTATCCATCACTTTTCCGATATCGTGAAGAAGCCCTGAGCGGCGTGCAAAATTTACATCAAATCCAAGTTCGGCTGCAAGAATTCCTGCAAGATGCGCAACTTCAAGACTGTGCGATAAAAGATTTTGTCCGTAACTCAAACGGTATTTCATTTGTCCGACAAGTTTTACTAAATCAGGATGAGCATTGGGAGAACCAATTTCTGCAAAAGCGCTTTCACCAACGCGCAAAATTTCTTCATCAAGTTCTGCCTCAACTTTCTTTACAACTTCTTCAATACGCACTGGCTGAATCCTTCCGTCAGAAAGTAATCGTTCAAGAGAAATTTTTGCAATTTCTCTTCGCATCGGGTCGAAAGAAGAAAGGAGAACTGCTTCTGGCATATCATCAATTACCAAATCCACACCGGTTGCGGCTTCAAACGCACGAATATTTCTTCCTTCTTTTCCAATGATGCGTCCCTTAATATCATCGCTTGCTAAATTCACCACCGTTATGCTTGATTCCACTGCGTGGTCAGAACCTGTACGTTGGATTGCATGCAGGAGAAGTTTTTGCGCCTCCCGGCGTGCATTGAGTTTGAATTCTTCACGAATGCCTTTCAATTGTTCTGCAACAGATTCACGTGCTGTAATGAGTAAAGTATTCATCAGTTCACGTTTTGCATCGTCACGCAATAATCCGGAAGCACGCTCTAATCGCTGCACTTCTTCTTCACGCATTTGGTGCAATTCTGTTTCCTTCTGTGCGATTATATGCTGACGTTCTTCCAATTGTTTTTTTAGTACAAACGCTTCTTTCTCTTTTTTTTGCAAAATATCCATCTTACTCTCCACGCTGGATTCCCGCTCTTTCAATTGTTTTTGAATTTCCTCAATACGGTTTTTGGTAACGGTAGATTCAGTTTCAAATTCATGTTTTTTCCGATACCATTCATCTTTTACTTCGAGAAGTTTTTCTTTATGCACAGAAGCGGCATCACGTTCTGCATCGGAAATAATTTTTTTTGCGCGCTCTTCGGCGGAAGCAATTTTATTTTGCCCTGAACGCGCATTGAGCCACCATCCGATAAAAAACGAGGTGATGCCAATGAACGCAACAAGCGTAATTGCGAGTATTTCAAAACCAACCATTATTTTCTGTATTTCTGTTAACTAATTTTTTAATTCTAAAAGGCAATAATTTTTTAATAAAAAAAACGCACACGATTACCACAGATACTGTATAGAGAACCTCTTCCATACACAGTGGTTGCTTGCCGGAGTGCGTCGAACTCCCCCAGCAGCCGCTCTGCTTTTCATCTGGAGATAAAAAACGTCATCGCAGGCTTCGTGAAACACGAGGGGTATGTTTTCTTCGCTCGCGAGTCAAGTTCCCAATATAATTTACTTGTAAGGTTCTTATATGTTCTCTGTGGCAAACGGTGCGAACAAGCGTAATACCACGTTCCTTTGAACGTGTTACAAACGTAAGCGCGCTTGTAAAAATTCTATCATTTTCTGTAATTCTTTTTCGACAACATTTTCGGAAACAGTGGTTCCTTGTCGCTCGCGGAATAATTCTTCCGTGATATTCAACGCGGATAATACTGCAATTGTCAGCGGCGGCTGGTCGGGAATTTTATCGTGCACATTACGCAGCATAGTATCAACGTAATTTGCCACTTGCTTTGTCATCTCCTCGCTCTCACCGCGCAGAGGGTATTCTGTTCCAAAGATGCGTACACGAACGCTTTTTGTTTCCATACTATAAATGGGAATCTACAATATCAATGAGTTCCTGAATACGTACACGCAGCGCATTGACTTCTTCGGGCGATAATTGTTTTCCATCAGGAATTATTTCCGAAATAATATTCTGCGGACTGCCTTCGTATTGCGACAATGTTTGCAACGCTTTCTGCAATTCACGCTCCTGCGCATTTAGTTTTGCAATAAGCATTGCATTTTCTTCGCGTGCAATTTGTAATGCATCGCCAACAGAGCGAATAGAACTCCACAGTACATTCAATAATTCTTCAACGGAATTGTACGTAGCAGCAGGATTTTCTTCTGTTGTTTTCATTGTTGCTCTTAGGCGCGCAATACTGCGTTTAATTTATCTTTCATCCCTTTGATGATGCGTTTGCTGTGCTCTTCCACTTGTTTATCCGTGAGTGTTGCTTCATCAGAACGGAATTCAATTGCAAAAGCGCAACTCTTTTTCTTTTCCGGCAACCCTTTGCCGCGATATATATCAAACAATGTTATTGAACGCACTAATGAACCGCCTAATGTATGCAACGTATGCTCCATTGCACCGACCGGCTGAGTTTCATCCACCACAAAAGCAAAGTCACGCATTACTGATGGATATTTTGGCAATGCATCATATTTTTTTTCTTTCCGCCGTTGCTCCCGAACAATGTCAATATCTATATCTCCAACAAAGACATCCTGTTCAATATCAAATTGCGATAAAATATTCTGACGGATTTTTCCAATCCATCCGATTTCTTCCCCATTACATTTTATCAGAAGCGATGGAGAGGAAAATTTGTTCGATGATGAACCCGGTACAATATCAAATTTTCCTAATTGTAATTTTGCAAATAATGTTTCTACTTCACCTTTGATGTCGTAAATATCCACTTTGCGTTCTTTTACATCCCAACCCGGCACACACGCATTTCCTGTTGCAATAATTACGAGATGCTCCTCTTCCACATATTGCGACACGAATTGATTTTTCAACGATTCCGGGTCGTGAAAATAAGTGCGTCCGGTTTCAAACATGCGTAAATCTTTGGTGCCATGAAAAATATTATGCCGAAGTATTTGCAATAATCCCGGCACCAAACTCGTTCGCAACGCCGCCATATCACTGCTCATGGGATTCAACATTTCAACAATTTTATCCGCACCGAGCGATGCAACAGATTTTTCCTGCATACTGTTTGCAACCACTTCGCTCCAACCCGTATGTGCAAGATAATCACGAAGCGAATCAACGATATCCAAAGGAGGAATGGATTCCGCCGTTTGCATCGTAATGCGCATTTTCGTTTCGATATTATCGTATCCGTATATGCGTGCAACTTCTTCAATCAAATCTATTTCGCTCGTAATATCGGGACGAAATGAAGGAACAACAAATGTAAGCGCATCTTTTGTCGCTCTGATACCTTTGGCTACTTCAAAATCTATTGATTCAAGCAACGTGCGGATTTCGGAACTGGAAAGCTCGGTGCCAAGCACCTGATTTGTTCTATCAACGCGCAACATAATTTTTTGCGGAAATATTTTTTCAGGATATACATCAAGTACGCCTTTGAGAACGTCGCCGCCTGCAAGTTCGCTCATCAGTTGCGCCGCGCGGGTTGCCGCATAATCTGTAATGTTCGGGTCTGTACCGCGCTCAAATCGTTGTGATGCATCGGTACTTATTCCGAAATATTTTGATGTTCTGCGAATACTGCGCGCCTGAAAATATGCGCTTTCAATTAACACTATTTTTGTCGCTTCAGAAATTTCAGAATTTCGTCCGCCCAATATTCCCGCCATTGCAATAGATTTTTTGGGGTCGCAAATCATCAGTGTTTCAAATTTCAGTTTGCGCTCTTTTCCGTCAAGCGTCGTAAATGTTTCACCTTCTTTTGCTCCTTTGATAACGACTGTTTCGCGCTCCACTTTTTCCAAATCGAATGCGTGTAGCGGCTGTCCGGTTTCCATCAAAATATAATTTGTTACATCAACTATATTATTGACAGGACGTACGCCCACTGCTTCAAGGCGGCGCTGCAACCATTGCGGAGATGGCGCAACTTTTACATTCTTCAACACACGCGCAGAGTATCGCGGACATAATTCTTCCGCTTCGATGCGCACTGCGGCAAAATTCTTCGTCTGCTCTTTTATTTCTGAAATGTACGACGAAGGTAATTCTAATTTCGTTTTAAAATGCGACGCAATTTCACGGGCAACTCCGACATGGCACAAACAATCAGGACGATTTGGCGTTACACCAATTTCCAACACGGTATCATTGACGCCAAGATAATCGGCTAAAGTAATTCCGACTTTTTCTACGGTCTTATCCTCCAATACGTAAATACCATCAGCGTCATCACCTAAATCAAGTTCATATTTTGAACATAACATTCCGTTTGAATCTTCGCCACGAATTTTGGATTTCGTAAGTACAAAAGGTTCGCCGTTTGGATTGTGCTGGTCACGTGGAATAACTGCGCCGACGAGCGCAACTACAACATACTGCCCTTCCTGAGCGTTGGGCGCACCGCATACGATTTTCAGTTTCTCTTTTCCTTTTCCGATATCCACCGTGCAAAGAGAAAGCTTTTCCGCATTGGGATGGTTATTCATTTCGAATATTTCACCCACGACGAAATTTTTATACTTCTCGCCTAAGCGCGCGATGTGTTCTACCTCGAGCCCGCGCATTGTGAGTATTGCGGCAAGTTCTTCTACAGAACAGTCAAATTCTACAAGTTCTTTTAACCAGTTTAAAGATATTTTCATTGTGTAACTTTCAGTAATTATTTCTTTGCTAACGAGAGCATCATTTGTGCATCGTTTTTGGTTGCAGTAGTGATTAGTATATTTTCCATATTATAATTGCAAAAAAAATTGCATTTCTGTAGGAAACTGTCGCAACGGTTCCCTAAAAAAAATCATTTTAAAACTGCTTCAAAAATCGCACATCATTTTCGTACAAAATGCGAATGTCATCAATGCCATAACGCAACATCGCAATGCGCTCAATCCCCATTCCAAACGCATAGCCCGTGTATTTTTCTGCATCGTAGCCAACGGATTGAAACACTTTCGGATTCACCATGCCGCATCCGAGAATTTCAAGCCAGCCGGTTTGTTTGCATACGCGGCATCCTTTTCCTTTGCAAAGAAAACAACTGATGTCCATTTCTGCGCTTGGTTCTGTGAAGGGAAAATAACTCGGTCGGAAACGATATTTCAAACTGCTTCCGTAAAATTGTTTTGCAAATGCGACAAGCGTTCCTTTCAGTTCACTGAAACTCACGCCTTCATCAACATACAATCCTTCCACCTGATGAAAAAGGCAATAACTTCTCGCGCTGATTGCTTCATTGCGATAGACACGCCCGGGAATTATAACACGCACCGGAGGCGCATTTTGCTCCATCATACGTATTTGCACAGGCGATGTATGTGTGCGGAGAACAACCATATCATTGATGAAAAATGTATCCTGCATATCGCGTGCGGGATGGTCTTGCGGAAAATTGAGCGCTTCAAAATTATGGTAATCATCTTCAATTTCCGGACCGGTTGCTATGGAAAATCCCATACGCAAAAAAATGCGCTTGATTTCTTCGAGCGTTTGCGTCAACGGATGGGTGGTTCCTATCCAATGCCTTCTGCCGGGAAGTGTGAGGTCAAGAGTTGACTCTTCTCTTTTCTTTCCGGTTTTTTCCAGCGCGGCAATTTTATCGTCAAAAGATTTTTGCGTGTGCTGACGCAACTCATTCAACTCTTTGCCGAATGCGGGGCGCTCTTTTGCAGGCACGGATTTCATATCTTCAAAAAGCGTTGCAAGAGCTCCTTTTCTCGAAAGATATTTTATGCGAAAATTATCCGCATCAGCAATGGATTTTATGGCGTGAAGGTCGCTCTGGATATGTTTACGTGCTTCTTCTATTTTTTTAAGCATTGTGTTAGTAAAAAAATTTGATACGGAGGAATAAGTCAATATCTAAAAAAAAATCTTCCTCTGTTCGTACATCCGTGCAATACGGATATAGCAAAACACAGGAAGATTACGAATTACGCAGTTGCGAATTTGCAGATAGCGGCAAATGCTTCCGGTTGCGTTGCGGCTAATTCTGCAAGCAGCTTACGATTGATTTCGATAGCATGTTTGTGTAATGCATCTATCAATCGGGAGTAAGTTGTACCGTTAATTCTTGCGGCTGCATTGATACGTGCAATCCAAAGCGTACGGTATTCCCGTTTTTTTGTTCGGCGGTCACGATATGCATATTGCAACCCTTTATCAATGGAATGTTTTGCAACAGTTATGAGTTTGCTGCGTCTGCCCCAATAACCTTTCGCTTGTTCTAATATTTTCTTGCGACGGCGATGGGAGGCAACTTTGTTCTGTGAACGTGGCATAGTTGCTCTTTCCTTTCTTTATGTTTAGTGAGTAATATATTATTTAAAAAAATTCTTTGCTTATTTCGGTAAGAGAACATCAAATTTTCTCTGTTCCTGTTCCGAAACCAACGTAGATTTGCGTAAATTCCGTTTGCGCTTCTGCGATTTTGACGTGAGAATATGCGATTGAAACGCTTGCTTGCGTTTTATTTTGCCTGTTCCCGTTCGCTGAAAACGCTTCTTCGCTCCGGAATTGGATTTCATTTTTGGCATAAGATTTCGTATGTATTTTTGTGTGTATAAAAAATTCTATGGTACTTTTTTCTGCGGAGGATTTTCCATCGGCTTCTTCTCTGCTTTCTTTTTTACCGCTTTATCAGGTGAAAATATTGCAAACATCTGATACCCTTCTAATTTATTTTCCTGCTCTATTTTCGCAATGTCGTTCAACAGCTCCGTAACTTTTTTCAGCATCTGATGTCCGTGTTCTTTGTATGCTAACTGCCGTCCGCGAAACACAACGACTACTTTTACTTTGTGTCCCTGTTCAATAAAATGACGCGCATGCCGCACTTTGAAATCAAAGTCGTGCGTATCTGTTTGCGGATGTAACCGCACTTCTTTTACCAGTACCACCTGCTGATTTTTCTTTTGCATTTTTTCTCTGCGCGAAACATCGTACTGGTATTTTCCGAAATCAATTATTTTGCACACAGGCGGATTTGCGGTTGGAACAATTTCCACCAAATCCAGACCTTCTGCCAACGCAAGTTGATACGCCTGATATGGTGTCATTACGCCAAGCTGCTGTCCTTCTTTTCCAATGACGCGGATTTGCGGAACACGAATTTCTTCGTTGATGCGGGTTGAGTTTTTGATATTGCTAATTCTTGTTTCTCCTATAGTGGAAGTTGTCTTGTAGATATTTCATTGAGTACCATTGTTATAAAATCATTCACCGCGCTTGTTCCTAAATCGCCTTTCTTATGCTGTCGGACTGCAACAGAGTTGGCTTGTTTTTCTTTTTCACCGATGACAAGCATATACGGCACTTTCTTCGTTTCCCAATCGCGGATTTTATAGCCGATTTTTTCACTGCGCGCATCAAACTCTGCGCGCATGTTTGCATCTTTTAATTTGCGAAACACTTCCTGCGCATACTCATTGAGTGCATCGGTAATGGGAAGCACGGCAACTTGTACTGGTGCAAGCCACGTTGGAAACGCTCCTGCAAAATGTTCCGTAATTACGCCGATAAATCTCTCAAACGAGCCAAAGATTGCGCGATGAATTGCTACGGGACGTTTTCTTGTACCGTCAATATCAACGTACTCCAGTTCAAATCGCTCGGGAAGCATTACAAAATCAAGTTGAATTGTTGCTACCTGCCACTCGCGATTAAGCGCGTCTTTAATCTGAATATCAATTTTCGGTCCATAAAATGCGCCGTCTTTTTCTTTTACGCCAAATGCAATTTTATTTCGCTCCAACGCTTCTTTTAAATTCGCTTCAGCAAGTTCCCACAATTTTTCATCACCCATTGCACCATCGGGTTTTGTGGAAAGTTTGTACGTCGGTTTCAATCCGAATATGGAATAAAAATATTCCACAAGTTGAATGAGATTCGTAATCTCTTCGAGAATTTGTTCGGGACGGCAGTAAATATGCGCATCATCCATTGTAATCTGACGCACGCGAAACATTCCGCCAAGCGCGCCGGAAACTTCATTGCGGTGCAATCTTCCGATTTCAGAAAAACGCAAAGGCAAATCGCGATAACTCCGCAGTGAGTGTTTATATACGTACGTGCTTTCAGGACAATTCATCGGCTTCAGACTGTATATCGTTTCATCCGCCTCCATCCGAAACATATTTTCCTGATAGTGCTCCCAATGTCCTGAACGCTCCCACAAATCTTTTTTCACCAGCATCGGCGTGTTGATTTCCTGATAGCCGCGTTTGTCCAATTCGCTGCGTAAAAACTTTTCCAACTCGCGGAAAATGAGCATTCCTTTCGGCAACCAAAACGGCGCGCCGGGAGATATATCGTGAAACACAAATAAATCCAACTCTCTGCCCAATTTACGATGGTCTCTCCGCTTTGCTTCTTCAATCTGAAACAAATACTCATCCAATTCTTTTTTAGAAGGAAATGTAATGCCGTACACACGCTGCAGCATTTTATTTTTTTCACTGCCGCGCCAATATGCACCGGTTGCGCTCAAAAGCTTTATTGCTTTTATCTTTCCTGTCGAAGGAAGATGCGGACCTCTGCATAAATCCACAAAATTTCCCTGCGTGTAAAATGTTACGCCTTCTCCTTTTGCCTTGATTTCTTCGATGAGTTCTGTTTTATACTCATTGCTCCGCTCACGGTAAAATGCCAATGCATCATCTGCGGAAATATCTGAACGCACATACGGCACATCACGCTTTGCAAGTTCTTCCATCTTCTTTTCGATGCGCGCCAAATCATCGGTAGAGAGTGTGTACGCTCCTAAATCAATATCGTAGTAAAAGCCGTGTTCAATTGGCGGACCGATGGTAAATTTTGCCTGCGGAAACAGCGCTTGTATCGCTTCCGCCATTAAATGCGCGGAGGAATGCCAGTACGCATACTTACCGCCGTCGCTGTCCCATTTTAAAATTTTGATGGATGCATCCTGTGCAATACTACGCGACAAATCCCAATTCTCGCCGTTCACTTCCACTGCAAGCGCTTCTTCTGCAAGGCGTTTGCTGATGGATGTTGCGATGTGATGACCTGTTACATTCTGCTCGAATTGCTTAACGGCGCCATCGGGATAGGTAATATTGATTATGGGCATTAAAACTCTATAAAACGAAAAATCGTCCCGAATATCGGGGCGATTTTCATACTCTTAAAAGGAGTACGTTCTGAAAATCTAAAAATTTTGCGGCAAAATATAGCAAAATCCTTTTGGACAGCAAAACATATAAAAAAAGCCCCACCGAAGCGGGGCTAAAGGTTTTTCAACCTGCGGCATATAAGCCTTATTGTGATAAGTTGACAAAAACAAGGTTTCGTTGTTTTTTCGGGCAAAAGATATTTATATTTGTCCACATTTTCAAACAGAATATTACAAAAACAAAAAGAATTTTTTTATGGCAAAAATACTTGGTTTAGATTTAGGAACGAATTCCATTGGGTGGGCAGTGGTAAATGAGGAAAAGAAACCTCATCAATACTCATATTTCTCGTTACTTGAAAAAGGTGTTCACATTTTTTCAGAGGGTGTAAAGAATGAAAAAGGGAATGAATCATCGAAAGCGGCTGAACGAACAAAATTCAGAAGCGCAAGACGTTTAAAATTCAGGAGAAAACTTCGTAAATACGAAACTCTCAAAGTTTTATTGCAAAATAATATGTGCCCGCTTACATTGGATGAACTTGAGAAATGGCACTCGTTCAAAGAACCAACATCCGGTAAAATAAAATCTTTCAAACATTATCCACAGTCTGAATTTTTTTTGAATTGGTTGCACACAGATAATGAAGGGGACAAAGAGCAAAAGAAGCAGGCAATCAAAAACCCATATTACTTTAGAGCAAAAGCAATAAGCGAAAAAATAACTCCCTATCAGTTAGGAAGAGCACTTTATCATCTCGCACAACGCAGAGGTTTTTTAAGTAATCGTTTGGAACAATCGGACGAAAATTTATTTGAGGAATTGAAAAAACAGATTCTTGATATACTTGAGTCAGAAAACGAACTCAATGCAATCAAAGAAGAAATTGATTCTGTCTTTTCAAATTTATTATCTGATGACGTTGAAGATGATAAAGCAAGTAAAACTCAAAAAGCAATAAGTAAAGTTTTTAAAGACAAGAACATATCTGGTAATGAACAACTTAAAGAAACAATAAAAAAAATCCTTAATAAGAAAGAAAACCTCGGAGATGTTGCAAAAGGGATCAAAGACTTATCTCAAGAAATTGAGAGTGCTGGCTGTAAAACGATGGGACAGTATTTTTACAAACTGTACCAAGAAAATGGAAAAATCCGTAAACGTTATACATCACGCGAAGAACATTACCTTGCAGAATTTGAAAATATTTGTAATGCACAACAATTAGATAACAAACTCATCGAAGAACTTAAAAGAGCAATTTTCTTTCAACGACCACTAAAATCGCAAAAGGGACTTGTTGGTAATTGTTCCTTTGAAAAAAACAAACCACGTTCCCCTATTTCACATCCCGCTTTTGAGGAATACCGCACTTTATCATTCATCAATAATATCAAGTATAAAAAAAGCAAAGAAGAAGACTTTACTTTTCTCGATGAAGAACAAAAGAAAAAAATCTATACTTTGTTTTTAAGAAAGAGCAAACCGAACTTTGATTTTATCGAAATTAGAGAAGAACTTACACCAAAGAATTTAACGTGGGAATTTAATTATACCGACAGAACAAACGTTAGTGGTTGTCCTACTATTTCGCAGTTGAAAAATGTTTTTGGCATTAACTGGGAAAACGAAATTTACAATCGTTACACTCTTAAAAATTTCAAGAAGAAACAAGGCACAAAATCAAAAGAAGAAGTTATCAACGATATCTGGCACGTACTTTTTACATTTGATAATAATGATAAACTCAAAGTCTTTGCGAAAGAAAAATTAGGATGTGATGAGAAGACTGCAATTAAGTTCAGCAACATCCGATTGAAACGAGATTACGGACAATTGAGTTTGAATGCAATCAAAAAAATCCTCCCTTATTTGCGTGAAGGGCAAATTTTTACCTACGCAGTTTTCCTTGCAAATATGGAAGAAGTTGTAGGAAAAGAAATTTGGAATAACAAGGTAAATCAAGCATACATTCGTGATGGGCTAAAAATAATTCTTGATATATATAGTGAGAATAAGAAGAAAGAAACTGTTGTCAATGAGTTGATGTATTATTTCAAAAACAATAGCAATAATGCTCATCGAAGTTATTCACTTACTGCAAAGGATAAAGAAGATGTTCAGGCAAAAATATTAGAGGTCTTTGGGGATAAAACATTTCAGAAATTTAAGGCAGATAAACAGACAGAAATCGAACAATGGATTGAAAGCGCATATCAGGAACAACTGCGAAAGGCAGAATACATCAAACCAAAACGGTTAGACGAGATAATTGGTGATTTTCTTATTAGAAAATTTGATTTGAAAAACGAACAACTTAAAAAACTCTATCATCCTTCTGATATTGATATATACAAAAAATCAGAGCGAGATGAAGATGGAAAAACTTATCTTGGAAGTCCAATCATTTCTTCCATCAAAAATCCGATGGCGATGCGTGCATTACATCAGTTACGAAAATTGGTGAACACTCTCATAGAAGAGGAAACCATTGATGAGAATACTCGCATACATATTGAACTTGCTCGTAATTTGAATGATGCAAATAAACGAAGAGCAATAAAAAGGTATCAAGATGAACGGAGAGAGGACAGAGAACAATATCGCGAAGAAATAAAACAACTATACAAAGAAGAATGTCAGCAAGATATTGAACCGACCGAAGATGAAATATTGAAATATCAATTATGGATAGAGCAAAACAAATTGTGTGTTTATACTGGCGATTCAATCGGCATTTGTGATTTCATTGGTGGAAATCCCAAATACGATATTGAACATACATTGCCGAGAAGTGATAGTCAGGATAACTCTCAAATGAATAAAACTCTCGCAAACCTAACTTTTAACCGGCAAGTTAAAAGCAATAAAACTCCATTTGACTTAGGTAAAGATAAACTCAATGAAATTCTTCCTCGAATTCACCATTGGAAAACCAAAGCAGAAGAAAATGAAAAACTATACAACGAACGCAAGAAAGCAAGAGGATTAGAAACCAAAGAACAAAAAGATAAACGGATACAAGAAAAACATTATTACAAAATGCACTTCGACTACTGGAAAGGAAAGTATGACCGCTTCTTAATGGAAGAAATTCCAAAAGGATTTAAGAATAGCCAAATCGTTGATACGGGAATCATTACCAAATATGCGCGCGCGTATTTGAAATCTGTTTTCGGTACTGTTCAAGCAGTGAAAGGAGATATGACGTATGAGTTTCGTAAGATTTGGGGATTGCAAGGTGAATACGAAAAGAAAGAACGAGCGAATCATATACATCACTGTATTGATGCTATTACTATTGCTTGTATGACAAAAGATAAATACGACATCCTTGCCAGCGCGTACGAAAAAGAAGAAGAAAACAGAATTGACGAAGCAAAAGAAATTTTAAATCAATCTAAACCGTGGGGTACATTTGTAGAGGATTTAAAAACAATTGAAAATGAAGTTCTTGTTTCGCACTATACGCCCGACAATGTTAAAAAACAAACGAAGAAAAAATTAAAAAAGAGAGGAAAGGTTGTTTTAGACGAGAACGGAAAACCGATTTATTTACAAGGAGATACAGTGCGAGGCTCGTTACATAAGGAAACTTTTTACGGTGCAATTAAAAGAAAAGAAGAAAACGGAAATGAAAAAATATTTTATGTTCTTCGTACAGAACTTTCCAAACTCGATGAAGGAGATATTAAAAATATAGTAGATGAGGTAGTAAAAGAAAAAATAAAAAAAGCAGTTGAAGATAAAGGATTCAAAAAGGCAATGAGTGAACCAATCTGGATGAATGAGGAAAAGAAAATTCAAATTAAAAAAGTTCGTTGTTTAACTCCTTCCGTTTCATCGCCACTTCCGCTAAAAGAACACCGTGATAAATCGAAACATGGACATAAGCAACACTACAACGTAACGAATGACGAAAACTACTGTATGGCAATTTATGAGGGAAAGGATAAAAAAGGTAAAATAAAAAGAGACAGCGTGTTAATAAATTATTTAGATGCAGGTGATCATTTTAAATTAAGTAATAAATCATATAGAAAACAGTTTCCTTTTGTTGAAAAAGTAAAAGACGGACTGCAACTCAAAGTAATAATCCGAAAAGGCCAAATGGTATTGCTATACGATAAAGAGCCTGACGAGATTTGGAACTTAACTGAAGAAAAAAAATTAGAACGTCTTTACGAAATTACACAACTTGATGTTGAATCCTCTGGTATTAAATTGCTATACCACCAAGAAGCAAGAGAGAAGAAAGAAATAACAACGCACATGGGATTAAAAACAGGAATGAAGGGTGGAAAACTCATTGACAAATTTAAAGAATATCCTTGGATAAAAGTTTCTCCAAACCAATTTGATGCCCTTATCGAAGGCATAGATTTTACCCTCTCCCCCACCGGCAAAATTACAAAACTGTAAACTATATCGCAAAAAAAAATACTCAACCTTCAAGGTCTCCCAGACCTTGAAGGTTTCTTTGATAATGTTCATTTTTTATTATGCAAGCACAAACGAAAAAATTTGAGCCGGAACAATTTTATCACATTTACAACCGTGCAAATGGCAGCGAGCGGCTTTTTGTGAATGAAGGAAACTACACATATTTCCTGCAAAAATATGCAGAGTACATTCACCCGTTTGCAGAAACATTTGCGTACTGTCTCCTGCCGAATCATTTTCATTTTCTTATTCGTGTGCGCTCGTTTGAAGAACTGAAACAATGGATAAACCTTCAAGGTCTTGGAGACCTTGAAGGTTTATTTTCTAAAACTTTAAGTCAGCAATGGAGTAATTTTTTTAACGCATACACGAAAGCATTTAATACACAGCAAAATCGCCGCGGAAATCTCTTTCAACATAATTTTAAGCGAATTTGCATAACAAATGATAGGTATCTCTGTCAGTTAATTTATTACATCCATTGCAATCCGCTCCACCATCGCATTGCGACCAGCATTGACGAATGGAAATACAGTTCGTATCACGCAATGAAAAGCAAGAAAGATACGTTACTTGCTCGCGCAGAAGTGCTGGAAATATTCGGAGGAAAAGAAAAGTTTATTGCATATCACTCTCAATCTGAAGAACATTATACAAACCTTCAAGGTCTTAGAGACCTTGAAGGTTTAGCGATATGATAAAAAAAACTCTTTACTTTGGCAACCCCGCTTATCTCAGCGTAAAAGATGAGCAACTTAAAGTCGAAATGAAAGACACGGGAGAAGAACGCACCATTCCCATTGAAGATATCGGCGTTGTACTGCTCGACCATTACGGCGTTGTCATTTCGCAATACGCAATATCCGCATTACTCGAAAACAATGTTGCAGTAATAGTCTGCGATAAAACACACCATCCGGCGGGATTACTTCTTACGCTTTCATCCCACTCCATACAGGAAGAACTTTTTTCTCACCAAATAGCCGCTTCGCTTCCGTTGAAAAAACAACTCTGGCAGCAGACTGTTCAATGCAAAATAAAAAATCAGGCAATGGTACTGCATCAGTTTGGAAAAAATAATGAGCCGCTTCTCTATCTTGCAAAAGAAGTAACATCGGGAGACAGCACAAATATTGAAGCCCGCGCCGCGCGATACTACTGGGATGAATTGTTCGGCAAGGAATTTTTGCGCGAACGATTCGGCATGCCTCCCAACAATGCGCTCAATTACGGTTATGCAATACTCCGCGCTGTTGTTGCACGCTCGCTTGTTGGCTCGGGATTATTGCCAACGCTTGGCATTCATCACCACAACCGGTACAACGCATTCTGTCTTGCGGATGATATTATGGAGCCATACAGACCGTATGTAGATGTGCTTGTAAAAAAATTAACAGAACGTGAAACAATCCCCGAAGCATTGACAACGGCTTTGAAAAAAGAACTTCTTGCAATCCCTGCAATGGATATTGTTATCAATGGAGAACAAAGCCCGCTGATGATAGGAATGCAACAAACGACATCTTCGCTTGCGCAATGTTTTACCGGAGAAGAAAAGAAAATTGTGTATCCGGAAATGGTGAGTTCGTTCATTCGTTAGTTAGTTAGTTCGTCTGTGTATGCACGTATTGAAACGCACAAACCAACTAACGCACAAACAAGAAAACTCTATGACAACACTTCGTTTAAATGCTTATAGAATTATGTGGCTCTTTGTATTTTTTGATTTACCCACTAATACCGAGCGTGATAGAAAAAACTACACGCGCTTCAGGAAAGGATTACAAAAAGATGGATTTACGATGCATCAGTACTCCGTCTATATACGCCATTGCGCGAGCGGAGAAAATGCAGAAGTCCACATTAAACGTGTAGAAAAAATGCTGCCGCCGAAGGGACTGGTGAGTATTGTGAAAATAACGGATAAACAGTTTGGGATGATAAAAAACTTTTGGGGAAAGGAACAGGAAGCAGCAAAACCGCCGCCGCCGCAATTGGAAATGTTTTGAATTCAACCAATTAATACATTCAGCACCGGGGAAGTTAAAAAAAATAGCCCCTTCATAGAACCATCAATCAAAAACTTATCATTTTTTGAAAGATGAGAAGGGGCTAATATTCATAAATTCAAGTTGTTAGTTGAAGTAACAATTTATGAAACCTATTTTTGTCAGCAAACCACAACGTTCACTGCATACATATTCTCAAACTCAATAATTTATGAAACCTATTTTTGTCAGCAAACCACAACGGTGCGAATATACTTCTGAATGAACTTACTAATTTATGAAACCTATTTTTGTCAGCAAACCACAACGTTTCAGTGCCGTTAAGTTGAATGTTGTAAAATTTATGAAACCTATTTTTGTCAGCAAACCACAACTCAGCCCACGTTGATGAGTCTGCATCAGCGAATTTATGAAACCTATTTTTGTCAGCAAACCACAACACAGCCGCTGTTGATTTGATTCGTAACAACAATTTATGAAACCTATTTTTGTCAGCAAACCACAACAACGAGAGCGCGTACACGTGTTGTTCCTGCAATTTATGAAACCTATTTTTGTCAGCAAACCACAACACGCCACTTGCCGTATTTGGTGGCTCAATTAATTTATGAAACCTATTTTTGTCAGCAAACCACAACCCCGATTATGACGTGCCGCATATAGATGGCAATTTATGAAACCTATTTTTGTCAGCAAACCACAACATGCGTACCGACACGCGGAATCGGTGATAAAATTTATGAAACCTATTTTTGTCAGCAAACCACAACTTTGCGCGTACCGTTTACCAACTTTTTCGGAATTTATGAAACCTATTTTTGTCAGCAAACCACAACCCGCAACTGGATGTGCACCGTACAAAAGCCAATTTATGAAACCTATTTTTGTCAGCAAACCACAACCCTTACGTTACAATGTAAACGGAGGAGCATAATTTATGAAACCTATTTTTGTCAGCAAACCACAACGCGACAATTGATTTATTAGAGTTTGAAAAAAATTTATGAAACCTATTTTTGTCAGCAAACCACAACCTTCCGAATGTAACGCTTGCAACACTTACGAATTTATGAAACCTATTTTTGTCAGCAAACCACAACGCGAAGATGAAATGTTTCGGTCTGTAAAAAATTTATGAAACCTATTTTTGTCAGCAAACCACAACGCTGCTCGTAGTTGACCGCAATGCCGATTGAATTTATGAAACCTATTTTTGTCAGCAAACCACAACGAGCGGGCAATTGCCAATCTTTTGTCAAAAAATTTATGAAACCTATTTTTGTCAGCAAACCACAACATCGGAGGACAGGTTGCGCGCCGACCACTTAATTTATGAAACCTATTTTTGTCAGCAAACCACAACTCAAGTTCGGTCGGAAATAAGATTTGCATTAATTTATGAAACCTATTTTTGTCAGCAAACCACAACCAACCCTCCCCTTTGATATTGACTTGTTTTAATTTATGAAACCTATTTTTGTCAGCAAACCACAACCGTGCGAGACTTGCGGCGAACCTTGTCATTAATTTATGAAACCTATTTTTGTCAGCAAACCACAACAATTGTTGCGTCGCTGTTGATTTATGCCCTAATTTATGAAACCTATTTTTGTCAGCAAACCACAACCTTCCGAATGTAACGCTTGCAACACTTACGAATTTATGAAACCTATTTTTGTCAGCAAACCACAACGCTCCCGACAAAGATAAATTGATTGAATTTAATTTATGAAACCTATTTTTGTCAGCAAACCACAACGGAGCAGCCGTTCTTCCGATAAAATTTTCTAATTTATGAAACCTATTTTTGTCAGCAAACCACAACGTATCTTTGAGTAACAATTGTTACTCAAAGAATTTATGAAACCTATTTTTGTCAGCAAACCACAACACGACGCACTTGGAATAGCGCGCGATGATAAATTTATGAAACCTATTTTTGTCAGCAAACCACAACCAATAAGAATTATATTTATTTGTTGAATCGAATTTATGAAACCTATTTTTGTCAGCAAACCACAACTGCTATTGCTGTGCATACCGAGCAATGAAAATTTATGAAACCTATTTTTGTCAGCAAACCACAACCGCTGAAGATGTAAAATCTGCGCTTGATGCAATTTATGAAACCTATTTTTGTCAGCAAACCACAACAAGCGCCCATCTTGAAATCGGTTCAAGGTCAATTTATGAAACCTATTTTTGTCAGCAAACCACAACAATGGGCATAGTATTGCATTGATCATACATAATTTATGAAACCTATTTTTGTCAGCAAACCACAACTTGTTCGAAGAACTGGTAGCGCAGCGCGCGAATTTATGAAACCTATTTTTGTCAGCAAACCACAACCCGACGCAATGAGTGTGAAAGAACAGAGAAAATTTATGAAACCTATTTTTGTCAGCAAACCACAACTTTACTACGATTTGAAAACACAAATTCGAGAATTTATGAAACCTATTTTTGTCAGCAAACCACAACACGACGCACTTGGAATAGCGCGCGATGATAAATTTATGAAACCTATTTTTGTCAGCAAACCACAACACCAGCAATACAACGCTGCCGGTGTAGATTAATTTATGAAACCTATTTTTGTCAGCAAACCACAACCCCGCTATAACATTACCGACTTTTCCCGATAATTTATGAAACCTATTTTTGTCAGCAAACCACAACGCATAATTCAAAGCGCCCATTGGATAGACGAATTTATGAAACCTATTTTTGTCAGCAAACCACAACCATTAGACACAGATACTCGCCCAGAATATAAATTTATGAAACCTATTTTTGTCAGCAAACCACAACCCGACGTCAGAAACAAAAGAGATATTATTTAATTTATGAAACCTATTTTTGTCAGCAAACCACAACGAAGATTTCGTGACAAAGGGATTCCAAAAAATTTATGAAACCTATTTTTGTCAGCAAACCACAACGTATAACATGGTTCAAAGCTGGAATCTTGGAATTTATGAAACCTATTTTTGTCAGCAAACCACAAC
>CAYHPL010000037.1:24984-26322 GCA_964358705.1 uncultured Chitinophagales bacterium
TTCAAAGCTGGAATCTTGGAATTTATGAAACCTATTTTTGTCAGCAAACCACAACCAGCTGGCCGATACGCCAACCGTTGGTATAAATTTATGAAACCTATTTTTGTCAGCAAACCACAACGGCGTTCCCGTTCTTCCAATAAAATTTTTAAATTTATGAAACCTATTTTTGTCAGCAAACCACAACAGCGCGCTTTCAAATATATTTTCTTCATATAATTTATGAAACCTATTTTTGTCAGCAAACCACAACTAAAAGTAACCGCACAATACACTGCTGCTAAATTTATGAAACCTATTTTTGTCAGCAAACCACAACCACGATATTTCACTGACCAGAATTTTAAATAATTTATGAAACCTATTTTTGTCAGCAAACCACAACCAATAGTAACCGCACAATACACTGTTGCTCAATTTATGAAACCTATTTTTGTCAGCAAACCACAACTTTGTGCTGCAACGTGGATGGGTTTGCATTGAATTTATGAAACCTATTTTTGTCAGCAAACCACAACTACGGTCTACATCGTGATTTAAAAAGCGAAAATTTATGAAACCTATTTTTGTCAGCAAACCACAACTAGTGAGTAGTAACAAGAAAACGCAAAATTAATTTATGAAACCTATTTTTGTCAGCAAACCACAACTTGCAGCGTGTTATCCTTTGCTGGTTGCGTAATTTATGAAACCTATTTTTGTCAGCAAACCACAACGGAGAAGTTACAGCAGATAACATCGCAAAAATTTATGAAACCTATTTTTGTCAGCAAACCACAACCCTGTTTTTGCGCACAGTTTAGCAAATTTTAATTTATGAAACCTATTTTTGTCAGCAAACCACAACAATGCGTGCCGACACGCAGAATCGGTGAAAATTTATGAAACCTATTTTTGTCAGCAAACCACAACGAAGCTCAACAACTCTTCCTTCTCGGCTTCAATTTATGAAACCTATTTTTGTCAGCAAACCACAACTTATTACAATCAACGAGGAAATAAAAAATGAATTTATGAAACCTATTTTTGTCAGCAAACCACAACAAGAAAAATACTTTGCTTAGATTTGAAAATAATTTATGAAACCTATTTTTGTCAGCAAACCACAACAGGAAACAAAGAGCGGCGAAAATGGTCCCCAATTTATGAAACCTATTTTTGTCAGCAAACCACAACGACGGCGGGGATAGAAGTGTGGCATCGTGCAATTTATGAAACCTATTTTTGTCAGCAAACCACAACTCGGAAAGAAAAATAACTAAATGCGTGCCGAATTTATGAAACCTATTTTTGTCAGCAAACCACAACTAATACCAAAAATAAAAATAATATGAGATA
>CAYHPL010000038.1:0-26207 GCA_964358705.1 uncultured Chitinophagales bacterium
TGCTCATTTATTGTCGAAAATTTATGAAACCTATTTTTGTCAGCAAACCACAACGGGCGTGCAATTGCTCATTTATTGTCGAAAATTTATGAAACCTATTTTTGTCAGCAAACCACAACGAGCGTGCAATTGCTCATTTATTGTCAAAAAATTTATGAAACCTATTTTTGTCAGCAAACCACAACGTTACAACGAAATTGCTGTTGGTTCGGTTGAATTTATGAAACCTATTTTTGTCAGCAAACCACAACGGCAAACTACAAGGTAGAAACAATCACGGAAATTTATGAAACCTATTTTTGTCAGCAAACCACAACTACGGATCACAGGTTGCAAACAAACCACTTAATTTATGAAACCTATTTTTGTCAGCAAACCACAACTAATACCCCAAATGCATTTGTAGACATCATAATTTATGAAACCTATTTTTGTCAGCAAACCACAACCAGGCGAAT
Source organism: uncultured Chitinophagales bacterium (assembly GCA_964358705.1). Taxonomy (GTDB): domain Bacteria; phylum Bacteroidota; class Ignavibacteria; order UBA10030; family F1-140-MAGs086; genus JBBTJF01. The sequence goes on from CAYHPL010000038.1 coordinate 459, forward strand.
GGAAAAACGGAAATGATACCTGCCTTAAAAAATACAACTTGTTTCTAATATTCTCTCAATATCTACCGTGTCATTTCCATTTTTCCATTCGCGGTTAGGTTGATAGTCAAGAGGGAATCTTTCTGCAATGCAAACATCTCTTTTTGTGGAAAAATTGTGGGAAAAGATAACAGAAAATATGCAAAAGAGAAAAAGTACCTTTATATTTTGTATATGAATATTATTTTCACTTCGGAATATTTACCCAACATCGGTGAATGAGTGCCTATTTGTTATTGAGTATGTACTGCATTTTTGCCTTCAAACAAATCATACGGTTTTTCACTAAACCTATCATTAAACAAAATGACGACAAGAAAAATGTATGCAATAAATCCCAGCACAACGAGCAACTGCGCTTTGGATGTTTTCTGAATATCCTGTTTTGCTTTTACATCGCATACTTCGCCGGGACAGTATTGGGCTTTCTCTTTATACACGAAGGAATATACTTTACATCCTAAACAAATGCCGAACGCAGATTCAAAGAACAGGAAAATCAGGCATATCAAACACGTAAGTCCCGTCATTAGTCCAAACGCGTTTATTATATTAAAGGAAACGAACATTACAGCAGATAATGCTATGCCAATAAGCCACGAAAACTTTTTTTGCGCCGCGCCAACATATTCAGGAACCTGATTGCGCACTATTAAACGCCCGATGATGAGCGAAGGCGAAAATTTTGGATTGATAAAAACCCGTATGATAAAATCTGTAAGGAACATCGTTATAACATACTTAATCATGAGAAAATCACCTTTAAAGATGATGAGCATTAAAGAGATAAACGTAAATAAAAACAATATTCCCGCCGCTGCTCGTATTTCCCGCTCGTTTAAAACAGGAATGGAATATCCCTCTACATTTTCTCCGAATTGTATAATGTGTTTCATAGTGTATATTTTTTTAAATTTATTATAAGACTTGTAAAAAGTAAATTGGTTTAGAGGTACAGGATATTTTTTTTTGCTGATTATTTTCGGGGCAAAAGATATTAAAAAAAAATCAGCCGTAAACAGTAGAGAGAGAGAACTTTTCCTCCATAGAAAAATAAAAAAAGCAACGTTTTCTTCGTTGCTTTTCTTTGGGTGGACTCTATAAGACTCGAACTTATGACCTCTTCCATGTCAAGGAAGCGCTCTAACCAACTGAGCTAAGAGTCCATTGAAATTTTTGTAGAAAAATGGTGCCGGGGATCGGAATCGAACCGACACGGACCGCTTTACGTTCCAATGGATTTTAAGTCCATCGCGTCTACCAGTTCCGCCACCCCGGCAATTTCGTTGCTTGTTATTCTCTTTTGTTGAGGCGCCGAACGGATTCGAACCGTTGCATAAAAGTTTTGCAGACTTCTCCCTTACCACTTGGGTACGGCGCCGAAGAAATTCAAAATTAAAAATGCAAAAGTAAAAATTCCTGTGCGCTCATCAATCTTGATTTTTTACTTTTGCATTGATTCGAGCGGGAAACGGGATTCGGACCCGCGACATTTACCTTGGCAAGGTAACGCTCTACCAGCTGAGCTATTCCCGCATTGTGTGCATTCATTTTTCTACTGAAAATTTTGCGGTGAAAATATACTACTTTTCATTTCTCCGCACAAGAGAGAAATAAAATTTCTATCTGCTGAGTTTTAAAATAGAATACTCCATCGTTCCTGCCGGTACAATAACTTTGATGGTATCCCCTTCTTTCTTTCCCATCAACGCCTTGCCAATCGGCGAAGTGATAGAAATTTTTCCCTGTTCAAAGTTGGCTTCTTCCGGCGAAACCAATATGTACGAAATTGTTTTGCCGTTCTTTTTATCTTTCAATTTTACATTGGAAAGAATATACACTTTGTCATTGGGCAAATCTTTGGAATCAATGACGCGCGCGCGCATCAGTGTTTCTTGCATCGCGACGATGCGGTTTTCAAGAAGTTGCTGTTCTTCTTTTGCAGCATCGTACTCTGCATTTTCACTCAAATCGCCGTGGTCGCGGGCAATCCCAACACGCTTCGATGCTTCGGGTCGCTCGACTTTTTTCAGGTGTTCAATTTCTTTTTCTATTTCGAGAAGACGTTCTCGTGTTAAGTACACGACTTCGCTCATATATTTAAATTTTCTTTTAGGAGGTTTTAGAGAAAAAAAAATTCCCGGCGAATTGCCGAGAATAGGTTGTGCAAAAAATTGCGGGTTAAATTTACGTTTTTCCCATTACATTGTCAATAGTTTATGGATTTTCCTTTTCTTTCAAAAGAATCAGGTGACCGAGTTTATCGCGCTTTGTTTCAAGATATTTTTCATTGATGCCGTTCGGATGGATTTCCAGCGGAACACGCTCCACAATTTCTAATCCGTAGCCGTGCAATCCGACAACTTTTTTAGGGTTGTTTGTCATCAGCCGCATTTTTCCAACACCCAAATCACGTAATATTTGTGCGCCGATTCCATAGTCACGCAAATCCGGACGGAAGCCAAGTTTTTCATTCGCCTCGACTGTGTCCATTCCTTCATCCTGTAATTTATATGCCTGAAGTTTATTTGCAAGTCCAATGCCTCTTCCCTCTTGCCGCATATACAGCACAATACCAGCGCCCTCTTTTTCAACTAATTGTATTGCGGCGTGAAGTTGTTCATTGCAATCGCAGCGCAAAGAGTGAAACACATCTCCCGTCAGACATTCTGAATGAACGCGAATGAGTGTTGGGGTATCATGTTTAATTTCTCCTTTTGTTAATGCAACGTGTTCATTCGTATCCGTTTCACTGCGATATATATGTACAACAAATTCTCCGAATTGCGTCGGAAGATTTGTCGAAACAATTTTATGCACAAGTTTTTCGCGCTGCATTCTGTATTCAATGAGCGCGCGAACGGTTGCTATTTTTAAATGAAACTTTTTCGCAATTTCAAATAATTCCGGAACACGCGCCATTGTTCCATCATCTTTTAAAATTTCGCACAGAACGCCAGCAGGGGCAAGTCCGGCAAGTTTGCATAAATCCACCGATGCTTCCGTATGTCCTGCGCGGCGTAATACTCCACCTTCCATTGCGCGCAATGGAAAAATATGCCCGGGTCGGGCTAAATCGCTGGGCTTAGTTGTTCCATCTACCATTGACAATACCGTTTTTGCGCGGTCAAATGCGGAAACACCGGTTGTTGTACCATGCAAATAATCCACCGAAACAGTGAATGGCGTTTCGTGCAATGAAGTATTGCTTTCCACCATCATTCCGAGTTTCAATTCATTTGCGCGCTGGTTCGTAATCGCAGTGCAGATTAAACCGCGTCCATGAGTTGCCATAAAATTGATAACTTCGGGAGTGGTTTTTTCTGCGGCAGCAATAAAATCTCCTTCATTCTCGCGTTGCTCATCATCTGCAACGATGATTATTTTTCCAGCGCGAAGGTCTTCTATTACTTCTTCAATCGTATTGAACGTGGGAGATGATTTACTCATTCAGATTCATATTTATTGCTTCGGTGTTTCTTGCCCGCCAATGGATGCAATTGATGATTTTTCAAATTTAACTTTGACGTTATCCGCAATTTGGAGCAGAACAGTTTTTTCTTCTACGCCAGAAACGGTTGCATGAATTCCGCCGACGGTCGTTACCTTATCGCCTTTCTGAATTGCATCGAACATTTTCTGACGGTCTTTTTGTTTTTTTTGCTGCGGACGCAAAATCATAAAATAAAAAATGGCAATGATGAGCGAGAACATTATCAGTGTGCTTACCATACTTCCGCCGCCGCCATCCGGCGATGCCATTGCAAGAATGTGTTGTATCATAGTGTGTAGTGTATTGTATTGTTGTGTTGTGTAAAAAAAATTATTCGTTGGTATTTTCCAGACCAATCATTTCTTCTTCGGTTTTCATCGAAGCAAGCATTGCAGATTTCCATTCTGCAAATTCCTGTTCACGAATTGCATTGCGCGCTTCTCGCATCAGCCACTGATAGAAAGAGAGATTGTGAATTGTTGCAAGTTGCAATCCGAGAATTTCTTTTGCAAGAAATAAATGCCGCAGGTACGAGCGCGAAAATGTTCTGCATGTGTAGCAATCGCATGTTTCATCAATCGGCGAAAAATTATTTTTGTGTTCTGCATTGCGCAGGTTTAGTTTTCCGTTTTTCGTAAACACATTTGCATTGCGTCCGTTGCGTGTCGGCATCACACAATCGAACATATCCACGCCGCGTGCAATATTTTCAAGTAAATTTTGTGGCGTTCCAACTCCCATCAGATAGCGCGGTTTGTTGTGTGGAAGAATTTCATTGCACTGCGCAACAATTTCGTACATTTTTTCCGTTGGTTCTCCCACCGCAAGCCCGCCTATTGCATACCCTTCGCAATCAAGTTCCATAAGTCGTCGTGCAGAAATCTCCCTCAAATCAGGAAAAATACTTCCCTGCACTATTGCAAACTGCGCCTGTGTATGCTCGTAATGCGGCTGTGTTGATAGAAAACTTTTTCTTCCCCTCTCTGCCCACTGCATCGTCAAAGTATTTGATTTTTGGGCTTCGTCGTATGTTGCAGGAAACGGCGTACATTCATCGAGCATCATTATTATATCCGAGCCGATAGTGCGTTGAATATCTACAATATTTTCCGGAGTAAAATTATGGAGCGACCCATCAAGATGTGAGCGGAACAAAACACCTTCATATGAAATTTTACGAAACTCTGCAAGTGAAAAAATCTGAAATCCGCCGCTATCAGTGAGAATTGATTTTTCCCAATTCATAAATCTGTGAAGCCCGCCCGCACGTTCAAGTATTTCCATTCCCGGACGCAGATACAAATGGTACGTATTTCCTAAAATAATCTGCGCTCCGATTTCGAGAAGTTCGCGTTGTTCAATTGCTTTTACTGTTCCCTGTGTACCGACAGGCATAAACACCGGCGTTTCAATTATTCCGTTATCTGTAATGATGAAACCGGTACGCGCACTTTGTGAAGTTGAAACGAGTGAAAATTCCATAGAGTTGTTGCGAACAGCAGTTGATGTAGTGTGTGAAGAATATGCAACGAAGAAGTCGCATATCTCACATCAAACATCGCTCACTACTGCTCCGCCTGCATTCTCCTGACTTCATCACGAATTTTTACAGCTAATTCGTAATCTTCTTTTGCAATTGCTTCGTTGAGTTTCGCCTGCAATTGCTGCAATGTCAATGTTCTGTTTCCCTGCGGGCGAAAAGTAGGATTTTGAGATGTTGCTGGCTGTCCTGATCCATCTTCAGGAATAAATGCGGCTTCACTCATAACTTCTTCGTTCACATAAATCGGAACGCCAAATCGCACAGCAAGCGCAATTGCATCGCTCGGACGCGAATCTATTTCGTGACCATCCATATTGAGTACGGCAAAAAAAGTCCCGTCACGCAATTCATTTATCGTTACTTCAGAAAGTGTTGCGCCCGTATTATCAATAATATTTTTTATTAAATCATGCGTAAGCGGTCGCGGAGGTTTTATATTTTCCATTTCCAACGCAATGGATTGCGCTTCGAATGCACCGATAATAATTGGAAGCCGCCGCACTCCTTCTGATTCACGAAGTATCAGCGCGTACGCTCCTCCGCTTGATGGACTCGTTGTTAAGCCAAGTATATCAACTAAAATACGTCTGTCCACAAATTATTTTCCCAACAACTTTTTTACTTCGACAACCATAGCGGGAAGTACCGTAAGTGCATCACCGACAATTCCGTAATCTGCTATCTGAAAAATCGGCGCATCTTTATCTTTATTTATTGCAACGATACATTTTGACCCGGACATTCCTGCAAGATGTTGCACTGCGCCTGAAATTCCACAAGCAATATATACTGATGGTGAAACTGTTTTTCCTGTCTGTCCAACCTGTTCATCGTGAGAACGCCAGCCCGCATCTACAACCGCACGTGATGCGCCCACACCCGCTCCAAGAGTATCTGCAAGCGCTTCGATGAGTTGAAAATTTTCCGGCGCTTTCATTCCTCTTCCTCCCGATATAACAATTGTTGCTTCTGTTACATCCGGTCTTCCTGTTGCAACAGAAATATGTATAACCTTTGATGCAAAATCTGCATCAGTAAGTGCTACCGGAAATTTTTCTATTGTTGGAGTTACAGCATCTGTTGTTTTTGCAGTAAATACATTCGGACGCAGTGTAAATATTTTTATTGCAGAATTTATTTTTACGTTTATCGTTGCTTTTCCTGCATACACAGGACGTGTTGCAACAATGTCGCCGTTTTCAACGCTGAGCGCAATGCAATCGGAAGCGCATCCAGCATCTAATTTCACTGCAATACGCGGCGCAAGGTCTTTTCCCATCTGAGAAGCTGAAAGGAAAATAATTTGTGCATTTTCTTTCTCTGCGACTTCCGCAATAATTTTTGCATACGCCGTTGTGGAATACATTTGCAATCGCGCATCAGCAACAACTATAACGCGGGAAATACCATACGCGCCAAATTCATTCACTTGCGCATCAAGATTATTTCCTATTGCAAGTGCAATGAGTTCTGCATTGAGTTCCGTTGCTAATTTCTTACCAGCGCTTATCGCTTCGTACGCTGTTCGTTTAAATTTTCCTTCTCGTTGTTCTGTAAAAACAAGTATTTTCATTGTCAAAAAAATAGTAGTTCTGAAATCTTAAATTACTTTTGCTTCCTCGTGCAGTAAGCGGATTAATTCCGGCACGGCTGTGTCATCTGTACCGATAATCTTTTTTACACGCGATGCAATCGGTTTGTGCATTGCAAGTGTTTCCACTTTCAATGGAAATGCTGCCGGAATTTTTTCTTCGATGGGTTTTGATTTTGCTCCCATAATTCCTTTCAAGGAAGGATAACGCGGTTCATTCAATCCTTTTTGCGCGGAAATAACAACAGGAAGTGATGTCTCTACTGTTTCGTGCCCGCCTTCGATTTCGCGTTCGCAATGTACTTTGCCATCGGCGATTTCCATTTTTACAATTGTCGAAACAGAAGGAATTCCGAGCAGCTCCCCAACAATGCCGGGAATTTGTTCATCATAGTAATCAATGGATTGTTTCCCGAATAAAATCATATCTGCAGACATATCTTTAATTGCATCTGCGAGGGCTTTCCCGATTGCAAATGAATCGCGCAGGGTATCATCTTTCAGCAACATTGCTTTATCAACTCCCATTGCGAGCGATTTGCGCAGTGTTTCTTTGTGAGCATCTCCTCCAAGCGTAAGCGCAATTACTTCCCCTCCGTTTTTTTCTTTTAAACGCAGTGCCTCTTCGATAGCATATTCATCAAATGGATTCAACATCCAGTTAACACCGACAGGATGTATTTTCTTCCCGTCTTCATTTACGTTCACTTTTGTTTCCGTGTCAGGAACGTGATTGACACAAACGACTAATTTCATCTTTAAAAAAAATAGTTAAATTTTGCGGGCAAAATATACGAATTTTCATCAGTTGCGGAGTTTGTGCCTGAAAAATAAAAAACCTGAAAGAAAAACTCTGTCAGTTTTTTAAAAATTATTTTGTCGCGTAATGTTTTTACAACAAATGAATTTCCGTATCCATCATTTCTTTATAAATTTTGTTGTAATCATTTTACATCCCTGATACACATTGATAAAATACATTCCTTTCGAGAGAGTAGAAATATCAATGGTTTTTGCATGAACAGAACTTAACACCTGTTCGCCAAAAATATTGGTGATATGAACTTGATAATTTTCTGATTCTGAACCTAATTGAATCGTGAGCAAATTTCCAGATGGATTTGGATACACAAGAATGCTGGCGGTGGATTTTTGACTTTCATTTACTCCAACGGCTCAACATTGCACAATAAACGGACCCATCATTCATCTGTCTTCGTGGCTTAATATATGACAGTGATACATATAAGGCATATCCGAATCACAAAAATCTTCATACTTTGTTATTAATGTTGCTGTACCTCCCGTTGGACCGATGAGCACAACGTCTTTTCTTCCCTGCATATTCGCCGATGGCGTAGTACCATTATATGAAGTGAAAAAAAATGATTTCCGTGTATTTTTCTTACACTGTTGTTTATATAAAAAAAGTAAAAATGGTGGCGGCAAATATAATGAATATCAATATGTCATCAAGCCAAACGTTTGAGTACAGAATAAAAATTCAGTTTGAAAAAATTCTCTATCTAAAAAGCATAAATACATTTCTTTTTTCTTGTTTCTTTCCTGTGCATTTTCTACATTTTTACACAATTTTTTAAAATAACAACGAAAAAACAATGGCTGTAATACAAAAATTTATGACGCTCGAGCGCTACATTCACGAGCAGGAAGCAAAACATCCCGGCGCAACAGGAGAATTCTCTGCAATCCTTCACGACCTCTCGCTCGCCGCAAAACTCGTCTGGCGCGAAGTAAGTAAAGCAGGATTGGTCAGCGTTCTCGGGGCAACATCGAAAACAAATTCCAGCGGCGATGAAGTAAAAAAACTGGATGAGTATGCTGATGAAACAATTTATAAAGCGATGGACCACGGCGGACATCTGTGCGTAATGGCTTCGGAAGAGAATGAAGATATTTTGCAGATTCCCGACCAGTATGCAAAAGGAAAATATGCGTTGCTCTTCGACCCTCTCGATGGCTCTTCAAATATTGATGCAAACATTACACTCGGTTCTATTTTCAGTATTTTTCGCAGAGTATCTTCCGGCGGACAGGGAACACTTGCAGATTGTTTGCAAAAAGGAATTCATCAGGTTGCAGCAGGATATATCATTTACGGAACAAGCACAATGTTTGTGTACAGTACAGGAAATGGCGTTCACGGATTTACTCTCGACCCGACAGTCGGAGAATTTTTACTTTCGCACGAAAATATTACGATTCCAAAGCGAGGAAAAATTTACAGCATCAATGAAGGAAATTATGTGCGATGGGAAGAACCGATGAAGCGCTTCATCAATTATTTAAAAGAAGAAGATAAAACAACAAGTCGTCCGTATTCATTGCGATATATTGGAACGATGGCGGGAGATTTGCACCGAACATTATTGTACGGAGGAATTTTCTGCTATCCCGGTGATAAAAAAAATCCCGAAGGAAAATTGCGTTTGATGTATGAAGGCAATCCAATGTCCTATCTCATTGAGCATGCTGGAGGAAAATCGAGTACCGGATTTCAACGCATTCTCGAAGTCGAACCGAAAAACCTTCATCAGCGTGTACCAATGTTTATCGGAAGCGAAGAAGACGTAACTCTTCTCGAGCAATTTATGCGCGGCGAAAGATAATTTTTATAAAAATGAAAGAAATAATACGCATCGCAGAACTTTTTCAAAAAAGTTTTGAAGGAAATTCGTGGCATGGTCCTTCTGTTTTGGAAGCGCTTGCAAATGTGAACGCTGAAATGGCAGCGGCTAAATCTGTTTCCTCTGCACATTCCATGGGAGAAATAGCGCGGCATATTTCTCTTTGGCAAAATACAGCGCACCGAAGAATTCTTGGAGAAATTACTGAACCCACCGACGATGATGACTGGAATACGTCTTTTATTTTCAACGATGAAACATGGAAACAGTCTCTTATTGAATTGAAAACCGGATATCAGAATTTATATGCGACAATTCTTTTACTTGATGATACTGCACTTGAAAAAAATGTAGCGGGAAAAATGACATCCGCGTATGAAACTTTGCATGGCGTTATTCATCATAATATTTATCACGCGGGACAAATTTCTCTGCTCAAAAAAGAATACACGCTTCGAGACCCTTTGCGAATGTTGGATGCCGCTGAAAAAGGCAACCCAGAAAAAATAAAAAAAATATTGCAACGCAATCCTGCGCTGGTACACATTTGCGACAAACATAATAAAACGCCGCTCCATCTTGCAGCAGAAAATAATCACATTGAAGCAGCACAACTACTACTCGCGTCAAATGCCGCGATAGAAGCAGAAACATCGTGGGGAATGACGCCGTTGCAATGGGCGGCAAATTGCGGAAATCAAGAAGTTGCAGATTTACTTATTTCCACAGGGGCAAAAATTAATTTATGGACTGCCTCCGCTCTTGGAAAGCTTGAAGATGTAAAGTCATACTGGAAAAATGAAATAGAATTATTTGAAAATATCGGACAGCCGAGCGCACAACATTCTGAAAATGATGAATGGCAAAAACTTCTCCCATCCGAAAGTTATGCAGAAATTATTTCTGATGCATTTTATATTGCATGCAGAAATGGAAACGTCGCAACAGCAGAATTTCTTCTTGCAAAAGGCGCAGATATAAACTGCAAAGGATTTTACGGAGGAACCGGCTTGCATTGGGCAGCGCTTAATGGACACTGCTCAATGGTACAATTTTTATTGACACACAATGCAAACACACAAATAAAAGATGATGAATATGAACTCACAGCTTACGAATGGGCAAAAGAAGGCGCACATCAGGATTGTATTACACTCTTGGAACCGCCTATACTTTCATAATAAATTAAGTGAAAAAAAGAAACAACAATATGCTTCTTCACTTTCAACAGAATAAAGATCAATTATGCTTACAACCTATCAAGCAACAACTGAAAATATTACCATAAAAGTAAGACCGACATTTGTAGAAAACCAATCAGATGTTATTGTAAAAAAATTTGTCTTTGCTTATTTTGTTCATATTGAAAACAATAGTAACGAACGTGTGCAATTACTTCGAAGGCATTGGTTCATTTACGATTCTATTGGCGAAATGAGTGAAGTTGAAGGCGAAGGAGTAATCGGTCAACAACCAATTATTTCGCCTAAAAAGTATCATGAATACAATAGTTTTTGTGTGCTCAAAAGTTTTGAAGGATATATGGAAGGAACATATTTATTTGAGCGAGCAAACGGAGAGCAATTTTTAGTTACCATCCCACGATTTACATTGCGAGCGAAGGCAAACTAAATTATTCAACAAGATTTTCTAATAATTCTAATTTCTTCTTTTTAAAATTGAGTTTAGCAAGCGTACCAAATGGTATTGCCAATGTATCGGGGCAATGTCCGTAATTCAAGCCGCTTGCTACTGCATATTTTTCACTCGAAAACACATCCGAGAAAATCTGTCGAAGTGTGAGTGAATTTTTATTTTTCGCATCACAACCGGAAAAATCTCCGAGAATAATACCGTTTGCATTGCGAAAAACTTGTGCAAGTTTTAATTGCTGCAACATTCTGTCAATTCTATAAGGCTCTTCACCAACATCTTCAAAATAAAAAAGCGAATCTTTCATTGATGGAAAAAATGAAGTTCCGCAAAGAGTAGAAAATAAAGTGAGATTTCCTCCAAGCAATCTTCCAACAATTGTTTTTCGAGGAAATGGTGATTGGCAATAGTCATTATTCAAATCGTAGGAAATACTCATTTTTTTTGTTGATGTGAGCAACTGCCAAAATATTTCCTCTTGTTTCCCGGTAAGTTTTTCTGAAAATTCTACAACCAATGGCGCAGAAAGTGAAATGATGCGACATTTTTTCCACACAGCAATGTGGAGTGCTGTTACGTCGCTATATCCGACTATAATTTTCGGATTACGCTTAATAAGAGTAAAATCAAAGTTAGCTATAATACGATGCAACCCATATCCGCCTCTTGCTACAAAAATTGCTTTGATGTTTTTATTTGCAAACATTGCATGTAATTCTTGTATGCGCTCACTATCGGTTCCTGCAAGATACCCATAACTCTTACTAATATTTTTGGCAACCTCAACTCGAAAGCCATTTTTTTCTATATAGCGGATTCCATTTTCAAACAATGTCAAATCCCGTGGAGAACTTGATGGAGCAACAATTCCTATTACATCACCCTTTTGCAGTCGAGGCGGTTTTATAACTTTCATTTGGTTTCTCATTTTTTTGATAATAAAAAAGCCACGATTCTTTCTATTATAAAAGAACCGTGGCGACAAGTAATTCAATAAAAAATTATTTCATGAGCAGCATTTTTTTCACTGCCGTTTGCTTTATACCGCTTTCTCCGATAAACGAAATGCGATAAAAATAGATGCCGCTTGCAAATGAACTTGCGTTAAATTCAACTTCATTGTATCCATTGTCATATTGCACATCGTGTAAGAGCGTTACAATTTCTTTTCCAAGAATATCATACACTTTCATTGTAATTCTTCCGGATTCCTGAAGTTCAAAACCAATCTTCGTCGAAGGATTGAATGGATTGGGATAATTTTGAGCGATGGTAAAATATTCAGGAGTACGTAACATTTTTATAGAATTAAATTCGGATTGTTTTGATGGGCGCTTTAAAAACAACGACGTATTTATTGATTTCAATGGCTTTACTTTTAATGAAACTGGCGGATACACTGTAGTATCAATGAGTTCTATTGTACCGGTGAATGCATTATTGCTTCTCGCTAATACATCAACGAAAATATCGGGGTCAAAATCTGCTCTGTTATCTCTTTTTAACGTATCAAATGTAAGCATTGTATCCACTGCCGCTGCAATTTGTCGCATGCTCATACCTGAACATGGATTTTCTTCTTCATCAAAAAGTATATCACCAAATGCAGGATATCCTGATTGGCCATGAGGTGGAGTAATTCCTGCATCGCTTGCGGCTATATTAGTTTTTAAAGCAATAAGTTCTGCGACGAGTGAATTTCCCTCTCCATCATTATAGACAGAGACTTTGAGGTCCTTCATTTTTCCTTTAAAAGGTTTTCCCTTCACCATATCAGAACTAAACGGCTGAGCGGCACCACTTTGTGGCATAAACTTAAGGAGTGATTTGCCTTTGCTAATTGTAAGATAGCCTCTTGTTTTTAACAAAAGTTTATCAATGATAGGTACACCTAAAATCATTCCGGGTTTTACAATCTGTAACTTGAATGCTTCATCTCTGACATTGCCAGAATTGGGTTGAGGTGTTGGCTTTCCTTTTTTCTTTTTCAGTTTTACAGCAACCGTGGCTAAACTCTCCTGAGGTAAAGTCGTAAATTTTGTTGTATCCCCTACCTTATGCCCTGTTTGCCCCATTACCCAGCGAGAAAATTCATTTACTCCAGATAATGTAACAGTATAATTCAATGGATCAGATATACCGCCAACATTTACAAAATTTATCCCGTCCTCTGATTTAATGAAACGCACATCTTCTGGCTCCACTCCATCGGGAAGTTCACTTGGATCGTACTGAAGTTTAAGTGTTGCATTAAAATTACTACCACCATTGGATTCAATATCATAATATCGTGAGACAATGCCCTCAAAGTTTGCATTCGGAGCGTATGAATCCGGATACGTTGTCATTGCGACAGACGTAGGAATTGTGCCAGTTTTTCCCGGAATAAATTCTATATCCGTTTCATTGTTTTGAAATACATATTTTTGATTTGATGTTCCAATGTTTCTTACAATTGTTCCGCGTTTAATACTTCCCTCATCACTATCAAATTTTAGTCCCGCTGGTGAAGAATTTTGTATAAAAATTGTATCACCTAATGCATCAACGGTATCCTCAACTGCCATCGTATCGCTTACAAATATATCGCCATCAGTTATCAATCTGTTCGTTATTCCAACTTCCAAATTATAAAAAGAAGATGATGAAACGTGCTGCTCTCTTCCTGATTCAAAAATAAAAGTAGATTTTCCGGGAGAAAAACTTCCCGATACAGATTTCCCTCCTCCAGAAATGTTAAAATCACCGCCAAGGGTAATTATTGGTTTGCTTTCAGTAGCAATTGTTAACGTTCCATTCACCTGTAAGTCTCCTATTCCAATGGCGATGCCACGATCTGATAATACAGTTAATTCACCTTGAACATTTAATCCACCGAGTTCTATAGTTGGTAAAGCAAAAATATTTTCATTTGCATTTTTGGATGTAATTTCCTGAAAGATTACAATTTTTCCCGGCGGAATAATAATGCTATCAGATGCGAGTGGTAAGCGAAGTGAATCCCAATTTAAAGGATTCAGATAATTATTATCAACATTTCCAATAAATTTAATTGGGTCTAACGATTTATAATTCACAAAATTATTTGCAAATGAATTTCGGCTTGCGGTATCAAGAACGACCTGTATCGTCAGAGAATCTATCTGCGAAACCGTCTGTACCGGAAGCCCCAAATCTATTCCTAATGGTTTCCAAAGCGAACGGTATTCTTCACGGACACGGTATATACCTACAGTCAGGTCTTCAAACGAAAATTCTCCTGCAGAATCAGTCAATGCACTATCGAGCAGATTATTTTGTCCGTCAAGAAGATAAAATTTCCATCCTCTAACATCAACCCAATCGTCTGCTGTTTCAAAATCAAAATCCAAATCCCGATACTGATAACCAGATATTGAGTATCCTGTGTCTGCAGCAACAGAATAATTATTTTTCAAAGAAAAATTTCTCTTGTCTTTTGCAGCATAGCCCCCACTATAAGTAAAAAATAGTACGAAAAGTGTAAAAAGTAATAAACGTTTCATTGTGCACCTGTAATATGTTAATTGTAACCCTGTTAATAAATTTGATGTGCTAATATAAGACTTCAAAACAAGTTGGCAAATACTACCACATTATTCTTCGTTATTATCGTCAAAAAGAGAAAAAAATTGAATTAATCACTTACTTAACGACCGGATTTTTTCCTTTAATTTCTTTTCAACGTTTTTGGGGACTAATCCGGAATAATTTCCGCCAAGTAATGCAAGTTCTCTGACGATGCTCGAATTCAAATACGTATATTTTTCGTGTGGCATTAAAAATACTGTCGTTATTTTTTGTGCTAATTTTCTATTCATTAATGCCATTTGAAATTCATATTCAAAATCAGAAACCGCACGCAATCCACGAACGACTGCAATTGCATTTTTCTCCTTTGCATACTGCATCAAAAGTCCATGAAAACTTTCAACTTCTGCATTCTTTATTTTAACAATTGCATCCCGAATCATCTCCACACGTTCTTCAACAGAAAATAACGGTGTTTTTGCTGAATTTGTTGATACGGTTACAATTACTTTATCAAAAATTTCTGATGCGCGTTCCAATACATCTATGTGTCCAAATGTAATAGGGTCAAATGTTCCCGGATAAATAGCTATTTTCATTTTGAAGATTATTTCTGAGAATATTGAAAAAATGTAACAATTGTATTTCCAAATTTTTTTTCGAGTGCTATTTCAAATAATTCTGCATCACGCCATTCATTTAATTGTTTGTCATGCTCAATCACAAGAAAGCCATTGTCTTTCAATAGTTTTTTGCGAAACACTATTGACGGAATTTCATTGGTTGTTTCAAAGATGTAAGGAGGGTCTGCAAAAATAATATCGAACTGCTCTTTGCATCGTTCAAAATAAGCCATTGCATTTTCTCTCAATATGTGAGTAAATTTTTCCACTGCGATGGAAGAAATATTTTTTTGCAGAATTGTAATTGAAGCGTGAGATTGTTCAACAAAAAATACTTTTTGCGCACCTCTGCTCAATGCTTCCAATCCCAAACTTCCCGTGCCTGCAAATGCATCAAGAACAACCGCCTCATTCATTCTTGCGCGGGTTTGAAGCACATCAAAAATTACCTGTTTCACTCTATCGGTAACGGGTCGAACATCAACACCTTTCGCCAATACTAACGCTCTGCTTTTATATTTTCCTGCTATTATTCTCATTGTATATTTAAATAAAAATCATCCCACGCACTTTTGTGTAATTTTGTTCCTCCCGCAGTTGGATATTCTCCGGTAATACAAGCAAGACACAAATTTTCACGAGGAAATCCGATGCTTGTAACCAATCCTTCTATTGTTTGATAGCGCAAAGAATCCGCAGCTGTTTCTTTTTGTATTTGTAATAATATTTCTTTTGAAATTTCACCCGTGCATGGTTTGCGTTCATATTGCGGAACAAGTAATTCATTCACCGTCGGCATTGCAATTCCATAAAAACAAGGTCCTCGCAACGGCGGCGCTGCAACTCGTACGTGTACTTCTTTTGCGCCTCCTTCTGCTTTCAAATATTTGATTAATTGTTTTGTCGTTGCGCCGCGTACAATGCTGTCATCCACAAGAATTACAATTTTATCTTTTAACACTTCAGGAAGCGCTGTGTACTTGTTCCGTATTCTTTCATCACGGATTGCGCCTTCAATAAATGTCCTGCCCACATAACGATTGCGCAACAATCCTTCCACAGATGGAATTTTCAATTCATACGCCATCGCATCTGCGCTTGCTTTTGCTGTATCGGGAACTGAAACAACAATAACATCATCACGAACATTTCCATTCTCGTCTTTGTGAACCCACTCATCTTTCGCAAGTTCTTTTCCCAATTGCACGCGAGTTAAATATACTGAACGCTCGTTAATGACTGAACTCGCGTTTGCAAAATACACCCATTCAAACATACAATGAGCACGCTGGGTACTTTCTGCGTATTTGATAATTTCTTTTTTTCCATCTGCACTAATATAAATCAAATGCCCCGGAGGAAGATGCTTATAATCTCGTATTCCACAGTTGAATAATGCATTGCTCTCTGATGCGGCAAGAAATACTTCTTCGTTTTCTCCATAAACAACAGGACGCATTCCCAGCGGGTCGCGAAGAATAATCATTTCGCCATGAGCATTCAGAAAAGCAATATTGAAACAGCCATCAAATTTTTGCACAACACGCTTAAAAACTTCTGCCGGCTTTGAATTTTTCTTTTCGCGAAATTCGAGCGAAAGCAAGTGCATTATTATTTCTGTATCATTATTACGAATTAAATGATAATCGTGTTTTTGCAACAATTCATCTTTTAATTCGCTATAATTTGCTATTGTGCCATTCCAACAAAATGAAAACCATTTTTTTCTATTACCATGCGTTCGCTCAAACGGTTGCGCTAATGTTGCATCTTCGCTGCCTGATGTTGAATATCGTACATGCCCGATTCCTTTTGTTCCGTTAAACCTTTCCTGTAACTGTTTTGAAAAAACTTTATCACGTGGACGAAATACTTCATCAACACTTCCGATTTCTTTATACGTATCCAATATCAGCGGCTTTTCTTTATTGTAAATAGTAAATCCGGTACTCAACTGTCCGCGATTTTGTTGATTCAGTAATAACCGATACAAATAAGAAAGTGTTTTTGAAGATGGCGCAACATTACCTTTTAAATGCACTGCAGCAATCCCGCAATTGTGATGCATTTCTTCTGAATCTGTAAATTGCTCTACGAACATTTTTTTTATTCTCGCTAAAAATTTAACTGTTGGACAAACTGTGCAGTTACTTCTGCAATATTTTTTGCATCATAAATTGCTCGTCCGACAATAGGATGATAATTTTCTCCGGCGGCTATTACGGCATCTTTCACAAGTCCTCCCTGCGAAATAAATCCCGGAGAATAGAACACCGGTTGCTGAACACCACATTGCATAATTACATTTTTGTACAATGAAATCTTTTCTGGTTTATTTCCCGGAACAACAAAGTCACACACACCCTCTTCTGCTGCAATACGATACATTTCGAATGGGGCTTCAGTTCGCAAAAAACCGCCTTCGCTAAATAAATATCCGTGATGCGTCATTTCTCCTCCGACAATAACACCAAGTCCTTCATCTCTTGCTGCTCGAATCCAAGCGCGCTCAGTTGTCGGACCTGCTTGCGGAAAAAGAATTATTGCATCTACACTTTTACACGTTTGTACAAATCGCTTTCCCATTTCAGGAATATCTGTTCCCGCTTTTTGATGGTCATAAATAATTGGAAGCGCAGTAAAATGACGAATCTCCTCGACTACTTTTGGCATTCCGTAGAGCAAACAAATTTCAAAACCGATTTTATAGCCGCCAATTCCTTCTATCTGAAATGTTTCTTTTATTATTCTTCGTAATTTATCCAGCGTATCTACATCGCAACTCGGAATGATAGATTTTTTTAATGCAATAATTGACTTCATTTCCATTGGGTTGGATTTTCTTTCCATAAAAAAATTGATTCTTTTTCGCTTTCAGAAAGGTAATTCATTTCAATTGCTTTTCTAACAAGAGTTGAAAAATTTAAAAGTGAATGTAAGCGACAATTCTGCTCTTGAAATTTTTTCTGCGCATCAGAAAATTCATACGAAAATATAGAAATGCAGTGCTGCGCTTTTCCTCCCGCGTCGCGAACAGCATTTACAGAATGTATTGCGCTCTTTCCTGTACTGATAACATCTTCGACAACAACATATTCCATTCCAGTAGTAATCTTTCCTTCAATGAGATTTTCCTTGCCATGAATTTTAGCGGAAGAACGAACAAATATCATTGGAACATCAAATTCCTGCGCTAACCATGCCGCCCAAGGAATACCCGCCGTTGCTGTTCCTGCAAAACCAAAAACACCTGAAATATTTTTTTGAATAATTGAAGCAAGTGCAGTAATAATTTGTTTTCTTTCTTCCGGAAACGAAATTAAAATGCGATTATCCGTATAAATCGGGGACAGAATTCCGGATGCCCACACATACGGAGGATATGTGCGAAGATTTACGGCACGAAGTCGTAATAGCATTTCAGCAAAATATTCTTCGCTATACATTGGTACAAATAAAAAATCCCGTGCGGAGAAAACACGGGATTTGAAATTGAAAAGACACTACTTGCAATCCCTGAACAGGGAGAAAAACATACTTCAATTTTTCAAAATGCATAATAATGTATTATTGAGAATTGTGGAGACGAAGAGGATCGAACTCTCGACCTTCTGAATGCCATTCAGACGCTCTCCCAGCTGAGCTACGTCCCCGCAAAAAGGGAAACAATTGTAAAAAATTGCGGGGAGAATATACCAAAAAAAGATAATGGTGAAAACCGAATTGAATTTTTTGTTGTAATTCTTCTTTTTTTCTTCTGTTGAAGAATAATCGAGACAATCGTAGATAAATTCTTCCCCCCTTTCTTATATTTTCCCGAAAAATTTTTACCGATGCCCTTTGTTACTCCGAAAAAATCTCTTGGTCAAAACTTCCTCCGCGATGAAAATATTGCGCGGAATATTATTACGGGTATTCGCCCGTCAAAAAATGATGTTATCGTAGAAATCGGACCGGGACACGGCGTACTGACGAAATATTTTGTCAATACAGCCGCACGTTACATAGCATTTGAAATTGACGAGCGCGTTATTGAGGAATTACGGTCAAAGTTTTCTTCTCCGACGACTACAATTGTTCACAAAGATTTCCTGGATGTTTCGTTGAAAAGTCTATCGCGTGAATATGCTGCTGCGCTGAGAATCGTTGGAAATATCCCTTACAATATTACATCGCCGATTTTGTTTCACATTTTGGATAACGCAGAGCAAGGCAATGTTGTTTCGGATGTAACAATTATGATGCAGAAAGATGTGGCGCAGCGCCTCATTGCGGTTCCCAAAACAAAAGCATACGGGATTCTCTCGGTATTTGCGCAATATTATGCTGATGTAAAAATTCTCTTCAGTGTATCGCCAAATTGTTTTTACCCTGCACCGAATGTTATGTCTGCAATAGTGCAATTAAAAATAAAAAAGAATGCTGAGTGGGCATCGAATGAAGAAATTTTTCGTGCAATCGTGCGCACCGCTTTCGGTAAACGGAGAAAAATATTATTGAACGCATTGCAATATTTTCCCGGATTGGAGCAATTACAAAATAACGGCAAACCATTTCTTGAAGATGTAGCAGCAACAGCAAACATTTCACTTAATGCGCGACCGGAAGAATTATCTGTTCGTGATTTTGTCTCATTGAGCAATGCATTTACGCAACATCTATCTGAATTTTCACCTATTGAATAATAATGAATTTTGATGAAGAAATACTGACACCGCCAGAACCTGAACCGATTGAAAAGCATGATATTCTTGCTCAACCAACGGTAACAGAAATGGATGAAGAATTAGTTCTTGAGTTTCGCGAACTTATACAACTTCATTCTGTTCCGGTATTAAGCAATTTACTCAGCGATCTCTATCCTGCTGATATTGCAACACTCATCAACCGTTTGAACGGTGAGGAGGCAGAATATCTCTTCAATCTGCTTGATGCAGAAACAGGCAGTGAAGTACTGACGATGATTGATGAACAGCATCGCGCATCATTGTATGAATTTCTTGGCAAAGCGCGACTGACAAGCATCATCAATCAACTGGATTCCGATGATGCAACGGATTTAGTTGCGGAAATGCCTGCGCAAATTGCGGAACAAGTTCTTGAAAATCTTGATTTTCCCGCCCAAAAAGAAGTACAGGAATTACTTCAGTACGGCGAATCTACCGCTGGCGGCATTATGGCGAAAGAATTTATCGCTGTTCCTGCCAATGATACAGTGCATAAAGCAATTGCGGTGGTGCGAAAAATTGCAAAATCCATCAGCGATATTTATATGCTGTATGTTGTAGATGAAGGAGGAAAACTCGTAGGCGATTTGCCGATAAAAGATTTGCTCATTCATTCGCCCAACAGAAGAATGCGCAATATTATGAATCGTGATGTCATTACGGCAAATGTTACGCTTGACCAGGAGGAAGTCGCACGCTTATTTAAAAAATACGATTTGTTTGAACTGCCGATTCTGCGCGATGATGGTACACTCGTCGGCACAATTTCCTTCGATGATGTAGTGGATGTTATGGAAGAAGAAGCATCGGAAGACGTATATAAAATGGTAGGAAGCGATGCATCGGAAATTGAAAAAAAATCTCCTCTCGCAATTGCAAAGATGCGTATTCCATGGCTGCTCGCATCAATGGGAGTTTCGCTTGTGTCGGGAATTGTTGTTTCTCTCTTCAATGAAACATTGAGCAGAATTATTTTACTAACGAGTTTTATGCCTGTCATTTCTGCTATTTCAGGAAATGTCGGGTTGCAGGCATCGGTAATTACTGTCCGAAGCTTAGCGACCGGACATCTTAATCCATCGGAATGGAAACGTGCATGGTGGAGAGAAATCAGAACAGTAATGATAATTGCATTTGTTTGCGGGATTACACTCGGAGGAATTGCAATGCTCTGGTCACGTCAATGGTTGTTTGGTGTCGTCGTTGGTTCATCAATGTTTTGCGCTATGTCCACCGCAGGAACAATGGGAACGCTCTCTCCCATCGTTTCAAAAAAATTAGGATTTGACCCCGCTGCAACCGCAGGTCCGCTGGAAACAACATTTCAGGACATCATCGGATTTTCAATTTTTTTGGGATTGGCTACGTTGCTATTGAAGTGGCTGGAAGTCTAAAAGAATCAATGAAATCTACTTTTTCCTCGCATTTGAATTCAACAGATATCATCACGCTTGCATTTCTTTTTTTTCTCACGCTCATCAATATATTTTTCTTCCCATCAATTACCGAAGCGTTTTTTTTTATCGTCAGTAATTTTCTGGGAATTGTTGCAGTCATTTCAGTATCTCACAAAGCGGCAATACAGAAAAATAAATTTTTTACATTTGTTCACGATTGGTATCCGCTTATCATTATTCCGCTCGTCTTTAAAGAAACGTATGGCATGATTCACCCGATTTGGCAATATGATTTTGATGATGTATTAATTGCAATGGACAGATGGATGTTTGGCGGCGACCCGACAAAATGGATGCAATCGTTTTCATCGCCGCTGTTAACAGAACTGTTGCAACTTACATACGCAAGTTACTATTTGCTTTTTATAATTGTCGGCTATGAATTATTTCGCCGTTATGAAAAAAAAGAATTTCATTTTTTTGTCTTCTGCATCGTGTATGGTTTTTTTCTTTCTTACATAGGATATTTTTTATTGCCCGCCGTTGGTCCGCGCTTTACTTTACACGAATTTAATTCAATAGATGCTGAACTTCCGGGATTATTTATTACGAAGCATTTACGCTCGTTAATCAATGCCGGAGAATCAATTCCACACAATGTTACAAACGCAATTGATTACGTGCAACGCGATGTATTTCCGAGCGGACACACGCAACTCACTCTCATCGTTATGTATTTTGCAAAAAAATATAACGTAAAAACTCAATGGCTTATTGTATCGTTAGGTACTCTTCTTATTTTCAGTACCGTCTATTTACATTACCATTATGTTGTGGATGTTTTGGCGGGGATTATTTTTATGTGGTGTACGTTGTGGTCGGGAAAAAAGATGTATGCGTGTAAAGATGTGCATCAAATGACAACGAACAACTAATCATCCAATACAGCGCGGATTTTTTCATTGATATTTTCTAACTGATATGGTTTATCAATAAAATCTTTTGCGCCTTTTTCTATCAGGTCTGATTTTAGTTTCGGCTCAAGATACCCTGATGCAAAAATAAATTTTATATCGGGATTTATCTGTTTCATTTTTTCAAACATTCTCCCACCTTCCATACGAGGCAAGCCCATATCGCTTACTACTAATGCAATTTCTTTAAAATGTTCGCTGTAGTATTGCACTCCTTCAATGCCATCAGAAGCAGTTAATACATTATATCCCGATTCGGTAAGATACTTTATAACAACATCTCTCATAAGTTCCTCATCTTCAACAAAGAATATTGTTTCTTTTCCATTTTTGTGTACTGGTCTTACTTTGGGAAGCGTAATAATTTCCTGCGGTTTTTGAATGAGTTCATAATAAGGGAAATACAAATAGAACGTTGTTCCCTTCCCGATTTCGCTTTGCACATCAACAAATCCACCAAAATTATTCACGATACCATAGACGACAGCAAGACCAAGCCCTGTCCCCTTGCCTTTTTCTTTTGTAGTAAAAAACGGGTCGAATATCTTTTTCTTTGTTTCTTCACTTATTCCCGAACCTGTGTCTGAGACAGAAATACATACATAATTATGCTCGTATGCGTTGGGAAAGCGTTGCTGCAATTCCTGATATCTGCATTGCTGTGAACGCATCGTAATAACTCCATTATTTACCATTGCATCTTTAGCGTTAATACATAAATTCAAAAGCGCCTGATACATTTGCGTTACATCTCCGAGTATATGCGGGTCATCATCTGAAAATTCTGCCGCTCCGGTGATGGTTCGAGGAAATGTTTCGCGAATCATTTTTACGACATCGTTCATTATTCGATTAACATTTATCGGCTCAACTTTTTTACTTGCCTTTTGTGCGAACGTTAGCAATTGCTTTACTAAAACCGAGCCCCGTTCCACCGTGTTTTCAATAGCAAGAAGATTTTTCTGTAATTTTTCTGCATCATCAATATGCAACATACTTAGTGAAGCATATCCGCGAATAATGCCAAGAAAATTATTGAAATCGTGCGCAATGCCGCTTGCAAGTGTTGCAACTCCTTCCATTTTTTGCGCAGTGCGTAAATCTTCCTCCATATTTTTGGTTGCGGTAATATCGAGAATCACACTTTCAATAAAACCTTCATTGGGATAAATCCGAGCGGAAAATGATATCCAAAACGGCGTACCGTCTTTTCGCAGAACTTCCAGTTCAATGTTTTCAATTGTTCCGTTTGAAATCAGTTTTTTGAAAACTCTTTCAAAATATTTCTGATGAACGTAAATGAAAAATTGTTTTGCCTCTTCAAGATTTTCTACGCCGTACATTGCGAGAAATGATTCATTCGCATCGAATATTTTTTCTCCATCGTATGAACTGCGCACCATTCCAACGATAGAATGTTCAAACAGATTGCGAAACTTCTGCTCGCTTTTTTTCAATTCCTCTAGTTGTTGCTTGTGCAATGCAAGCAATTTCTTTCTGCTGAGATATACAAAAAGAATGATGCTTGATGTCAAAACAAATATCATCACCGTGCCGATGATTGTTGCCCAAATTATATCTAATGTTACCGCCTGCACAATATCGCTCCGGTGAATAGCATATTAACTATAATTGTAATCACCCAATGAAATGTCCACACAAAAAAGAACTGGTCAACAGGAATCTGTACAAGCCCGTTGCTTGTTGCAAGTACGAGAATTTGTCCTGTTACTTGTATCATAATTCCTGCGGTAATCCAAAAACGCGATGTGTGCAAGAGTGTTGTTTCACTATCCTTCTGCACACCTCCGAGTGTATATAATGATGCTACCATCAACAATACACCGGAGAATGTAGCAGAATAGTTATCATATTTTGAAAATGATTCGAGTGTAAATTTCAAAACAGGCCAGGCAAGTAAGAAACCATACAATTCCGCGTTGAGTATCCATGCAAACGTTCTTCCTTTGTTTAATAATTTATAGATGAAAACCAGAATCAGAAATTCTGCAATCGTATAAATATGAAATACCATTGTATTTCTTATGCGCATCAGCGCCAGAATTAATTCGATACCGCTGAAAAGCGCTCCTGTACAAGAATAGAGAAACAACAATTTCAGTGGTGCATCAAGTTTTTTCCAAAGAATTATACTCGCAATAATGGGAATTATTACTGTTAACTCGGAGAAGTATGCAATATATGGGTAATAGAGCTTCACTTAGTGAATTGCATTCGTATCAGGGTCACAAAAAGGAGGGCACGGGAAACCGCGTTCCTCGATTTCACCGCTTGCGATATCATTTCCGTTGCCATCAACGCCGACAATCACGAGTGTTTTTCGACCATCCTTTGCGACCGCGTTATAAAAACGCAAACCAACAACGCCTGGTTGAGAAAGTACAGACATAATTGCCTGTTTGCCAAAATAGTGGGCAAAAATATCATTGGGATTCTGGTTACGGAATTTAGCAAGAAGCTGGTTTGCTTCATCCTTCATTATAGAATGGTCTTCATTGCCCGAATAAATCTGCTGGGCATTGGAAACGGAGGCAAGTAATAGAGAGCATGCAAGTACTAAAAGTACCGTGCGAAGAGTATTCATTGAATTGTTCATAACATTTCCTTTCGTATGAATTGTAGTAAAGTAAAAATAAAAAATAATGCAATTGAAAAAATTGCGGAAGAAATTTACAAAAAAATATATTTTATACAAATAAGTTTTTATTCTTTTTTTGTTTGCTGCTAACAATAAACATTCCTAAGCATTTCACTCTTCTTACTTCTTGCATCTTGCTTCTTACTTCTTTTTTCTTATCTTTTGTCGGAGTAAACGCACAAGTTATTTTAATAATAATACAGGAAAGTATAATCGTTATGGATACATCAATAGACAAAGCAGACTTTGATAATCTTCCAAGCCATACAAAGGAAAAAATCGAGGAGCAAATAGATTATGGAAAGAAGACCATCGAAATCGAAAAGGATTTACGCACCAATCCGCGCTACAAAGAATTTTTCGACCGATACACTCCTTCTTCCGTTGATTCATTTATCAAGCACTATGCGGCGAACAAAACACGGTATTTGAAGTACGGAGAAATGTTTAAGAGCGAAGAGGAAAAGCGCAGTTTGCAATTCTTAGATGAAGCGCAGGAACGCATTTGGGATATTCAGCAGAAGAAACTCTTCGACCTCCAATGCCAATGGCGTGCGGAACTCATTACACTTCCCGGCGTTGAAGTGTGCTTCGACTTTATGTATTGGGGTATCAATATTAAAGCATGTCCTTTCCTTGAGCCGATTACAGAAGAGGAACTTCACTTATTCATCGCATTTATTCTTTCGGAGAACTATGCAAATGATAACGGTTTTTTATTTTCGTGGCAAGATTATACAACGTTCAACAAACAGAACAACGATGATGAGCATCAACTTCCGATATGGTATCAGTATTACAATGAACATATGAATACCGCGCATCTCTTCCGGCTGCCTGATATTCGCGGCGA
>CAYHPL010000039.1:0-19771 GCA_964358705.1 uncultured Chitinophagales bacterium
CCGCATGAAAGGATTCGACGCGGACAACGGTTCAGAATTTCTCAACGGGTATCTCCATAAACCCAGATTATGCAATAGAGAAGTAAAATGAAGCGTCTTTTTGCAAAACAATATCGAATAACCCATTGAGCTACTGACGTTTTTCACCGATTGCAGAGATGTGTAATATAGTTTTTCCAGCATGCTTGCTTATCCAACTTCCTAATGCAAAGCATTTGAACCGTAGTGTGCTCAAGGTGGCTTGGGACTTGGACTTGAGTACCGCATTGCCATTGTTCTTTAAAATTTCCGAAGAATATTCCGTAATGCTGTATCTTTTTTTCGCCGCAAAATAAATTTCTTTTGTATTTTTACTCTGTATGAATCACACCACGAAAAAGAAACCCGAAGAGTTATCACTTCCCATAAAAGAAATTCCGATGTCGAAGGAAGATTGCGCGGAGTTTTACTTCGGTATAGAACTATTCAATGCAGGAAAATTCTGGCACGCGCACGAATCGTGGGAAAAAATCTGGCTGCGACACACGGAAGATGAGCGATTATTCTTTCAGGGAATAATTCAACTTGCCGCCGCGCATCATCATAGCGTTTTAAAAAAAAGTTTTAACGGAATGAAAAACAATTTTGAAAAAGCATTGGTAAAACTTCTCCCGTTCTCGCCGAAATATTTGGGAGTTGATGTTGCATTATTGATTGAAGGAATTGAATCCGCCCGAAAAAAAATATCTGAAAACGGCGAACGGTTTGAAACATTGTGTCCAAAAATTCATTTTCTCAATCAATAGCAAACTATAATTCAGATTTTTCGCTCTCGTTTTGCTCCTTACTTGTCTTTTCGTAACTTTTGCCCCGAAAAATGAATATATCTGTTGTTTTGAATATGTTTTCCTCAAATGAAAATATCCCATCGTCGAATATTTTTTAAATACATTCGTACATCAGTCATAAACTCATCACAATTGTACCCTCACTATGTTTGACCTTCTACAAGAAAAAGACCACGAGCAAGTCGTATTTTGCTCCGACAAAACCAGCAAACTGAAAGCAATTATTGCAATTCATAACACCACGCTCGGACCATCACTTGGTGGTACACGCATGTGGATGTACAAAACAACAGAAGAAGCGTTGGTGGATGTGTTGCGGCTTTCCCGCGGAATGACGTACAAAGCAGCGGTCGCAGGATTAAATCTTGGTGGTGGAAAAGCAGTCATTATCGGCGACCCGAATAAAGATAAAACCGAAGCAATGTTTCGTTCGTTCGGTCGCTATGTGGAAGGATTAAGCGGACGCTATATTACTGCAGAAGATGTCGGCACAAGCGTAAAAGATATGGAATACGTGCGGATGGAATCGCGGTTTGTTACAGGAATTGATAAAGCAATGGGAGGAAGCGGAGACCCATCGCCGGTAACTGCATTTGGTGTGTATGTTGGAATAAAAGCTTCTCTGAATGAACTATACGGCAGTGATTCGCTTGAAGGGAAAAGTATTGCGATACAAGGAGCGGGTCACGTAGCATCGTTTTTATGTGAACTGCTTGCAAAAGACGGAGCAAAAATTTACATCACGGATATTTACAAAGAAAAAGTAAAGTCGCTTGTAGAAAATTTCAAAGCAGAATATGTCGAGCCGGATAAAATCTATGATGTGAACGCAGATGTATTTTCACCGTGCGCATTAGGAGCAATATTGAATGACAATACAATTCCGCGATTCAAATTTAAAATTATTGCCGGCGGCGCAAATAATCAGTTAGCAGATGAAACGGTTCACGGGAAACAACTTGCAGAGCGCGGAATACTCTATGCACCCGATTATGCAATAAATGCAGGCGGATTAATAAATGTCGCGGCGGAACTTGAAGGATATCAGCGCGAGCGCGCACTCAGTCAAGCAGAGAGAATATACGACACACTGAAACGTATTTATTCAATTTCAAAGCAATATGGAATTTTAACTCACGAAGCATCCAGCCGTTTGGCAGAAGAGCGATTGCATGCAATTGCGCGCATCAAACAAATTTATGCAGGACAAGTAGAACTTGCAAAACAACTTCAGAAACGCGATAACACTCACTAAAATATAATGAAATCTCAACGGCGCATCGTTCGGGGGCGGGTGATGCAGGCATTGTACGCATTCGAAATCTCCGGCGGCTCTCAGGAAGCAGCAATCGAAAATGTTCTCGCAGGTCTTTCGGAAGAAGACAATGATATTGAATTTGCCAAAAAACTGTTCTTCAAAGTATTAGATACGCGCGCAGAACTGGATAAACTCATTCACGATAAACTCCCGCAGTGGGAGTTGCATCGTGTTGCAGTCATTGATAGAATGTTGTTGCGCATCGGCGTATGCGAATTTCTTTACTTCGATGATATTCCTCCCAAAGTTACCATTAATGAAGCAATAGAAATTGCAAAATTATTCAGCACTGATGCAAGCGGGAAATTCGTCAATGGTGTACTTGACGCAGTGCATCAGGATTTAAAGAACTCCGGGAAATTAGTAAAGCGCGGATTGGGATTGATAACGAATTCCGTACCCAGAAAAAAGAAGAATAATGCTATTGAAAATCCTCAAAAAGAATAATACCTGTTCTTGCAGTAGATAATGTTACGGCGCAGACAAATTACAAGTTGGTTGTTGTACGATTTTGCGAATTCATCTTTTGCAGTAATTATTGTAGCATTTGTTTTTGCGGTTTATTTTAAAAAAGTTGTTGCTGCAAACCAGCCGATTGCAGATTTGTATTGGGCAATTTCCATCAACATTTCCATGCTCATCGTCGCATTGCTGAATCCGATTCTCGGTGCGGCATCCGATATCTCTTCCAATAAAAAAACCTACCTGATTTTTTTTTCGCTTCTTTGCATAGCGGCAACTGCTCTCCTTTATTTTACCGAAGAAGGAACCGTTCTTTATGCAATGTGCATTTTTATTGTAGCAAATATCGGATTTCAAACTGCGCTCACGTTTTACGATGCCTTTCTTCCTCAGTTAACAACACCCTCACAATATAATGCGGTTTCATCATTAGGGTATGCTATAGGTTACGTTGGTTCGCTGGTGGCTGTACTGATGGTACTTCCGATGCAAGAAACTCCGCGTCTCACGTTTCTTGCTACTGCGGGAATGTTTTTTATTTTCTCGCTTCCTGCTTTTTTTTTTCTGAAAGAGGAGAAACGTCTGCAAGATATTTCGTCTCGCAATGTTTTTTCCACAGGATTGCAGCGCGTGCAGAAAACGCTTTCAAAAATAAAAGACTATGCAACGCTGCGCAATTTTCTCTTTGCATATTTTGTGTACATTGATGGCGTCAATACGATTATTTTCTTTGCGGGAAATTTTGCGCAAACATCACTCAATTTTTCTCTTGAAGAACTTGCATATTTTTTTATCGTTGTACAAATTACTGCAATGTTCGGTGCGTTGCTATTTGGAAAAATTGCAGATTGGTTTGGGACAAAACAAACGCTTCTTGCAATTCTCTGCGGATGGATGCTTATAACAGTCGCAATGTTTTTTATCGCGGATAAAATTTCGTTTTTCCTTATCGGTGGAAGTGCGGGATTATTTCTCGGTTCATCTCAGGCATTGTCGCGTAGTATAATGTCGCAACTGACGCCGGAAGACCATCGCGCAGAATTTTTTGGCTTCTATGCGCTCTTTGAAAAAACAGCGACTATATTGGGTCCGCTCGTGTTTGGCGTTATTTCTGCGTTCACCGGAAATCAACGACTTGCGTCGCTCTCACTGGGTGTATTTTTTCTTGCAGGAATATTTCTTCTTCAAAAAGTACAACTCACTTCAAAAACATAGTACATTATTTTTTTTAGAATTATGAAAACAATTTCCATTTGTCTTTTTATTATCTCCGTTTGTATTATGCCATCGTGTTCGGACAGAAATAATACAAAGATTGAATCAAGCGGCACACTTGAAGCCGTGCAGGTAAATGTCAGCACAAAAATTGCAGGACAAGTACTGCGCATTTTTGTCGAAGAAGGTAGTACGGTGCATCTTGGTGATACTATTGCGCAACTTGACCATGCTACACTTGATTTGCAACTGCAACAAGCGGAAGCGGGAATTGCTCTTGCGCAGGCGCAATTGGCATTGGTGCAAAACGGCGCACGGAAAGAAGATATTGCGCAAAGTGAAGAAGCAAAACATACTATGGAAATTTCATATAAAAGCGCTAAAGAAGATTACGAGAGAATTCAGCAATTATTTGCAACGCACACCGTAACACAAAAGCAACTTGACGATGCAAAAGCGCGGTTTCAGATTTCCGAAGCGCAATATAATTCTGCGCAACAAAATTTTGAAAAAATAAAACGTATTTCGCGCCCTGAAGAATTAACCGTTGCACAGGCGCGTGTGCAGCAGGCGGAAGCGCAAGCAAATCTCTTGCGAAAGCAAATTGCCGATGCAACGATAATCGCCCCAACGGAGGGGATGATTACACACCGACCAATCGAAGTTGGCGAACTTATCGGTACAGGAACAATTGTCGCAACCATTTCGCAAATGCAAAAAATGGAATTGATGATTTACGTAAGTGAAACGGAGCTTCCGAATGTGCGCATTGGTGGCAGTGCGGATGTAACGATTGATGCGTTTCCCGAGAAAAAATTTGCTGCAAAAGTAAAATACATTTCGCCGATTGCAGAGTTTACGCCGAAAAATGTTCAGACAAAAGAAGACCGCACAAAACTTGTCTTTGGCGTAAAATTGGAAATCGAAAATTCCGGGGGAGAATTGAAAGCAGGAATGCCGGCAGATGCGGTTATAAAATGAAAAGTTAAAAATGAAAATTTTTAGTTGCGCTCGTTGCGTAATCTTTGTGTGCTTTGCGATAAAAGGGGGAATGTAATTACAAGCATGAATTTTCAACTTTTTACGAATTATGTTTGCAATTCAACTACAAAACGTTACTAAAAAATTTTCTGAGCGCATTGCGGTTAACAATGTTTCGCTCAGTATTAGCAAGGGAGAAATGTTTGCGCTCGTCGGACCTGATGGCGCAGGGAAATCAACCATCATTCGAATGTTATGCGGAATAATGAAACCCGATGCGGGAACAGTGAGCGTTCTCGGATTCGATGTGCAAAAGCAATCGGATGAAGTAAAAAAACGCATTGGCTATCTTTCACAAAAATTTTCTCTCTACGGCGATTTAACGATTGACGAAAATATTGAGTTCTTTGCAGAAATTCATCGCGTAAAAAAATATCAAATGCGAAGAGAAGAATTGCTCGAATTCACACGGCTTAAACCATTTCGCACACGGCTCGCAGAAAAACTTTCCGGCGGAATGAAGCAAAAACTCGCGCTCGCCTGTACACTCATTCACACACCGGAAATTATTTTTCTTGATGAGCCCACTACCGGCGTTGACCCTGTTTCTCGAAGAGATTTTTGGAAAATACTTTCCAATTTGCTGAAAACAGGAATGACAATTGTGATGACGACACCGTATCTTGATGAAGCAGAACGATGTTCGCGCGTTGCATTGATGAATGAAGGCAATATTCTTCTCGCCGATTCACCGCACAATGTGAAAAAAGAAATGAAGGGAGAAATTGTGGAAATTATTTGCTCGGATATTCGCAAAGCATTTTCGTTGTTGAAAAAAAAATCTACTGTAAATGAAGTACAGGCATTTGGGGACAGATTGAATATCGTTGTTGAAGATTCAGAAAAAGATGTAACAAACATTCTTGCGCATTTAAAAGAAAATGCAATTGCAGTTTCCGATTGGCGAACAGTAACGCCATCGTTGGAGAATGTGTTTATTTCGTTGTTGACGAGGAAGAATTAACCGTAAATTAGAATTTAAATAATCAATGGAAAGCATAGAAAAGCAAAAAGAGTATTTTAAGAAACTTACAACAGATAGAGCGGAGAGTACAAAGACTCTTGAAAAACCTTCAATGCGTGGAGTTAAACGTAGTGTTGTTGACAAATATTCAGACCAAGCACATTTTATTTATGAATTACTTCAAAATGCAGACGATGCACAAGCTACTAAGTCTAAATTTATTCTTTCGAACGATGGATTAACTTTTGTCCACAACGGAACAATTTGTTTTACTGTTTCTAATCCAGAAACAGAAGATAAAGACGGTGATAATAAAATATTAGGGCATGTCAACGCAATCACTTCAATCGGTAATACAACAAAAGGTGATGCAAAGATTGGTAAATTTGGGGTTGGATTTAAATCTGTATTTCAATACACAAATACTCCACACATTTATGATCCGAATTTTAAATTTAAGATCGAAAAATTTATTGTCCCTCAAGAACTTGAAAATGATAGAGAAGAAAGAAAAGAAAACGAAACATTATTTTTCTTTCCCTTTGATTTGCCGAATAAATCTAAAGAGGAAGCATCAAACGATATACTTCAAAAAATAAAATCACTTGTTCATCCCGTTTTATTTCTCAACAATCTCAAAGAAGTTGTTTGGGAATCAGAAAAAGAGCAAGGTAAATACTTCAAGGAAGTAAAAAATGAGAGAATAACGGGATCTACTGTTTGTCAACAATTAAATTTATCTAAAAGGACAGACGGTGAAGACTTAACAGAATCTCTTTGGTTATTCACTCGTGAAGATGAGAATTCTCATAAATATTCCGTGGGATTTTTTCTTGATGAAAATAACAAACTCGCTCCAGTTAATTATGACGCATTTTGTTTTTTTCCAACGAAAGAAACGACTAAACTTAAATTTATTATTCATGCCCCTTTTCTTTTAACCGACAGCAGAGAAGGAATCAAGGCAGGTGATATGGACAATAAATTATTTATTAATAAACTCTCTGTTTTAGCAGCAGAGAGTTTACCAATACTCAAACGGATTGGAATTGATACTAACAACTTACTAATTGATGACAACATTGTAAATCTTATTCCTTACAAGCAATCAGATTTTTCGGACTTGAATTATAACGCTAAAATTTCATTTCTACCATTCTACAACACAATCAAAGAAAAATTACAAACTGACAATCTACTTCCCGCAAAGGGTGGAAGTTATTCATCGAAAATTTTTTCTTATTGGGCTTCGGATACTGAACTAACAGAATTGTTTTCTGATGAACAAATTTCGGATTTGATGCAAACGCCAAATGCGAAATGGGTTTTTATTTCCTTAGGTAGAAAGCAGTCTCAAAACGAAAAAGAATACATCAATTATTCATATCAATATCCCAAAACAGAATACATAGATACATTAATAACAGATTCTTTTGATCCAGAAAAATTATTCAGAAAAATAAATTCAACGTTTATAGAAAAACAATCAATTGACTGGTTAAAATCTTTATACACATACTTACTTGATAAACGTTCTTATTGGGATGTTTTAAAGAAGAAACCAATCTTTATAAACTCAGACCAGAAAGCAGTACCCGCATTTGATGAAGATGGCAAAACCCTTCGCCTATTTTTACCAACAGTAACTGAAACCTCTTTTTCAACAATCAATGAAAAATTATTAGATGATGATTCTGTTGCTTTCTTTAGAGCATTTGGAATTGGCGAACCAAAACTGATAGATGAAATCACCAATAATATTTTGCCTTTATACATTGATGGTTTTAGTGATGCAGAAAAAATAAAACAGCACTTCAAAACATTTCTTAAATATTATGAAGAATGTCCAACCGGGCAATTGAATGAATATTTAAATAAACTGAAACAGATTGAATTCATTGCTTGTAAAAGGAAATCCGAACCGGATAAAATTCATTGGAAAAAACCATGTGATTGTTATTTTCCTACGGATGATTTAGTAGAATACTTCGAGTTTAAACCAGATACATTTTTTGTTGATCTGGAATTCTATAGTGCAATTATAGGTGCTGAAAAACACCAAACATCAACAAATTATTTTTATGAATTGGGAATGAGCAAATTTCCAAAAATTATTTCAAGAGAAGTTGATTTCTGGCAAAACTATATTAAGTTTAGATTATCTCTCCAAGGAAATTCCCATCATGTTTGGGATAAACTCATCGATGGACTAGAAGAGTTTTTGTGTAATATTTCAAACGAGAATTCAAAATTTTTATGGAAATATCTTTGTATTCTAATACAACAATTACAGAATTTACTGTATCAACTTAGGGGTGAACATGAATACTCTTATTATGGAAGAAGAAGAGAGATTTGTAAATCCACTGCGATTATACAACTTACAACATACAAATGGCTTTATACAAAATCAAATACGTTTGCATCTCCGAAAGAAATTTTAGTTGAAGAATTAGCGGATGGTTATGAGAGAAACAGTAATGAAGCGAAATCACTAATTGAGTTCTTAGACTTTAAACAACCGGAAATTGAACTAATACTTACTGACGAACAAAGAAAATTTATAGAACTTGGAGAATTTGCTGAACAGAATAACTTAACACGAGAAGATTTGGAGCGGATAATCAAAATTAAAAACAGACCGACAATACCACCACGACCAACTCCAACGAGCAAAGATGAAGATGATTATAGAAAATCATCTGAAGAATTAGACGAGAAAATTTCTAATAGAGAAGAACAACTAAAATCGGAAATTGAAGAACTTACAAGAATACAGAAGTTAACGGATACAGTAAAGAATGCAGAGAAATATAGTTTCTTATGGTTCAAGTCACTGCTTGAGTTAGAATATTTGAACAGTTGGGAGAAAAACTCTTCCGGCAAAGAAATCTCAATTCAATTTACAAAAGTAGAGAAGGAACAAGGGGCAGAAAGAATACTAATTTTAAAACATCCCAATAGATATATTCCTCAAAGTATTGAAGACATTGGTGATATAACCGTGAAGTTATTTTTTGATAATGATTCTCGTTCTGTTTCAGTTGAAGTAGTGAATGTAAAAGAATATACATTACGTGCAAAACTCAAATCCCTCGATGAAATTGTGAATGTAGATTTGGAGCATATTTACAGAGCGGAACTTACAATCAACAATCCTGTATTTTTACTTGATAGGCTTCGAAAAAGTTATAATCAACTGCCATTGGAAGATTCATACAACTTACAAACTAATTTAACTACAAATATCGAGTTTATTTTTGGTCCCCCTGGAACAGGTAAAACAACATACCTCGCGGAAAATGTCTTGATTCGCAAAATGCAGGAAGAAAAAAATTTGAAAATACTTGTCCTTACTCCTACAAATAAAGCGGCAGATGTTTTGGTAAATAAAATAACACAAGCAATGGATAATGATTATTGTTATTTCGATTGGTTAGTACGTTTTGGTATTACTGGAGATTCCTCAATCGAACAAAGCCCAATCTTTCACGAGAAATTTTTTGACATACGAACAAAACCCCAAAATGTAACGGTAACGACGATTGCGAGATTTCCTTATGATTCATTTCAACCAGAAAATTTAGACCATCCATTACATTTGAAGGAACTTACATGGGATTATATCGTGATTGACGAAGCATCTATGATTTCTTTGGCAAACATTATTTTCCCTCTCTATTACAAAAAAGATGCGCAATTTATTATTGCGGGCGACCCATTCCAAATTCAGCCAATAACATCTGTTGCTGAATGGAAAGATGAAAACATTTATACATTGGTCGAGTTAAATACATTTTCAAATCCAACGACAATACCACACAATTACAAAGTTGAAAATCTTACTACTCAATACAGAAGTATTCCTTCAATCGGTACACTGTTTAGCCATTTTACGTATAAAGGAATCTTAATACATAACAGAAACGTGTCAACACAAAAACCATTAAACATAAAAGGATTGCGTTTAAAAGATATAAATATTATCAAGTTTCCAGTTTCTCGTTTTGATAGCATTTACAAAGCAAAAAGATTAACAACAACACCGTTTCATATTTACTCTGCTTTGTTCACTTACGAATTTGCTAAATACATTTCAGAACAGATAAAAGCTAATCATAGCGGACATTATAGCATTGGAATTATTTGTCCATACAAGGCGCAAGCTTCCTTAGTTGAGAAACTATTTGCGTCAAAGTCATTTGACAATACGTTCGTTGATTTGCACGTTGGGACTATTCACGGTTTTCAAGGCGATGAATGTGATATTGTCTTTTCGCTTTTCAATCCACCGCCATATATTTCAGATTCACCCGATATGTTTTTGAATAATCAAAACATACTGAATGTTTCCATCAGCAGAGCAAGAGATTATCTTTTTATTCTTATGCCTGATGAAAGAACTGAAAACATTGAGAATCTTGAAAAAATACAGCGTATGCTGGAACTCATTACACAGAACGCTACAGATAGATTTACTCAAATTCATTCAAGTGAAATTGAGAGGATAATTTTTGGAAATGAAAATTTTATAAATGAGAATTCTTTTTCAACAACACTTCAATCAGTAAATATTTATTCTGAGTCGGAAAAACTTTATGAAGTTCGCTGTGATGAATCAACGATAGATGTGCAAATAGATTCAAGGAAATAATTTCTATTGATTTGCAGTGAAAAAATATGAACCCCGCCATCTCCGTTCGCAACCTTACCAAACGCTTCGGCAGTTTTACTGCTGTTGACCATATCAATTTTGATGTGAAGCAAGGAGAAATTTTTGGATTTCTTGGCGCAAATGGTGCGGGAAAATCTACTACGATTCGAATGTTGTGCGCTTTGCTGCAATCATCTGAAGGAACTGCAACCGTTGGCGGTTTCGACATCAACAAAGAGCCGGAAAAAGTGAAAGAGAGCATCGGTTATATGTCGCAAAAATTTTCGCTGTACGAAGATTTAACGGTTGATGAGAACATAAATTTTTTCGGGCGTGTGTATGGATTGACAAACAGCGAATTGAAACAACGAAAAGAATGGGTTTTGGAAATTGCAAATTTACGCGGAAGTGAATCGCGCATAACGGGAACGCTTTCCGGTGGATGGAAACAACGACTTGCGCTCGGTTGCGCAGTTCTTCACAAACCGAAAATTGTTTTTCTCGATGAGCCGACAAGCGGCGTTGACCCCGTGATGCGCAGAAAATTCTGGGAACTCATCAACGATTTATCCGCAGAAGGAGTTACGGTTTTGGTTACAACGCATTTTCTCGAAGAAGCGGAATACTGCAACGATATTATTCTCATCAACGCGGGAACAATAATCGCCGGCGGTAGTCCGAAAGAGTTGAAAGAAAATTATATTAAGAATCCAATTCTCGAAGTGCAGTGCGAAAATGTCATTGAAGCGATGACGATTGTTGAAAGTCAGAATTGGGCGTTGGAAACATCCGTGTTTGGAACTTATATGCACGTGATAGTAGAAAATGAAAATACCGTGCGCGAAAAAATTCCGCAACTGCTTTCTGAAAAAAATATTGCATTGAATCGCATTGAGAAAATTTTGCCATCGCTCGAAGATGTGTTTATTTATTTATTGGATGAAGAAGAGAAAAAGAAGGCGATTTGAGATGTGGGATTTGCGATATGAGTAATTCCGAAATATCTATCTACTAAAATCGCAAATCACATATCGCATATCGAAAGAAATAATGCAAATGAATTTACTTCCCATCATAAAAAAAGAATTTCGGCAAATCATACGTGATAAGCGCGTACTTGCAATTCTCACGCTCATTCCCGCGCTGTTGCTATTGCTCAATGGTTACGCGCTTAATTTCGATGTACAGCATATAAAAATGGCTGTGTATGACGAAGAGAAAAGCAACGAGAGCCGCACATTTGTCAATTCATTTTTGACGTCGGGATATTTTGATTTCGTAGAAAATCTTTCTTCATCGGAAGAAGCGACGCAACTTCTCGATAATGCAAAAGTAAAAATTGCGCTGATTATTCCGAAAAATTTTTCAAACAAACTTTTATCGAATGAAGCGGCGAGCGTGCAAATTCTTGTGGATGGAATGGATGCAAATGCGGCAACAACGATAGTGGGATACGCGCAAGCAGTGACGCTTCAATATTCGCAAAAAATTGTATTGAAGCAATTAGCAAAACTTGGGAAAGGGAGTTACATTCCTATCAATTACGATGCGCGAATATGGTACAATCCCGAACTCAAAAGCGCAAAGTTTCTTGTTCCCGGATTGATTGGATTGATACTAGCGATTACGGGAGTTGTCGCAACAGCGCTCTCCATTGTGAAAGAAAAAGAGCGCAACACCATAGAACAAATAATTGTTTCCCCTGTTGCCGCATCAGAATTTATTGTAGGAAAATTAATTCCGTACGCAATTATATCTTTGTTCGCCGCCGCACTTACACTTGTTGCAGCATATTGGGTTTTCGATGTAGTAATTAAAGGCAGCATATTTTTACTTTTTGGCGCAACGCTGTTGTTTGTTGTAGCGGCATTGAGTCTTGGTTTATGGGTCTCAACAATTTCCGATAGTCAGCAGGTTGCATTTCAACTTGCGACGTTAGTTTCAATGTTACCAACGATGATTCTTTCGGGATTTATGTTCCCGATACGCAGTATGCCTTGGTGGCTGCAAATTATTTCCAACGTAACTCCTGCAAAATTTTATCTTATAATTTTACGCAGCATTGTTTTAAAAGGTGTTGGCATTGAAGCATTCTGGCAGCAACTTTGTTATCTCGCGCTTTTTACTTCATTTTTATTATTCATAAGTGTAAAACGCTTTACAAAACAGATGGGATAAAAAAAATGCAACAATTATTTTTAGACATCACACAACGAATAAATTTTTAAATAATTACCATCAAAAAATACTATGTCCTTACGCTCAGTAAAAAAGATAATACAAGCCCAGCCAACATTAGAAGGAGCGGGAGTTCATTTACGCCGTGCAATCGGATTCGGTGAACAAGATGAATTCGACCCGTTTCTTTTACTTGATGATTTCCGAAACGAAAATCCAAATGATTACCTTGCGGGATTTCCATGGCATCCTCATCGTGGAATAGAAACGATTACGTACGTCCTTGCGGGAAACGTGAGCCACAAAGATAGTTTGGGAAACAGCGGAACATTGAGTGGCGGCGATGTGCAATGGATGACTGCGGGGAGTGGGATTCTTCATCAGGAAATGCCTCGCGGTGATGAGAGCGGAAGAATGCATGGTTTTCAGTTGTGGGCGAATCTTCCGTCATCGCTGAAAATGACTTCGCCGAATTATCAGGATGTTGAAGCAAAAGATATTCCCCTCGTTACCGATGACGATGGAACACAAGTACGAATTATTTGCGGCGATTTTTTGGGAAAGAAAGGACCTGTTGATGGAATTGCTGCTGACCCACGCTATTTGGATGTGTACGTTCCGCCGGAAAAACATAAAATTTTAAAGGTGGAAACAACACGAACCGCATTTGCATACGTGTTTGAAGGAAGCGGCAATTTTCGCGACGCATCCGAACACCGGTCTGTGCTTACAGAAAAAACAAAACTCGATGGCAGTGAAACTCTTGAATGGGCAAAAAATCGCTCGCTTGTTTCGTTCGATTCGGGAGATGAAGTGAGTGTTCGTGCAGGTGAAAATGGAATTCGATTTCTTCTTGTTTCAGGAACGCCGCTACGAGAACCGATTGCATGGGGAGGACCAATTGTAATGAATACGCAGGAACAATTACGACAAGCATTTGCCGAGTTGCGCATTGGAACGTTTATTAAAGAGAGATGAGTTGAGTACTTTTTTTTCGACAAACAAGTTCAAATGTTACATCAGTCAAATTTTATAAGGTATTGTTAGGAAGTGTGGAAAATTTTGAAAAGCAGTTTCTGGAGAAAAAACTGTAGCGAAAATTTGGTACATTTGTACCCAAAATTTAGAAACAGGAAAATTATGGTTACAAAAGAATTACTCAAAGCAGAAATTGATAATGTTCCCGAAGAAAACTATGATAGTCTTTTTAGATTAATTAGAGAAATGGAACAAACAAGGAAAAATTTTGACAAAGAAATTTTTTTAGATGAAGTTCGCGTTGTTCGTGAAAAAATTGGCGGATACTTAACAGATGAAGAACTAAAACAAATGAAAGAGTACGGACGAGAATGATTGTTGTTGACGCTAATGTTCTTGTGTATTTAATCGCAAAGGGTGAACATACCACTAGATCTGAAAATGCTTATAAAAAAGATTCAAATTGGATTGCCCCTTTTCTTTGGCGCTCGGAAGTTTGTAATGCAATTGCCGGATACATAAGAAAGAATTTAATGACTCTTGATGAAGCAATAATTTTATTGAAGAAAGTTGAGCGGATATTAAAGTACAACGAATACATTGTTTCTTCCGAGAATGTTTTGCAATTAGTGAATTGCTCAAAATGTTCCGCATACGATTGTGAGTATGTAGCGCTTGCTCAACAATTTGGTGTAAAATTAGTAACAACAGATAAACTTATTCTTTCTGAATTTCCAGATGTTGCAATTACGTTGGAAAAATTTGTGGATTGAAATTTCGTATCATTCAAATGTGTTACGTATGAATTAAGCAAATGAACCTCTTCCGCATCATCGCTCTTTTGAAAAAAGAATTCGGGCAATTATTCAAAGATAAGAAACTTCTTCCGTTGGTGTTTCTTGCGCCAGTCGTACAATTAATTTTACTTGGTTTCGCTGCATCGCTTGATGTAACAAATATTGCAATCGTGCTTTGTGATTTGGATAAAACACAGGAGAGCCGCGCATTCATAGAAAAATTCTCCAACACCGGATATTTTTCCATTGAATATTCTACGGAGGATTACAATGCCGTGCAGCATTATCTTGATAATAGTAAAGTAGCAATGGGATTAGTGATTCCGCGAAAATTTGGTGATAAAATATTACGGAAAGAATCTGCAAGCGTGCAAGTCCTTCTTGATGGCGCAGAGGGAAATTCATCTGCAATTGCGATGGGATACGTTAATCAGATTATAATTGGCTATTCAACAAAAGTACTTGCCAATGTTATTGTACAGGGAAAACAACTTGCGGGCGTCAATGCTGAAATACGTACGTGGTACAATCCTTCTTTGAAAAGCCGTAATTATATGGTGCCCGGCGTTCTTGTGCTTATTCTTCTCATCACCACAATGAATCTAACTTCGATGGCAATCGTAAAAGAAAAAGAAATTGGTACACTCGAACAATTGATGGTAACGCCTATTCGCCCATCGGAATTGATACTCGGAAAACTTATTCCTTTTACAATTGTCGGTGTGTTGAATGTGTGCGTAGTTTTATTGGTGATGGTGTACGGTTTCGGTATTCCCATTAAAGGAAGCGTGCCGCTGCTTTTTGGTCTGACCGGATTTTTTCTTCTCACAACATTGGGGCTTGGTTTATTTGTTTCTACTATTTCAACCACACAGCAGCAAGCGATGATGACTGCGCAATTTTTTATTCTTCAGCCAATGATGTATCTCAGCGGATTTACATTTCCGATTGAAAATATGCCGCATTTTTTGCAATACCTTTCTTACGCAATTCCTATGAGTTATTACCTTGTTATTGTTCGCTCAATTATATTAAAGGGAGTAGGTATTTCAAGTTTGTGGTTTGAAGCAAGCGCGTTGCTTGTTATGGGCATTGTTATTCTTTTTGCCAGTATTTTACGATTTCGGAAGAAAATGGATTAGAAAAAATTTATTTCAATTGTGCCGCAACTTTTTTCGTTGTGTGCCTGTCTAACAGACTGTAACGCGAAAGCAAATTTAATAACTCACAAAAATATTTTTTACAAAGTGAGGAACTTTCGCAAAAAGTATAAGTCTAATAACACGTAACACACAACAAAAAATTTTACAACAATGAAACAGATTATTTTATCCCTCTTAGTTTTACTGACGCTCACTTCAACACAATTTTATACGCCGGTACAGAATAACGTCAAAACAACACCGATTCAACTTTCTGAAATAGTCATCTACGGTTCTTTATCGGTAAAAATGCAGCCGATTATTTTTCCCGAAGTGATTATCACGGGAAAAAATTCAACGGTACGAACAGTAAAATTTTACCCCATACAGATTCCTGAAGTTATCGTAAGAGGATAATTGCTTCCACAACCATTATTCATAACTTTTCCTCAAAGAGCAACGACGGCACAACAATGTGTCGTCGTTTTTTTTTGCAAAACTGCAGATAATAAATTTATAAAACAATTGGAGGCGTTTTCTATTTATTCGAAGTCTAACCGCGTGTCCTTCAAAGAATATTATTGAAAGGTAACCATTATGAAACTTATTGCACTACTCTCCTTTTTTCTCGTTACGCTTTTGTTCGTAACAGGTTCTCAAAAAAAATCAGGCGAAATTATTTTACCTGAAGTTGTTATCACCGGTGATGCAGACCCATATAATTTTACAGAAGAATTTTGCATTCACTTACCGGAAGTAACTGTTCTCGGTGAACGAACTATTTCAAAGAATTCAAAATCAATTATTCTTCCCGAAGTTATCATAGAAGGACGACAGAGCGATTCGAATGTTGCTACGTCTTTTTCTTCTCCTGAATTTTCGGATATTGAAAGCAAATAATTGTATGGAATAACAACATTGTTTATGAACAGAGCACATCGAAAACGTTTCGTCTCTTTTTTTGCGACGATGGAAACAGTGAAACTATTGTTCTCCATCGTCGCTTTTCTTTTTATATTTTCGCCCGAACTTGTATCGCAAACATATACATTAAGCGGAAGTGTTCGTGATAGTGTGAAGATGGAACCATTACCCGGCGCAATTGTCCGCGTACTTAATTCATCGAAAGGAACAGTAACGAACAGCGATGGAATTTTTTCTCTTTCACTTTCGATGGGAAGTTATCGCATTGCTGTTTCATATCTTGGTTTTGAATCAGAAACATTGCATATCGAATTGCATAAAAGCATTGAAAAAAATATTTTTCTTTCACCGCTTGATATTCTGATTCCCGAAATGCTTATTATCGCAGAAGACCCCGCCATTGCAATTATTCGCAAAGCAATTGCACGCAAACATTTATGGTTGGATAAATTACATTCATATCGTTTTGAAGCATTTTCACGACGTGTACTTTCGAGTGATTCAGCGATTGCAGGAATTTCAGAAGCATATTCATACGGATATATGCAAACCGGCGATACATTGCGGGAAATCATAACACAACGGAGACAAACCGAAAATATTCCTATGAGTGGAAATTTTGCATCAGTTGGTCGCATTATAAATTTTAATGAAGATGAAATAAGTTTGTTCAATACACGCGTGAATAAGAAGGAATCAAGTTTTCTTTTCATCGGACCCACTGCGGAAAATGCACTGGAGAATTATGATTACAAATTACTCAACACTCGCCGTACTTCCGGATTGCAGACTTTTGAAATTAACGTTATTCCACGTTCACAAATTACGCCTCTATTTTCCGGAACAATCATCATTGCCGATTCAACCTTTGCAATTATGGGTGTTGATTTAATTCCGAATGATGCATTTACTTTTCCATTTGCTTCCTCTGCACACTTGCATTACCGCCAGCAATTTTCTCTTTTTGAAAATGAATTCTGGATGCCGGTAGATATACGCATTCACGGTGAGTTTGTACTACAGATTGCATTCGTTTCGTTTCCCAAGTTTACAATGGATTTTACTTCTGCGATTTATGATTATAATATCAATGCAGCAATTCCGGATTCCATTTTTGGAAAACGTCCGCTCACTGTTGACTCTTCTGCAACAAAAATTGATTCTGCATTTTGGAAAGAACACGAAGTATTGCCCTTGA
The DNA here is from genome assembly GCA_964358705.1 of uncultured Chitinophagales bacterium. GTDB lineage: Bacteria > Bacteroidota > Ignavibacteria > UBA10030 > F1-140-MAGs086 > JBBTJF01. The sequence continues at coordinate 17,699 of CAYHPL010000039.1, forward strand.
CAGAAAAAGAGCAAACAGCATATCAGACACTCGATAGCACACAAACGCTCGATAAGAAATTTAAACCGCGTAGTGGAATCAATCTCGATAGCGATAGTTCATCTCTTCTTCAATCCATTGAATACATTGATGCACGATTCAATCGCGCAGAAGGATGGTTTCTCGGTGGGAAATACGCAATGGATTCACTTACCAAAAGTATTGCCGCTCGCACCAGAGTAGGATACGGTTTTGCAGATAAAAAAATAAAGTATAACGCGGGTGTGTCATATTATTTTGATGCAAAAAGAAAATGGGAAACGGGAGCAGATGTATTTGTACGCAATGCAAATTTTCCCGACGAAGGATATTACGAATCTCTTTTTATTACATTTGGCTCTCTCTTTTCAAAAAATGATTACCGTGATTATTTCTTAGCGAAAGGATTCCGTCTCTTTTTAAATACTGCGCCGTTAGAAAAGTTTAAATTATCTTTTGGTTATCAAAGCGAAAAGGAATTTTCACAGAAAATAAATACAGATTTCAGTTTCTTCTTTCCTGATAAAAAGTATCGTTTCAATCCGCCTGTTGCTGAAGGAATGTTTCGCAGTGCAGATATATCATTGCGATGGGGTGAAGAAAAAATTCCGCTCGGATTGGCGCCGCAGGACGATGCGGAACTTACCTACGAACATTCTTCCAAAAGTGTTTTGAAAAGCGATTTTTCATACGACCGTATTTCTTTCACCGGAAATTATTCTTTCGAAACTTTTTTGAGCAGTTATCTTTTTCCGCCAATAGTGAAAATTCATTTGAGCGGCGGACTCGTAAACAGAAATGCGCCTCCGCAAAAATTATTTACTGCTGAAACACGCTATGCCAATTATGCGCCATTTGGCGTATTGAAAGGCGCAAACGTGCGGGAACTTTCCGGAAATAAATTTATGCTTCTTTCGCTGGAACATAACTTTCGCAGTGTGCCGTTTCTTGCATTGGGCTTTCATTCACTGCATAAAAAATCCATAGAACTTATTACCACATTCTCTGCGGCACAAACGTGGAATGGCAACGTTTCCACATCAAACGGATGGTATTACGAAGCGGGAATCGGCATCGGAAAGATTTTTGATTTATTCCGTATTGATTTTACACAGAGATTGAGCGAACCGCGCAATACATTTATAACAGTGGGCATTTCGGGATTTTTTTAAACGAAATGTAATTGTGAAAGTTTACCCGCTAATTTCTGCGCATTGTTCGTTCACATTACAAAAGCATTTGCAAATAAAGAAAAAATAATTCACCGCTGCGAACAGCATACCATAGTTTTTAAGACATCTCCATATTCCCGTAGTTCCCCAGAGCCATATCTAATTTAGGTATGGCTCTTTTCATTTCTGAAAAAGTAACCTCCCAATTTATCACTTCTAAAAAAGACACAAACATCTCATTGCAAATTTTGTGTGAAAACGATAGTTGCCCGCTGAGAAGTATATGGTACAATAGTTGAGGTATATTCTGTAAGTTTTTGATACGATGCGGAAATATGGATATGGGTTCTGCGATGTGAGCCGTGAGTATTTTAGATTTTAGAAGTGAGATTGTAGATTGATTTGTACAACATCCTTTGCGTAACTCTGCACTTCTCTTTGCGTTCTCTGCGTTGAAGAAAGATTATTCTGAACCGCACACCTTATTGTCTTACCCGCGCAAGCGGGTATCCATTGAAAGGAAATAGATTCCGCATCAAGTGCGGAATGACAATGAACCGCAAAGGTTCACAAAGGCAATAGCAAAGGTACGCAAAGAGGGAAATGTCTGATTTATGGCATTCTCAACAATGAAAAAAGAGTGTAGTATCTGTTTTATGCCATTCCCAAAATTGGGAATGGGGAAAATAACTTTATAGATGCCATTCCTAAAATCAGGAATGGGGAAAATAACTTTATAGATGCCATTCCTAAAATCAGGAATAGAGAAAATAACTTTATAGATGGCATTCCTAAAATTAGGAATAGGGAAAATAACTTTTTAGATGGCATTCCCAAAATTAGGAATAGGGAATACCAATCTTTTTTAACAATTTTTGAATTT
>CAYHPL010000040.1:0-16299 GCA_964358705.1 uncultured Chitinophagales bacterium
CTTCCGATTTCTGTTAATGGTGAGAATGTAAAATTCGCTTTTGTTGGAATAAATGATTACGGAAATAATCTTTTCATTGATAATATCAGAATTGGAAGAAAACCTGCAACTGATATTAATGTGAAAGAAGTTCGTCCGCTTCCTGAACCATATTTAGTGAACGTACCGATTTCAGTTCAGGTAAAATTAGAGTGGGGAGGAACTGCTACACCACCGCAGACGGTGAACGCAACATATAAAATTGATTCCGCACCCGCTTCGCAAAACGATGGACAAAATCAGAATTTCAATACTTTCTGGTTTGGAAATCCACCCACTGCAACAATTACTTTTGCAATACCATACACTCCTGCAACGGTTGGTGAAAAGGCAATTTATGTTCGCTCTTTTTATTCACTCGATAGTCTTTCCCAAAATGATATTGGTTCAAAATCTATAATTGTAACAAAAAAAATATCATCCTTTCCGTATAGCGAAAATTTTGAAATAGAACAATCGGGATGGAACAAAGGAACTTTTACCGGCACAAACAGCTGGCGTTTAGGAAAACCGAATAAAGACTTGATGACAAGTGCACATAGTGGAATTAAATGCTGGGTTACTAAATTAAACGGTGAATACAATGATTTAGAAAATTCTTACGTCCTTTCGCCCATATTTGATTTCAGTAACTGGACTGAGCCGCCGATTCTAAGTTTCTTCCATAACTATCAGATTGAAGGCGGATATGATGGAGCGACATTAGAATATTCAACCGACGGAACAAATTATTACTCTCTTGGCACTTATGAAGATTCAACAGCCAATCATTGGTACGATGTTGAAGACTCTGTTGCATACATTGGCTCTGCAAGTTGGGGATACTCGTCAAGCGATTATGATGATAGCGAGAATGGATGGATACAATCAGCGTATCGGCTTGATGGATTTGAAGGGGCTTCAAATGTACGTTTCCGTTTTCGCTTTGGTTCGGATGATTCCAATGGTGATGAAGGCTGGGCTATTGATGATATTCGCATTGCAGCACCATCAGAAATTTCGGGAATGAAATTTGAAGATAAAAATGGCAATGGAATAAAAGACCAAAATGAAAAAGGATTAAAAGATTGGAAAATTTATCGGGAAGGTCCGCTTGGTTTTCCGGATTTTTCATTTGATATGGATTCAGTTCTGACAGATTCGCTCGGAAATTATTCTTTTGGAAATTTACTTCCCGGCACGGTTACGTTATACGAAGAAAATTCAGATGGTTGGGTACAGACATTTCCTGCGTTAAATGCAGATAGCGAACGTGTGCATTATTTTACAATGCTTGGTGGAGATTCTGCAAAAAATAAAAATTTTGGCAACGTGAAACTTGGCAATATTTCCGGTACTGTTTTCTTTGATGAGAATGCAAATGCAATTTTTGATTCGTTAGAAACAACGCTTGCAGGCTGGAAAGTTGTTCTTGAAGGAATGAAAAATGATACACTGATTACTGATGCAGATGGTGCATTCACATTTGAAAAAATTAACCCGGGTTCGTATAATCTTTATCAAATATATGAGGACGGATGGATTCAAACTTTTCCGACAACGGCAAGTTATGAAATTCAAATGTTGTTAGGGCAAAATTATGAGAATAAAAATTTCGGCAACGCAGAAGCAAGTTCTATTTCTGGAATGAAATGGAACGATAAAAATGCAAACGGGATAAAAGATTCAAGCGAAGCAGGAATTGCAAACTGGAAATTTTATTTAACACACATAAACACAGATTCAGTTCTTACAGATTCAGACGGCATCTTTGTTTTTAACAATCTGGTTGCAGGGCAATATTCTTTAAAAGAAAAACAAGCCAATGGATGGCTACAATCATTTCCTTCCACTTCAACGTATGAAATTTCTCTTGGGAGCAAGACGGATACTTCGGGATTTGATTTTGGCAATTTTCAACTTGCAACTATTTCCGGCAGAGTGATTGAAGATTATAATCAGAATGGAAATATTGATTCATCAGAAATTAATGGAATAGCAGGAATCACCGTATTGCTGAACGGAACAGGTGTTACATCAGTCAGCGATACCATTGTAACAAATCAAAATGGATTTTATGAATTTGTTGGTTTACACGAGGGAGTTTACAGCGTCATTCCCCTTTTTGATGAAACATGGCAAAGTACGTACCCTCCAGGCGGCGAATATGAAATTGGTTTAATAGCAGGACAACATTCAATCGGAAATGATTTCGGGTTATTTGGTTTTGGAAGTATTACAGGAACTATCTTTGAAGATATTAATGCAAACGGAATAAAAGAAAATGATGAACCGCCGCTGGAGAATTGGAAAATATTTTTAAATGAAACGGATACAGTTTTATCAACTGTTGACGGTTTGTTTAGTTTCAAAAATCTTAATGCAGGAATGTATATCGTCAAAGAGGAAAATCGTGTTCCTTGGCATATTTCAATTCCAGATAGTGGAAATTACTCGCTTGAAATTTTCAGCAGAATATATTTTGAAGGAAAAAATTTCGGGAACTATCGCAATGGCTCAATAAGCGGATTATCGTGGAATGATAAAAATGGCAACAGTTTGTTCGATTCAGTAGAAATTCCTGTTGGCAACTGGCTTATCAAAATATCCGGTACACACTCGGATTCTACTATAACCGCAACTGGATTAGGATTATATCTTTTTGAAAATTTAATACCCGGTGCGTACACCGTTTCAGAAGTTCATCAGAATGGTTGGGTGCAGACTTTTCCAACCGGCGCTGGTACTCATAGTTTTGTTTTAAAGAGCGGAGCGGAAATAAATAATATAAATTTTGGTAACGCGGAAACAGGACGAATTGTTGGGTATAAATTTGAAGATATGAACGGAGACGGAATCCGCAACAATGGTGACCACGGAATTTATCAATGGATAATTCGTCTAAGCGGAAATGCGACACGAACAGCACTCACAGATACATCAGGAAAATTTGAATTTAAAAATATTGGACCCGGTGTTTATATCGTGAGTGAAGAGCAACAGGATGGATGGATCCAAACTGCTCCGTTAAACCCGAATGTGTACAGCATTACTCTTGCTGGCGGTGAAACAGATTCAGGGAAAAATTTCGGAAATTATAAATTTGGTTCTATTTCAGGAATAAATTTTGATGATATAAATGGAAATGGAGTTCAGGATTCAGGAGAATCCGGGCTTGCAGACTGGAAAATAAAAATTTCCGGAGTACATTCAGATTCTACACTTACGGAATCGGACGGAAGTTTTTCCTTAAACGGATTGCGTAGCGGAAATTATATACTTAGTGAAGTGCTTTTACCTGGATGGGTTCAAACATTTCCTCCATCACCCGGAACACATTCAGTAGAAATGCTTTCCGGAAAATACTTGGTGAGAAACTTTGGAAACAGACATCCATCCGGAATTCAAGCAATAAATGGAATGCCAAAGAATTTTGTATTGTATCAAAATTATCCTAATCCGTTTAATCCGGTAACTATTGTAAAATTTGATATTCCCGTTGAATCAAAAGTTTCGCTCAAAATATTTAATGTGCTGGGACAGGAAATATTGGATGTTGTGAATAAAACTTTTGTCGCCGGAAAGTACCGTGTAACTATTGATGCAAGTCAAATGAAGAGCGGGATGTATTTTTACCGATTAACTGCCTTCGATGCTGAAGGAAAAAGATTTACTTCAATGAAAAAAATGATAGTATTGAAATAAAAAATTTCTTATGTTTGAACCCGTTAATTAACAGGATATTTTTTTAAACTATTACAGGGAAAATAAATGGATAAAGCGTGTCCTTTTTGCGGCGGTACAAATTTCCGCCAGGAAAATGTGCAGTACACATATCAGCATGAATTTTACGAACTTGCTGTTGATAATGTTCCTGCCGAAGTGTGTGAATTTTGCCATGAGCAATACTTCCCCGAAGAATCTTCAAAAATAATTCAGAAAGCATTTCAAATGAAATATTTTCGAATGAAAAAGAAAAAGAAGTAAAAGTTTTTCTTAACCAAAAGAACCGCTGTACTCATCAGCGGTTCTTTTGTATAGAGCAATTTCCTATATTTAGCCCGCAAATTCATGAAAGACAAAACTTCACTCCCCATCGGAGTTTTTGATTCAGGTATTGGCGGCTTAACAGTTGTCAAATCCCTCCTCGAAGCGCTTCCCAACGAAAACATAATATATTTCGGTGATACTGCTCGTGTGCCGTATGGTTCAAAATCGCCACAGATTGTGCGCGAATATGCGGCAGGTGATACCCATTTTTTAACATCACAAAATGTAAAAATGATTGTTATTGCCTGTAACACCGTTTCTGCCGTTGCTCTTGATGTGGTGCAAAAAAAATCCCGTGTTCCTGTTGTTGGTGTAATTCTTCCCGGTGCAAAATCTGCCGTTCTGGCATCGAAGAAAAAAAGAATCGGAGTAATCGGTACAAAAGCTACTATTGCAAGCAATTCTTATACGAATGCAATACGTTTGTTAGATGACGAAATTATTGTCGTGAGCAAAGACTGCCCATTATTCGTGCCGCTTGCAGAAGAAGGATGGATTGAGCATAGTGCGACAGAAATAATTGCAAAGGAATACTTGTTTCCGCTGAAAAAAGAACGTATTGATACCTTGGTATTGGGATGCACGCACTATCCTTTACTTACTGATGTCATTCAAAAAATTGTTGGCAGTGAAGTGATGCTCATTGATTCAGGAGTTGCAACTGCGTATGAAGTTGCTTCGCTACTTGATGAGTATCAGTTGCGGAATATGAGCAAACATCAACCGCATCTACAGTTTTTTGTCAGCGATATTCCTGAAAAATTTACAGAAGTCGGCGAGCGTTTTTTAGGAAAAAAACTCGGTCGTGTTCGGCGTGCAGAAGTAAATTTTGCCTAATTATTATTTAGCGAGATTACATTTATAGAATGAACAATCCCAAATTACTCACAGAAAAAAATATTCTTTTGCAACTTAAAAAGTTGAAAAAATGGAAATTTGTAAATAACGAAATTACAAAATTATATGAGTTTAATAATTTCATTGAAGCAATTGGATTTGTTAATAAAGTTGCATTGCTTGCAGAGAAATGGAACCATCACCCCGATATTACTGTTCGATGGAACAAAGTTACGATATCGCTTTCAACGCACAGTAAAGGCGGCGTAACAATAAATGACATCGCACTGAGCAAAGAAATAGAACAACTAAAAAAATAATATGTCAATTCTGTTTATGAAATTTGAAGCCATTACAAATAACGATTTTCTCGCTTCTCTCATAATACTTGTTTGTGCATTTATTCTCGGAAAACTTGCAAAGTTTTTACTGAGAATAATTGATAAAAACATTTTCTCGAAAACAGGAAATACCCTCGATGACCGCGTGATTTCACTATTGATTGGGCGTGTGACGGGAATCTTTTTTATCATCGGTATGCAAGTTGTCATCACAGAAATGCAGGGACGTTATGAAAATATCCGGGAAGTCGCACACTATTTGCATTATGTGCGTAATGGATTTTATATTTTCATTGTCTTTTATGTAACAAATATAATTCTCAAAATTACGCGCGAAATTATTACGTGGTTTCTTGAAGAGCAGTTAGGCGCGTCATCAGGAAAAGTTGCCGATACAATCGGTCCGCTTGTAGATAAGGTAAATACAATAATCATTTTATTTGGCGCTGCAATTGTTCTTCTTGACCATTTTGGCGTGAATATCGGAAGTTTACTTGTTTCGCTTGGCGTGGGTTCACTTGCAATTGCTCTCGCAGCACAGGAAACACTCGCAAATATGATTGCTGGAATTGTGCTTATTGTTGACAGACCTTTTCGTGTTGGTGACAGAATACAACTTCCTTCAGGTGAAGTTGGTGACGTGGAGGAATTAGGATTACGCAGTACAAAAATATTAAACTTCGATAAAAATATTATTGTTATTCCGAATACAGAATTAGTTAAAAATAAAATCGTTAATTATTCATATCCTACACCGCTTATTCGCGTACTTGTGGATATTCCTGTTACGTATGAAAATGATTTAGAAAAAGTAAAATCTCTTGTGCTTAATATTGTAAAAGCAAACAAAGAAATATTAACAGACCCGCCTCCGCAAGTGTACACAGTGCGTTTTGATGCTGCAGCCATTGCATTGCAGTTGATGTGCTTTACTGATGATTATAATAAAAAATGGGACGCTGAAACAAAATTCCGCGATAAATTTTTAGACGCATTTCGTGAAAATGGAATTTCGATGCCTGTACAAATTCCGATGGTGAAATTTACAAATCAACTACCGGAATGAATGTAAAAACATTAAAAAAAGAACGAGTATATAACGGCGTAGTCTTTGATATTTATCGAGATGAGTGTGAATATATTATTTCAGGGAATACAACAATCCGCGAGGTAGTTGAGCATCACGGCGGCTCTGTTATTGTACCGGTGTTGGATGACGGCAGAATTATTTTCATAAAACAGTTTCGGTATCCGATTCAAAAAGAAATATTTGAACTTCCGGCAGGAAAACTTTTTCCAAACGAAGACCCGTTCCTTTGCGCACAAAGAGAGCTTGAAGAAGAAACCGGTTACATCGCAAATGAATGGAAACATCTTACATCAATGTACACTTCACCCGGTTTTTGCAGCGAACTACTTCATATCTATTTAGCAACAAAACTTACTCCTGCAACGGATGGGAGAAAATTAGAAGAAGGCGAATTGGGAATGGAATTACATTTGCTTTCTATGAGTGAAGCAATGCAGAAAATCGCAGATAAAGAAATTATTGATGGAAAAACTATTGCAGGAATAATGCTTGCAAGTATGTTTTTTAAATACGATTGCAAGTAAAAAATAAATCTTAAATCAGAAATTGAAAACCTAAAATCATCGTGAATCCAGTAGAAATCATTCGCAAAAAGCGAAGCGGAGAAAAACTTTCTCGCATAGAATTGGAATTTTTCATTAAAAATTTTCTCGATGGAAAGATTGCAGATTATCAAATGTCCGCATTGTTGATGGCAGTTTATTTTCGCGGAATGGATGACGAAGAGACAACTATACTTACAGAACAAATGCTGTACAGCGGCGTTGTTGTTGACCTTTCGGAAATTCCCGGAATAAAAGTTGACAAACATTCCACAGGCGGAGTTGGCGATAAAGTTTCACTTATTCTTGCACCAATGGTTGCTGCTTGCGGCGTTCCTGTTCCTATGATTTCCGGGCGTGGACTTGGACACACAGGAGGAACGCTTGATAAACTTGAATCCATCCCCGGTTTCAATGTGAATCTTTCGCTTGAGGAATACAAAAATGTTATTCGCGAAATCGGCTTGGTGATGATTGGACAAACAAAAGAAATTGCTCCCGCGGATAAACGAATGTATGCACTTCGCGATGTTACTGCAACGGTGGAAAGTATTCCGCTGATTTCCGGAAGTATAATGAGTAAAAAACTTGCAGAGGGAATTGATGCGCTTGTGCTTGATATAAAAACCGGTCGCGGCGCATTTATGCAAACGTTTGAACAAAGTGTATCGCTTGCAAATTCACTTGTGCGCATCGGAAATTTGATGGGAAAGAAAACGCTCGGATTTATTACCGCGATGGATGAACCGCTCGGATTTGCGATTGGGAACTGGCTTGAAGTTGTTGAGTGTATTGAATGTATGAAAGGAAAAAATGTTTCTGACTTGATGGAAGTTACCTACGTTCTTGGCGGAGCAATGTTGCAACTTGGCGGAAAAGCAACAACACTTGAAGAAGGAATTTCAAAATGCAAAGAAGTAATTGCAAACGGAAAAGCATACGATAAATTTTTGCAACTTGTAAAAAAACAAAATGGCGATATTTCGTTTATTGAGAACACTGAAAAATATCCGAAAAGTAAATTGGAAATAACAATTGAAGCAATGAGCGATGGATTTATTTCTGCAATTGATTCGCTTGAAGTTGGATTGACAGCAATTATGCTTGGCGCGGGAAGAATGAAAATGGATGACGTACTCGATATGAAAGCGGGAATTATGTTGAAGAAAAAAGTCGGCGACTCTGTGAAGAAAGGAGAGACGCTTGCAACAATGTTCACCGATACTGTTTCTGAGTCTGCTAAACAACGATTACAAAATTCATTTACAATTTCTTCTTCTCAACCAAAGAAAGAAAAATTGATGAAAGCCGTTGTAAATGAAAAGGGAGTGCGGGAATTTTAGATTTGAGATTTGCTATTTTTAAATTGTCATTGCCAATAAGTAAGAGAAGCAACCCTCATAAATTCATATATTTTACCCGTTAAAAAATGATATGCCACTCGTAAGTAAATTTTTTGGAATTACAATTGCAATGTATTTCAATGACCATTCCCCTCCTCATTTTCACGTGCGTTATGGAGAAAATACTGCAAAGATTGCGATAGATACTTTAGAAATTATAAAAGGTAAACTTCCTTCTCGAGTTTTATCGCTTGTACTCGAATGGTCAGTATTGCATCGTTCGGAATTATCTAACAACTGGAAACTTGCACAAAACGGAAAACCAACGAAACAAATTAAACCATTAGAATAAAATATGCTACACATAATTTCAGTTACTCCGCTCGAACAATTTCGAGTACAATTAAGCCTCTCCAATGGAAAAAATAAAACCGTTGACCTTGAACCATTTTTGCAAGGGCCGGTTTTTGAGCAACTTAGAAAAAATGTACAATTATTTCGCTCCGTGTATGTTGATGATGAACTTGGAACAATAGCATGGAGTAACGGTGCAGATATTGACCCTGATGTTTTGCTCGAAGATTTAACTCCCGCGTGGATGGAACAAAGACAGGAAATTGTTTCTGTAGAAAAACCTTTCCGTAGATTAGCAGTTCAAGAAAAATCGGTAGTGTACGGAAAGAAGAAAATGAAATGAGTACTACAGATCGTTCAAAATTGAATGAGTTTGTGAAAGTGTAATTCGCAGAAAATAGTTTCAATAAATATTTACTGACAAACACATTATGAAAAAATTAATATTATCAATACCGCTATTATTTTTTTTGTTAAACGGATGTGGAATTCTTATTCCGCTTACTTATAACAAAGACAAACTCACAAAACTTGATTTATTAATGTCAAAAAATGATGTAAGAATTAGGATAGGAGAGCCAGACGAAATACGGGGTTCAATTACCAATGTTGACGGAGATATCGTAACAGTATGGCAGTATGATTTATATCCCAAATCTGTTGCACTTATTAATTTTGCGTTTGGAATTCCTTTATTTACTCTTACATGGTGGTTACCTCCTCTTAAAGCACCAGATACTTATTGGATGTATTTTGTCGGTGATAAATTAGCACAATGGGGTCGAGCGGGGGACTGGCGACCAGATGTAATAATGCAGATAAGATTGAAACAAGAATAAATTAATTCAAAAATATTATTGTTTGCTTACTAAACATGCCTAAAAAGATAGAGAAATGTTTTCTTTGTAACTCAACTGATGACATTACAGATGACCATATTCCGCCGAAAAACATTTTTAAACCTCCTTTGCCAAATAATTTAATTACAGTTGCGTCTTGTAAGAAGTGTAATAATTCTTATTCAAAAGATGAAGAATATTTTCGTGTTTGCGTTGCAACTCAAGGAACATTTAATAAAACTGGACAATGGATTTGGAAAAACAAAGTGGTCAATTCTACATTTGAGCGAAGTCCAAAACTTAAAAAATCTGTCTCTGATAAACTTGTAGAAGTTGATGTTTATTCCACTCACGATATTTACATCGGAAAACATAGCGCTGTATTATATGATACAGATAGAATCAAACGAGTTTTAGAAAAAATTTGTAAAGGTCTATTTATTCATCATTATCCTAAAATAGATTTAAACGTGCTTCGTTTTGAAATAAATATGACAGAAATAAGTGATGAAATTGTACTTATTTTATCATATTTTAAAAAGGAATCAATCGGTGGTGATACGTTTATCTATTGGCATGTCTTAACAAATGATGATTCATATCGTTCGATGTGGTTTTTATTGTTTTATACAAAAACGCTTTTTACAATACATACATACAGAAAATAATTTTTTTAACAACAACAACAAACACTTATGAAAAAATCAACAATAATTATTCTCGCCGTAGTCGGCGTGTTAGTATTTACTGCGTTCAGTATTGTATCGTGGGGAGTTTCCACGTACAATTCTTTTGTTTCACTTGACGAAGGTGTGAATGGCGCGTGGAGTCAGGTGCAAAACCAATATCAGCGGCGCTACGATTTAATTCCAAATCTCGTCGAAACGGTGAAGGGATATGCGGCACACGAAAAAGAAGTTCTCGTCGGCGTAACGGAAGCGCGTGCGAAAGTCGGACAGATGAATATTTCTCCCGCAATGCTGAATGACCCACAGGTGTTTCAAAAATTTGAACAGGCACAAGGTGGACTTTCATCTGCGCTTTCCCGTTTGATGGTCGTAATTGAAAAATATCCCGACTTAAAAGCAAATCAAAATTTTCTGCAACTGCAATCACAATTGGAAGGAACTGAAAACAGAATTGCTGTTGAACGACGTCGTTTCAATGAAGTCGTGCAGGAATTTAACACGAAGATTCGGCAGTTTCCGGGTTCGTTCATCGCAGGTTTCGGAAGTTTTTCGCAGAAAGCATACTTCAAAGCGGACGTGAGCGCACAGGAAGCACCGAAAGTAAAATTTTAACGTGAGTAAATTTTATTCCATTACACAGAGATGCAAACGCGCAAAGAGATTAATTTCTTTTGCGTGTTTGTTTTTCTGCGCTGCATTTTTTCTGCTCCTTTTTGCACAAGCAAGCGCACAAAAAATTGAAATTCCAATTCTCAAAGGATATGTAAACGATAATGCGGAAATGATTTCTTCGCAGGAGAAAAATAATCTTGAACGATTTCTCTCGCAGTACGAAGATGAAAGCTCCAATCAAATTGTCGTGCTAACGCTTGCATCCATCGGAGAAGAAAATATTGAAGAATTTTCTATTCGTGTTGTAGAAAAAAATCTCATCGGACAAAAAGAAAAAAACAATGGTGTGTTAGTTCTTATTGTTCGTGACAGTCGTGCCATTCGCTTTGAAACCGGATACGGTCTTGAAGGTGCGTTAACCGATGCGATTTCTTCTGATATAATTCACAATGTGATGACACCTGAATTCAGAAAAGGAAATTATTATGGAGGAATTGCAAATGGAATTGTTTCTATTGCAGACGCAGTAAAAGGAGAATTTAAAGGAACAGGAAAACGGAGAAGAAGCAGTGGTAATGGCGGTTGGGGAAAACTTATCTGGATTGGCATAATAATTATTGCATTTCTGTTTCAGGGAATATTCGGAAGGAGACGAGGATTTGTCGGCTCAAGTCGCGGATGGAATTCAGGCGGCGGTTCGTTCATTGGCGGATTTGGAGGAGGCGGTTTCGGCGGCAGCGGTGGTGGAGGTGGATTTGGTGGTTTTAGTGGCGGCGGCGGAAGTTTTGGTGGTGGCGGAGCAAGTGGAAACTGGTAAATTAAAAATTAGTTTTTGAAACGAAGAATGTTTTTAAAAAAGAAAATAGCATTATTTTTAAAAGAAGAGGAACGGAAAGAAATCGCCGGTGTAATCAATCTTCTTGAACAACATACATCAGGTGAAGTACGTGTCGCTGTAGATATACAACGCGGCTGGTTTGAGAAGCGAAAAACACTACGTGAACTTGCGTTGAAAGAATTTTATCGCTTAAAGATGCACAAGACGCAAGATAAGACGGGCGTACTTTTATACATTCAACTTGACGAACATGCATTTGAACTTATTGCCGATGAAGGTATTTATACAAAGATCGGGCAGGAACAATTAAATGCAATTGCATCCGAACTTACTTCTTTTTTTAAACAAGGAAAATTTAAAGATGGGTTGAAGTATGTATTGAATAGAATCGGAGAGTTGCTCGCAACGTATTTTCCGCGACGCAGCGATGATACGAATGAACTTTCCAATGATGTATCTTTTCGATAGCAACTTTTGTTTTTTGCTTTTTCCTTTTGGATTGAATTAGTATTTTCCCCGCCGAATTTTAACACAATATTTACACGCTTACCATACGAAAAATATAATGCCGAACATTACATTTGTCAACGAAAACAAAACTATTGAAGCAGAGATTGGCGCGAACGTCAGAAAACTCGCAAAGAAAAATGGCATACAACTCTATAACGGGTTAGATGCGCTTTTAAATTGTCAGGGCAATGGGTTATGCGGAACGTGCCGTGTTGAAGTAGTTGATGGAAAAGGCGTTTCTCCGATGCAACCGATTGAAGAAGGTTCAATGATGGGTTGGATTTCATTTTCTGTGTGTTCCGTACCAAAGAATCATCGTCTTGCATGCCAGATGGAAGTGAAGAACGACTGTCAGATAAAGACAAATCCTGCTTACGAGATTGATGCAGCGGCAACAAAAGAGCGTCGCAGAATGGTTCTTGCGTTAGGATTTTTTGGGGGAATTTTTGCCGTGATGATGGCAATGATGGCGTTGGATATTGTGAACCTTATGTAATTACTAATTACGAATGACTAATTAGTAATTATGTTATGAAAACTCATAACATCGTTCAGGAAAAAAGTTATCTTTTTGCTTTACGTATTGTGAAATGTTACCAATACCTTGTTTTTGAAAAGAAGGAGAGTGTACTTGCGAAGCAAGTGTTACGTTGCGGAACTTCTATTGGAGCGAATATTGAAGAAGCTATCGGCGGACAATCCAAAAAAGATTTTATTGCGAAGATATGCATAGCATACAAAGAAGCGAGAGAAACTCATTACTGGCTCAGGTTACTAAGGGATGCAAAGTATCTTGCTGACAAACAAGCAAATTCTTTGATAACTGATGTGGAAGAGTTGCTGAAAATACTGACAAGTATCAAAACAACAAGTATGAAGAATAATTTGTAATTACTAATTAGTAATTACTCATTATCTATGCGGAAAAGGAGGGATTCGAACCCTCGGAACGCTTTCACGTTCACACGCTTTCCAGGCGTGCCAATTCAACCACTCTTGCACCTTTCCGTTCGCGCTATTGTTAAATTTCGCGGGGCAAATATACTATTTCCCTCTTATACTTACAACCATTTTACAATCCAATGAAACGTTTTACCTCACTAATTTTTATTCTATTTGCTTTTCCCGTCCTTTTATTCTCGCAGTGGAAGAAAGATGATTTTCTTACGCCGTTTGAAGAAAGCGATTATCTTACTACTCCGCGATTCAAAGAAACGATGGAGTACTTTCATAAAATGGCAAAAGTAAGTAAATGGATTCATCTCACTTCCATCGGTATAACACCCGAAGGGCGAAACATACCACTTATTATTGTATCAAAAGATTCGCGGGATTTTAATTTCCGCGGCGCACAAAATTCCGGTAAAGCAATCATTCTTATTCAAAGCGGAATACACGCAGGAGAAATTGACGGAAAAGATGCTACCATGATGCTTGTGCGGGATATGTGCATTACAAAAGAAAAAGATTTTCTTCTCGATAAAACGGTATTGCTCTTTTTGCCAATCTTTAATCTTGACGGTCACGAACGATTTGGTAAGTTTAATCGTATCAATCAAAATGGTCCCGTAGAAATGGGATGGCGCACAACATCGCAGAATATTAATTTGAATCGTGATTATATGAAAGCAGATACGCCGGAAATGCGGGCGTGGCTTAAATTATATTCTGCGTGGCTTCCCGATTTCTTTGTGGATTGCCACGTAACGGACGGAGCGGATTATCAGCACGTGCTCACATATTCTATGAACACAAGCGAATTACTTCCTGCGCCTGTGCGTACTTGGGTGAATAACTTTTTTCTTCCTTCCATAAGAAGAGAAATGGACAAAGCGGGCTTGCCTCTTTCCCCGTATGTCTTTATGAAAACAGACCGTAATATTTATAACGGACTTACTGCCGGTGTTGCTCCTCCGCGTTTCTCCACTGAATATGTTGTTCTCCAAAATCGTCCCGGACTCTTGATAGAAACACATATGTTGAAGGATTACAAATCGCGTGTGTTTGGAACATATACGTTATTAGAAAATATTATTCGCACTATCAGTGCAAATACCAGTATGTTGCGTCTTGCTGTCCGTACTGCGGATGAAGAAACCAAAATAATGGGAGATACCGCAAACGGCACACAGAATATTCCACTTACTTTTTCTCTGAATACAGATTCCACACACGATAGTATTTTCTTTCGCGGATATACATTCAAAGAAGAACACAGCGATATTTCCAATGATACATGGATTCAATACACCGATGCACCCTTCGAGAAAAATATTCCTTGGTACACAATTACCAAACCAGCGAGTGTTGTTTCCCTTCCAAAATATTATATTATTCCGCGACAGTGGAGGAGTGTCCTTGATGTTTTGGATGCGCACGGCATTGCCTACGTTCATCTTACCAAAGAAACAGCAATTGAAGCAGAGCGCTATACCTTTACCAATCCGAAATGGAATGAGCGTCCGTACGAAGGTCGCCATCCAATGAGTTTTGAATTGAAAAAAGAGACCATAAAAAAAATATTCGCTTCGGGAAGTGTTGTTGTGCCGCTCAATGTACGCAATGCAAAAGTAATAGTAGGATTGCTCGAGCCATCCGCGCCTGATGCACTTGTACGATGGGGATTCTTCGATGCAATTTTTGAACAGAAAGAATACGGTGAAGATTACGTTCTCGAAAAACTTGCTCGCGAAATGTTGAAAGACAATTCTCCACTGAAAAAAGAATTTGATGAAAAATTAAAGAGCGATAGCGCCTTTGCCAAAAATAGTTACGAGCGGTTAAATTTCTTTTATCAGCGTTCAACGTATTGGGATGAGCAGAAAGATGTCTATCCGATAGTGCGCATTGTAGAAAAAATCCAATTGCCGCTGGGAAAATAAGGGTAACACTGTTTGCGCAGCGCGATAGGGGATAGGAGATTTGCGATGAGAGAGATGCGTACTCTCTCCGCAGGAGTGCAAGAGAGGTGGAGAGATTGCAACAGACAGGAAGAAAACAGAAGTAGGGAACAGTCGCGACTGTTCCCTACGATGTTCGTGCGTTTATTTTCTTCTCAGTTCGTTGCATCGAGCGAACAGGTAATCTTCTTTCCATCCGACCACTGTCCGACTTCTACTTCGTTGAGAAAATACCGAATCCGGTAATAGCGCGCTTCCGGCACATTGGGTACAAGATTCGGTCGCGTATCATCGAACGGCGAGCGTGTATCTCTATCAAGCCGCGTCCACGTTGTTTCATTGCCGCGCTTCCCTTCAATAATAATGCCGTCAAACTGGAGTTTTTTCCAATCCAACCGAATTAGGTTGCCGACAATCATCGCGCTGAATTCGGGAACAACGCTTGCATATCCATCCGGCGGAACAGTCTGTTCCGGCGGCACCAAGCCAAGGTTTTCTGCAATCACCGAATTGTAATTGGGATGCACCTTCATTCTGTTCACCAGTGTGCGCGTGAACGCAATCGTTTCCGCAATTGCCACATCTTTTGCTTCGACAATGGATTTTGTTGTTCTCTTTGCCGATTCTACTTCCGCAAGTTGTGCTTTCACCGTCTGCGCACGCTGTTCCGTTTTATCTACATCCTCCCCTGTTAATGCCAGCGTACCGGCATAGTTGGGAAGTTTCGCACTAAAATTTTCTAACCACAGCGAAAGTTGTGCTTCGCCGCGAGGCAAGTAATCATAAGTAAGCATTGTGATTTTTCTCCGAATAGTGAGTAAAAATAAATTTATAAGATATGTCCGTTGTACAAAACACAGCACGCTTCTGCGGGAATTTTCTTTTTGATACATCGAAAGGACGTAGCGGCAAAAAAATAATAAAGTCAACTATTCCAAAATGAGTTTTCTGTTCCGCGTTAACCTTAACGGAGTTTGCGTTAACCTTAACGGAGTTTGCGTTAACCTTAACGGGATTTGCGTTAACCTTAACGGAGTTTGCGTTAACCTTAACGGGATTTGCGTTAACCCTAACGGAATTTGTGTTAATCTTAACGGAGATTCCGATAAACGTAACACGTGCGAAAATATGCAGAAAACAGTATATGTTGTATTCAACCAAGCCATAACGTTGCATATTTCTTACATAAAAACTTCTGCCGAAGCGTACCGTATTGTGCAAATAACGGGCAAAATATACTTACTTGATTTTGGAAATATGGGTGAGGGAAATCACAGGGATGTAAGAAGCAAGAAGTAAGAAGCAAGAAGTAAGAAGCAAGAAGTAAGAAGCAAGA
>CAYHPL010000041.1:0-15040 GCA_964358705.1 uncultured Chitinophagales bacterium
TATATATATATACAAACTCACCGCTGGTTCATTTAGTGATAGTAAACAAATGATGCTATTAAAATAAATTGGGGTTGAACATGTAAACACATTTTAAGAAGTGTTTTGCGTTATTTGATAAAGCGGTTTTTTTATTTCAAGAGACCGCTTTTTTATTTTCGCCGTTCCTTTTCTTATTTTTCACCGCAAATTTAACTGTACACCAATGGATACTACACAAGAATTATTGAAACGCATCAAGGATAACATTCTCTTTGCAGGTGTTGATACGGAATGGGTTTTTCCCAATATCAGTGAAGGCGTATTTATTCTTCACATTCGCAAAGGTGAAATTGTCTTTGATGAGAATACACGCGGAGGTGTTCTCTTTCTCATCGTCGAAGGATGTATAGAAATTTCCAAGCGCACAAAGACGGGACAAGAACTCCTTCTTGCGATGCTGAATCCGAAGGATTTTTTCGGCGAACTGGAAATGCTTGATGGAAAGCCACGCTCTGCACGCGCAACGGCATTGGAAGACAGTACGCTTGTAACAATTGCCAAATCTACTTTTGAATTGATGCTGAGCCACAGTCATGCTGTTGCGCTCAATCTCCTCCGCACACTCAGCACACGCTTGCGCACTCTTGATACGACATTCATAGTGGAGTCGGAACGGCGCGATGAAATAATGAATGTGCGGTATGAACAAGTGCAGCAACTTGTCGAAGCTGCAAAAATTCTCAACTCATCTATTGACCTCGAAGAGCTTCTTACGCTGAATCTTGAAACTGCTCTGCGCATAATTAAAGCGGAGCGCGGCACGTTGTACCTCATTGATGAAACTAAAATGGAATTGTGGTCGAAAGTATTAAAAGCATCGGAAGTAATTGAAATCCGTTTGCCGTTGGGAAGCGGCATTGCAGGATATGTAGCGCAGACGGGACAAATTTATCGCAATGATGATGTGTATAATGATGCGCAGTTTGACCCATTAATTGATAAAAAGACGGGGTACAGAACAAAGAGTATGCTCTGTGTACCGGTGAAAGAAAAGAGCGGAAAAATTCTCGGTGTGTTTCAGTTGCTCAATAAACGCAATGGCGTATTTAGTGATGATGATGTACAACTTGCAGAAGCGCTATCTGTCCACGTTGCAATTGCAATTACCAATGCTCAGGTAGCGCAGTCAATGGTACATAATGAGCGGCTTGCAGCAGTGGGAAAAATGGCGGCGACAATAGTACACGATATTAAAAATCCGCTTGCGACAATGCGACTGAATGCGGAAATAATAAAACGGCGCATCGGCAATCAGGAACTCGCAACGCAAGCGGAACAGATTATTTTTCAAGTTGACCGCTTTGTAAAAATGGCGCAGGAAATTCTTGATTTTACGCGCGGTGTAACGCAGTTGAGTATTCAGAATATACTCTTTGAAGAATTTATGCAGAAAATGTTGCAATTTATCCGCCGTGATTTTGAGAGCAGAAATGTAACTATCGTAGAACATTTGGAATTTTCCGAACGGATGCATATTGATGAAGATAAAATTCTCCGCGCATTTTATAACATTTGTGGAAATGCTGCTGATGCAATGTCAAAGGGAGGAACACTCACCATTTCAACAAGACAAGTTGCAGAATTTGTTGTGATAGAATTTACTGATACGGGCATCGGAATGTCTGCAGAAATAAAAGCAAAAGTGTTTGAGCCGTTTATGACACACGGAAAAACAGTTGGTACAGGACTTGGCATGGCGATAGTGAAAAAAATTATCGAAGACCACAAAGGGAAAATCGAAGTGGATTCTATAGTCGGAAAAGGAACAACCATCCGCGTATTTTTACCTGTATAATTTGCTGTAACGATGGAAGAGCATGCGAAAGTTACGACAGATTAAATTCATACGATGAAAATTCTTGTTTGCCGACTCAGTTCACTTGGCGATGTATTATTAACGACTCCTGCGCTTCGCTTACTGAGAAGAAAATTTCCTGACGCACAAATTGATTTCCTTGTCAAAGAAGAATTTGCAGACGTGTTGCGTTCCAATCCCCATATTACACATCTCTTACAATTTTCTGCAAACGATATTATTTCAGTATTGCAGTTTCGTTTTTTTCTGCAAAGAAAAAAATATGATGTCGTCATAGATTTGCATAATAGTTTGCGCACTCGTGTATTGCGTTTTTTACTTGCACCGAAAGTGTTTGTTGTGAAAAAAAATATTTTTAAACGAATGTTGCTGGTGATTTTTAAATTAAACCTGTACTCGTCAATCGTTTCTGTTCCTGAGAAATACATCAATACGCTTGCCTCGCTTGGCATCACAAATGATAATGGAGGATTGGATTTATTTTATGATGAAAGCGTTTTATCCGCTTTCAATAAAAAAAAAACTGATTGGAGAATTGCGCAAACTGAATTTACCATTCTCTTTTCACCAACAGCAAAGCATGCAACGAAAATGTGGCTTCCGGAATATTTTATAGCATTAGGGAAAAAACTTGCAAAAGAACACCACGCCAAAATATATATTGTTGGTGCGCCAAATGAAAAGGAATATTGTGAACGTATCGCTGTGGAAATAAATAATTCCTGCGCGGATGCAGCAATAAACACTGCGGGAAAAATTTCTCTTCTTGAAACTGCGGCGCTGATGGAGCAATGTTCAGCGGTTGTAACAAATGATTCTGCAATGCTTCATTTCGCATCCGCATTGAAGAAAAACGTTGTTGCGGTGTTCGGTTCGACAGTAAAAGAGTTCGGGTTTCTCCCTTATCGCACAAACTTTCGCATTGTACAAAATGAAAACTTGCGTTGTCGTCCATGTTCGCATATCGGAAAAAACGTTTGTCCCGAGCAGCATTTTCGCTGCATAAAAGATATTTCTGTACAGCATGTGTACGAATCGTTACGGGAATTATTGCAACCGCATACCTGAAATGATTGTATTTTTTTCCATCATCTATAATTTCATTCTCCTTCCATTGTTGTGGTTGGCGTTTCATTTTCTTGCTTTGTTTGATAAAAAGTTTCGCGCGGGAATTGATGGAAGAAAAAGTCTTTTTCTTCATTTACGCAGCGAAGTGAATAAAATTTCTGCAAGACAGATTCGCATCTGGATACATTGCGCGTCGCTTGGCGAATATGAACAGGCGAAACCAATTATCGCTGAACTTAAATTACGCTACTCATCCGTGCTTATTGTTGTAACATTTTTTTCTCCTTCCGGTTACGCTAACGCGCGAAAAAATTCTGAAGACGAAATTCAAATGTATTTGCCTTTTGATTCTCCCGTAAATGCACATCGTTTTTATACCATTGTGCAGCCGCATGTTGCGCTCTTTATGAGTTACGATTTGTGGTGGAATCATATTCAGCAAATGCGTAAACATAAAATTCCGATTATTGTTGCAAACGCACGACTGAAAATTTCTTCAACAATAGAGCGGGTGTACTATAAACTTCTGTTTAATCAGGTACAATTTATTTTTACTGTGTCCGAAAGAGAAGTGGAAAAATTTCACTCCATCGAAGTAACGCAGCCGCTTGTAGAATGTTACGGTGAAACGCGAATGGACCAAGTGTGGAATCGCGCGCACACTTCTTCATCTCAACAATTACTTGATGCAAAAGTGTACAAAGATAAAATTGTTTTGATAATCGGAAGCAGTTGGCGGGAAGATGAAGAAATTATTTTGCCGGCACTGTATTCGTTGTACGAAGAATTTCCACGCATTGTTACTATTATAGCGCCGCACGAACCTACACACAGTAATCTGGAGCATATTGAACGGGAAATAGAAGGACGCCTGACTTCACTGCGTTATTCATTTATTGCAACGTATCGCAATGAAAGAATAATTCTCATTGACAGCATCGGAATTTTACTACCGATGTATCAATATGCCGATATTGTTTTTGTCGGAGGAAGTTTCAAAGAAAAAGTGCACAACGTGCTTGAACCGGCAGTATTTGGCGTTCCGATTATCGTCGGTCCGCATTACTATAATGCGAATGAAGCGATTGAATTGCAAAAGCGCGGCGGATTATTTTCCGTTTACACCAAAGATGAATTGCATTTGCTTCTTCGTGATTTGATATTAAATGAACAACGGAGAACACAGGCAGGAAATATTTCCCAGCATTTTGTTCAAGAGCATCGCGGCGCAACACAAAAAATTGTTGAGCATCTTGATACACTTTTGCCACAAGAATTAACATAAATTTTACAACACAACCATGCGCATTGCATACTTCGATACTTTTTCCGGCATCAGCGGCGATATGACGTTGAGCGCATTTGTTTCTGCAGGATTTCCCTTAGATGAACTTTCATCAGAAATACACAAATTGCATTTGGATGGCGTTCAATTGAGCGGAAGACATATTTCCCGTTCAGGAATTACCGCAGTAAAAATTGATGTGCTGACAGCAGAGCAACATCATCACCGGCATTTGCAGGATATTTTTCAGATAATTGAGCGAAGCGAACTTTCTGATGCTGTGAAAGATACCGCGAAGAAAATTTTTTATCAGTTAGGAATTGCAGAAGCAAAAGTACACAACACGTCCATTGAAAAAATTCATTTTCACGAAGTGGGTGCAATTGATGCAATTGTTGATATTGTCGGCGTTGCAATTTGTCTCGAAAAATTCGGCATTGAAAAAATTTATTCTTCGCCGGTGAAATTGGGAAGCGGTGGATTTGTTCATGCGGCACACGGTATGCTTCCAATTCCCGTTCCTGCGGTTGTAGAAATATTAAAAGATTATCCGACAGAACTCACCGATATTCCTTTTGAACTGACAACACCAACCGGCGCGGCAATAATAAAAAGTCTTTCGGATGGAATGTTGCCGCAGGAAAAAATATCCATTGAAAAAATTGGATATGGCGCAGGAGGACGGGAAATTCCACAACTGCCGAATTTATTGCGCATCCTCATCGGGAATTTGCCTGAACATTTTCAAAGCGATAATGTTGTAACAATTGAAACAAACATTGATAATATGAATCCGGAATGGTATCCGTACATTATTGAAAAACTTCTCGCAGCAGGCGCACACGATGCGTACGTAATTCCGATTATTATGAAAAAGGGGAGACCCGGAATTTTACTTTCCGCTATGGTGAATGAGCGGAACGTTCACACGATTACAGAATTACTTTTCAGCGAAACAACAACGCTGGGTGTCCGCATACAACATATTGAGAGAAAAAAAATACATCGTGAAGAAAGATTTGTACAAACATCCTTTGGTGTTTTACGAGTGAAATGTATTTTCAACAATGGAGCGCAAAAACTTCTTCCTGAATTTGAAGAATGTAAACGCATTGCATTAGTGCGCAATCTTCCTTTAAAAGAAGTGTATGCGCAGTTGCAAAATGAATTAAGCGCAATGTGAATATTTTTATTTCATCAGAAGTAATTTCTTAGTTTCACTAAATACACCAGCGGATAATCTGTAGTAATATACGCCGCTCGGAAGAGTATTTGCATCAAAAATAATTTCGTGCGCCCCTGCTTCCATTACTTCGCTATTCAATAGAGTTACGATTTCTCTTCCAAGAACATCGTACACTTTCAATGAAACACTCCCAACAGCCAACAGCGAAAAGCCAATAGCTGTTGATGGATTAAATGGATTCGGATAATTTTGCTTCAATGAAAAATACAACGGGAGCGGTTTGCTTTCATTTATACTTGCTGTGTTCGATTTTGGTAAAGGGATTTGAATCAGAAAATCTATTGTATCCAGTTCAATCATTCCTGCAAATTTCAATCCTTGATTCGGTACAATCGAATCGCCGTTTGCCAGCGCAATGTTTGCATAAAAAGCGCCGTTTATTTTTTTTAAAATGTCGCGCAATTCTTCTAACGCAACAATTCCTTTTGCGGCGGTAATTCCCCCCGGTAATGTTTTTGTTTTGTAATACGTGAGTACGCTATCAATCGTTGGCACCATTGTGGTGAGTTGCATACTATCCCACGCGCTTCCATCCTCAATGTAGAGTAGAGAATCAAATCCTTTCGGAGTAACACCGTAAGTACTGGAGAGAACATTGAGTTTAAACACGCAAAATTCCTGCACGAACGGATTGTAGTACGTTAGTGAAGTTGGTTTAAATTCTTTTACAAAAATTTTTGCTTTCGTAATACTAAACTTTCGTATGGAATCAAATGGAGCATTGTAGGTACTGTCTGTTTGCACTGCAAGAAAAAATTTTCCCACGCTGCTTGCATTTTTTTTCAATCGAATCCATCCGTACTGCTTTGCTGTTGCCGTTCCTTGCGCTATTCCGAATACGATGCCATTTTTACCGCCTGCACGGACTATCACAGTATCCCGCCAGTTGCCAATGTTCGGAAGTTTTGCGGGCTGTCCGGACTTTGGTTTGATGGTATTTTCTTTTAATGAAAGCGAAGTACTTGATGAAAACGTTCTGTACTTCGGCGAACCAATTCCATTGCCGGAAACACTCAACGTATCAGGAGAACCTGCGGCGGTGTGTGTGAAAATTATATTCGCGCTTTTTGCACCGGTTGTTGTCGGAGAAAATGTAATATAAAATGTAACACTGCTGAGCGCATTCACCGTCGCACTTGATGGCGTAATTGTAAATTGCGCATCGTTCGAAGTAACGGAAGAAATTGAAAATGATGCGCCGCCGGTATTTGTTACAGAAATACTATCTGTTTTACTGACGCTCAGTAAAACATCACCGAATGAAAGGCTCGAAGCAGACATTGAAAATCCCGGAGCGCTGCCAGTTCCGGTTACAGGAATTGAACTTGGCGAGCCGATAAAATTATGCGTAAAAATAATATTTCCGCTTTTCGCTCCGGAAGATGATGGTGTAAACGTTACATAAAATTTTTGAGAATCTGCAGCTGCAATTGTCGCATTTGCTGGTGTAACTGAAAATTCTCCCGAAGAAGAAACTGCTGAAGTGATAGTAAGATTCGATGCTTCTGTATTTGTAACAGTAATGCTATCCGTTTTAGAAAATCCAACGACGACACTTCCAAATGAAAGTGAAGAGGGATTAGCAGAAAACCCGAGATACTCGCCGGTTCCGGAAGTGGAAATACTTGTAGGTGAACTGCTTGCGTTGTGTGTGAATGAAATGCTCGCCGTTTTTACCCCGTTTGAAGTTGGAGTAAACGTTATATATAATTGCATCGTAGATGCTACGGGAATATTTCCGTTCAACGGCGAAAAAGTAAATTGAATATTATCTGAAGAAATAGCAGAAATGTTCAGCGCTTCTGTACCGGTATTTGTTATGGTAATGCTATCAATTTCTGAAGAAGTTACAAGTACATTTTCGAAAGAAACAGTTGATGATGAGAGCGAAATAGATGGACCCGAAGAAGTAAATCCTGCAAGGCGAGGAAAATAAGTTCCGCTGACAGTATCAAAAGTCCCTCCGATGTATGTAATATTGTTTGCAACTAAAAACGCATTGACGCTTGTTTGCGGCGAAGGATTCCAAAGCGGGTCTGCAGTGCCATTTGTAGAATCCAAAGCTGCAGCATTATTTCTTGTTGCGCCGCCAACGGTAGAAAATTCTCCTCCTGCATAAATTTTATTTCCCTTCGCATACACCGCGTACGCAATAGTATCCGCATTGGGATTGAATGAAGCATCAGGCGTACCAAGTGAAGTTTCTATTTTTGCAATGTAATTTCTTGTCGTTGCATTTATTGTCGTAAATGCGCCAGCGGCATAAATTTTACTATTGTTCAGAATAATACTATACACTTTTGCATTTGCATTTGGATTCCACGAGCCATCAACTGCTCCTGTGGAATTGTTGACTGCGGCGAGGTAATTTCTTGTCGTTGCGCCGATAGTCGTAAAATCTCCGCCGAAATAAATTTTATTGCCGCTTACAAGCATAGTACGTACGATATTATTTGCATTCGGATTCCACGAAGCATCTACGGAACCATTTGTCGTACTGACAGCGGCAAGATAATTGCGGGAAGTTGTTCCGATAGAAGTAAAATTTCCACCGATATATAATTTTGTACCGCTCAATGCCATTGTGCGTACCCAATTATTTGTATTGGGATTGAATGATGCATCCACTGCGCCGGAAGTAATATCCACGGATGCAAGACGGTTTCTTGTTGTTCCATTTACCGAAGTAAATGCTCCGCCGATAAATACTTTGCTTCCGCTAATAAGTAAAATCTGAACGAGGTTATTTGCATTTGGATTCCAATCGTCAACAATGCCGGTTGATGCATCGAATGCGGCTAAACGATTTCTTGAACCTCCGCCACCGCTTGTAAAAATTCCTCCGAGAAAAATTTTACTTCCGCTTGCGGCAACAACATACACACTGTTATTTGCGCCGCTACTCCATGACTCAAGCGCACCGTTTGCAAAATTTAGCGCCGCAACATAATTTCGTGTTCCCCCTCCAATTGCGCCAAAGTCGCCGCCAACATATAATTTTCCTCCACTAGCAGCCAATGAATAAACGGAATTATTTGCATTGGGATTCCAAAGTGCATCAAGTGCGCCGCTTGAAATATTTATTGCTGCCAAATGATTGCGCTTTGTTGACGCAACTGAATCAAAGTCTCCTCCGCAATAAATTTTACTTCCTTTAATTGCTAAAGAAAAAACTACTCCGTTTGCATTGGGATTCCACGCATCGAGTGCTCCGGTGGTTGCATTTACTGATGCGAGACGATTGCGCGTTGTTCCTGCAACAGTTGTAAATGAACCTCCAATAAAAATACTGCCTCCGTTGTACTGCATCGCATACACAGATTCATTCAAATCCGGGTCAAATGCTCCATCAATACTGCCTGTAGTTGCATCAATTGCGGCAAGGTGATTTCGCGGAGTGCCGTTCATATTTGTAAAAAGACCACCTGCATAAATTGTAGCGCCTTCTATTATCATTGCTGTTATTACATTATCCGCATTGGGATTCCAACCATCAATTGAGCCATTGACTGCATCAACGGCGGCAATATAATTTCGTGAAGCGCCAGCAACATTTGTAAAAAAACCTCCGATATAAATTATTCCATTGTACATCAATAATGTGTTGATTGTATTATTTGCCCCGGGATTCCAATTTGCGTCAAGAGTTTTATCAGAATTTATATGTGCAAGTCTGCTTCTGGCAGTTCCTCCGACATTTGTAAAATCACCTCCGATGTACCAGCCACCGCTTCCATCAGAAATAGCCGCATTAATTGCACCATTTACATTAGGATACCCAACATCGCCATACGAATTTGCTGTATCAATAACAGCCGCACTGCCGGTCAATAATCCGACATACGTAAAAGTGCCGCCGAGATAAATTTTACTGCCGCTTTGTTGCATTGTGTACACAGAACCGTTCGTAATGGGAACGTTAGATTGCAACGATTGTGTCATCGCAGTGAGTGGAAATAAAATTCCATTGATAAGGAGTAAGGTCAGTAAAACATTCATCATAAAATTAAAAATCGTTTTGTTGATAAAATACAATTGAAATTACTATTTTTTTCCCAAATCCCCGCGTTACGTCTGCAACCTTTTTTGATTTTGAAACGCCATTTTTCTATATTTTCTCCGCAAAATTTTACCATTGTAATGACCTTAATTTGTATTACGCCCGTTTTATTGCCACTTCGAACTCATTCGAACCATCAACGAAGCAAAAACAATACAGAAGCGCAGGAAAAAACAATCTTAAAATTTGCAACATATAATTGTGTTCCTTTCAAAATGTCCCACCACGACGTTGGTGGGACATTTTTTTTCAAATAAAAAAATGGAATGACAGTACGCACTATCGCATTATTTCTTGAACAATGGGCGCCAAAAGAACTTGCATGGGAAAAAGACAACAATGGATTGCAAGTTGGAAATATGGACGACGATGTTCGCCGTATTATTCTCGCGCTTGATGTTACGGAAAATGTTGTTCAGGAGGCAATAGCACAAAAAGCAGAACTCATTATTTCCCATCATCCACTGATTTTTCGTCCGTTAAAATCAGTTACCGGGCATGACCGCGTTGGGCAATTAGTGAGAAAACTTGTACAGCATAATATTGCATTGTATTCTGCGCACACAAATTTAGATTTTACAAAAAACGGAGTAAGCATTACGCTTGCTGAAAAACTGGAACTGACAAATATTGAATTTCTTGTACCATTAAAGCCAATGCACAAAAAAATTGTTGTGTTTGTTCCCCAAAAACTTTTTGAAACCGTAATGCAGGCAATGTCAAATGCTGGCGCGGGAGTCATTGGTAATTACTCGTATTGCTCATTTCACTCCGAAGGAACGGGTACATTTTTGGGCAATGGTGATTCATCTCCATTTGCCGGAAAAAAAGGACAACTCGAATCAACAGATGAAATGCGATTGGAAATGATTGTTCCGCAATGGAAACTTGCAAAAGTCATAGACGCAATGAAATCAGCTCATCCGTATGAAGAAGTTGCTTTTGATATTTATCCGTTGGAAAATACAATGTCCGAAAGCGGAATGGGCGCTATAGGGAATTGTAAAACTGCAATGACGAGAAATGATTTTCTCCAACATATAAAAGAGAAAATAGGAATAAAGTATATTCGCTACACAGAAGGAGCGAGTAAAACTATTGAGCGTGTTGCTGTATGCGGAGGAAGCGGAACAGAATTTTTATCTGCAGCAATTACTCAGAAAGCAGATGCTTTTGTAACGGCTGATATTTCTTACCACTTTTTTCACGATGCAGAGAAGAACATTTGTCTTGTGGATGCAGGGCACTTTGAAACTGAATTTCCTATTCTCGAAAAAATTTCTTCTGTGTTGCAACAAATGTGTGTGCAACAACAGGAGCAACTTACGATTACAATAACTCAACAACCAACAAGCGCAATTCGCTGGAATTAATTTTTATATCACATCTTATGAAAAATTTACTTCAACAGATTTATACCGTTCAAAAAATTGATTTACAATTAGATGAATTTGAGGAACTCAAAGGCGATTTACCAAAGGAGGCTGCCCGTTTACGCTTCGAAGTACAATCGCGGGAAAAATCACTCGAGGATTTACAGGCACAAATAACAAAAGCAGTAATTGAAAGGGATGAGGTGGATGTAGAAATACAATCCACAAAAGACAAATTGGAAAAGTACCGCAAGCAGCAGATGGAAGTGAAAACGAATAAGCAGTATGATTCGCTGACAAAAGAGATAGAAACATCGCAACAGGAAATAACAAATCTTGAAAAAAAGTTTGAGGAACTGGAAAAGAAAATTCACATTTCTAAAATTGATAAAGAGCGCATTGATGCAGAGTTACCCGCATTAGTAAAAGATTTAAAGCACGTGGAAAAAGAATTGAGCGAATATTCATCAGGCAATGAGGAAGAAGAAAAAATGTTGCGCGACCAGCGTGCAAAAATCGTTGCAGATATTTCCGCAGATTTTATCAATACGTACGAACGGATACGCGGTGCAAAAGGCGGAAAAGCGATAGTTCCCATTGTCGTGAAAGAAGGAAAAAAGAAAGTGAAAGAAGGAACGTGCGGTGGTTGTTTTAATCGCGTGCCTCCTGAACGATTAGTTGAATTGCGTGTGCTTGATAAAATGTTCCGATGCGAAAATTGCGGGAGAATTTTAGTTCCCAATGAAGTGGTAATGACGGTGGAACAGAATACACCACTGCAAATGTAAATTGTATCCTCGTGTGCGCAATCGTTCTGTTTTTTTATGAAACAGAAAGGAAAGTCCGAACTTCGCAGGGCAGAGTTCCTTGTAGAATACAGGGAAAAGACATACGCAAGTATGTTTTGATGGAAAGTGTCACAGAAAATATACCGTCCCGACTTGTCGGGATAAGGGTGAAAAGGCGAGGTAAGAGCTCACCGGATATGCAGTAATGTATATGACTGACAAACCCAACTCGAAGCAAAACCGCGTAAGAGAAAAATCTGATGACAGAGTGAAGTTGCCCGCTTCATTAATGTTGGCAACAATATTTTTTTTCTCGGGTAGGTTGCATCAGAGAAATGATTGCGTTCCTTTAATACGGAAACAGAATTCGGCTTATAACACGGGGATGCTTTTTTTAGTTACACTTTAAATATATTTCTCAAAGAGAGACCACGTAATTTTTACACCACATCCTTACACCAGATACAATCCTTGAATACTTACCGCGAATACAGATGGAATTTTTTACCCAATCCTGATGCACACCAAGTTGAACAACTTGCACAGGCGGTTGGTATTTCTGATACCATAGCAACATTACTGCTGAACAGAAATATATCTACGTATGATTTAGCAAAGGAATATTTCAAGCCAACATTTGCAGATTTACCCAACCCTTTTTTAATGGATGGAATGGAGAACGCAGTCGAGCGCATTCTTCGTGCGCGGGAGAACAAAGAAAAAATATTTGTCTTCGGCGATTATGATGTTGATGGCACAAACGGCACCGCAATGCTTTCCACCTTTCTTCAAAGCATTGGATGCGAAGTGGCATACTTTGTTCCTGATAGAATTAATGA
The DNA here is from genome assembly GCA_964358705.1 of uncultured Chitinophagales bacterium. Classification (GTDB taxonomy): domain Bacteria; phylum Bacteroidota; class Ignavibacteria; order UBA10030; family F1-140-MAGs086; genus JBBTJF01. The sequence continues at coordinate 12,518 of CAYHPL010000041.1, forward strand.
CGGATACGGCGTTTCTGTTTCCGGAATTCAGAAAGGAAAGGAGTTCGGCGCATCAGTATTGCTTACCGTTGATTGCGGCGTTACAGCTGTTGAACAAGTTGATGTTGCAAATTCTCTTGGCTTCGATGTTATAATTTGCGACCACCATAAACCGGGAGAAACACTTCCACGCGCTTATGCATTACTTGACCCGTTGAAAGATGGTTGTTCTTATCCATATAAATATCTCTGCGGTACAGGCGTTGGTTTCAAATTTATTCAGGGCATTTGTGAAAAAATATTTGCAACACCATTAGAGCGCGAAGAAAAACTGAAAGAGTATTTACAATTTGTTGTTCTTGCAACTGCTGCTGATATTGTTCCGCTTACAGGTGAAAACCGTATTCTGTTAAAAATCGGTTTGCAGTTGTTGAATACGCTCCCTCGTACTGGCATCCGTGCTCTTCTTGATAGCGCAGGATTACGCAAAGGAAAAATTACTGTCGGCAATATTGTTTTTGTTCTCGCACCGCGCATTAATGCAGTGGGAAGAATGGGTGATGCGCATCGTGCAATTCATCTGCTCATTAGTACGGACGAAGCAGAATCAAAAGAACTTGCATTGGTGTTGGAAAGCGAAAATACTGCGCGAAAAAAGATTGATGAAGAAACATTTGCCGAAGCGCAGGAAGTTGCAAAAGCATTACTTGCGGATGGAAATCCTGCCGCATTTGTATTGCATCAGGAACACTGGCATCCGGGAGTAATTGGCATTGTTGCATCACGGATTGTAGAAAAATATTATCGTCCAACGGTAATGCTCACGACGGTTGATGGCAAAGTAAAAGGTTCTGCGCGCAGTGTAGATGGCTTTGATATCCATACTGCTTTATCGCAAGTGGAAGATAAATTACTCACGTTTGGCGGACACAAATATGCTGCCGGTGTTAGTTTGGAAAAAGAACGTGTCGGAGAATTTCGTCAGGCGTTTGCAAAAATTGTGGATGAATTGATGACAGATGAATTGCGTGTTCCGGGATTAAAAATTGATTGTAACATCACACTCTCCGAACTCATTCCGAAATTTGTCCGCATTGTCAGTAATTTCGCTCCGTTTGGACCGCAGAATATGCGACCAATTTTCTGTGCACGCAATCTTACGATTGTTGGAGTACCGCGTACGTTTGGCAAAGGACATCTTCGGATGAGAGTACGCGAAACGGTGCATAATGGCAATACGCTTCCCATTGTATTCGATGCTGTGGGATTTGGTATGGCGCCGCTTCTTCCGAAACTTTCTTCTAATGCTCCGATTGATGTCGTTTTTTCTTTGGATGAGTATGAAGAAAATATTTCTTCACGCAATGCACCTGCGGCAGAGTTTCCTGTACTACGCTTGCGCGATGTGCGTCTTTCGAATGAAGAGAACAGTAGCAGAAAGTGACGATTGATTTTTTTTATAATGCAAAAACATATTTACAAACATAACTAATTTTTTTATATGTCAGGACATTCAAAATGGGCAACGATTAAGCGCAAAAAAGCATCTACGGATGCAGCACGTGGTCGCGCATTTACTCAGGTTGTGAAAGAAATTACTGTTGCGGCACGACTTGGTGGCGGTGTTCCCGATGGAAATCCACGATTGCGCATTGCCATTGATAAAGCGAAAGCAATTAATATGCCCGCAGAAAATATCAAACGCGGGATTATGAAAGGCACCGGTGAACTTCCGGGTGTTACATACGAGGATATTACGTATGAAGCGTATGCTCCGGGAGGTGTCGCGTTGATTATCGAATGTCTTACGGATAATAAGAACCGCGCAGTTGCAGAAATACGGCACAATCTTGAAAAGAACGGAGGCAAACTTGCGGCAGCAGGAGCAGTTGCGTATATGTTTCATTACAAAGGAACGATTGCAATTCCTAAAGCAAAATATAGTGAGGATGATATTCTTGCAATTGTACTTGATGCCGGCGCTGATGATATGAATACGGAAGGAGAATTTTACGAAGTGCTGACATCTTCTGATAATTTTGAAGCAGTGAAATCCGCATTGGAAAGCAAAGGGATTACAATCGAATCGGCGGAGACTTCTAAACTCCCCGAAACACACGTTAAAGTAGAAGGAAAAGATGCAGGCGCAGTATTACGCATTATGGAGTTCCTCGAATCACACGATGATGTGCAGCATGTGTATGCAAATTTTGATATAGATGAAAAAACTATGGAAGAGTTTGGGGGATAGGAAGTAAGAAGTAAGAAGTAAGAAGTTTATTTTTTAATGATTGAATTTTTTTTTCTGTGCAGTTTACGGTTTTCTGTTTGTAGTACTAAGTTTTTTACTTGCAGAATGAAGTTTTTATGATTTGGGTTGTGCTCTTTCTATGAAATCCAAAAATCCTCCGTACGAAAAACGTGCGGGGGATTTTTTTTAGAGATGTATCATAGTACGTCTCTACTGTATATTTTTTTTACTTCATCAAAATCATTTTTTTCGTCTCTGTAAAATTACCTGCGGTGAGTTTGTAGATATATATG
>CAYHPL010000042.1:0-12750 GCA_964358705.1 uncultured Chitinophagales bacterium
CCGCATGAAAGGATTCGACGCGGACAACGGTTCAGAATTTCTCAACGGGTATCTCTATGAATATCTCACACGCCGACGGTAGTCCGTGCAATACACGCGCTCGCGTCAAGGCAACCGCACCACCCCCGTCGCCGTTGCCTTGACATGAAAAAATTCTCTCCAAAATTCTTCACGTTCCCCCTGAAATCTTGTACCTTTTTTTCACTATTTTCGGTTACCATTTATTATGAGGCAATACGCATCATTCTCCAAAGCAACCCACCACACACAACAGCAACAACAAGCAAAATCATTCCAAGAATAATTTCTCCCAACAAAATTTTTCCCATTCCAAAAAGTGATGAATACACAAGCACAACTCCCGCAAACCATTGCAGCATTTGTTTTCCGAAATTGAAATCTGATTTTACATTCGGAAGAAGTGTTGCAATCGGTTTCCACATTCCGCCGGGACGAATGCGTGTGTAAAATTCTTTCAACACATTTTCATCCGTTGGCTTCGTGAGAAACGTAACTACGAGCCACACAACTGTTGTAATGCCGACAATAAAGAAAAGTGAATTGGGAAAAGTTACATCCGTAAAAAATTTTATATAACCGTACGCAAAAAACGGCGTAAGCATTGCGGCAATTTCGCTCCATGCATTTACCCGCCACCAATACCAACGGAAAATTAACACAAGCCCAAGTCCCGCGCCCGCTTCAATAATAAACGTCCACGCGCCGGAAATTGTTTGAATGAAAATCGTAACGACTACGGAAACGAGCATCAAAAGTATTGTCGTAATTCTTGAAACGCGAACATAATCTTTTTCTTCCGCATCTTTTTTTACAAAGCGGCGATAAAAATCGTTCACCACATACGACGTTCCCCAATTGAGATGCGTAGAAATCGTTGACATATACGCTGCGAAAAATGCCGCGACTAACATTCCGAGTAATCCTGTTGGAAGATAATCACGCATCGCAAAAACGTAACCGAGTTTTTTATCCGCGATAGAAAGTTGCGGATACAAAACAAGCGTTGCAAGTCCCGTTAAAATCCAAGGCCACGGACGCAAACAATAATGCGCAACCGTGAACCACAATGTTGCAAGAACACTATGTCGTTCATCTTTTGCCGCCATCATTCGCTGCGCAACATAACCTCCTCCGCCCGGTTCCGCTCCCGGATACCACGATGCCCACCATTGAATTCCGATGTATGCGAGAAATCCGGTAACAGAAAGTGAAAATGAAGTCGCTAAACCTTGAAGGTTTGATTCTACACTGGGAAAGAAATTGAAAAAATCTTTCGGAAGTTTTTGCTGCAACCCCGCAATGCCACCGACTTGCGGAAGATTGAGAAGAAGTATTGCAAGCACAATTGTTCCCACCATTGCAAACACAAATTGAAACACATCTGTCGCCGCAACGCCCCACAATCCCGACATCGCTGAATACGCTGCAACAAGAACCATACAAGCCGCGATATAAACGATAACTTGCGAATGAGAAATTCCGAAAATGCCTTCGAGAATAGACATCATCGCAACGTTCACCCATCCCATAATAATGCAGTTGAGAAACAATCCGAGATAGAGCGCGCGAAATCCACGAAGGAATGCGGCGGGTTTTCCGGAGTAACGCAGTTCGATAAATTCCACATCAGTCATCACTCCCGCGCGACGCCAAAGTTTTGCAAAGAAAAAAATTGTGAGCACTCCGCCAAACACAAAATTCCACCAGAGCCAATTACCCGCGATGCCGTGTTGCGCGACGAGTTCAGTTACCGCAAGCGGCGTATCAGCGGCAAATGTTGTTGCAACCATTGACGTTCCCGCAAGCCACCACGGTAAATTTCTTCCCGAAAGAAAAAATTCCGATGTGCCTTTTGATGCGCGTTTGGAATAATAAATTCCGATTGCGATGGAGATGGCGAAATAAATGATGATGATGGAGTAATCGAGGAAGTGCATTTTTTTGATTTTAATATTGTTGGTAATAATTACATGTTATTTTTTGAAGTCTAATAATCGCCTGCGCCAAACTCCATTCTTTGATGTTCCAACGAATAAATAATCTCCTTTTGTTCCAAAGGAACTTATTGTAGCATTCTCGGGAAAATTTGAGTTAACAGAATCCCAGCTTTTTCCTACGTCTGTTGAAAGAAAAATACCATTCGAATATGTGCCAACGAAAAGTAACTCTTGTATTGCAAAAACAGTCGTTGTTATCACATTGGGAAAACTAAAATTCGTCTCTGACCAACTTGCGCCAAAATTATTAGAGACAAAAATATTGCGAATAGAACAAGCAAATAAATATTTGTCGGTTCTCGCAAATCTGTAAACAACATCATTTAAAGTTTCTTTCCATGTAATGCCATCATCAGTAGAAAGATATACGCCCCCACTTGCAGCTGCTCCAGCTAAAATTGTATCCTTATTGACTTCCAAAGCATCAATGCAAGTATCTGTCAATCCTGATTTAGACCAACTTACACCATTGTTTTTAGAAATGTACATTCCTAAAAAATCAAATGTTCCAGCAAAAAGATTTGTATCCTTTGCAACAAGAGAGAAAACGCGAACTCCGATCGTATCAGAGATAGGAAAACCATCGTTTGCTTTTTCCCACAAAGTATCATTTAAACTTAATCGAAAAACTCCATCGCCATCAACACCTGCAAACAAATAACTATCTTTGATTGCAAGACAACGAATATGCACACCACGAAAAGGTGTTAAGCCTGAACTTATTTGTTTCCAAGAAATACCTTCATCCTTTGAAAGATAAAGACCGCTGCCGTACGTTCCAGCGTATATAGTATTGTTATGTACGAGTATATCACTGATTCCTGCTTTCGTATCAAGCGATTTAATCCATTGTGAAGATGAATAGTTGAGACAAAAAAGAAATAGAATAATGGTTTTAGTTTTCATATTAACATCTATTATATTTTTAAGACGGATTTTCTTTGTGTCTTGGTGGTAAAATTTTTAACCACAAAGTCACCAAGACGCCAAGTTTGTAAATCTAAAATCTTCTCGCCACATTTCCCACCACAATCGTAACCCCGCATCCAATCAATGTATGCCATGTAAAATCAATTTTTGTAAATAATAAAACACACACCATCGAAAGTAAACCGCAAATAAATCCGATAAACGCATCGCGTTGTGTTGTCTGTTTGAAAAGTAATCCGAGAAAAAATGTTCCGAGCAAACCGCCGTACGTTACTGACGCAATTTTCAAACCGATTTCTACAACGGGATTTTTGGTATCGGTAAATAACATTGCGCCGCCGATTAACACAATTCCCCACACAAGCGTAAATATTTTTGACCAAAAAATTTCTTTTTTCCCACCTTCATCAGATGCTGAAACGAGTTCAGGATGACGTGCAGATTTGAATAAATCGAGGTACGATGACGATGCAAGCGAACTAATGGAGGAAGAAAGCGTTCCCATTGCTGATGCGAGAACGCCGGCAACAACAAGTCCCGCAATACCCGTCGGTAAATTTTCGACAATGAATTTTGGAAAAATTTCATCGGAAGATTTTAAGCCAAGTTGCTGAAACGAAACGCCGTTGTAAAATGCAAACAAACACAATCCGAGCAAAAGGAAAAATGCAAATTGCAAAACAATAAATGTTGCGTCGAGCATTAGCGCTTTTTGGCTTTCGCGTTTCGTTTTGCATCCAAGTAATCGTTGAACGAGCAGTTGGTCTGTTCCGTGCGATGCCATCGTGAGAAATGTTCCGCCAAGAATTCCGCCAACGATTGTATAAGGAGAAGAAAGAAATTCGAGAAAAGAATTTCCAAAATGCGGATTGAAAATTTCAAATTTGTTTCCGTTCAACGTTGCAAAGTGAACAACATCGCTCCAACCATTCGGAAGATGATTTAGAATTAAAATCATTGAAGCAACTGCGCCACCGAGATAAATAAACAGTTGCACAACATCCATCGCAACAACTGCTTTGAGTCCGCCAAGATATGTGTACGCGAGCGTAAAAATTCCGATGAGAAAAATACTTGTTGTGTAATCAAAACCGGTGATGAGATGAACGGGAATTGCTGTTGCGAAAAGTCGAACGCCGGAAGCGAGAACGCGCGTAACAATAAAAACCGATGAAGTAAATTTTCTCAGCGGTAAACCAAATCGCTTGCCAAGAAAATCGTACGCAGTTTCCAAATCGCCTTTGTAATATGCTGGGATAAAAATTAAACTAACGAGAAGACGACCGATAAAATATCCGATTGCAACTTGGAGAAAGTGCATATCGGATTTATACGCGAGACCGGGAATGCTGATGAATGTGAGTGTGGAAGTTTCACTTGCAACAATTGAAAATCCCACCGACCACCATGACATTTCTTTTCCACCGAGAAAATAATCGCGGGAAGTTTTTTGTTTTCCCGCAATAAAAATTCCCGCGACAGTTACACCGATGAGGTACACTGCGACGATGAAATAATCGAGGAGAGAAAAGCCCACGTAGTAATTTTAGATTTTAGAAGTAAGATTTTAAAAAAGATTTGCGATGTGCGATATGCGTATGGTGTTTACAAACTCATGACGCATATCCCAAATCATTCTTCGAGTGCTTCTTCGAGGGTTTTGTAAATGGCGAAACTTTGTTCGAGCATAGAAGCGCGCATCAAGTCTAATGTTTTTTTGTGCACATTTGCGATACGTAAATCCGCTTCGTGCTCGCGCATAACCCGTTGAGCAATGAGGAGAGCGCTTAACCCATCCACATCCGCGCTCTTCACTTCACTCAAATCAAGAATGAAAAGTTTGACGGTTTTGGGTTTGCAGAGCAACAAAAATTCTGCTTTTAGCATCGGTGCGATTTTTGCATCGAGTTTTGTTTCGTGGAGATTGAAAATTGTTGTGTGATTCTTTTTTTGTACGGAAAATTTCATAATAAACTTGTTGGAATATTTTCAAAACATATTTAAACACTGCGTCAGTTGTTCGTAGCGTGCTGCGCGAAATCGCTCTAGTTGCTTCGTATCCAGTTTTTCTTTTGGCATTGCAAAGCGCAAAAGGACATTATAAAAAACATCTGCATGCGAGTGAGTGAATCCGACGCGCACGGGAGCGTTGGATGCGCGGCAAATATACGCCGATGCAATGTCAAATTCAAGATTTAAATCAATTGCGATGTCGTATTTTTTTTTTTTGTTTTTTGTAATGCGTCGCAGAAGTTCTTCTTTTGGGATACCAAACGGACTTAATTCAATTTCATTGTATGATAACGTTTCATAAAAAAAATCTCCGGTAAATGTTCTCAATGCGCCGCGGGGGTCAATAAAAGTCAATTCCATTTTTGCTAACTTTTCGCGAAGCAACGGAAGATATTTGCTTGCAGTGGAAGCGGCATTATAGTCGCGCGGTAAAATTATAAGAGCAAAATGCGCATCGGAAAAAAAATTAGTAAAGTCGTGCTCGCTCTCTTTCATTTTGCGAAAGCGCGACACGGCGAGTTGTATCCCGATAAATTTTTTCATTCGCGCCACAACAGGTTTTGCGGAAACATTCTGCGCCCATTTTTTTACGCCATCTATTTTTCTCTGAAATTTCTCTGACACGGTATTGTACGAATAGTTATTGAATCATTGCAAGAAATTCATTTTCACTGAGAACCGCAATGCCTGCTTTTTTGGCTTTTTCTACTTTTGAGCCGGGGCTTTCTCCGACTATGAGATACGTTAAATTTTTTGAAACAGCAGAAAGCACTTTCCCCCCATTGATTTCAATTATTTCTTTTGCTTCTTCGCGTGAGTAATGTTCAAGTGTTCCTGTTACAAGAAAAGTTTTTCCGGAAAGTTTTCCGTTCTCAGATTTTTTTTCGGAAGAAAATTGCAAACCTGCGCTCTTTAAATGAGAAATTATTTTTTGATTATGTTCATCTTGAAAAAAATGAATAATGCTTGTTGCGATTTTTGGTCCTATATCATTTATTGCAAGCAATTGCTCTTCCGTACATTGCAATAAATCATTAATGTGCGGAAAATTTTCTTCAAGTATTTCTGCAATACGACTTCCCACATGCCGGATTCCCATTGCATACAATACACGGTGGTACGGTTGTGATTTACTCGCTTCAATTCCATCTAAAAGATTTTGAACACTTTTAACTCCCCAGCGTTCTATTTGCGCGAGTTCATCCTTTCGATTATGTAACACATACAAATCAGAATAATTTTTTATAAAATCTTTTTCGAGAAGTGTTGAAACGACCGCTTCACCAAGCCCTTCTATATCCATTGCACCACGCATTGCGAAGTGTTCTATGCGTCCGTGCACTTGCGCGGGACAATCTGAATTTTCGCAATAGTAATTCGCTTCCTCTTCATTTTTGAAAATTTTTGAATTACATTCCGGACAAGCCCGCGGGAAATTATATGGAATTGATTTTTTGTTTCGCTTCTCAAGTACTGCCGAAGTTATTTTCGGAATGACATCGCCACCTTTTTCTACAACAACGGTATCTCCGATGCGGACATCAATTTCCCGAATATAATCTTCATTATATAACGAAGCGCGCGAAACGGTTGTGCCTCCAAGAAACACGGGTTGTAATTCTGCAACGGGAGTAATTGTTCCAAGCCGTCCAACTTGCAATGTAATATTATTTAAAATTGTTTCTGCTTTGCGTGAAGTAAATTTGAACGCAATTGCCCAGCGCGGACTTTTTGCAATTGCGCCGAGTTGTTCCTGTTGTTGCAAGCCGTCAATTTTTACGACAACTCCATCAATATCGTATGGAAGAGTATCACGAAGTTCTTCCCATTTTTTCCAATAGGAAATTACATCTTCAATTGTGGAGCAAACGCGGAGATGTTCATTCACAGGAAATCCAAGTTTTTTGAGTAACAACATATTTTCCGAATGAAAATCTTTTCCTGTAATGCCGTACAAACCGTAGCAATAGAATTGTATTTTCCGCGATGCAACAATTTTTGGGTCTTGCATTTTTAATGTGCCTGAAGTAAAGTTGCGCGGATTCATAAACGTTTTTTCGCTTGCACGTTCACGTTCCACGTTCAATGCGTCAAAATCTGAACGCAACATAAAAGCTTCGCCGCGCACTTCGAAATTTTCTTTCTCTTTTACGGAAAGCGGAATTGCGCGGATTGTTTTGATATTGTTTGTAATATCATCTCCCTGCATTCCATCGCCGCGCGTTACTCCATTGGTAAGAAAACCATTCTTGTAATGAAGCGCAAGCGCAATTCCATCGAATTTTAATTCACACACATAACGATATGATTCTTCACCGAGCAAATTTTTTATTCGCTTGTCAAATTCACGAATATCGTTTTCATTGTATGTATTTTGCAGACTCAACATCGGGATGTTATGCGTAAAGGAAGGAAATTCTTTTGTTGGTTTTCCTCCCACGCGCACGGAAGGAGAATCAGGAGTTTGCAATACAGGAAATTCTTCTTCCAGTGCAATGAGTTCACGCATCAGTGCATCATACTCTTCGTCTGTAATGACTGGCTTTGCAAGAACGTAATAGCGTTCATCGTGTTCGCGTATAGTGCGCCGCAATTCTTCTAAACGTTGTTGATTTTTTTTATTGTCCTGCATCCGCTTCTTTTTCTTCTTTCGTTTCGCCTGTGAATCGAGTTTTTTTATCAAGAATGGTATTGCGCAAAATTGTTCCTTCTTTCCCCAGCGACCCGATAAAACGATTGTTGAGTGTAACAGTAAATTTTCCTGCATCGCTTGCAGTAATCACGAAGCGTTCCTTTGCAGACCAACTTGCTTTTTCACCTTTTGCAAGCGTCTTTTTTGTTATTTCTGCTCTATCAATTTTAACCATAATCCAAACGCTATCGAGCGCAACGGCTTCGAGTCGCAATGAATCTCGCCGTGCTGCAATGCGCTCGTTTTCCTGCGATACTTCTTCAAACGGTGTTTCATTCGCTTTTTGTTCGCGGTCTGCAACATTGTATCGTGTTACAAAATAAATAACACCCATTAAAACAAAAAGCAACGCGGAGATTTTTAAAATATCCTGCCTTCGCGAACGCTTTTGTCTTTCTGCAAGAGAATCTGCACCATTCACCTCTTCCATAACTTTTGCCACTTCATCTGCAGGTGAAACGCTGTATTCTTCTGCTGTTGTGCTGACAAGTTCTTGTTTGCCGGTATCAAATTCGCGCAGTATTGCTTTTTCATCCAATCCAACTGCTTTTGCATACGAGCGAAGCATAAGTCGCAGATTAGGAATTGGAATTCCATCAACAGCTCCTTCTTCAAGCGCAGAAAGATAGCGGCGATTGATGCGTGTAAGTGCAACAAGTTCATCGAGCGATAAATTGTTGCGCTCGCGTGCGGCTTTGAGTTGTTCAGCGATAAATTTCATTTCAATAAAAATTGTGCGAAAAATTACGAAGAAGCAGTGAGAGGAACAAAGTGACACGAAAATTTTATATTGCAAAAGAAAAATTGTATGTTTTACCACAAAATTGTAACAGAAATCCTAAAAAAGGGTGGTTCAGTTTACATTTTTGTTTTTAAAAGTATTTCAAAACTATTCACTTAATACTGGAGTAATTTATGACTCAGGCACTATCTCAATTTAAATGCAACACACTTCGTTGTATTGCAATGTCTATTTTTATGTTCTGTTTTGTAATTGCAACGCAATTGCATGCGCAAGTTTCCTCTTCCGACAAGGCTATAAAAACCGTTGGCGTTGGAGGAGATTTTCTGAAAATTTCGGATGCACTTGATTCATTGAACGCGGGTGGATTCAATACAGGACTCATCCTCACGCTACTTGATTCATCGTACAATGAGCCTCCGCTGGAAATCAATCGCGTCTCACCTATTCCTTATTTATTGATCAAACCTGCCATCGGAAAAAAGCCAATTGTGCATATTTCAAGTTCTACTGCTGCGGATAGTATTGGTTTTTTAATTTCTCAAACAGAATCCGTGATTATGTACGATATAACTTTTGTATTGGAGCAAAGTTCTTTCTGGAAAAATGCAATGAAAATAACTGCATCGCCATCAGATATTTCATTCGATACGATTACGATTCAGTGCAATAATGTTCCAATGGGAATTGTGGTGTCTCCCGATGGAGATGACAGCGTTTCTTTTCGAATGCGTAATTGCTCGATTGCAGGAGTTGGCGGCGGAATTTCGATAAGCGGATTTACATCGTTTGAACTAAAAAAATCTACTATTAATCATAACAATACTGCGGCAATTGAATTGTTTTCCAATGGCGGCAGTATTGAAATTAAAAATAATATTTGCTTCGGAAATGAGTTTGCGATAGGCGGCATGCGCGGAAATTTATCCACCGCATTTTGTCTGATTGACAGTAATTCAATTACGGGGTATGAAAACTACGGAGTTTCTTTTGATGGAATTTATTATCCCGAGAGTAAAAGAAACAACAACAAGGCAGATTTTGGCGAAGTGTTCATACGCAACAACACGATTTCCTATTTAATTGAAGGCGGCGGCATTATGATTGATACGGCAGAATATGTTGCATTGAATATTAGCGGCAATTCCATTGTAACGCAATTTGGTTCGCCGCATGGAATTTTTGTCGGAGAAAATTATTACTCTCCTTTTATGGCAGTGAACAGGAACACCATTTCGAATGTATCCAATGGCATTGAGTTCGGTTATATGGAAGTTACGCTTGATGGCGATGCACCGGGTACACTTATGATTGATTCCAATGAAATTCACTGTGCCAAAAATGCGATTAAGTTTGATGATTACGTATTTGCGAATATAGAAATTGAGAGAAATAATCTGACGAATGCAGGTACGCTTCCTACAATGCTACAGGCAAGAGATAAAAAAGTAATAACGTACGGTGTTTATTTAATTGATGTTGACGGAAATTTTTCTATCCGCAACAACACGATGCAAAATTTTTTCTGTTGCATTTCACTGAACTCCGTAAATAACACAGATTACGGGTCAGATGCAACTATCAGTGCAAATTCGATGAACAACACAAATATTGGCATTATCGTGGATGATGAAATAACTCATGATACTGTAAAAATTACTGATAATACAATCGCAGGTCCACTGGAGGGTTCAGGAATTAATATTATCGGGATTTCAGGTAATTCGCTTGCGAGTATTGTTGAGATTTCTAATAATTCAATTTTGGGTACAAATCCCGCGATTATCGGATATGCGGGAATTTATATCGAATACATTAATTCCAATAATTGTCAGATTAATAATAATACTATCAACTCAAAATTGAACTCCGGAATTATTATCGGTTCTTTTGATGGAATGAACTGGAAAGAGAAAACTCATTCAAAAAAACAGACGGTATTAAAAAATTCCAGAGTAAAATTGCCGCGTACAAGTTTGGATGAAGATTTTACTGCGCAATTTTCCGTGAGCAATAATACTGTTACTCACCACGCATCTCTTGACGGTGAAGAAGGTGCAATTATTTTGGGGAACATTGAATTATGTAACGTTACTGTTTCCAAAAATACAACGACAAGCGATGGGATTTCCGTCAATGGAATAAAATTCAATGAACTTTACATTGGTAATTTCGCATTGGATAGTAATATAGTTTCTCAAACGGAAATTGGAATTGATAACTTAGAAGCCTTTTTCTATGGAAAACTAAGTATTTCGTTTAATAATATTCATTGTACAACAAGAGGGCTGTCACAGGCTTGGGGTGATGGGAAACTTGCTTCAATTAGAGGAAACGTAGTAGAACCATATTTAAATAACCCGAATTATTATCCCGAACGCGGCATGAGCATTGGAATCAGTGCAGATACTTGCATCATTGAAGAGAATACCGCGAAAAATTTTGAGACCGGCATAAGAATCTATTCACATACATTTTACACTTCTATTTATGCAAACATTGCAACACACAATGAAACAGGAATGACTCTATTCCTCTTTAGCCGTAATATTGTTAACGGTAATGCAGCAATTTCACGGTTTGAGAATAACACCATCAGTGATAATAGCGATATTGGTTTGCACATTGAAGAAATGGATTATTCTTTGCCGCTGTTCATCCGCTTTAATAGATTTTTTCGGAATGCGAATGATGGCATTCTCATTCAATATACGGACAATGTTCAACCGATTATTCATTCCAATGCATTTGGAGAAAACGGAGTATTCGATATCAGGAATGAATCAGAAAATGAAATAATTGCTGAACACAACCGGTGGGGAGCAACCACCACAGCAGAAATGGATGCAACACCATATCCCGGAAACATTTCTACTCTCTTTGATACGTTTGATGATTCAACGAGAGGATTTATCCGCTACAATCATTGGCTGCACGATACCAATTATGTTCCTGCTGGGACAATAATTCAGGGAACAATGTATCACGATAGAGATGCTGACAGCAGTATAATTAATGATGACGAAATTGGGGAGAGAAAAATTATGCTCACGGGTACTTACACCGATTCGGTAAATACAAATTCTCACGGAAATTATTTCTTCTACGATGTACCGCCGGGTGAATATGCAATTACGCATCAACTTGATTCGCTATGGTTTCTCTCGTATCCTGCAACACAGCAATATCAACTTACACTTGATACGGCAGAATTTGCTTTTCATAATGATTTTGGAATTTTTACGTATGGGCAAATGAGTGGTTATTTGTTTCATGACATAAATGCAAATGGTGTTAGAGATAATAACGAGCCGTTTCTGATCAACCGCAAAGTATATCTTGGAGGTCTGAAACAGGATTCTATTTTTACTGATTCGGCAGGTGTGTTTGCATTCAGAAATCTTTTTCCGGGTAATTATTTTGTTTGTACGCTTATTGGGTCAGGAATTGCGACAACAAATGATACACTCTTTACGAAACTTCACAGTGATGAAATAAACTATTCGATGAATTTCGGAATTGCAGAATATAGTTCCATCAGCGGCGTATTTTATAATGACCGTGACAGCAATGGAATTCGCGACCCGAATGAAGAAGGATTGGCGAACTGGAGATTAATTCTTTCAATTGGTACAAGGAGAGATACGGTGTATTCTGACAGTACCGGTTTTTATGATTTCGATTCTTTGCAGAACGGACAATACAGAGTAACCGGCGAACTAAAACAATCGTGGCGAAGAACTGTACCAATTACCGGATATTATGTCGTCAATGTAAGTCCCAATGTTTCCAACGCGAATAAAAATTTCGGTGTATTCCAACGCCCGGCAGATGTGAAAGAAAATGATGTGCCGCTCACATTTTCTTTGCAGCAAAATTATCCCAATCCATTTAATCCGACAACAAGCATCGCATATAGTATTGCGAAGCAAACATTTGTCTCACTGAAAATATTCAATATTCTCGGCGAAGACATTGCAACCCTCGTGAACAAAGAACAAGATGCGGGAAAATACACTGTTGAGTGGGATGCGCGTTCTGTTGCAAGCGGATTATATTTTTACCGATTGCAAGCAGGAAATTTTGTTGCAGTAAAAAAACTGGTGATACAAAAATAGTTTCTCCACGCCCAAATGCAAATGGAAAAGAGTAATGAGCGAACGCATTTTCATTCGCTCCATTAGTTGCAGAGAAAAAAAGAAATATTGTTTCTTTTGTAAGAAAAATTTGCAATGGGCTAATTACTTTTCAGGATACCATTCCTAAAATTAGGAATAGAGCAAAACGTTTGTAAGATGGTATTCCTAAAATTGGGAATAGGACAAAACGTTTGTAGGATGCCATTCCTAAAATTG
>CAYHPL010000043.1:0-11019 GCA_964358705.1 uncultured Chitinophagales bacterium
GCAGGTTGTAATTATTAATGTGTGTTTTGTAGAAATTCATTTTTTCTTTCCGTATGTTTTGACTGCATTTATAATGGAGTAAAGATGCAGCACAATTTTTATCAACTTATGAATGTACTTTATATTCTTCATATAATTTAATTGCTCCTCTTGGGGCGTGTGAAGAATACTTTTTAAAATTATATTTTGAGGTATCCAATGAAAATAAATTTATTATTAGCTGCTAAACTATTTATAGTTTTTGTATTTATTTCGTTTGGCTCATACACTTCAATGTATGCATGTGATTCACTCATTGTCAAAGGGACGCTTACTGCAAGTGGTTCTCCAGCTGGTGTTACTATAAGAGTGGAAGAATATAAGAACGGCATTTGGGACACATTAACAGTCGGTACAACTGACGCAAACGGATGGTACTATATTGATGTAACGCCATATACTAACACTGGCTATGCAATTAGAGTTGTCGCCGAATGTTGTCAATCGGAAGTTGGAATAAAAAAGACTTCTGATAATTATTATTTTGTGAATTGCTATCTCACTATCAACGTCAACTGTAGCGGAGAGTGTGAAACACGATAGATGTCAATTGCAACAGAGAGTGTAATCCAGACACTCTTTATTAAATAAACATCTTCTCCTCCCGTTCATCGCGGGAGGAGAAGATTGTTAAAACCCCAAAATATTTATTTATTTTTATAGCACTTATGAAACACTCACATTATATCTTTAACAAAAAAATTATCTTTCTGGCAATTACGATTATTATTTTTGTTTTCTACTTTCCATTTTGCAATGCACAACCGCAGGGCTGGCAGTGGGCAAAAAGCGCAGGGTCACTGTATGGAAATGATGTCCCGACAAGCATTGTAACCGATGTGAGTGGAAATATTTTTTTGGCGGGCAATTTTGGACAACCGTCCATCACATTTGGTTTTACCACGTTGCTTAACAAAGGTGAAGACGATATGTTCATTGTTAAATACCACCCGAGTGGCAATGTCTTTTGGGCAAAAAGTTTTGGTGGCAACGTAACGGAATATGTTACTTGTATTCAAACAGATTCAAGCGGAAATATATTCGTGATTGGTTCGTTTGGGGGTTCTAATATTGTTTTCGATACTGATACATTGACAAATCACAGCGTGAATTCTTATGATATTTTTCTTGTAAAATTTAATACGAGCGGTACAGTACTTTGGGCGAAAAATTTCGGAGGAAGTACTTCGGATAATGTAAACGACATACATCTCGGTAGCGATGGGAGTATTGTCATCTCAGGATATTTTTCGAGTCCAACGATTATTTTTGGAGATACAACACTCATCAACAACGGAAGCAGAGATATGTACGTTGTAAAATGTGATGCAGATGGAAATGTACTCTGGGCAAAAAATGCAGGAGGGAGTCAGATTGATCGTGGGTATGGTAACTGTATTGACATGAACGGCAATATTTATGTTACCGGAGAATTTCGCAGTACCACGATTACATTCGGTGATATTACGCTGACCAATAATGGAAGTTGGTGGGATATGTTTGTTGTAAAATACGATGCAAACGGCAATGTTCTTTGGGCGAAAAGTGCAGGAGGCACTCAATCTGAAAGTGGTTCTAATATTATACAATCAGAGAATGGAAACATTATTGTTCTCGGAACATTAGAAAGTTCATCAGTCGTTATTGGAGATACTGTGATATCAACAAGAGGCGGTTCTGATATTATGTTTGTAAAGTATGATATAAACGGCAACGTGATTTGGGCAAGGAGCGAAGGAGGAAATAGCCATGACCATCCCGGTGCCTTTATAAAAACTTCTGATAGATATTTTCTTACTGGAGATTTTTTTAGTCCTACAATTGCATTTGGAAATACAGTATTATCCAATACAGGAGGCTCTGATGCCTTTATTGCCGTTTTTGATACAAACTGGAATGTAATCAATGCACTCAATGTCGGAGGAACACTATATGATTTCGGTGTTGGTGTTGCAACAAATACGAGTGGTGATTTATATTTTAATGGTTCCTTCCAAAGTCCGACAATCAATTTTGGTAATATCACTTTGACTAATGTTGATACACTTAGCCCTAATCCTCATTCAGATTTATTTCTTGCCAAACATTCTCCGTTTACAGAAGTGATAGAAGATGAAAATACGCCATTTGATTTTTCGCTTGCACAAAACTATCCCAATCCGTTCAATCCGCAAACTGCTATTGGCTTTTCGCTGTTGGCGGTTAGTGATGTAACACTAAAAGTATATGATGTTCTTGGGAGAGAAATTGCAACTTTGATTAATAATGAAAAGAAAGATGCCGGAAAATATTCCGTACAGTTTGATGCAACACACTTACCGAGCGGTATTTATATTTACAAACTGACCGCAGGGAGTTTTATTGAGATGAAGAAGATGGTGCTGATGAAATAGCCATAAAACCTTCAAGGTTTTGGAAACCTTGAAGGTTTATTTACCATTGGGTATTATTCATAGAATATAGTAATGATAAAATGCAGCGTGTTGTAAAAGATGCGCAGCATTTTTTTTATACAGAGTGCTTAATCGGATAAACAAGTATGCAATCAAAAAATAATTGGATGTTGTAATTATAAATGTTTGTTTTGTAGAAATTCATTTTTTTTTCCGTATATCTTGACTGCATTTATAACGGAACAAATATGACACACACACAATATCACAATACAAAAATTCTTCTTCTTGTAATTGGAATTTTATTTTTAAACTCCATTCACTGTTACTCACAACCGCAGGAATGGCAGTGGGCCAAAAGTGCGGGATCGTTATATAGTGATGATGGAGGTGGAAGTATTGCAATGGATTCAGGTGGGAATGTTTTTCTCTCCGGTTTTTTTGGGCAACCATCAATCACGTTTGGTTTTACGACGTTGTTCAATAAAGGTGGGAGCGATATGTTTCTTGTGAAATACCATCAAAGCGGCAATGTATTTTGGGCAAAAAGTTTCGGTCGTACCGGGTCGGAAAGTGCGAGCGGTATTCAAGCAGATGCAAATGGAAATATATTTGTGATTGGCTCGTTCGATGGTTCTATTATTGTTTTCAATACCGATACACTAAAAAATCACGGCATATTTTCTTATGATTTTTTTCTTGTAAAATTTAACACAAGTGGCAATATACTTTGGGCAAAAAGTTTTGGGGGTAGCAGTGAGGATTATGCTTCTGATATTAATCTCGGGAATGACGGAAGTATTGTTGTCTCGGGAAATTTTTTGAGTCCCGCTATTACATTCGGCGATACAACTCTGACAATTGCAGATAGTAGTACCAGTTATATGTTTGACATGTTTATTGTGAAATTCGATGCAGACGGAAATGTCCTCTGGGCAAAAAGTGCAGGAGGAAATCAGGTCGATCATGGATTTGGCAACTGTATAGATATGAACAATAATATTTATGTTACCGGAAATTTTCGTAGTTCAACAATTTCATTCGGCGATACAACATTGACAAACAACGGAAGTTGGGATATGTTTGTTGTGAAATATGATGCAAACGGAAACGTTCTGTGGGCAAAAAGTATGGGAGGTACTCAATTTGAAGCTGGCAACAATATTATGCTTGTAGAAAATGGAAATATAATTGTAGCAGGAACATTAGAAAGTTCATCCGTTGTTATCGGAGATACCGTATTATCTACACGAGGTGGAGAGGATATTCTTCTTGTGAAGTATGATGCAAACGGCAACGTACTCTGGGCACGAAACGAAGGAGGGAATAGCCATGAGCACATAGGAGACTTAAAAAAAACAACCGAAAAATATATACTTACAGGAGATTTTCTTAGTCCATCTATTACATTGGGTAATATTATATTGACCAACGCAGGAAGTAGTGACATGTTCATAACAGCATTTGATACTTATGGTAATTTTCACAGTGCGCTTAGTATAGGTGGAATCCTTTGGGATGATGGCACGATTGGTGTAGCAGATGCGAATGGGAATGTTTATATTTCCGGTCGTTTCCAAAGCCAGATAATTCATTTGGGCAATATCACTATAACAAATGTTGATACACTTAGCCCTAATCCTCATTCAGATATATTTCTTGCCAAACATTCTCCGTTCACGGGAGTGAAAGAAGATGAAAATACGCCATTTGATTTTTCGCTTGTGCAAAACTATCCCAACCCGTTCAATCCGCAAACGGCTATTGATTTTTCACTGTTGGCTCTTAGTAATGTTACATTGAAAGTGTATGATATTCTTGGAAGAGAAGTTGCAACCTTGATTAATAATGAAAAGAAAGATGCCGGAAAATATTCCGTTCAGTTTGATGCAACTAATTTACCGAGCGGTATTTATATTTACAAACTTACCGCAGGGAGTTTTATTGAGATGAAGAAAATGGTGCTGATGAAATAGCCATAAAACCTTCAAGGTTTTGGAAACCTTGAAGGTTTACAATGAAACAACGTTGGCTGTAAGTCAGTGAATTATAAAAGCGCTGTGTGTTGTTACAATGCATAGCGCTTTTTCATATTTTTAACCGTAAAGCAATGCAAGGATAATTTTAGATTTTTTTAGAGTATTTCCTTTGCGTAACTCTGCGCTATCTTTTGCGTTCTCTGCGGTAAAGAAAGAATGTTATTCACCGCAAAGGCACACAAAGCAAATCGCAAAGGTACGCAAAGAGAGAAATGTCTGGTGTATGGCTTTCTCAACAATGAAAAGGAGTGAAAGGTCTGGTTTATGCCAGTATGGAAATCCATACATAGGCAAAAACTTTTTTTATGGCAGTATAGAAATCTATACATAGGCAAAAACTTTTTTTTATGGCAGTATAGAAATCTATACATAGGCAAAATGCCTTTTTTAGTTAAATTTTAAACTTTACTAATTAACAGCAAATATTTACTCACATTGACAGAATACTCACAATTATGCAAAATTTACATAGACTAACTTTATTTCAAGAAAGAATAAACCAGAGAAATCGCAATGGAGAAACATATTGAAGAACAACACATTGGGAATGTAGCCGTGAAAAATAAATTTGTCGTTAGTGTCGGCAAAAACAATTCGAGAGCAATTATTTTACGTGGCTGCCAACAATAAAAATTTTTTTGCAAAATGAAATTGTTGAAGCAGATGAAATTGTAGTGAAAATATTCAATCCGAAAAATTTAATTTAAGTTTTAAAAATAAAAATTTTTTTATGCGAATTTTTCCATATCTTTTGCCCGCATAAATTCTTGTAATCAATGAACTTAACCAAAGCAGATATAATTGATGCCATTGCAAACGGTACAGGATTGACGAAATTAGAGACCGAAGCAGTTGTTGACGGGTTCCTCAAAACTGTAAAAGAAGCAATGTCAGATGGTCGCAATATCGAATTGCGTGGATTCGGAAGTTTTAAAGTTAAACTCCGCAAGCCGCGCATTGGTAGAAATCCAAAAACAGGTGAACGTGTAGATGTGGACGCGCGCTATGTTCCCTATTTCAAAGTCTCAAAAGATTTCCAGAAGGCAGTGGACGAACAATTACATAAAAAAAATAAATAGACGGAGTTCTTTTTTTGGCACAAACAACGAAATGTACACGATGTAAGGCAACTGTTACCGGCGGTGATAGATACTGTCCGGAATGTGGCGCTAAACTTGATTGGGGCGCGGATGGCATTGTAGAATTACAAGGTTTTCTTTCTGCAAAACCACCGCAGAAAGCAACGAGTGGTAAATCATCGAAAGATTTTCAGTGTGAATTTTGCGGAACTAAAAATAAAAAGGGAGCGACATTCTGTGACAGTTGTGGAGCAGTTCTTCCAGCCGCGCAAAAGCCGGAAGAAGAAACAGGTGAAGTAGAATTACTTTTTGAAAAAGAAAAACCTTCCGAAATACTTCCTGTAAGAGAAGAAGAGAAAGAGAAAGTAATTCCCGAACCACAGCCGGAACCGATTATTGAAAAACCAAGAGTTGCAGAACCCATGTATCGCGAACCTCATCAGGTACATAGAAAAACAGAACCACAGCCCGAGAAAAAGCCGATACATAAAAAACATCCGTTGCAATCCAAACTTGATACGTGGAAAATATATGCAGCGGCGGGAATTCTTATTGCAATCGTACTCATTCTCTATGCAGTAAATAATAATTCAGGTATTCCTGAATCAATGCAAAATGCGACAGAGCAATCTGCAAATACTAACGCTCCATCATTACAGAATTTACAGGAGATGGAGCAATTTGTTAATGCAAATCCATCAAATGCAGATGCGCTGTTGCAATACGCAAATGCTCTTCACGATGCGCGCTCATTTTCCCGCGCAGTAGAATACTATAATAAATATTTAACGCTGCGACCCAATGATGTCAATGCAATAGTTGATGCAGGAATTTGTTTATTTGAAAACGGAAAAGGAGAAGAAGCAATTGCAATGATGAAACAGGGAATTATTATTGACCCGAACCATCAGAAAGCATATTTTAATGTTGCAATTGTCTCGCTCAGCACCAATAATCCTGAACAGGCAAAAGAGTATTTTCAAAAAGCCATTGCCATTAACCCGAAGAATGAAACGGGAAAACGCGCAAAGGAACTTTTACAATCGCATGTTAATAATTAATATTTAATCACTAAAAAACGAAAGGACAGGAATGCCCAGCGGAAAAAAACGCAAGCGTCATAAAATGGCGACACATAAACGCAAGAAACGTTTACGTAAGAACAGACATAAGAAGAAAAATCGCTAACGATACAGTGGCGTGAGTGTGAAACTATGTTTTCACACTCATCACTGGAGCGTTTATTTATTTTTTTTATAATTAATTTTAGTAACACTATTATGTATCGAGATCAACAAAATGGCATCGGCAAGGGATTGCTTGTTGGCTTTTTTATTGGCGGCGTAGTCGGTGCAGTTACTGCATTGTTACTCGCTCCGAAATCCGGCAGAGAACTTCGTGATGATTTGCGCAGCAAAGCAGATGATGCGGTGCGAAAATTTTCCGATACTGCCGCCCGCGCAAAAGATTTTGCACAAAATATCACTGATGAAAGCAATGATGTGTTTCAAGAATCAAATGAACTATTTGATGAAACAGTCGGGCATGCAGAAAAAATTACTGATGCGTTCCGCGCCGGCTACGATGCGTATCGTGAAGAGCGCGAGCGTTCCTGAATAAGGAGTTAAAATGATAGCAATGGAAATTATCATCATTATCGCCGCATTGTGTTTCATTTGGGTGTGCTATACACTCGTGCAAATCTTTCGGAGAATGGAGCAAAGTTTGCGCAATGTTGAACGCGAAGTGCACACGATGACTGTACGCACGCTTCCCGTACTGGAAAATATGGAAGCCATTACAACGAAAGTGCGTTCTGTTACTGATAATATTGATGAACAAATGAAGTTAGTTCGCAATACACTCAGCGCGGTGCGTCGTTCGATGGAAGATATAATTGATTTTAAACAACGCATTCAGCATCAATTGGAAGCGCCTGCAATGGAAACTGCATCGTTTCTTTCCGGAATGCTGAAAGGCGTAAAAACTTTTTTTAACGTATTACAAAAGTGATGACCATTGTGAGGATGAAGAAAGGGAAATGCACGGGCATTGTACCTGTGCGCAGATGAGTAGTTTGCTCTCATCGCGCACGAGGCATTGTATTCTTTTTCCCCTTCCTCCACAACTCCATTGTGATTCATACAACAACTCACTGAATATTTAACAACATAACCACTACAAGGATTTCTTATGAAAGATTTCACAACAGAATCTATCCGCAACATTGTCATTGCCGGACACGGCGGCGCAGGCAAAACAACACTCACAGAAGCGCTCCTTTATACAGCATCAGTAACGACACGTATGGGAAAAGTGGAAGAAGGCTCCACACATTCCGATTATCGCGCAGATGAAATAGAACGAAAAACATCTATCAATGCATCGCTGTTGCACTGCGAATGGCGCAATACAAAAATAAACATTCTCGACACTCCCGGCTATACAGATTTTACCGGCGAAGTAAAATCTTCCATTGCTGTTTCAGATACTGCGCTTATTCTTTTAAAAGCATTTGAAGGCGTAGAAGTCGGCACGGAAATAGCATTTAATTACGCAAAAGAAAGCAACGTTCCGACAATGTTCATCATCAACAAAGTGGATGGCGAGCATGTGGATTTACCAAAAGTTGCACAAATGGCGCACGACCGTTTTGGAACAAATGTCGCTATTGTTGAAATGCCGCTCACTGCTGGTCCGAATTTCAACAGCGTCATAGATGTTTTGAAAATGAAACTTCTCGTGTACAAAGATGACAAAGGAAAATTTACCGAAGCAGAAATTCCTGCAGACCATCTGGATGAAGCGAAACATTGGCGACAGGAACTTGTAGATTTAATTGCAGAGAGCGACGAAAAACTACTTGAAAAATATTTTGAAAACGGCACATTGACGGATGATGAATTACGCACAGGTTTGCAGATTGCATTTCGGAACAGAAAAATATTTCCGATAATTTCTGTCTCTGCAGTAAAGAATATTGGAACAAGCGCACTGTTGGATTTTCTTATTGATATTGCACCCAATCCTGCACAGCGTGGTGATACACTTGCAACATTTGCAGGAAACAATAAAGAAGTGCGAATTCCTTTTGAAGCAAAAGGCGAGCCCGTTGCATTTATATTCAAAACCGTTTCTGAACCGCACGTTGGAGAGTTTTCCTATTTCAAAGTGTTTTCCGGAACATTAACGCCGGGTTTGGATTTAGTGAATCAATCGCGTGGAAAATCCGAGCGACTTGCGCAGCTGTATATTATGAACGGAAAGAATCGCAACGAAGTGAATAAAATAGTTGCTGGCGATATGGGCGGTGTGGTGAAATTAAAAGATACGCACACAAATAATACATTGAGTTCAAAATCTTTTTCTGTAATTATTCCGTCGGTTAAATTTCCTGAGCCCGTTATCAGTCAGTCAATACATGCCAAATCAAAAGGCGACGAAGATAAAATCGGCACTGCGCTTCACCGATTGCACGAAGAAGACCCTGCATTTATCGTAACGCACGACCCGGAATTAAATCAAACAATCATCAGCGGGCAAGGTGAATTGCATTTAACCGTTATGGTAAAGCGTATGAAAGAACGTTTTGGCGTTGAAGTGGATATTAAAGAACCCCGTTTGCCGTTTCGGGAAAGAATTCGCGGTCACGCGCGCGTAAGTTATCGTCATAAAAAACAAAGCGGCGGCGCAGGACAATTTGGTGAAGTGTATTTTCACATGGAACAGTTTCGCGAAGGCGCGCCGTATCCGAATGATTTAACCATTCGCGGTTCGGAAATTGAAGAATTGCCGTGGGGCGGAAAATTTGAATTTGTCAATGCGATTGTCGGTGGCGCCATTGATGCGAAATTTGTTCCTGCGGTAAAAAAAGGAATTATGGATATTATGACGAAAGGCGTCATAGCAGGATATCCCGTTGCAGATGTGCGCGTAATTTTACACGATGGAAAAATGCATCCCGTTGATTCCAATGAAAATGCTTTTAAAACGGCAGGAAAGATGGCATTCAAAGAAGGATTTTTACAAGCGAAACCTGTTCTCTACGAGCCGATTTATGAAATTGAAGTGAGCGTTCCCGAAGAATGTATGGGCGATGTGATGGGTGATATTTCAGGGCGGCGCGGAAAAATTGCAGGAATGGATTCTAACGGCGCGTATCAGATTGTCAAAGCGCAGGTTCCGCTGAAAGAATTATACCGCTATTCCACAACAGTCCGCTCGATGACGCAGGGACGCGGCATACACAAACAGAAATACTCTCACTACGAAGAAATGCCGCGCGAAATTATGGAAAAAGTTATCGCTGAAGCAAAGCACGAAGTGAAAGACGAAGAATAATTTTTTTATTGAAAGTGATGGAGAGTTTTTCTCCATCACTTTTTTATGTTCAGAAAATATTTTTATGGAACGACTGTGGTCTCCGTGGCGCTCGCAATACATTGCTTCATTCGCGGATGAAAAAAAAGGCGAGAAGAAACAATGCGCAATGTGTGAAGCATATAAAGCAAATGATGACGATGCACATCTCATTGTTTGGCGCGAGCAATATAATTTCGTGATAATGAATTTATATCCGTACAATAGCGGACACGTAATGGTAGTTCCGTATCGCCATTCCGGCAATCTTCAGGAGATATTGGATGAAGAACTACTTGAAGCAATGCAGTTGCTCAAAAAACTTTCTGCGGTGTTAAAAAAAGAACTCAATGCTGATGGATGCAATATCGGATGCAATATCGGACGTGTTGCAGGCGCAGGCATTGATAATCATATTCATTTTCATATTGTCCCGCGCTGGAGCGGTGATACAAATTTCCTTCCTGTTTTTACTGATACAAAAGTAATTTCTGAAGAGATGAAAGACACACTGCTCAAACTCCGCAGAGCATTTGGTTTATAAAAATATAGTACAACGTCATTACGGAATTTTTTTTGCTGATGAGAAAAGGTACGCTGTAATTCGAGCATCTCTTTTAATTCTCTCCTTTTTTTTCCAAAACAACTGATGTTTCTGTCCGTTATTCTGTTGAAAAATAGTTAAGAAAATATCTGTGTAGATATTCGTTTATTTTATAAATTCTACCGCGATTTCTCACCACACAAGAATTTTTATAATGTAACCGCACTATCATTTTTTTTGGATACGACAATGGAACAACAATACACTATTTGCAGGATGCAGATACCGTTCTCTTCCTTGCAGGACACTCCGACACACACTGCTGCCGCTGTATCTCACACGTATGTTTATTACCGCAACTTGTGTACAATATGGATTTGTACGAAGTTGCGTTTTTTATTTGCATCTGCAATCTTTTTTTTTGCAGAGGAGGGGAATAGTATTTTTTTAAATGAAACACCGTTGTTAAAAAACACAACGTGCTTCAACAATAATAACAAAAAACGTGTATAATGTATAATGACTACGATTAGAATATTTTTAAATATAGCGCTGGCAATAATTAT
>CAYHPL010000044.1:0-6967 GCA_964358705.1 uncultured Chitinophagales bacterium
GGTTGCGATTCCTGTTGTTGCATCGAGCGCAGCAATTTGATTGCGTACTACTCCTCCTATTTCAGAAAAATATCCACCAGCATACATCGTATTTCCATCTAAAGAAAGAGTAAGTACATCAGAATCAGCATTAGGATTAAATGAAAGTATCGTACCATTTGTATCTACTGCGGCAATATAATTTCGCGAAGAATCTCCTACGAAATCAAATGCGCCGCCAAAATAAACAGTAGAACCATTTACAACAATTGTTGAAACAGTACTGTTTGCAAATGGCGCCCAATCTTTTGCCTTTCCTGTTATTGCGTTAAATGCGGCAATATTCAGTACCGTTTTTCCACCGATACTCGAAAAACTTCCTCCCGCATACAGAGACGAACCATAAACTGCAAGCGCGTTAATTGTACCGTTTGAATTACTGAGGGTATTTGTCAGAGTAGAATTGGAAACATCAAATGAAGCAAAGCGCAAGCGTTCAATTCCTCCAATAGAAGTAAATGAACCGCCAACATATAATGTAGTTCCTGTAAGTACCATCGCATTTACTGTATTGCTCACATCAGGATTCCAACTTGATGCGCTATTTGAAACAGTATCAAGTACCGCTAATCGTTTTCTTGTTGAACCATTGATGGAAGTAAATGTACCTCCTGCATAGACAAGAGAATCGGAAAGAATAATGACGTTCACCGTATTATTCGCATTCGGATTCCAACTTGTAACTGCACCCGTAACAGCATCTACTTTTGCAATTCGGTTGCGTGTTTCTCCCCCAACATTGATGAATGTTCCTCCTATATAAATTTGATTTCCCACTGCAATAGTATTCACATCACTATTTACATTCGCATCAAATGCAGTCGGAATTCCCGTTCCAATATCTATTGCCGCAATACGTTTCCGTAATACTCCTCCCACGTGTGAAAAAGAACCGCCGCAGTACAATGTAGTTCCGGTCAATGCCAGCGCTTTTACAGTACTATCCACATTCGGATTAAACGGAAGCAACTCGCCGGTATAACGATTCACTGCCGCAAGACGATTTCTCGTTTGCCCGCCAACCGCAGTAAATGTACCTCCAAGATACATCACAGAATCAGAAACAAGCATTGTGCGCACACTTCCATTTACGTTGGGATTCCAACTGTTGAGCGTTTTATCTCCATTAATATGAACAATACAATTGCGGTCAACTCCTCCAACGGTAGCAAAATCCCCACCAACGTACCATCCGCCGTTGCCATCAGAAACAACACACCGAACCGTACTGCCGATATACGGATTAGAGACGTCAGCATCACCCGTTACCAAATCAATAAACGCGCTTCGTCCTGTACGCGGACCAACGAAATCAAAATCCCCGCCGATATAAATGGTATTGGATGCATCATCGGAATACATTGCATAGACATTCCCATTCGTTGTCCAGAGATTTTTTTGCATAATTTGCGCTGTGGAATTCAATGTATAAACGATACACGCGAGTACAAATAAAATGTAAATAGTTTTCATAATAATATGCAGTTAAGTGGAAAAGAGTTAAATAGACAAATACATTTTCGGAACAACGGGACTGTTTATTCAGCGCCTTTGCAAAAAAATGACAGCGCAAATATAAGAGATTGAATGTGCAAAAATAAAAAAGCGGCTTCTGTTTTTAAATAGAAACCGCTTTTATCAAGTAACGTAACACACGTCTAACGTATTTTATATTTTCATCATCATATTATTTCAGCAACATCATTTGTTTACTATCACTAAATGAACCAGCAGTGAGTTTATACATATATATACCGCTTGGCAAATTTGACCCATCAAACTCCA
Organism: uncultured Chitinophagales bacterium; assembly: GCA_964358705.1. GTDB lineage: Bacteria > Bacteroidota > Ignavibacteria > UBA10030 > F1-140-MAGs086 > JBBTJF01. The sequence continues at coordinate 1,825 of CAYHPL010000044.1, forward strand.
CCGAATATTTTCCGGGCTCTTTCTGTTCATTATTGATGAGAGTAATAACTTCTCTCCCTAGAATATCATATACTCTCAATGTTACATTACTGACTTCTTTAAGCGAGAATCCTATAACTGTTTTTGGATTAAATGGTTCGGGATAATTCTGTTCAAGCTTAAAGTCATATTTTTCGCTGTTTCCATCATGATTACCTGTTTTTTGTTCACAAGATAAAATTGAAAACAAATAGTTGCTTATATAATAGGTACAAGTATCATTAACATCAGATATTCTAACTTTTGCTTGGGATGTTGCCCCAAAAGGAACATGCCAACTATATGTACCAGTGTTGGAAGTGCTTGAAGTAATATTCTGAAAACTTGAACCGCCATTTGTAGAATAATCTAATTTTACATTAGTGATGCTACCAGTAGAATTCCAAGTAATGTCATAGTATTCTTGTTCGCACCAGTTTTCATTTCCATTCGGTGTGATTAACGCAAGAGAATTTAATGTATTTGTAAATTTCTTTATATAAATCTGATATCTTGAGATTTGACTATCACTCCAACAAGCATAAATATTACCACCGCCGCTTGCAATACCTATATAATCTAATCCGCCTACGATATTTAATCTGCTATTTAAAGATCCAAAGTTGTGCATACTTATAGCAAAATCATTAAAATCATTATTATTAACAATATTATAATGATTAGATGAAGAAACATACGCTCTTGTCAAATAGTTTTGTGAAGTATCATCCCTTGTATCATAATATAAAACATATAATTTTGATGAAGTTGAATCAAAAGCACAATAGGGCATATATTGATTTCCAGCGACTATTGTATTTACTGTTCTATGAGACCAATTGCCACTGCTACTTGTTCTGTATGAAAGGCGAATATCCGATTTCCCAGCAGGTGTCAATGAATCCTCATAAACAATATAAATTGTTCCAGTTCCGGAATTAGTCCCGCGTTTATTAGTGTTAATAGCCATTATAGGAAAATTATATGAGGTACTATTCGCCTGAGTCTGATGTACATTTGATATTAATTCAGCGTCAGACCATGATTCTCCGCCGTCTTCTGATTTAAAGTATTGAATAGAAATACTATTGTTATATGTTCTTCTAAAGGTGCCATGTATAGTACCATCTTTATCCACCAAAAAATTAAAGCCTTGCAAATCATCTGCAATTTCAGATATTTCAGACAACTCAGACCATTCAACTCCACCATTTGAAGAAATTGCAAAACATAATTGCTGAGTAACTTCATTTTTACATCCTATGTATATATTTCCAAAATAAGGACTTCCAGAATTATTATCAGTAATAATAAATGGTTTATCCGGTGCAATATTACCTGTAGATGGAATCAGTATAAAACCACTCCAATTTGCTCCGTTATTTGTGGATTTACTAAAATAGATTGAATCTCCACCACCATCGATACAGATATAATAAAAAATTCCATTCCGATCAATTGCAACAACTGGATCAGTATATTTATTATTAAATTCTACTAAAGCAGGTGGAAATGTATCCGTACCAGAAAATGAGGAACCTCCATTTGTCGATATATAACATCCAACTGTCCTGTAATTTAAATTTTTTACCGTTTTACTCCCAATCAAAACAATATTAGGATTAGTTGGATGCACAGCAATGCTTGTTTCTAACTGATGATACGTTGTGTCAGGATAGACTTTAATATCACAGGACGATTGAGAAAGAATATCACTGCTATAAAAGAGTGATACGGTTAAAACGTACAATAAAGTACGGACTGTTAAAGTATGCATATGAGTATGTGTATTAGATTAATAAATATTCCCAAAAATATTTCGGGAAATGAATTGGAAACTTCCTATAAACCATTTGATTTCAACCACTCTATTACATCACGGTCACCTAATGCTGCCGCTTTTTGAAAAGCATCCATTGCTTGTTGACGTGCATTTTTCTTTAAATACGCAAGCCCTAAATTTTTATATGCAAATGCATAGTTTGGCTGTAATTCAACTGCTTGCTGCAAATAGGTAATTGCAGAATCATACTCTGCCTTCTCAATCATCAACACTGCAATATTATTATATACTTCAACCGCCAGCGGATTTTTCTGTAATGCTTGACTATAATAATATTTTGCGCTATCACTTTCTCCAATCGTTGCAAATGATGCTCCGATTTTATTATATAACCCGAAACTTGTTTCCCCTTTCAATATCGCCTTTTGAAATGCACGAATTGCATCTTGATATTTCTCCTGATTATAATAAACATTTGCGAGATTGCCATAAGCAATACTATAGTTTGAATCTATCGTCAACGCTTGTTTATAATTGTGCTCCGCTTTGTCAAATTCTTCTTTCGCTGCGAATGCCAAACCCAAATTATTATATGCATCCACACTTGTTGGATAAAACTGAAGAACTTTTTTAAACATAATAATTGCTTTTTCCGGTTGTGCATTTCTCTGATACACAATACCCAAATTATTATACGTTTCCGCATCTGTACTATCAACACGTAATGCTTTCTCATAATACATCACAGCATTTGTATCATCATTTCTCTGTTGATAATACAGACCGATATTCACATACGAAAGAACTGCATTAGGAAACTGTTCGATAACGTCTGAAAACAATGTAACATCATTTCTCCATAATGCACTCCGTGTATATGTTGCATAGGATAACAATACAATACTGCATGCACAAAAAGCAAAAATAACCTGAAGTACTCTTTGCTTTGTTGCAAATTTTTCCTGTAATAAATCAATGAAGAATCCAGCAAGAAAAAATAATCCGATTGCGGGAACATATGCAAATCTATCCGCTGTAATTGCCATTCCAACTGGTGTAAATTGTAACGTAGGACTGATTGTTATAAATAAAAACCCTGAACCGAATACAACGGCATGTAGGATTTTTTTCTGAAAGAATAGAATAATAAAGACAATCAAACCGCACAAAGAGAGAAATGCAAAACAGTAATAGATAAATGGTAACGTTCCGTTTATTTCTGCCGGGTAAGGATAAAACGCAGAGAAATTAATTGGAACAATTATTTTGTAAAGATAAAATGCAAGCGCATACAAAGGAACAACTACCCTGTTAAGAAATGAATATGCAGGTATCGAAAATTCTGTTCCTTGGAAATATGATTCATATTGTGCATAAATATTTACGATACCAATTATAACGGCAACTGTAAAAAAAGGAATTTTTTCAAGAATATTCTTTCGGGAAAATTTTCTTTCTATGAAATAATCTACCAGCAACAACACTACCGGAAGGGTTACAGCAGAAACTTTGGAGAAGCAGGAAAAAATAAATACTACGAACGAGCACCAGAGAAATAATTGTTTCTCTCCTTTGCGTACATAGAGAAGATAACATTGTAGTGATATTAGAAAGAACAGCGTATAGAGAACATCTTTCCTCTCTGTTATCCAAGCGACTGATTCGACATTGATTGGATGAACACTAAATAAAATAGAAGTGAGTAACGCAATCCAAAATCTTTTCTCAGTTAGATTGTAAATGACAATAAAAACAAGAAGAGAATTGAAAATGTGAAGAATAATGTTTGATATATGATAAACTGAGGGATTGAGTTCCGAGAAGTAATATTCTATTGCATAAGACAGAGTAACAAGTGGGTGGTAATGTGCATTGTGAAAAGAAGAAAAGATAGTTGTAATCCCATTGAAAGATACATCACGAATGAGTGATGTTTGAGTAACCATTCTGTCATCATCCCAATTGACAAAACCATTATGTACTACAGGGGAATAAGAAACTGATGCAAGTGCGATTATAATGATTAAACCACTTACTATAGCAAAGTAGGATTTGCGTTGCATTTTTGATTTTTTACAAAATATTATACAGTCTATAATGTCAAAAAATATTCGGGATATATATACAGCAATATTCTATCTTTTCCAAATATTTCTTCACAAAAATATTTTCACAACTGTGATATGCATCATTATTTTTATTTTGCAGAATAAAGAAAGGAAAGTATATTTTCCACCACAATTTTAACTCACAACCCATAACTTTTAACTCTTAACTTTTAACTTCTATGTCAACAGCATCAGAAACCGGTCACGCAATAAATGTCGCAAACTTCGAATCACTCATCACGTACTGCACCGCCTACGGACCCATATACAATCCATCAAAGAACACAATCAAACTCGCATCACTCAATGCGCTTTTAACAAGCGCAAAAACCGCGCTCACCGCGCACAACACCGTATTCACCCAGCAATACGAAAACGCAATCAACGCCCGCGAATTAATATTCGAACCACTCAGCAAACTCACCACCCGCATCATCAACGCACTCGACGCATGCAATGTCACCGACCTCACTGTCACAGACGCAAAAACAATCGCCAGAAAAATTCAGGGCAGAAGAGCAAGCGATAAATTACCACCCGTCCCCGACGACCCCACAACACCAAATGACGAATCACAAAAAAGCATATCCGCTTCCCAAATGAGTTTCGATAACCGCATAGATAACTTCGAAAAACTCATCCAACTCCTCGCAGGACAACCCGGTTATTTACCAAACGAAACCGACTTAAAACTCATCACCCTCAACACACTTCTCGCAGATATGAAAACAAAAAACTCTGCCGCAATAACCGCTGTTACCTCCCTCAGCAACACAAGAATCGCAAGAGATGCCATACTCTACACTCCCGAAACCGGGCTACTCGATATAGCCGCAGAAGTAAAAAAATACGTCAAAAGTGTATTCGGCGCCACCAGCCCTCAAAGCAAACAAGTAAGCGGACTTAAATTTAAAAAACCAAAATCCTAACCAACAAAAGACAATCCCATTTCCAAAACACCCATCCCCTCCTTTTTAAGGAGGGGACAAAGGGGAGGTAAAACACACATCCCACCGCCAAAAACACCCCAAAAAACATAAAACTTGCTTCCCAATTCGTAAAACATCCACCCGCACTTGTAAAACTCGTATCCGCACTTGTAAAACTCGTATCCGCACTTGTAAAACTCGCATCCGCATTTGTAAAACTCGCATCCGCATTCGTAAAACTCGCATCCGCATTCAGAAAACACGCATCCGCATTCGGACAACACGAATCCGCATTCGAAAAACGC
>CAYHPL010000045.1:0-5139 GCA_964358705.1 uncultured Chitinophagales bacterium
AAAAAAATTTACTTAAATCAGAGTGAACTATACGATTAAAAAATAAAATTCTCTTTCACAAAATTTAATATTTGCTCTATTGACATTGCCAATTTTCTGACGTATATTACACCCGAAATTTTCTCCGCGAAATGAATTACCATAGTTATATGAAAATAATTTTGCTCCTCGTGTGTATAACTGCGATGCAAACGTGCAAAGAGAAACCACCCGAGCCACCCGATACACCGCTGTATAAGAGAAATATTTTTCTCTCTGTAGTAGATACCAGCGTAACAGAAATTACTTTACAAGTAACAATACCGGAAAGTGTAAAGAACAGAGAATTTATTGTGAAGAGAGACGGACAAACTCTTTTTACTACCGTACTAACATACGCAGATACTCTTTTACTTGATACCGCACTCTCACCTCACCACAACTACACCTACAAAGCATACCGCATAAAAAATAATAAACTGATTGACTCGAGTACAATTGCTTTTACAACAACTATGGATACGACGAGCCATGAGTTTACCTTTGTGATTGATACATTGGGTGATGGATTTGGCAGCGCATTATATGATGTCGCGATAATAAATGAAAACAATATATGGGCAGTAGGAGAAATGCATTTTAGTGGTAATGATACATTATATGATGTTGCACAATGGAATGGATTGCAATGGAATTTATTAAAAGCATCGGGTTTTCCTGCTTATGCAGTTTACGCATTTAGTTCAAATGATGTTTGGATAGGAACTACGGCTCCTCATCATTGGAACGGACAGGCGTGGAGTGGATATAATGTAACAGGAATTTTTAATGGTTATATAAAAAAAATGTGGGGAACATCAAGTTCAAATTTATATATAGTGGGAACAAATGGTTCAATAGCACATTTTAATGGTACGACATGGACAAAGATGGAAAGCGGCACGAATGTAGATTTACTTGATATTTGGGGAGGTTCTGATGGTTCTATCGTCTGGGCGTGCGGATGGAAAGACCAGTCTCTAACGCACCGTGTACTTCTAAAATATACCGGGCAATCATGGGAAAAGATTCATGTAAAAACAGATGCGTTTGTTTGGGATGATACTCTTTCCGGTAATCCCAAAGCAGTTTGGACAAATGATAACAAAAGATTGTTTGTTTTGACATCGTATGGCGTATATGACTGTCCTTCGAATACACAGGGAAACGGTTTAAGAATGTATTGGGATGTTGGCATAGGAAATTTTTATGGCTATCCGAGAGTAATGCGCGGACAGGCAAAAAATGATATTGTCATCAGCGGATATGAGGGCATTCTTTGGCATTATAATGGAAGTTCGTGGTTACGTTATGAAAATTTCCGAGGCGCAGATAATGAATTAAACAGCATTGCGTACAAAAAGGGAATGTTCGTTTCCGTGGGCTATATTTATCACCCGATTCACAGCAAAGGGTTAGTGATACGAGGTCGTAAGTATGAGCAATAATAAAAAAAGTTCTTTATAAATTATTTTATTTTTTATGTAATAAACAAATAACGAAAGGTACACACAATGACTATCTTCAAAAATATTTTAACAACACGCACTTTAAATATTGTGCTGGTAATTTTAGTTTTCATGGTGCTGATTGATTCGTCTATGGAAACTTTTGCACAACGCAAAATGAAGTGGAGTAGTAAGATTACACCTATCCCTGTAACAGGAAAGGTACCGGTGCCTCTAAACGAACAACTCATTCCAAATGGATTTTATCCGAATAACCGCATTCACCCGACATTCAATACGACACAATCAGAGATGAGCATAGCAGTGCATCCAACAAATCCAAATATTATTTTAGTTGGTGCAAATACAACAGATTATCCTGCTGTATGGGTTAGTCAGGGATGCTATGTCTCAACAAATGGCGGTGCTTCATGGAGTGGTACAGATACCATTCCGCCACATTCTCGCCTTCCAGGCGGATTTTCAAGATATTGGCTTTCAGATCCATCGGTAGGCATTGACCGGGATGGTATTATGTTTTTTAATACACTACAAACAGATACCTTGGAACAAAAGTGTTATCTTGTTATTACAAAATCAACTGATAATGGAAGTTCATGGTCTGATTTTATTAAGATAAGACCTGATGACATTGGGGATCCTGATAAGAATTATCTTACCATAGATAACACGACAGGTTCACACTCCGGCAATCTCTATGTTGCCTATACAGATGATGAAGATTATAAAATATATTTTACACGTTCAACAAATTCTGGCAATGCCTGGTCAAAACCTTTGCGGCTAAGTAATGGAGGATATCTTGACATTGGGGTAAATCTTCAAGTAAGTAAGAATGGTTCGTTATACGCTATTTGGTCAGATTTCTTGGATGATTATGAATTTTATTATAGCATCAGGTTTCGCAAATCAACAAACGGAGGAAGTGGAAACTCATGGTCTGATATAAAAGCGCCAGTTAATAATGCGCGAAATGTCCGTAATCTCATAAAAGGTAATAATGATATTGATGCATATTCCCTCCCGTCATTGGCAGTTGACCATACCAATGGTTCTCGTCAAGGATGGATATATATCGCATATTCTGTAAGAACAGAGAATGATAATGGAGAAATAAAAGTTGTACATTCTTCAAACTCTGGTGATAATTGGAGTAATCCTGTGAGAGTAAATCAGGATAATACTCAAAATGATCAGTGGCTCCCATGGTGTACGGTTGATTCTACTACAGGTGTGCTGTACGTATTGTACTATGACAGTAGAAAATTTGTAAATAATGACTCTGCACAAATATATATTTCCGTTTCATACGATGGAGGAAATACATTCGTAGATAGATTAGTAAGCGATTACTCATTTCTTCCTACAGAAATACCCGGTATGCGTCCTGGTTATATGGGAGATTATATAGGCATTACCGCCTCGAAAGGTTTAGCGTATTTATCCTGGAATGATAATCGTACAATTAATCATCAAGCATATTTTTCACGTATTGGTATTCCAGTTACTTTTACAAATTTACTACATAACGAAAATGCAGGAGGTGCATTTTCTGTAAATACATTTACAGTTTTTTCAGGAGATAGTATAGACCTTCCAATAAACTCTCACGTATATCAATCCAGAACATTGAATGAACGTTTTGCTCAGGATAGTATTTATAAACATCATAATTGGAATAATGTTATTGGTGAATACAAACTTTCCCGTGATGATTTTATTGCAACAACAGGTAATGAACAAAGGCAACGTGCATTTTTTTCGGGAATAAATCCTGTAGTGATTCGTAACGAGATGATTGATGCACCCATGTCAGATGGTGGTACAATTGAATTTCAAGATCCATGGTATGAATATGAATCACATATGCAGTTGGGGTATTTTAAAGAATTTGATTCACCTTTTTCACCCACGGGCTCATTTTATTCTAACACAGGAGGAGTGTTTTTAAAACAAGGTGGTGATACATTAAGTCTTCAACCACCATATTATTCAGTCGGCGCATTTCAAACAAATAATATACTTGGTTTCACATCATATTTTCTCAACTGGAAAAGTACTGGTGCAAGTATTATTTCACCTTCATCGCTTGAAACTCCTGTTGTATTTAATAACGCAAACGCCGTTGTAACAGCTCTATACAAAGCCCATCTCGGCACTTCTTCTTCAACAGCCTCGGGAAGTAATGCTGAACACAAACTCATCCAACTACCCGATGGACGATTACTGATGGTGTACGAAAGCGCAAATAATATTTTCACGCTCATCTCCACTGATAACGGCAATTCGTGGTCGCAGGAAGAATCAAAATTTATGGCTATTCCTTTTGCACTCGAAGGACAACACATGCGTTCACCTTCACTTGCAACCGATGGCAGTAATGTATATATCTCGTTTGAATATGTATTTCTTAATGGAAGCGAATGGAAGCATAGTGTTTGGTTATACAAATTTGACAATGGAAACTGGATATATGAATGGACAAGTACAGAATTTATTGCAGAAGAAAATTTTTATGCAACACCTATTCTTTCCATTGGCACAAACAATGGTAATTCTTTCTTTGTGTTTATATGGCGTGATGCAGCAGAACATCATTTAATGTGTCGCATAAAGTACGCTGAACAAGTTGAAGTTATACGAGCAATCGAAAATACAACAGAACATTCCACAAACCCTACACTTATTACTGAAGCAAATACAAGCACTGATACACTTACACTGGAATTTATACGATTTCATTTTGCATGGGAAGAACGGGGGCAAATATGTTACGAACAGGGTGAGTATGAAATGGTTTCAAGAGATTTATCATTTCGAAATTTTGCAGAACTCACCGCCGATCATCCTGAAATATCCCGTTCGGGAAATCCTGTAATCATTTATACGCCAATAAGCAGCTCTTCACCGTATAAACAAATACACGTTTTCTGGCATGGATTATCACGACAAACACAGGGCGCACATCCCGGCGATGAGTTGTATTCCATTTATCATACATATCAGCAGGGAGATATTTGGTTAGAATATTTAACAAATTTTTATCACGAGGGTGACTATGAACCACACAATCATTTGTATCCCTCCGCAAGCATAGAAACAGAAAATAACACACTACGATGCGCGTGGGAATGTGGTGCGCACGTAGCGTATGTAACGAAAGATATTTCTCCATCAGGGGAGTGGAGTCATCCGCAGGATTTAGTACCCGATGTTCGCTATGTTCACTCGCCGAATCTTTTCGGTTATGGCAATAGAACACTTGCAGTATGGTCAGCGGGAAATTCACAACCCTTTAATATTCAGGCATTTGTTTTTGAAGATGCGCAACAAAAAATGCACGCAAAACAGTTGCAGGAAAATGCAGAGAAAAATTCTGCAACACAACCATCGTTTAACCCGCGTCGTGGTAGTGTAAATTTAAAGAATATTAAACTGCCCGGACGAACAAGAAACAAACTCGAAGGGAACGTATGGTCGGAAGTAGAGCCATTTTCACACACCGACAATGGTGAACAAACTCTCCTTTCCTTTTCTTCTGTACGGGAACGTGGAAAATTACAGAACTGGTTAAGCACGGAAAAATTTATTGTTGCTGCAAATCACTGCGTGCGGGAAAATCGCTTACAGTATATGTTGCAAAAGAAAATTT
>CAYHPL010000046.1:0-5107 GCA_964358705.1 uncultured Chitinophagales bacterium
CTGTAGTTGTTTCTTTATTTTTTGCAAGCGAATTAGAAAACTGATAGGTACGGATATTGTAAAGATTTTCACTTTCCGCACCCCACACTGCATACGTAGTGTTATACGGTGGTGCATCGTAATACAGATTGGGATATTTTCCATCTTTGCCGATACTTTCATCGCCGCCGATATATGTTGCGTGTTCCCATTCTCCCTCGGGAAGTATGCGGGATACATTCACAATATGATTTTCACATTGCCAGACGCAACGGAGAGTGTTTGTCGCTGTTTCTAATGCAACGGAAGGATACAAATGATTATGCGGTCCCGTGCCATCGCTATGCTGAAATGCGGTGAGCGGTTCCCATTGACTACTACTACTGCTTCTTGTTGTGTAGTAGATTGCATCACCAAAAGGAGAATCGCTCTTGCGTGGGTCATTGCCATTTAACGCATACCAGAAAACGTGAGGAACAGAATTTCCGGCAGAATTACTTAATTGATAAAGCGTTACAACTGGATTTCCTACGTGTCCCATTTCCGGATATTCATGAGTTATTTCCTCTGAAGGCGCATCAAAACCAATACTGAGATTATTTCCTAAAAGTAGATGTCCTTTCCGGTACAATATTTCGTCATCCTGCTTCCATACTAAATGGAAATAAAAACCTCTTGGAGGATTGTACTGTGCACCTACAGGAATTTTTTCCATTGCTATGGAGGGGGAAGAAATACCACTATGTTCAATGAGAATATTTCTATTAAAATCATAATCGTTATCATATTTTGCTGCATAGCGTAATCCATCGGGTTCACACCATACAACACAAATAGCATCATGTGCAATTCCCGTCATTGTACCGTACGTAATTATTGGCGTTGCTTCAAATGTTGCGTCTGCGGAAAACGACGCTATTTGAATTACATAACTTCCTTCGATAGCCACTATTTGATGTTCCGTCATTCCTTCCGCATTAGCAACAACTTCATAGACAGTTCGGCTAATTCCGTTCGGTTCAGTGTTTATAGTAGAACTACCTCGTCGTATTGCAGCACCGCCTTGAGATAATATAGACGTTTCGTTTGTCCAATCAACGAGATCTGATGAATTGGTTGTATAAATATTGTTACCGCTTTCATACGTCAGATAAAAACTACCGCCATCATCGCGCGATAGTTTTGCCTGTGCGTTACTGCCGGTGGCTGTGGGTGTGTTGGATGCAAGATGCTTTTTAAATATAGCGTGCAATCCATACACATGGTCGGCGGGTGTTAGATTTCTTGGATTTGATGTATTGCCGTCACTCCACTGTAATAAGAAATAATCGGAGTTTGGTGGAACGGCTTCGAGAATAATTGGCGTTTGTGAATTTTGTCTATAAGTTCCATTCCAACTTGCAACATTTGGAAAATAACCGGTTGGAGTTGTAACGTTATACGTTCCTCCACTTCCCGTTTCAACAAATTGCGCTTCTGTGATAGTAACTTCAAAGAGTTTGGAGAAGTTGGCTTCATATTTTGTAATGGCTGTTACTAAATCGGTAGATGCAGATAATATACCATCTCCTCCCCAATTATTATCATCTTTTCTCCATATATTAAAACTACGAGTATATCCATCAGGTGGAGTTTGATTATCGTACGCAAGCAAGTTATGAGTGCTATTTTTTAACCACTGAAATACAATACCTGCTTCAGGAACATTCTCGTGCAAATCGTTATCAGTTTTAAATTTTCCTCCATCAAAGTTGTTTTTTACGGTAACATCTTTTGCTTCCCACTCAATATTCAATGAAAGCAACTCTATGTTTGCACGAGTGAGATTATTTGTTTCATCCGTTGCTGGTAATCGTACACAAAAATTAAAATATTGATTACCTATAGCGGAAGAAATCGCATTGAGGAATGGAACATCATCTACATTATTACGAGAAAATACAATATCCTGTACTGTTGTTATACCGGTATTAATGTTCTCACGATATATAACTGAATTATTGGAAGAATTAAAAACATCCCATCCCGATAACGAAATCCAGTTTCCAGACGGAAAAGAAACCAACTGTGCATTTTCTGCAGTATTATTTCCGTCAAGACTAAATTTTATTTTTACCGTTGCTTTCTTGGCAATTGCTCCGGAATTTATAGCACTTACATCTTTGGAGAAAATTGTACGAAATGTTTCATCGCGATAACTCACGTATAAATATTGCGATTCTTTACCAACTGAAAAATATGCGACATAATTTTCGTATCTCCATGGGGGACCTGGAGGATCCGAATAATAGCGATACCTCATTGCAGCGGCAAAGAAGTCGTTTGAATATGAAACTGAAATAAATAGAAATAATAAGAGAATACTATTTAACAAATAATTAAATGCTTTTTTCATTGTAGTGACCTTTTAAAATGTTTAAAAAAATTTGATTTAAAGATTGATGTTTAATACTTTATGACAGCAAATAAAAAAGGCGCACTCATCCAATAAATTGGAAGAGTCAAACATCTTGCCTTAATTTTTGCTCTTATGCCACAGATGATGCGCTAACATTATCTGTGGTTTTGTTTTTTATTCATCTCATATTACTATCCTCCTTTCTATTTACCATGATAGATATATGTTTTGTAATTGCTATTTCCTAATATAAACACTTCTTTTTCATCAGTCCAACCGGAAGTAAGCGAATTCTCTAGGTTATCGAATTTTGGTAACAATTTCCATTCTTCCCCATTAAAATGATATACCTCACCAAAAAGACCCAACGCAAAAATATTTTTTTTTCGCGTTCCTAATACAGAAAGAAAAACCCTCTCACCCGAATCAAATAGTTTTTCCCAACTATTATTTTTTTTCTTAAATACTCCATATCCAGCACTATAAAACTGACCATCAATGAAACGAATCGAAGAATGCCCAAACGTCCAGATAGAGTTCGGGAGTTCTGCGAACTGTTCAATTTTTGTCCAGTTTGTTTGTTTGTAAGAAAGCAAATAGTGTATTGTAGTTAAATACCCTGCCGTATCTTTTCTGTTGTAAGCAAGGGCATATTGTTCACTTTTATTTCCTCCAAAATCTGAAAACCACAAACTTGTATCTGCATTTATTTTATTCCAGATATTTCCATCATAATGATAGAGTGCTCCATACGTTCCACCTGTCCAAATATCATTTGGTGCACTTCCCCAAATGCCTTGTAAATTTCCTCTCCCGCGAACATCCGGTTTCACTTCTCTCCACTGCGTTCCGTCATAATGAATAATTAAACTGCTGTCTATGTAATTGGGCGGTGGCGTGGGATTATCATGATACCGAAACCCGACGGCATAAATATCATTCGCTCCAAATCCATAAATAGCGGATAAATCAAAAGCACCGCTGATATTACCGCCAACAGCCCAAGAAAGTTTAACCGGGGACCATTTCTTTCCGTCGTAATGATACATTGTACCAACGCCATTATCTTCATTATGTCCTACCACATAAATATCCTTTTCATTCACAGCGTACATATCACGCATAGTTGTTTGTAAACTTCCCGGGTAGGAGAGCGTATCAATCGTCCAAGTATAATCACGGCGTCCGGGTTTGTCGTCATCATTGTTGTCCACCGGTTTCTCTTTACATGTTTGCAACATTGCAACGCACATAAGCAGTAAAAATATTTTCATTATAGTTTGTGTATTCATAGTAAGTATCGTTCACCAAAAAATTATTGGTGTAATATACGCCAGCGTTTTTGTATAGTCAAGAACTTCTTCTTTCAAAAAACTCGGGCAAAATATACAACGCGCACTGCCACTAAATCAAGATAATTTATTCACTTTCCCGTGAACGGTATGAAATCCAGCGTGAACGGTATGTTTTTTAACGTGAACGGTAATGGGTATTTTAGGAAAATATTGAAGAGCGATGCTTCAACGGGGAGGAGAAGTTAAGAGATACTGCAAATATATCGAGTGATTACACAGCAAAATATATTTGTCAGAATGCTCTTCTTTTTCAAACGATGGAAAGATGCTTGAGCAATTCGTTCTTTATTTCGCGGGCAATTGGTATGATGGTATTATCGTTCATTACTATTGATGGCGCCGTATTTTTTTTAACTTGTCGAATATGGGAAAGATTAATGACGTGCGATTTATGGACGCGAAAAAAATTAAAATCTTTGAGCAGTATTTCAAAATCTTTCAACGATTTTAAGACGAGTATTTTTCCCCCTTTATTTTGCGTAACAATGGAAAAATGGTCTTCCGCTTCAATGCGCACAATATCATTAGTCTCTACAAATACCAATCCATCAAGTGTCGTCAAACCGATGCGCTTCGATGTGCTATGTGTATTGTTAAAATATGAATAGAGCGCATCAAGTTGTGAATTGATTACTGATTTGTTATGATGTTTCCGCTTCTTTTCTACTTTCTGAATTGCATCGCGGAGTTCTTCGAGGTCAACGGGTTTGAGCAGATAATCGAGCGCGCTGAATTTTATTGCCTTCAATGCGTATTGATTATGTGCGGTTACAAAGATAATATCGAAATCAATATGTGGAATATTGCGCAGCATATCGAATCCCGTTTGTTCCGGCATTTCAATATCTAACAGAATCAAATCGGGCTTGAGTTCTTTGATAAATTTCAACCCTTCTTCCGCTGATTCTGCCATTGCGACAATTTCTACTTGCGGAAAATATGTGCGCAATAGTTCTTCAAGCACGCGGCGGCTTTTCTTTTGGTCGTCTATGAGGATGGTACGGAGCATTGGGTAAATAGCAATTAGCGGTTAGCAGTTAGCCAAATATACGATATTCAGTAATTAGTAAGAAGTAGGGAGTAAGAAGTAAGAGGCAAGAAACCAGAAGTATGAAAATTACCTTCCGCGATATTTCTTTACTTTCTACGAACCACGCTTCACGAATATCTCTACTTACGTACCTTTGCGAAATACTTTGCGCACCTTTGCGGTTCATTGTAATCTTTCTTAACCGCAGAGAACGCAAAGGATAGCGCAGAGTAACGCAAAGGAAATACGATTAAAAATTCTAAAATCTTACTTCTAAAATCTAAAATACTCACATCGCATATCTCAAATCCCACATCCCAAATCTGAAATACTAACCTACTAACA
>CAYHPL010000047.1:0-4422 GCA_964358705.1 uncultured Chitinophagales bacterium
TTCTCCTTACCAGATAATTTGTACTGAACAATTGTTACGCCCGCCGTAGTTGTGCTATGGTTTTCTCATCTCTTTTTTTAATACAAATTTTTTAAATTTTAATCTCAATTTATTTATGAAAAAATTATCTCTCCTCGCGCTCGTTGCGCTAATTGCGGCAACGACATTATTTATGAACAACACTGTGACAAAAGCACAAGATTCAAACAAACTCATTCAGGGTGATTGCTATAAAGAAGGATTCCCGGGTGAAAAACTGGCTGGATTAAAAGTCACAATTACAGCAACTGGTTATTCTAATTATACATATTCAAATACAAACGGACACTATGTACTTGGAGGACTGGAAAATGAAATAACCTATACTATTGTAGCCGAAAGCCCCGACTTTAATGCTAATGGCGGATGGAGAGGAACCGTAGTTGTTACAACACCTGATTGCGGTACTGGTGGCTGTGCTTTTAATCTAACACGAAACATTGAATGTACTTACTATAACAATCCAAATTAATCAGGATTAAATGATTGATGTGTTTGGCGGCAGGATATAGTTTCTGCCGCTGAACTTTATAGTTAGTAAGTAAAAAAACATTTCAAATTATCCTCCTTGTATTATTTTGATAAATATGTTATGAATGTTCAACGAAAAACTCTACTATTTTTAATTATTGTTCTGTATTTTCAAAACCTATCGTCGCAGCCCTATTTACGTTCTGGATTTCCGATTATCATTGATTCTCTTAATTCTGCATCTGCACAACCAACCATTGCAGACATTGATAAAGACGGGATTGAGGATATTGTTATTTCAAAAAACTCACCACCGTTTCTTCTTTTTGTTTATAATATAAATGGTGAAGTATTGGATGGCTGGCCGCAAACTGTTGATGGTGGAACATTTGCAATTGCATCGGGAGATATTGATGGTGACGGATATATTGATATTATTTCGCGTACCACAAAAAAAATCTATGCATTCCACGGCGACGGAACTTTGTTTTCAGGTTTTCCTCAGCAGTTTGCAACACAATGGGATAATCTTGCAAGAAGGAAAATTGTTTTATATGATTTACACCATAATAATACATTAGACATTCTAACTGCTTCATTTAATAAAGTGTATAATTATCATTGCGATGGAAGCTTGCACGATGGATGGCCTGTTTCTCTAAATGGTATGAAAGCATTATATCCTTCGATTGGAGATATAAATAAAGACGGCGACGATGAAATTGTTATTTGTTCATACAGCATTTCTCCGGATCCAAATAATAATTTAGGGTGGCTTTATTTGTTAAATAAAGATGGAGCAATTCTTCCAAACTGGCCTGTTTTATATGATTCGGGTTATACTTCTTTTTCATCTGGGACACTATGCGATATCAATAATGATGATTCAATGGAAATAGTTATAGAAAGTTCCGTTGAATATCAACCATTTGTTGAAAAAACCAAGGTGAATATTTTTTCGTATAATGCAACACTGATTCGGTCTATTTACAATCCTGCTCCTGACGATTTCAAAGGATTTGGAGAGGTTTCCGTTGCAGATTTTAATAATGATGGAAGTTTAGAATTTACCGTAAGTGACAGAGCGCGCAATAATTATGTCTTTGATTTCTTAGGAAATATTCTTCCGGGATGGCCTCGTAGTATTGTCAATTATTTTCCCGCGATATTAGCAGATATTGATAATGACAGTATTCCTGAATTATTTTTTGGTCAAACAGAGGGAACTAATAATGATACAGGAAAATATCATTGTTACAATACCAATGGTGCGTCATTAATATGGTCTCCGTTTATAACATATGGAAATTCTGGTGGTGCCCAACCTATATTCACTGATATGGATAATGATGGCTCTATGGAAATGATCTTAATTACATCACTCTCTGCACATTTTAATGGTTACGCCCTCAGTGTATATACATTCCAGGGAGCCGCATTTTCACAAAAAGGTTCTCCCTGGCCCCAACTCGAACACGACCGCCACAATACATATCAATACGGTTACGTCCCAAGCGATAATGTTGTTGGTATTGCAGTTGCAGTTTCTTCTGTGCCTGAGCAGTTTTCGTTAAAGCAAAACTATCCCAATCCGTTTAATCCGCAGACGGCTATTGGCTTTTCGCTGTTGGCAGTTGGCAATATTACGTTGAAAGTGTACGATGTTCTTGGAAGAGAAATACAAACATTATTGAACAACGAAACAATGCAAGCAGGAAAACACGAAATACAATTTGATGCAAATGGATTGACAAGCGGCGTGTATTTCTATCGGTTAAGTGTAGATAGTAAATTTTCGGAAACAAAGAAATTGGTGTTGATGAAATAATCGTTGGTTTTTCAAAGTGCTACGTATTGTAAAATGCGCAGCACTTTTTTTATTGCAGCCATTCCTCCGCAAGCACGTACGAAAAAATTGCCAACGCAATTGCGCCGAGTTCCAGTTCGCGCTCGTTCACTTTATCAATGGTATCATTATCGCTGTGGTGATAATCAAAATACCGTTGGCTATCCACACGCATGCCAATTGTTACTACGCCTTGTTTTCCTAATTCCGCAATATCAGCGCCTCCTCCTCCACGTCGTATTTTTCCTGCATCAATCGGCTCAAGCAGATACGACCATCGTGAGAGTTTTTCTACTATTGCGGAATCTGCACCGATACCGAAACCACGCGGAGAAAATCCTCCCGCATCCGTTTCTATTGCCGCAAGATGTTTTTCATCCGGGCGCACTCTTTCTGCATATCCTTTTCCGCCGCGCCCTCCGTTTTCTTCATTCATAAATAACACTGCGCGGATTGTTCTCTTCGGACGAATGCCAAGTTCTCTTAGTAAACGCAATGTTTCGAGCGTGTGCGCAATTCCTGCTCCGTCATCGTGCGCGCCGTGTCCTTTATCCCAACTATCCAAATGTCCGCCTACGACAATTATTTCATTGGGCTTTTCACTGCCGGTAATTTCGCCAACAACATTTGCAGATACAACTTCGGGAAGTGTTTCGCACGAAAGCAACAAATGAATTTTTACATTTTTATTTTTCGCAAGTTGCTTGCTGAGTTCATTTGCATCAACGGTACTTATTGCCGCGGCAGGAATTTTCGGAATGGTATCATCATATCCCATTGAGCCGGTATGCGGCACATCATCAATTCGTGTCGTCATTGAACGCACGATTGCAGCAACTGCTCCGCGTTTTGCCGCTTCCATTGCCCCCGCCCAACGCTGCCACACTGCTCCTCCGTATGCTTCAAATGTGCCTATTTTTTTTCTATCCATTGGCTGATTGAAAAAAATTATTTTCCCTTTTGCGCTTTCTCCGAGTTTCTGTAATTCTTCCCGTGATTGTACTTCAATTACTTCTGCAGTAATTCCGTTTTTCTCCGTAGGAATACTTCCTCCAAGAGCGCAAACGGTGAGTGGATTTTTTTTCTTCCCGTCAATAATATACGCTTGCTCTTTTCCGCGTTTCCAATGCGGCACCATTACGGATTCCAGATGCACATTTTCAAATCCGAGTTTTTCCATTGTAGATTTTCCCCACTCCACTGCGCGCACGGCTTGCGGTGAACCGCTCAGTCGCGCTCCTATTTTTACGCAAAGTTCAGTGAGAAATGAATATGCTTTTCCGGAATCAAGTCCTGCGCGTATAATATTTTGCGCAAGTTCTTCATACGGGCGCGGAGGTATTTCTTTTTGCTGACAAAAAAGAGATGAACAAAAACAAATGGAAATAAATAGCGCGAATAATGATTTCATAAAACAAAAAATTATTTTTGACGATGATACACAATTAAATCTGTCCCCAGCGGTTTGTAACCCAATTGCCGCACCATGCCTGCAATTTGTCCGCGGTGATACGAAGAATGGTTGATAAGATGCTGAAACATTTGCGTGTATGTGTGAATAAAAACTTCTCCCTTTGTCGTTGTAATCGTGTATGTTGCGGTAAGTTTTTCTTCGGTAAAATTTTCAAAATACTGTTGTGTGCCCGCAATGAGTTCTGCCCACAATTTTTTAATTTCATCGAGCGATGCAATTTCATGTTGATGAATGAGTTTTGCATCGGATTTTCCCTGCCAGCGTTCGAGCCAGACTTTGTGCGCTCCGAAGAGATGGACAAGCGTACCGTGTATTCCGCCATGACTGCTTTTTGCATCGGCAAAATAATGCTCTTCCGAAAGTTGCGCAACGGATTCGAGCGTGCGGTTATTTGCCCAGATGTTGTAGGCAAAGAGTTCGTTGATTTCTGCGAGTATCATAGTGTTGTTTGAATTTGTAAAAACGAGCGCGGCAAATATACTTAATGTTGGGAAAAATAAACTACGTTAAAAAATTAAGTTTGAAATACCGCATTGCCTCACAAATAAAGTTACCCAACGGAAGTTGGAAAAGTGGTCGTTGACTCATAATA
>CAYHPL010000048.1:0-3943 GCA_964358705.1 uncultured Chitinophagales bacterium
ATTGATACAAAATTAATTTTCTCCATTATTTGC
The DNA here is from genome assembly GCA_964358705.1 of uncultured Chitinophagales bacterium. Classification (GTDB taxonomy): domain Bacteria; phylum Bacteroidota; class Ignavibacteria; order UBA10030; family F1-140-MAGs086; genus JBBTJF01. Next base: position 34 of record CAYHPL010000048.1, read on the forward strand.
TCATTGTGTTTTTAACTGATTAGTTTGAGTAACATTTAAACAATAAAATTATGAAACAGGAAAATGATGATGGTAGTGATGAATCATTGAATAGCCGAATGTTTGCGCTTGAAAAAAGATTATCGCGTATTGAAGCGCATTTAGGTATTGCGTCAATAGAGAAGGATGAAGAATACTCTCCGCCACTTCCACCACAAGCACTACCGCCTGTTGCTTCGGAAGAAGATATTGAAAGCGCAATCGGTGAATTTTGGTTTGCGAAGATAGGGATTGTGGTACTTGCGGTGGGTATTGTGTTCCTTCTCTCACTTCCGTACAGTGATTTTCCTGTCTATCTTCCGAGCGCAATCGGGTATGTAATTGCGGGCGGCATATTTCTTTTCTCGTATATGATGAGAGATTCATTTGCGTTTCTCTCACGCTATCTCTTGGGCGGATGTTTGGCGCTTACATATTTTGCAACAATGCGGCTGCATTATTTTACTGCACAACCTGCAATTACGGAGCGTTCCATTGTGGTTGCATTGCTTGCTGTGGTGGCGGGAGGTACGATATTTATTGCGGCAAAAAGAAAGTCGGTGTATTTATCGGCATTGACGCTCTTTATGGGATTTGTAACGGTAATACTCTCCGGCAATGCGTATGTGCAGTTTGCTGGAACAGTTGTTCTTTCTTTACTCGTGGTGTATTTTGTAGTGCAGTATGAATGGCACTATCTTGCGTATTGGGGTATGTTTCTTTCGTATTGCTCTTTGCTGTTATGGTTTATGAATAATCCGTTTCTCACATCGTCACCGGAATGGGTGCATGAGCCGCGTATGGGTGTGTTTGTCGTACTGTGTGTAACGCTTATCTATGCTCTTGCGGTACTCTTCCGCAAGGAGAGACAGAAGGAAAGAGTAACTTCCATTATCAGCAGTGCGTTGAATTGCGGCGGCGGGTATAGTTTGTTTTTGTTGATGACGATGACATCCTTTCGCGATATGCTTACGCCAACACAAGCGGTAGCATCATTGCTCTTCCTTGCGTTCTCCGTTTTGTTGTGGCTGCGGGAAGAAAGCAGATACTCGACATTCTTTTATGCGATGACCGGATATACGGCATTGAGTGTTGCATTGCTTGGTGGATTTGAACCGCCGGATGTTTTTATTTACCTCTCGTGGCAAAGTATCCTTGTTGTTTCAACTGCGATATGGTTTCGTTCAAAATATATCATCGTCGCAAATTTCTTTATTTATCTGATTACGTTTGTGGCATACTTAACGGTTACGAATGAGATTGGAGGAATTTCGCTGGGGTTTGGAATTGTCGCACTGTTAAGCGCGCGTATATTAAATGCGCAACGCCATCGTCTGGAATTGCAAACGGATAAAATGCGGCTTGCATATCTTGTGTGTGCATTTTTTATTTTCCCTTATACATTCTACCACATTATGCCGTCGGGATATATTGCGCTCAGTTGGATTGGTGTTGCGCTTCTGTACTATGTAATGAGTTTAGTATTACAAAATGAAAAATACAGATGGATGGCATTTGGGACATTGTTTCTTACCGTACTGTATGTATTTGTCGTCGGCATCGTTTCCTTTGAAGCAACATACAGGATTCTTTCGTTTCTTGCTTTAGGAATTGCGCTTGTGGTTATATCTGTTCTCTATGCAATGAAGCGTATGAAGAAAAAAGATTAATGCATGCGTATTTTACTTTTCCAGAAACCATAAACAAAATACAACACGCCGCCTGCGAGTAGCCACAAACCGAATCGGAGCCACGTAACCCACGGAAGCCCGAGCATAAGATACACACACATTGCAATTCCCATTAATGGCACAAAGGGAACAAGAGGAGTGCGAAAACTTCTTGCACGGTGCGGGTCTTTTTTTCTGAGAATTAAAATTCCAACGCAGACTAATACAAAGGCGAAGAGTGTTCCGATATTTGTCAGTTCGACAATTTCATTCAGATTTGCAAAGCCGGCAAACACTGCAACGATAACGCCCGTCCAAATAGTGGTAACGTACGGAGTTTTATGTACGGGATGTACTTTCGAAAATATAGGAGGGAGCAATCCATCGCGCGACATCGAAAAGAATATGCGCGGCTGTCCGAGTTGAAACACAAGCAACACCGCCGTCATTGCAATCACCGCACCGAACGATACAATTCCCGCCGCCCAATCTAATTGCAAATATGCAAGCGCCGCGGCAAGAGGGTCTGCTACACCAAGTTGATTCCAAGGAATAATACCCGTCAATACAGCCGCAGTTGCAACATAAATTATTGTGCAGATTGCCAGCGACCACAGTATTCCGCGCGGCATATCGCGTGCAGGATTTTTACATTCCTCCGCCGCTGTTGAAATTGCATCGAAGCCAATGAATGCAAAGAATATCAAACTCGCCGCAGTCCACACGCCGGAAAAACCATTGGGCATAAATGGTGTCCAGTTTGCAGGTCGTACGTATGTTGCACCAACGATAATAAAGAATAAAAGAATAGCCACTTTTAAAATCACCATATAATTATTCACACGCGCAGATTCTTTTACACCATACACAAGCAGCCATGTTATTACGCCGACAATTCCCGCCGCAAGAAAATTGAATATGATGGGAATGCCCGCAATAACAGGATGCGATAACCATGCTTCGTACGCAAATGCCATATCGGGAGTGAGTTCCACGCCTTTTTCCAACGCAATCACTGCCTGAAATGCTGAACGATAATCCACACACATCCACGCGGGAATATGAACACCAAATCCTTCGAGCAACTGATGAAAATACGCGCCCCACGAAATTGCAACCGCAACATTTCCTATTGCATATTCAATAATTAAATCCCATCCGATTATCCACGCAATAAGTTCGCCGAGTGTTGCATACGAATACGTATATGCGCTTCCTGCAATCGGCACCATCGAAGCAAACTCCGCATAGCACAATGCACAAAAAGCACACGCAACAGCAGTAATAAGAAATGAAACTATAACCGCAGGACCTGCGCCAAGATGGTCCGCTCCTCCCGCTGCCGCCGTACCGACAACAGCAAAAATTCCTGTGCCGATTATTGCGCCGATGCCAAGCATTACCAAATCGAATGCAGTGAGCGAGCGTTTCAGTTTGTGTTCAGAAACTTCGCTCTCCTGTAAAATTGCGTCGAGGTTTTTTGTGCGAAACAAGTGGGGAAGCATAAAATATTTGGAGAAGATGGAAGTGGAAATTTATAAATTATTCTTGTTCGTTTTCATCCTGTGGAAGCGCCTGCTGCTCAAGCAACGTGAGTGCCTCGTCAAAGTTTTTATCTTCCACAAGCAAGCGCACACCTTTGGTAAATTGCAATGCGCTTATCATTCCTCCGACATCTTCCATTTTGATGAAGGATGATATGTTTGCCGCATTGAGTGTTGCTTGCGCAAGTTCGGCTTCCATTTCATTATTATACGTCGCGACGGGGATAAAATTTTCCATTGGGTGTGCAGTTAAATTTGTTCTGTGTAATCGGCAGGGAATATACAAGGATTTTGCATTTTTGAAAATAAAATTTCTTGAAACAACTGAAAAATCAATCAAAGCGATTTACTGTACTTTGAAGCAGAACATTCCATAAAAAAAAATGTTGCACATTACGCACTATCGTAGCAATGGGAAGTAATTTGAATAGCAATGCTTGTTGCTAAAAGCAAAATATTAACATATTTATTGTTTGCTATAACGTAAAGTTTATATTAGTATGCTTATTGTTGAAGAGAGAGAAAAGTATCTGTATTATGCCAATGGTAAAAGTAGAAATTGGCCAAAATCAATGTTTTATAGCATTGTAAAAAGTTACAATAGGGCAATGAACGTTCAGGATAGCATTGTAAAAAGTTGCAATAGGGGTCTGAGCGTTCAGGATGGCATTGTAAAAA
>CAYHPL010000049.1:0-3764 GCA_964358705.1 uncultured Chitinophagales bacterium
GCACATAAACGTTATCACTCCAAGTATCAGGACTTACATCATCCACCATTGTAATTGGAGAAAAATAAACATCGGGTCGCATCTGTGGATCTTCATTACTAAAATCCGCCCAGATAGGAAAAATTGTTCCTTGAACCGATGAGCAGCCCTGATAAAAGAAACCAACATTACTACCAATGTTGGCATCAGAAATATTTTTCGATACTTTCACAGGTGGGAGAAAACTCTCTCCATTATTAACAGATGTTGTAATATATGTATCTACAAAATAATCACCTGGGTCTGGATAAGATGGGTAACTGTAAGAATGGATGTATTCTATCGTAATTCGACCAGAAGGTTCCACTGTTATTGCAGGAAAGAACTCTGCACCTGCATCTCCAATCTCGCCGATAGGAATAGGCTGACTCCAATTATCTCCCTTATCTATTGACCGAATCCACATTATACGGGGTGTAATATCTGTTTCACTGATTCCGCTCGTGTATGCGACATAAATATTATTTTCATTCAGTGGGTCACAAGCGATAACCGGATAAGATGTAATTTTATATCGTCCAGCTGCTAAATAATAATAACGAGTAAAAGGCACATTTACATTATCCGAAACAACTTTGGGTTCTTCATTTATGGGAGGGGTCCAATCAATTCCGCCATTTGTTGATTTCCTTAACTTCAGCGTGCTATTATCCCATCTGCTTTGTGAAACATCTCCAAAATCAGCATTCCACCATACCACATATACATCTCCGTTAGGTGCAATTGCTGTCATTGATGATTGTACAAAATGTCCAAAAAAATCATGAGTTTGTGGAGGATTTAGTGTTGGCATTAGACTACACGCAGTACCAATTGTTTCATCTATAAAACCTAATTCAATTGGATTTGAAAAAGAAATACCTCCATTATTTGAATACGAAAAAAGAATTTTTGAAGTTATATTTCCAGCACTTTTAAAATCTGTCCAACTAACATAAATATTTCCGTCATAATTGCTTCCTGTATTGTCTATTGCTATATACGGTTTCTCTTGTTCAGAATTAAAAATGCTAGGTAATCTTGTGTGATGCCATTCAAATCCAAAATTGTCTGTTCTGGAAACGTAAATTGATTGTTCTCTATTTTGCGGGTCAGTGTTTATCGCAGAGCAAGTATAAAAAGCTGTTCCATGCCTGTCGAAAGCAACAGACGGCGTACTACCTCTAGTATATATATCACCAAAAATTTCTAAAAGACCACTACTCCAATTTTTTCCTCCATCAGTTGAAAAAGCAAAATATGGTTCTAAAGGAAATATCTCTTTTCGATAATCACTCCAACCTGCGAGCATCTCATTTGGTCTAAGAGGATTTACGGTAATCACTGTTTCACATTGGTCTTTGGCGGCATCACTTATAACAGTATTGTTGTACTGTCCATACGATAAAGAAAACGTAAAGAGTATAACTATAATTGTTAAACTCGTTCGAGCACTTTTAATGTTAGACATAAATATTTACCTTTCGGATAATTTTATAAGATAGATTGTTATTTAATTATCACCATTTTTTTTGTGATAAACTCTTTTGTACTTGAAAGACGATAGAAATATATGCCCGATGCCAATGATGATACGTCAACACTTATCTCATACACACCTTGTTCTTTCAATACATTGTTTAGCAATGTCAAGATTTCTTTTCCGCTGGTATCAAATACTTTCAGTGTAACTTTTTCTGCTTTGCTGAGAGTAAATCGCATTTGGGTGGTTGAGTTAAACGGATTCGGAAAATTTTGCGAAAGCTGAATTACAGTAGGAATCGTACTGATATTTTCATTGAGAACAGAAGTGATTAGATTGTTACGTGCAATGCAAATTCCTTGTAGTGCGAGGTCAAATACAACTAAATCATTTGATGCAAAAACGGTTTCACCTTGTTCAAGTACTGCTTTTTCGACAGGATGTGCAGGATTGGATATATCTATAACTCGTATGTCGCCGTGTGCAACATAAACAAAATTCTGTGAAAATGCTATATCCGTTTGCTCATCATCAACAAATATTGAGGCAACTCGCTTAGGATAGTACGGATTGGTAATATTAAGAATATATAGTGAGTCTTGTTTGCATGTAAAAATAAACGAATCGCGTATTGCAACGGAACGGACATCTTGAAACAGACTCGTAATCTGGTGCGGTGGAACAGTGTTAACATTGATGACCATTAACCCTTTATCATCTGTTGCGACAAAAATAATACTGTCGTTCGCGGCAATACGATAGCCTCTGAAATTTTTCTCGAATACACTTATGCAAGTAGGCTCGAGAGGATTACTGACATCTACTATTTCCAATAATGAATCACCAGGAAACGAACCTCTTGTTCCATGCATTACAATAATTTTTTTTCCTGATTTTGCGAATTGAATTGGCGATGCACGCAAAACATATTTGCTGATGCCATAATAGTGGCTTAATATTTTGGGTTGCTCGGGATTTGCAATGTTCACTATCCAGATACCTTGTGTTGTATCTTCTTCTAAATATGCAAATTCATAATTTCCAAGCAAATACATTAAACTATCTTCAACAATGACATCAACTATATCACCACCGATACTGACATTGGAAATCTGATGCGGATGTTCCAGGTTTGAAATATCCAATATCCAAAGCCCAGCAGCACCCTGCGCGGCAAAAAGATAAGTATCTTTTATAACCATTTCATATGTTCTTCCTCCTCCTGTCTTAAAAAATGAACGAAGATGCAGAGAATCGGGTGTCTCTGCTTTCGCAGACAACACACCATTAGCGTACGAGCAATAAATTGAGTTTTCAAATACGCTGATAATTTGTGGTTCTAAGTCTCTTATAGTTGCCGGTGGGATGGTCGGTTTATATACCCCTCGTTTTCTGGGCTGCTGGATATTGGATATATCTACAATAATGATACCTGAATCTTCCGTAGTGCAATAGACAAGAGAATCAACGGAAACTAAATCTGTTATTGTTGTATGAATCTGCAGATTACTGATAGGAAAAACTGAACCAGGTGAATCTATTCTTGCAATGTGCAATTTAGTACCCATTCCGACAAATAATAATGAATCACTTGCATACAGACTTTTAGCATTAGAAGAACCATACCAATGAGGCAGCACATTATATGGGTCTGTAACATTCGATACCATTACCATATGTGTGGAGCCATCAATTGTAAACACGGTCCGACCCGAAGCAGCGATAGGTTCTGAAAAAGGAAACCCATTCCCTACATCAATCTTATTTACCAAAAACGGGTACGCAGGATTTGTTATGTTAATAATATACATCCACCATGTTGCTCCGCTCCGCACGTAAGCAAATGAATCAACGACTGCTACGCTTACTGCTCCCGACATTGCAATGTATCCTATTGCGGCAGGATGTCCGGCATCGGAGATATTCAGTATCAGCAGCCCGTGTCCGATACATACGTACGCCAGTGAGTCTTTCAAGCGCACATCTTCCACCATACCTTCTGTCAAGTACTCACCAGATATAACAGGAACGTACGGATTGCTTACATCAAGCACTTGAAAAAGTGCTCCGTTTCCAATATAAATATAATTACCCCGAGCAGCAATACCCACACAAGGACCCCACGCCCAACGTCCGAGAACAGTAAGAACACTATCGTTATTTTGAGTTGTAGAAGGAGATACTTGATTTTTTAATTGCGGCTCTACATATTTTTTCCAATAGAAAGATTTGTAGTAATTGTCAGGAGATACGTTGGATGTGT
>CAYHPL010000050.1:0-3727 GCA_964358705.1 uncultured Chitinophagales bacterium
ACACATCCAACGTATCTCCTGACAATTACTACAAATCTTTCTATTGGAAAAAATACATAGAGCCGCAATTTAAAAATCAATTATCTCCTTTCACCGCTAAAAATAACGATAGTATTCTTACCGTTCTCGGACGATGGGCGTGGGGTCCATGTCTTGGAATAGCAGCACGTGGTAACTACGCGTACATTGGGAATGGAAATGTATTACAAGTTCTTGATATGAGCAATCCATCTACACCGGTAATAAAAGGTGAATACTTAGCAGAAGAACAGATTCAGGATATCCAACTGAAAGATACGTTAGCATTTGTTTGCATTTTGCGCGGATTGCTGATATTTAGTATTACCGATGCTGAGCATCCCACAGTAGTTGGATACGTCGCGCTTCCCGGAGTTGCAAGTGTCGCAGTAGTAGATTCTTTTGCCTATGTAACGAATGGAACTGGTTCATTATATATAGTGTATATTGCCAATCCCGCACAGCCGCTTCGTGTTGGTATTGCATTTCCAGGAATCCATGATGATAATATCATAACTGCTTCTGGACGAAGGGTATATGCTCCAAATAGTAGTGATCCAATGATTCGTATTTTGAATGTGACGAACCCTCAAAATATTCTCTATAGTTACTTTGGTCCCAACGGATGGCCATTTGGTTTATATGCCAGTGATTCAATACTATTTGCCGGTATCTCTCTTAAACTGCGTCTCTTTAGTATAGCAAACCCTGATACGCCATCTATTATTAGCGAACTCAATCTCGGAACTATTATTCACTACTTAGTGCGTGTTGATTCTCTTGTCTATTGCGCAACACGCGATTCAGGGATAATCATCGTAGATATTTCTGATATACAATTGCCAAAAAAACGAGGAGTATTTAAGCCGACACTCCCCCCCATAACAGCACGATACGTGTTTCCGAAAATTATCACTGTTTCAGGGAATAACGTGTATGTTGCTTACCGTAATGGCGCTCTGGGTTTGAAAGCGGAAACTCCCGATTCTCTCCATCTTCTTTCGTTCTTTAAGACAGGGGGCGGAACAAATAAATTGTTTCTGAAAGATTCATACGTATTTGCTGCACAAGGTGCTGCTGGACTTTGGATACTCGATATATCCAATCCTGAAATCCCACATCAAATATCTAACGTTAGTATTGGCGGTGATATAGTTGATGTTATTGTTGAGGATAGTCTAATGTACGTACTTGGTTATAGCCCTTCAGCTTATTTAAAAGAAGATACAACGCAGGGAATCTGGATAGTAAACATTTCAAATCCTGCACTACCAAGAATCTTAAGCCATCATTATGGTATCAGTAAATATGTTTCAAAAGCATCACCGATTAAATTTGCAAAATCCGGGAAAAAGATAATTGTACTGCATAGACAAAGCGGCGGATATACCCCTGGTGATTCACTTCTGGAAGTAGTTGATGTCAGTAACCCTCTCGCTCCGACAAGCGTAAGCGTGTTTGAAAAATACTTTGAAGGGTACAGTATTGCCGCAAACGACAGTATTATTTTTGTAGCAACAGATGATAAAGGATTAATGGTCATCAATGGTATTACTGTTCCACCACAACAAATTACCAGTGTGTTTCCATATTTTTTCGTTCGTTCCGTTGCGATACGCGATTCGTTTATCTTTACGAGCAAACAAGACTCACTATATATTCTGAATATTACAAATCCGTACTATCCTCAGCGAGTTGGCTCAGTATATACAAATGCGAATGGTTCAGATATGAGCATCTCACAAAATTTTGTCTATCGCACTGATGGGCACTTGAGAGTTATAGACATATCCAATCCTGTACATCCCGTAGTGAAAACAGAAATTGATGAGGTTTCTACTGTTTCTGCAATGAATGATTTATTGGCATTTAATTCATACGAACAAGGAATTTGCATTGCACGCAATAATCTTATCACTTCCGTTGCAAATGAATACATAAATACTCTTGCTACAGATTTTCATCTCGAACAAAACTATCCCAATCCGTTTAATCCGATTACAACAATACGATTCACGATATACGAACCACGAATCACGACATTGAAAGTATTCAATATTCTCGGAGAAAAAATTGCAACATTATTAAACAACGAACCAATGCAAACCGGGAAACACGAAATACAATTCGACGCAAGCAAATTAACAGGTGGAGTGTATTTTTATCGTCTTTCCAATACAAAAGAGTTTATCACAAAAAAAATGGTGGTAATTAAATAACAATATATTTTTTAAACTTATCCGAAAGGTAAAATTTATGTTTATCATTAAAAGTGCTCAAAAGAGTTTGACAATTTTAGTTTTACTCTTTACGTTTTCTTTATCGTATGGACAGTACAACAATTCTGTTATTTGTAACGCCGCCCGGGATCAGGTTGAAACTGTAATTGCTGTCAATCCACTTAATTCCAGTGTGTATTTAGCCGGATGGAGTGATAATCGAGACAATATAAATGACACACGACCATGGTATGCCTTTTCAACCGATGGCGGAAAAAATTGGAATGGTACAATGCTAACTATATTTGGTGATGAGCAGGTGGATAACCGTGGTAAAGGACCAACTGTTGCTTTTAATAATCATGGAACCGCATTTTATTGTTGCAAAGCTGTAGAAGCAGTAAGCGGCATTGGCCCAATTTATATTTCTATGAGTAACAATTTAGGAATCGAATGGGTACATAAAGAAGTATCGATAAATGATTATTACCAAGACAAACCGTATCTTGCAATTGATAATACTGGTGGGACATATGATGGGAGAATTTATGTAAGTTGGACGGACCTAAGTGATATTTCACCAATATCTTCAAGAATCTTATTTAGATATTCTTCTGATGATGGAAGTAATTTTGAAGATTTAAAAACATTGGATGCTTTTGATGAAACAGGCGGTAGTCCAGAGTATTTAACCGCGTCATTTGGTTCTCCGGAAATAAAAACAGATTATCATTATGTACAAGGATCAATGCCTGCGGTTGGACCGAACGGAAATATATACGTCGTTTGGTACAAAGCAGATCAGGGAGGAATTACTGATAATAGTCAACTACGATTAAGGACATCATCGAATGGCGGAGAAGCGTGGACACCATCGATAGATGCTAATAATTATTTAGATCCCTATATTATAAATATTGATGCTCCTTTTATGGCAGAAGGAAAGTTAGAAATTAGACCTTCTCCGGCTATAGCAGTTGACCCGCTCAATGAAAATAATATTTATATAGTATATACGGAAGAAGTTTTCATTAATTCAATTTCCACTACGCGAATAAAGTGGATACGGTCAACCAATAAAGGTGAGGATTGGTCTGAGTCGGTAACAATTGGGGAAGTAGGAGGTGGTGCCGATTTCTTCCCTGCATTAACAGTCGAACCATCAGGGCGTATTTCCATTGAATTTCTCCACTCACGCTATTATCCCAATCAAAATGATAACTTAGTAGATACGTATATTACAACTTCTGTTAACAATGGCGATAGTTTTCTCCCACCAGTAAGAGTATCGAAAAAAAGTTATGACGCAAAACTTGATGGAGGTATTAGTTTCTATTATCAAGGTTGTTCATCTGTCCAAGGAAAAATTTTTCCTATATGGGCGGATTTTAGGAATGAAGATCCACAGATGCGTCCAGATGTTTATTTTTCTCCGATTACAATGGTGGATGATGTAAGTCCTGATACTTGGAGTGATAACGTTTATGTGC
>CAYHPL010000051.1:0-3507 GCA_964358705.1 uncultured Chitinophagales bacterium
CGGTTCCTGCAATATGTAAGAGTCCCTTTTGCATTGAGTAATGTGTTATTTATTTATTTCATCAATACCATTTTCTTTGTTGCAATGAATTTGCCAGCCGATAAACGATAGAAATACATTCCGCTCTGTAAATTACCAGCATCAAAATTTATTGTTTTATATCCGGCAGTTTGAAAACTATTTACCAATGTTGCTACTTCTCTTCCTACGACATCAAATACTTTTAATGAAACAAAAACATTTTCCGGTAATTGGTAACGAATTGTTGTTGTTGGGTTGAAGGGATTGGGATAGCATTGTTGTAAATCAAATACTACCGGAACATTATCAAGATGAGATGAAATTTGTTTTGCAGCAGATTCATTAAAATCATCATAATTTATGGAAGCAGCATCAGAATACACGGAATATTTTTGTGTATTATCACGCGCACGTAATCTATATTGTGCGCTATCACCACCCTGTCCTGCTGTATTGATGGAATAGTCATAATATTTGAACGCACCACCGTTCATTTCTGCAATCTGTATCCATCCACCCCAACTGCTTCCTTCCGTTTTGATACGGCGTTCGATGAAAACATTTCCACCTGTTCTCACATCCGGTTCTTCCATTTTCGCCCACATAAGTAAAACATAACGACCGCCTTCTTCACTCGGAGCATAGACAGCTGCGGAGAAATTTTGTGGTTTGGATGGAGACATTGAAATACAGCCAATACTATCAGTGAATACATTGAAAACAAGTGTGCCATTGGTTAGTTCGTTCACGATTTCAATACCAATCCATGTTTTTTGCTTGTTTGCATTTTGAGAATTAGGATTGCTCCATGGAGAAAGCACGTTGTTTTTAGTCATAGAAAACGCATCGTTTCCATCGCCACTAAACACAGTTTTTTCAATGATTTGATTCGTTTGTATATCTCTATAAAAATGAATCAACTTAGGAGTATTTGAAGGAGGTGGCGGAGGAGGACCTGTCCATGTAATCGGAACATTGCGGGAATCATCATATCCATCAACCCTGTCAACACCAGTCTTTACATAAACTGGTAGCCCTTGAGGGTAGTACGAAGGATATTGCATTTGATTTGTAACCCAACTCCAACGACCATCGGCGGGAAGGAGTCTGAGGAATCCATCTTCGGGAGAGCCAAGACCAGTTTGATGAAGAATGTATAGTCCTTTAGAGTTTGGAGTATGCATCTCAGGTGTATCAAATATCGAAGTCCTTAAGTGATATTCAAGTCTCACATATTCATTTGGATTTGCTCCGGGCAGTTTAATCTTCACTGCTCTTCCAGTTGTAACAAAGTCGGTAAGGATAACATTGGTAGTGTTCTGGTAAATACTATCCGGCGCAATCCATCCAACGAGTTCTCGCTCCAGCGAATTCATACAACTTTGGCGTTGAGTGTTCATTCGAGAACCGAAAGCGTCCAATGCTGCCCAAAAACCGCTGCCGTTGTGCCAGTTGTTGCCATCAAAAAAGAAATGTGCGAGTTCATGAATTTGCACACGATAATTGGGACGGTAAAGCGTTCCACCATCATTGGCGGCGTTCATCACAGACGTTATGCCTGACCCTGGCCATGTCATTCTTATTCTTCTTAGACCACCATCCACAAAAAGATTTTGATACATTCCAAGCCACGCTGTTCCGGGGAATACAAGTGGGAGATAATCGGTTGAATCTAGGCCGACGTTTCTGTACATCATCCAGATCATATCAACAATGGTATCTTGACCTTTTGAATGGTTATAGTTATTTCCTCGTATCCATTTATCAAAAGGTTCAAAACTCATCATAGAATCGACCTTGAGTAGCACGTCACGGTTTATGAAACCAAAAGGGACTGTGTCCGGGTGCTGTATGGACTTATCAAGATACCAGCGCCGAGTTTGCGGTGTAATTACGTGAATCCCTTTCCCTGTCAATTTGAACGTCCCCATCGACATTTCACGGAAATAGTGAGACATATTTCCATTCTGACTGTTTACAGAAGCAGTCGAATCAACAAACGTATTAAGGTATGAAGGCGATTGCCCCTTTGGCCAAATTGGATTGTTAATGTCAAACGCATCGTCCGGGAACTCAACAAATACAATGAGAACATTGAACGTGTCTTTTGAAGGAATGTATCTACCGCCGGGTTGAATTGCGGCATAATTTCCTCCTTCCGGGATACACTGGAGAACCTCCCCAATCTGTGCAACGGCAAAGCACAAAGCGGAAAAGAGAAGAAGGCAAATGGCAAAAACAAATCGCCCAAAAGTGATTAATGTATTCATAGTAAAGATTATTAAATAGTGAATGAATTTTGTGAATTATAGGTGTTACTTATTTTATTAGCGTGATTTTTCTGGTGAGTATCTGACCATCAACTCTCATCCTCGCAATGTAGACACCACTTGAAAGATTCGAACCATCAAAAACGACCTTGTAATTTCCTGGTAATTTTCTCTCATCAATCAAGACTGCAACCTCGCTCCCCAATATATCATAGACGGACAAACGGATATATGTTTCAGTCGGGATAGAATATTCAAAAGTGGTATAAGGATTAAATGGATTCGGAAAATTTTGACTTATAGCAAAATGTTCTGGGAATTGATCCAAAGCCGAAGGTACCGAAGTAATAATCCCAAATGTATCACCCGCAACTATACATCCGCTTAAGAATGCAACATCGCTTGGTTCTTCCCAATGGTAGATTACACCAAAACCACTTGCGAGGTGCTGTTCCGTGAAATAAAAGCCACTGCCTCCAGAGTCTGGATGAATTGGACCCGATCGAATTACTTTTACGGTGGCCGTTCTTCCAAAAATGATATCTTGGTATACGTTAATAACCCAAGTGTAGTATCTGCCTGCACGTGACCATACATCACCAGAATCAGCAGCAAGCCGGTATAGCGTATCTCCCCATCCACCTGCACCTCTGTACACACTAAATGCACTATCAAGTCTGTAATTCCAACGCTCTTGGCCAGGATAGTGCGGGAAGCCTACGTAGAGGTACCGATACCCATCGCTCGCAACGGAATCTTGTAAAATACTCCAGTCCTGCCAAAGACTTACTGCCCCATAGTACTGCCAGAGATTACCCACCTGTGTAGGAAAAAAACTCTCTGGTGGTTGTGCACTCACGTACATCGTTTGAAATGTGAACAGAAATATTATCGTGAAAAGTTTCATTTTTATTTTCTCATTTTTATTCTGATGATTATCGAAGTAAAATCATTTTCTTCGTTTGAATTCCTTGTATAGTACTGAGTCGCAGTATATAAATACCACTTGGATACTCTTTGCCATCCCATTTTGCGTGATGCACACCTGGAAAAACCATATTTTCGGTAATTGTAGATACTTCTTGTCCAAATATATTATATACCTTCAAACTTACGAATCCGTACATTGATGTATTGAATTCAATATTCGTCAGTGTATTAAATGGATTGGGATAATTTTGATATAATTGAATTCCACGAGGAATATTATCAAAAT
>CAYHPL010000052.1:0-2991 GCA_964358705.1 uncultured Chitinophagales bacterium
AGGTGGAGTTTGATTATCGTACGCAAGCAAGTTATGAGTGCTATTTTTTAACCACGGGAAAACTATTCCTGGTTCTTCTACATCTTCATAGGTCTGTTCATAATCTGTTCCAGCATCAATTGTAAATTTTCCTCCATCAAAGTTGTTTTTTACAGTAACGTCCTTTGTTTCCCACTCAATATCCAATGAAAGCAACAATATGTCTGCACGTGTCAGATTAATTGCTTCATCTGCCGCTGTTAATCGTACACAAAAATTAAAATATTGATTACCTAAAGCGGAAGAAATCGCATTGAGAAATGGAACGTCATTTACATTATTACGTGAAAAAACAATATCCTGTACTGTTGTGATACCAGTATTAATGTTCTCTCGATAAATAACTGAATTATTGGAAGAATTAAAAACATCCCATCCTGATAATGTAATCCATGGACCTGACGGAAAGGAAACCAATTGTGCATTCTTTGCGATATTATTTCCTTCAAGACTAAATTTTATTTTTACCGTTGCTTTCTTGGCAATTGCTCCTGAATTTATTGTGCTTACATCTTTTGAAAAAATTGTACGAAATGTTTCATCACGATAACTCAACCAATATATATATTGCGATTCTTTACCAACTGAATAATATGCGAGATTATTTTCGTATCTCCATGGAGGACCTGGAGGATCCGAATAATAGCGATACCTCATTGCCGCGGCAAAGAAGTCGTTTGAATATGAAACTGAAATACATAAAAATAATAAGAGAATACTATTTAACAAATAATTAAATGCTTTTTTCATTGTAGTGACCTTTTAAAATTGTTTAAAAAAATTTGATTTAAAGATTGATGTTTAATATTTTATGACTGCAAATAAAAAAGGCGCACTAATCCAATAAATTGGAATAGTCAAACATCTTGCCTTAATTTTTGCTCTTATGCCACAGGCGATGCTCGAACATAGTCTGTGGTTTTATTTTTGGGTTCATCTCATATTTTTTATCCCTTTCTACTTTCCGTGATAGATATATGTTTTATAATTATCATTGCCAAGAATAAACACTTCTTTTTCATTCGTCCAACCTGAACTAAAATATGATATTGAGGTATTATATAATTCTTGTATTTCTTTCCAATCGTTGCCGTTAAAGTGGTAGGTTATGCCATAAACTCCAATAGCATAAATGTTTTTCATTCTCGTTCCAAACACATTAAGGAAAGTATTTGCACCAGTATTAATTAATTTATTCCAACTGTTATTTCTTTTCCTAAATATTCCATAACCGATACTATAAAATTCTTTATCAATGTAACAAATTGAATAATGTCCAAAAGTCCATCGTGCATTTGGGATCTCAGCAAATTGCTCAGTAATTGTCCAGATTGTTTCTTTATAAGAAAGCAAATAATGTATTGTAGCAAAATAACCAACGGTGTCTTTTCTATTGTAAGCAAGGGCATACTGTTCACTCTTCTTTCCTCCAAAATCTAAAAACCACAAACTTGTATCTGTATGTACCTTTGTCCATGTAGCCCCATTGTAATGATATAGTGCTCCATAAATTCCTCCCGCCCATACATCATTAGGCGAACTTCCCCAGACTCCCTGCAACTCACCGCGTCCATATTCTATTTCCGCTTCATTCCACTGGGTTCCATTGTAATGTATTATTAATGTAGAATCGTGTGATTGGTGATGCACCGGGTCATAGTAATCACGATAACCTACTGCCCAAATATCATTTGCACCAAATCCGTAAATCGCTGACAAGTCTATTCCTCCAAGTATGTTTCCTCCCTGTGATTGTGTTAACTTAACATCGCTCCATTTTAAGCCGTTGTAATGGTACATCTTTCCATATCCAACTTCATTATGTCCTACTACATAAATATTATTTTCATTCACTGCATACATATCGCGCATAGTTGTTTGTAAACTTCCCGGGTAGGAGAGCGTATCAATCGTCCAAGTATAATCACGGCGTCCGGGTTTGTCGTCATCATTGTTGTCCACCGGTTTCTCTTTACATGTTTGCAACATCGCAACGCACGCGAGCAGTAATAATATTTTCATTATCGTTTGTGTATTCATTGTAAGTATCGTTCACCAAAAAAATTATTGGTGTAATATAGGGCAATTAGCAATTAGCAGTTAGCAATTAGCAGTTAGCAGTTAGCGTTCAGCAATTTCTCTTTTCTCCCCGCTCCCTTCTCCTCCCTCACCCCCTACACAATCTCCACTTCCCACCGTCCTTCATTGCTCGCATCCATATTCGTTACATTCAGGAACATATTCACAATATTGCCCAAATCATCAACGCCGATTTGCTTCTCGGACATACCATCCACCACAATAGCATTTTCGCCGCACGCAATCCCTGCCGCAGCAGCAAGACAAAATGATAACTGCGCCGCACCCGTATTGCGCAACACCAATTGCGTTCCCGTTGCAAACGAGCGCTCTACAATTGTAACCGTTGCGCTTGCATTCACATTCCCTTCCCAGAATGTTGCAGTGCCGCTCTTATCCGGTTGGATAATTGTTTGGTCAAAAAACACTTCCACCATTTCCGGCTCACCAAGATATTCATCAGCAAGCGCAAGAACGTTTCTCATCACTTGTATTTCCACCACGTCGCGCTTCACCGATGTTGCCTGTCTGTCCGCATCCACAACATCTATCGCATCCAATTGTACTCCCCGTGCCGCTTTATACTCGTTGTAGAGCGTTTCAAAAATCTGGAGCAGTTCGCCGCCTAACTGCGCTTCATATTCTGCCGCAAAATGCGCCATCCTATCCATTAATGTTTTGATATTCGCTTTGATTGCTATGTCATATTCCGTTATGCCGTGCGGAAAAAATTTTATGTATTCGGGACTTCCTGCGTGAAACTTGCCGCGAATAGTTCCCTCGTGCGTCCGTACCGCATCTTTAAATTCTGCAATAATCGTATCCACCGTCTTTGTTTTGGCACGCTGGGTGGAAAGTTCTCTATCCTCCTTC
>CAYHPL010000053.1:0-1916 GCA_964358705.1 uncultured Chitinophagales bacterium
TCCGAAATCGGAGCCACCACTGAAGTCATCACACACATCCCAACCAGACTGGCACACGTGCTATTATGCAACAATGTATTACTCGGCCTTGCAAAGAGCATACAATTTTACGAAATATAATTGTCCAGGTGTCCCCCGTTAGCATGGGAAGTCAATGTCGGAGCGAGATAGGTAGGCTGGCAGGCAAACTTAAGTATGCGAGTCCCCAAATATTAAAATTTTCTGACTAACGTTTTAAATTGTCCATGTAAATTAAGCAGTTACAATTCCGAGTTCTTGATTAGTCAAAGCAAATTTATCAATTTGTTTTTTGATGCGTGCCACCACTTTTAGTTTCCTTTTCTGGTCCAGGAATAGATAATTCTCGGGATTTATGTAAGGTGCTTTTTTGATAACCATGTTCCAAATTATGACAGCTAATTTTCTTGCTGTAGCACTGATGGCAGATACTCGTCCTTTTCTGAAATTTATTCGTCTGAAAAAATCCGCCAACGGTGTAGAACCTTTTAGGTTTCCTATAGAATTAGCAGCATTTCGCAAAGCAATTTTCATTCGGTTACTTCCCTTGGGAATTTTATGGGATAGTACTTTTCCTCCGCTGATTTTATTGTTTGGAGAAAGTCTTAACCAACTTGCAAATTGTTTAGCGGTTGAGAATTTTTTTATGCCTTCCAATCCTACTTCACTCATCAATGTGAGGGTTGTGGCATGACTAACACCTTCAATTGCCAATAAATCCACGCCTTCAAAATACTGATAACTCAGTAGGTTGAGATCAATATTTTTCGGTGTGTTTTTATTGATACGCTTGTGCGTTTTCTTGTCTATATAATGTTGCTTCTTTTCATCATTATTTTCTATTTGATCATTGAGCATTTTTTCAATTTCTTTATCACATAAAGTGATTTTTGATTGCAGATGATTATACATCTCCAATTCTTGTTTCAAAGCAAAGAGGTAATCTTTACGCCCATTAGTTTGTAAAGCTTTTGCAATTTCTTCTTCTGATTTGCGACAATTCCCATTTCGTAGCGAAGCAAGTTTTTCAGGATTTGTTTCTCCCCGGCAAATAGCAGTGAGTATTGACATTCCGGTAATACCACAAAGATCATTTACCACTACATCTAATCTTAAATTAAGCAAACGTAAATACTTCTGCATTTTACGAACTGTGTCAGCGGCCTGATCAACCAGATTAGTTCTATGGCGACAATAAGTTCGTAATTGTTCTGTTGTGTGATCAGGCAGAAAACTGCCGGTAAGTATACCAATGGCGTGAAGTTTCTGAATCCATTGGCAATCCTGCACATCGCTTTTACGGCCTTTAATGTTCTTGGTAAATTTACCATTGCAAAGAATTACTTGAAATCCTTCTGCCTGTAATACCGCAAACAGACTTTGCCAATAAGTTCCGGTGCTTTCCATTGCCACGGTTTTCACATCATTCTCTTTGAGCCAAACAGCAATGGCTTTGAGGTCTTCATTGAAAACACCAAACTCTTTTACATCCTCCTCTCCTTGTCCAACGGAAACAAAGTGAGAACGGCTACCGATGTCAATCCCTGCAGCATTGGGATTAACAATGTCCATTGAAATCTTTTTGTCTTTCATTTTAATTGGTTTAAGAGATTAATAAAAAAAAGCTCTAAGGAGATGCGATGTAGTAACGAGAATTTTCTGAACGGGGTCTCCGAAATCGGAGCCACCACTGAAGTCATCACACACATCCCAACCAGACTGGCACCCGTGCTATTACGCAACAGTCCATTACTCGGCCTTGCAGAGAGCATGGCAATTTTACGAAATAATTTCGGTGTCACCCGTTAGCATGGGAAGTGAATGTCGGAGCGAAATTGGTAGGATTGCGGGCAACGAAAGCGCCTTTTGCGTTGTCAAGTTTTATTTATTGGGGATTT
>CAYHPL010000054.1:0-1778 GCA_964358705.1 uncultured Chitinophagales bacterium
TAAAGTATGGTCTGCTCAAGATAGAGTGCAATATCCTGAAAAGGCCTCTGGGTTCTACTACTTCAATGGTGGATTCCGTGTCTATGGCTTCAGCGACTTCCTCATCAGCAGTGGTCGTTCTCGTGGGGTGCGTATTGGCGCCGCAGGCGCATCGCAAAAAAATTCGGGGGCTAGAAAATGAAACATCAAGCCAGCATCACAATTGACGAAGAAACAATGCTTAAAGTAAAAGCAAAATTAAGAGATGGCACATTTAGAAATCAATCACACTTATTTGAGGTTGCAGTCAAGAAAATGCTTGAGGGAGAAGAAAAATGACAAAACTAACTTACGATGATTTAAAATTTCCAGATTATAATAGCAAAGGTGAATTAGTTAATCATTATACTAACACCAACACAGCTGTAAGGCTTCCTGCTAAAATTGGAGACGAAGTCAAAACAATAGAACTATCATTAACAGATGTTGTTTATGCTGCTGAATTAGCTGGCTTGAATATGCTTTTTGTAGCAGATACTGGTAAAGGTAAAACTCAGCTTATCTCAGATATTGCATGGAGCCATTTTGGCGGAGATAATAATGATTTTGGCAATGCAAACTGGGCTGATGGAAGGCCTAATTTTGAAATAGAAGATTTATTTGTCCGTTCAAAAGTTGATTTAACAAAAGGTTATGACAGCGATACAGCAAGACAGCTTAAGGAAGAGCGTATAAAAAGAGTCTGCCTTTGTGTTGATGAATTAAATCGTGCGCCTAAGCCAAAACAGAATGAGTTCTTTGACCTTGCTGATGGCAAATATACATTTAATGGAACAAGATATAGATTAGGGCAGGATGGATACACCTTATTTATTGCTACTGCAAACTTGAATAAGCTCAATGGAGATTTTTCAGGAACATTTGAATTTGATAGAGCTTTGCTTAACAGAGCTCACTTGACTATTGATTTGGATCACAAGGATTTCAGCCCAACACCAAGGGATAAGATAGATATTAGAAAAAGGAAAAAAAGCCCTCGTGTTGATATGGCAGAGCCTCGCGATATAAGTTCAAAAATTATTGAAGCGCATAAAGATATTATTGCTATGAAAGCTGATGACCCTTATATGTCTGCTTTTGAATTTTTAATAGACAATGGATTGAGCTATTGTGAAAAAGACAAATATAATGAAAAAGGCGCAGCTTTCCCAATGCAGTGTGTTGAATGCGAAAAGGGATGCAAAAATGAAGGGTTATGTAATTTATTAAAAGGCTCATCTGAAAGAACAGTTGATTCAATTGCACCATTAGCTTATGCACTTTCATATATTGCAAGCTTGAAATTTGGAAAAAATGTAGAGATTAGTCCATTTGATGCAGCTTTGCAAGCTTTCAGATTTACAACTTATCACGGAAACTTAAATGAAAATGTCTGCAAAGAGGAATACGCTGGAAGAAAACAAGCAATGATGGATACAACTGTCAATAAGCTTGAAGAATCTGTCAATATTGTAAAGGATTACATTCCTGCAATGGTTGAGGGCAAAGAGCCTGAGATAATTGTTTGTAATATAAATGGAAATGAAGTTAGAAGCCCTAAATCAGACAGCACAGAAAATAAATTGAAAGAAAGAAATATTTCTTATCAAATAAGGAGTATAAAAGACGAATTAAAAGCTAAAGGAATTGGCGCAGACTGGGTTGATGATTATAAGCAAGAGGTGAAGAGGAAATGAAATCATATACACTAAAACCTTTTGAGGATAAAGGATATCTTTCAGAAGAGGAAGCTCTAAAAT
>CAYHPL010000055.1:0-1757 GCA_964358705.1 uncultured Chitinophagales bacterium
AATGTATAATGACTACGATTAGAATATTTTTAAATATAGCGCTGGCAATAATTATTCTCAGCACAATTGTAATTGCACAGGTACGTCGTCACTTACCCTCTGAGTATTCATATAATAAAAACTATGATTATTCAAAATCTAATGCAATGACCAATTCATTGCAGAGCGACGGATGTACAGATAGTTCTTCATTATATCCCATTCAGCAACTCTCTGCGTCAGATGCTATGGATCTACGGACTGCGATACAACGCGACAGTATTGTGCATACAGTCTGGTATGAGCAAGGTTACCGAATGGCATATTCAAAATCTACAAACAAAGGATTAACTTTTGAACCGACGCGAGAACTTATAGCAGATACTTTTTTGACCGGATACAATGTTGACAGAGTTACAATGCTTGCGAATGATAAGGATGTATATATTTTTTTTGTGGAGAGAACGAAATCAAATTTCAGCGCGCTCTGGATGCTCAAATCAACAAATTCCGGAACGGAGTGGATGTGTCCTGTGAATATTCTGACCGATGGTGATTCAGCGGAAGGTATTAATAATGCCGCTCTTTGCGGAGATACGATTGGTATTGTGTATCTCTCCAAGCGGCTGAAACGAAAAATGAGTATTCTCTATTCTCTCAATGCGGGGGTTTCCTGGAAGTGGACAAAAAAGAAAGTACCGAGTCAGGAGGAAGCGCGGCTTGAAATATCACCGGGAAACTTTCATTACGTCTATGTTAAATACGGGAAGAAATTATTTAAAGGGGGAGAAATTGTCCACCGCATCTCAAAAAATTTCGGGAAGAGTTGGAAAAAAGAAACGGTACTTTCTACCGCCGACGGATACTCTTCCACCAGCCCGAGTATAACAACATCGAAGAATGGGACAGTATATTGTGTGTGGCTTGATGGGAAATATGGCAGTATGAATTTTTTTGGCTGGAGTGTTATAGAACGTCATTCTTATGATTTCGGAAAAACATGGCAAAGCGAAAATCTATTGACACAGCAGCCCAATGCAAGCTGGCCATTTGAACCGTATCATCAGGTTGTTGGAACAGATATTAATACAGGTACAAACGTAACAGTAGTCTGGGATATGATATTAACCAATCCGGCATTTATAGGACGCATAAAATCACGTTCATCATTAAATAAAGGCAGTACATGGTGTCCCGAAGTTTTATTGACACCAAATTCTGATCACGCAGGGAGTTCCGTTGTTAGTACGACAAATACTTTTTCCGCCGTAGGCTGGTTTGAATTTACTCCACAGGGTCCCGCGTATAATGCCAATTCTATTCGGACATTATCACTGACTGCACAGCAACCGGAACACGGAGAAAACATTACGAACGAACGCGGGAAAACGGGTATAACAGTATTGGATAATTATCCCAATCCCTCCAATCCTACTACAAACCTGCGATACCGAGCAAATGCAAACGGAAGAGCAACATTAGAAATGTATGATGTCTTGGGAAAGAAAGTAATTTCCGGCGAATCCATCAATGTAGAGAAAGACAAAGAATACACACTGCAATTGAATGTTTCTAATTTTTCGACGGGTGTGTATTTTTACCGGATAAATTTTTTGAGCGAAGGCGGAATATACGTAGCAGGTGTATCGAAGAAATTGATGGTGCTGAAATAGAGAGGGGAATCCAAAATAGTTTTTTACAATTTTAATTTTTTATGCGTTATTCAATAATAGTTTTTAGTATCATATTTTACAATATTTGTGAAATAAATATTGCGC
>CAYHPL010000056.1:0-1730 GCA_964358705.1 uncultured Chitinophagales bacterium
CCGCTTGGTAAGTTTGTGGCATCGAATTGTATTTCGTGTTTCCCGGTTTGCATTGGTTCGTTGTTTAATAATGTTGCAATTTCTTCTCCGAGAATATTGAATACTTTCAATGTCGTGATTTGTGGTTCGTGAATCGTGAATCGTATTGTTGTTGTCGGATTAAACGGATTGGGGTAATTTTGTTCTAAACCAAATTTTGTCATCATTTCTTTACCTAATAAATGCTTGGTAACATTATTAGCAACAGACGATTGATTAACCGTTTTGTTAGTTCTGTTCTCAACAAGGGCTTGAGCAAGTATAGTTAATTCTTCTGCGGGATATTTTGTTTGAAGAACTTGCAAAGTATTTTCTGCGAGCGAAACATTATGCAACACGTTTATGGCAAGACTTGCTTTTCCATACAACGCTAATAATTCACTCGTCGTATTAGGATATAGTTGAATACTTTCATTTAATGCATTGAGTGCAGAAATATGATTTCGTTCGTGGAGATAAGTACCTGCAAGTGCGTCCCGTATAGCACGCTTGATTTCCCAGTTATTTGTTGCTTGAATACGTGCGCGGAGATAATTGGAAATTGTATTTCCTGCGTTGGGATTTTTAATCATTTGAAAATTGGCAAGCAACTCCTGAATTGCCCATCGGATAAAATCTATTTCAGGAGTAGTATTGATAATAGATTTTAATATTCCAATTGCAGTTATGTATTGACCTTGAATGCGATGTTGTATTGCTTGCTTTACGCGCGGGTCATCGTGAAAATTAGATAAACGCCCGCCATCATTTCCTTTGTGAGCAACGTTATAAGAAAATGATTTTTTTCCAGTACTACATTCATTGGGGTCAGATTCTAATGCAGGTTCCCATATAAGACGTGAAGAACCATCTATGTAAAAATCTTCAGGTATCGGATTACCATCACGGAAATAATTGTACTGCGCTTGTACATCGCACGCATCAGTCACATAAAACTGATACGAAATATTTTTATTAATACTGTTATATCCCGGAATATTATCAAGACCAAATACTGGAGTTGAGTAACTCTCTACCTGAACGCCAATACCGTTTCCAGTAATACAATTGTTTGTTTGTAATCCTTCATCAATAAATGAGGGAGATGCGTTGGCAATATAGATACCAAATTTTTGTTGGTTGTAAATTTTATTTTGAGTGATGCGAATAGGTGAAGAATTTACAAAGGACATTCCTATATCACCGCCATCAAGAATATTATCCTGAAGCACGATACCCGATGCTCCCCTATCAACTAAAACACTTGTATTTGCAGTACTCAATATTGTGTTAAATTTTATTGTTGCAGGAATATTGGCGTATGGCTCTTGTTCACCTCTGTAAAGATAAATACCAATATTTCCTCCGTTAATGTTACAATGCTGTATGTTTGCCCCGTTGTTATATAATGTAGAAATTGCAGTAGATGCAGCGGAGATATTTGCATATTCAATATTGTTTCCTGCTGATACTCCAAATGAAATACCGTTCCACGTATTCGATTCACTTTGCGGTAAAAAATACACCTGATTATTTTCTTCTCCATTCACGTTCAAACTACCTCCATTAAAATTCAAGCCAGATGAAGGGTTGATAATTGCTCTTGTTCCTGGTCGAACATCAAGTGTATTATTCTCTTCGAAGTTGAGTGTATTGAGCACATAAACGTTATCACTCCAAGTATCAGGACTTACATCATCCACCATTGTAAT
>CAYHPL010000057.1:0-1500 GCA_964358705.1 uncultured Chitinophagales bacterium
AAAGTAGGTAAGTGCAAGGAGACTAAAGTTCTGACTTATTCTGATATCGATGTGAATGAAAATTCTGATTTTATATACAACCTTTTTACGGTTACACCCGTGTCATACTCCTATCACACAAAAAGCGGAAAAAAATCGAACCTGAAATCATCAGAAAAAATGAATGCTCACAAGGAAAAGGCGATCGACAGTGATAAGGGAATGAAGGAAATTTCAAAACATGGGAGAAAAGACGATTTAAAAATAGATAAAGCACAAGGAAGACCAATAAAGCCAATAGTTTATTTTGATATCGATGTAGATTTAATTTTCTGTTTCCCACACAACAAGGATTTTATACAGTATTGGGACAGGGTAAATGATCGTATCTTTAAATTAAATAACTGTCTGGATATTAACGGAGTGAAAAAACTCATGCCCGCTTTTGCTCCGGAAATTGATCCGGCACTTCTTGCTCGAATGGTTGCAGGTGGAATGTCTTTTGACGAAATATTGGCAGCAATTAATGCTCAACTTCCAAATTATCGTTTCACTTACTTAGTTGAAAAAGCCAAACAATTTTGCAATGCCGTACAAAGTTTTGGAGGAGCTTTGTTTGCTGCCATTGAAAAAAGGGACGGAGAGGAATTAACCTTGCTGCGGGCAAGGCATGAACAGAATATTTTGATTTTAACCACAAAGAACAAGAAACGACAAATTGATCAAGCCAGAGCTAATTATGCAAGTCTAATAGAAAGCAAGACTAATGTGGAGAAAAGAAAAGCTCATTACGAAGGACTTATTGAAGAGGGATTAATTGAATGGGAAAATATTGAGCAGATAGCTAAATGGACATCGGGAACGATTAGAATCACTGAGGGAGTGCTTCAACTGTTATCAGGTGCTTTTCGGCTTATACCGCAGCTAGGTAGCCCTTTTGCAATGAAATACGGTGGATTTGAGTTGGGAGATAGTGCTAGCAGGTTTGCTAGCGCTGCTGAAGCAACAGCACAAATTGCTGATAATGTAGCTATTCTCGCAGGTTTAGAAGCATCTCATCAAAGACGTGAACAAGAGTGGAAATTCCAAATGGAAACAGCTACTCAAGAACTCAAGGGTATGGCAGAACAGATAAGAGCATCTGAAATATCTGTAGCAATGGCTGAATTTGATTTGGAGATACACAATGCGAATATTGAACAGTATAAAGAATTGTATGATTTTTATACTACTAAATTTTCAAATTACCAACATTATACTTTTCAAGTACAGCAGTTGCAAAAACTATATCGAATGGCATTTAACTTAGCCAACGACCTTGCCTTACAGGCACAGCAAGCTTTTGAATTTGAACGGTTTGGCACACAGTTTAACACCAACTTTATTAGTACTGATAATTGGAACAGTGAAAAAGTTGGATTACTTGCAGGTGAACGCCTGATGTTGCAATTGCTGCAATTAGAGAAAGAGTACATCGAAACCGATAAACGAAAAATTGAAATTACCCAACATTTCAGTATG